>NZ_JAGKJJ010000019.1 GCF_020329505.1 Bradyrhizobium semiaridum
GCGCACGCGGAACAGCCACCAGAAATCGACTCGCGGGCGCTGCGACGGCCGGGGCACACGCGCGAACGTTTGCGCCGCAAAGCGCCCCGACGTGAACACGACGTTGGCCATGTTGCAGGTCAGGTACTCGACCTCGAATCCCCGCGCCGGATCGTGGCCCGGCGCCGGGGCGACGTCGAGCAGCGAGGCCATCCGCGTCTTCCAAACCTCGAACTGTTCCGCCGGCCGGTACGGCCGGGTCGAGAACAGAAGCGGCGGCGCTGCGCTGATGTCCTTGAGGTCGCGAGGTTCGCGCGGCAGGGGAAGATGTTTCGCCGCGCGCGCCGCAGGATTGTCGTCGTCTTGCATGTCATCTCGATCCCCCGCTGTCGCGAACGACGACGTTCGGTTCAGCAGAAGGGCATTTCCAGGATTGCTTCGTCGCCCTCCGACGAGCGGGCGCACTTTCAGGCAGATGAACCGGACCGCATGCAGAATGCGGCCATCAGCTGCCTATGCCGGCCGCTCCTGATAAGGTCGCCGCGAGCTCCTGCGGTCGTCGTGCTCATGCATGGCATTCTTCATTGTCGCGCCCGTTGCGATTGTCGCGCTCGTTGCGGTCCGCGGCCCGGGCGGATTCGCTATCGAGCCGTTCGCCTGATGTAGAGAACAATCGAAGCGAGAACCAGAGGGTCGTCCACGCGTTCGCGAAGAAATCAGCATTGTGATCGCGCCGCGCCATCGGACGATGCATGGTCCCGGGCCTTCGGAAAATTAAGCATGGTCGGAGTCATATTAACGATCGCATCGCGATCACCTGATCGCGGCGGAACAGCAGGGTTGTATCCGCCGATCGCACAACCAGGCCGATGCAGAAGCGAAAGGCTCGCAGCGAGGAGCGCACCGTCTTCTAGCACATGTTGCGACTCCGGTTTCTCGGACAGCTTGCGGACGCCGCGCAAATATCAGCGGCGACGGTCATCGTCGTATCGCCGCATGTGGCCATTTGCCCCAGAGCGGCCGTCGAAGAATTCGGCGCAACTCCCTACAATGCACGAGGAAAAAGGAGGCACGCGTCCGCACGCCGTTCGGCGGCGGATCGACCGATCGATTCTCGTCGCCGACCGAAGAGACCTGATGGGACCGACCACCTACAGCCTCTGCAACAAGGAATTCATCGGGCTCGCGATGTGGATCACCGGGCTGTGCGCCTTTCCGCCGCTGGTGCCGCCGACCGAAATCTCATTGCAGCAATCTGGCGTGGTGCTCAACAAGGAGTTCAACGCGCCAGTCGATAAATCCTACCTGCTGCAGCTCAGATTCGTGTTTCCGTCCACGGAAGTCCGTCTCAGGGACAGGCTGGTCGGCGACCGCTACTCCGACGATCACTGCAACAGCGACATCGCCTATCACGCCATTCCTGAACCGCAGCGGCCCGGCCTCGGCCTGCCAATTCCGCTCAAGGTCACCGTCCGTACCGAGCCCGACGGCGCCGCCGTACTGGACCGGACCTTCAACTCGCTGTGCCACGCCACCCATGCCAGGAACGAAAAATACCGCGATATCGGCCGCATCGACCTCCGCCGTGGAGCCTATCGCATCGAGGTCCACAATCTGCACCCGCAGCCCGCCTTCGGCGACATCACCGTCGAGATGAGCCTCGTCAGCGGCGATACGAAGTGAGATCGGGCGCGGGTCTGCGCGCACGATCAGCCGGAGGCACGTATTGGGCATCGGCGCTCATTCGGTAATGCCACCTTTGTAAGGGACGCATCGGCGGAAGGGCTCTCTCCCCCCTTGCGGGGGAGGGCTGGGGAGAGGGGTACCACACGGCACACTCTCTCAGTTCATCACGCAACGACGCGCACGCAACGTTGCGACGGCAACGCGCGCTTCGATGATCTCGCCCGGGACTCACCCCTCTCCCCACCCTCCCCCGCAAGGGGGGAGGGAGCCTGACCCGCGTGCTCACCTCACACACCTCACGAGTGCGGCCAGCAACAGGCTGAAACACGGCGCGCGCCGCTCACGCGGCGAGATGGCCCTGCCCGATCTCAAAACCGTGCCGGCGGCCGCGGGCGATGCCCTCGGCAATCGCCTTGGTGACGATCTCGGCTTGATCCGGAGAAAGTTGGTCGAGCGGCTGCCAGGCGCGCATGATGTCGCGTGCGCGGTCCATGTCGCCATAGATCGCAAAAGGAGAAAGCGGCTTGTTCGGCATTGTCGTGCTCCCGACCGCAAACTGGGAGAGCCTACCTCAGCCGTAGCGGCCGAGCCATGCGTTCGGCGGCCGGATCGCGGCGCCTTGCGCGGCGCAGGCGCATGCCGCAGGCGCCTCGCTCGCGGGATGTCTGTGACGGTCGTCCTTACTCCGCGCCTGAGCCGCCCTGAACGATCTTCTCGCTCAGCTTCAGATCAACCGTGTCGACGGTGCGGTCGATTTCGGCGCTGGGGGTGCCGATCTGATGCGAGATCAGCTTCACGAGCAGGTCGACCCGCTCGATGAATGGCGCGCCGGCCGCGACCGCGCGGGCCGCCGATGACGGCTTCAGCAGGCTCTCCGCCGCCTTGGCGTATTTCGCGAACGGCACCTGGTCGGCGGGATCGGCGCCGAGCTGCCGCGCGATGGCGTCGACATGATCGTAGATCGCCTGAGAGCGCGCCAGATCGCCGTGCACGGCGTCGCGGATCGACTGCGGCTCCGTCGGCGTGATGCAGCGGTAGTTGCCGGTCAGCAGCATCGACCACTTTGCCAGCGGCACGAACAGCGAATCGAACACTTTCAACTTCACCGGCACGTCCTGGCCGTCCAGTGTCACCGCATCGATATCGGCCTCGAGCTCGCGCAGCACCTTATTGTGCGCCTCGTCAGCGAACACGGCGGCCTTGAAATTGGTCGGCAGGCCGACATGCAGCACGTTGGCCTTCTCCTCCGGCGGACGGAACGCCTGCGGATCGGGCGAGCACAGCGTCACGAGGCCCGGCTCGAAGCGCTCCCACACCTGCGCATTGGTGTAGGCCTCCTCGAGGTCCATGCCGGCGAGCGCAGGAATCCGCTTCAGGTAGGGCAGCGGCGGCATGTTCATGATCGACAGGCACGGCAGCTTCGCCGCCGCGATCTTGACCATCAGCACGCGCACCGTGTGGTTAGTGTATTGCGGCTCCTGCATCGCAAGACCGACCATGTCGTAGCGCGACACGTCGACGTCGCCGGGCGTGACCGCGTCGAGCTTGCCCGGCAGGTCGCGCGAGAAGATCGAGCGGTGCTCCTTCTCGTCCCGCAGCTTGATGCGCACCTCGGTGCCGTCGCGGTTGATCAGTTCAGCGGTGTTCTTGCGGCAGACCAGACTGACATTGTGCCCTGCCATCAGCAGCTTCGTGCCCAGCAGCGAGCCGTAGGAGGCCCCAAGGATCAGGATGTTGCGCGCCATGCTCTCTCCAAAAGCCTCTTTTCACCAAAAGCCTTGCCCGAAACTGGGCCTGACCGATGTCAGGTCGATACCGGTCGTCCCGCATCCACGGAACGCTGCTTGCTAAACCATCCACCTGGTAGAAGCTACTGGTGTACGGTATACCAATGTCTATCGCAGATCGACAAGCTACTGCCAAGGGGATTATCTCGCGTGCGGATTTTCGTTCCGCGATCAGGAAGGGCATTGGAGTTTGCAAGTCGCCGCCGACCCGACAGATCGGGCTGAAGAAATCCTCGTCTCGGCTTCCCGGCTGTTTGCTCGCCACTCCTATGCGAACGTGACGATGGAGCAGGTCGCGGCGTCTGTTCGCGCCGTGCCGGGCGCGCTGTATCACTATTTCCGCGACAAGGAGGATCTGATCTTCCACTGCTATCTGCGCGGCCTTGCGATCTATCGGCACGAAATTGAGGCGGCGGCCGAACCCGGTATCGACGGACTCGAGATCGTCAGGCGCTTCGTGCGCGGCAGGTTGAGGCCTGAAGGCCAGCGCATGATCCTGTTCACCGATATCGACGCGCTTGCCGCGCCCTACAGCAACGAAGTCCATGCGAAGCGCTGGGCGAATGCCGCGCTGCTGGCGGAGATTCTGGATCGGGGCGTCGCGGACGGCTCGATCGCCTGCGACGAACCGCTGCTCACGGCGGTGGCGCTGATCTCCGTCCTGGACTGGGTTCCGTTCTGGCTGTCCGAACGCGACTACTACACGCGCCAGCAGGCGATCGATGCCATCGATGACATCATCACGCATGGCGTTTACCGGCGCGAGATCGCGCTTCCCGACATGCCGGAACCACTCAGCCTTGCGCCTTTCCTCGAGTCTCGCGCGGCGCTGAACAAGCGGGCCGCGAAGTTCGACAGGATGCTGTCGATCGCCTCTGATAGCTTCAACCGAAGGGGGGCGTCGGGCACGTCGCTCGAGAGCATCGCTGCGGATGCGGGCATGACTCGCGCCGGCATCTACTATCACTTCAGTGAAAAGGAGAGTCTGCTGCTGGCTTGCCTGCGACGCGGGCTCGCCGGAGAGATCAGCATCCGTGAGCATCTGCAAGATCAGAGCCTCGGGGCATTCGATCACATCGTGCAGAGAATCCGCCTTCTGTTGATGCTGCACGACACGCCGTGCGGCCCCAAGGCGACCTACCACAACATCAATTATCTCAACGACGCCGATCGGAAAGCCTATGTCGGCGACGTGCTGGCGACGATCCGGCAAGACCAGGACAGCTATCAGCGCTGGATCGACGAGGGCCGCTTCCGCCGCATCGATACATATTTCGCGGAGCGGATTTTAACCGGAATGGGGCATTGGTATCCAATCTGGTTCCAGACCAAGCGGGACTGGTCTGCCGTCGAGATCGCCGATCATTTCGCGCGGCTGTTTCTCTCGGGCCTCAAGCCGCGCCGGGATCCAGCCTGAGCTTCGACGGCATCAGGCCTGAGCCTCGACTCAACGATCTCCGTTCTCCATCCCCTGAAAGGCGGAAGGTCCAGCCGCGAAAGCCGATATTTCATGGTGAGAGTGGAAATCCCCACTCGATTTGCTCCGGCGAGCAAAGCGACCTCCCCTTTTCAAGGGAGATTTGGAACAGACATGAGGCCTCATCCAAAAGTTTACTTGCGGTTCAAAATTGGTTCCGGATTTTGAGGATGAAAGCCTATAACATCATAGTACCGCCCGCTAAAACTTGACGCAGTATTCAATGCGAAAGTTGCGAAGGTTCGGCAATTGAGGTTATGAGACGGCTTCGATCGCTGAAGATCAAAAGAAACATGAGCAAGGGAGAAACCAGGATGCGTAAGCTGATCGTTGCCGCCGCGGCAGCGCTGACGGTATTGGGTGGCGCAGCGTCCGCGCAGGAAACCATCAAGATCGGCTATATCGACCCGCTGTCCGGCGGCGGCGCGAGCGTTGGTGAAGGCGGGCTGAAGACGTTCCAGTATCTGGCCGATGAATTGAATGCCAAGGGCGGCATCCTCGGCCACAAGGTCGAGATCGTCCCGCTCGACAACAAGACCAATCCGCAGGAAAGCCTGGTGCAGGCGCAGAAAGCGGTCGACGCCGGCGTCCATTACATCACCCAGGGCAACGGCTCGTCGGTCGGCGCCGCGCTGGCAGACTTCGTCACCAAGCACAATTCGCGCAACCCCGGCAAGGAAGTGCTCTACTTCAACTACGCCGCGGTCGATCCGAGCATGACCAATGAGAAGTGCAGCTACTGGCACTTCCGCTGGGATGCGAACTCGGACATCAAGATGGAAGCGCTGACCAACTACATGAAGGGTCAGCCGTCCATCAAGAAGGTCTACCTGATCAATATGGACTATTCGTTCGGCCAGTCGGTGCGCGCCACGGCGCGCAAGATGCTGGGTGAAAAGCGGCCGGACGTCCAGGTCGTTGGCGACGAACTGCACCCGATGCTCAAGGTCACCGACTTCTCGCCCTACATCGCCAAGATCAAGGCGTCCGGCGCCGACACCGTCGTGACCGGCAACTGGGGGCAGGACTTCGCGCTGCTGCTGAAGGCGGCGGCTGACGCCGGCCTCAAGGTCAACTGGTACACCTACTACGCCGGCGGCGCCGGTGGGCCGACTGCAATCAAGCAGGCCGGCCTCGAGGGTCAGGTGTTCCAGATCAGCGAAGGCATCCCGAACTCCGGCAACAAGGCGGCGATGGATTTCGAGAAGGACTTCCGCGCCAAGACCGGCATTTCCGTGTGGTATCCGCGCGCGGTCAACGAGATGCGGATGTTCAAGGCGGCCGCCGAGAAGGCCAACTCGATCGATCCGGTGAAGGTCGCGGCCGCGCTCGAAGGCATGAAGTTCGAAGTGTTCGACGGCGGCGAGGGCTTCATCCGCAAGGACGACCACCAGTTCTTCCAGCCGATTTACATCTCCTCGTTCGGCTCGCTGGCCGACAAGACCAAGGAGCCGTTCGACGAGGAAAACACCGGCTGGGGCTGGCGCATCGTCTCCAAGATCGACACCGCGCAGACGATGCTTCCGACCACCTGCAACATGAAGCGGCCCTGATCGACCGCCTTGGAATGCGCCTCCGCGACCGCAGGGTTGCGGAGGCGTTCGTGTTCCGGCGGCGTGGTGGCGTCGTAGTTCCCTTCGTTCGACGGGTCTTTGATCACGTGAATCGTTCCGGTCTCAAGCGAGTGCGCCGTGGCTGAATTGATCGTCATCTCGACGCTCAACGGCATCCTGTACGGCATGCTGTTGTTTCTGTTGTCCAGCGGGCTCACCGTCATCTTCAGCATGATGGGCGTGCTCAACTTCGCGCATGCCAGCTTCTACATGCTCGGTGCGTTCTTCGGCTATCAGCTCACGCGCTGGATCGGCTTCTGGCCAGCCTTCGTGCTGGCGCCGCTTCTGGTTGGTGCGGTCGGCATGGCAGTCGAGCGCTACGGCCTGCGCAACACCCACAAGCATGGCCATGTCGCCGAGCTGCTGCTAACCTTCGGGCTCGCGTTCGCGATCGAAGAGATCGTCTCGATGATCTGGGGCAGAAGCCCGGTCGACTACCGGGTGCCGGCCGTGCTCGACTTCCCCGCCTTCACCGTGTTCTCCACCAACTACCCCGCCTACAAGATCTTCATGCTGGTGGTGTCGGTGGTGATCTTCATTGCGCTGCTGGTCACGCTGAAGAAGACGCGGGTCGGCCTCATCGTGCAGGCCGCACTGACCCATCCGAGCATGGTCGGCCATCTCGGCCACAATGTCGGACGTGTCTTCATGCTGGTGTTCGGCGTCGGCAGCGCGCTTGCCGGCCTTGCCGGCGTCATCGCCGGCCCCTCACTGGTGACGCAGTCCGACATGGCGGCGCTGCTCGGCCCGATCCTGTTCGTCGTCATCGTGTTCGGCGGCCTCGGCTCGTTGCCTGGCGCCTTCATCGCATCGCTGCTGATCGGGCTGATCCAGACCTTCGCGGTCGCGCTGAATGGGTCGCTCGCCAGCCTGTTCGGCCCGCTCGATCCGAGCCTCGGTGCCTCACCGCTTACCGATATCTGGAACGTCACGATCGCGCAGGTCGCGCCGATCCTGCCCTATCTGCTGCTGGTGCTGGTCCTGATTTTCCGCCCGATGGGGCTGCTGGGGACGCGCGAGTCATGAGCAACGCTGCCACACCCGCCTCCGCCGTGACCAAGCAGGAGCCCGGCGGCGCCGTGAGCTTCTATGGCGTCTGGCTGCTCGCAGCCATAGCGCTGGTCGTGCTGCCGCTGGTCTTTTCTTCCGGCGGCTCGCTGACCTCGTTCAGCCTGATCGGCATCGCGATCATCTTCGCGCTGTCCTACAACATCCTGCTCGGCCAGACCGGGCTGCTGTCGTTCGGACACGCCGTGCAGTACGGCCTCGGCGGCTTCCTCGCCGTGCATGTCATGAATGCGGTCGCCAGCCACAACTGGCCGATCCCGCTGCCGGTGATCCCGCTGGTCGGCGGCCTCGGCGGCATGGCCTTCGCGTTGCTGGTCGGCTGGGTCATGACCAAGCGCGCCGGCACGGTGTTTGCGATGATCTCGCTCGGCATCGGCGAACTCGTCGCCTCGTCGTCGCTGATCCTGCGCAGCGTGTTCGGCGGCGAATCCGGCATCACCACCGACCGCACGGCTCTGATGCCGCTGTTCGGCTGGACCTTCGGCCCGCAGATCCAGGTCTACTACCTGATCGCGTTCTGGGTGATGGTCTCGGCGATCGCGATGTACGCGCTGACCCGCACGCCGCTCGGACGCATCTGCAACGCAGTGCGCGACAATCCGGAGCGTGTCGAGTTCATCGGCTATGATCCGCATGTGGTGCGCTATCTCGCCTACATGTTCGCCGGCTTCTTCGCCGGCATCGCTGGTGGCCTCACCGCGATCAATTTCGAGATCGCCAATTCGGCCTATCTCGGCGCGACCCAGTCGGGCCTGGTGCTGTTTTCCGCCTTCATCGGCGGCACCGCCTATTTCTTCGGCCCGATTCTCGGCGCCATCCTGGTGACCTATCTGCAACTCGGGCTGACCAGCGTCACCTCGGTCTGGCAGCTCTATTTCGGCGTCATCTTCATCGGCATCGTGATGTTCGCTCCGGGCGGCATCGCCGGCATCTTGATGAAGCACCGCCCGCTGATCCGCGCCGGCACGCTTCGTTCTGTGATCCCGTCCTATCTGGTCGCGGCGATTCCGACGCTGGCGCTCGCGCTCGGCATCATCCTGACCATCGAGACAGTCGCGCGCTTCTCCGGTGGCGACGTCATCAACCTGCTCGGCATCCCGTTCGTCGCCACGGCGCCGACCACCTGGGCGGCCGCGGCGGTTCTGCTCGTCGGCGGCTTCCTGGTCGCGCGCATCACCTGGCGGCGCGTCGCTGAAGCCTGGGATCGCGCCGCGACGGTGGCCCGTGATCGGGGATATCTCGCATGACCGCGGCCATCCAACTCAACGCCGTCGAGAAGCGTTTCGGCAATGTCGGCATCATCCGCGATCTCAATCTGAGCGTCGCGCGAGGTGAACGCCACGCCATCATCGGCCCGAACGGTGCCGGCAAGTCGACGACGTTCAACCTGATCTCCGGCCACATCAAGCCGACCTCGGGCGAGATCCGCCTCAACGGCGAGGTGACCTCGGGGCTGCGGCCATTCGAGATCAACCGCCGCGGACTGTCGCGCTCGTTCCAGGTCACCAACGTGTTCGCACGCATGACGGTGTGGGAAAATGTCCGCTGCGCGGTGCTGTGGGCGACCGGCCACCGCTACGCGTTCTGGAAGAACGTCGACAACCTGCCGGAGGTGAAGCAGCGCACCGCGCAGATTCTCGACGACATCCATCTCAGCCATCGCCGCGACGTACCGGCGGGCCTGTTGACCTATGCCGAGCAGCGCGAGCTCGAGATCGGCATCACGATCGCCGGGGGCGCCAGCGTCATCATGCTGGACGAACCGACCGCGGGCATGAGCCACGCCGAGACCGAGCGCGCCGTCGCGCTGATCCGCCGCCTCACCGAAGGACGCACCCTCGTGATCGTCGAGCACGACATGAGCGTGGTGTTCGGGCTCGCCGACCGCATCTCGGTGCTGGTCTACGGCCACATCATCGCCTCCGGCACCCCGGAGGAAATCCGCGGCAACCCGAAGGTCAAGGAAGCCTATCTCGGCGAGGAGATCGACTGATGCTCGAGGTCAGGAATCTTCACGCCTATTACGGCAAGAGCCACATTTTGCAGGGCGTCGATCTCGACATCGCGGTCGGCGAGGTCGTGAGCCTGCTCGGCCGCAACGGCGTCGGCCGCTCCACGACCGTCAAGGCGATCATGGGCGAAGTGCCGCCGCAGGGCACCATCCGCTTCAAGTGCCAGGACATTGCGGGCCTGCCGAGCCACAAGATCGCCCGCCTTGGCCTCGGCTATGTGCCGGAGCATCGCGACATCTTTCCGGGACTGACGGTTCGGCAGAATTTGATCCTCGGCGTCAAGGACCCACGCCGGCCCGGCAAGTGGCGGCCGCAGGAGATGCTCGACATGTTCCCGAACCTCGCCGCGCGCGCCGACACCCCGGCGGGCGTGCTGTCGGGTGGCGAGAAGCAGATGCTGACCATCTGCCGCACGCTGCTCGGCGACCCCGAATTGATGATGATCGACGAGCCGACCGAAGGTCTGGCGCCGCTGATCGTGCAGCAGGTCGGCGAGCTGATTGCGCGGATCGCCAAGGCCGGCGTCGCCATCCTGTTGGTCGAACAGAAGCTGTCGATCGCGATGAAGATCTCGAACCGGGTCTACATCATGGGCCACGGCCGCGTCGTGTTCGAAGGCACGCCCGACGAGCTCAAGTCCAACGCGGCCGTTCGCGAGGAATGGCTGGAGGTGTGAGCCTCGTCATTGCGAGCCAACGGGTCGCGCGAATGCGCGCCCGATGACAGCCTCGGTAAGATTTACGCCGGCCGGATCAACGCCACGACGTCGCCCGCACGCAGCGTCTGGCCAGGCTTGACCGGCACCGACGCGATGCGGCCCGCGCTGGGTGCGTGCACGTTGATCTCCATCTTCATGGATTCGATGATCGCCAGCACGTCGCCGGCCGCGATCTCCGTGCCCTCCTCGACCAGGATTTTCCAGATGTTGCCCGGCACCTCCGAGAACGCGCCGACCTGACCGTCGGGAATGCCTGTCGCGGCGACACCTGCATCGATCGATTCCACCGGCGCCTCGTCGAGCTTCATCTCACGCCAGCGCCTGCGCTCGGCATCGAACGCGGCCTGCTGGGTCGCCTTGAACGCGGCGATCGACGGCCGTGCCTCGGCCAATCCTTTCGCGTAATTGGCGTAGGAGAACGTATCCTCCTCGATCCTGATGTCGTACTGCCCGTGCGGGAATGCAGCACGGGCGTCCGTGAGCTCGTCGGCATCGACCGGGAAGAAGCGGATCTTGTCGAAGAACCGCAGCAGCCAGGGATGACCCGGCTTGAACACGCTGGTCGTGCGCCAGCTGTTCCACACCTGGATGGTGCGGCCGAACAGCTGGTAGCCGCCCGGCCCTTCCATGCCGTAGATACACATATAGGCGCCGCCGATGCCCACCGCGTTCTCCGGCGTCCAGGTGCGCGCCGGGTTGTACTTGGTAGTCACCAGCCGGTGCCGCGGGTCGAGCGGCGTCGCCACCGGCGCGCCGAGATAGACGTCGCCGAGACCAAGCACGAGATAGTCAGCGTCGAACACGATGCGGCGAACATCGTCCTCGCCGGCGAGACCGTTGATGCGCCGGATGAACTCGACATTCGACGGGCACCATGGCGCATCCGGCCGCACCAGCTCCTGGTACTTCTGCATCGCCAGCTCGGCCTGCGGATCGCGCCACGACAGCGGCAGATGCACGGTGCGGCTCGGCACCCGCATCGCGTCGACCGGCGGCAATTCGCGCTCGATCCGCCGCAGCACGTCGAGCAGTTTTTGCCGCGACAGCGCGGCGCCATCGTAGTGAATTTGCAGCGAGCGGATGCCGGGCGTCAGATCGACCAGGCCCGGAAGCTTCGCCTCTTGCAGCGCCTGCGCCAGCACATGCACGCGCAGCCGCAGGGCGATGTCGAGCTCCATCGGGCCGTATTCGACCAAAAGATTGTCATCGCCGGCGCGGCGATAGACCACCGGGATCGGGCCGTCATCGTTGCGGCCGACGACGGCCGCGCCGAGCTCGGGCGCCTTGAGGATCGTCGGGCCGGCGACCGGATCGTCACGCCTGACAGCCACGAACCGCACGGTGTCCCCGGGCTTGAGCTGCCCGATCTTCCAGAGCTCGTCGCGCGCGACCACCGCCGGACAGACGAAGCCGCCGAGGCTCGGTCCGTCAGGGCCGAGGATGATCGGCATGTCGCCGGTGAAATCAATCGAGCCGACCGCATAGGCGTTGTCGTGGATGTTCGACGGATGCAGCCCGGCCTCGCCGCCGTCGACGCGTGCCCAACGCGGCTTCGGACCGATCAGCCGCACGCCGGTGCGGGCGCTATTGAAATGCACCTCGTAGCTCGCCGCGAACAGCGTCTCGATATCCTCGTCGGTGAAGAAGTCCGGCGCACCGTGCGGCCCGTAGATCACGCCGATCTCCCATGCCGATGTCAGCTCGGGCCGCTCGCTCTCCGGCGCGCGGCGCGGCGCTGCAAGGCCCGGCGGCTCCGCCCCGATATGCAGCACGTCACCCGCCTTCAGCGATCCGGTCGCGTGGCCGCCAAAGGCGCCGAGCGCGAACACGGCGCGCGAGCCGAGCATCTCGGGCACGTCGAAGCCACCGCGCACGGCGAGATATGCGCGCTGGCCGGCGCCCTGAATACTGCCGATCGAAAGCGTCTGCCCCGCGCGAATCGCGACCGGCTCGTGGTGCGCGACCTCTACGCCGTCGAGCGAGACCTTCATCCGCGCGCCCGCAAGCGCCACGGTCGCATCAGTGTTGAAGCGCAGCGTCGGCCCGTTGACGGTCAGCTCCAGCGCGGTGGTCGTCTCGGGGTTGCCGACGACGCGGTTGGCGAGGCGGAACGAGCACTCGTCCATCGGGCCGCTCGGCGGTACGCCGACGTGCCAGAGATGCAACCGGCCGGGCAATTCCTGAATGCCGCTCTGCGCACCGGGCGCGACGACGTCGATGGTGCGCGGACGATATGCGAAGTCACCGAGCACGCTGGTCGCCACCTCGCCGCTGCGGAACACGTCGGAGGCCGCGATGGCACGCAGATAGCCGAGATTGGTCTCGATGCCGGCAACGATCGTGTGGTCCAGCGCGTCGCTCAGCCTTGCGATCGCTGCCTCGCGCGTCTCGGCCGAGACGATGATCTTGGCCAGCATCGGATCGTAGAACGGCGTCACCTCGGTGCCGGTCTCGATCCAGCCGTCGATCCGCGCATCCGGCGAGAACGCGACGGACGTCAGGCGGCCCGCGCTCGGGCGAAAAGCGGCGCCCGGGTTCTCGGCGTAGAGCCGGACCTCGATCGCCGCGCCCTTCGGGGTGAGCGCGTCCGCCTTGTTCAGCACGTCCTCGCCCGCCGCCTGCCGGATCATCCATTCGACGAGGTCGACACCGTAGACCTGCTCGGTGACGGGATGCTCGACCTGCAGGCGGGTGTTGACCTCGAGGAAGTAAAAATCCTCGCGCGAGACGTCGTAGATGAACTCGACGGTGCCTGCGGATTCGTACGACACGGCCTTGCCGAGCGAGACCGCGGCAGCATGCAGCCGCCGCCTGACGTCCGCGGAAAGTCCCGGCGCCGGCGTTTCCTCGAAGACCTTCTGGTTGCGCCGCTGCAGCGAGCAGTCGCGCTCGCCGAGCGCCACCACGCCACCCTTGCCATTGCCGAAGATCTGCACCTCGATGTGGCGCGCCCGGGCGACGAACCGCTCGAGATAGACCCGCGCATCGCCGAAGCTGGCGCGCGCCGTGCGCTGCACGGACTCGAACCGCTCGCGCAGCGTCGCCGCATCGTGGCAGAGCTGCATGCCGATGCCGCCGCCGCCCGCGGTGCTCTTCAGCATCACGGGATAGCCGATCGCCTCCGCCTGCGCGATCGCCTCATCGACCGTCTCCAGCAGGCCCGAGCCCGGCAGCAGCGCTACGCCGCTTTTCTCGGCGATGGCACGGGCCTTGTGTTTCAGCCCGAAGGCGTCGAGATGCTCCGGCCGCGGGCCGATGAACTTGATGCCGTGCTCCGCCAACCGCTCGGCGAAGCGGCGGTTCTCCGACAGGAAGCCGTAGCCGGGATGCACCGCCTGCGCACCTGTCCGAAGACAGGCCGCCATGATCGCATCGACGTTCAGGTAGCTCTCGGCGGCCGACGCCGGGCCGATCCGCACCGCCTCGTCGGCATCGAGCACCGGCCGGGTGAAGCGGTCGGCGTCGGAATAGACCGCGACCGAAGCGATGCCCATGCACCGCAACGTTCTGCCGATCCGCCCGGCGATTTCGCCGCGGTTGGCAATCAGGACCTTGCTGAACATGCTTCAAGCCTCCGGCTCGAAGATCGTGACCTGCACGGGCGTCGGGAAGAAGCCGTTGCAGGGATTGTTGATCTGCGGGCAGTTCGAGATCACGCACAGCACGTCCATCTCGGCGACCAGCTCGATCGCATCTCCCGGCCTGGAGACGCCGTCGACCACGGTGAAATTGCCCGCGGGATCGATCGGCACGTTCATGAAGAAGTTGAGGTTCGGCACGATATCGCGCTTTGACAGACCGTGCTTGGCCCCCTCCAGCACGAAGTTCTCGCGGCAGGCGTGCTGGTAGCGGGTCTGGTGGCCGAACCGCACCGTGTTGCTTTCGCAGGAGCAGGCGCCGGCCGAGGTGTCGTGCAGGCCGCAACTGTCGGCGGTGACGCGCAGCATCACGCGGCCCTCGCTGGACATGATGCGGGTGCCGAGCCCGACATAGGCCGAGCCCTGCGTGCGCAACGTATCCTGGCCGCTGTAGCGCTCGCCGAAATCGTCGGCGCAGTAGAACAGCGTATCGACCGCTTGCTGGCCATGGCTGTCCGTTATGCGCAGCGTCTGCCCCTTTCGGATGATGGCCGACCACGACTTGCGCGCGGGAATTTCAGCGTCGAGCACGATGCGGATGCCGGGATGAAGGGCTAGCGTGATCATGGCGCGGCTCCTTGCAGCATGTCGCCGAGATACAGCGCGTTGTTTTCGAAGGCGCGGACCGCCTCCGCGGTCGCGGTGCGGCAGAGATCGTCGGCTTGCGGGACATCTGCGCGATAGCGCACGACCTCAACGCTCCCTTGCGGATAGGACGCGACGGGATCGAGCGGATGCGGACAGTTCGACAGCGCGATCAAGAGATCCATCTCGGCGCGCAAATCGACGAAATCCCCCTTGTGTCGCCGTCCCTCGTTCCAGAGGAATTTTCCCTCGCCATCGACCGCGACCGGCGCGAAGAAGCTGACGCAGGGATGCACATCGCGGCGGTCGAGCCCGAGCTTGGCCGCGGCGAGGATGAAATTGTCCCGCGTGTTGCGAAAGTGACCGTCGCCATATTTTGCCTGGTTGGTCGCTGCGGTGGAGCCACCGACCAGCGTGTCGTGCGCGGCGCTTGTGTCCTCGGTGAGGCCGAGCAGCGCCCGCCCCATGTCCGAGAGCAGCACGCGGCCCTTCTGCAGCCGTGCCGCCCACTGCACCTTGATCGTATCAGCGTGATTGAGCCGCTCGGTGGGATCGGCGGCGTTCCACGCCAGCAGGCTGACGGTGGATGTCCCCGATGTGTTGGCGAGACGCAGCGCCTCGCCGCGGTTCAGCCGCGTCGTCCAGTACCAGCCGGACGGAATGGTCTCGCGGTGAATGACCGTCGCGGCGTCGATCGGCGTGGCATCGCGGGAAGTCGGCGCCGGCAGCGCACGCGGCGCGTGCTCCTGTCCTGCGGCCTTCAGTTCATTGTATCGCCGCGCATGCGCTGCGATCTCGGCCTTCTGTTCCTCGGTGAGGATCATGAGTGCTCCTTCAAGACGAGAGCGCCGGGCCGTCCCGGCTGATGCTCCTTGCTTGACCGGGTCGTCCCGGCCGGAGCTGGATCGATGCTGGTCCGCGGCTCGGCGGTGCGGCGCGGAAAGATTTCGAGGTCGCGCGACACGGTGGCGCCGTAGCGCTCGCGCTCCTCCGGCCGGTTGCGCTGCCGCTCCAGCGCGATCACGCGCGTCGCGAGCCCGAAAGCCTCGCTGAGATCGTGCGTCACCATCACGACGGTCAGATTGGTCTCGTTCCAGAGCCGCTTCATCAACACGTGGATGTCGGCGCGGATACCGGGATCGAGCGCGCCGAACGGCTCGTCGAGCAGCAGGATCTTCGGCCCGCGCATGATCGCTTGCGCCAAAGCGAGGCGCTGTTGCATGCCGCCCGACAGCGCGGACGGATACTTGGTCTCCTGCCCGGCCAGCCCGACCTCGGCAAGCAGCTTCATCGCATCGTCGGCCGCGGCGCGGCGGGTCGCCCCGAACAGCCGGCCGAGCCATCGGGCGTCGCGCAATTCGCGGCCGAGCATGACGTTCTGGAGCACCGTCAGGTGCGGAAACACCGAGTAGCGCTGGAACACGACACCGCGGTCGGCGTCGGGCTCCGCGGGCAGCACCTTGCTGTTGACCAGGATCTGCCCGCGCGACGGCTGCTCCTCGCCGAGCAGCATTCTGAGCAGCGTGGTCTTGCCGCAGCCGGACGGGCCGACCAGCGCGATGAACGCGCGCGGCTCGACCTCCATCGTGATGCGTTCGAGCACGATGTGATCACCGTATTCCTTCCAGACGTCGTCGAAGCGGATCGCGCTCATTCCGCCCTCACCGACGCGAACCAGGGAAACGCCTTTCGTTGCAGCAGGCGCAGGCCGACATCGATCAGGAACGCCAGGAGCGTGATCCAGGCAACGTAGGGGATGATGACATCCATCGCGAGATAGCGCCGCACCAGGAAGATGCGGTAGCCGAGCCCGGAGTCGGAGGCGATCGCCTCGGCCGCAATCAGGAACAGCCAGGCCGGCCCGAGTTGCAGCCGCAGCACGTCGATCAGCCGCGGCAGCGTTTGCGGCATCGCGACGCGCAGCGCGATCTGCCAGGTCGAGGCACCGAGTGTTTGCGCCTTGACGATCTGCTCGCGCGGCAGCTCCTGCACCTTCATGGCGAGGTCCCGGATCATGCAGGGCAACGTCCCGATCACAATCAGCGCGATCTTAGAGTTCTCACCCAATCCCATCACGATGAACAGGATCGGCAGCAGCGCCAGCGGCGGCACCATCGAGGTCACCGACACGAACGGCCCGAGCAGCGCATTGGCGCCCGGCAACAGGCCGATCACGATGCCGAGGATCAGCGCTGCGACCGTCGAGATCGCCAGCGCCGAGCCGAGCCGGCCGAGGCTCGCGACCGTGTCCGAGGCCATCAGATAGTTTCCGGAGCGCGGATCGGCCTCGAACGCCATCTGCTTGACGGCCTGCACCATGCTAGGCAGCGCCGGCAGCAGCTTGTCGTTCGGGTTCTGCGCGAGCCTCGCGCTGGAGCCGGCGAAGTACGCGATTGCGACCAGCAGAAACGGCACCGCGAGAAGATAGAATCGCGTCTGCCGGCCTGGCCGTAGGTTCACAAGTCGCATGGAGCAGCTCCTGCGTGAGGCGATGCGTCAGGGCGTGCCTTCAGAGCTTGCCCTTGGCGGCTTCGTCCATATAGGTCGGGTCGAAGCGCAGCTTGACGTTCGACTTGTCGCCCAGCACCGACTTGTCGGCGAGCTCGATGCCGACGGCGTCGGCCGATTTCGCGCCCTTGCCGAGCAGGTCCTTCTCGAACAGGAACTTGCGGACACGGTCCATCGTCATACCGACCGTTTTGCTGCGCGTGAAGGCTTCGGCATCCGCCGCCTTGTCGAACAGCTTCGTGGAGGCGAGCTGGCTGTCGAAGCCGGCGAGATCGGTGCCGGAGGCCTTGGCCATCGCCTCCTTGGCAGCCTTTGCCGCGGGATCGTTCGCGGTCATTTTGGAGATGGTCTCATACCAGATGCCGACCAGCGCCTTGGCGAAGGCAGGATTGTCCTTCGCCACCTCGGTGTTCACGACCATCAGGTCCATGATCTCGCCGGGGATCTGCGAAGAATCGAACACCTTCCTGGCGTCGGGCGAGCCGAGGATTTCCGTCACGATCGGATTCCAGGTCACGACCGCGCTCACGTCGGCCGTCTTGTAGGCGGCGGCCATGTCGGCATCCGACGTATTGACGACCTTGACGTCCTTCTCGCTCAGCTTGCTGCTTTCGAGCGCGCGCGCCAGGAGATAATGCGACACCGAGAATTCGACGAGGTTGACGCTCTGCCCCTTGATCGCGGCGAGATCGGTCTTGTTCTTGAGGATCACGGCATCATTGCCGTTGGAGAAATCGCCCATCACGATCGCGGTGGTGTCGACGCCGCCGGCTGCGGGGATCGACAGCGCATCCATGTTGGTGATGGTGACGGCATCGAAGCCGCCGGCGGTGTACTGGTTGATCGACTCGACGTAGTCGTTGAATTGCTTGACCTCGATCGCGATGCCGTATTTGTCCGCCCACTTCTTGACGATGCCGGTGTCGGCCGCATAGCCCCACGGCATCCACCCGACATAAATCGACCAGGCGACCTTGAAGTTTTTCTTCGGCGCGGCGTCGGCGGCCGAAATTGCCGCGAGAACGGCCACGCAGCCGATGACCACAGAGCGGAGGAAGAAAGCGAGCTTGTTCATTGCCGATCCCTCTTGCAAAAATTCACAAAGGGGATTGGCGAAAAGACCATCGCTCCGCCAATCCCTTGGCTAACGAGGTCTCCCGGGTTTTTGTCCCGCCGTGCACCTGCGGGGATGTCTCTCCCGCAAGCGGCTGCTCTCGGACCAGCACCTTGCATACTCAAGGTCGGAACCCTAGCGGCCAACTCGGCACCTTCGATGCACGAGCCGTGCCACAACATGCTGATTTGAATCTCATAGGATTTTTCGGCGCCGGCCGTTCAGACCCACGAACGGTCTGCTCAAAAACTACGCAGGTCTGCTCAGAATTGGCTCTGTCATTTCACCGCCTTGGCTCGCAGGATCACGCGAACGCAGGTGCCAACGCGGGAGGTCCGATGCGCAAGCTTCTGAGTGTCCTGTTTGGCGGGCTCTGGCGCGGACTGCACGGCCGCCATGGCCTGGTGCCGAGCTGCGATCTTCGCGCGCGCGGCGCTCGACGGTCCGGCTAGGCCGGCGTGCCAACTTCCTTCCTGTACTCGGCCGTCTCAGCGCGCACCAGCTCGCAGAATTCGAGCGCAAGACGGCTGCGCGGCCGTTGCGAGGGAAACAGCAGCACGGTGGTGATCTCGATCCGCGGCAGGAACGGCTTGAGCACGATGCGGGAGCTGGCGAAATCGCGAGCGACGACGGGATCGACGATGGAAAACCCGAGGCCCTGCGCGACCAGAGCGCAGCGCTGCATGCTGTACTGAATCTCCGCGACCGTCCGGACCTCGACCTTGGCATCCTCGAAGGCACGCTCGAGGCGGGACCGATGCGTCGCGCTCGGCGCGACCGCGATCATCGGCTCACCCTGCAAATCCTTCGGCCTGATCGACCGCTTGGCGCGCAGCCGGTGCTGGCGCGGCAGCACGCAGACCGCCTCCATCGTCATCAGCAGTTCGTCATCGACGGCGGCAAAGCCCGGCTGCGGCCGGGCCAGCCCGACGTCGCACTGTCCCGCAGCAACGAGGCTCCAGACCCGTTCGGGACTGTGCACCGCCACTGACAGCATGATGTCGGGATGCTGCTTGGCGAAGGCCGCGACGATCCGCGGCATCAGCGAATAGGTGAACGCCGGCAGGCAGGCGACCCTGAGCGTTCCGCTGCCACGCGCCCGAATGTCGCGCGCCGCCCGCGCCAGATAGTCGAGCCCGACTTGGTTGCGCTCGACTTCGCGCAGGAAGATCTCGCCCTCCACCGTCAGCGTGACGCCGCCGCGCCCGCGTTCGAACAGTGCAAAGCCGATCTCGCGCTCGAGCCGGGCGATCGCGCGACTGACGAAAGGCTGCCCGATCCGCAGGCTCAGGGCGGCCTTGGTGATTCCATTATGGCGCACGACCTCGCGAAACAGGTCGACGTGTCTCGGATTGAGCGACATGACCAATCTGCATATGAACTGCCGTTGCGGTCATTTGACGGCATATCCGATAGCTGCGTCAATATGGCATGGATTCCGCGAACCGCCATACCAGCTTCGCCACCGACCGCGTCCTGCTCGCAGCGATCACAGGTCCGGAGGCATGTGCGCAATTGCCTGGCGATGTCGCCATGCTTCGCCAACTCGATCGCAGCGGCTCCCGTCAAGCGCACGCATCACGCCTCGCGGCGGCACTGAGCCGGGCGGCGACGACGAATATTTTTGCCATCCAGGATGTAACATCGGGCGCCGTTCTCGGCTTTACCGGCTTCTCCACGATCATCCCCGAGGAGAAGCGGGCGACGCTCGCGCCGATCTGGAGCACCGGGCGCATGGACGAGGCGATGCTCGTCAGCCATGTCGCGCATCTGATGACGCGCTTTGCCTTCGAGGTGCTCGCCGTCGAGCGGGCCGAGCTCCATCTGGAATGGCGACTGCGGCGCAACCTCGATCTCTACACCGGCCTCGGCTTCCGCTGCGAAGGCCGGCTGCGCGCCTATTTCGCGACCGATGACGGTCGGTCCGCCGACGCGGCCAGTCTCAGCGTGGTTCGTTCGGAATGGCCAGCCATTGCCGACCGGCAGCGCCAGGTCCTCGCCGGCGAAGCATGGCGCGGCCGGCTGCCGTCTGATCGTCCTTCATAGGTGAGAAAGCCACCGCTCGATCGTTCGAGCGGCAGCTTCGCGTCTTGCGTGAGTCAAAAGAGATCAGCTGCCGGGTGCCTGGTATGACGGGCGCAGCTTGACCGCGTTCTGGCGCACCTGTTTGATCTCGTCCTACGTGAACAGCCGCATCAGCTTGACGTTCTGCATGGCGCCTGCTGCCTCCTTCTGAGATTGGCAATAATTTTCGACCCCGTTCCGACCCAGTCGTCACGAGGCATCGCGTCTGAAATGTCACCAGTAAATTTGCCCGCCGTGGGCACAAAGGCCGCCAATGACCGCCGGAATCTCGGCACATCCCGGTGACGGCTCTCCAACACGATACATCGGCTGACGTTCGCGCGGAGGGGCGGCTGCGCAATCAGCGCGGACACAAAAAGAACCCCGCCTCGCGGCGGGGCTCTCGCGTGAGCTGCTGCTACTTGCTGCCGGTCGAACCCTGACCGGTGTTATTTTGCGCGGGCGTCTGTGCGCCCTGGCCCGAGACCGACGATGACGGACCGCTGTTCTGGCCGGACTGCGTGTTCTGATTTGCGTTCGGCTGGTTGCCGCTCTGTCCGACGGTGGACTGGTTCTGCGGCGCAGCCTGTCCCGTCGTATTCTGCTGCGGGGCTGGCTGCTGAGCCGACGGCTGGTTGCTGGTCTGGCCCGATGTCGACTGGTTCTGGTTTTGCGGCGCCTGGCCGGTGGTTTGTCCAGTCGTGTTCTGCTGGTTAGGCTGCTGAGTGCCAGCCTGCCCGCTGGTCGACTGGTTCTGCGGCGCGTTGGCCTGACCGGTCGTGTTCTGTTGCGCGCCGCCCTGGCCGACCGTCGACTGGCTTTGCCCGGCTCCCTGACCGAAGCGCTCAGACAGTCCCAATGCGGTCACTGTCCGCGTATCGATGCTGCCGCTGGTCGAGATGCCCTCGCGACGCTGGAACGTGATCAGCGCCTCGCGGGTGCGCGAGCCGAGCACGCCGTCGGCCTCGCCGACCAGCAGGCCGCGATCGATCAGCACCTGCTGCACTTCGCGGATCTGCTGCGGGCTCAGATCCATCATCGCCATGCTGCCGCCGCCGCTCCTGCCACCGCGCTGGCTGTAGTGCGTTCGCGGTCCGACCGGGACCACGTCGACAACGCGGCGGCTCCGATCGAGGAACACGACCTCGTCCTCGACGATGAAGAAGCTGTCGTCGCGATAATACGGGAACGCATCGATCAGCGCCGGATAGGCCGAGACCGACACCGCATTGAAGTGGCTCGGCACGACCGCACCCGCGTGGACTGCGAAGTTGATCGAGTTGACGTTGACGCGCGGCGCGTTGCGTGCCGACAGCACTGATTGCTGGATCGTGCTCTGCTGCTGCGCGGTCACGGTGCGGCCGGCCTGGGTTTGCACCGTTGCGTTCGACTGGGTCTGGGCGGCGGCGCCGGTCTGACCCTGCGTCTGGCCGCTCGTCTGACCAGTGGTCTGGTTGGTCTGACCGGTCGTCTGGTTAGTCTGACCAGTCGTTTGGTTGGGATCCGTGCGGCCCTGTGCCGTACCCGGCTGCTGCTGAGTGGCGGCGCCCGTCGTGCTCTGGCCGGCTCTCGGGTTCTGGCCGGTCGTCGTGCTCGAGCCCTTGCTCTGGCCTGTCGTCATACCTTCGCGCTGGTTCGCGGCACCGCTGCGGTTCTGCTGCTGGCTCTCTCGTGTCGCGGCGCTGCCGCGTTCGCGGGAGTCATCGCGGCCGGTTTGCTCGCGGTCACGCCGGCTCTGTCCGACGGTCTGATCGCTTCTCGACCGGTCACGCTGGATTTGCTGTTCGCCGCGCTGCTCGGCGCGGCCACTGTCGCGGGCCTGTCCGGTCGTCTGGCCCCGCGCACTCTCGCCGCGCTCGGCGGCGCCATCGCGGCCCATCTGCCGCTCAGCCTGGCCTTGTGCACGTCCGCGTTCGCTCATGCCGGATTCTCCGCCGCGTCCGCGGCCTTCCGTCATGCCTCCGCTTCGCGCTGCGCCCGAGGGGCTGCCGCGCATTTCACCGCCGGAACGTCCCTCCGACGCGCCTGCGGATGATCCGCGTTCGCCGCCGGCTCCGGCGCCCATGCTCGCACCGCCGCCTGCACCGCCGCCACCGCCGGCACCTTCGCGCATGCCCTGTGCCGAGGCGACGCTGACGCCGACCAACAGCAGCGCTGTCGTCAGCAGCAACTTGTTCTTTGCAATCTTGCTCTGCATTGCCGATCTCCTCCTCCAAACGTGGCGGTTGTTCCGTTCGCAAAGCTGGCGCCTGACATCGGCGTTCGCTCTGGCGGAGCCGCGCTCCAAAGGTCAGGTGAGCCTCGTTGCACTGGGGTGCACGCGGCTCACCAACGAACCTGCCTCGCTTACAAACAGCGGTGCCGCGGCAGCCGTTCCTAGGCGAGTGCTCGACGCGACATTTGGCGCCTCCGGGAACACCTGCACGATCATCCGGCGCGCGGCGCCCGGCCAGTTCCGTTCAGCTGTGAACAGTTGTTCCGGTATCGGCGGGTCCGCGCCGCCGGCGGCGCGCCTTCGCTCGCAACCAACGCCGTTCTCTCCCGTTGATCGGCAGGGCAATCACCAGCGAAGGAGGATCACATGAAGAAGACAGCACTTGTTCTTTCGACGGTCGGCGCGCTCGGCTTGAGCTCGGTCGCTGCGCCGGCGCCGGCCGAAGCACGCGATGGATTCGGCCGCGCGGTCGCTGGCGGCTTGATCGCCGGCGCGGTCGTCGGCGGGCTCGCCTCATCGGCCTACGCCTGGAGTCCTGGTTACGGCTATGGTCCCGGGTACGGCTACTACGGCGGCTACGCCCCTGCGTACTACGCACCTGCCTATTACGGCAGCTACGCTTATGACGACGATTATGTCGGGCCGTATCGTTGGGGCGGCGGATACACCACGACATACTATTCCGGATACCGGCCGGCTTACCGCTATCGTTATGCGGTCCGCCCGGCTTTCGGCTCCTACGCCTACTACCGCGGCGCCTATCCGCGGTGGTGATATCGAGCGGAGGCCCGCGTGCTGAACGCGGGCCTCTGCCCGGCGCTCTGAGACGCGTGAAGATGATCGAGAAGACGCGTGGCTCGCGGCCGCAAGTCGGCCTGCGCCCGTTGGGCTCCGGCGTGACATCCTTCGCACGCTACGCGAGCGAAGGATGGTGGGTGCGACAGGGATCGAACCTGTGACCCCTACCATGTCAAGGTAGTGCTCTCCCGCTGAGCTACGCACCCCAAATCGTATTGGGTCGGGTCCCTATAACGGACCCGGACGGGGCAGGCAAGGACGCAAAGTCGTTAATTCAGGCCCGAATCAGGCCGCCAGCAGCTTATTCACTTCGCTGACCAGCTCCCGCAGGTGCACCGGCTTGGCCAGCACCTTGGCGTTCTTCGGCGCCTCCGAATCGGAATTGAGGGCGACCGCAGCGAAGCCGGTGATGAACATGATCTTGATGTCGGGGTCGAGTTCCGAGGCGCGGCGCGCCAGCTCGATGCCGTCCATCTCCGGCATTACGATATCGGTGAGCAGCATTTCGAACGGCTCCTCGCGGAGCCGCTGGTAGGCCGACATGCCGTTGTCGTGCGGCGAGACCTTGAAACCGGCGTTTTCCAACGCCTTGACCAGGAAGCGGCGCATATCGTTGTCGTCTTCCGCGAGGAGAATTTTCGGCATGGCAGGGATCGTCGAATCCGGCGTTGAGGATCTGTCCGGACACTAAGCCCGACAGTCGGTAAATTTCGGGTGAAATTTGCGCCCGGCCAGCGCCGGCGAGCGCAAGCTATTTGTGGACCGAAGGGCGCATCGAATCAACAGGAGCGATTTTTCCGCTCCTAAGATGCGTTCCAGCCGCCAACCACGCTCTTTTCACTTGGCAGAATGGCCGCGATTACCGACAATGTGCGCCCATAAATCTCCGCTTTTCCGGCAGAAATCCGGACCTGGCGGACACAAGGGACGGCGCCAAGGGAATGACCGAGTTTGCTGGCGATGTGTCGCCCCCGTTCGAGATCGTCGAGCCGCAGGCCTGGCGCGCGCCGATCATCTTCAACTCACCGCATTCGGGTTCAGTCTATCCGGCCGAATTCCTCGACGCGTCGCGGATCGATGTCGCCGCGCTGCGCCGCTCCGAAGACTCTTTTATGGACGAATTGATCGGCGGCCTCAGCGAGCGCGGCTTTCCGACCGTGCGCGTGAATTTCCCGCGCTCATACGTCGACGTGAACCGCGAGCCCTACGAGCTCGATCCGCGCATGTTCACCGGGCGGCTGCCGAGCTTCGCCAACACGCGCTCGATGCGGGTGGCCGGCGGCCTCGGCACGATCCCGCGCGTGGTCGGCGACGGCCAGGAGATCTATCGCGAGCGGCTCGACGTCGATGAGGCGCTGCGACGGATCGAGGTGCTGTACAAGCCCTATCACCGCGCACTGCGCCGGCTGATCAACAAGGCCCATCAGGCGTTCGGCACGGTGGTGGTGATCGACTGCCATTCGATGCCGTCGATCGGCGTGTCGCGCGACGAGCCGCGGCGGCCCGACGTCGTGATCGGCGATCGCTATGGCACGAGCTGCGCGGCGCTGCTGCCCGATCTGGTCGAGGAGACCCTGAGCGCGCTCGGCTATTCGATCGGCCGCAACAAGCCCTATGCCGGCGGCTTCATCACCGAGCATTACGGCAATCCGGCAAGCGGCCTGCACACCGTGCAGATCGAGCTCAACCGCGCCGTCTATATGGATGAGCGGCGCCGCGAGCGGGGCCCGCGCTTCGCCCAGGTGGCGGCCGACTTCGCGACGCTGGCGGATGCGCTGGCGACGATCCCCTTCGGCGATCTTGGTCCCTTCCAGGCGGCCGCGGAGTAGAAATCCCTCGCTCGTCATTCCCGGTGCGCGATTGCGCACCTGAGAGGGTGTGAAGCTCTGTCCTCACCCACCGCTGTCATCGCCCGGCCTGTGCGCAATTGCGCAGATGGCCCGGGCGATCCAGTACGCCGCGGCCTATCGGTTTAATAACGAGTGTCTCTGGAATACTGGATCGCCCTGTCCCGTCTGCGCCAAGGCTTCGACGAGGCTTGCGATCTCGGGCACGCCGGAGCTTTAGCGGAGGCGGCAAGCCGGGCGATGACCGAGCAAGTTGAGCAAACCAACCCGTCGTAATCCTGAGGGCACGACGAAGTCATGAACCCGGAATCCATTTATCCGCGCGACAAGCATGAAAATGAGCCGAAGTCGGGTGAACCCGAGTTCGAGTGCACCCCGGAATGACGAAGAAGGAATGTGCCTCAAGAAAAAAGGGCCGCTTGAATGAACAAGCGGCCCAAGTCTAGGGAGGAAACGCCCAAGGAGGGCAGCGATAGCGCGAGGCGCTACCGCACCGCAACAATATGCGACCGCGCTGCACAAAACGCAAGAACTTTCGAAACATTTTCTGCGCTCTGTTGAGGAGGCTGGCGAATATGCAACAGACCCATTTAATTGAATTTTCCTGTTATTTCACAGCAACTTACGACAAAAAATCCGCAACGGCCGGCGCCACGCGCATAGCCCGTATACCAGAACTCGCAACTTCGTGATCCCGCCCGGCAGCAGGGCAGCTTTCGAATCCGAAGCCGAATCGAAAGTCCGGAACCCGTCATCAGGGTGGGAATAACGCTCCGTTAATCGTGCGCACGGCACCGGATTGAGCTAGGCAAGACGTCCTCGACAAGAGCACCTTGCGATTTCCACGTGCGCGTTGCGCCTTCCGAAGGACCTGCCGTGACGGTCATCGACTTTACCGCCTTCATCGGCCGCCTCGCGACCGCGTCCGGCGAAACCATCCTGCCGTTCTTCCGGACCTCGCTCTCGATCGACAACAAGAGCTCGAACGATTTCGATCCCGTCACCGAGGCCGACCGCGCCGCGGAAGCGGTGATGCGGCGGCTGATCAAGTCGAACTTCCCCCAGCACGGCATCGTCGGCGAGGAATTCGGCAATGAGCGCGAGGATGCCGACTACGTCTGGGTGCTCGACCCGATCGACGGCACCAAGTCGTTCATCGCCGGCTTCCCGATCTGGGGCACGCTGATCGCGCTGCTGCACAAAGGTACGCCGGTATTCGGCATGATGCACCAGCCTTATATCGGCGAGCGCTTCTCCGGCGACAACGGCTCGGCGCATTATTCCGGCCCGTCCGGCGAGCGGAAGCTCTCGGTGCGGCGCTGCGCGTCGCTGAAGGAGGCGACCGCCTACACCACGAGCCCGCTGCTGATGAATGCGGACGACCGTGCCTGCTTCACCCGCATCGAGAATGTCGCCAAGCTCACGCGCTACGGCGGCGACTGCTACTCCTATTGCATGCTCGCCTCCGGCCATCTCGACCTCGTGGTCGAGACCGAGCTCAAGCCCTACGATATTGCCGGCCTGATTCCGATCGTCACCGGCGCCGGCGGCATCGTCACGACCTGGGACGGCAAACCCGCACAGGCCGGTGGCCGCATCATCGCCGCCGGCGATCCCCGCGTCCACGAAGCGGCGATGAAGCTGCTCAACGCCTGATTTCTCGGCCCGATTTCCCGGGTTGCCGCGCGATTGATCCGCGCCCATTCTGGCGGCAACCAGAAACGTCAGGGACGGGCGCACATGACGATTTGCGGCAGACTGCTGGCAGGGCTTCTTCTGCTTCTCGCGCCCGTCGTTGCCGCAGCGCAGGAGTTTCCGGCCAAGCCGATCCGCCTGATCGTGCCGTTCCCGGCCGGCGGCCCGAACGACATCATCGCGCGCGTGGTCGGGCAGAAGATGTCGGAACTGATCCGGCAGCCGGTCGTGATCGACAACCGCGGCGGACAGGCGGGAGTGCTCGGCACCGATGCCGTGGCGAAGGCCGCGCCGGACGGCTACACCATCGGCATCACCAGCGCGAGCTCGCTCGCCGTCAGCCCGGCAATGGAGAAAGTCGCCTACGATCCCCGGAAGGATTTCGCGCCGATCACGCTCGTCGTGACCGTTCCGGAGATGCTGGTGGTCGCGACCAACGTTCCGGCGCGCGCGACATGACGGAGCTGGTCGCGCTGGCGAAGGCGCAGCCCGGAAAACTCAATTTCGCGTCCTCGGGCCTCGGCAGCCTGCCGCATCTGGCGGGCGAGTTGTTCAAGCTGACTGCGAAGATCGACGTCGTCCATGTGCCGTATCGCGGCGCCGCCCCCGCGATCAACGATCTGCTGGGGCAGCAGGTGCAGATGACGTTCCTCGACCTGCCGGTGATCCTGCCGCAGATCAAGGCGGGTGCGCTGCGCCCGATCGCGCTTGGCGCACCGGCGCGCGCGTCGACCGCGCCCGACGTGCCGACCACCGCGGAAGTCGGGATGCCCGAACTGCTGATCGAGAACTGGTACGGCATGCTCGCACCGGCGGGCACGCCCGAGAACATCGTGGCCACGTTGAACCGCGTTGCCAACCAAGCGATGGCCGATCCAAACGTCAAGGCGCGGCTCGCCGAGCAGGGCCTCACCGTCGCCGGCGACACGCCAGAGCATTTCCGCGGCTTCATCAATGCCGAGATCGGCAAATGGGCCAAGGTGATCCAAGATGCCGGCATCGCGACGGCGAAGTAAGCAGCATGCGGATGCAGTTCCGCTCCGCGCGCGAAGCGGCCGTTGCTTGGCTCTGCGGTCAGCGACGGCTTTGACCCGACACGGACGTGGCACGCGCCGCTCGCGCCAAGGTGCCGCAAGGCCATGCTGCTGACGCAATCTCCGTTTTAGTCGCTGCAAACCTAAAACACTGCGTGAGGACCACTGGTTCTCACGACGGTTCCATAGCCGAGGGGTTTGGCTCGAACTCGCAAACGATTGGCGCAAGTCCATCCACGCATCCGCGTTCGCTTGACCATGTTTGCGATCGGGAACCGATCGAAAAAATCACAGGAGATATGATGCTGTTCTGCTCGAGCGCCGCAGTCTGCGGCGCCCTGATTGCGCTTGCCGTTTCTGTCAACGTTGCTCGAAGTGAAGGAATTCATGCAAGCGCCGTCGTCGAGGCCGCGACGAAGACTGCGATCGTTGGCGCCGCATCCATGTACAATCCATTCAAGCCCGGCAGGGAGGAGGGCGGTCCGAGCACCGCCTCCGGCGAGCGTTATGATCCCTCCGCCTGGACGGCTGCGATCAAGACGAGTTTGCGAAAGAAGTTTGGCGGGGTCCAATTTGGCGCAAGGCCGAAATATGCCCTGGTCGAGGCCGCGGGCAAGAAGGTCATCGTCAAGATCAATGACGTCGGGCCATTGCGGCCCGGCCGTATCATTGACTTCAACGAGCGGACGATGCGCTATTTCGATCCGAGCCTGGATATCGGCGTCATTGATGACGTCAAGGTCAGCCCGCTTTCAGGCGACTACTGGAGCCCAGGACCGGTGGGCTGAATAGGCCTCCTCGTTTCAAATCCTTACATTCACCGCTGCGCCTCGGCGCGCAAATGCTCGACCAGCTGCTTGGCCGGCCGCGGCAGCGCCTTGAAGCTGCGGGCGCAGATCGTCAGGCGGCGGTTGGCCCAGGCGTCGCGGATCCGGATCGTGACGATCGGCATCGCCGCAGCACAGCGGCGCGCCGCGGTCTCCGGAATCACGGCGACGCCGACATCGGCAGCGACCAGCTGGCAGATCGCGTCGAAGCCGCGCAGCCGAGCACGGAAGCGCAGTCGCGCGCCGAGCTTCGCCGCGTGCCGGGAGATATGCACCTGTAGCGCCGAGGTGGCCGTCAACCCGACGAAATCGCGGCCGACCACTTCCTGAAAATCGATCTGGCGGCGGCCGCCAAGATCGCTGCGGCGCGAGGCAACCAGCATCAGCTTATCCTCGCTGAACAGGAAGCGCTCCACGCTGTCGGGCAGCACGTGCTCGGCAGCGAAGCCGAGATCGGCAGCACCGCTGGCGATCGCATCCGCGATATCGGTGCTCTCACGCTCCTCGACGTCGACGCTGATGTCGGGATGCTCGTGCAGGAAATTGGCCAGCGCCCGCGGCAGATGCTCGGACAGGCCCGAGGTGTTGGCGAGCAGCAGCACGTTGGCACGGACGCCGGAGGCATAGGCGGCGAGGTCGCCCTGCAGGGCCTCGACATTGTGCAGCACGATACGGGCGTGGCCGAGCAGGCTCTCGCCGGCCGCGGTCAGCTCGACGCCGCGGCGGCCACGCTTGAGCAGCGCGACGCCGAGCGCATCCTCGAGGCCCTTGATCCGCTCGCTGGCCGAGGCCAGCGCGAGGTTGGCGCGCGCGGCGCCGTGGGTGATGCTGCGCGCATCGGCGACCGCGATAAACAGTTGCAGGTCGACCAGGTCAAACCGCATGATGTCTCCCCTGCCCTTCGGATCAAGCGAAGGCTAACTCCGTAACCTCCAGATTGTGCCGATTGCGCCGATCGGTCAATGTGCGGCCATGGTGGACCATCTCCTGATCTTCATCGCCTTCGCTTTCCTGCTCGCCGGTTTCGTCAAAGGTACGCTCGGCCTCGGGCTGCCGACGGTGGCGATGGGCCTGCTTGCCACCACGATGTCGCCCGGCCGCGCCATCGCGATCGTGATCGTGCCGGCGATCGTCACCAATATCTGGCAGACCTTCGTCGGCCCCTATCTGCGCGACATCCTCAAGCGGCTGTGGCCGCTGATGCTCGGCACCGTGGCCGGTATCTGGCTCAATGCCGGGCTCTTGACTGGACCCTACGCAGCCTATGGAACCGTCGTGCTCGGCATCCTGCTGGTGATCTACGCCATCGTCGGCCTCAGCAAGTTCAGCTTCAAGGTGGCGCGACGCGACGAGAAATGGATCGGCGGCATCGTCGGCGTCATCACCGGCCTGATCTCGGCCGCCACCGGCGTTCAGGTCATCCCCTCGATGCCGTTCATGCAGGCGATCGGCATGGAAAGGGACGAGCTGGTGCAGGCGCTCGGCGTCTTCTTCACCACCGCGACAGTCGCGCTTGCCTTCAACCTCACGGCAACGGGGCTGCTGACGGCCGCCACCGCGCTGCCGGGCGCGGTCGCGATGGTGGCATCCTTCACCGGCATGTTCATCGGCCAGGCCGTCCGCCAACGGATGCAGCCGGACGTGTTCCGCCGCTGGTTCCTGATCGCGATGATCCTGCTCGGCATCTATCTTGCGGGCAGCGCGCTGCCCAAGCTGCACGGTTGATGCATCGGAGAGTGCGAGGCAAGCAGCCTGGACGTTCGACAGGCGACCACCCGCAATAGATGGACAAGTCGGCCGAGCCGGCCTTATGTTCCGCGCGTTGCGGCGATTGCGGCCGCCCGGCGGTTCTGGCCATGGACTGGTCCTATTTTCTCATCGGCGGCATTGTCGTCCTGCTGCTCCTTGCCTATCGCCTGCACGGCGGATTGTTCAGCAAGGATACGCGGCGAGACCAGAAAGTGAATCGATTGATCGACGAACGCATCGAGCGCATGGATTGGAAGCGCGAGAAGAAGCCCGACTGATCGGGCCTGCACTGCTCAGCTTGATGAAAGAAAAAGGCCGCCTGAGTGAACAAGCGGCCCAAGTCTAGGGAGGAAACGCCCTCAAAGAGGGGCTGCGATGGCGCGAGGCGCCCGTCGCATGCGCGATATGTAGTCGTTCACGGGCCTCCGCAAACGGTCAGGTCTGCAAGGCAGGGACGCTGTCGCATGGCTTGAAGCTGCCGCGCGACGACATAGATGCGAGCTTTCCCCCTGAACTTTCGAAGGCTGCCGATTAGGATTTCCCTCCTCAAACGATATCCGTCGGAAAGTCACGGCGCCCAGCCGCTTCGGACGAGGCAGCCACATGCCCTTTGGAACTTGCCTGTTTCCGAGCAGTTGTCGAGCTTGTTCATCTCCGCGATTGGGTTTGATCCTATGGCTCGGCCGCTGGCAATTCTCGCATTTTGCGCTCTCTGCATCTTTTTTCCGGACGCGGCATCCGCGGCTCACCTGAAGCCACAGGGCAGTCAGCTGTCCGATTTTAGCTCCCGTCAACGCTGCGTGTGCGACACATGGCGCAAACCCGTCCGCGTGGTGCGATACAAACACTACCGACTGAGAACAGCCTATGTGATCGGCTATGATCCTTTGCCGTACCGCTACGGCTCGACCTACGTTTTCGAGCCGCCGTATCGCTATTACCGGCGGTAAGTCTCTGACGCGGCACACCGTGCAATTCAATCAGTAGCCACATGCGCGAGCGATATGCGGGACACCACGCAACCCGCATGTCGCTTCGCTCATGCGGGCTACGCTGGCTTCGTCGCCACCAGCCTGGCGCCGCCCAACTTGCGCTCCTGAATGAGGTTAACGAATCGGATGTAGGATCGGTGGAACGCATCGTGGCCCATTTGGGGTGCCGGTTAGCGCGCTTCCAGCATCGCGACGCGGACGCCGAGATAAACGAACAGGCCTCCGAGCGAACGGTTGATCCAGGTGATCACCCCGGTGGATTGCCGGATGCGGCCGGCGGCGCGTGCCGCGAAGGCAGCAACGCCGAAGCACCACAACGTTCCCGTCGTGATGAAGATCAGTCCGAGCACCAGGAAGGCGAGCGTCTTGTGCGGCGAATCGGCTGCCACGAATTGCGGCAGGAAGGCCAGGAAGAACAGCGCCACCTTGGGGTTGAGGATGTTGGTCAGCGCCCCCTGCCAGAATACCCGGGAGACAGATGTCTCGCCCTTCTGCCCCCCGATCTCGACGATCGGCTTGGCGCTGGACAGCAGCATTTGCAATCCGGTCCAGACCAGATAGGCCGCACCGATCAGCTTGACCGCCAGGAACGCGGTCGAGGAGGCCATCAGCAGCGCCGACAGCCCGATCGACGCTCCCAGCACATGGACTAGGCAGCCGCAGCTGATTCCGAGTGCAGCGGCAGCCCCGCCGCGCCATCCGAGTTGAATGCTGCGCCCGATGATGTAGGCCGTATCGGGCCCCGGCGTGATGTTGAGCAGCAGGCCGGAGAGAACAAAGAGCCAGAGTTCGTGAATTCCAAGCATGGCGAGCGTGACCCACATGAGTAACGAAGTAGAAAGGCCGATCAGAATAGCGCCATTCCCGGGACGGCCATTCCCAAGACATATGAATTCAGGAGAGGACAGCGTTGCGCAGTCCGATCGTCGCATGCCAATTCCTGCTACAATGCATTATAGCTGCCTGCAAACCGAGCTTTCGCCAGACCCGTCCTGTCCTGTAAGTATGCGACTCGGTCACGTCGGCTGAGTGACCATTCCGGGGCCCAGACAATATGGAACGACGGCTCGCTGCCATTCTTTGCGCCGACATCGCCGGCTACTCCCGCATGATGGGTGTCGACGAGGCAGGCACGCATGCCTCGTTCAAGGCCCATCGCAGCGCGATTTACCCTATCATCCTCAATCACGGCGGCCGAATCGTCAAAAATACCGGCGACGGCTTCCTGCTGGAGTTTCCGAGCATCATCGGCGCGATCGAGGCCGCGGTCGCGATGCAGACGCTGATGGCTGAACGCAATGAACATCTGCCGACCGACCGCGCCATGCATTTCCGGATGGGCGTCCACATGGGCGACGTCATGGCCGACGAGGACGAGGTGTTCGGCGACGACGTCAACATCGCCGTCCGGCTCGAGACCGTGGCGGCGCCCGGCGGCATCGCGGTGTCGGACAAGGCCCGCACCGAGGCCGGGCGGCGGCTCGCCGTCACGCTGGCCGATGCCGGCCCGCACCGCTTCAAGAACATTGCCGAGCCGATCCATGTCTGGACCTGGGCGCCCGCCGGATCCGACGTCCAGGAGCAGGCGCCGCAGGACGGGCCGCATCTGCCCGGGCAATATCGGACCGCGATCGTCGGCGTGCTGCCGTTCGACAACCTCTCGGGCAGCGACGACGAATATTTCGCCGACGGCCTGACCGAGGACCTGATCCACGCGCTGTCGCTGCAATCCTTCTATCGCGTGCTGAGCCGTAACTCGACCTTCGCCTACAAGGGTAAGAGCGTCCCGACCCGCCTGATCGCACGCGAAATCGATGCCACCTATCTGATCCAGGGCTCGGTGCGCCGCGCCGGCAACAAGATCCGCGTCACCGCCGAGCTGATCGCCCCGGAAAAGGGCGAGCAGCTGTGGACCGGCCGCTACGACCGCGACATGGGCGACCTGTTCGCGATGCAGGACGAGATCACCGCCAATCTCTCCGCCGCCGTCGCCCAGGAGATCTACCGCGCCGAGGCCTCCGCACCGGCGCGCTCACCGAACTCCGAGCTGACCGCGTGGGATCGATTCCTGAAGGGCCTGTCGCACTATTATCAGCAGACCAAGACCGATTGCGAAGCCGCGATCGCCCTGTTCAAGGAGGCGATCGAGCTCGATCCTGCGCTGTCGATCGCGCGGGCGTATCTGGCGCTGATCCAGATTCAGGCCGCGCAGTTCGGCTGGATCCCGAGCACGCGCGAGCTGTGGGCGTCATCGGTGGCGCTGGCCGAGAGCAGCGTGCGGCTCGATCCGCGCTCCTCCTTCGCGTTTCAGCTGCTCGCCTATCTGCACGCGATGCAGGGCCATTACGAAGCCGCGATGGACGCCATCAAGCGGGCGATCGAGCTCAACCCCTACGACATGGGCGCGCGCGGCGTGCTCGGCATCTGCCACATGGTGATCGGCGACCACCGCAAGGCGGTCGAGCTGTTCTCGACCGCGGTCCAGCGCGGCAACAGCGATCCGCGCTACCAGTGGGCGGCGCTGAATGCGTTCAGCCATTATCTGCTCGGGCAGTATGACGCGTCGCTGTCATGGTCGCGCGAAGGGCTCTACCTCAACCCGAACCATCTGCAATGCCTTGCGGTGCGCACCGCGGCGCTGGCCCAGCTCGGCCGCAAGGACGAGGCTGCGCAGGCGGCCGAGGCGCTGCTCGGCAACCATCCCGGGCTGACGGTCGAGCGGCACTTGCGCAATTTCCACTGGAAGAATCCGGCCGATATCGCCCATTACCGCGACGGCCTCTTGAAAGCCGGCGTCCCGTTCGGCAAACTCGCTCTGGTTGCATCGACACCGAAATTCGCTATGGACTAGGTTTCGCCAAGACTCCGAGCGAATTCATCGCCCGGTAATGGATGCTGCTTAGGCTTGATGCTTTCAGGACGGGATTTCATGGCCGATATTGCTGCAAGCGAGGCGCCCGCCCCGCAGGTTTCTCCGAACAATCCCTGCCCGTTCCTGCGCGCGCTGGTTGCCGGCAACTATGTCGGCGGTCACATCGTGCCGCTGCCCGAACTGACCGAGACGATCGGCCGCGCCACCGGCAAGACCGGATTGGCGGGCTTCAGCGCGCGGGCAAAGATCTTCCTGGTCGCGCAGGGCGCCAACGGCTTCGGCCCGCTCAGCCAACTGCGCAGCCTGCTCCACGGCGCCATCCTCGACGAGTTGCGCAACGGCCCGCTCGACAAGCACGGCGCCGGCTCGCGCATTCTCGATCAGCAGGCGATTGTGCATGAGGACGAGATCGCGCGCCTCACCAGCTACGGCCGCGACTACAAGGCTCCCGATGGCAGCGTCGAGCGCGGCCTGTCGGCGTCCGAGATCAAGACCTTCATGGCGGACAACTTCCGGCGCGCCGCCAGCGAGCACTCCACATCCTGGACGATCCGGCACTACTACTATCGCCTGCTGATGCTCGGCGAGTGGCCGGTGCTGCTCGACATCATGGGCAAGGGCGAAGGCAAGGACCGCTACCTCAGCGTCGCCGAGGTCAGGACCCTGTTCGTCGAACGGCGCTTTCCGGACCGCATCGTCGCGCTGCTCAACGGCTGAACGATCGAGTTACTTGAACAGCGGCGTGCCTGGCACGAAGGCGTCGAACGCCGCCCAGAATTGCGCGCGGTAGCGGTCCTGCTCCTGCAGGATCTCGTGCTTGGCACCGGCGATCACGAGATGCGAGCCGGCGCGCAAGTGGTAGGCGAACTCCTCGATCGCCGCGGTCGACACCACCTCGTCGTTGCTCGCCGCCAGCATCAGGATCGGCTGGCGGATGTCGGATGGGTAGGACATGCCGCGGAAGGTGCGCATCGCGGTGAACGCGGTGTCGGCCCAGGCAATCGTCGGCGAGGCGATGCCGAGCGTCGGGTCTTCCTCGAGGATCGCGGCGTTGCGGGCGTGGCGCACCGGATCGCTGGTCACGGGATTGCCGATGAAGGGCGCGGTCCCGACCAGCACGTCGTTGCCGCCGGGCACGTAGCGGCCGCCCCATCCGGCGTAGCGCATGATCCGCAGCAGCGTGCTCGACAACAGCGACACGCGGCCGCGCGGCAGATCGATCATGGGCGCCGACAGCACCATGCGGTCGAACCAGCGCTTGCCGGCATGCGCCACGCGCAGCATCACCGCGCCGCCCATCGAATGCGCCAGCGCGAAATAGGGCGGCGGGCAGTCCGGCAGCACCACCTGCTGCACGAAGGTCTCGACGTCGATCTCGTAGTCGGCGAAATCGCGGACATAGCCCTTGCGCGGATCGCGCAGGCGCCGCGACGAGTGCCCCTGCCCGCGCCAGTCGATCATCGCCACCGCAAAGCCGCGGTCGCGCAGGTCGCGCACGGTCTCGAAGTATTTCTCGATCATCTCGCCGCGCCCGGCGAATACGCAGACCGTGCCCTTGCGGCCGGGCGGCGGCGCCCAGCGCGCAAAGCGCAGCTCGGCGCCATCGGGCGTCTTGATCATGCCGCTGATGACGTCCTCCGGAACCGGATTGGCGGGGATCGAGACGAGCGTCATGGGGAGAACCGGATGGGTGGGACGGGACGAAAATCAAGAGAGCGGGTCGGCAAAAGCGACGCGATTTCCGCCTCTTGAACGCGACATCGTTCCTCCCATATCACCTCCGTGCAGGCCGCTACCAGTGTTTCGGAACCGGAACATCAGGCTGCACACATCTAAGCCCGGCCCTATGGCGGGCGGGTAACTGAAACAGTCGCTCACTGGAGGACTATTCTATGCGTAGCTATGATCTCACGCCCTTCTACCGTTCCACCGTCGGCTTCGACCGCCTCTTCAACCTGCTCGACCAGGTGACCTCGGACGGCAGCCCCGGCTATCCCCCCTACAACATCGAGCGCACCGGCGAGAATGCTTACCGGATCAGCGTTGCGGTTTCCGGCTTCTCGCAGGCCGAACTCTCGATCGTCGCGAAGGAGAACACGCTGACGATCAAGGGCGAGAAAGGTGCCAACGAGAACTCCGGCAACCAGTCCGAGGTGCTCTATCGCGGCATTGCTTCGCGTGCGTTCGAGCGCGTCTTCCAGCTTGCCGACTTCGTGCAGGTGAAGAATGCCTCGCTCGAGAACGGCCTGCTCCACGTCGATCTCGTCCGCGAGATCCCCGAGGCCAAGAAGCCCCGCAGCATTCCGATCTCCGGCGGCGAGAAGGCCCCGCAGGTCGTCGACGGCTCGGCGAAGGTCGCGGCCTAAGCAAAAGTCGGCGTCAGCAGATATTGGCTGCACGCGAAACGCCCCGGGAAACCGGGGCGTTTTTTATGAGCTCCCTAACTTGTAGCCCGGATGCAGCGGAGCGAAATCCGGGGCCGCTGTGTGTCAGCGGAGAAACCTGACCCGGATTGCGCTGCGCTCCATCCGGGCTACCGCAGTTTCCCATCCGGCAACGGATTACTCCAGTCCCTGCACTTTCGGCATCTCCTGGGTCGGCAGGATCGCGGGCGCGGCCGGTGCCGGCGGAGCGGCGTTGCCGACGGTCGGCGCCTCAGCCACCGGGGCGGCCTGCGCGGTCGCCTGGGGGGCGTTGGCCGGCTTCGGCGCCTCGGCGACTGCTGGCTGGGCGGGTGCGGGCGCGCCGGCCGGCGCCGCAGCAGTCGCCGTCGGTACCGCGGCTTGGGCGGCAGCCGGTGCCTCGACGGGCTTGGCCGCCGCGAGCGGGTTGCGCTTGGGCACCGGCACGGCGCGCCTGGCGACGTGCGGGATCGGGGCCGGCGGACGCGGCACCCGGGCCTGGATCGGCGGCGGCATCGCCCCGGCAGGCCCGTAGGTCGCGGTCAGTTCGTCGTCGAAATTGTCGCCTATCGCATAGGCCGGAACGAAGCGGATGATATGGCCGTCGCGGGCGTCGATCACCAGCCGGCCGTCATCGCCGCCGCGGTCGATCACCGAAATCGTGTAGACGAAGCCACGCTGCCGCGGCGCGCCGAGCGGCAGGTAGCCGTTCTCGCGCAGCACAGTATAGACCTCGACCGGCGGCAGCAGGCTCGGCAGGCGGCCGTAGCGCGGCGGCGGCGGAACCTCGGGCATCGCCGCATAGGGCCCGTCCATGTCGGACACCTTGACCAGCAATGGGCTGCCGATCCGGGCAGGCCCGATCAGTTGCGCCTGCGCTGCGGCCGCGCTGAGCCCGAGAGCCGCGGCTGCAACCCAACCTGTGAACAACTTCATTCGCCGTACTCCTGTCTGCCCCGTCTCCGGGAGCGTTTCCGCTCTCTTGCCGGCTTGCCCGAACTTGCCTTGGGGCAAAATTTCATTTTCAAATCCGGCAGTCCTTGGCCGGTCCTTGGGCCAGATCGGGGCGCGTTTGCTTCAAATCGGCGGCGACACGCACCGCTGGAGTCGCTCGATTCGAGCATGCAGGCGGGGACTTTCGCGCGCTTGTGTGTTAGACAAAAATTTGGCAAGGTCGGCGTTAGGACAGTAAGACTGTCTCAATTTCGAGGCCATCCCGGCATAGGGATTGCAACGAGACCTCGGCGCCCCGGGCTCCGAGAATGCTGCAGGCAGGGCCGTTCCACAGGGACGTTGAACGCCCGTCGTCTGAATTAAGGAAAATGCGGCTCGCGGCGGACGAGCGGTGGCCCCGGTGGGTGCCGCAACGCCCAAGGTGCGCCAACACAGTGAGGCCCCTTACCGAAGGGAGAGGACACATGAGCGGGTCGGAATTCGAGCGCGAAATCATCGTGGCAGGTACGCTGTCGGCGACCGCGGACTCGAAACCCGCCGATACCGCGTATGATGCGTCCTTCGGGCCGCACACTCCCGAGCTGCACACCTGGCGCCCGCAGGCCGAGGGCCTTTACGACCTCAGCCTGGAAAAGGATTCCTGCGGCGTCGGCTTCATCGCCAACATCAAGGGCAAGAAGTCGCATCAGATCGTCTCCGACGCGCTCAGCATCCTGTGCAACCTCGAGCATCGCGGCGCTGTCGGCGCCGACCCGCGCGCCGGTGACGGCGCCGGCATCCTGGTGCAGATCCCGCACACCTTCTTCGCGCGCAAGGCGGGCGAGCTCGGCTTCAAGCTGCCGCAACCCGGCGAATACGCCATCGGCGCGCTGTTCATGCCGCGCGATGCGGCGTGGCGCAACGTCATCAAGAGCATCATCGCAGACGAGATCAAGAACGAGGGCTTCAAGCTGCTCGGCTGGCGCGACGTGCCCAGCGACAATTCCTCGCTCGGCGTCACCGTGAAGCCGACCGAGCCCTACCACATGCAGGTCTTCATCGGCCGCAACGGCGCCGCCAAGACCGAGGACGATTTCGAGCGCCGGCTCTACATCCTGCGCAAATCGATCTCGCAGGCGATCTACCAGCGGCGCGACCGTGGCATGGCGGGTTATTACCCGTGCTCGCTGTCCTGCCGCACCGTGATCTACAAGGGCATGTTCCTCGCCGACCAGCTCGGCAAGTACTATCCCGACCTGCACGAGGCCGACTTCGAGAGCGCGCTGGCGCTGGTGCATCAGCGCTTCTCGACCAACACCTTCCCGACCTGGTCGCTGGCGCATCCCTACCGGATGATCGCGCATAACGGCGAGATCAACACGCTGCGCGGCAACGTCAATTGGATGGCGGCGCGCCAGGCCTCGGTGCATTCGGAGCTCTACGGCAAGGACATCAGCCGGCTCTGGCCGATCTCGTATGAAGGCCAGAGCGACACCGCCTGCTTCGACAACGCGCTCGAGTTCCTGGTGCAGGGCGGCTATTCCCTTCCGCACGCCGTGATGATGATGATTCCGGAAGCGTGGGCCGGCAATCCGCTGATGGATGAGCAGCGCCGCGCGTTCTACGAATATCATGCCGCTTTGATGGAGCCGTGGGACGGCCCGGCCGCGATCGCCTTCACAGACGGCCGCAAGATCGGCGCCACGCTCGACCGCAACGGCCTGCGCCCGGCGCGCTACCTCGTCACCAAGGACGACCGCATCGTGATGGCGTCCGAAATGGGCGTCTTGAAGATTCCGGAGGAGCAGATCGTCACCAAGTGGCGGCTGCAGCCCGGCAAGATGCTGCTCGTCGATCTCGAACAGGGCCGGCTGATTCCGGACGACGAGATCAAGGCCGACCTCGCCAAGAGCCATCCCTACAGCGACTGGCTGCATCGCACCCAGATCCAGCTCGAGGAACTGCCGGACGCACCCGCCAAGGGCGTGCGCTCCAACCTGCCGCTGCTCGACCGGCAGCAGGCGTTCGGCTACAGCCAGGAAGACATCACCATCCTGATGACGCCGATGGCGGCCACCGGCGAGGAAGCCGCGGGCTCGATGGGCAACGACACGCCGATCTCGGCGCTGTCCGACAAGCCGAAGCAGCTGTTCACCTACTTCAAGCAGAACTTTGCCCAGGTGACGAACCCGCCGATCGATCCGATCCGCGAAGAAATCGTCATGAGCCTCGTCTCGATCATCGGGCCGCGGCCGAACCTGTTCGACCTGCAGGGCGTCGCCTCGACCAAGCGCCTCGAGGTGCGGCAGCCGATCCTGACCGACGCGGATCTGGAGAAGATCCGCTCGATCTCCGACGTCGCCGAGACCCATTTCAAGTCGCGCACGCTCGACACCACTTTCCACGCCGGCTTCGGCGCGGCGGGCATGGAGCAGGTGCTCGACGAGCTCTGCGCGCGCGCCGAGGGCGCGGTGCGCGAGGGCATCAACATCATCATCCTGTCGGACCGCATGACCGGCACCGACCGGATTCCGATCCCGTCGCTGCTGGCCTGCGCCGCCGTGCATCATCATCTGATCCGCACCGGCCTGCGCACCTCGGTCGGCCTCGTCGTGGAATCCGGCGAACCGCGCGAGGTGCATCACTTCGCCTGCCTCGCCGGCTACGGCGCCGAGGCGATCAACCCCTATCTCGCGTTCGAGACCATCCTCGCGATGAAGGACCGCCTGCCGGGCGCGCTCGACGACTACGAGATCGTCAAGCGCTACATCAAGTCGATCGGCAAGGGTCTGCTCAAGGTGATGTCCAAGATGGGCATCTCGACCTACCAGTCCTATTGCGGCGCGCAGATCTTCGACGCGGTCGGCCTCAAGGCGGACTTCGTCGCCAAGTATTTTGCCGGCACCCACACAAGGATCGAGGGCGTCGGCCTCGGCGAGATCGCCGAGGAGACGGTGCGGCGCCACAACGACGCGTTCGGCGACGGCCACGTCTACAAGAGCGCGCTCGACGTCGGCGGCGAATACGCCTTCCGCACCCGCGGCGAGGACCACGCCTGGACCGCCGAATCGGTCTCGACCCTGCAGCATGCCGTGCGCGGCAACTCGCAGGAGCGGTACCGCGCATTCGCAAAGATCCTCAACGAGCAGTCGGAGCGTTTGTTGACGCTGCGCGGCCTGTTCCGGATCAAGAGCGCCGAGGACGACAAGCGCAAGCCGGTCAAGCTCGACCAGGTCGAGCCGGCCAAGGAGATCGTCAAGCGCTTCTCCACCGGCGCGATGTCGTTCGGCTCGATTTCGCGCGAGGCGCACACCACGCTGGCGATCGCGATGAACCGGATCGGCGGCAAGTCGAACACCGGCGAAGGCGGCGAGGAAGCCGACCGCTTCAAGCCGCTGCCGAACGGCGACTCGATGCGCTCGGCGATCAAGCAGGTCGCCTCGGGCCGCTTCGGCGTGACGACGGAGTATCTCGTCAACTCCGACATGATGCAGATCAAGATGGCGCAGGGTGCCAAGCCCGGCGAAGGCGGCCAGTTGCCCGGCCACAAGGTCGACGCGACCATTGCCCGCGTCCGGCATTCGACGCCGGGCGTCGGCCTGATCTCGCCGCCGCCGCATCACGACATCTACTCGATCGAAGACCTCGCCCAGCTGATCTACGACCTCAAGAACGTCAATCCGGACGGCCAGGTCTCGGTCAAGCTGGTCTCGGAAGTGGGCGTCGGCACGGTTGCCGCCGGCGTTGCCAAGGCGCGCGCCGACCATGTGACGATCGCGGGCTTCGAGGGCGGCACCGGGGCCTCGCCGCTGACCTCGATCAAGCATGCCGGCTCGCCGTGGGAGATCGGGCTTGCCGAAACCCACCAGACGCTGGTGCGCCAGCGGCTGCGCAGCCGCATCGCGGTGCAGGTCGACGGCGGCTTCCGCACCGGCCGTGACGTCGTGATCGGCGCGCTGCTTGGGGCCGACGAGTTCGGCTTCGCCACCGCGCCCTTGATCGCGGCGGGCTGCATCATGATGCGCAAGTGCCACCTCAACACCTGCCCGGTCGGCGTCGCCACCCAGGACCCGGTGCTGCGCAAGCGCTTCACCGGCCAGCCCGAGCACGTCATCAACTACTTCTTCTTCGTCGCCGAGGAAGTCCGCGAGATCATGGCGCAGCTCGGCTACAAGACGTTCGACGAGATGGTCGGCCAGGTCCAGATGCTGGACCAGACCGCGCTGGTCTCGCACTGGAAGGCCAAGGGCCTCGACTTCTCCAAGCTGTTCGTGCGGCAGAAGGAGGAGAAGGGCCAGACGATCTACCACTCGGAGAGCCAGAACCATCATCTGGAAGCCGTGCTCGACCGCAGGCTGATCGAGAAGGCGCAGGCCGCGCTCGACCGCGGCGCGCCGGTGAAGATAGAAGAGGAGATCAACAACACCGACCGTTCCGCCGGCGCGATGCTGTCGGGCGCGGTGGCGAAGATCTACGGCCATGAGGGCCTGCCGCTCGACACCATCCATGTCAGCCTGAAGGGCACCGCCGGACAGGCGTTCGGCGCCTGGCTCGCCAAGGGCATCACCTTCGACCTCGAGGGCGAAGGCAACGACTATGTCGGCAAGGGCCTCTCGGGCGGCCGCATCATCGTCAAGCCGCCGAAGATCTCTGGCATCGTGCCGGAGGAATCGATCATCGTCGGCAACACCGTGATGTACGGCGCGATCGAGGGTGAGTGCTACTTCCGCGGCATCGCCGGCGAACGCTTCGCCGTGCGCAACTCGGGCGCGGTCGCGGTCGTCGAAGGCGCCGGCGATCATTGCTGCGAGTACATGACCGGCGGCATCGTGGTGGTGCTCGGCAAGACCGGGCGCAACTTCGCGGCCGGCATGTCCGGCGGCATCGCCTATGTGCTGGACGAGGCCGGCGATTTCGACAAGCTGTGCAACCTGTCGATGGTCGAGCTGGAGCCGGTGCTGTCGGAGGAGATGATCAACGCCGACACCTATCACCACTCCGGCGATCTCGAGGCGCACGGCCGGGTCGACGTGTTCCAGAACCTGCTCGACTCCGACGTCGAGCGGCTGCACGTCCTGATCACGCGCCACGCCAAGCTGACCGGTTCGAAGAAGGCCACCGAGATCCTGGCGAACTGGAAGACCTGGCTGCCGAAATTCCGCAAGGTGATGCCGGTCGAGTACCGCCGCGCGCTGAAGGAAATGAAGGCGAAGAACGCCGACGCCGAGCCGAAGATCGCGATCGGCGCGTAGTTACAGGAAGCACGTCATTGCGAGCGCAGCGAAGCAGTCCATAGCGCCACCAGCCGAACCATGGATTGCTTCGTCGCTTCAGCACAAAATTGCCTTGCAATTTTGTCGCGAGGACCTCGCAATGACGGACAATTGACACAGACAGATACGGACACATGATGCAGGGGCATCGGGTTTAATGGGCAAGATTACAGGTTTTCTCGAGATCGACCGCAACGAGCGCAAGTACCGGCCGGTCGCCGAGCGATTGAAGAACTTCCAAGAGTTCGTGATTCCGCTGAGCGAGAAGGACGCGCGCGACCAGGCGGCGCGCTGCATGAATTGCGGCATCCCCTATTGCCACGGCACCGGCTCGGCCGAGCCGGGCACGCCGGGCTGCCCGGTCAACAACCAGATCCCCGACTTCAACGACCTTGTCTATCAGGACAATTGGGAAGAGGCCGCACGCAACCTGCACTCGACCAACAATTTCCCGGAGTTCACCGGGCGGATCTGCCCGGCGCCCTGCGAGGCGTCCTGCACGCTCAACATCGACGACAACCCGGTCACGATCAAGACCATCGAATGCGCGATCGTCGACCGCGCCTGGGATGAGGGCTGGGTCAAGCCGGAGATCGCCCTGCAGAAGACCGGCAAGAAGGTCGCCGTGATCGGCTCCGGCCCCGCCGGCATGGCCTGCGCGCAGCAGCTCGCGCGCGCCGGACACGACGTGCATCTCTATGAGAAGTACGCCAAGGCCGGTGGCCTGCTGCGCTACGGCATCCCGGATTTTAAGATGGAGAAGGCCATCATCGATCGCCGCGTCGCGCAGATGGAAGCCGAGGGCGTCACCTTCCATTACGGCCGCCCGGTCGGCGGCAGCGCCGCTGATGCGATCGATCCGCAGGAACTGGTCAAGCAGTATGACGCCGTGGCGTTGACCGGCGGCGCGGAAGCCCCGCGCGACCTGCCGATCCCCGGCCGCGACTTGCAGGGCATCCACTTCGCGATGGACTTCCTGCCGCAGCAGAACCGCCGCGTCTCCGGCGAGGCGCAGGATGGTGCCGCCGACATCCTCGCCGGCGGCAAGCATGTCGTCGTGATCGGCGGCGGCGACACCGGTTCGGACTGCATCGGCACCTCGCTGCGCCAGGGCGCCAAGTCGGTGACCCAGCTTGAGATCATGCCGGCGCCGCCCGAGCGCGAGAACAAGGGCGTGACCTGGCCGAACTGGCCGCTGAAGATGCGCACGTCGTCGAGCCAGGCCGAGGGCGCAGTGCGAGAATTCGCCGTACTGACCCAGAAGTTCGAGGGCAAGGACGGCAAGGTCACCAAGCTCCACTGCATCAGGGTCGACGACAAGTTCAAGCCGCTGCCCGGCACCGAGTTCACGCTCGACGCCGAACTCGTGCTGCTGGCGATGGGCTTCGTGCACCCGGTGCACGAGGGCCTGCTCAAGACCCTCGGCGTCGAGCTCGACCAGCGCGGCAACGTTCGCGCCAATCTGCAGGACTACCAGACCTCGCAGGCCAAGGTCTTCTCCGCCGGCGACATGCGCCGCGGCCAGTCGCTGGTGGTGTGGGCGATCCGCGAAGGCCGGCTGTGTGCGCGGTCGATCGACACCTTCCTGATGGGCAAGACGGACCTGCCGCGGTAAATCGCGGCGGTCACGCCGCGCTACAGCCACATACGCAACTGTCATCGCCCGCGAAAGCGGGCGATCCAGTATTCCAGATACGTCGGCGCTTGAACCGAGAGGCCGCGGCGTACTGGATACCCCGCCTGCGCGGGGCATGACACCTTCAGTGCCGGCGTGATCTCGATCCTCAATTCTGCACCCGCACGCCCAGCATCACCACGGTCGATGCCGAGTTGTTGCCCTGCTGGTTCGATTCCAGCCAGTCGCGGCGGATGGTGCCCTTGATCCAGAGGCTGCGGGTCATCTTGTAGATCAGGTCGGTCGACACCGAGTAGATCGTGTCGTTGCGGTTGTCACCCTGGTACTCGAGCGTGCCGTAGCTGAACTTGCCGATCGCGGTCAGCCAGCGGCGGAAGTCGTGGTCGATCTCGAAGGTGTAGGTGCGCGACAGCACGCCCGAGGTGCCGGGCAGCGTGGTCTCGCCGATCTGGGTGTCGGAATAGAATTTCGCAGTGGTCAGCGGCGTCGCGGTCCAGGTCAGCGAGGCCGTGGTGAGCAGGCCCTCGAGCCGGTTGAGCCTCGAGTCGGCATAAGTGCGCATCGCGTAGCCGACCGAGATTTCGCCGAACAGCATCCGCGTGAACTCGAACGAGGTGCCGGCCTTGAGGTAACCGCCCGACGAGTCGCGCGCGAAACCGTTGCGGTCGAGGGCGAGGTCGTGCACGCGGCTGTCGCCTTGCATTTCGACGAACGGCTTGACTGCGGGGTTCAGCTCATAGCTGACGCGGCCGACGCCGCCATAGGCGGTGAAGTTGCGGTCGTCGTTCGACGAGCGCGTGCCGTCGGTGAGCTTGGACCATTGATAGTCGGTGCGGTCGACGGTGGCACCGGCGGAGACCTGGAGGCGATTGAAATTCTGGTCGACGCCGAAGGTGCCGCCGATCGTGCTGAACAGCGGATACTTGGCAAGGCCGGCCTGAACGTTCGGGCTGCCGGGATTGTCGGTCGAGATCAGCGCGCGCGCCTGCACCATCAGACGCGTGTCCCGCGTGACGTCGAGGCGGCCGTCGATATGGCCGGTAAAGCTCGGGCGGTCGACGTCGAGCGGCGCCGACAGCGGCGTGCCGTCGGCGTTCGGCGTCAGGCCGGAGCCGTAGCCGCTGAACGAGCCGCGCAGATCGGCGACGACGGCATGCCGCTCCCAGTCCGAGACCGCGAGGAATTCCGGTGCGACGACGTAGACCGCCCTGCCCTGTGGCGAATAGAGCCGGCCCGGATTGCTGTCGTAGCCGGCCATCACCTCGACCGCGGTCTTGATCAGGAACGAGCCGGCATAATCGCCGATCGCACCGAACGGATCGTCGTCGAGTTTCAGCCGCCGGCGCGCCGGCTGGCCGACGACGGTGCCGGCCAGCGCGGCCGGCACCGGCGGCTTGTTCGCGGTCGATGACGGCGGGATCGACAGCCGCAACTCCCCGGTCGCGGTGCGCGGCGGCGTCGGCACCGGCGAGCCGGGGCCCGGCGGCGGCTTCGGCTTGGCCTGGCCCGGATAATATTTCGGCTTTTGACGCTTTCGATTGAGCGAGTCGTAGCCCGACACCGCGGCGCCGTTGGCGGCGGGCAACCCATAGGTCGGGATCTGGCCGATGCGGGTGGTCGAGCCCGACGTTGACGAGCGCCGGTCGCGATCGGCATCAGGCAGCTTCAGACCATTGAGGGAATCCAGCGTCCCGGCCGCGGTCCGGCGCAGCGGCGAATCCTGGGTCACCAGCTGACTCTGCCGCGTCGGGCTGAACAGGTCGGGCGTCACGGTCTGTGCCGCGGCGAGCCCTGAGGTCGCGGTGAGCAACAGGCATGGCAAAGCAACGCGAACGAGGCATTCGCGCCCGTTTCGGCCCCTTGCTGGCCTCCGCACCACGATTGAAATACTCCAACGAATTCATGCACTTGACGAACACCCTCCGCCGGGCGGCGGAAAACGTCGTTAATGGAGTTAAAACAATTATGGTTAATGAGCCGTTGAGGCCGGTTAACCGCGCGTCGCATCGCGGAATAGACCGTGCTAAGGGAGACGCCCGGGTGCAAAACCCTCCCCCTGGAATCCAAGATGGCCAAACCGAAGCCGCTGATGACCAAATCATCCGGTCACGATGACGGCGCCATTCAATCGGCGCTGCGTACCCTCGATGCCGAAGCCAGCGGCGTCGCCGCGCTCACCGCGGCGCTGAAGTCCGACCTCGCCGCGCCTTTTGCCGCGGCTGCCGAGCTGATCCGTAAGTTGAAGGGACGGGTGATCGTCACCGGGCTCGGCAAATCCGGTCATATCGGCCGCAAGATTGCCGCGACCTTCGCCTCCACCGGGACGCCGGCGTTCTTCGTGCACTCGGCCGAAGCCAGTCACGGCGACCTTGGCATGATCACCACTGACGATGCGATCTTCGCGCTATCGTGGTCCGGCGAGCAGGCCGAGATGCGCAATCTGATCGCCTATGCTGCGCGCTTCGGCATTCCGCTGATCGCGATGACGGCCGACAAGGAGTCCACGCTGAGCAAGGCCGCCGACGTGCAGCTGACGCTGCCGAAGGCGCGCGAGGCCTGCCCGCACAATCTGGCGCCGACGACGTCCTCGCTGATGATGCTGGCGCTCGGCGACGCGCTGGCGATCGCGCTGCTGGAAGGCCGCGGCTTCACCTCGACGGATTTCAGCGTGCTGCATCCGGGCGGCAAGCTCGGCGCGCTGCTGAAATATGCCCGCGACCTGATGCACACCGGCGACACCGTGCCGCTGAAGCCGCTCGGCACCAGCATGTCGGACGCGCTGGTCGAGATGACCTCGAAGGGCTTCGGCTGCGTCGGCATCGTCGACCGCCTCGGCCATCTGGTCGGCATCGTCACCGACGGCGACCTCCGCCGCCAGATGCGCCCCGACCTGCTGACGCTGACGGTCGACGAGGTCATGACCAGGACGCCGAAGACGATCGGCCGCGACACGCTCGCCGGTGAAGCCCTCGAGCTGCTCAACGCGTCGAAGATCACGACGCTGATCGTGACCGACGCCAAGAAGCCGGTCGGCATCATCCATCTGCACGATCTGTTGCGCGCCGGCGTGGCGTAGGCGGCGCGCTACGGCGGCTACATTGGAAACCGCGCCGCGGTCGTCTCCAGCGGCAGGTCCAGCGCGTTGGCGAGATAGGAGACCGTGCGGTAGAAGCCGCACAGCAGGATGATCTCCAGGATCTGGTCCTCGTCATAATGCACTGAGAGCGCCGCGAACTCGGCGTCATCGAGCGTCGCGCGGGCATGCAGCGCGTCGGCCGCAGCCAGCATCGCCTGCTCGGCCGGCGACCAGCAACTCGCATCGGCCTTGCCGCGCACGGTCGCCTCGACCTGCTCCGCCGATAATTCGGCGGCGGCGCCGAATGCCGCGACATGCACGCCCCATTCGTACTCGCAGTTGTTCAGCGCGCAGGTGCGGTCGATGACGACCTCCCGCTCGCGCAGCGAGAGCGGCCCGCGATCCAGCAGGCTGCCGCCGCGAAACTTCTCCCAGGCACGCGGATGGCCGGCCATCACGCGGAACAGCAGCAGCGGCGGCGCGCCGCGCATGATGCGGTCGAAATGCTGTTGAACGTCCGCGGCGTAAGGCGGATCGAGCGGCGCGATGCGTGACATGGCCTGAACCTCTCGCTACAATTACTGTAGCTAGACGCTACAATATCTGTAGCAACACGCAAGACGGATTCACGATGCCGGAACGGGTTCCGACCGCCAAACGCAGCGTTCGCGGCTCGCGCAGCGGCCGCCCGATCATGGCGCTGCTCGATCTGCTCGGGCGGCGCTGGACGTTGCGGATTCTCTGGGAATTGCGCGAGACCGCGCTGACCTCGCGCGCGCTGCGCACTGCCTGCGACGAGGCCTCGCCGACGATTTTGCAGACGCGGCTGACCGAGCTGCGCGAGGCAGGGTTCATCGAGCTGACGGAGAACGGCTACGCGCTCACGGGGCTCGGCAAGGAGCTATTCCAGACCTTTGCGCCGCTGCATCGCTTTGCCGAGCGGTGGAGCAGGCGCTGATCTTCTCTCTCCCCGCCCTTCGCGGGGAGAGGGCTGGGGTGAGGGACTCCATCCGCGAGTGTGATTTGTCGAGGGACCTGTATCCCCTCACCCGCCGCGCAAGCGCGCGGCGACTTCTCCCCGCAGGCGGGGAGGGTGAAGGAAGGCCTCGCTCGATGAGCTACGCCATTGCCACCGTTAGGCTGGCGCCATCGGCGCCGACCACCTTGACCCGGCTGCCGGCCGGCAGGTCGGGGCCGGCGACGCGCCAGATCGTGTCGTCGATCCGCACCGTGCCGGTGCCGTCGATGATCGGCTTCTCCAGGGTGAATTCGCGGCCGATCAGGGCTTCGTTGCGGCGGTTGAGGAACGGATTGCTCTTGCTCGCCTCCCGCGTGCTCCTGGCAAAATGCCGCCATGCCGGCACGGCAGCCACCGCAAACACCGCGAACATCAGGAGCTGCGTCTGCCAGGATGGCGTGAACACGAACGACAAGAGACCGACCAGGAGCGCCGCGAGCCCAAGCCAGAACAGGAACACGCCGGGCGCGGCCAATTCCAGCGCCATCAGGATGAAGCCGAAGATCAGCCAGTTCCAGCTGCCCAGGGTCGAAAACATCTCGGTCATGACGTGATCTCTAAATGCCTCCACAGCGACGCTGAGCTCCCTCTCCCCTTGTGGGAGAGGTGAACTGAGTATGCCGCGACCGACATCGCCCTCACCGTTGCGGCACAGGCGGTGACGATGGTGGCGTCGGGCCGGCCGGCGGCACCGAGCCGCGGCGCGCGGCGGCCGTGGCGGATGCCGCGCTCTCGCCGAAGGTGGCGCGGGCGATCTCGCCGATGCCGGCGAGCGAGCCCAGCACGCTCGATGTCTCGATCGGCAGCATCAGGATCTTCTGGTTCGGCGATTCCGCGAGCTGGCCGAACGCCTTGATGTATTTGTCGGCGATGAAATAGTTCAGTGCGGCGACGTCGCCCTTGGCGATCGACTCCGACACCATCTGCGTCGCCTTGGCCTCGGCCTCGGCGAGACGCTCGCGCGCCTCGGCGTCGCGGAAGGCGGCCTCGCGGCGGCCTTCGGCCTGCAGGATCTGCCCCTGCTTGGCGCCCTCGGCGCGCAGGATCTCCGACTGCCGCTGGCCTTCCGCCTGCAAGATGTCGGCGCGCTTGACGCGCTCGGCCTTCATCTGCCGGCCCATCGCCTCGACGAGGTCGGCCGGCGGCACGATGTCTTTAATCTCGATGCGGTTGACCTTGACGCCCCAGGGCGACACCGCGGCGTCGACGACGCGCAGCAGCCGCTCGTTGATCTCGTCGCGATGCGACAGCACCTGGTCGAGATCCATCGAGCCCATCACTGAACGGATGTTGGTCATGGTCAGCACGGTGATCGCCTGCGTCAAGTTGGCGACCTCGTAGCTCGCCTTCGCCGCGTCGAACACCTGGAAGAAGGCGACGCCGTCCACCGTCACGGTGGCGTTATCCTTGGTGATCACCTCCTGCTCGGGGATGTCGATCACCTGCTCCATCATGTTGATCTTGCGCCCGATGCGATCGAAATACGGCACGATCAGATTGAGGCCGGGTGACAGCGTGCGGGTGTATTTGCCGAACCGCTCGATGGTCCAGTCATAGCCCTGCGGGACGGTCTTGACCCCGGCGAACAACGTGACGATGACGAGAAGAACAAGGGCGATCGCGAAAATATCGAAACCAGTCATAAAGTCCTCCAGGGCCGGCGAGACCGTCGCCGGGCGCGGTCGGTACGTTGGTCGGCAGGACCGCTGCGCCGGTTCAGCCCGGCTGTTGTTCTGATCATGAGGTAGGAAGCGGTGGCGCGGGCAGCCAGATGTATGAAGGCTGAACCGACCCTTCGTGTCCAGTGTCGCGGATCGTTAACGATCCGGTCCAGCCCCTCTGACCAGGCCGTTCAAATCCAGCCTTGAAGCTCGCGCAGCACCAGCTGGCGGATCACGTCCATGCCGCCGTCGCTGTCGTTGAGGCAGGGGATCGCGGCGAACTGCTCGCCGCCATTGTGCCGGAATATCTCGGCGTTCTCCTGCGCGATCTCCTCCAGCGTCTCCAGGCAATCGGCGGAGAAGCCCGGCGTCACCACGGCGATCCGTTTCACGCCCTCCTTCGCCAGCCGCTCGACCGTCTTGTCGGTATAGGGCTGCAGCCACTCGGCATTGCCGAAGCGCGACTGGAAGGTGAGGACCAGCTTCGAGGCCGCGAGTCCGAGCCGCTTGCGCAAGGCGTCGGTCGTCGCGATGCACTGCGCTTGGTACGGATCGCCCTGGTCGACATACTCCCTCGGCATGCCGTGGAAGGATGCCAGAATGATCTCGGGCTGAAACGGCAGGCTCGCCAGATGCGCGTCGATCGAGACCGCGAGCGCCTCGATATAGTTGGGATCGTCATAGTAAGGCGGCGTCACCCGCAAGGTCGGCTGCGCGCGCATCGCGGTCAGCACGCGGAACGCCTCGTCGCACACGGTCGCCGAGGTCGCGGCGGAATATTGCGGATAGAGCGGCACCACCAGGAGACGGCTGCAGCCCTGCGCGGCGAGCGCCTCGATCCGCGCTTTGATCGACGGGTTGCCGTAGCGCATCGCCCAGTCGACCACGACGTGACCGTGCGCGGCGATCGCCTCCGCAAGCTTGTTGGCCTGCGAGCGCGTGATCGTCTTCAGCGGCGACTCGTTCTTCTCGGTGTTCCAGATCTTCAGATAGTCGCGCGCCTTGCTGCGCGGGCGCCGGCGCAGGATGATGCCGTTGAGGATCAGCTTCCAGACCAGGCCCTGATCCTCGATCACCCGCGGATCGGACAAAAATTCCTTCAGATACACCCGCACGCCCGCAGTATCGGCGGTATCCGGCGTGCCGAGATTAACCAGCAGCACGCCGACCCGCTCCGGCCTGGTGGTCGCCGCCGGCGTCGGACTCTCGAAGGGAATGACCGTGCTCATGCTGGTGTTCTCAGGACGGAGCTTCTTCACGTCGGGTTTCTGGGGCTTCGCGCGTTGCTCAAACCTTGTCAAGCCGAGTGCCGGTTGGGTACGTTCCGGCGGGAATAGGGGGAACCATGACGGTCGCCGAATGGTGCGTCTTCGGGACGCTGATGCTGTCGCTCCTGACGATCGCGTCGGTGAAATGGGCCGGCTTCCGCCGTTTCGACAATTCCCGGCCGCGCGATTCCGATTTCTACGACGACCCGATCCGCTCGCGCGCGCTCGGCGCCCACCAGAACGGGCTGGAGGCCTTTCCGTTCTTCGCCTTCGCGGTGCTGCTCGCCGAATACCGCGTCGGCCCGCTGCGGCTGATCGACGAGCTGGCCGTGCTGTTCCTGATCGTGCGCATCGCCTACGTCTTCACCTATATCGGCAACCGCCCGACCTTGCGCTCGATCCTCTGGAGCATCGGCTTCGCGATCAACGTCGCGATCTTCCTGCTGCCGGCGCTGCGGGGCTATGTGACGGGGTGAGGACGAATTCGCCTCTGTGGGCGATCCAGTACGCGGGGACCGTACCTAAAGACACGTCGCCCGCTCGGCCGCGACGTAGCCGAACAACAGTCCGATCCCGAACAGCAGCACGAGCCCCGCGGCGGCGAATTCCAGTCCGCGCATGATCAGCATGCCGCCGCCGTCGCGCGCCGCGCTGAGCTTCTCGGCCAGGCCGCGCGCCGACACTGCGACAAGCGCGATCGCGGCGACCGTGATCGCGGTGCCGAGTCCCATCACGAAGGTCGCGGCGATGCCGGCCCAGAACAGGCCCTGCGCCAGCGCAAACACCAGCACCAGGATCGCGCCCGAGCACGGCCGGATGCCGATGGTGAGGATCGCGCTGAGGCCGCGCCGCCAGCCGCCGGGACCGGCGAGCTCGGCCGGCGTCGGCCCGTGCGAATGGCCGCAATGCTCGTCATGGACGTGGCCGTGATCATGGTCGTGGCCATGATGATGATGGTGATGACCATGGCCATGGTCGTGATAGCTGTGGTCGTGATGATGCGCGCCGGCCAACGCCAGCTCCGGGCGCGGCACCTGCAGCGCGCGGAAGAAGCCGCCGCCCTTGAGCCAGACGAGCCGGGCGCCGAACAGCGCGATCAGGGCGTAGCTGGCGATCTCGATCGCCTTCTCCGCTCCGCACATCGTCTTCGCGGTCGCGTTGAGCAGCCAGGCGCAGATCCCGACGAGAGTGACGGCAACCAGCGACTGCATCAGCGCCGAAGCGAACGACAGCACGATGCCACGCCGCGCGGTCTCGCGGTTGGCGACCATGTAGGACGAGATCACCGCCTTGCCATGACCGGGCCCAGCGGCGTGGAAGATCCCGTAGGCAAAGGAGATCGCCAGCAGCGTCCAGACCGCCGAGCCGTCGGATTTCGCCGCGCGGATCGTCGCCGACATCTCGCGGTAGAATTCAGACTGCTTGGCCAGCAGCCAGCCGACGATCCCGCCCTGCGGCTCGGGCGCGGTGCGCGGCGCGCCGAACGGATTGTGCGCCAGCAGCCCGTGCACGGCGCCATCGAGCAGCGCGCACGCCGCCCACAGCGCGGCGGACATCGCGAGGCCGCGCATCACGCGGGAGGCGGTCGGTATCATGGGCACTCCACGGTGACCTTGTTGGCGAACATCATGCCGAAATTGGCGTTGCTGCCGTCGAGAAAATTCTGCTCACCCAGCTTCTGGGCCGCGGCGCTGCCGTCGTTGGGCCGCTGGAACTGCATCTTGCAGTCGGCCGAAGCGCCGACCAGCTTGATCGGGTCCTTGTCGGCATACTGGAAGTCGATGAAGTAGCTCGGGTCGAACACTTCGAGCGAGAGCTCCTTCGTCTTGAACGGCGTCTTCGCCGGCAGCGTGAAGTGCAGCGTCAGCGCCGTGTCCTTGTATTCGAGGAAGTAGTCGACCGGCTCCAAAAACTTCTGCTTCTTGCCGTCAGCCTTGGCAAAGGTGAAGTAGGCGTATTCCTTCAGCGACTCGACATTGGTCTGCGCCAGCGGTGCCAGCTCCTCGCGGCTGTAGGCGCCCTTGACCTTGGTCTCGATGCCCTGCAGCGCGTAGGTCGAGAACATGTCGTCGAAGGTCCAGGCGTGCCGGATGCCGGTGATGGTGCCGTCGGCGGCGTAGATCAGCTCGCTCTTCGCCGTGATCCAGACATGCGGATGGGCCTGCGCGGCGGCCGTGCCGAGCACGACGGCGGCTGCCAGCACCAGCGAAGCGGCCAGGCGGTTGAGAAGCGGCCGCACCGTCAGGCCGCCTCGGAGGCTTCGAGCAGGCCGCGGCGGCGCAGCAGCGCGTCCGGCTCGGGCTCGCGGCCGCGGAACGCGACATAGGCCTCCTCCGGATCGCGCGAACCGCCCGAGGAGTAGATGTCGTCATGCAGCCGCTTGGCGGTCGCCGGATCGAAGATGTCGCCGGCCTCCTCGAAGGCGCCGAAGGCGTCGGCATCCATCACCTCCGACCACATGTAGCTGTAGTAGCCGGAGGCATAGTGGTCGCCGGAGAAGATATGGCCGAACTGGGTTGGCCGGTGGCGCAGCGAGATTTCGGCGGGCATCCCGATCTTCTCCAGCTCCTGCTTCTCGAACGCCCGGACGTCGCGGCTCGCCGCCGCCGGCTGGGTGTGGAACTCGAGGTCGACCAGCGCCGAGGAGACGAACTCGACCGTGGCAAAGCCCTGGTTGAACTTGCGCGCCGCGAGAAAGCGCTTGAGCAAATCATCCGGCAGCGGCTCGCCGGTCTGGTAGTGGCGGGCGAAGCGCTGCAGCACCTCGGGCCGCTCCTGCCAGTGCTCGTAGAGCTGCGAGGGCAGCTCGACGAAGTCGGTGAACACAGAGGTGCCCGACAGCGAGGGATAGGTGACGTCGGAGAGTATGCCGTGCAGGCCGTGGCCGAACTCGTGGAACAGGGTCCGCGCGTCGTCGGGCGAGAGCAGCGACGGCGCACCGTCGGCGCCCTTGGCGAAGTTGCAGACGTTGATGACCAGCGGCGCGACGTCGTGGTCGAGCTTCTGCTGGTCGCGCAGTGAGGTCATCCAGGCGCCCGAGCGCTTCGAGGGCCGGGCGAAGTAGTCGCCGTAGAACAGCGCCTTGTGCTTGCCGTCGCGGCCCTTGACCTCCCAGACCCGGACATCCGGATGCCAGACCGGGACGTCCTTGCGCTCCTCGAAGGTGACGCCGAACAGGCGGGTGGCGCAATCGAAGGCGGCCTCGATCATGTGGTCGAGCACCAGGTAGGGCTTGATCGCGGAGTCGTCGAAATTGGCGCGGCGCTGCCGCAGCTTTTCGGCGTAGTAGCGCCAGTCCCACGGCGCCAAGGTGAAATTGCCGCCCTCCTCCGCGATCAGCGCCTGCAGCGCGTCGCGGTCGGCGAGCGCGCGCGCCCGCGCCGGCTTCCAGACCCGCTCCAGCAGGCCGCGCACCGCCTCGGGCGTCTTGGCCATGGAATCCTCCAGCCGATAGGCGGCGTAGGTCGGAAAGCCCAGGATCTTCGCGCTCTCCTCGCGCAGTTTGAGGATCTCGACGATCGTCTCGTTGTTGTCGTTTGCGTTGCCGTTGTCGCCGCGGGCGATGAAGGCCTTGTAGACCTTCTCGCGCAAATCGCGCCGCGCCGAGCTCTGCAGGAACGGCTCGACCGAGGAGCGCGACAGCGTCACGATCGCCTTGCCGGCCATGCCGCGCTCGGCAGCGGCGGCCTTGGCTGCCGCCACGAAGGTCTCGGACAAGCCCGCACGGTCGTCCTCGCCGAGCTCCATCGACCACTCCTGCTCGTCGCCGAGCAGATGGTGGCTGAAGGAAGTGCCGAGATGGGCTAGGCGCTCGTTGATCTCGGCCATCCGCGCCTTGGCGGCGTCATCGAGGCCGGCGCCGGCGCGGTGGAAACGGGTATAGGTGCGCTCCAGCAGCCGGAGTTGCTCGCCGGTCAGGCCGAGCTTGGCGCGCTTCTCGTGCAGCATGGCGATGCGGCCAAACAGCACAGCGTTCATCATGATCGGATTCCAGTGCCGCGCCATCCGGAGCGACACCTCCTTGTCGATCTCCAGGATCTGAGGGTTGGAGTGCGCCGAGACCAGGCCGTAGAACACGGCGGCGACCTTCGACAGCAGCTTGCCGGAGCGCTCCAGCGCCGTGATGGTGTTCTCGAAGTCGGGCAGCGACGGATCGTGGGTGATTGCAGCCACTTCCGCCGAATGGTCGGCGAAGGCCTGCTCGAAGGCGGGCAGGAAATGCTCCGGCTGGATCTCGGCAAAAGGCGGCGTCTCGAACGGCGTCTGCCACGCCTTGAGAAGGGGGTTGGCCAAGGTCTGGAGCTCGGCCTGCGCGCTGGTTTCCGACATCGAATATCCCGTTTTTCGCCTTGAAAATGCGGTTCGGACTATATCACCCGATACGGCATTTTTGGGCCTTTTGCGCTTGATAGATGGGGACTTTTCGGAGAGATTGCGCCCCCTGAACAGGACCTAATTCATGAGCACGCAGCCCACCGCCTCCAGCAACCGCGTCATCGTCTGGCCGAGCGTCGTCACCGTGATCTCGGCGGCGATCCTGATCGGCGCCGAGGTGTTCGGCGCCGCGTTCGCCGGCGGCTGGGCGCTCGCGATCCTGTTCGGGCTCGACGATGTCGGCGCGCACATCCTGCAGGCGGTGCTGTTCGGCGTCGGCGTCTTGATCATGATCGCCTTCATCCGCGCCGCACAGCGCATCGAGCCGTTCACGCGTCGCGCGTGAGCGCAGCGATTCAAGAAAGCGCTGCGGCGCAGGGCTAAGACGCACACGCTTCGTTAGCCAATCTTAACAGCGGTTCATCTTCAGCGTCGCACGACGCCTGCTGCTCGCGAGATCGCAAGCACGCGTTAGGGAAATTTGTCGCGATCGCAAAAAAATTCTTGCGCCGCGAAGTCAAAAGACTTATTTCCTCGCTTGCCCAATTTCGCACGTGCCTGTGGTCGTGTGTCAGTCGGTAGGTATCCGGACAAGAGGCCGGACAGCCGCCAAGGGGTGGAAGAACCGAGGGTCGCTCCCGTTAGTCATGACGGATCAAGCGGCCAGCATCTCTCTCCAGGGATGCCGTTGAAGGTCTCGCCACGTCTTGCAACCGTGACTGGCAGCCGGAGGCGAACCGGCGCACCCCGCTCTCAACGGGGGACGCGACTTAAAGCAACGACGGATCGGGCTTTTTTGGTCTCTACCGGCAGTCCAACGCCGGCGCGGGCTACTGAAAAGGCTTGTCCTTCATTGCCAGGTGAGCGGGCGGGAAACTCTCCCAACCAATCCACGGCAGCACAGTCTGGTTTGAGTCTTTTGGCCTCAATGCGCCTCCATCGCGCGATGTGGCCAGAGCGCTCTTATCCGACGTCACGTTGATGCGGATCCCGTCGCTGGGGCCGTTGGAGAGTGCCATGACCGAACGTATCCAGGAATTCCTGCGTCACCGCCGCAGCGAAGGTCTCGACACCGAGCCGTGCCTCGTCGTCGACCTCGAGGTCGTGCGCGACAATTACCAGACCTTCGCCAAGGCGCTGCCGGACAGCCGCGTGTTCTACGCGGTGAAGGCCAACCCGGCGCCCGAAGTGCTGTCGCTGCTCGCCTCGCTCGGCTCCTGCTTCGACACCGCGACGGTTGCGGAAATCGAGATGGCGCTGGCCGCCGGCGCGACCGCGGACCGCATCTCCTTCGGCAACACGATCAAGAAGGAGCGCGACATCGCGCGTGCCTACGCGCTCGGCATTCGCCTGTTCGCGGTCGACTGCGCCGCCGAGGTCGAGAAGATCGCCCGCGCCGCTCCCGGCGCCAAGGTGTTCTGCCGCATCCTCTATGACTGCGCCGGCGCCGAATGGCCGCTGTCGCGCAAGTTCGGCTGCGACCCGGAGATGGCGGTCGAGGTGCTCGACCTCGCCAAGCGCCTCGGGCTGGAGCCGTGCGGCATCTCGTTCCATGTCGGCTCGCAGCAGCGCAAGGTGAAGGCCTGGGACCGCGCGCTGGCGATGGCGTCGACCGTGTTCCGTGACTGCGCCGAGCGCGGGATCAATCTCACCATGGTCAACATGGGCGGTGGCTTCCCGACCAAGTACCTGAAGGACGTTCCGCCCGTGCTGCAATACGGCCGGTCGATCTTCCGTGCCCTGCGCAAGCATTTCGGCAACCAGATCCCGGAGACGATCATCGAGCCGGGCCGCGGCATGGTCGGCAATGCCGGCATCATCGAGACCGAAGTCGTTCTGATCTCCAAGAAGAGCGACGATGACGAGGTGCGCTGGGTGTACCTCGACATCGGCAAGTTCGGCGGTCTCGCCGAGACGATGGACGAGTCGATCCGCTACGCCATCCGCACCCCGCATGACGGGGCGGACATGACGCCGTGCGTGCTCGCCGGCCCGACCTGCGACTCTGCCGACGTGCTGTACGAGAAGCTGCCGTATCCGCTCCCGGTGACGCTCGAGATCGGCGACAAGCTGCTGATCGAGGGCACCGGCGCCTATACGTCGACCTACTCGTCGGTGGCCTTCAACGGCATTCCGCCGCTGCGGACCTACCACATCTGATCCGCCTCGCATTCGAGGCCTGATGAACCGGGAGCCGGCCCAGCCGGCTCCTCCCCCGTCATTTTTGACTTTCTGAACGACGCTTGCCGCGGCGTACGCGATGCCGTTGCAAGCGGGGACTGACGTGCCATGACTGCAAAACGGAACACCCCCGTTGCCCTCATCCGGGATGCCGCTGCGTTCGCGATCCGTGCGGAGCGTGCCTCGGACGTCGTCGCACGCGAAGCGCTGCTGGATGCCTGCTTTGGCGCGAACCGCCATACGCGCACCTGCCAGCGCCTGCGCGACGGACGCGCGCCCGCCGAAGGCCTGAGCCTTGCGGCCGTGCGCCAGGACGGCCGGCTGGTTGGAACCGTGCGGTTGTGGCACGTCAGCGCGGGGGGCCGTAGCGCGCTGATGCTGGGGCCGCTGGCTGTCGACGACGACTGCCGCGGCCTCGGCGTCGGCGCCGCCCTCATGCAGCGCGCGCTGGCCGTCGCCAGGGCGCGTGGCCACGGCGCGGTGATCCTGCTCGGCGATGCGCCCTATTACGTCAGGTACGGCTTCACGGCCGCCAAGACCGGCGAGCTGTCGCTGCCGGGCGCGTTCGAGCGCGAGCGGCTGCTTGGGTTCGAGCTCATCGAGGGCGCGCTCGACGGCGCCTGGGGCATGATCACGCCGACCGGCGCCGCCCTGAAGATGAAGGCATCCCGCGCCCGCACCCGGAAGGCACCGCTCGCCGTGCCGCACGCGGCGTAGAGGCGGGCCGCCATGTCGGAGAACCTTCCCGCCATCGACGGCGCGCGCCCGCGCTGGCGCGGCCTCGTCACCACGGTGATGCTGGTGCTGATCTCGGTGATGATCGTCCGCGACATCCTGGTCCGGCGCTGGGCCGGCTCGCCGCCGTCGCCGCCGGGCACCACCCAGCAGTCCCGCTGAACCCGCCGCCCGGCTAGAATCCGGGGGTTGCACGGGCGTCGAGAATGCCCGTAAACCCCGCGCCAAGCCCTTTTCAGTCGAGGTCCCGAGATGCCCCGTCGCCTGATTTCCACCGGTTCGCCCTTCGAGAAGACCGCCGGCTACAGCCGCGCCGTGATCGACGGCGATTTCGCCTTCGTCGCCGGAACCACGGGCTACGACTACACCACGATGACCATGCCCGAAGATGTCACGAGCCAGTCACGGAACTGCTTCAAGACCATCGAGGCTGCCCTCAAGGAGGGTGGCTTTGCGATGGCCGACATCGTCCGCGCGACCTACTACCTCACCGACGCCGGTGATGCAGAGGCGCATTTCGCGGTCTGCGGCGAGGTGCTCGGCGACATCCGCCCGGCGGCGACGCTGCTGATCGTCGCGGGGCTCTACAAGCCCGAGATGAAGGTCGAGATCGAAGTCACCGCAAAGCGTCGCAACCCCTGATCCACTCTATTTGCCGCTAGGCACTCTCCTGGAGAAAATGATGAGTTCCTCCTCGCAGATCTACGCGAAGATCACCGGCCCAATCGTCATGGTCGGCTTCGGCTCCATCGGCAAGGGCACGTTGCCGCTGATCGAGCGGCATCTCGACTACGACAAGTCGCGTGTCACCGTGATCGATCCGAAGGACGAGGGCCGCAGGGCGCATTGCGAGAAGCATAATGTCCGGTTCATTCAGAAGGCGGTGACCAGGGACAATTATCGCGAGCTGCTGACCCCGCTGCTCACCGAGGGCGGCGGCCAGGGCTTTTGCGTCAATCTGTCGGTCGACACCGGCTCGACTGACATCATGGAACTCTGCAACGAGGTCGGCGCGCTTTATATCGACACCGTCAACGAGCCCTGGCTCGGCTTCTATTTCGATGCGACGAAGGGCCCGGAGGCGCGCTCCAACTACGCGCTGCGCGAGGTGACGCTGGCCGCCAAGCGGGCGCGGCCGGCCGGCTCGACGACGGCAGTCTCCTGCTGCGGCGCCAATCCCGGCATGGTCTCGTTCTTCGTCAAGCAGGCGCTGCTCAATGTCGCCGCCGATCTGAAGCTTAACGCCCCCAAGCCGAAGACCAGGGCCGAATGGGCCGATTTGATGCGGCAGGCCGGCGTCAAGGGCATTCACATCGCCGAGCGCGACACCCAGCGCTCGAAAACGCCGAAGGAGCCTGATGTCTTCGTCAACACCTGGTCGGTGGAAGGCTTCCTGTCGGAAGGCGTGCAGCCGTCCGAGCTCGGCTGGGGCACCCATGAGAAATGGATGCCCGAGAATGCGCGGACCCACGAGGCCGGTTGCGGCGCAGCGATCTATCTGATGCAGCCGGGCGCCAACACACGCGTGCGCACCTGGTGCCCGACCCGCGGCGCGCAGTATGGCTTCCTCGTCACCCACAACGAGTCGATCTCGATCGCCGATTACTTCACGGTGCGCGACGCGTCGGGCACGGCGGTCTACCGGCCGACCTGCCACTATGCCTATCATCCGTGTGACGACGCGGTGCTGTCGCTGCACGAGATGTTCGGCCGCGCAGCGAAGATGCAGGAGAAGCACCATATCCTCGACGAGAACGAGATCGTCGACGGCATCGACGAGCTCGGCGTGCTGCTGTTCGGCCACGACAACAACGCCTACTGGTACGGCTCGCAGCTCTCGATCGAGGAGACGCGCCAACTCGCGCCCTACCAGAACGCCACGGGCCTGCAGGTGACCTCCGCCGTGCTCGGCGGCATGGTGTGGGCGCTGGAGAACCCGAACGAAGGCATCGTCGAAGCCGACGAGATGGACTTCGATCGCCTGCTGGAAATCCAGCTGCCCTATCTCGGTCCGGTGAAGGGCTTCTACACCGACTGGACCCCGCTGACCGATCGTCCGGGACTGTTTCCGGAGGACATCGACACCTCGGATCCGTGGCAGTTCAAGAATATCCTGGTGCGGTAGGGCAACGCACTCTCAACCTCGTCATTCCGGGATGGCCCGTGAGGGCCAGGCCCGGAATCCATTTCGCGACGGAGTAGCGGCCTGATGGATTCCGGGCTCGCGCTTCGCGCGCCCCGGAATGACGGGGTGCCGCTGCCAATATCGAAAAACAACCCCATGCGAAGGAGCCGGCAACTGCCGGCGTTCGGCAGCAACTTGACATGTCGGGCAACTCAGGGGTATTCTTCCAATATTCCGAAATCGGTTCTCTCGGCGCCTGCGCGTCACTTCGCCATGTAGTCGAACGCCACCGAGCCGAGGCCGAGCGTCAGGTCGGCCTTGTAGTGCAGCGCCGAGACCACCTCGCGCACCGGCAGGCGGGCGACGTCGCACAGCGCGTGCGGGAACAGGCCGAGCGCGGCAGGGCCGGTCCAGGCTTCCTTCAGCGTGATCTCCTCGAGATGGAAACGCACCAGCTCGCAGATCCGCGGGCTGCCGTCGACATGCGGGATGATCTTCAAAATGAAGTTGGGCGCCTTCATCGATTTGAGCACTGCGTCGTGGTCGACCTTGCGGTGCTTGTAGCCCATGGTCGCGGAGGCGCAGAGCACCGAGCCGTAATGCAGCGAGCCGACCAGCACGTCGCTCTCGACCGCGATCTTGGGCTTCGCCAGTTTCTTCGGAAATCCCCACAGCTCGCGGCCGCCGGCGATCGGGCCCTCGTCGTCGAGATACATCGCGTGGGTATAGGCGCCCTCCTCGCCCTTGAAGCGGACCGGGATCACCTGCCCGGTCTCGGTGTAGTCACCGAAGCCGGTGGAGTCGGGCATGCGGATGAACTCGTACTTCACGACCGGCTCGGCGACCTCGAGCGGCTCGGGCACCACGGCTTCGAGGGCCTCGCGGTCGGTCTTGTAGGTGACGATGAAGTATTCGCGGTCGTAGAACCGATAGGGCCCCGGCGGGAACGACGGGTTGGTGAGTGGCATCGAATAGGCGGTGCGCCTGACGTCCTCGATCTTCATGTGAGCCCCATCTGCCGTTGGCGTGACGGCAGATTATGGACGGGGCGGGCGGCGGAGGCGAGGCCGGAGAATCGGCAGTCGCCGTCAAATACGCGTCACAATGCGTCTACTTCTGCTTGATCGGCGGCGCAGTCTTCTCGGCCGGGGCCGGCGGCAGCACCGGCTGGGCACCGGACTTCTGCGCGTCGGCATCGGGCCGCGCCGGCTCGGGCGCCGGCGTGGTCGGACGGTCGCCGCCGGGCTTCGACTCGGCCGGCGGCGCGGTCTTCTGCGGCTCGGGCGAGGGTTGGGTCGGGTGCGTCGCCTGCGCCATCTGCTCCCGCGAGGTGGGTTGCTCCTGCGACTGCGAGCCGATCTCGCGCAGCGAGAGGCCGATCAGCGCGACGCCCGCCACCAGCAGGACGGCGGCAATCACCAGATCGCCCCGCATTCGCTTCGTGTGGTCCGCTGCCATGTCTCGTATGCCTCGCGACTTGTTCGCGAGGTCAACGATCCGGCAACGGCATGGTTCCGAGGCATTGCCGCCCGGGAACTCAATCCGCGGTGTTGCTCTCCCAAGTGGCATGGCGCACGCCGGTCAGCGGCTCGAACTCGGCCACGACGGCGTTCAGTTCGCTGGGATCGACCGCAGTCGCGACCAGCTTCGCCACGATTTCCAGATGGTCGTCGCCGATCTCGACCACATCGACATCGGCCACCGGGTAATTGGCGGCCTCGAGCTTCTCCACCAGGCGGTCGCGCATGGTGGCAAGCGCCTCGGTGGTGACCGCGAGCTTGACGTAATAGGTCGCCTCCGAGGCCTTCTCGTTCAGCGGGATGCGGTTGATGGCGTTGACCAGCGGGCGCAACAGCGTGTTGCCGGCGATCACGAACACGGTCAGCGCCGCCGCCTGCGCCACCATGTCGGCACCGGCACAGGAGCCGACCGCAGCCGAGGCCCACAACGTCGCCGCGGTGTTCAATCCGCGGACGTCCATGCCCTGCTTCATGATGACGCCGGCGCCGAGGAAGCCGATGCCCGACACCACATAGGCGATCACGCGCACCGCGCCCGCGGCACCTTCAAGATGCATTGCCAGATCGACGAATGCTGCGGCGCCGACCGCGACCAGCACGTTGGTGCGCAGCCCCGCGGTGCGCTGCCGGTACTGCCGCTCGGCCCCGATCAGCGTGCCCAGCACGAAGGCCGAAAACAGGCTGACCAGCGTGTCGATGAAGTCGGCGATCTGGAATGTGGTGAGAAAGCGCATGACGCTGCAGAATTCTTCTTTGGCGCGTTTTCTCTACGCGAACCGGTCCCACTTCGCTCGAAAACGCTTTGGATAACGCAGCGATCTCTTACATTTCCAGGATGCCCGCGTCACCATCTTCTGCGCCGAAGGCGAGCAGCGTGCCCTTGGCATTCCACGCCAGCCCCGACACCGGCGAGCCGCCGGTCCGCCGCACCAGGATCTCGGCGCCGTCCTCGAGACGGACCATCAGCACCGTGCCGTCGCTGTAGCCGACGGCCATGATGTCGTTCTTCGGATGGCAGGCCACCATCGAGACCCGCGCCGGCATCGGCGCCAGCATCGCCGGCTCCTTGCCCATCGGGCCGTCCTTGGAGGTGAACGGCCAGACGATCACGCTGTCGGCGCCCGAGGTGGCGAGGCCCTTGCCACCGGCGCTCCACGACATCGAGCGGACGCGGCCGGGATAGCCGCTCATCCGCATATGCCTGGAATCGGCGAGCCGCCAGCCATGCATCGCCGGCTCGTGCATCGCGGTAACCAGAAACTTGTTGTCCGGACTGAAGGTGACGGCGAGGTGCGAGCCGGCCCATTCCAGAAATTCCGGATTGGCGGCCATGTTGGGAAACCACAGCGTCACGCCATTGTAATGCGCGATCGCAAGCCGCAGGCCCTTCGGCGCGAAGGCGAGACCGCCGACGGTCGAGGGCACCTCGAACGTCTTCTCCTCGCCCTTTGGACCACGCACGAAGGCGGTCTTTCCCGCTGACCACGCCAGCGTGCCGTCGCCATGCAGCGCGACATTGTCGATCCAGCGCCGCTTGGCGTCGGTGGCGACGACCGAGGTCTCGCCCTTGTCGTCGATCGCGATCAGCTTGCCGTCGTCGCCGCCGGTGACGAGCCGCTTGCCGTCGGACGCCGCGCACAGGATGGCGCCGAAATGGGTCGGCACGCGGTTGATCTCGCCGTCCTTGGTGACGATCGCGACACTCTCCTCGGCGCCGACGAAGAAGGCGCGGTCGCCGAGGAAATGCACCGAGCCGACCGCCGCGCCCAGCGGCGTCAGCTTGACGCGATCGGTGATCGAAACGATGGAAGGCCCGTCGGGGGCGTCGAAGTTATCAATCACGTCGCGATGCACTTCTCGAAGCCGTCGCGGATCGCCTGTTCAGGCAGCTCGCGACCGATGAACACGACCCGGCTCTCGCGCTTCTCGCCGTCCTTCCATTTGCGCTGGTGGTCGCCCTCCAGCATCATGTGGACGCCCTGGAACACGTAGCGGTCGTCGTCGCCGGTGAAGGCGAGGATGCCCTTCGAGCGCAGGATCTTCTGGCCCTCGGTGGCGACCAGCTGCTGCAGCCACGGCATGAACTTGGTCGGATCGAGCGGCTTGTCCGAGCGCAGCGACAGCGACTGCATGTCCTCGTCGTGATAATGCTTCAGCCCGCCATGGCCGTGATCGTGATGATGGTGGTCATGGTCATGGTCATGATGGTGATGATCGTGGTCATGGTCATGATCGTCGCCGGCCTCGAGGAAATCGGGCTCGATCTCCAGGATGCGGTCGAGGTCGAATGCGCCGCGCTCCAGCACGTCGGTCAGCCCGACCTGGCAGCGCTCGGTGCGATGCAGTTTCGCGTACGGATTGATGCCGCGAATGCGGGCCTCGACCTCCGCGAGTTCGGGCTTGGAGACCAGATCGGTCTTGTTCAGCACGATGACGTCGGCGAACGCGATCTGGTTCTTGGCCTCCGGCGCGTCCTTGAGGCGGTCGCTCAGCCACTTGGCGTCGGCGACAGTCACGACGGCGTCGAGCCGGGCGTTCTTCTGCACGTCCTCGTCGACGAAGAAGGTCTGCGCCACCGGGGCCGGATCGGCAAGGCCGGTGGTCTCGACGATGATGGCGTCGAACTTGCCCTTGCGCTTCATCAACCCGTCCATGATGCGGACGAGGTCGCCGCGCACGGTGCAGCAGATGCAGCCATTGTTCATCTCGAACACTTCCTCATCGGCGCCGATGATGAGGTCGTTGTCGATGCCGATCTCGCCGAATTCGTTGACGATGACGGCATACTTCTTGCCGTGGTTCTCCGACAGGATGCGGTTCAACAGCGTGGTCTTGCCGGCGCCGAGATAGCCCGTCAGCACGGTCACAGGGATTTTTTGCGAGGTTTCCACCATAACAACTCCAAACGAACTTTTTGGGAGGCACTCAACCAGGCAGGGAGGGCCCCTGCCCTACTCGGCGAGCGCACCGGTCAGGGCCTTTATATTGTGCCTGACCATATCAATGTAAGTGGGGGCGTCGCCCTTTTCGCCCGTCAAACTGTCCGAATACAGGGTGCCGCCGACCTTTGCGCCGGTCTCGGCCGCGATCCGCTCAATCAGGCGCGGATCACTGATATTTTCGAGAAAAACTGCCGGAATTTTCGCAGCTTTGATCTGCGAGATGATATCAGCGATATCCCGTGCGCTGGGCTCGGAATCGGTAGAGACGCCGATCGGCGCAATGAACTGGATGCCGTAGGCGGCCGCGAAATAGCCAAAGGCGCCATGGGTCGAGATCACCTTGCGGCGATCTTCCGGTAGTTTCGCCACCGCGTCCCGCACCTCGCGATCGAGGGCGTCGAGCTTGGCCAGATAGGCTTCGGCGCCGGCCTTGAAGGCGTCGGCCTGATCGGGGGCGACAGCGATCAGGCCGTCGCGGATGTTGCCGACATAGATTTTCGCATTGGCGACCGACTGCCAGGCATGCGGATCGGCCTCGCCGCCGAGTTTCAGCGGTGTGATCCCCTTGGTCGCCACCGCGATCGGCGCCTTGCTGCCGGAAGCCTGCAACAGCCGGGGCATCCAGCCCTCGAAGCCGAAACCATTGACCAGCAGGAGACGCGCGGCCGCGACCTTCCTGACGTCCGCCGGCGTCGGCGCATAGACATGCGCATCGCCGTCGGGGCCGACCAGCGCAACCACATCGACGCTGTTACCGCCGACATTGCGAACCATATCGGCAAGGATCGAGAAGCTGGCCACGACATTGACGCGTTCGGCGGCGCGCGCGGTGCCGCCCGCCATCGCGAGCGACAGACAGATCAGCCCCAGCAGCCACTTCATCACATCACGCCTCGAGATGCCGGCCGGGGAATAGCTGCCGCACCAGCCCGCTGACATTGCCGAACAGGAGCGACACCACGTAGAGCCCGGCCGCGACCAGGATGATCGCGGGGCCGGACGGGATGCGGGTTTGGAACGACAGCACCAGCCCGGCATAGCCCGACAGCATCGCGCTCGCCACCGCGACGCAGATCATGGTGGTGATGTCGCGCGACCAGAACCGGGCGATGCCGGCGGGCAGGATCATCAGCCCGACGCCGAGCAGCGTACCCAGTGCATGGAAACCGTTGACGAGGTTGACCACCACCAGCGCCAGGAACGTGAGGTGCGCCGGCGCGCCGGCCCGGCTCACCGTGCGCAGGAACACCGGATCGACGCATTCGATCACCAGCGGGCGATAGATCACCGCCAGCAGCAGCAGTGTGACCGTGGCATTGAAGGCGATCACCAGCAGGGTCTGGTCATCCATCGCGAGGATGTTGCCGAACAGCACGTGCAACAGGTCGATATTGGTGCCCTTGATCGAGACGATGGTGACGCCGAGCGCGAGCGAGACGAGGTAGAAGGTCGCGAGCGAGGCGTCCTCCTTGAGCTCGGTGGTGCGCGCGACGAGGCCGGCAAGCAGCGCGACGGTGAAGCCGGCGATCAGCCCGCCCGTCGTCATCGCGAACAGATTGAGGCCGGAGATCAGGAAGCCGATCGCGGCGCCGGGCAGGATGGCGTGCGCCATGGCATCACCGACCAGGCTCATCCGGCGCAGCATCAGGAACACGCCGATCGGCGCGCCGCCGAGCGATAGCGCGATCACCGCAGCGAGCGCGCGGCGCATGAACTCGAACTCGGTGAAGGGCGTGATCAGCGCGTCTGATAGCATCGGCGTCAGGCGGCCCTCGAACGCGGGTCGACGCCGCAGGCGGCGGCGGAATCGTCAAAAGCCTCGCACATCCGCATCGCGACCATCAGGTTGTCGGGCGTCAGCGCCTGCGCGGTCGGCCCCCATTCCACCGGGCCGCGCGCCAACAGCAGCGTCTCCGGAAAATTGTTGCGCACCATTTCGAGGTCGTGCAGCGCCGCCAGCACGGTGCGGCCCTCGGCGTTCCAGCGCTTCACCAGCGCCAGCAGGTCGGCGGTGGTCTTGGCATCGATGGCGTTGAAGGGTTCGTCGAGCACGATCAGGCGGGCGTCCTGGAGCAGCACGCGCGCGAACAGCATGCGCTGCATCTGGCCGCCGGACAGCGTGCCGATCGGCCGGTTCTCGAAGCCGTTGAGGCCGACCGCGGCGATCGAAGCTAGGATATTCTCCCGCGCAGCCTTGCTGATGCCGCCGAAGAAGCCGGTGGCGCGCCACAGCCCGGTGCCGACAAAATCGAACACCGAGATTGGGAAGCTGCGATCGATATCGGCCGACTGCGGCAGGTAGGCGATGTCTCTGACGTCAAGTCCGTCGAGATCGATCACGCCGGACAGCGGCTTGAGCACGCCGGCGATGCCGCGCAGCAGCGTCGACTTGCCGGCGCCGTTGGGGCCGATCACGGCGAGCAGCGCGCCGCTCTCCACCGCGCCGTTGAGGTGATGCACCGCCGGATGGCGGTCATAGCCGAGCGTGACATCGCGGAAGGTAACGAGCGCAGCCATCGCTCACCTCATCGCCAGCCAGACGATGCCCCATAGGCAGGCGCTGACCGCCAAGGCCGCCGCCAGCCGCGCCGGCACGGTCATGCGCAGGATCGACCAAGGCGCGACCTGGGCCGGATGCGCGTGCGGGCCGTGGCTATGGCCATGGTGGTGGGCATGGGAATGATCGTGGGCGTGGGAGTGCGTCTGGGCCATGGGAGTAGTGTTATATTATAACATAACGTAAGTCCATCGCGGCAGGCCTCGCGGCTCTGCCGATCAGGGTTGCGAGGGGTAGCCCTGTCATCCCTGTCGTTCCGTGGCTCGCGCGCCAACAGGCGCGCCCCGGAATGACGCGGGAGACGGCTTGCGTCGACCGGTGCGGGGTCCGGTCTCGCCCGGCCCGCCTCACGCCGTCGCGGCTTGCGCGCAATTCGTCAGCCGCGCCGGGACGCCGACTGCGGTGCAGCCGGCCGGCACGTCCGCCGTCACCAGCGCATCGGCACCGATCTTGGCGAAATCGCCGATGCTGATATCGCCGATGATGGTCGCTCCGGCGCTGACAAAGACGCCGCGGCCGATCTGCGGCGCATGGCGCGGATCGGCCTGATCGCGCGTGATCGTGACGTTCTGCAGGATCGTCGCCTCGTCGCCGATCACGACCAGCGCGCCGATGATCAGCCCGGTGCCGTGATCCAGAAACACCTGCGTTCCGATCGCGGCCGATGGGTGGATGCTGACCTGCAACTGATCCGACGCTGCGCTCTGCATCATCAGCGCGAGATCGGCGCGGCCGCCGCGCCACAGCCAGTTCGACACCCGCCAGGCCTGCAGCGCGACGTATCCTTTGAAGTTCAGCAACGGCGGCAAGAGGCCCGTCATCGCGGGATCGCGGCGAACGATCGCCTGCAGATCATGGCTTGCGGCATCGACCAGCGCCGGCTCGGCGGCGAACGCCTCGCCGGCAGTGCGCATGAACTGTGCGCGATCGGCCTCCGCACGACCGATGCGCCGGCCGATCAGCGAGGCGAGCGCGCGGCCGAGATCAGGATGTTCGAGGATGGCGGTGGCTTGCGCACGGAGGAACGGATCGGCCGCAGCGGCAGCCACGGCTTCCCGGCGGATCTGCTGCCAGAGGTCGTCGATCGACAGGAATTCAGCCGCAGCCATCATGCGCTCCCAATGCCGGGAGTCAGAGATGAGCACGGCCGCGCGAAACCGCAGGCGACACCCAGTCAGCACGTGAGGTGAGCATGCTGGTCAGGCTCCCTCCCCCCTTGCGGGAGAGGGTGGGGAGAGGGGTACCGCTTGTTCCGCTCTTGATGGGGAGCGAAGTGCATGCGCGTCGATGAACGAGATGCTGCTTGATGCAGCTCCGTTCAATCTCGCGCATCTCGCCCCGGCGCCACCCCTCTCCCCTACCCTCTCCCGCAAGGGGAGAGGGAGCCTGGGCAATGTGCTCACCTTACTGCTTCAACGCGTAAGCGATGCGAGCCCCCAAACGCAAACCGCCCGCTTGCTCATCGCAAACGGGCGGCTCGTGGCCATCAGGTGCTATGGGGGCACATCGCCTGAAGGCTTAGCTGGGGCTTGCGATCAGCCCTGCGGCGGCTGGTCGTTCGGCGGGGTCGGACGCGACTTCTGCTGGGCCATGAAGGCGTCGAACTCTTCCTTGTCCTTGGCGTGGCGCAGGCGATTCAGGAAATCCTTGAACTCCTTCTGCTCCTCCTCGAGACGGCGCAGCGTCTCGGTGCGGTATTCGTCGAAGGCGCGGTTGCCGCTCGAGGGCGGGCCGAAGCCAAAGCCGAAGCCGCGGCGCTCCATGCGGTCGCGCATGCGATCCATCTTGAACTGCATCCGCTCCATCTTGTTCTGCCAGCGATCCATGTCGTTGTGACTCCAACAACCCATCTTTCTGCTCCCGTAGGTGAAAAGGAGAATAGCGAGACCGATCGGCCACCAGATCATGAAGCCGAGGATGATCAGCGCGATCTTGAGGGGGTGCCACGGCGCCCAGTGCATATGCATGTGCGGCGGGTACTGTTCTTCAACGGGGCCGCGCCAGCGATTGACATCAGCGGTGTAGGCCATTTCCCTTCTCCATCACGGCATCACGCCGTTGTGAATGTAAATAACATTTACATAGGTAGCCGATCCCTTGGGAAAGTCAAGCGGAGCGGATGACGCACCCCGCCAATTATTTTTGGAATTTTATTTCGCCTTGCCCCAAGGGCCGGCCTTGTCGCCTGGCGGCCTATCGTCCAGCGGCGGCGGCGTGGCGCCAGGCCGGCGCTCGGTCGGGAAGCCGAGGCCGCGCAGATAGATCAGCACCTCGGCCTCGAGCAGCTCTTCCGGCGACATCGGCAGCTTTCTGCGCGCGGCATCGCCGCGGCCGAACAGCGAGGCCACGCCATGCGACATCGACCAGATGTGCAGCGCCATCATCATCGCCGGCGGACGCGGCATGCCGGGCGGCGCCAGCGCCGCAAGCCGCTCGGCGGCGGCGCGGATGATTGCGAAGGCGCGCTCGCCTGCGGCCATCAGCGCCGGATTTGCGTCGGGCGGCAGGCCGGATTCGAACATCGCCGAATAAAAGGCGGGCTCCTCGCGCGCGAAGGCGAGATACGCCCGGCCGACCCGCTCGAACGCCGTGACGGTGTCGGGACGGCCGTCGTCCCAGGCCTGGGTCAACGCCGCTTCGAACTGCTCGAAGCCGCGCTGCGCGATGCTGGCGATCAGTTCGTCGCGGTCGCGGAAATGCCGGTACGGCGCCGCCGGGCTGACGCCGGCCATGCGCGCGGCATCGGCGAACGTGAAGCCGGCGGGTCCCTTCTTCGAGATCAAGTCGAGCGCCGCCTGCAGCAACGCCTCTTTGAGATTGCCGTGATGATAGCCGCGCTCACTGCGGCCTTGGTCCTTCCGCCAGCTCATGTGAACGGCTTTTACATGAGGCGGCGGTAAAGGTCACTACCGGCGGGATGCGGCGCCGATCAAGATTAACGGATGGCTGCCCCCGCGAGGTGGCTCGCGTAGCCCGGATGGAGCGCAGCGCAATCCGGGGCAGATGATCCGCGGTGAGGCTTCCCCAGATTGCGCTTCGCTGCACCCGGGCCACGGAGCCGCAGACGCCGCTGCATGTGGAGAGAGCAGATCCCACCCGCTTTGCTCTCACGAGCAAAGCAACCTCCCCTTTTCAAGGGGAGGTTGAGCTTTCCCGTCTCACTGTCCCGGGATCGGCAGCACCGGCATGATCTCGACGGCATCGCCGGGGAAGATCGTGAAGTGCGGGTGGTTCTCGAACAGCTTTGCCGCCGCCTCGTGCGACTCGGCGCGCACCACAGTGTAGCCGGTGATCTGGTTGGAGATGTCGGCAATGCCGTTCGGACCGACCCGCTTGGTCTTGCCGAGCGGGCCGCCCATCTCGACCAGCACATCCTTGTGCTTCTCGACCCAGGCGCCCCAGGCCGCCAAGCCCTGCTGCTCCTTGGCGCGCCGTTCGGCCTCGGGCATCGCGTTCCAGGCCGCCATGCCGCTGCCGGTGTTGCCGCTGCCGAGATAGACCGCGACGTAGGTCTTGCTGGTGCTCATGTGTGCTCCTCTGTGGTTGGTCGGTTCGACAATAGTGGATCAGCGCAGCGCCTTGCCCCAGCCGCCCTGCGGATGCTCGAAGGTGGCAGCAGCCTGCTGCACCTCCTCGGAGAAGTCGCCCATCTCCTGGACCTGGCGGATCTCGATGATCTCGTTGGCGGTGGCCGGGCACTGCTTCGCCCATGCGATCGCCTCCGCGCGCGAGGCGACCTCGATCATCCAGAAGCCGCCGATCACCTCCTTGGATTCGGTGAACGGACCGTCGGTGACGACGGGCGCGCCGGTGGCGAACGAGACCCGCGCGCCGGTTGCCGGCGGATGCAGGCCCTCCAGCGTGATCAGCACGCCGGCGTCCTTCAGCGCCTGATTGTACTTCATCATCGCAGCGACGCGTTCGGGATCGAGGTCGAGCTCCGCCCGGGCAGTCTCATAGCCGAGCGGGATCATCAGCATCATGAAACGCATGGAATGGATTTCCTCTGGTTCGTTCCGGGACGTGCGAAGCACGATCCCGAAATCTCGCAAAACGACTTCCAGGTTCCGGGCCCGGCCCTGCACGCCGCCCCGGACTGACGACAGCATCGTCACGCTTTGCCGGCCTGCGCGCGCAGGCGCTCTTCCTGCTCGCGCAGTTCCGGGGTGAGCGCCTCGCCGAAATCCTCGGCCGCGAACACCTGGCGGATCTCGATCTCGGAGCCGGCATCGAACGGCGCGCGCTTCATCCAGTCGATGGCCTCGTCGAGCGACTTGGTCTCGATCAGCCAGAAGCCGCAGACGAGATCGCTCGAGAGGTTGAACGGCCCGCGCGTCACCGTGCTCTGCCCGCCGGCATATTTCACGCGCGCGCCCTTGCTGGTGGGGTGCAGACCCTCGCCGGCCTGCATCACGCCGGCCTTGACCATCTCCTCGTTGAACTTGCCCATTGCGGCGAGCAGCTCCGTGCTCGGCATCACGCCGGCCTCGGTGTCCTTGCTCGCCTTCACGATCACCATGAACTTCATCGTCTGCTCCGCTATCTTGTGGCCGGTCCCGGCCGATGCTCGCCTGAAAGACGGTGCGCAGCTTGCCGCGCCGACACCTCTTCGAAAATTATTCCGCGGGTCATTGACGCGGCGCGATGCCGCGCCTCGGCCTCAACCGGCGCTTGGAAGACGAACGGGAACCGGCGAATGCGACACGCCGGGCAAAAATATTTGCCCGGCCGCCTGTCTGCAGGAACTGGCCTAACCGTCCTTCGGCAGCATGCCGAAATAGGGCTCCGCCTGCTTCAGCACGCGCGCAAAGGACGGCCGCGCCTTGAGCCGTTCCAGATAGGCGGCGAGGCGCGGATGGCCGTCGCCGAACGGCTCGTTCAGGTTGCCGTAGAACAGCGCCGGCGCCGCCGCGCAGTCGGCCAGCGTGAAGCGCTCGCCCATCATCCACCCGGTCGCCGCGATCTCGCGCTCGAGCAGCGCATAGGAGGTACGCAGCTGCGCCCGCGCCTCCGCCACGCCGTGCGGGTCCTTCCTGTCGGCCGGGCGGAGCCGGTCGCCGACGATCTTCTGCATCGGTAGATGGACGTAGAGATCGAGCACGCGGTCGCGCAGCCGGGTCTTCAGCGCGAGGTCGGCATCCTCCGGGATCAGCCGCGTGGACGACGGATAGTGCCGGTCGAGATACTCGATGACGATGCTGGACTCCGGCACGGTCTCGCCGCGCGCCTCGTCGCGCAGCACAGGAAACTTGCCGATCGACCACAGCGCGAGCAGCGCGGCGCGTTCGGCGGGATCGCCGAGATTGACCAGGTTCGGCGTGAACGGCGCGCCGTTCTCGTACAGCGCGATCAGCGCCTTCCAGCAGAACGAGGACAGCGGGTGGTAATGCAAGGTGAGCGACATCGGAACTCCATGGATGGTCGAATGCGCATAGGACGAACCGGATGCGCGCGCGCCGACATCGCGCGCGAAAACAATTTTGTCCAGTTCAGCCGAAAGTCCTACCACGGATGCGCGGCGCGCATCACCCGGCGCGCAAAACGCACTGCGACGTGGCGAGCGGCCTCCCGCGCCGTCATCCTGGCGAAGGCGAGGAGCCATAACCCCCGAGTCTGATCGAGAATGGGGATAGTGGCTCCAGCGTTTTCGCCAAGGCGACGATACATACATTCACACTCTCTCAGAAAGACGGGGGTGCGCGATTTCGCGTCGCTCGGTTGACATCGCAGGTCAAAGATCGCAGACGGTCGGCTTCTCCCCGCCGAACCGATGGACCTGCAGATGAATTCTCCCGCACTGAAAGTCGCACTCGTCACGGGCGCCGCGCGCGGCATCGGGCTGGCGACGGCAAAGCGCTTTCTCGCCGAGGGCTGGCGCGTCGCGCTGCTCGACATCGAGGGTGAGTTGCAGGCGCGCGCGGTGGCGGCGCTTGACAGGCCCGACGACACGCTGGCGCTGACCTGCGACGTCTCCGATGCCAGCGCCGTCGCGGCGGCGATCGCCGCGGTCGCGGGCCGCTTCGGCCGGCTCGATGCGCTGGTCAACAATGCCGGTGTCGCAGTGTTCGCGCCGGTGCTGGAGACCTCCGACGAAGACTGGAGCCGGATCATGGCGGTCAACCTGACCGGCCCGTTCCTGTGCACCAAAGCCGCGGCGCCGGTCATGCGCGAGCATGGCGGCGGCGCGATCGTCAACATCAGCTCGATCTCGGCAGTGCGCGCCTCGACGCTGCGCTCGGCCTACGGCACCAGCAAGGCGGGGCTGGCGCATCTGACCAAGCAGCTCGCGGTCGAGCTCGCCTCGCTCGGCATCCGCGTCAATGCCGTGGCGCCCGGACCGGTCGAGACCGCGATGGCCAAGGCGGTGCACACGGCGGAGATCCGCGCCGACTATCACGACGCGATTCCGCTCAATCGTTACGGTCTGGAGGAAGAGCTGGCGGACGCCATCTTCTTCCTGTGCTCGGAGCGCGCCAGCTACATCACCGGCCAGATCCTCGCCGTCGACGGCGGCTTCGATGCCGCCGGCATCGGCCTGCCGACCCTGCGCGGCCAGCGGCAGAATGGATAGCTTCGCCACGCATTCCTTACCCTCCCGTCATCCTGAGAGGGCGTGAAGGTTTGTCCCACCGCTGTCATCGCCCGGCCTGTGCGCAATTGCGCACATGGACCGGGCGATGACACCGAGCAAGTTGAGCAAACTAAACCGGTAGCAGAACCGGTCAGCGCTGATTCACCGCGACCACGCGCCAGGCATCCTGCAGCCGGTCGATCCGCGTCAGCGACAGCGGGTCGATGACGAAGCGCAGCGCGAGCTCCGGGGCCAGTTCGAGCGCGATCGCAAGCACCGCGCGGATGGTGCCGGAATGCACGACCAGCACGGCATCGCCTGCGCGGAGGCGCGCCAGCCCTGCCCTTGCACGCACGATCTGATCAGCAAAGCTCTCGCCGCCGGGCGGGCGGTTGGTTGCAGGCAACTGCCAGAATGCGCGATAGGCCTCCGCGCCAAGCTCGGCCTCGATCTCGCTGTGGCGGCGGCCGGTCCAGTCGCCGAAATCCTGTTCGCGGAAGGCGTCGTCCTGCGCAGCATGAAGGCCGAGGCGTGCGGCGGTTTCGCGCGTGCGCCGTGCCGGGCTGCACACCGCAAATGCTGCGGTCGGCAGCCGCGCGCGGAGCGTCTCGAACGCCGCGGCATGGCCAAGATCGGCCGGCGCATCGGCCGCATGGATCACGCCGGGCGGCCCGTCCACCGGCGCGTGGCGGATCAGCCAGAGACGCGTTTCACCATTCATCGTGCCTATCCCAGCCGCGCCGCGAGCAGTACGAGGATCGCGACCTCCGCGACCTGCTCGGCAGCGCCGAGCACGTCGCCGGTCAGGCCGCCGATCTGCCGCTTTGCCAGGAGTCCCATGAGCAATGCCGCCGCGCCGGCCGCAATCGCCGCCAGCAATGCGCCGGCGAACGGCAGCACCAGCACGGCAATCAGCAGCGCCGCGCCGGCCGCGACCGCTGCGATGGTGCCGTCGGGCCGGCCGGCGTTGGCCGCGAGCCCGTCGGCGCGCGCATTGGGCAGGCTGATCGACAGCCACGGCAGCACGCCGCGGCCGAGCGCATGCGCGGCGATCAGGCTCTGCATCACGACACCATCCGGAATCGCCGCCAGCGCCGAAAGCTTTGCGGCAAAGCCCACGAGCAGCGCCAGCGCGCCATAGGTGCCGAGCCGGCTGTCGCGCATGATCTCGAGCTTGGCCGCGACGTCGCGCCCGCCACCAAAACCATCGGCGACGTCGGCGAGCCCGTCCTCATGCAATGCGCCGGTGAGCAGCGTACCGCCGCCGAGCGCAAGCGCAGCCGCGGCAAGATCCGGCACGCCGACCGCGCGCAGCAACAGGCAGAACAGCCCGATCGCCGTGCCGATCAGGCCGCCGATCACGGGGAACAGCCGCTGCGCCCTCGCAAAATTCTCCGGCCGCGCGCCGTCCGGATGCGACATCGGCAGGCGGGTCAGGAAGGCGGTGGCGGTCCTGAGATCGTCGAGCCATTCACGCATATCGCAGCCTTCAATAGCTTCTCGTTTGAGCATGATCCGGTCGGAAACCGCTCCACGCCTTTCCGGATCATGCTCTTGTTGAGCATGATCTTTCGGAAAACCGCTTCACACTTTTCCGGATCATGCTTTAGCTTGCGCCGCGCTCGACGAGGGAATCGCATGCAGTTCAGTACTCTAGACGACGTCCGCGGCTTTTGTCGCGACCTCCCCGGGGGTGACGCCGCCATGGCGGAGGCGGCCAGGCTGCGGCAGCAGAATTTGACAAAGCCGCCGGGCAGTCTCGGCCGACTGGAGGAGATCGCGATCTGGCTGGCGCGCTGGCAGGGTCGCGAGCTGCCGCAGCTCGACAAGGTCACCATCGCGGTGTTCGCCGGCAACCACGGCATCGCGGAACGCGGCGTCTCTGCCTATCCGTCCGAGGTCACTGCGCAGATGGTGGCGAATTTCGCCGCCGGCGGCGCGGCGATCAACCAGATCGCAAAACTCGCCGGTGCCGAGCTGCGCGTCGAGCCGCTCGAGCTGGCGCGGCCGACCCGCGACTTCACGATGGCGCCGGCTATGGACACGGCGGATTTCCTCGTCGCACTCGACACCGGCTGGCGCACGGTGCCCGAGCAGTGCGACCTGCTCGTCGTCGGCGAGATGGGCATCGCCAACACCACGGTGGCCGCGACGCTATGCGCGGCGCTGATGGGCGGGCGCGGCGCGCGCTGGGCCGGCCGCGGCACCGGCATCGACGATGCCGGGCTTTTGCGCAAGCGCACCGCGATCGATATGGCGCTGAAGCTGCATCGCGGGGTGCTCGATGATCCGCTGGCCACGGCCGCAGCGCTCGGCGGGCGCGAGCTTGCGGCGATCGCCGGCGCCGTGCTCGCAGCACGCGCGCGCTGCATCCCGGTGCTGCTCGACGGCTTCGTGGCGACCGCGGCAGTGCTGCCGCTGGCCAAGCTTGCGCCCGATATCCTCGCGCATTGCCGCGCCGGTCATGTCTCGGCCGAGCTCGGCCACCGCGAATTGCTGCGCGAGCTCGCCCTCGCCCCGCTGCTCGATCTCGAGATGCGGCTCGGCGAAGCCTCCGGCGCCGGGGTCGCGATCCTCCTGCTGCGCGCGGCGCTGGCCTGCCACGGCGGCATGGCGACCTTTGCCGAGGCCGGCGTCTCCGGCGCAGGCTGAGCCTCGGACAGCCCGGCAACCGGCTGAAAAGCCGGTGCATAGCGGCCCGGCCGCCCGCAATCTTCGCGTGTGCAGCATGATTTCAGTGCCCGAACCGCATAACCTTTGCCCCGCTGCGGTGCCAAGGCGCAACAGCCGTGCTGAAACCAGCTATCGGGGAGAATGACGTCATGTCGGGAGTTCTCATCAATCTGCTCATTCAAGTCATCAGCGGAGCCATCTGCGGCAATGTCGCCGCGGGGGCGGCCAAGAACATCGATCTCGGCACGCTCGGCAACACCATCGCGGGCGCGATCGGCGGCGGCGCCGGGGGACAGCTTCTCGGCATGCTGATTCCGCTGCTCGCCAATTCCACCGCAACGCCGGATATCGGCAGCATCGTCGGGCAGATCGCGGGGGGCGGCGTGGCCGGTGCGGTGCTCACCGCGATCGTCGGCGCGCTGAAGAACCGGACCGCCTGATTCTCCGCTCGGGGCGGCCGCCGGTCTTGATGATGCCCCGATCCGCGTGCATCTATTGTCCGCAACAGACGCGGTGCGATCCCGATCGCGTCCACGCCATCGGATTGCGCTGATGAAGATGCTTCTCGCTGCAGCCGCGTTCTTCGCGACGGTCTCGTCCGCCGCCGCCGAGGTGCGCATCCTCGCCAGCCCCGGCGGACAGGTCGGCCCATTCCTCGAATTGTTCGAGAAGGTGCGCGCCTCCGGCGAGCGCGTGGTGATCGACGGCCCGTGTTTTTCGGCCTGCACGCTGGTGCTCTCGATGGTGCCCGACGACCGCATCTGCGTGACGCGGCGCGCAGTGCTCGGCTTCCACGCCGCGCGCTCGATCGACCAGCGTGGCCGCACCTACGCCGAGCCGGAAGCCACCGAGGCGGTGCTGGCGGCCTATCCCGGACCGGTGCGCGGCTGGATCGTCCGCCGCGGCGGATTGAGCTCGCGGCTATTGCTGCTGCGCGGCCGCGACCTCGCGGCGATCTATCCGCGCTGCCGGTGAAGCCCGCTGCTGCTATCGCCCGGCTTGCGGGCGATCCAGTACGCCGCGGCCTGTCGGCTCAACAACGGCTGTCTCTGGAATACTGGATCGCCCGGTCCATGTGCGCAATTGCGCACAGGCCGGGCGATGACTGCGGTGGGTGAGAATAAAGCTTCGCATCCTCTCGGGGTGCCGGTGACAAGCCGATCCGCCCCTCACATCTCCTGCGGGCAGTTCACCATCCAGGGGATACCGAACTGATCGACGCACATGCCGAAGCCCTTCGAGAAAAAGGTCTTGCCGAACGGCATGGTGACGGTGCCGCCTTCCGACAGCGCCTTGAAGCGGCGCTCGGCGTCGGCGGGATCCTCGACCTGCAGCGCGACGTGAAAACCTTGCGGCTTCTGGAAATGGCCGGGAGGCGCATCGGAGGCCATGATGATCTCGCCGTCGATCGTGATCCGGGCGTGCATGATCTTGTCCTTCCATCCGGGCGGGGTCTGCATCTCCGGATTGCCCTCCCCGTAGGGGAAGGTCAGTTCGATCTGCGCGCCCAGGACCTTCTGGTAGAACTTCAGCGCGGCGTCGCAATTGCCGTCGAAGGAGAGATAGGGATTGACCTGCATTGCATGCTCCTTGGTGATCGATTCCTGTTTGACGCGTTTTCCTGACGCGAACCGGTATCCACCTCGCTCGAAAACGCTCTATTTCTCAGTCAGCTTCTTCAGATTGGCGAGACCGGCCTCGAAATCCCTGCCGATCATGTGATCCAGGTTCATGAACACCTGCATCACTTTCGACATGAAGACGGCCGGACCATACATGGTCCATGTGACGGTGGTCGCATCCCCCTGCGGCAGCATTGTGAACTCGGCGGTGTTGTGGCCCTCGAACGGCTTGAAGAAGTCGAGCTTGATCACGATCTTCGACGGCGCCTGCGCTTCGAGGATCTCCATCCGGCCGGCGCCGACATTCTTGCTGCCGTCCCAGGCATAGACCGCACCCTGGCCGCGCTCGGCGCCGTCATAGCTGCGCTTCATCGCAGGATCCCGGCTCTCGTAGGGTGACCAGGCGACCCACTGGTGGAAATCGTTGATCAGCGGAAAAATCCGCTCGGCCGGCGCCTTGATGCTGATCGTGCGCACGACCCGCAGCGTGTCCGGCTTGGTCGCCGCGAGGACAAGGATGACGGCAATCGCGATCGCGAGGATCACGGCGATGATGGCAATGGTCTCAAGCATGACGGATCTCCGTAAACGGGTGCAGCAACAGCTCAGCGGCGGAACGGAAGCAGCGTGCGCAGCGTGCCGTCGCGCAGGTAAAGCCCGCCCCACAGCAGCAGGCCGAGATAGAGCCCGAACAGCGTGTGCGTGAACAGCGGGCTGTCGATCCGCACATGCGATGCGATGGCGCCGCCGAGATAGCCGGTGAGCAGGATCGCACCGAGGATCGAGGTCGGCGGCACCGAATACAGCAGCGTGCAGACGATGGTGATGATGCCGAGGCTGCGCGCCAGCGTATCGCTCGCGCCCCAGCCCATCTTGTCCATGGTCTCGGTGACAACAGGCAGCGGCAGCAGCTTGATAGCGCCGTCGAACAGCAGGAAGAGAACGACGACGCCGCTCATCACGCGGCCGGTGATGCGGGCGGGCTTCGAGACTTCGGTGTCGACGAGGATCGCCATGACTGGCTCCGTAAGGCTTGGTGACGCTCTGTCATCAAGACGAATGGGCGCGGGCGGGGCCGACATCGGTGGTGAAGATTTTTGCGAGAGCGACGCAGGGAGCCGCGACGGCGCGATCGAATTGCAGGAGTGATGCATGCGTCGATGTTCTCGCGCGCGGCACCCCTCTCCCCAACCCTCCCCCGCAAGGGGGGAGGGAGCCTGACCAGCGTGCTCACCTCACGGGGCTTCGGCAGATCGCGATTGTGCGGATGTAATGCGGCCACCGGCGGCAGGGCTCCCTCCCCCCTTGCGGGGGAGGGTTGGGGAGAGGGGTGCCGCGCGGGGAAGTCTATCGATCTGGCTTCGACCAATGCGCGCACCGCCGCGCGACTACTTCGCCTTGGCGCTGCGCGGCTGGCTGTCGCGCATCAGGCGGTCGATATGCATGCGGATGTGGGCGGCTTCGGCTGTCGTGTTGGCGAGCGCGATGGCACGGTCGAAGGCGACGCGGGCTTCCTCATTGCGCCCGAGCTGCATCAGGAAGGCGCCGCGCACCCCGAAGTAATGAAAGTAATTGGCGAGCCGCGGCGCCAAGGGCTCGATCATCTCAAGTGCGGCTTCCGCGCCCCTCACCTTGGAGACCGCGACCGCGCGGTTCAGCGTCACCACCGGCGACGGCTGCATCACCTCGAGCGCGCCGTAGAGCAGGTCGATCTGCGCCCAGTCGGTGTCCTCGGGCTTTTCTGCGCGGGCGTGCAGCGCCGCGATCGCGGCCTGCACCTGATAGGGCCCGCTCCTGCGGTGGCGCATCGCCTTGTCGATCAGCGCCAGCCCCTCGGCGATCAGCTTCTGATTCCACAGGCCGCGGTCCTGATCCTCCAGCAGGATCACCTGACCGTCGGCATCGAAGCGCGCCGCGGCGCGGGCGTGCTGCAACAGCAGCAGCGCGGTGAGGCCCATGATCTCCGGCTCGCTCTGGAACAGCCGCAGCAGCAGGCGCGCGAGCCGGATCGCCTCCTCGCACAGCGGCGAGCGGATCTCGGCGGTATCGCCGCTCGCCGAATAGCCCTCGTTGAAGATCAGATAGATCATCGCGGCGACCGAGGCGAGCCGCTCGCTGCGCTCGACCGCGCCCGGCGTCTCGAACGGCACCCTGGCGTCGGCGACGCGCGCCTTGGCACGCGTGATGCGCTGCTCCATCGCGGCTTCCGATACAAGGAAGGCGCGCGCGATCTGCTTCACCGAAAGGCCGGAGACGATGCGCAGCGCCAGCGCGATCTGCTGCGTCGCCGGTAGATCCTTGTGGCAGCAGATGAACAGCAGCCGCAGGATGTCGTCGCGGTAGTGCGAGCCGTCGAGCCGCTCGGCGATCTCCTCCTCGGCATCGTCTAGGTCGGAGATCGCCTGGTCGTCCTCGGGCAACGGCTGCTGCCGCTTGTTGCGGCGGACCTCGTCGATCGCGACGTTGCGGCCGACCATGATCAGCCACGCCGCGGGATCGCGCGGCGGGCCGTTCTGCGGCCAGCTCTTCAGCGCCCGCAGGCAGGCGTTCTGGAATGCCTCCTCAGCGGTGTCGAGGTTGCGGAAGTAGCGCAGCAATGCGCCGACCGCCTGGGGACGCGCAGACGTCAGTGCCGCATCGATCCAGGCGGTATCGGTCACGACTCGACGCTCCCCGGCCTGAACACGCCGACCGGCCGGATCTCGTAGGTGCCGCCGGGATTGGCCTTGCCGAGATCGCGGGCGACGTCGAGCGCTTCGTCGAGGTTCTTGCAGTCGACGACGTAGAAGCCGAGCAGCTGTTCCTTGGTTTCGGCAAACGGCCCGTCCAGCACGATCGGCGGGTCGTCCTTGCGCAACGTCGTGGCCGCCGTGGTCGGCAGCAGCCGCGCCACCGGGCCGAGCCGGCCCTGCTTGGCGAGGTTTTCCTGCACCACGGCGAGTTTCTGCATGACGGCAGCGTCCTGTTCCTTGCTCCAGGAACCGACGAGATCTTCGTCGTGATAGCAGAGGATGGCGTACAGCATCGAAAAGGCGTCTCCGTTCAATTCAAGAACGAACGATTATGCCCGCTGCCGACAGGGGCCGAAAGAAATTTTGCGGAAAGAAGGTTCCGGATGGCGCAGGCGTTGCAGTCGCGGCGATGATACATCGTGTCAACGCCGCGACGATCACGTGCTCAACGATAGATGCCGTAGCGCGGCAATGCGGCGTGCCTTGGTCCTCGTCGTTCTCCGGGTACCAGGCGTCGCTTCTGTTCGACGGCCAGGCAATCCGTTGCGGCCTCGCTTCTCCCGGCGCGAGCAGTTTGCGCATGGAAGTTCTCTCCGGTTGATGGCAGGAGATTAGAGAGGTCGGCGAGTTCTGTGACTAACATCACGTAGGTTTTGGAGGTATTTAGATGGGTAACGGCACGCTCGCGATTCTGGTGAACAGCGCCATGCAGAACTGGTTGCCGTCGCGCTGGAAAGCGCGGTTCGATGCCGAATGCCCTGGCCGCCGCGTGGTGCTGCTGCCGGACGGCGCGCTCGATCCGGCCGATGTGCACTATGCCGCGGTGTGGAAACCAAGGCCCGGCGAACTCGCTGCATTCAGGAACCTGCGTGTCATCTTCAATCTCGGCGCCGGCGTCGACGCGCTGATGGCCGACCGCTCGCTGCCCGACGTGCCGCTGGTGCGGGTCTCGGTCGGCGACCTCACCGACCGGATGACCGAATATGTCGTGCTGCACGTGCTGATGCATCACAGGCAGGAGCTTTACCTGCGCGAGTCGCAGCGGGCGAAGCGCTGGGAGCCGAAATACCAATGGGCGGCGAGCGCCCTCACCGTCGGCATCATGGGGCTCGGTACGCTCGGCGCCGCCTCGGCGCGTGCGCTCCGCGCGCTCGGCTTTCGCGTGGTCGGCTGGAGCCGCAGCGCCAAACAGATCGACGGCATCGCCTGCTTCCACGGCGCCGACGGGCTGGATGCGTTCCTGCGGCAGAGCAACATCCTGGTCTGCCTGCTGCCGCTGACGCCGGATACGCAGCATGTCCTCAACCGCGATGTGTTCGCGAAGCTGAACCGTGACAGCCCGCTCGGCGCGCCCGTGATCGTCAATGCCGGCCGCGGCGCCCTGCAGAACGAGCCCGACATCCTGCGGGCGCTCGACGACGGCACGCTGGGCGCCGCCTCGCTCGACGTCTTCGAGACCGAGCCGCTGCCGCAGGACAGCCCGTTCTGGAGCCATCCGAAAGTGGTGCTGACGCCGCACAACGCCGCCGACACCGACGCCGACGAGATCTCGAAATACGTTGCGGCGCAGATCACCCGCTTCGAGTCGGGCGGCGCGCTGGAGAATGTGGTGGACCGTACGCGAGGGTATTGACGTGCGGGCTCGGTTCTATTTCGGCGGCGCCGCCGCTGCGCACATCACGTCCATGGCGCCCTTCACGATCGCCTCGAGGTCCTTGCGCGGCACGCGGGCGCGGGCGCGGATCGCGATGGTGTGGATGGTGGCGGAGGCGAGATGTGCCAGCGCGGTGGCGTCGGCATCGCCAGGCAGCTCGCCGCGTTCCTTGGCAACGCGGAAGCAGAACGCGAACGCCTTGTCGAGGCCGACGAGGCCCTCCAGCACCATGGCGCGGATGTCCGGATCCGACACCGCCTCCGATGCCGCGGTCATCACCGTGAAGCAACCGCGCGGGCCGCTGTCGCCCGACAGATAAATGTCGAGCGCGATCTTGTAGATGCGCTCGAGCCGCTGTCGCAGCGGCGCCTCGGCGCCGAAGATATCGACCATCGCGGCGCGCGCCTCGTCGCGATAGCGCTGGTAGCTCTTGATGTAGAGCGCGCGCTTGTCGCCGAACGCGCCATAGAGGCTCGGCCGGTTCATGCCGGTTGCCGCGCTGAGATCATCGAGCGAGGTCGCGGCAAAGCCGTCGCGCCTGAAGAGATCGAGCGCCTTGCCGAGGGCCACATCAGGCTCATAGGCACGCGGCCGCCCGCGCCGCTTCGGGGCGGCGGGCGCTTTCGCAGCGAGCGGTTTGGCAGCAGATGGCGGCTTGCTATTTTTTTGTACCATTTCGCATGAAATCCCTTGACGGACCCCATATTATGCAAGACAGTACAAAAATCAATCGGCCGGCGCACCGACGAGGGCGTGGTGCTGACCGAGAACGCCGCGATCCTGCAATACGTCGCAGACCAGTTTCCGCGCGCCGGCATCGGCACCAGCTCGAACGTCGAGCGCTCGCGGCTGCATCAATGGCTGTGCTTCATCGGCACCGAGCTGCACAAGGGCCTGTTCCTGCCGCTGCTCGACAAGAAGGCGCCGCCGGAGGCGAAGAGCTATGCGCTGGAGAAATACGTCTCGCGGCTCGACTATCTCGAGGACCATCTGAAGGACCGCGATTACCTGCTCGATCATTTCAGCGTCGCCGACGCCTACCTCGTCACCGTCATCAACTGGACCATGGCGACCCCACCAATCGAATTGGCCAAATGGCCGGCGCTGAAAGCCTATTACGAGCGGCTGCGCAGCCGGCCGTCGGTCGCGAAGGCGATCGCGGAGGAGTTCGAGCTCTACAAGGCCGAAATCGCGCGGCACAAAGCGGCGGCGTGAACTCTCCTTCTCCCCGCCTGCCGGGAGAAGGTCGGGATGAGGTGGGAGTTCCCGCGAGACCGGTGAGAAATGGAATCGCGGAGTCCCCCTCACCAGGATCGCATCGGACGATGCGATCCGACCTCTCCCCACAATCGGGGCGAGGTGGAGTGCGCAGCGGATCAGAACGGCTCCGTGCCCAGTCCGGGCACGTCGGCCGGACGCGGGCCCGGGGCGGGCCAGTGGAAGCGGCGGTCTTTTTCCGCGATCGCGATGTCGTTGATCGAGGCTTCGCGGCGGCGCATCAGGCCATGCTCGTCGAACTCCCACTGCTCATTGCCGTAGGAGCGGAACCAGTTGCCGTCGGCATCGTGCCATTCGTACTGGAAGCGCACCGCGATGCGGTTGCCGTCGAACGCCCAGAGATCCTTGATCAGGCGATACTCGCGCTCCTTCTCCCATTTGCGGGTGAGAAAGGCCTCGATGGCTGCGCGGCCGGCAAAGACCTCGGAGCGGTTGCGCCAACGGCTGTCCTCGGTATAGGCGAGCGCGACCCGCGCAGGATCCCGCGAATTCCAGGCATCCTCCGCCATGCGCGCCTTCTGCGCGGCGGTTTCGCGGGTGAATGGCGGCAGCGGCGGACGTGACATTGGCGATCCCTCGCGGTTGTTGCGCTCACGCAATCTATCGTCGTGGCAGAAAGAGTCGATGGGCTCGCGCCTATCGGCCGATAGCTAGACCAGATCGGCCTTCATCAGCGCGCGGATCGCCTTCGGGATCGGCTGCGCGCGGCCGCCGCTGATGAAGGCGACGCGGACCTCGGCCTTGACCAGCACGTCATCGCGGCGCCGCACCTCCTGCGCCAGCGTGATCGAGGCGCCCTTCACCGCGACCGGCCAGGTCACGATATCGAGCAGATCGTCCATCCGCGCCGGCTTGAGAAAGTCGAGCGTCATCGAGCGCACCACGAAGGCAAAGCCACCGGTCTCCTCCTGCGCCTCCTCGAACAATGCCTGCTGCTCGGCGCCCATCAGGCGCAGATGATTGGTGCGCCCGCGCTCCATGAAGCGCAGGTAATTGGCGTGATAGACGATGCCGGAGAAATCCGTGTCCTCGTAATAGACGCGGACCTGCATATGGTGGCGGCCGTCGCGGATTTCGCCGTCGAGAATGGGTGAAGTCATGTTGCGCCCCGATCACGCTGAACTTGCGCTACCAAAGCGCGATGAGATCATCGCGCCTTGGTTCTTTTTTGAGCAGGATCCTTTCGGAAAACCACTTCACACTTTTCCGGATCATGCTCTATTGCGCAAATTCGCCGCTCGGCGCAAGCGCGGTCAGGACACCACCGGCGCCTTGCCGCCCAACGTCACCTGCACGATCTCTGGCGGCACGCCGAGGCGAAACGGCATGATGCTGCAGCCGAGGCCGCCGGAGACGACGACGTCGCATTTCAGCTTGAAGTGACCATAGGCGAGGCGCATGCCCTGCTTGACGGGCACCGCCGGGGACCAGCCAGCCAGCCGGACCTGGCCGCCATGGGTGTGGCCGGACAGCTGCAGCGCGACGCGCGCGGGCACGCGGCGCGCGACGTCGGGCTCATGCGCGAGCAGGATCACCGGCGCGTCGTCGGTGACCCTGCCGAGCGTGGCCTCCAGATCGTCGACGCCGATACGTGCGACCGGGCGATAGCGCCGCGCGAGGCCGGAATGAACCGCGTGACGTGGCGCAGCCCCGCGACATAGTCGCCGAGCAGGACGATGATGTCGGCATCGAGCGCGTTGGTACGCTCGACGATGGTCTCAATGCGCCGGAGCGACATCCAGGGATCGCAGGCATGGATGTCGGCGAGCGCGGCGATCCTGAGCGGAAAGCCCGCCGGCCATTGCCGCGGCGACAGGTCGTAGCGCGTCAGCGCGAGGCGGACGACCGGCTCGCTGACGCCATAGGCCGCGGTCGAGGCGGTGGCGGCGGTCAACCCGCCGACGGTGCGGAAAAACTGGCGACGTGAAATCATGGACGTGTGATCGGTGATGCCCGAAGCGCGATGTGCTTCATCTTCTCCGGCATGACCTCATCGGAAACCGCTTCGCAGGTCTCCGGATCATGCCGCGGTCGATCATAGGCCCTCGGATTGGAGCGGAATTGCGCCGCGTTTGTGCAGAAGGCCTCCAGACGTTTCGCAATGGTTACGAAGCAAGGTTACCGGCGGCGCTCAACCCGTCTTTTCACGACTTCGGGAGCGTGGGAAGCATGATGCGGAAAAGTGTGAAGCGGTTTTTCGAGCAAATCATGCTCAAATCAAAAACTGAAGCGCGAACCCATCGCGCTTCAGTCCTCGTCGTCATTGCCGCCGAACAGGCCGAACTGCGCGGGATCGCGGTTCGGCTCGGCGAGGCCGAGATGGCGGAAGGCGTGCGAGGTGAGCAGTCGGCCGCGCGGCGTGCGCTGCAAATAGCCGCACTGGATCAGATAGGGCTCGATGATGTCCTCGATCGCATCGCGCGGCTCCGACAGCGCCGCCGCCATGGTCTCCACGCCGACCGGGCCGCCGCCATAGTTCAGCGCGATCGTCGTCAGATAGCGGCGGTCCATCGCATCGAGGCCGGCGCTGTCGACCTCGAGCGCGCTGAGCGCACGGTCGGCGATACCGCGGTCGACGGAGTCCGCATCCGCCGCCGAGGCGAAATCGCGCACCCGCCGCAGCAGACGGCCGGCGATGCGCGGCGTGCCGCGGGCGCGGCGCGCGATCTCGTTGGCGCCGTCGCCCGTCATCCCGACATTGAGCACGCGGGCGCCGCGGGTGACGATCTTCTCCAGCTCCTCCTCAGTGTAGAAATTGAGCCGGATCGGAATCCCGAAGCGGTCGCGCAGCGGATTGGTCAAGAGGCCGGCCCGCGTGGTGGCGCCGACCAGGGTGAATTTCGCCAGGTCGATCTTCACCGAACGCGCGGCCGGCCCCTCGCCGATGATGAGGTCGAGCTGGAAATCCTCCATCGCGGGATAGAGCACCTCCTCCACCGCCGGGCTGAGCCGATGGATCTCGTCGATGAACAGCACGTCGCGCTCTTCGAGATTGGTGAGCAGCGCCGCAAGATCACCGGCTTTGGCGATGACAGGACCGGAGGTGGCGCGAAAGCCGACGCCGAGCTCGCGCGCGACGATCTGCGCCAGCGTGGTCTTGCCGAGGCCGGGCGGGCCGACGAACAGCACGTGATCCAGCGCCTCGCCGCGCTTCTTCGCCGCCTCGATGAAGATCGAGAGGTTCTTGCGCGCCTGCGCCTGGCCGACGAACTCCGACAACGACTGCGGCCGCAGCGCGGTGTCGCCGACGTCATCGGACCGGCGTTCGGGCGTGACGATGCGGGAGGGCGTGTTCACTTCGACAATTCCTTCAGGCCCAGCCGGATCAGGTGCGCGGTCTCCGCTTTCTCACCGGCGCTGCGCGAGGCAGCGGCGATGGCGGCTGCCGCCTGCGGCTGGCCGTAGCCGAGATTGACCAGCGCGGAGATCGCATCCGTTACCGGACGCGGCGCGCGGTTGTTGTCGATCGCTCCCGATAGATGCACGACGGCCGGATCGACATCGGCAAAGCCCGGCGCCTTGTCCTTCAATTCGCTGACGATGCGCTCGGCGACCTTCGGTCCGACTCCCGGCGTCCGCGCCACCGCCGCCTTGTCGCGCAGCGCGATGGCGTTGGCGAGATCGGTCGGCGGCAACGTGCCGAGCACTGCGAGCGCGACCTTGGCACCGACGCCCTGCACCGTCTGCAGCAGCCGAAACCATTCGCGCTCGTGGTCGCTGCGGAAGCCGAACAACTTGATCTGGTCCTCGCGGACATAGGTCTCGATCGACAGCACCGCCGCCCCGCCCGGCGACGGCAGCGCCTGCAGCGTGCGGCTGGCGCAATGCACCTGATAGCCGACGCCGCCGACATCGAGGATCACGTAATCCTCGCCGTAGGAATCGATCAGGCCCTTCAGTTTGCCGATCATGATGACACCGCAAGTTCGGCGCTCGCATCGAACGCAGTAAGGGACGCACCAGCGGAAGGGTTTCCTCCCCCCTTGCGGGTTAGCGAGAGGGGTGCCGCTTGCTCAGTTGCCCGACGTATCGCGCGGACCATGTGATCCTCGTTGATGCGTCGCGACACATCGCCGGTCGGCGCCCGGGGCTTAGCCCTCTCCCCAGCCCTCCCCCGCAAGGAGGGAGGGAGCCTGACTGGCGTGCTCACCTCACGTCGCGTGAACAAACGAGCGCTGTTCATAAGCTCGCCACCTTCAGCCGCAGCGCGGTGGTTTGGCGGTGATGGGCGTGGGTGATGGCGACGGCGAGCGCATCGGCGGCGTCGGCGGAGGGCGGCTCGGCTTTCGGCAGCAAAATCTTCAGCATCACCTGGACCTGGTTCTTCTCGGCATGGCCGGCACCGACCACGGTCTTCTTGACCTGGTTCGGCGCGTATTCGGCGACGGAGATGCCGAACATTGCGGGCGCCAGCATGGCGACGCCACGGGCCTGGCCGAGCTTCAGGGTGGCGACGCCGTCCTTGTTCACGAAGGTCTGCTCCACCGCGGCTTCCGCCGGCCGGTAATCGCCGAGCACGGCGGCGAGGCCCTCATGGATCGCGAGCAGGCGGTTCGCCAGCGGCAGATTGTCGGGCGGCTCGATTGAGCCGCAGGCGATATAGATCAGACGGTTGCCCTCGGTCTCGACCACGCCCCAGCCGGTGCGGCGGAGGCCGGGATCGATACCGATGATACGGACGGGGATGCGAATCGGCTGGGCTGTCATGGGCTAGTGATACCGCCTGCCTCGCGAGAACGAAACACAAACGGGGCGTCATCCCCTGCCCCAGTCTTCGTAATGCCCGCTTATATCCCGCGAAAGCGGTGATCCAGCACGCCGCGGCTTCGCGGATCAAACTGAGGTCTCTGGGGTACAGGATCGCCCGGTCAAGCGGGCGATGACAGCGGAGTGTGAGGCGAGGACCAGCCTCTTACCCTCTTACCCACCTACCCGCCCATCTTCGCGATCAGCGCGTCGGACACCTCGAAATTGGCGAACACGTTCTGCACGTCATCGTGTTCGTTGAGCAGGTCCATCAGCTTCAAAAGCTTTTCGCCGGTTTCGTCGTCGACCGAGACGGTGTTCTGCGGCTTCCAGGTCAGCGCCGCCTTGCGCGGCTCGCCGAACTTCGCTTCCAGCGCCTTGGCGACCTCACGGAAGGTATCCTGCGAGGCGTAGACCTCGTGGCCGGCTTCGCTCGAGACCACGTCATCGGCGCCGGCCTCGATCGCGGCGTCCAGCATGGCGTCGTCGGAGGCGACGCTCTTGTCGTATTCGATGATGCCGGTGCGGTCGAACATGAAGGCGACTGAGCCGGTTTCGCCGAGATTGCCGCCCGATTTGGTGAAGAAGGAGCGGATGTCGGAGGCGGCGCGGTTGCGGTTGTCGGTCAGCGCCTCGACGATGACGGCGACGCCGCCGGGGCCGTAGCCCTCGTAGCGGATCTCGTCATAGTTCTCGCCGTCGCTGCCGGCGGCCTTCTTGATGGCGCGCTCGATATTGTCCTTCGGCATGTTTTCCGCGCGGGCCGCGACCACCGCGGCGCGCAGCCGCGGGTTCATCGCAGGGTCCGGGGTGCCGAGCTTGGCCGCCACGGTGATTTCGCGGGCCAGCTTGCCGAAAAGCTTCGACTTCTGGGCGTCCTGCCGGCCCTTGCGATGCATGATGTTCTTGAATTGGGAATGGCCGGCCATGCGTCGTCTCTTCGAAGCTCAGGTCTGAACGGGGATGGAAAACGCGGCCTTATAGGCCCGCCACCCGCCAAAATCAAAGCACCGGCGGGGCATTCCGTCCCCGGCATACTACCGCATGCCGGAATATGAGGCACCTGTTAACCATGACTTCATGCCCGGCTGAGATGATCCGCCCGGTCCCGCCGTAACTTTCCCAAAGCCCCAGAGCATTCCCATGGCGTTCGGTTTGTTTCGAAAGCAAGTGCCGGAGCCGGCTGCGCCCGCTGTTCCTGCCGAGGTTCCGGCCGCTGCTGCACCCGAGATGCCCGCTTCGGCCGAGATCGATTCGGCCAGGGAGATTCTCGAACTGCTGGAACTCGAACTCGGCGGCATGATTCGCCAGCTCGAGCGCGCGGCCGGTTCGGTGGCCGACGGCGCCGAGGCGACGGCCTCGACGCTCGCGACCATCCGCGCCCGCACCGACGCCCTGAGCGGCCGCAGCAGCGCCGCGCAGAGCACCGCCACCACCTTCTCGGAAGCCGCCGACCGCTTCACCCATTCCGCCGACGGCATCGGCCAGCAGGTGCGCAACGCCTCGAGGCTGGCCGATGACGCCGCGGCCGCGGCCCGCGAGGCCACCGCCAATGTCGACCGGCTGCGCGAATCCTCGGCAGCGATCGGCAACGTCGTCAATCTGATCGCGCAGATCGCGCGGCAAACCACTTTGCTCGCGCTCAACTCGACCATCGAGGCGGCGCGCGCCGGCGCCGCCGGCAAGGGCTTTGCAGTGGTCGCAACCGAGGTCAAGGCGCTGGCGGTGCAGACCCAGAGCGCGACCGAGGAGATCACCAGGAAGATCGAGGCGCTGCAGAAGGACGCGACCGGCTCGGCCGACGCCGTGCATCGCATCTCGCAGGCGATCGAGGCGATCCGCCCTGTGTTCGAGAACGTCAACGGCGCGGTCGCCGAGCAGAACCAGATCACCGGCGAGATCGGTCACAACGCCGCCTCCGCCTCCAGCTTCATCGTGTCGGTCGGCACCAGCGCCGGCGAAATCGATTCGGCCACAAGGGAAGCCGAAGCGCATGGCGAGAGCGTCGCCACCGCTGGCAAGGCCGTCACCGCTTTCGCGCAGAAGCTGAAGGCGCGCTGCGCCGTGCTGCTGCGCCAAGGCGAGCGCGGCGATCCGCGCAAGGACGAGCGGCTGCCGTGCAGCCTGACCATCGAAATCAGCACCGCACGCGGCGTCGTCACCGCGCCGGTCTACGAGATCGCGATGGACGGCATCCTGATCGGCGGACCCGACGCCGAGAAGCTGCCGGCCAACGAGACCCTGAGCGCGACCTTGCAGGACATCGGCGCCTGCCGGATCAGGATCGGCGAGCGCAGCAAGGCCGGCGCGCAGGCGCGCTTCGAGGCCGCGAGCGCGGCGATGCGCGACAAGATCGAAGACACGATGTGGGCGATCCATGAGGAGACCGCCGAACTCGTCACCCGCGCGATGGAAGCAGGCCACGCGCTGACGAAGATTTTCGAGGATGGGCTGCGCACCGGCGCGGTCACGCTCGATGATTTGTTCGACACGGACTATGTCGAGATTTCAGGCACCAATCCGGTGCAGTACCGCACCCGAATGCTGGACTGGGCGGATCGCGCGCTGCCTGCACTGCTGGAAGCGTTCCTCGCCAAGGACAAGCGGATGGCGTTCTGCGCCACGGTCGACCGCAATGGCTACCTGCCGGTGCACAACAAGATCTACTCGCATCCGCAGCGGCCGGGCGATGTCACCTACAACACCGCCAATTGCCGCAACCGCCGAATCTTCAACGACACCGCCGGGCTTGCGGCCGCCCGCAACCAGCGCGCCTATCTGATCCAGACCTATGCCCGCGACATGGGAGGCGGCAACACCGTGATGATGCGCGAGATCGACGTGCCGATCCGTGTCCGCGGCCGGCACTGGGGCGGCTTCCGCAGCGCCTACAAGCTTTGACGTTTCGTAGCCCGGATGCAGCGCAGCGTAATCCGGGACCAGTCTTTCCAAAGGCGAAACTCCGCGATTTCGCTGCGCCGCAGCCGGATGACGCAGTTCGCGCTCAGGCAAGACGTCGCGCGCGAATCACGCTGTAACTTCTTGGGAATGCCGTGGTGGGTCGACGCGCGGCACTGATAAAAGGATTTGCGCAATGTCGGTCGCGCAGCTTGCAGTCTTGGACACGTCATCCAACCGGACGCTGGCCGAACGTCTGGTCGACCAGCTCGCCGATCGCATCGGCGGCCTCGGCGTCGAGCTCGCCGACATTGCTGGCAATGTCCAGGAGGTCGCCAACCGCGTCACCAACCAGTCGGAGCGGTTCCACCATCTGCAGCAGACGGCGGAGACGATGGTCTCGGCCAATCATGACATCGCCAAGGCCTCGCAGGCGGTGCAGTCGACGGCATCGGCCGCGGTCGGCCAGATTGCGGAGTCGCGTCATGCGGTCGAGACCGCGGTCAGTCATATCGCCGAGCTGGTCGCGGCAGTCGGACGGATCGAGACGCGGCTCGCCGCAGTCGGCTCCGCGCTCACCCAGGTCGCAAAGGTCACCGGCTCGATCGAGGCGATCGCCAAGCAGACCAATCTGCTGGCGCTCAATGCCACCATCGAGGCTGCGCGCGCCGGCACCGCCGGCCGCGGCTTTGCCGTCGTCGCCAGCGAGGTGAAGAGCCTCGCCGAGGCGACCCGCCAGGCGACGCATCAGATCTCCGACACGGTGCGCGATCTCGACGGCCAGATCGGCCGCCTGATCGGCGAGAGCAGCGACGCCTCGCTGCGCGCGAAGAGCGCCGGCGAAGGCGCCCAGCAGATCTCCGGCATCATCATGCGGGTGCAGGAGGGCTTTTCCTCTGTCGGCGAAGAGATCGGCAATGTCGCGCGCGCCGCCACCTCCAATCTCGGCCATTGCGACACCGTGATCGCGGAGCTGAACGAGCTCGCCAAGGGCGTCGACCTGTCCTCGCGCGATCTCAAGCATGCCGACGAGCGGGTGGCGAAGCTGCTCGAGACCTCCGAGGGCCTGATCGCGCTGATCGCCGACAGCGGCGTGGAAACATCGGACGCGCCGCTGATCCGCATCGTGGTCGATACCGCAAAGCAGATCTCCGAGCTGTTCGAGACCGCGATCGCGCGCGGCGAGATCACGCTGGCGCAGCTGATGGATGAGAAGTATCGCGAGATACCGGGCACCGATCCGAAGCAGTATCTGACCGACTACGTCAGCTTCACCGATCGCGTGCTGCCGGCGATCCAGGACCCGCTCCAGAAGAGCGATCCGCGCATCGTGTTCTGCGTCGCCTGGGCCAGGGGCGGCTACCTGCCGACCCACAATCCGGACTACCGCCAGCCGCAGGGTCCGGACCCGGTCTGGAACAACGCCAACTGCCGCAACCGCCGCCTGTTCAGCGACCGCGCGGTGAAGAAGGTCGCGGCGAACACAAAACCGTTCCTGCTGCAGACCTATCGCCGCGACATGGGCGGCGGCAATTTCGTGCTGATGAAGGACGCCTCCGCCCCGATCTTCGTGCAGGGCCGCCATTGGGGCGCGTTCCGGATGGGCTTTCGCCAGAGCTAGGCGCGCCCCCGCCGGCTTGGGGGCACGACGACCCAAACTCGAAAAACAACCCCATGCAAAGTAGCCATGCCGGGCAACCGGCGGTATTATTCTACTATTCCGAAGCGTGGACGGGCTACAGGTGGTCTGCGTCTCCTTCCCCTTGCAAGGGGGAAGGTCGGGATGGGGGGTCGGCCACAGGCACAACCGCGTATGGAGAGAGCAGATCCCACCCGCTTTGCTCTGGCGAGCAAAGCGACCTCCCCTTTTCAAGGGGAGGTGAACTCTACGTCCAGAACGCGGGCACGGCGGGCTCGAGGCGGCCGCCGGCGCGCACCGGGGCGATTCTGACGGCAAGTCCCGTCGCGTCGTCGGTCTCGACCGCGACGCCGCTCAGCGTCGCGACGCCGCCGGCCGGCTCGAAGCGGGCGGAGGGGATGCCGGTGAGGAAGCGCTGCAGCGGCTCCTCCTTCTGCATGCCGATCACGGAATCATAATCGCCAGTCATGCCGGCATCGCTCATATAGGCGGTGCCGCCGGGCAGCACCTGGTGATCGGCGGTCGGCACATGGGTGTGCGTCCCGACCACGAGGCTGACGCGGCCGTCGCAGAAGAAGCCGACGCCCTGCTTCTCGCTGGTCGCCTCGGCGTGGAAATCCAGCACGATGGCGTCGGCGCCCTCGCGCAGGGGACAGGCTTCGAGCTCGCGCTCGATCGCCGCGAACGGATCGTTGTGGGACGGCTCCATGAACACACGCCCGATCGCGTTGATGACCAGCGCACGCTTGCCGTTCTTGGTGTCGACCAGCGCCGAGCCGCGGCCGGGCGAATGGCGCGGAAAATTCAGCGGGCGGATCAGGCGCGGCGCACGCTCGATAAAGACCAGCGCCTCCTTCTGATTCCAGGCATGGTTGCCGAGCGTGATCGCGTCTGCGCCGGCGTCGAGCAGATCCTGGTAGATTGTCTCGGTGATGCCGAAACCGCCGGCGGAATTCTCGCCGTTGACGATGACGAGGTCGAGCGACCAGTCCCTGATCATGCCGGGAAGGTGGTCGGTGATGGCGGTGCGGCCGGTCTTGCCGACGACGTCACCAACGAAGAGAATTCGCAATGCTAGGCACTCCGGAAATCGAACGTCTTGCGCTCCGTTAGCACATAATCCAGCGCGACGTCGTGCGATAGCGCGGGGATCGCCTTGGTTTCCTGCACGGCAAAGGCGACCCCGATCCCGATCACGTGCTTGGTCTTGCGCAGATGCGCGAAACTATAGTCGTAATAGCCGGCGCCATAGCCGATGCGGTGGCCGAGCTTGTCGAACGCCGCGAGCGGCACCAGCATGACGTCCGGATGCACCTCGGCCGCGGCGGTCGACGGCTCGGGGATGCCGAGCAGACCGAGCATCAAGCGGTCATGCGGCGCCCAGGCGCGGAAGGTCAGCGACTGCCCGCGCGCGTTGACGCAGGGCAGCGCGAGCCGCGCGCCCTTCGCTGCAAGCTTGAGCATCAGCGGCTTCGGATCGAGCTCGCTGCGGATCGGTGCATAGCCCGACACGATCATGCCCGGCGTGATCTCGAACGGCGTGCCGCGCCTCGCCAGCGCCTCGGCGGCCGCCGCGCGCTGCTCGTCGCTCAGCGCGTCGCGCTTGGCCAGCGCAAGGGCCCGGAGCTCGGCCTTCGATGGAGATGCATGCATGACCATCTTCCGCTCTCATCATCCGCAACCGGCGGACGATCGGTCTATTCCAGAAAACGCGTGGCTCTAGACGCTTGCAGTCTTGCGGCGACGCCGCGGCGTACTGGACGCTCCGCAGCCGCGGAACTGCACCTCGATCGGACGCCGCTATGCGACGACACGGAATGCTCAAACCACAAACTAAAGCGCGATGAACCCATCGCGCTTTAGAGCGCGAAGCCGCAGAGGCCGTTGGAGCGCTCGATCCCGGAGTTCCCTACGAAAGTAGGTGGGCACCATATGTCCGGGTCCACGGACCCGGCCAGGGACAGTTCCCTAAAGGATCGATAAGGCCCCGGGGATATATGGCTCCTGACGCACGACGCAGCTTCGCTGCGGGCTAATGTAGCGACGAAGCAGTGGTTCCGCCAGCGGCACCTTGTCGTCCCGGCGAAGGCCGGGACCCATAACCACTACTTTTGATTGCTGCGGGCAGTATCGACCGGCACCGTCCAAAATCGATGAGCCGCGGCGTATGGGTCCCGGCCTTCGCCGGGACGACGGGATCACCCGATCGCGATGCCGCCGCCGACGGTGCGGTTGAGCACCTGGGTGGTGCGCTCGATCCGCTCGGCGGCGGCATTGAGCGCGGCGGAGACGGCGGTCTGGGTGGCGCGGGCGCGATCGGCCGCGGCGGTGCGCGCGTTGCGCAGCTGCTCGACCTCTTCCTCGAGGCTGCGGATGCGCGCGGCGGAATCGAGCACCTCGTCGCAGGCGGTCAGCGCCGCCATCACCGTCAGCCGCGCATCGCCGATCTCGCCGAATTTGCCGCGCAGCGATTCGATGCGCTGCTCGAGGTTTTCCGCGAGCTTCAGCAGTCGCACCTCCTGGCCCTCCTCGCAGGCCATCCGGTATTGCCGGCCGTTGATGGTGACGTTGATGTGGCTCATCGCGTCTCTCCGCTCTCCAGCACGGCGCGGATGGTGCCGATCGCCGCATCGAGCCTTTCCGCGATCTCGCGATTGGCGCGCTCGAGCTTGCGCGTCTTCACCAGCGATCCGTCGAGTTCGTCGGCCAATCTCGAGCGATCGGCGCCGAGCGCCTGGATGCGGCTCGCCAGTTCGTTCTCGTCGCGGTCGGCCTCGCGGCGCCGCTCCACCGAATTCTCCAGCGCATCGAGCGCGGCCATCAGCCGCTTGGTCGCCGCGTCGATATCGGCAAGCGGTGCCTCGGTATTGGCAGACCCGTTGGCGGGACGATCACTCATGACACGCGGCGCGGACCCTCTCGGTAAGTGGCCAGAAGCAAGCTGCCGTTCGGCAAAACCGGCGCTTCGGCAAGCGTTTACGGCATGAAATTTACGTGGTGAGCGAGGCAAGCGCAACGCCGCCGCCGAACTATGCACCGAACAATGAAAACCGCCCGTTTCGAGCAACTTTTCCCCGTTTTGAGGCGTTTCATCGCCTTGGACTTGCGGAATTCAGGTGCTAATCCACCCCTCAACCCGTAAGGCCATCCACGCGCGTGTCGCGGCTGCCCGCCCCGATGCGTCCCGCAATCAGCTCCTCATTTCAGGCGGACATTCATCATGACGCAGGTCGATCACACCCGTATGGCCAATGCGATCCGTGGCCTAGCCATGGACGCCGTCGAGAAGGCGAAATCAGGCCATCCCGGGCTGCCGATGGGCGCCGCCGACATCGCCACGGTGCTGTTCACCCAATTCCTGAAATTCGACGCGGCCGATGTCGCCTGGCCCGACCGCGACCGCTTCGTGCTGTCGGCCGGCCACGGCTCGATGCTGCTCTACTCGTTGCTGTACCTCACCGGCAACAAGGACATGACGCTCGACCAGCTCAAGCGTTTCCGCCAGCTCGGATCGCTGACGCCGGGACATCCGGAGAATTTTCACACCAAGGGCATTGAGACCACGACGGGACCGCTCGGTCAGGGCATCGCGACCGCGGTCGGCATGGCGCTGGCCGAGAAGATGCTGGCCGCCGAATTCGGCAAGAAGATCGTCAACCACCACACCTATGTGCTCGCCTCCGACGGCGACCTGATGGAAGGCATCTCGCAGGAAGCGATCGCGCTCGCCGGCCACTGGCGGCTGAACAAGATGATCGTGCTGTATGACGACAACGGCATCTCGATCGACGGCCCGACCTCGATCTCGGATTCCGTCGACCAGGTGAAGCGCTTCAAGTCGGCCGGCTGGGCCGCCGAGCTGATCGACGGCCACGATCCGGTAGCGATCGCGGCAGCGATTACCCGCGCGCAGAAATCGAGCAAGCCGTCGATGATCGCCTGCAAGACCACGATCGGTTACGGCGCACCGCACAAGGCCGGCACCGCCAAGGCGCATGGCGAAGCGCTCGGCGCCGACGAATTGAAGGCCGCCAAGGAAAATCTCGGCATCTCGCTTGAGCCGTTCTCGGTGCCCGACGACGTGCTGAAGGCCTGGCGCGAGGCGGGGGCCCGCGGCGCCGCCGCGCGCAAGGCGTGGGAGGAGCAGTTCAATCAGCTCGGCAGCCGCAAGCGCGCCGAGTTCGAGCGCCGCCTGCGCCACGAGCGGCCACAGTCGCTGGCGAAGGCGCTGCGCGCGCACAAGAAGTCGCTGCTGGAAAATCCGCTCAACGTCGCGACCCGCAAATCCTCGGAAGCCGCGATCGAGGCGATTGCCGCGGCGATGCCGATGGAGTTCGTCGCCGGCTCCGCCGACCTCACCGGCTCCAACAACAACAAGGCGAAGTCGGCGACAGCGTTCGGCGCCAAGACGCCGAAGGGCCGCTTCATCCATTACGGCATCCGCGAGCACGGCATGGCCGCGTGCCTCAACGGCATCTTCCTGCATGGCGGCTTCGCGCCGAACGGCGCCACCTTCCTGGTGTTCACCGACTACGCGCGCGGCGCGATGCGGCTGTCGGCACTGATGGGCGCCGGGGTGGTCTATGTCATGACCCACGACTCGATCGGCCTCGGCGAGGACGGCCCGACGCACCAGCCGGTCGAGCACCTCTCGGCGCTGCGCGCGATGCCCAACATGCGCGTGTTCCGGCCCTGCGACGCGGTCGAGACCGCCGAGTGCTGGGAACTCGCGCTCAACCGCATCGACGGCCCGACGGTGCTGGCGCTGACCCGCCAGAACCTGCCGCAGCTCCGCACCACGGCGCCGAACGACAACCCGTGCAGCCACGGCGCCTACGAGCTGGTCGCGGCACAGGGTGACGCAAAAGTGTCATTGTTCGCCTCCGGTTCCGAGGTCGAGGTCGCGGTCGCGGCGCAGAAGCAACTCGCCGAGCGCGGCATCGCGACGCGGGTGGTCTCCGTCCCATCGCTGGAATTGCTGCTGCAACAGCCGCCCGAGCGGCAGAACGCCATCATCGGCAAGGCGCCGGTCAAGATCGCGATCGAGGCCGCGGTGCGCTGGGGCTGGGACGCGGTGATCGGCCACGACGGCGAATTCATCGGCATGCACGGCTTCGGCGCCAGCGCTCCGGCCAAGGACCTTTTCAAGCATTTCGGCATTACTGCCGAGGCGGTGGTCAACGCCGCGCTGAAACGCGTCTGACGCTGACCAGACACCCGCCGGCCAAGGTTGAGCTTGTCACAAAAAAAGGTTACCTAAGCTCCATCTTTTCCGTCCGCGCCCGGCCGAACCGGGCGTTCCGCCGTAAAAACCTCGTGGGACAGCCTCCCGCGGGGCTGGCACCAGCTTTAGAGGAGAGAAGAGCATGGCAATCCGCGTCGCGATCAACGGATTTGGCCGCATCGGCCGCAACATCCTGCGCGCCATCGCCGAGTCCGGCCGCAAGGACATCGAGGTGGTCGGCATCAACGACCTCGGCCCGGTCGAGACCAACGCCCACCTGCTGCGCTTCGACTCCGTGCATGGCCGCTTCCCGGGCACCGTGACCGTCGACGGCGACTCGATCAGTCTCGGCGCCGGCAAGATCAAGGTGTCGGCCGAGCGCGATCCCTCCAAGCTGCCGTGGAAGGAACTCGGCGTCGACGTCGCGCTGGAATGCACCGGCATCTTCACCTCCAAGGACAAGGCCTCCGCGCATCTGACCGCCGGCGCCAAGCGCGTGCTGGTCTCGGCTCCGGCCGACGGCGCCGACGCGACCATCGTCTACGGCGTCAACCACGACACGCTGACCAAGGATCACATGGTGGTCTCGAACGGCTCGTGCACCACCAACTGCCTGGCGCCGGTCGCCAAGGTGCTGAACGACACCGTCGGCATCGAGACCGGCTTCATGACCACGATTCACGCCTATACCGGCGACCAGCCGACGCTCGATACGTTGCACAAGGATCTCTACCGCGGCCGCGCCGCGGCGATGTCGATGATCCCGACCTCGACCGGCGCCGCCAAGGCGATCGGCCTCGTGCTGCCGGAGTTGAAGGGCAAGCTCGACGGCGTCTCGGTTCGCGTGCCGACCCCGAACGTCTCGGTGATCGACCTCAAGATCGTCGCCAAGCGCGAGACCAACGCCAAGGAGATCAACGAGGCGATGAAGCGCGCCTCCGAGCAGCAGCTCAAGGGCATCCTCGGCTACACCGATCAGCCCAACGTCTCGATCGACTTCAACCACGATCCGCACTCGTCGACCTTCCACATGGACCAGACCAAGGTGCAGAACGGCAACTTCGTGCGCGTGATGTCCTGGTACGACAACGAGTGGGGCTTCTCGAACCGCATGGCCGACACCGCCGTCGCGATCGGCAAGCTGGTTTAAAGCCGACTCGCGTCCCGGACGCGGTGCGGCGTGTCTTCACGTCGCGCCGCAGTGCCGGGACCCATGCCACCGCGGGACCCGTGCGTGGGTCCCGGTTCTGCAGCGCACCCCTTGCGCTGCGCAGCGCGCCCGGGACAAGGGACCCCCGCATGACAAAATCATTCCGCACCCTCGACGACGTCGACGTGAAGGGCAAGCGCGTGCTGCTGCGCGTCGACCTCAACGTGCCCATGGAAAACGGCCGCGTCACCGACGCCACCAGGCTCGAGCGCGTCGCTCCAACCATCACCGAAATCTCCGGCAAGGGCGGCAAGGTGATCCTGCTCGCCCATTTCGGCCGGCCCAAGGGCCGCGATCCCAAGGAGTCGCTGAAACCGGTCGCCGAGGAGCTGTCGAGGGTGATCAAGCGCCCGGTCGCCTTCGCCGACGATTGCATCGGCGACGTCGCGGCCAAGGCGGTCGGCGCCATGAAGGATGGCGACATCCTGTGCCTGGAAAACACGCGTTTCCATAAGGAAGAAGAGAAGAACGACGCCGGCTTCGTCGCCGAGCTGGCCAAACTCGGCGACATCTGGGTCAACGACGCGTTCTCCGCCGCGCACCGCGCCCATGCCACGACTGAAGGCCTCGGCCACAAGCTGCCGGCCTATGCCGGCCGCACCATGCAGGCCGAGCTCGACGCGCTCGGCAAGGCGCTGGATGCGCCGACCAAGCCGGTGATCGCGATCGTCGGCGGCGCCAAGGTGTCGACCAAGATCGATCTGCTGGAAAACCTGGTGAGCAAGGTCGACGCGCTGGTAATCGGCGGCGGTATGGCCAACACCTTCCTGCACGCGCAGGGCGTCGCGATCGGCAAGTCGCTGGCCGAGAAGGACCTCGCAGCCACCGCGCTGCGCATCCTCGACAAGGCCAACGCCGCGAACTGCGCGATCATCCTCCCCGTCGACGCCGTGGTCGCCAATCAATTCGCGGCCAACGCGCCCTCGCATGCCTACGGCCTCGACGCGATTCCCGCCGACGGCATGATCCTCGACGTCGGCCCGCAGTCGATCGCACGCATCCATGCCGCGATCGACGATGCGGCGACGCTGGTCTGGAACGGCCCGCTCGGCGCCTTCGAGCTGACGCCGTTCGACCGCGGCACCGTGGTGTCGGCCAAGCACGCCGCGGAGCGCACCAGGGCGAAAAAGCTGATCTCGGTCGCCGGCGGCGGCGACACCGTCGCGGCGCTGAACCAGGCCGGCGTCGGCGGCGAGTTCACCTACGTCTCGACCGCGGGCGGCGCGTTTCTTGAATGGATGGAAGGCAAGCCGCTGCCCGGCGTCGAAGTTCTGAAGCGGGGCTGACCGATCGCATCGCGCGAAAGCGCTGCAAATACAGGGAGAAACTGAATGGCTCGCATTACGTTGCGGCAACTGCTCGACCACGCGGCCGAGCACGATTACGGCGTACCTGCCTTCAATATCAACAATATGGAGCAGGCGCTGTCGATCATGGCCGCCGCCTCCGAGGTCGATGCCCCCGTCATCATCCAGGCCTCGCGCGGCGCGCGCTCCTACGCCAATGACGTCATGCTCAAGCACATGATGGACGCCGTCACCGAGATCTATCCGCAGATCCCGGTCTGCGTGCATCTCGACCACGGCAACGAGCCGGCGACCTGCATGACCGCGATCCAGGCCGGCTTCACCTCGGTCATGATGGACGGCTCGCTGAAGGCCGACGGCAAGACCCCGGGCGACTGGGACTACAATGTCGGTGTCACCAAGACCGTGACCACCATGGCGCATCTCGGCGGCATCTCGGTCGAAGGCGAACTCGGCGTGCTCGGCTCGCTCGAGACCGGCATGGGCGACAAGGAAGACGGCCACGGCGCCGAGGGCAAGCTGTCGCATGACCAGTTGCTGACCAATCCCGACGAGGCCGTGAAGTTCGTCAAGGAGACCAAGGTCGACGCGCTGGCGATCGCGATGGGCACCTCGCACGGCGCCTACAAGTTCACCCGCAAGCCGGACGGCGACATCCTCGCCATGAACGTGATCGAGGAGATCCACCGCAAGCTGCCGAACACGCATCTGGTCATGCACGGCTCCTCGTCGGTGCCGCAGGACCTTCAGGACATCATCAACGCCAATGGCGGCAAGATGAAGCCGACCTGGGGCGTGCCAGTCGCCGAGATCCAGCGCGGCATCAAGAACGGCGTGCGCAAGATCAACATCGACACCGATAACCGGATGGCGATGACCGGCCAGATCCGGAAAGTGCTGAAGGACAATCCGGAGGAGTTCGATCCGCGCAAGTACCTGAAGCCGGCGATGGAGGCGATGACCAGGCTCTGCAAGCAGCGCCTGCAGGAGTTCAACACCGCGGGCCAGGCCAGCAAGATCAAGCGGGTGCTGACCACCGCCGAGATGGCCAAGCGCTACGCCGCGGGTGAGCTCGATCCGAAGATCGCGTGATGTATCCTTCCCTTTCCAAGCGGCAGGGCAATCACATATGGGGATTGGATTGATGTAGGCATTGGCGGTGGGCTCCCTCTCCCGCTTGCGGGGGTGGGGGGTGTCTCCGCATTGCGAATCCCACCATGGACATACCCCCACCCGCCACGCATCTCACGATGCGCGTCGGCCTCCCCCGCAAGCGGGAGAGGCGAAGTGAGCCAGCCGATAGCCTCGCGCGCCTGATATGCGATAGCCGTGCCGCAAGCGGGGCGAGGTGCGACCTCCTGGCCGCGACCAACGTTTTCTAGGCAATTGCCCGAGAACCGCCTATTTTGGTTTGCAAAGGCAATTCGCTCTGGAGGACGCCAAATGAACCTCGCTGACCTCAACAAAGTTGCGCTCGCCATGGTGACCCCGGGCAAGGGCATCCTCGCCGCCGACGAATCCTCCGGCACCATCAAGAAGCGGTTCGACGCCATCAACGTCGATTCGACCGAGGACAATCGCCGCGACTATCGCGAGATGCTGTTCCGCTCGCAGGAGGCGATGAGCAAGTACATCTCCGGCGTCATCCTCTATGACGAGACGATCTGGCAGAATGCCAAGGACGGCACGCCGCTGGTCAAGCTGATCGAGCAGGCCGGCGCCATTCCGGGCATCAAGGTCGACGAAGGCACGCAGCCGCTACCGAATTGCCCGGGTGAACTCGTCACCGTCGGCCTCGACAGGCTCGCCGAGCGGCTGAAGAAATATTACGAGCGCGGTGCGCGCTTTGCGAAATGGCGTGCGGTGATCGATATCGGCTCGGGCGCTGGCGGCCGCGGCATTCCGACCATGACCGCGATCCGCGTCAACGCGCACGCGCTGGCGCGCTACGCCGCGCTGTGCCAGGCCGCACAGATCGTGCCGATCGTCGAGCCTGAAGTGCTGATGGACGGCGACCACGACATCGACCGCTGCTACGAGGTGACGCAGCGGGTGCTGAACCGCACCTTCCAGGAATTGCGGGTGCAGCGCGTCGCGCTGGAAGGCATGATCCTTAAGCCGAACATGGCCATATCTGGCAAGAAGTGCCCGAAGCAGGCGTCAGTGCAGGAAGTCGCCGAGAAGACCGTGCGCCTGCTCAAGAGCTGCGTGCCGGCCGCGGTCCCCGGCATCGCCTTCCTCTCCGGCGGACAGAGCGACGAGGAGGCCACCGCGCATCTCGACGCCATGAACAAGATCGGCAATCTGCCCTGGAAGCTGACCTTCTCCTACGGCCGCGCGCTGCAGGCGGCGCCGCAGAGGGCGTGGTCGGGCAAGGCCGACAACGTGCCTGCGGGCCAGCGCGCCTTCGCGCATCGCGCCAAGATGAACAGCCTCGCGAGCACCGGCCACTGGGACGCCGCGCTCGAGAAACAGGCGGCATAATTGGCCACCAAGCCCGTTCCGCCGCGGCCCGTCCCGCGCCTCTATCTCGCGACGCCGCTGGTCGAGGAGCCCGCGCAGCTCGCCGCCGAGCTCCCGGATCTGCTCGCCGCGGCCGACGTCGCCGCGGTGCTGGTGCGGCTCGCCGAAACCGATCCGCGCAGCATGATCACCCGCGTCAAGGCGCTGGCGCCTGCAGTTCAGAACGCGGGCGCGGCGCTCCTGATCGACGGCCATCCCGACATCGTCGCCCGCGCCGGCGCCGACGGCGCGCATCTGACCGGCGTTGCCGCGATGGAGGACGCCCTGCCCTCGCTGAAGCCGGACCGCATCGCCGGTGTCGGCGGGCTGGCGACCCGCCACGATTCGATGGCGGCGGGCGAAGCCGGCGCCGACTACGTGCTGTTCGGCGAACCTGATGCCAAGGGACAGCGGCCGTCGGTCGAGGCGATCGCCGAGCGGCTGGGATGGTGGGACGAATTGTTCGAGCCGCCCTGCGTGGGCTTCGCCGCCTCGCGCGCAGAGGCCGAGGAATTCGCCGCCGCGGGCGCGGATTTCGTCCTGGTCGGAGATGCCATCTGGGCCGATCCGCGCGGCGCCAAGGCGGCGCTGATCGAGATCGGCGAGGCGATCGCGCAAGCGCATGCCAGCACGTTCGGGAAGGCCAAGGCCGAGGGATGACTGAAGGATGACGCCGGAATGAAGCACCTGCGTCCGATAGGTGTTGCGCTCGGCTGCACGATGCTGGCAGGCGGCGCGATGGCGCAGCTGTCGATCACGCCGCCGGCACAGACGCCGCCGGCTAAGAAGGAGGCGCCCAAGGAGAGCAAGCCGAAGGTGCATTCGCCGGTCGCCAAGAAGCCCGCGCCGAAGCCGGCCGCCGCGGCGACGCCCACCCCGACGCCTTCGCCCACGCCGACCCAGACGGTCGACGATCCCAATGTCGACCTGGTCTACGGCGCCTATCAGCGCGGCATGTACAAGACCGCGTTCGACCTCGCGACCGCGCGGGCACAGAACAACAACGACCCCAAGGCGATGACCATGCTGGGCGAGCTCTATGCCAACGGGCTCGGCGTCAAGCGCGATTACGTCAAGGCCGACGGCTGGTACAAGCGCGCCGTCGACGGCGGCGACCGCGAGGCGATGTTCGCGCTCGCGATGATGAAGATCGCCGGCCGCGGCGGCCCGGTCGACAAGGATACCGCGGTCAAGCTGCTGGCGTCGGCGGCCAAGCTCGGCGAGCCCAAGGCGGCCTATAATCTCGCGCTGCTGTATCTCGACGGCCAGACCCTGCCGCAGGACCTCAGGCGCTCGGCCGAGCTGCTGCGCATGGCCGCCGATGCCGGCAGCCCCGAGGCGCAATACGCGCTCGCGACCTTCTACAAGGAAGGCACCGGGGTGCCGAAGGACCTCGAAAAGGCGGTGCGGCTGCTGCAGGCGGCGTCGCTGGCCGACAATGTCGACGCCGAGGTCGAATACGCCATCGCCCTCTACAACGGCACCGGCACGCCGCGGAACGTGCCGGCGGCGGTGGCATTGCTGCGCAAGGCGGCCCGGCAGAACAGCCCGATCGCACAGAACCGGCTCGCCCGTGTGCTGGCGACCGGCCAGGGCGCGCCGGTCGACAAGGTCGAGGCCCTGAAATGGCACACCGTGGCCAAGACCGGCGGCAAGGGCGATCCGGATCTCGACGACATCCTCGCCGACATGAGCCCGGACGACCGCGCCAAGGCCGAGGCAGCTGCCCGGAAATGGATCGGCCGCAACGCCAAATGACGCCTTGACGGCGCCTGCTTCAGAGGGCACCCAGTCCGGAAACCTCGGACAGCCTCGCCGCTCTATTTTTGCCCGTCATCCTGAGGTGCGAGCGGAGCGAGCCTCGAAGGATGATCGGCCACAGACCAGGCCGTCGATCCTTCGAGACGCGCGTTCCGCGCTCCTCCCGAGGCAACGGCAAAGCCGTTGCTCCGGGGATGACGGGCAGAAACTTCCTGCGCTGCCAGCGCCGAGATCCAACATTCTCGAGTCAAGTACACATCATGCTCTACTCCGCCCTCATCAATGTCATGGTCAAGGCCGCGCGGCGGGCCGGCCGCAGCCTCAAGCGCGATCTCGGCGAGATCGAGCACCTCCAGGTGTCGCTGAAGGGGCCGGCGAATTTCGTCTCGCTGGCCGACAAGCGCGCCGAGGAGATGCTCTACGCCGACCTCGAGAAGGCGCGGCCCGGCTACGGTTTTCACGGCGAGGAAGGCGGGCATCGGGAAGGCTCCGACAAGAGCCACACCTGGATCGTCGATCCGCTCGACGGCACCACCAACTTCCTGCACGGCATCCCGCAATTCGCGATCTCGATCGGGCTGGCGCGCGAGGGCACCGTGATCGCGGGTGTGATCTACAATCCGGCCAATGACGAGCTCTACATCGCCGAGCGCGGCAAGGGCGCGTTCCTCAACGACCAGCGGCTGCGGGTCGCTGGCCGCCGCCAGCTCAACGAATGCGTGATCGCCTGCGGCCTGCCGCATATCGGCCGCGGCAACCACCAGCTGGCGCTGCAGGAGATGGCCGCGCTGCAGAGCAAGGTCGCGGGCTTCCGCCGCTTCGGCGCCGCCTCGCTCGACCTCGCGTTCGTCGCCGCCGGCCGCCTCGACGGCTACTGGGAGCGCAACCTGCAACCCTGGGACATCGCAGCCGGCCAGATCATGGTCAAGGAAGCCGGCGGCACCGTCTCCGGCATCCAGGGCAATGACGACCCGCTGCAGACCGGCCACGTCGTCTGCGGCAACGAATTCGTGCACGGCGAACTGATCAGGATCTTGCGGCCGCTCGGGCAGTAGTGCAACGCCGCGATCTGCGGCGGCTAATCGTCGTCCTCGTCGCGAAATTCGCCGGCGAGGGTCAGGCCCTCGATGATGGTGGCGCCTTTCGTCTTGATCACCCGGCGCAGCGGGACCGAACTCTCGCTGCGCAACGCCTCCATCAAGTGCTCCGAATGGGTGACGATCCAGACATCGGCGCGGCGCGACGCCTTGACGATCAGCCGCGCCAACGGCGCCAGCAAGGATGGATGCAGGCTGGTCTCGGGCTCGTTCAGCGCAATGAACGGCGGCAGCCGGTAGCCCATGAACACGGCGAGCAAGCAGATATATTTCAGCGTCCCATCGGATAGTTCGTGCGCCTTGAACGGACGCGGCATATCGGCAAGCTGCAGATCGAACTCGCAGGCACCATTTCGTTGCCATGCCCGGAGCTCGGCACCCGGGAACGCATCCTCGACCGCATCCTGCATATCCTCGGCATCCTGGCGGATGGCGTAGAGCGTTGCCAGGGCGGCAGCCAGATCGCTGCCGTCGGCGCTCAGCGAGGGCGTTGTGATCGCAAGACAGGGCTTGCGGATCGGTGACGCCTGATCGGTGCGGAAATCGTGATAGAAACGCCAGCTCTGCAGCGCGTTTCTGATCAGGTCCACTTCGGGACACGTCTTGCCGTCGAGGAAACCGGCGAGCGCGGTTTCCGACGGCAGCACCGCATTCTTGTGCTCACTCCAGGCGCCGCTCTCGCCGCGGACGCTGACATGCGAATTCGTCCGCTCCATCAGCAGGACCTTGCGTTTGCCGTGCGTCGCCTCGATGCGCTCGGACTTGATCATCGGCTCGCCGGGAAATGCCGCCTCAAGCGGGCCCGGATGTCCGAGCTCGATGAAGTACCTGATGTTGTCGATTTTGGCCGCCAATCGCAGCCGTCCATCCTCGCCGCGCTTGCGCAGGCCGGACCAGCAGACCGAGTTCAATCCGCCTTCGTCGGCGATCGTGCGCGTGATCCGGCCGGTCGCCGCGTCGCGCAACAGCGACAGGGATTTGTAGAGGTTCGATTTGCCGACACCATTCTCGCCGACGAAGACGGACAGCGGCTGAACGGGCATGAAGAGCCGCCGGATCGAGCGATAATTCGAAATCTCAATTTCGCTCGGGCCCATTGCACGCTCTCATTCCTCGGGTTGCCCGCCGGGTTCTCGTTCAATCCAGAGGTGCAATCTGGATTGGCCGGCTCGCGAAAGCAAGCCGGAAGCGGCGCTGGGGTCCGAATTGAACAGCGCCGATCTCGAACGCCGGTGCGCGCCTCTAAAGCGCGATGAGGTTTGGTTGAATCGTCATCGCGCTTTAGCTCTTGTTTGAGCATGATCTTCTCGGAAAACCGCTTCGCACTTTTCCGGATCATGCTCAGTGCGCGCCCTTGGCCGGCGCGGGCGGGCCGTGTGCTTCGACCGTCTCCGCCGCCTTCTCGCGGTCGCCGGCGAGCACGCGTTGGACGCTGACGAAGAAGACCGGCACCAGCAGCAGCGCGAGGATTACGACGGCGATCATGCCGCCCATCACCGAGGTGCCGAGCGCCTGCTGGCTGGCGCCGCCGGCGCCGGTCGCGATCGCCATCGGCAGCACGCCGCAGACGAAGGCGAGACCGGTCATCAGGATCGGGCGGAAGCGCAGACTGCACGCCTCCACCGTCGCCTCGACCAGCGGCTTGCCCTGCGCGCGCAGATCCTTGGCGAACTCGATGATCAGGATCGCGTCCTTGGCGGCAAGGCCGATGATGGTGATCAGGCCGACGGTGAAATAGACGTCGTTGGACAGCCCGCGCATCGTCGCCGCCACCACCGCGCCGAGAATGCCAAGCGGAATCGTCAGCAGTACCGCGAGCGGAATGGTCCAGCTCTCATAGAGCGCGGCGAGCAGGAGGAACACCACCAGCACCGACAGCGCGAGCAGGAACGGCGCCTGCGAACCGGACAGCTTCTCCTGCAGCGACTGGCCGGTCCACTCATAGCCGAAGCCGCGCGGCAGCTTGTCGGCGAGCCGCTCCATCTCGGCGATCGCATCGCCCGAGGTGAAGCCCGGCCGCGCCTCGCCGGAGATGCGCACCGCCGGATAGTAGTTGAAGCCCGCAATCTGAGTCGGCCCCTTGGTCCACTCGATGGTGGCGAAGGCCGAGAACGGCACCAGCTGGCCGCGGCTGTTCTTGACGTTGTAATTGAGGATATCGTCGGCGTTCATGCGGCTGGTCTTGTCGGCCTGCACGATGACGCGCTGCATACGCCCGCGGTTCGGGAAATCGTTGATGTAGTTCGAGCCGAGATTGGTCGAGATCGTCTGGTTGATGTCCTCGAAGGTGACGCCGAACGCGCCCGCCTTCTCGCGGTCGATCATCAGATTGACCTGCGGCGCCGGCGGCAGGCCTTCGACATAGACCTTCTGCAGCACCGGGCTGGCATTGGCTTCGGTCACGAGGCGGTCGGACGCCGAGATCAGCGCCGCATAACCCTTCTGGCCGCGGTCCTGCAGGCGGAACGAGAAGCCCGAGGAGTTGCCGAGGTTGTCGATCGGCGGCGGCTGCAGCGCCGAGATCCTGGCGTCGCGGATCGACGACAGATCGCGGTTGATGTCGGCGACGATGGCGGCCGCGGAATCCTTCGGGCCGCGCTCCGACCAGTCCTTCAGGGTGATGAAGGCCTGCGCGGTGTTCATGCCCTGGCCGAGGAAGCTGAAGCCGGTCAGGAACGTGACGTTCTCGATGCCGGCGCGCTCGAGCAAATACTTCTCGACCTTCTCGACCGCCGCCTCGGTGCGCGCGTATGACGACTCCGACGGCGTCTGTACGTCGGTGGTGATGAAGCCCTGGTCGTCGACCGGAAGGAAGCCGCCGGGCAGCCGCACGAAACCCCAGCCGACGGCGACGAACAGCACGGCGTAGATCGCCATCAGGCGGCCGGTGCGCTTCAGCCCACCCTGCACCGTGCGCGTATAGCCGTCGCGGCTCTTGTCGAGCACGCGGTTGAACCAGCCGAACACGCCCCTGCGGGCGTGGCCGTGGCCCTGCTGCACCGGCTTGAGCAAGGTCGCGCACAGCGCCGGCGTCAGCGACAGCGCGAGCAGCGCCGAGAACGCGATCGCCGCCACCATGGTGACCGAGAACTGGCGGTAGATGATGCCGACCGAACCCGGAAAGAACGCCATCGGCACGAACACCGCCATCAGCACCAGGGTGATGCCGATGATGGCGCCGGTGATCTGCGACATCGCCTTCTTGGTCGCTTCCTTCGGCGGCAGGCCCTCCTCGGCCATGATGCGCTCGACGTTCTCGACCACGACGATGGCGTCGTCGACCAGGATGCCGACCGCCAGCACCATGCCGAACATGGTCAGCATGTTGATCGAGAAGCCCGCGATCATCAGCGTGGCGCAGGCGCCGAGCAGCGCCACCGGCACCACGATGGTCGGAATGATGGTGTAGCGGATGTTCTGCAGGAACAGGAACATCACGATGAACACGAGAACCACCGCCTCGACCAGCGTCATAAGGACCTTCTCGATCGAGGCCTTCACGACCGGCGTGATGTTGTAGGGGATCTCGTAGCTGATGTTGGCCGGAAAGAAGCGCGACAGCTCCTTCATCTTGGCCTCGACCGCGCTCGCGGTCGCCAGCGCATTGCCCTTCGGCGACAACAGCACCGACAGACCGGCGGTCGGCTTGCCGTCGAGGCGGGTATTGAACTGATAGCTGAGGCCGCCGACCTCGATCCGCGCGACGTCGCGCAGGCGGACCGTCGAACCGTCGGCATTGGCGCGCAGGATGATCGCGCCGAACTCGTCCGGCGAGGAGAGCTGGCCCTTGACCAGCACCTGCGCGGAGATCTTCTGGCTGTCGGTGCTCGGCTCGGCGCCGATGCTGCCCGAGGCGACCTGGGCGTTCTGCGCCGTGATCGCCTTGTTGACGTCGTCGGCGGACAGGCCGTAGCCGACCAGCTTGGCCGGATCGATCCAGATGCGCAGGCTGCGCTCGGTCGAATACAGCGTGGCGCGGCCGACGCCGGGAATGCGGCGGACCTCGCCCAGCACGTTGCGGATCATGAAGTCGCCGAGACCGACCTCGTCGAGGCTGCCGTCGGTCGAATTCAACGTGATGATCTGCAGCACGGCCGAGGAGGCTTCCTCGACCAGGATGCCCTGCTGGATCACGGCGCGCGGCAGCCGCGCCTCGACGCGCTTGAGGCGGTTCTGCACCTCGACCGAGGCCTGGCTGGTGTCGGTGCCCGGCTTGAAGTTGGCGATGATCTCGACCTGGCCGAGCGAGTCGGAGGTCGATTCGAAGTTCAGGATGTTGGCGGCGCCGTTGAGCTCCTCCTCGATCAGCCGCGTCACGCTGTTGTAGAGGTTTTCCGGCGAGGCGCCGGGATAGCTGGTCGAGATCGAGATCGAGGGCGGCGCGATGATCGGGTATTGCGCGACCGCGAGCAGCGGGATCGAAATCGCGCCGATCAGACAGATGAACAGCGCGACGACCCAGGCGAAGATCGGCCTGTCGATGAAGAAGCTAGGCATCGCGGATCACCGCACCGCGTGCGCGGCTTGCTGCGTATCCGTGGGTGCTGCAGCCGCGTCGATTTCGCGCCAGGCCTGCGGCCGGACCTTGTCGCCCGCGGCGAATTTCTGGAACCCTTCGACGACGACCTTGTCGCCGGCCTTCAGGCCCTCGCTGATGAACCAGTAGCCGCCCTGCAGCGAGCCGGTGCGCACCGGCTGGACCGCGACATGATTGTCGGCCTTGACGATGAACACCTCGCTGCCGCCGCCGCCATTGCGCTGGATCGCCTGCTGCGGCACGGCGATGGCGTCGCTGTCGATGCCCTGCTCGATCAGCACACGGACATACATGCCTGGCAGCAGGATGCGGTTCGGGTTCGGGAACTCGCCGCGCAAGGTGACCTGACCGGTATAGGCGTCGACCTTGGCGTCCGAGAACAGCAGCTTGCCCGGCAGCGGATAGATCGAGCCGTCGTCGAGCACGAGGCGGACCTTCATCGCGTCGGAGGCAATGCGTTCGAGGTCGCCGTTCTCGAAGGCGCGGCGGAGCTGGTTCATCTCGGTGACCGACTGCTGGAAGTCGGCATAGATCGGATCGAGCTGCCGGATGGTCGCGAGGCTGGATGCATCGTTCTGCACGACCAGGGCGCCCTCGGAGACCAGCGCCGCACCGATGGTTCCGTCGATCGGCGCGCGGATGGTGGCGTAGTCGAGGTTGAGCTTGGCACGCGCGACCTCGGCCTCGCGGCCCTGGACGTCGGCCTCGGCCTGCTTCAGCGTCGCGATCGCCTTTTCATTCTCCGCTTCGGGCGCGGCGCGCTGGCTGGTCAGGGTGGAGATGCGGCGGGCCTGCAGCGCGGCCTGCTCCTGCACGGCCTTGGCGCGCGCCAGCGCGGCCTCGGCCGACTGCAGGTCGACTTCGAACGGGCGCGGGTCGATCTGGTACAGGGGATCGCCGACCTTCACCTCGCTGCCCTGGTGGAACATGCGGTTGACGATGATGCCGGAGACGCGCGGACGCACCTCGGACACCCGGGTCGGCGCGATCCGGCCCGGCAGTTCGCGGACCATCGCGCGCGACTGCGGCCTCACGGTGACAACGCTGACGTCGGGCTCGGGTGCTGCTTGTGCGGCGGCGGTCGCGGTGTTCGGCTCATCGCAGCCAGCAAGCAGTGGCGCGATGGCGGCGAGCATCAACGCAATGCATGCCGATTGCGCGCGAAGTCCAGACATCGAGATTGTTGCCCCCTGATCAGGTGTGGACAAAGAAACAGCGGCATCACCACGACGCCGCATTGTTGGTCCGCCAAAAATAAAATGTCGTTGCTGCGACGCAATGCGTTTTTCGGCGGCTCAATGTCACACAAGTCTATCGCACTGAAGTTGCGGCAACTTTTCGGGACTCACCGCATTGTGAGCGGGTTCCATTGCAAGCTGTGGGGCCGCGTTAAGCAATCCGTGAGCGGGAAATGCGATTTGTGCCGGCCCAATGGCGAGATCGGCGGCATTGCGGCGCGGCAGGACCGAATCACCGCCGACCCCGTTCTCCTCACCTCGGCAGCAACTTGTCCGGCGCCCCGCCCTTGCCGGCTGAGGGATCGCTGCCCGCGTGGTTCGGCGAGGCCGGATGTCCGCGCAAGGCGCGTGCTGACCATACCGCTTCAACCAAAGGTTCTGCCGTTCGGACGCAGGATTCGGCTTTCCTCACTTTCCTCCCTCTGCCGCTGTGCCATATTGCTGGCAGATGCGGCCTTCGCGAACGGATGACCGGCAATGCCCCCTTCCCGCTCCGACATGGAGATCGAACTGAGCAAATTGTCCTCGCCGCGGATCTTCCTGGTGCGGATGCTGGTCTTCCTGGTGCTCTGCGGTCTGATCGGGGTCGTGCTCTACAAGCAGATCATCACCGCCTTCTTCGCCAATCCGGGGCTGAACGCCCTGATCGGCGCGGTGCTGCTGATCGGCATCATCCTGGCGTTCCGCCAGGTGATCCGGCTCTATCCCGAGGTCGCCTGGGTCAATAATTTCCGCATCGCCGATCCCGGCCTGGCGATCGACCGCCGGCCGACGCTGCTGGCCCCGATGGCCGCGATCCTCGGCGGCGAACGCAGCGGGCGGATGTCGATCTCGCAGCAGACCATGCGGCATCTGTTGGATTCGATCGCGACGCGCCTCGACGAGGCGCGCGACATCTCGCGCTACATGACCGGCTTGCTGGTGTTCCTCGGCCTGCTCGGCACCTTCTGGGGCCTGATCGAAACCGTCGGCTCGGTCGGCAAGGTGATCGACGGTCTCAAGGTCGGCGGCGATTCCGGGGCGCTGTTCGACACGCTGAAGGAGGGGCTTGCCGCGCCGCTCGGCGGCATGGGCATCTCGTTCTCGTCCTCGCTGTTCGGCCTCGCCGGCTCGCTGATCCTCGGCTTTCTCGATCTGCAATCGAGCCAGGCGCAGAACCGCTTCTACACCGATCTCGAGGACTGGCTCGCCACCACGGTGCGCGGCATCTCCGGCGAGGGCACAGGCCTCGGCGGCGCCGAGCTTCAAGGCGCGATCGAGCGGCTGCGCGGCGCGCTGGAGGACGGCGGCGGCGCCCGCAATACCACCGCGGCGATGGCCAATCTCGCCGAGGCGATCCAGGGCCTGGTGGCGCATATGCGCACCGAGCAGCAGATGATCCGCGAATGGGCCGACGGGCAGGGCGAGCAGAACCGCGAGATCAAGCGGCTGCTGGAGCGGCTGGCGCGCCAGCCCGAGAAGAGTTAACAAGGAGGTTGCCTCATGGCCCTCGCCCGCAGCCGCCGCGGTGAATCCGCCTTCAACTACTGGCCCGGCTTCGTCGACGCGCTGTCGACGCTGGTGCTGTCGATCGTGTTCCTGCTCTCGGTGTTCCTGGTGGTGCAGTTCTTCCTGTCGCAGGAGGTCACCGGCAAGGACAAGGCGCTGGAGCAGCTCAACGCCAAGATCGCGCAGCTCAACGATTTGCTGTCGCTGGAGAAGCTCGGCAAGCTCAGCCTCGACGACCAGGTGGCGCAGTTGCGCGCCGGCCTTGCTTCCGCCGAGAGCGAGCGCGACCGCATGAAGGGGCTCTATGAGGGGCTGGCGAGTTCCGGCAGTGACGCGCAGGGCCGCGCCAGTGAGCTGAACAAGGCGCTGGAGTCCGAGAAGGGCGTCTCGTCGCGTGCGCTGGCGCAGATCGAGGTGTTGAACCAGCAGATCAGCGCGCTGCGCCGCCAGCTCGCCGCGCTGGAAGAGGCGCTCGATGCGTCCGAGAAGCGCGACAAGGAATCGCAGGGCCGGATCGCCGATCTCGGCCAGCGTCTCAACGTCGCGCTGGCGCAGCGGGTGCAGGAATTGTCGCGCTACCGCTCTGAATTCTTCGGCCGGCTGCGCGCCATCCTCGGCAACCGCCCGGATATCCGCATCGTCGGCGACCGCTTCGTGTTCCAGTCCGAAGTGTTCTTCGAGACCGGCCAGGCGACGCTGCTCCCCGAAGGCAAGACCGAGCTCGAAACCGTGGCCAGCGCGCTGGTCGACCTCGACAAGAAGATCCCACCCGAGATCGCCTGGGTGCTGCGGGTCGACGGCCACACCGACGTGCGGCCGATCAACAGCCCGCTGTTCAAGTCGAACTGGGAGCTGTCGTCGGCGCGCGCGATCTCGGTGGTGCAGTATCTGGTCTCGCTCGGCGTCCCCGCGCAGCGCCTGGTCGCCGCCGGCTTCGCCGAATTCCAGCCGCTCGAGACCGCGCAGACCGAAGAGGCCTACAAGCGCAACCGCCGCATCGAGCTGAAGCTGACGGAGAGATAGGGCAGGGCTGTTGAACACCCCCTCGTCATTGCCGGGCTTGACCCGGCAATCCATCGAAGAAAGACTCCTTCGAAATGGATGGATGCCCGGGTCAAGCCCGGGCATGACGACTTTGGCATGACGCACACATCCACGCTCCGCCCCTATCGTGCCGCGGATGAGGACGCCGCCATCGAGCTGTGGCGGATCACCTGGCAGCAGGCTTATCCGTCGATCGACTTCAATGCCCGCGTCGCCTGGTGGCGCGAGCGCTGGCGAAACGAGCTGGTACCGAACGCGGCGATCGTCGTTGCCGAACAGGACGGCGCGCTGGCCGGCTTCGTGACCATCGACAAGTCAGGCTATCTCGACCAGCTCGTGGTCGCTCCCGCGCAGTGGGGCTCCCCGCTCGCGACCGCGCTGGTCGATGAGGCCAAGCGCCTTGCGCCCGTTGGCGTCACGCTGCTGGTCAACAAGGACAACGCCCGCGCCATCCGCTTCTACGAACGCAACGGCTTCGTGCATGCCGGCGAGAGCGTCAACCCGACCTCGGGACGCGCAGTGCTGAAGATGGCGTGGACGCCGTGAGGCGGAACACACTCTTTCGTCGGCGCCGGCGTACGCCGCAACGACAATCGGCAAGCCAAGTTTGTCTCGCACATCCGATAGCGTCGTGGGAACGACGACACCCCTGCCGACGTTGATCCATGTTGCATAGGTCCACCCCGGACAAGCGAATGCTCAAGACCAAATTCGCCATCATCGTCGCCGCCGGCCTGATCCTCGCGCCGGCCGAGCTTTTTGCTCAAGGCACCGGCGGCACCCCACCGCCACCGCGGCCCGGCGACCGCGCCGCTCCTTCGAATGGCGTCGGCGGCACGCCGCCTCCGGTACAGCCCGGCCAGCGTGTCGCCCCATCGAGCGGTGTCGGCGGCGGCAGCGCAGCACCGGCCGCTCCCGGAGCGCCGACGAGCAGCCCTAACCCCGCGACGGGACGGTGAAAGGCGCATTACCGCCCGTAGCGTCTTGCGGGCACATGACCTGCTGCCGCGAGGCGTGGTATGCGTAATGATCCCTGCCCTCCTCGGCGAGACCTACATGCGCTGGTTGACTGCCGCCATTCTACTGCTCGGCGCTCTGACTTGGTCAGAACACGTGGAAGCGCTGGATTGCGCAATTTGGGCCCTGTCCTCGCCGAGCTGGTGGGAGAGGACTCCCGACGGCAGCGATGCTCCGACTGAGCAGCAACAACGGGACGCCGAGAGCCGAGCGATGCTCGAGCTGCTGGATCGCACGCCGATCGTCTTCCGCGGCCGCGTCGCCTCGGTTCGCTATCTGACCAATCCTCACGTGACGTTCAGCCGTTTGCTTGCTTTCGATCATGTTGAGGTCTTGAAGGGACGGCTGATGACGTCGTCGCCCGATCAGAGGGCAGTCGTCGTCCAGCAGCGATGGTGCGATAGGACCTGCGACGTGAAGTCGAATGCAATGGAATGGCGGCGCGGCGCAACTGTTCTTGTCGGTGCGCATGCCAATCGCTCCACCGGTCCAACGAAGGTGATGGACCCGGACGGAAAGCGGGTCGTCTACACGGGACGGGTCGATGCTGAACTGGAAATGTGCGATAGCGGTCGGCTGCAGCCGATAGCCTTTGAGCTATTGAACGCGTCCAACGATGAAATCAATCGCTTGAGGCGGGAATACCGGCATCGCCAATTCAAGTAGCGCCGTTCGCGGTGCGGCTACGTCGCGCCAACCGGCTCCGCCGCCTTCGGCTCGGTCTCGGCTTCCGCGACGACGAATTTCAGCCCGTAGGTCTTGCCGCGGCGCCAGACGACCTCGCAGGGGTAGCGCTTGGAGTGGTCGGCGAGCAGCGTCAGCGCGAGGCGGTCCTTGACGTCGAACTCGACTTCGGTGGTGATCTTGGCACCGCCAGGGGAGATGTCGGCGACCGCGCATTCGCTCTCGGTCGCACCGTCATCCACCGTGATCCACGCGATCCGGTTGTTGAGCTGGCGCCGCGGCTCGCGGCTGACCTTGATCCGTGCACCATTGCTCGCCATGGTCGTCGATCCCTTGGAACGTCGGCGCCGGGCTCGTCGCTGGACGCGCAAGTCCGATCGGCGCACAGCCGCTGCCTGGACCATGCGGCCCGCCGCGTGAAGCCCGCCTTAGCGCGATCGGTTGAACTTTACCGAAATCTCGACACGGCTTTTAGCAAATGGGGATTCCGCAACCCCATCAGCGGGATACCGGCTGAGCCGGCGATCGTCAGCCTTGACTTGAATGCCGCACTGTTGGTGAACTGGGCCCGTGGCATTGGCCACGCCCCCGCAACAAGAGCGCCACGACGCGCCCTGCCCTTCGGAAACGACCCATGCTGCTTCCTCTCGCCGACGTGCCGCGCTGGTATGCCGAACGCAAGCCCGCTGAGGCGGTCGCAATCAGTCACGGTCCGGATGCGCTGACCTGGCCCGAACTCGAGCGCCGCGCCAATGCGCGGGCGCGTGCGTTCATGGCCAAGGGCGTCAAGCCCGGCGATTTCGTCGCGATCGGGCTGCCCAACAGCAACGCCTTTTTCGAGACCAGCTTTGCGGTGTGGAAGTGCGGCGCGACGCCGACCTCGCTGTCGTGGCGGCTGCCGCGCGGCGAGGCGGCCGCTGTGCTCGACATCCTCAAGCCGTCGCTGGTGGTCGGCGGTGAGTCCGACTGGAATGCACCGAATTCGCTGCCGGCGAATTTCGCGCCGGAAGGATTTTCCGACGAACCGCTCGATGCGCCGATCGCGCGCTACTGGAAGGCGATGACCAGCGGCGGTTCGACCGGGCGGCCAAAGGTGATCCTCGACCACAACCCCGCCGTGACCGACACCGCGAGCGAGCCGACGCTCGGCATTGCGCCGGGCACCTCGCTGCTCAATCCGGGACCGCTCTATCACAACGCGCCGTTCATCCTCTCGCACTTCGCGCTGTTCGGCGGCGGACGGGTCACCGGCCTCGTCAAGTTCGACGCCGAGGAGACGCTGCGCCTGATCGAGCGCGAGCGCGTGCAATGGGTGAACTTCGTGCCCACCATGATGCACCGGATCTGGGCGCTGCCCGAGGAGGTGCGCAACCGCTACGACGTCTCCAGTTTGCAGATCGTGTTTCACATGGCGGCGCCGATGCCGCCCTGGCTGAAGGAGAAATGGATCGAATGGCTCGGCCCGGAGCGGATCTGGGAGCTCTATGGCGGCACCGAGCGGCAGGGCGCCTGCGTCATCAACGGCGTCGAATGGCTGACGCACAAGGGCTCGGTCGGCAAGATCGGCGAGACCGCGAAGTTGCGCATCATCGGCGAGGACGGCAACGACGTCGCGCCAGGCGAGACCGGCGAGATCTATTTCCTGCCCAATGACGGCGCCGGCACCACCTACCACTATCTCGGCGCCGCGCCGAAGCGGCGGCCGGACGGCTGGGAATCGCTCGGCGATATCGGCCGGCTCGACGAGGAAGGCTATCTCTATCTCGGCGACCGCCTCGCCGACATGGTGCTGCGCGGCGGCGCCAACATCTATCCGGCCGAGGTCGAGGCCGCGGTGAGCGAGCATCCGCTCGTGCGCTCCTGCGTCGTGGTCGGCCTGCCGGATCCGGAATTCGGCCAGCGCGTGCATGCGATCCTCGAGCTTGCCGACGGCGTGGATGCGCAGGCGGTCGCCGACGGCATGGGCGATTTCCTCAAGGACAGGCTGAGCCGCTACAAGCATCCGGAAAGCTTCGAGCGGGTCGACGCGCCGCCGCGCGATGATTCCGGCAAGGTCCGCCGCACCCTGCTGCGCGACGAGCGCGCCGCATGGATCAAGGAGAACCGCGCCTTCCGCATCATGCCGGCGCGCGCGGCGAAGGCGGAGTAGCGGCTTGCTTCACCTCTCCCCGCTCTTTGCGGGGAGAGGTCGGATCGCATCGCAGATGCGATCTGCCTGGACCTGGGCGCATGGCACCTGATCCGCCATCTCGCTCAACCACCAATTCACTGTTATATATGGCGGAAGCGGACGTGTTCCGGGACCCCGTGATCTTTTCGGCTCGCACGGCGTTAACGTGAACACACGCGTAGCGATCCTGCGGAGACCCTCGATGCCCTCCATGACCGAATGGAAAGTGCCCCCGGCCTTTCAGCCCCGTCCCGAAGATTACCGCTTCGATCTCGATCGCGCGCTGATGAGTGTGGTCGGGCTGCATTCGATCATTCCGCCTGATGCTTTCAGCGCCGAGACGCTCGGCACCGAGCGCGTCGGCAACGGCGTCTTGATCGACGACGGGCTGGTGCTGACGATCGGCTATCTGATCACCGAGGCCGAGGCGGTGTGGCTGCATCTCGGCGACGGCCGCGTGGTCGAGGGCCATGCGCTCGGCTTCGATTTCGAATCCGGCTTCGGCCTGGTGCAGGCGCTTGGCCGGCCCGGCATCGCGCCGCTGCCGATCGGCTCGTCGGCCGCGACGCGGGTCGGCGACAACGTCGTGGTCGGCGGCGCCGGCGGCCGTACCCGCTCGGTGGCGAGCCAGATCGTGGCGAAGCAGGAATTCGCCGGCTACTGGGAGTATCTGCTGGACGAGGCGATCTTCACCTATCCGTCGCACCCGAACTGGGGCGGCTGCGGGTTGATCTCCGACAGCGGCGAACTGATCGGCATCGGCTCGCTGCAGCTCGAACGCGAGCGCGGCGGGCGCGCCGAGCACGTCAACATGATCGTGCCGATCGATCTGCTCGGCCCCGTGATCGGCGACCTGCGCAAGTTCGGTCGCGTCAACAAGCCGTCGCGGCCGTGGCTCGGCATGTACACCACCGACATCGACAACCGCGTCGTCGTGGTCGGCATCGCCAGCAAGGGCCCGGCGGCGCGCGCCGAGCTGAAGACCGGCGACGTCATCCTCGCTGTCGGCGGTGACAAGGTCACCAGCCAGATCGGCTTCTACCGCAAGCTCTGGTCGCTCGGCTCCGCCGGCGTCGACGTCCCGCTCACCGTCTACCATGAAGGCGTCACCTTTGACGTGACGCTGACCTCGATCGACCGCGCGCGGCTGTTGAAGGCGCCAAGATTGCACTAGGATTCCCGCGCATGACCGACGCCGTGATTGACGACATCGTGGCCGTGCTGCCGTCGCTGCTGCAGACGCTGGAATCGCTGTCGTTTGTCGCGCGCAATCTCAACCCCGCTGAGTTCGGCAACGTCATGCAGATTGCGGGCGAGCCGGACGAGACGCTGCAGGCGGTGAAGCCGCGGCTGGCCGAATGGCCCGAGAAATTCGCGCACATCAAGACGGCGCTGGAGGCATCGACCGATGCAGCGCTTGCCGGCTATGCGGGATTGCGCGCGGTGCAGAACGGCGAAGGCGATCTCGTCAGCGTGTTCCGCGCGCTGCGCTATCTGCCGCGGGCGCAGGAGGCGCTCTATCCGCTGACCGAGCTGCCGCCGGTCAGCGGCTTCTTCATCGCGCCCGATCTGCGCGAGGACGCCGAATTGCAGGCGAAGCTCGCGGCCGTACCGAACGACGACACCGGCATCTTCCATGAAGGCAACGAGCCGGGCAGCAGCGGCGGCTTCTCGATGTACGTGCCGGAATATTACACGCCGGATCGCGCCTGGCCGCTGGTGATGGCCCTGCATGGCGGCAGCGGCAACGGCCGCGGTTTCCTTTGGAGCTGGCTGCGCGACGCACGCAGCCGCGGCGCCATCCTGATCGCGCCAACCGCGACGGGACAGACCTGGGCGCTGATGGGTGAGGACACCGACACGCCGAACCTCAACCGCATCCTCGACCAGGTACAGGGGCGCTGGAATGTCGACGAGACCCGGCTGCTGCTGACCGGCATGAGCGACGGCGGCACGTTCAGCTACGTCTCAGGACTCGACGGCGCATCACGCTTCACGCATCTGGCGCCGGTTGCCGCAACGTTTCATCCGCTGATGGCGGAGATGGCCGATGCTGAGCGGCTGCGCGGCTTGCCGGTCTTCATCACCCACGGCGTGCTCGACTGGATGTTCCCGGTGCAGACCGCGCGGCAAACCCAGGGACTGCTATCGGCCGCGGGCGCCAGGGTGACCTATCGCGAAATCGACGACCTCAGTCACTGCTATCCGCGGGAGATCAATGCGGAGATTTTACGGTGGCTGAATGGCGAACACGCCGCCGATGCCTGAGACATTCCCTCCCCGTCATTGCGAGGAACGAAGCGACGAAGCAATCCATGCCTCAGCTTGTGGCCCAATGGATTGCTTCGCTTCGCTCGCAATGAAGGGATAGATAGAGTCTTACTCATTCACCCGCGGCTTGAGCAGGTCCGAGAAGCCGACCCGGTGCAGCATCTCATTGCGGACGCGGTCGATCACGGCGAAGGCGACTTCGGCGCCGTCCTGGGTCGGGTCGATGTGGACGCGGAACGGACGCTTGCCGAACGGCGTGTCGACCACCTTGACGATCGCATCTGCCACCGATGATGGGTCGGCATCCGCAGGGACGATCGCCGAAAACGCCTGCATGATCTCTTTGCCGAAGCCGGCATAGGGTCCCGCTTCGTATTCGGCGACGCGTGCCGCGTCGGCGGGATGGCCGGAATGCGCGAAGTGATTGGTGCCGCCGGTGAAGGCGCCGGGCACGATGATCGAGGTCTCGATGCCCCAGCGCGACAGCTCGCGGGCATAGATCACCGCCATCGCATCCATACCGGCCTTCGCCGCGAAGTACGGCGCGAGATAGGGCGGCGTGCCGCCGGCCGAGCTGGAGCTCGACACCCAGACCACAAGTCCCCTGCCCTGCTTGCGCAGCTGCGGCAACGCGGCGCGGTTGACGCGCTGGGTCGAGAGCACGTTGACGTCATAGAGCTCGGCAAGCTGCTCGGGCGTGAATGCTTCCGCCGGGCCGAACACCATGTGGCCAGCATTGTGCATCACGACGTCGAGGCGTCCTTCTTCGGCTACGATCTGCGCGATCGCGGCGTCGACCGAGGTCTGCGAGCCGACATCGAGTTCGAGCGCGCGCAGGTCGACATTGTTGTCGTGGGCGAACTCCTCAACATCGGCGGCCGCGGCGGCGTTGCGGCCGGTGGTGTGGCGCATCGAGGCATAGACGGTGTGGCCGGCCTTGGCGAGCGCGTTGGCAGTGAGACGGCCGAAGCCACTGGAGGCGCCGGTGATAACGATGACCTGCTTCATGACAAATATCCTTTTTGGTCTTGATTGAACGAGAGGTTGAAGGCGTGATTGCGAAGCTCAGACCAGACCGCCATTGGCGCGCAGGGTCTGGCCGTTGATCCAGGAGCCGTCGGGACCGGCTAGGAACGACACGGCGCTGGCGATATCGGCGGGCGTGCCGAGTCGCTCCAGCGGCACCTGCTTGGCAAAGTGGTCGATCAACTCCTCCGACTTGCCGTGCAGGAACAGGTCGGTCGCGGTCGGACCGGGCGCCACTGCATTCACGGTGATGCTGCGGCCGCGCAATTCCTTGGACAGGATCGCGGTTAGCGATTCGATCGCCGCCTTGGTCGCGACATAGACGCCGTAGGTTTCAAGCCTGGTGCCGACCAGGCTGGTCGAGGTATTGATGATGCGTCCGCCGTTGCGCAGCCGGCGGGCCGCCTCGCGCATGGTATTGAAGCTGCCCTTCAGGTTGATCGCGACGTGCTGATCGAACATCGCATCGTCGCTGTCGGCGATCTCGCTGAGCTTCATGATGCCGGCGTTGTTGACCAGCACGTCGACGCCGCCGAACGCCGCTTCCGCCGCATCGAACATGCCGCGTACCGCGTTGGGGTCGCTGACATCGGCCTTCGCGGTCAGCGCCCGGCCGCCGGCGGCTTCGATGCGGTCGGCAACCGCCTGCGCGGCGTTGGCGTCGCCGGAGTAGTTGATGACGACGGTGAAGCCGTCCCTGGCGAGCCGTTCGGCCACGGCAGCACCGATCCCACGCGAAGCGCCCGTTATCAGAGCTACCTTATTGTTTTGGGTGGTCATTTTCGTTCTCCATCGGGTTGTGCGGGCCAGCCGCGTTCGATGGAAGGACCGTATGACTTGGCGCCATCCGAATAATCGTGCATTCTCTGGCATCACTATTCGTTATTGTCGGATAATGGCATGGACCGGTTCGATGCGATGCGGGTGTTCACGCGCGTGGTGGAGCGGCGCAGCTTTTCGCTCGCGGCCGACGACCTCGGGCTGCCGCGCTCGACGGTGACGGATGCAGTGAAGGGGCTGGAGGCGCGGCTCGGCGTGCGGCTGCTCGAACGCACCACGCGCACGGTGCGCCCGACGCTCGACGGCGAGGCGCACTATCGCCGCTGCCTGGCACTGATCGCGGATCTGGAAGATGCCGAAGGCGCGTTCGGCGGCGCGCGGCCGAAGGGCCTGCTGCGGCTCGAGGTGCAGGGCACCTTGGCGCGGCGCTTCCTCTTGCCGAACCTGCCGGGCTTCCTCGCCGAATATCCCGACATCGAGATCAACATGAGCGAGAGCGACCGCTGGGTCGATCTGATCCGCGAGGGCGTTGACTGCGTGCTGCGCTTCGGCCAGTTGCCCGACAGCGACATGATCGCGCGCGAGGTGACGATGCTGGAGCGGCTGACCTGCGCCACGCCGGAATATTTCGCGCGCTTCGGCACACCCACCGACCCGTTTGCGCTCGATGGCCATCGCATGATCGGTATCCGCTCGCTAACGACTGGACGCTTGCGGCCGATGGAGTTTTTGGTCGATGGCGCGCTCAAGCAGTTTCCGTTGCCCGCTACGATGTCTGTCACCGGCCCCGAGAGTTATCTCGCCAGCGCGAAGCTTGGCCTCGGCCTCGTGCAGGTGCCGCGCTTCCATGCCGAAGCCGACTTGACGCAGGGCACGTTGGTCGAGGTGCTGCAACACTGTCCGCCGCCATCAGTGCCGGTATCCTTGCTCTATCCCCGCAACCGCCAGCTCTCGCCACGCGTTCGCGTGTTCATCGACTATGTGATGCGCGCATTCGGGCGGAACTGACGGCGCGGCGGAACCAGCACCGGAGCGCCGACGTTATCCGTTCAACACCGGAGGTTTCTGATGCGAGTCTTTCTCGGAATGATCTTGGGTGCGCTGCTGCTGGTTTGCGGCGTCTATGTCGTCGATTCCATGCGGACGTCGAGCGTCGCGAGCGGGCAGACCGCGCAGGAGACCCGCACCATCGTCAATTGGGACGTCGCCGCCCAGGACTGGAACATGCTGAAGACGCGCGCCCACGAGGAATGGACCAAGATTGCCTCGAAGTAGCGGCGCCCGTCCAAGCGTCGACACCCGAACGAATGGCCTCTCCCATCCGGGAGAGGCCATGATTTATGGCCGAAACGCGTCAGCGTTCTCTCGATTGCTTCGCTTACATCAAGCGCGGGTCGGCCTTGGGCCGGTGCTAAACTCGCAATGACGGGCAGATATTGGCGACGACTGCCTCAGTTGTTCTCGATCTTGCGGCCCATGTTCGCCTTGCGGGCGTCGGCGATCACCTGTTCGAACTGATCCATGCTGAGCGCGCCGGGGACGCGGTACTTGCCGACGATGAAGGACGGCGTGCCGTTGAAGCCGAAGGCTTCGGCCTGCTCGTTGTTGCGTGCAAGCAGAGCGTCGATCGCCTTGGCATTGGCGTCGAGATCCTTCTTCAGGCGGTCCATGTCGAGGCCGGCGCCGGAGAGCAGCTCGGCGATCCGCGGCTCGGTGATGCGCGAGTTGACCGAGATCATCGCCTCATGGGCGGCTTCGAACTTGTTCTGATATTTCGCCGCCAGCGCCATCCGCGCGGCGACCTTGGACACCGGCCCGAGGATCGGCCAGTCCTTCAGCACCAGCCGGACCTTGCCGTCGTCCTGCACCACCTGGCGGAGCTCCGGCGCGAGCTTGCGGCAATAGGGGCAGTTGTAGTCGAACCATTCGACGATGGTGATGTCGCCGGTGGGATTGCCGATCACCGGAATATCCGGATCGCGCAGCACCTGCGCCTCGGTCAAAACCTTGTCGTCGTCCTCGGCACGCGCGGGCACTGCCGGCAGCAGCGCGAGGCCGGCACCGAGCAGGCCGAGCGCAACGCGGCGGCTGGGGCCGGAATTGACCAGAGGTGATGTCGTCTGCTGCTTCATGACTGGCTTTCGCGAGGGCCCTTTGCCGTTTTACGCTCGGGGCACATGGATGTTACGCAGCAGCATATAGACCGCCGCGAGAACAATCGCAGCCGCAAAAGACAATAATGAGGCGTCCGGCAAGCTGAAAGCCGCCGGGCGGTGGCTCCAGACGGAGGAACTGGCGTCTATTTTGGCGGCTGCTCCCGCCGCTGCAACGCCATCAGCGTGCCGGTCATGGTCGCAACCAGGGTCTTGGCGCCGTCCTGCACGGCATAGGCCTTGCCGTCGCAGACCGTCAGCGTGCGGCCAGGCTTGACCACGACGCCGCGGAACAGGAAGCGCTCACCGCGCGCCGGTGCCAGGAGGTTGGTCTTGAACTCCACGGTGAGGATGTCGGAGCCCTCCGGCATCAGCGTGAAAGCGGCAATGCCGCAGGCATTGTCGAGGCCCGCCGTGATGACGCCGGCATGCACGAAGCCATTCTGCTGGGTGAACTCGGGCGCATAGGACATCGCGAGATCGACCTCGCCCGGCTCTAGGCGCGCGATCGAGATGCCGAGCGTCTGCATCGCGCGCTGCTGCGCGAACGTCGCGGTTGCGGCCGCGTGGTAGTCGGGATTCTTCGGCGCGAAGCTCGACATGCCGGTCACGCGGTCACGGGTTCTGACGGCACGAGGTGCTGCATCGCGGCGTAGCGGATCGCCGGCGCGAACGGGGTCGACTTGCGTTCGGCGCGATCGAGATGCACGGCCGTGATCTCGCACATCGCGGCGACCTCGCCGCTCTCCACATTGCGCATCTCGTGCGAGATGCGGACCAGCCTGTCGCGCAGCTCGACAAGGCGACTCCTGACCTCGACATTGTCGCCGGCGAGCAGCTCGCGCTTGTAGGCGATGTTCTGCTGCACGGCGGCCATGCCGCGGCCGGATTCGCGCAGATAGCTCGGCGTCAGCCCGATCCGCGCGAACATATTCCAGCTCGCCTCGTCGAACTTGCCGACATACCACATGACGTTCATGTGGCCGATATGATCGCAGTGCCACGGATAGACCGTGCCGCGATAGGTTGCCTCGCCCTCCATCGTGCCGCTCCGCGCTTCATTCGTGATACGGTAGCGTATCAGCGCTCGACCGGGCTAGCAATACGGTACCGTATCAAAGCATGATCCGGAAAAGTACGAGGCGGTTTCCGAAGACATCATGCGCAAACAACAGACTATGCGCGACGAAAACTCTTCGCACATGGGCGCCCTGCGGAGATCACATGACTGAAAGCAAGGCCGATGTCTGGGTCGCGGCGGGCTTTGCCGAGCTCGCTCATTCCGGCGTCGACGGCGTGCGGGTCGAGGTGCTGGCGAAGACTCTCGGCGTCACCAAGGGCGGCTTCTACCGCCAATTCAAGGATCGCGCTGCGCTGCTGGAGGCGATGCTGGCGCGCTGGCGCGACGGCCGCATCGCCGCGATCGAGAAACAGACTGCGCTCGACGGCGCCAGCGCGCGTGAGCGGCTGAAGGCGATCATCACGCTGTATTCGGAGCGCATGAACACCGAGGCGATGGCGATCGAGCTCGCGATCCGGCAGTGGGCGCGCACCGACGACGCCGCAGCTACCGCTGCAGCCAGCGTCGACGCCGCGCGGCTGAAGAATGTCGGCCAGCTCTATCGCGCCGCCGGGCTGCCGGCCGAGGAGGCCGACGCGCAGGCCTTCCTGTTCTACTGCTTCATCTTCGGCCAGAGCCTGCTGTTCCTCGAGCGCGGCCCGCGCAAGCGCGCGCAACTATTGGCCACCTCGGCGGACAAGCTGCTCGCCAGCGACCAATAGAAAAGCGGCCGGCGTCATGCCGGCCGCTCGCCGAACTCGACGAAAACTCAGCCCTTCAGGCGCTTGTTGCATTCGCTGTAGAAGCCGCCGCCACCCTTCTGATTCCAGCGCATGCCGCCGGTGGTGTTGTTGGCCTTGTTGAGCTTCCACTGCTCCGAGCAGGTGTGCATGCGCGCCATGTGCGGCTTCTCGCTGGCGAACTTCGGATCGATCGCGGTCGGGAAGACGGCATTGCCGGTGGCAACCGGCGCGGCCGGTGCAGCAGGCGCGGCCTCCTTCTTAGCCTCCTTCGGCGCGGCCGGTGCCGGAGCTGCGGCAGCGGGCGGCGGCGCGGCGGGCGCAGCGGCCGGTGTCGCGTCGGCGCCGCACTGGGTCTTGCGGAAGTCATTCCACTTCTGGTCGCCGAGCGTGCCGGCGGTCTTGGCGGCCTGATACTTCGCGCTGCATTCTTGCATGGTCAGGGCCTGCGCCGGCGCGCTGGCCGCGAAGGCTGCAAAACCCGACACCGCGATCACGCACAACAATCTGGTCTGGATGGTCATTTCTGGTCTCCCTCTGGGGGCATTGGCACAAGGACCATTATCCTAGCGCAACCCGAACTTGCGGCAACGCGCCGACGCCGTCGCGCGTCAAAATATTGTGGCGGCGAGACCGCCGCATGTTCATCAGCGGTTCAGCATCGCCGCGCGACGGTTCCGCTCCCTTCCCTCTGAGGTGCCCCATGATGACGAAGATTTCCTCGCTTGCGACCGCCACCGCGCTTGCCTCCGTGCTGCTGATGGGCGGAGCATTCGCGCAAACGACCGCGCCGGCCGCCAAGGACGCCGCTCCCAAGACCGAGACGACCAAGGCAGATACCAAGGCGCCGGCCGAGAAGAAGCAGCGCAGTGCCGAGTCGCTGGAGTGCTCGAAGGAGGCCGACGCCAAGGGACTGCATGGCAAAGAGCGCAAGAAATTCCGCTCCGAATGCAAGAAGCAGAAGGCCGCCGGCGGCGCCGCCGCTCAGCCCGCCTCGAAGTAATTCAGAGCCGTCATGGTTCTGTTCACCCTCCCTGGCTCGGGAGGGTGAAAATTTGTGCGCCGGCAGCCGGAGGCGCGCATTGCTGCAATCGCGAGATGCAATTGTCGCGCGGGAGCGAATTTGCCATAAGGCGGCGTGACCCTGATCCGCGCTGCGATGGCAACGGCCATTCCCGACCGCACCAAGGCCTTGAACGGGCTCGAGACCCTTGTCATCGGCGCCGCCGGCGGCGTGCTGTTCCTGTGGGCCGAGTTGCCGGGTGGCCTGATCTCCGGCGCGATGACCGCGGTCGCGATCGCCGCGCTGGCAGGGCGGCCGCTCGCGGTGCCCGCTTTGCTGACCCAGGCGGTGCTGCTGCTGCTCGGCATCTCGCTGGGCTCGCTGATGTCGCAGCAATTGTTGCAGCACATGAGCTCCTACCCCATCACCATCGGCCTGCTGGCGCTGGCGACGTTCTGCTCGACCTTCGGCTCGAGCTACTATCTGCAGCGCATCCACGGCTGGGACCAGACCTCTGCCTTCCTCGCCGGCAGCCCCGGTGCGCTGTCGCAGATCACCATCCTCGCCGCCGAGAAAGGCGCCGACGTCGCCGCCATCGCCGTGGTGCAGACCATGCGCGTGATCATCTTGACCGCGGCGCTGCCGCTGGTGCTGGCGCTGACCGGGGTGACGCATGCAGCACCGCCGCCTTTGCCGACGGCGGTCGCCTCGCCGGCCGGGCTTGCCGCGCTGATCGCCGCCTCGATCGGCGCCTCGCTGCTGCTGCGCTGGGTGAAATTTCCGGCGAGTTGGATGTTCGGCGCGATGCTCGCTTCCAGCCTGCTGCACGGCTCGGAATTGGTCGATGGCGGCCTGCCGCCCTGGCTGCGCAACGTCGCGTTGGTCGGTATCGGCGCCATCATCGGCACCCGCTTCGCGCGGATGAAGACCTCGACCTTGCTGAGCCACATCAATGCCGGGCTGGGCTCGTTCGCGATCGCGATCCTGATCTCCGCCATCTTCGTCGCGGTGATCGGCTTCACCACCCATGTCCGGCTCGCCGACGTCGTGGTGGCGTTCGCGCCCGGCGCGATGGACGCCATGCTGGCGCTGGCGCTGACGCTGCACATCGACCCGATCTTCGTCGGTGCGCACCACCTGTCGCGCTTCGTGTTCGTCTCGATCGCGACGCCGGGCATCGTCCATTTGTTCGGCCGTCCGCAGGACGACGTCGACGATTAGCTCTCAGGCGCGCGCCGTCTTCGCCACGCCCCAGCCGGCGAGCGCGGCCATCAACAGCGAGATCAGCACATTGTAGCCGGCGAGCGAGATGCCGAGGAAGCGCCACTGCACCTCGTCGCAGCGCACCACCTTGACCTTGTCGAGCTGCTCCAGCAACGAACCGGCCTTGCTGAAATCCATCACCGGGCCGGAGCAATCGGTCGGCCCCTGCCAGAATCCCCATTCGACGCCGGCGTGGTAGGTCCCGAGCCCGGCATTGGCGAGCGCGGCGAGGCCGAGGATCGCAAGCCCCGCCAGCAGCACCGGCCGAGGCGCGCCGCGGCCGGCCGCGAACGCAACCAGCGCACCGAGCGGGACGGCGAGGTAATAGGCATAGCGCTGCTCGAGGCAGAGCGGACAGGGCAGGATCTCCAGCACCAGCTGAAAGAACCAGGCACCGGCCAGCGTCGCCGTCGCAATCGCGGCGATCGCCAGAGCCGACGTCAGCGCCGGATTGCCGGTGGTGGAAGCGTGTGACGGATGGGCGGTGGCGGTCGTCACGGCGGTCCTCCTGCGAGCATGCTGCGCATGGGCCGTGCCCTCTTCACGCTCGATCCGGGTCGTATCGCGCGAAAATACCGCTGTCGAGGCGCGGGACAATCACTTCCGCGCGGGTTGACCGTGACGGGTTGCCCGCTATAGTCCGCCGCGCTTCGCAACCCTGGCCAATTTCAAGGCTTGGGCCACGAAGGCCCCTGTGGCGGAACTGGTAGACGCGCTCGACTCAAAATCGAGTTCCGCAAGGAGTGCTGGTTCGATTCCGGCCAGGGGCACCACAAAAAAACTCTGATAATAACAATAATTTAAGCCATTGGTTCGATTCGGGCATGCAAGTGCGGTTTAGGCCTCAATTGCTCTCGATTCCTCCCAAGCTTCTCGTAGATCGGCGACCGCCTTACGCCAAGCCTCGCCGTTCCGACCGCCGAAGCGGCGAGCATAGGCTGGATGGAAGGTGACGCGCAGCGGAAAGCGCTCGAACTGGAGCTTCGCATTGCGCACCGTTTGGATCCGTCGCTGCTCGCCAAGCAGACGAGCCGCTGTGCTGCCGAGCGCCACAATCACGCCGGGCTTGGCGCGTCGGATGTCGGTTAGGACTGCCGCGCCATAGCGGCCAACCTCCTCGGTGCTGGGGTTGCGATTGCGTGCCTTTCGCCGGCTGGAATACGCAATCGGGCGAAACGGAATGGCGTTTGCCAAGCGCACTTGCTTGGGATCGATTCCGGCCTCCAGCAGCATCTTGTGTAACGCCCGGCCAGCCGGACCGACGAAAGGTTTGCCTCGCGCAGATTCCTCAGCGCCGGGCGCCTCGCCGACCAAATAAAGCCGAGGCCGTCGAGACTGACCATCGGGCGAGACACGACGACGATCGAGATTTTTGTTGCCGATGCTTGCCTGGCCAGCCATCACCTTCTGCATCCGCCCAAGCCACGATATTACGATGCTTCGCGCATCACGTTGTGGCAGACCTCAGAAACGAAACGCGTAGATGCGTCCATCGGCGCTGATATAGAGGCCGTCCTGGGTGCGATCAGCGTCTGGAAGCGTCGAGGACCGCTCAAGGGGTCGCTCGCTGGCTGACCGCCGACGCCGCCGACGTTCAATCCGACGGCGCAAAATAGTCCCACAGCGGTTGGGCATACACCGGGCCTGCGACACGCGGGTTGAATCCGCGATCCGGCTGCCAGAGCATTTCGCTGTAGGCATTATTTCCATGTCCCGTAGCAGTAAAGTTTGATGCGCGGATGTGAGCGACTCAGTGCGGCGGCCACATGTAGCGGTCCGATCGATTTCACGTAGTCCTCCGATCCAATATATCCCGCACTTTGAGTGCCAGCCTAGCCTGCGAGACTGGCTTCTCCAATAGATCGACGTCCTTGTCGAGCCGTCCTTGGTGAACTATTGCGTTCCGCGAATAGCCGGTCATGTACAATATTTTGAGACCGGAGCGGATTTGCGCAGCACGTCTTCCGAGCTCCCGGCCATCGATCCCTGGCATCACCACATCGGTGATCATGAGATCTATCGGTTGATTCTCTTGCAGGATCATCATGGCGGCTTGGGCGCTTGGAGCCCAGAGAACGCGATAGTTAAGTTCGCGCAACAGATCAACCATGTAGATCCGGAGGTCGGCATCATCCTCGACGATCAGTATGGTCTCCATCACGTCGCCTTCTGCGCACGGCTGCTCTGCTTCGGTCGAGGTTGCCGGCGAGGCGCCATGATAGCGCGGGAAATACAGCTTGATGGTCGTTCCTTGACCGACTTCGCTGTAGATCTTGACGTGCCCGTTCGATTGCTTGACGAAGCCATATACCTGACTCAGTCCGAGCCCCGTGCCTTGTCCAGCCTCCTTGGTCGTGAAGAACGGTTCGAAGGCATGGCTGAGCGTGTCGGATGTCATTCCTTCACCAGTATCCGTAACGGACAAGACGACATACTGTCCGGGCGTCAGCTCTGGATTGAGCTCGGAATATTCCTCGTCTGCCGATACATTCACCGCCTCGATTGTGAGTTTACCACCATTCGGCATGGCGTCACGGGCGTTGATGGCGAGATTGACTATAGCGGACTCTAGATGATTGGTGTCGAGTTCGACGTCCCAGAGACCCGCGCTTCCAACAGTCTGCACTTCGATGCGCTCCCCGAGCGTGCGTTGGAGGAAGTCCTGTAGCGTATTGAGGAAGTTGTTCAGGTTGAGCGGCTTCGGATCGAGCGGCTGCCGACGGGAGAACGCGAGCAAGCGGCTCGTAAGTGCGGCAGCGCGCTGGGCACCGCGCTTGGCGTGAGCGAGCGCCCGCTCAAGATTTGCGTTCCCGCTCAGTTTGCGGGCATGGCGCTCCGCCGTTTCCAGATTGCCGATCACGATCATCAGGAGATTGTTGAAATCGTGAGCGATGCCTCCACTGAGTTGTCCGACCGCCTCAAGCTTCTGCGCAGCGGCCAGCTTCTCCTGAATTTCGTGCAGACGCTCCTGCGCCTCCTTGCGCTCGGTGATGTCGCGCGTGACCTTGGCGAAACCGATAAGACCGCCAGCATCGTCTTCGATTCGGTCGATTACGACCGACGCCCAGAATTCCGAGCCGTCCTTCCGAACCCGCCAACCCTCCGCCTCAAACCTGCCCTTCTCCGCGGCTTCAGCCAGAGCGCGTGCTGGAAGGCCAAGCTCGCGATCTTTGGCCGTGTAGAATCGGCTGAAGTTCGTTCCGATAACTTCGTCAGTCGCATACCCCTTGATACGCTGAGCTCCAGGATTCCACGTCGTGACATAGCCGGCGGGGTCCAGCTGGAAGATCGCATAGTCAATGACTGCGTCTACGAGCTGCTGGTATCGTCTTTCACTCTCAAGCAAGCTTTCACGTGTTTGCAGCCGCTCACTGATGTCGCGGGTGACTTCCACGAATCCGAGCAGTTCACCGCCGTCGTCACGGACAGCGTTGATGACGACCGACGCCCAGAACTGGCTGCCATTCTTGCGAAGGCGCCATCCTTCCCCGCTGAAGCTGCCGGTTTTCGACGCGATCTGCAGCGCCCGTTGCGGAATTCGCGCGGCTCTTTCCTCGGGCGTATAGAACACGGAAGCAGGCTGTCCAATGATCTCTTCGACCGAGTAGCCTGTCAGCGAACTCGCCCCCGCGTTCCAGCTCGCGACCACTCCGTCTACTTCGATCATGATGATCGCATAGGCGCGGATAGCCTCCATCAGAAGCTGCAGACGCCGCGTGTCGCTGATTTTGTTGAGTTTTCGCAATTGTAAGCGCTCCCAAAGACCAACAAATGCGAAGCGAGGAAAGCTCGGTCATCCGCGCATAGCTCCGCTGTGCAGTCGCCAGGAACCAAGCTGAGCCCTCCGGACCAGTTTGGCGTGTGCAGGTGCGAACCGAATAATCCCAGGAGCGTTGAGTTTACGGACCGATTCCGCGCTCGCCGTCTGACCGCAGTAGCTTAACGGATCGATTGTCCCTGCGTGCGACTCGGCGCGTGCAGGAAGGCAAGGAGCTGTATGACCAGGAATTCCGGATTTTCGTCCGGCAACCAGTGACCGGTGTCAGGCGCGACGCCGCCACGAACATTGATGGCAATCTCGCTTGCCATCTGGACTTCGGTCATACCGTTGCTCTTGTCACCTGCGAGTGCAAGCACCGGCATCGGCAATTTGTGCTTCTGGAATTCCGCAAAACGCGTCTCGTCCTCAGGAAACGCCCGATAAAGCTCGAACCCCGCACGCAAACCGCCAGGCGCCGCATAGGCCCTCGCGTAAACCGCGATGTCTTGGTCCGAAACGGATCGAATAGCCCTCTTCCTGTAGAAATCACGTATAAATTGATATTCGTGTCCGCTCACGAGCATCTCGGCAATATCGCGCTGCTGGAATAACCCGAAATGCCAAAGCTCGGGGTCAGGTTTTGATTTTGCCTCATTCCAGGCCCTCGTCGCCGGAATCGGAACATCGAGCATGGCGAGCGTTTGGACCTCATCCGGCCATTGTGCGGCATATGCATATGCAACCATCACCCCAATGTCGCGGCCAACCAGATGGACCTGGCTGGCGCCGAGTTGATGGACGAGGGCGCGAATATCCGCGGCCATGGTCGCCTTGTCGTAGCCGACCGCAGGCTTTTCGGAATCACCGGCGCCACGGTAATCCACGGCAAGCGGGCGGTAGCCTGCCTTCGCGAGGGACGGCATCACGTTGCGCCACGTGTACCACGTCTGTGGCCAACCATGCAGCAAGACGACAAGCGGACCGTCGTCCGGACCGCCAATAACATAGTGCAGCCGCACCCCGTTTACTTGGGCGAAACGATCATCAAACTGGTCGCGAAAACCCTCGGGAAGACCTCCCGGTGCGAACGATGCGGCTTGAGAACCCGTTTCATCGTGTTCGTGTGATGTCTGCGCAATCGCGGTTCCGAGGGTGCTTGCGACAACAATCGCGCTCATGATCGTGAAGCGGGCCGCACGCCGGCTGATAGCCATTCTCTGCATTGAGATCCTCCGACCAATCAAAGCAAAATGAGACCGAAAGCGGACTTTGAGGTCTTGAAATCAGGCATTGCTCGGCAGCGAAGCCGGCGATGCTTCCGCTCACCTTCTGGTCTGGAGCCACGCCTCCGTGGCACGACCAAAGCTGGCGCGGAGCTGCCCAGGGCCCACCTGTCGTCGTCGGCTTAGGTGAACGGGCGAGACGGGATGGTGAAGGGGCCCTTCCGAGGACGCTCAAGGCTGGCCCGTGCCACCCGCTGATCCGTAGACTTGGCCGGTGGCGAAGCTGGCGTCGGCGGCGGCGAGCTGAACGTAGATGGAGGCCAGTTCCGCCGGCTGACCCGGCCGTCCAAACACGGTCTGGCTGCCGAACTTTTCGAGCTTTTCCATCGTCGCGCCACCGGAGACCTGCAAGGGAGTCCAGACCGGCCCCGGCGCCACGCCGTTGACCCGAATGCCCTTGGGGCCGAGCTGCTTGGCGAGCGACTTCACATAGTTCATCGTGGCCGCCTTGGTCTGGGCATAGTCGTAAAGATCGGGCGACGGATCGTAAGCCTGCTCCGATGTCGTGCCGATGATGACCGAACCGGGTTTCAAATGCGGCAGCGCGGCCTTGATGATCCAGAACGGCGCATAAATGTTTGTCTTCATGGTCGCGTCGAAATCCTCCGACGACAGATCGAGGATCGACTGCCGCGCCTGCTGCCTAGCAGCGTTGTTGACGAGGATGTCGAGCCCGCCCAGCTCTTCGACCGCCCTGCGCACCAGCTCCTGACAGAACTTCTCGTCTCTGAGGTCGCCGGCTATCGCCACCCCCATGCGCTCCTCGGCCTTGATCAGCTCGATGACCTGCCTGGCGTCGGGCTCTTCGCTCGGGAAATAGTTGATGGCGACGTCGGCGCCCTCACGCGCGAATGCGATCGCGGCGGCGCGTCCCATCCCGGAGTCTCCACCGGTAATCAGCGCCTTGCGGCCGGCAAGCCGGCCTGCGCCGTGATAGGAACGCTCGCCATGATCGGGCGGCGGATCCATCTGGCTCGCCAATCCGGGCCAGGGTTGCGACTGCTTCCTGAACGGCGGTTTCGGATATTTGCCGGCCGGGTCACTCAAGGGCTGTGCGGTCATCGGGGTGTCACCCTTCACTGCGGTCGAGGTCATCGAGGCTGCGGCCATCGATGCGCCGGCACCGACAACATCCCGGCGGGAATGCGGTTTGCTCGCCATGTGTTTCTCCACTCCTGAGCAGAACCAACCTTTGGCCGTCCCGATCGTTGCTATTCGACGGGCGCGCGCCACAAAGGTTGCCTGATCGTCACTGACGGTGGGCCAGACCGAACATCAGGGCAGCCAGCGCAAACGCAGCGATCACGCAGGCGAACGTGAGATCTGCGATGACCGAGCGCGTGAAGCTCGACAGCACGCCGACGCCGATGACGGGTACGGCGTTGCCGATGAAGCAGCAGACAAAGTAGCTCGACACCACGGAGGCGCGCTGCTCAGCAGGCGCAATCTGGTTCACCACCTGCAGGCTGCCACGATAGCCGAGGCCCGCCGACACGCCGACGCCAGCGGTGGCCGCAAGCATGACCCGGAGCGACGCAGCGGCCTGTGCCGCCACCATCGCCGCGGCAGCCGGAATCATCAGCGCCAGCGACCACAACATCGCCACGCGACTGTCGACCGCCTGCGTGGCCACGATCACGAATGCCACCACGATGGCAAGTTCGAACAGCAAAGCGCCGCCGGCCGCGTGGTTGTGGACGTGCAGGTCCTGCGACAGAATGGCCGGCATCAGCGCCGCGTAGAAACCGACCAGCGCCATCAAGCCAAAACCCGTGATGGCGGGCGCGACGAATTGCGCACGGACGCTGTGAGGCACGGCCAGTTTGGGCCGGACCGTCAGGCGGCTCGTGTCCGGATGCCGTACCGTCTCGTGGCAGAACCAGACCAAAAGCGCCACTGCGCAGAGAACCACGAGATAGGCCACAAAGGAGAGATGTAACGGCCATGGCGCATATTGTGCGAGCAGACCCGAGGCCAGGGCCGCAATGCCGAGGCCCAGAAAGTTGCTGCTGGTCCCGATGGTCGCCGCCCGCGCCGTGTCGCCCTTGCCAACCAGTTCGGCAAGCCAGGCGTTGGCGCTGCCGCTGGCAATGCCGATGCCGAGACCGCTGAGGATGCGCGCGACGTAGAGTGCGGCAATTCCGTTTGCAAACAGGAACACGAGCGCGGCGGCGAACAGGACCAGAGTTGCGACCAGCGCGGTGACGCGGCGTCCGATGCCGTCGGAGATCCGGCCGACAAACAGCAGCGCGGCGATATTTCCGAGAACATAGGCGGCGTAGATCAGCGTCAGCGTGATCTGGGAGAAGCCAAACTGCTGCTGATAGAGCAGATAGAGAGGAGTGACCAACGTGCTGAGACCAAAGGCCGTGCCGATCAGCGTGGCGACGGAGGCAAGCGCCGCACTCCCCTGCAACTCGCTTCGACGGGCATGGGCGATGCCGAGCTGGGCCATGTCTGCCTCCTAGAAATCGGGGAACTATTGCATCACGGCTCGTCACGTCCATGAACCTGGGCCGGCGGCGCGGTGGCTTCAACCGCCGTGAAGGGCTCGATGATCCTGTAGCGATGTTCCGACTGCGCGGGCACCAGCCATGAATCGCCCGGCCCGAGCCTGATGACCTGACCTTCCAGGGTGAGTTCAGCTCGGCCTGAGATCACGTAGCCGACGGTCTCATAATCCCGCCGGGCGCTCTCCTTGTCATGCGGTTGCTCGTCGCGCCACAGGCGCATAGCGACCCGATTGCCGGACACGAGATAGGTCTGTCCCATCGCGCCCGCCGGCGATGATCGCTCGGACACTTTCTTTACCGTGCTGTCTGTCATTTGCTCCGCCTCCGGTTCTCGCTTGCTGGACAAAGAACCATCTGCGGGAGGCAGGGTTGCAATTTCACCGCGGCAGAGCGCTGCGATCCTTAGGAACCTTGCCTGCGAGCTCCGCGTTCGCGCCCAACAAGAGAGTGTACAATTGGACTCTCCAAATCGACAAGCCCTGCTTGCCGCTGCCGCCGCCCTTGGCGCGACCGCGGCTGCTTCGGCGCAGGACGGCAACGAACCCGTGATCGGCAACAAGGGAGCACCGATGCTCGGTCCGCGCAATCCTGTGCGTGAGCAGGAGAACCCCGACGTCTTGCGTCCGCCTTCGACCGATCGCGGTTCGCTGCCGAATCTGAGATTCTCGTCTGCGGATTCGCATGTGAAGATGCGCGAGGGCGGCTGGTCCCGCGAGGTCACGCAGCGCGAGTTGCCGATCTCCACCACGATGGCCGGCGTCAACATGCGCCTCAAGTCCGGCGGCGTCCGCGAGCTGCATTGGCACAAGCAGGCCGAATGGGCCTTCATGCTGGCAGGCAATGCACGGGTTACCGCGGTCGACAATGACGGCCATAACTTCATCGCGGATGTCGGCGCCGGTGACCTCTGGTATTTTCCCTCCGGCATCCCGCATTCGATCCAGGGATTGCCGGGCGACGGCTGCGAGTTTCTGCTCGCATTTCCCGACGGCGAGTTCTCGGAAGATTCCACATTCGCGATCACCGATCTGTTCGCGCACAATGATCGCAACGTGCTGGCGAAAAACCTCGGCGTCAACGTCAAGGCGCTCGACGGCATTCCCAAGGAAGAGCGATTCATCTTCCAGGCCGAGTTGCCGCCGCCACGGCTCGAGGCAGACGCCGTGAGCGATCCGCTTGGCGCCGTGCCGCTCGATATGGTATTCAGACTGACGCAACAACCGCCGCATCAATCGTCGGGCGGCAATGTCCGCATCGCTGATACCCGTAATTTTCCGATCTCGACCGATGTTGCCGCTGCCCTGGTCGAGGTCAATCCCGGGCACATGCGGGAGCTGCACTGGCACCCGAACGCCGACGAGTGGCAATACTACATCTCGGGCAAAGGCCGCATGACGGTGTTTGCCGCCGAAGCGCGGGCGCGTACCTTCGACTACCAAGCCGGCGACGTCGGCTATGTGCCGATGTCGATGAGCCACTTCATCGAGAACACCGGCAGTGAGCCGCTGCGCTTGCTCGAATTGTTCAAATCGCCGCGCTTCATGGACGTCTCGCTCGCCCAATGGATGGCGCTGACGCCGCACGAACTGGTCGCCGCGCATCTGAACATCGACCGCGACATCCTGAACCGGCTGCGCAAGGACAAGCAGCCCGTGGTCTAGCGCGGCGCCTCGTCCGTCCAGACCGCCGGCCGACGTCACGCCAGTCTCCACGGCACCATCGGCTATCGCGCCTCATGCAGTGCGAGGATGCCGCGCGTGCAACAATCTGGCAAATGCCTCGCGGTCGGCATCATGTCCCTTCATGGCGACCTCGAACAGCGCCGCCTGAATGTCGCGCGGCATGTCTCCCCAGACGGCAGGACAGAACCCAAAGCGTGATCGATGCGGGGCTGCCGTCGCATGAGGCGGCATCACCGTCGAGGACTGGCCTGGAAATCTCCTTGTGATACGCTGGCTGCGACCAACGTTTTAAGCAATCATGGCCCTAAAAAGCGCCGGCGTCGTCGCATTCCGCATGAGGCTCGGGAGCATCGAGGTGCTTCTGGTTCATCCCGGCGGCCCCTTCTGGCGCAACAAGGATTTGGGCGCCTGGTCGATCCCGAAGGGCGAGTATGATAGCAGCGAGGAGCCGGAGGATGTCGCGCGCAGGGAATTTCAGGAAGAGATCGGCGTCCAGCTGAAAGTCCCCCTGCGCTCATTGGGCGAGATCAGGCAGCGCGGCGGCAAGGCCGTCACGGCCTTTGCCGCGGAAGCGGACGTCGACACGAGGACTATCCAGAGCAACTCGTTCGAGATCGAATGGCCGCCGCGAAGCGGACACCGGCAGACCTTCCCGGAGGTCGATCGCGCGGAATGGTTCGATCTGTCTTGGGCGCATCGAAAGATCAATCCGGGACAGAGACCGCTGCTCGACCGGCTTGAGGCGATGTGCGCCGCCGCGCGGAAGCGCTGACCCGGAAGGGCCAGCCTCAATTTCAACCCGCGGCCTCCATCCTCGGATGCTCGGCCGTGATGCGTACCGGGATCGACTTCGCGGCCGGTGTCTTGCTCTTCTCCTCGTGATGCCAGAGCGGCAGCAATGGATTGCATTCGGGATAGTACCCGGCGATGCAGCCCTCCGGCAGGTCGTAGCGCACGACGCGCAGGCCCGCGACCTTGCGGTCGACTCCGTCATCCGCCGCCGTCGACAGCGTCACGACGCTGCCCTCCTTCAATCCGAAGCGATCGATGTCGTTGGCATGCATCAGCACGACATGACGTGATCCGTAGATGCCGCGCAAGCGATCGTCGTAGCTGTAGATGGTGGTGTTGAACTGGCCGTTGCTTCTCAGCGTGATGAGCTGGACGATGTCGCGATCCTCGGGCGCCGTGTCGATATCGGTCGCGAGCGACTTTGGCACGATGAAGTTGGCCTTGCCGGTCTTCGTCTTCCACTTGCGTTCGCGCGCGGCGAGCGGCCGGTGGAAGCCGCCCGGGTTCCACATTCGTGCATTGAAATCGTGGAAGATGTCGGGATAGGTCGCCGCGATGGCATCGCGGACCTTGCTGTAATCGGCGACCCAGTCATCCCAGGGAATGGTCGATTTCGCGGGCGCCGTGGCCTTGGCCAGTTCCGCGATGATCTTCAGCTCCGACAACAGATGAGGACTGGCGGGCGCCACCTGCCCTCGCGAGCCGTGCATGCAGCCAGTGGAATCCTCCATCGCAACCGCCTGCCGGCCACCAGCCTGCTCGTCGATTTCGATCCGTCCGAGGCACGGCAGGATGTAAGACACCTCGCCGTGAACGAGCGCGCTGCGATTGAGCTTGGTAAGGATATTGACAGTCAGCCGCAACCGGCGCCAAGCGGGCTGCACGCGTTCGTGATCGGGCACCGACTGCACGAGATTGCCACCGAGCATCACCATGGCCCGCACCGAGCCATCGATGATCCGTTCGCAAGCCTCCACGATGGCAACGCCTTTCTTCTGCGGCACCTCGATGCCGAACAAGGCTTTGATCTTGTCGGCGGGCACCATTCCCGGCTTTTCCGTGATGCCGACCGTGCGCTGTCCCTGCACATTGGAATGGCCGCGCACTGGGCACATCCCCGCGCCCGGCCGGCCGATATTGCCGCGCATCAACGCGACATTGACAAGCGTCTGCACGGTCTCCGCGCCCTTCTCGTGCTGGGTCAGACCCATGCCGTAGATGAACATGACCGACTTGGCGTGCGCATAAACATAGGCCGCCGCCTCAAGCGCGCCGCGGGTGAGCCCGGAACGCTGCTCGATGCGGGACCATGACGTACCGTCCACCGCGGCAGCAAACTCGTCAAAGCCATGCGTGTGCTCGCGGATGAAGTCGCGATCGATGACAGTCTCCGCCGCTTCCGCCTTCTTCTCGAGCGCGAACAGCGCCTTTGCGATGCCCATGATCGCGGCCGTGTCGCCGCCACTCCTGACCTGATGATATTGCGAAGTAATGCGCGTGGACGAGCCGCTCAGCATTTCCGTGGGCGATTGCGGGTTGGTAAATTCGACGAGGCCACGCTCGCGCAAGGGATTGAAGGTCACGATCGGCACGCCGCGCCTGGACGCGTCCTGGAGCTGGTGTAGCATCCGCGGGCTCGACGTTCCGACATTCTGGCCGAAGAAGAAGATGCAGTCGGTCTTGGCGAAATCATCGAGCGTGCAGGTGCCGACCGGCACGCCGATCGATTCGGGCAGCGCGGCCGACGTGGTCTCGTGACACATGTTGGAGCTGTCGGGCAGATTGTTGTTGCCGTAGGCGCGCGCGAACAGGCCGTACATGAAGGCGGCCTCCGAGCAGGCGCGCCCCGACGTGTAGAACACGGCGCTGTCGGGATCGAGCGCCTGCAACTCCTTGCCGATCTCCGCAAACGCGTCCTGCCAACTGACTGCGACATATTTGTCGCTCGCGGCATCGTAGCGCATGGGATGGGTCAGACGGCCGGCCATCTCCAGATGATGATCGTCCCAGCTTTCGAGCTCCCTCACCGTATGCGCCGCAAAGAACTCGGGCGTGACGCGCTTGTGCGTGATCTCCCATGTCGTTGCCTTGGCGCCGTTCTCGCAGAATTCGAACACGCGCGGATCCGCCGGCTTCGCCCAGGCGCAGCTCACGCACATGAATCCGTCCGGCTTGTTCTGCTTCAGCAGCACGCGCGGACCGCGGAACGGGACGTGATCGCGGGTCAGGGTGGTGGCCAGCGACCGCACCGAGCCCCATCCGCCGGATGGATGATCATAGGGCCGGACTTCAAGATCGTCGCTCAGCTTGCGTTTGGTTGCCATGACGAATCCTCGGAATGCTCATGCTGGGTGAAGATCAGGGGCGCCCGATCGCGCGACAGCGCGCACAGCGCAAGCCCCGCCGCCTTCGCCGTGCGAATCGCGAGCGCCGTCGGCGCCGAAGCCGAGACGATGACGGCAAAATCCGCCGCGACGGCCTTCTGCACCATCTCGAACGAGCAACGGCTGGTGACGAGGCAAAACCCCCTCGTGTGGCTGAACGCACCGCGCAGGCCGGCACCAATCAACTTGTCGAGCGCATTGTGCCGCCCGACGTCCTCCCGCACGATCCGGATCGCGCCGTCAACATCTACCCACGCCGCAGCATGGGCGCCGCGGGTCAAGCGGCTGAGCGGCTGCCATTCGCGCAAACGGTCGAACGCACGCGATATGGCCGCTTCTTCCGGAAGCACGGCAGGATGCACTCGGGCGGGCAGGTTTCTCACGTCCCGGAGATCCTCGACGCCACACAGGCCGCAGCTCGTATGACCGCGCAGTTGACGCACGCGCCGGCCGGCGAGATAGCGGCGCAGGCTCTCCCCGCGCAACGAGATATCGACCGAAATTCCCTCTGCGGTTGCCGCGACCGACATCGCATCGACATCCGAAGCAGCAGCAATGACGCCCTCGGCCAGCGAGAAGCCGACGGCGAAATCCTCGAGGTCGGCTGGCGTCGCCATCATCACGCCGTGCGGGAAGCCGTTGTAGCGAAAGGCAACCGCCTCCTCCTCGACACAGTCGAGCGACCAGCTGGTATTTGCGCGGCCGAGTTCGCTCGCATGCACCGCACATGACGTGTTGGCGAATGAGGACTGCACCGGCATCGGAGAATGCTCGTCGTTTACGGGCTAAGCTCCCGCAAAGACGATCGTTCCTGCCGCGCCGCTTGGTCCAGGGAGCCAGGAACCATCCGTGACGGCCGGGATTTGGCATTCAGGACGGCCCCGGGGTTTTCCACGATCTCCAAGGACGCCCTCGGAAATTGGTAGCGCAGCCGCACGCATTAGCGCGCCTTGACGCACAGTGAGCAGTGAGCATGACCCACACCGTCGGTGACTTTCTCGTTCAGCGCCTGCAGCAATGGGGCGTGCGCCACATCTTTGGCTATCCCGGAGACGGCATCAACGGCGTGTTCGGCGCGCTCAACCGCGCGGACGGAAAAGTCAAATTCATCCAGGCGCGGCACGAGGAGATGGCGGCCTTCATGGCCTCGGCCTACGCCAAATTCTCCGGCCAGCTCGGAGTCTGCATCGCGACCTCCGGCCCCGGCGCCTCGCATCTGATAACGGGTCTCTATGACGCACTGCTGGATCACCAGCCGGTGCTCGCCATCGTCGGTCAGCAGGCGCGCGACGCGCTGGGCGGCCAATACCAGCAGGAACTCGATCTGGTCTCGATGTTCAAGGACGTCGCAGGGGCCTATGTCGCGCAGGCCTCGTCGCCGGCGCAGGTGCGCCACCTGATCGATCGCGCCGCGCGCATCGCGCTGTCGCGCCGCACGGTCACCGCGATCGTGCTGCCGAACGACCTGCAGGACGAAGCCTATGCAGATCCGCCTCACGCGCATGGCACGCTGCGCTCCGGGGTCGGCTTCGCTGCGCCGAAGGTCGTGCCGCACGACGCCGAGCTCGATCGCGCCGCCAGCATCCTCAACGCCGGCAAGCGGGTTGCAATGCTGATCGGAGCCGGCGCGATCGGGGCCGCCGACGAAGTCATCGCCACCGCGGATAGGCTTTCGGCCGGTTGTGCCAAGGCATTGCTTGGCAAATCTGTCCTCCCCGATGACCTGCCCTGGGTCACAGGCTCGATCGGTTTGCTGGGCACGGAGCCCAGCTACCGGATGATGAACGAGTGTGACACCCTGCTGATGGTCGGCTCGGCGTTTCCCTATGCCGAGTTTCTCCCGAAGGAAGGCAACGCGCGCGGCGTACAGATCGACATCGATGCGAGCATGCTGTCGATTCGCTTTCCGATGGAGTCCGGCCTTGTCGGTGATGCCGCCGAGACGCTGCGTGCATTGCTGCCGCGACTCGAGCAGAAGCCCGCCGGCGAATGGCGAAAGAGCATCGAGGACGATGTCACGGCCTGGTGGACAACTCTGGAACAGCGCGCCAGGCAGCCTGCCGAGCCGGTCAACCCCCAGCGCGTGACCTGGGAGCTATCGCCGCTGCTGCCGGACCGCGTGGTGATCACCAGCGATTCAGGCTCCTGCGCCAACTGGTACGCACGCGATCTCAGGATCAGGCGCGGCATGAGGGCCTCGCTTTCCGGGGGACTGGCTTCGATGGGAGCCGCAGTGCCCTATGCGATCGCGGCCAAATATGCCGAGCCAGACCGGCCGGTGATCGCGCTCGTCGGCGACGGCGCGATGCAGATGAATAATATGGCCGAGCTGATCACTGTCGCCAAATACTGGCGCGACTGGCCGGACCATCGCTGGATTGTCTGCGTCTTCAACAATGAGGACCTGAACCAGGTGACGTGGGAGCAGCGGATCATCAACGGCGATCCGAAATTCGAGGCCTCGCAGACGATCCCGAATGTCGCCTATGCGCGCTTTGCGGAGATGATCGGCCTGCGCGGCATCTATGTCGATGACCCCGAGATGCTCAAATCCGCCTGGCAGCAGGCCTTGGCCAGCGAGCGTCCTGTGGTGCTCGAAGTCAAAACCGATCCCGAGGTGCCGCCCCTGCCGCCCCACATCACACTGCAGCAAGCCAAGAACTTCACGATCGCGCTTGCGAAGGGCGATCCGAACGAGACCGGCGTGATCAGGGGCGCGGCACGTCAGATTCTGGAGACGGTACTGCCCGGAAAAGATTGAAGGGGGCAGCAATCGAAGGCCTATGTCGCCGGGTCCTTCCCGTGCTCGGGCTTCGGAGGTCGGCGCCTGTCGTTCGCAGCGATGATGACGGTGCCATCAGCCTCCAGGACTCGCACGATTTCGCAACGCAGTTCGTCCCTCAGGCAAACAGGAACTCAGCTCACCTGAATGGATTGTCCGCCGAAATCCTGGAGAGAAGTGAGATGAGCACATCCTCTCACACGGGAGAAGATCGGCCGCAATTACGAGGCAATGCGGTTGCTCGGCGACGCGCCGGAAACGTCGAATGCCTTGACCGCCGCGCTCTCCGGACGTGCACCCAATCCATCGCGCAGCCGCTCCGAAGTGGAACGTTTCGTTGCCGATGCATGGGATTCGAGAAAGACCGAGCGCACTGGCTCAGCAATGCCTCGCCCCCCGGTCCGGAGCGCACGCTTGCTGCGATCCAGCGGCGGATCAGTCCCGACACGGTCGTCGCCTCGGACGCAAGCTACGCGTCGAATTGGATCGTGAGGCAGCTGCACACGTCGCATCCGACCACGCGCATCATCTCTCCGCATGGGCTTGCCGGCTTGGGCTGGGTCTGCCGCTCGCCCTCGGGGCAAAGCTTGCACGACCGCACAGTGAAGTCATTGCCGTTGTCGGTGACGGCGGGTTTGCCCACGCGTGGTCGGAAATGGAGACCGCACTGCGAAGCGAGATTCCTGTGACTGTCGTTGTGCTCAACAACGGGGTGCTTGGCTATCAGAAGAATGCCGAGAAGGCAAAGTTCGGCCGCTATACATCTTCAGGGCACTTGCGCCAGGTCGACCACGCGATCATCGCTCGCGCCGTGGGCGCGCTCGGCCGGAGGATTGTCGATCCACAGGATCTCGATGCTGCCTTGGCGGAAGCTGCCGCAGCACCGACGCTTAGCCTGATTGACGTCATCACCGACCCCGAGGCGCATCCGCCCGTTTCCCTGTATGAGGGGCCGCTGGATCGAATGGTGGGCAACACCATTGTTCAGGATCCGGTGCCCTAAGCCGCAGGACCGCCTTGCTTGGCAGAACGCGCCTGTGCAGGTCTCTTCTGGACGAGAGTCCAACAGCAGAAAAAGGGAGCACAACAGTGTCATGGCAGAATTGTTTCAGTTGCCGAACCAACGAGCTCGAGATCGCGTACGAGATGACGGGTTCTCCGGACGGCCTTCCCTTGGTCCTTGTGCACGGCTGGCCCGATGACATCAGATGCTGGGACAAAGTCATCAACGCTTTGCCTGAAGGAAAATATCACGTCTATGCTCCCTATCTGCGCGGCTCTGGACCGACGCGATTTCTGCACGACGCCACAATGCGCAGCGGTGCGATTGCCGCGCTTACCCTCGACCTGGCGCAGTTCATTGAAGCTCTTGACCTCCGGAATGTGCTGTTGGGCGGCTACGATTGGGGGGCACGCGCGGGGTATGGCGTGGCGGCGCTCTTCCCACAGAGAATTCGCGGCCTCGTTGCCGCCGCCGCCGGTTATGCGACACACATGGACCCCGAGGAGATGCCGTATCAGCTTGCGCAGGCATACTGGTACGAATGGTACGTCGCCACGACACGAGGACAGAAGGCCTATCGCGACGACCGCAAACGCCTTTGCAGGTATTTCTGGGAGACCTGGTCGCCGGCATGGCCGCATCTAGACCAAGAATTCGAGCTGATGGCGCCGTCGCTCGACAATCCCGATTGGGCCGACATCAGCCTCCACGCCTATCGGCAACGCTGGGGCGATGCGAAAGGCGCACACGAGCACGACGAAATCGAGAGCCGGCTCGCGCAATCGCCAACCATTGCCGTCCCGACGATCATGCTGCAGGGCGGCGAAGACCGCGACAACATGCCGAGCACGTCCGAGGGCAAGGAGCGGTCCTTCAGCAGCCGTTACGAAAGGCGAGTGCTGAAGGGGATTGGGCATTTCGTGCCCCGAGAGGACCCGCAGTCGTTTGTCGATGCGATCATTGAACTATGAGATCTTCCATGGCCATCACGCTAAATCATCTGCTCGTGCCAGCTCATGACAAGGAGGCGTCGGCCCTCTGGTTGGCTACCCTATTCGGCCTCAAGGTCGGCGATAAGAGCCCGGGAAGTCCGCATGGACGTTTCGCGGTGATGAAAGTGGGCGAGACAAGCCTCGACTTTGATACCGTCGAGAAGTTCGAACCGCATCATTACGCTTTCCTCGTCGACGACGAAGCGTTCGATCGCATCTTTTCGCAAATCAAGGCTCTCGGCCTCAGCTACGCCGCCGATCCCATGCACGAGAAGCGCTTCGAGATCAATCATTACGCTGGCGGGGGTGGATTGTACTTCCGCGATCCAAACGGCCACAATCTCGAGCTGCTTACCCGCACGGGTGAGGAGCACTGACATCCGTGCACGCACCGAGATCGAGAAGCTCAACCGGAGCCAATGAACATGCCGAATGCCGACGGATTCGTGCGGACAGGTCGATCTCACGGAGCAACCGTACTCTGTCCGCATGGCAAGACCATCATGGCCCCGGAGCTCTTTGGGCAACAGCTTGCAGGCGGCTTTGCGGCTTCCCTTCGGAAGCGCATGTTTGACACAGTGAGCCTCTAGGATTGGGCGGATGGCAGGCGAACCGTCAGAGCCGGCCCGAGGCGGTCACGCGCCATACGGTATTGCCGACATCGTCGGCGATCAGCAGCGCGCCGGATTTGTCGATCGCCAATCCCACCGGCCGGCCGCGGGACTTTTCATCCTCATTCAGAAAGCCGGTGACGACATCCTGCGCGGGTCCGTTGGGATGGCCGTCGGCGAACGGCACATAGACGACCTTGTAGCCGTTGAGCTGCGGCCGGTTCCAGCTGCCGTGCTCGCCGATGAAGGCTCCGCCGCGGTAGGACGATGGCAGCTTGTCGCTGGTGGCGAAGACGAGCCCCAGCGGCGCGACATGCGAGCTCAGGGCGTAATCCGGGACGGTGGCCTTCGCGACGAGATCCGGCCGTTGCGGCTGCACGCGCGGATCGACGTTCTGACCGAAATAGCTGTAGGGCCAGCCGTAGAAGGCGCCGTCCTTCACCGACGTCAGATAGTCGGGCACGAGGTTCGGGCCGATCTCGTCGCGCTCGTTGACCACGGTCCACAGCGCGTGGCTTTGCGGCTCGAAAGTCAGGCCGTTCGGATTGCGCAGCCCGCTGGCAAAGATTCGCCAGCGGCCGGTTGCGCGCTCCACCTCGAGGATCGCGGCGCGGTTCTTCTCCGCCTCGATGCCGTTTTCGGTGATGTTGCTGTTAGAGCCGACGCCGACATAGAGCAATGCGCCGTCCGGACTCGCTACCAGGCTCTTGGTCCAATGGTGGTCGATCGGCCCTCCGGGGAGCTGGGTCAAAGTCTGTCCCGGTTCGGTGATTTTGGTGTCGCCCTCATGATACGGGTATCGGACGATCGCATCGGTGTTGGCGACGTAGAGATCGTTGCCGACCAGCGCGACGCCGAACGGCGAATGCAGGTGGTCGAGAAAGACGCTCTGCGTCTCCGGCTTGCCGCCATCGTTCCCCGGGCGCAGCAGCGTGATGCGATTGCTTTCGCCGGTATCGCCGCCGGACGTCGCCCACGACTCCACCCATTTCATGATGAAGTCCTTTGGCCGCTTGATCGGCTCGGTTCCCGGCGCCTTGGATTCGACGACCAGGATGTCGCCGTTCGGAAGCACATAGAGCGAGCGCGGATGCTGCAGGCCGGTGGCCAGCGCGTTGATCTGCAAGCTGTCGGGCACCCGTGGCTTTTCGCCCTGCTTCCATCCGACCACGGAAGCAACGTGCATCGGCGGCATCAGATACTGCTCCAGCGCCGGCAAATCGGGACGCGCGCCGATCTGGGTCTTGGGGTCGGGCGCGGTCTCCCTGCTGCAGCCCGCAACGCACAGCACAGCCATCAACGTCATCGCGAGCTTGCCGTGAGCGGCGTTTGTCGGATCGATCCGCATCAGCCAGCTACTCCAACCCGATGCCGATAGACCATCGCCCAGCCGAGCCAGCCCGTGCACAGCATGACGAGCACCGTCAGCGCCGAAAGCACCAGCCCGGCGGGCACCACCGAGGTCCAGGCATCACGGCTGTGGACGAAGGCATTGAACAGCGCGAGCAGCATCACGATCACGTTGCCGACCATATGAAACCAGGCATATGGCAAGCCGCGGATCAGGCGGCTGCTCAAGAAATCGATCAGGCCGGCGATCGCAGCGAGGCCGCCCATGATGAGCCCTGCAAACAACAGCCAAGCCGAGAAATCGGCCCACATCATCTCGGCCGTCGCCCAATAGGCGATATCCGTCACCAGCGTTCCGACGAAGCAGACGATCGGAAACGGCACCAGCATCGGATGAATGGGGTGCATGCCAATCCTCGCCGTCGAGGCTGGATTGACGGAATTCGCGGTGATTGTCGCAACTTCCTGCATCTGCGCGCCTCCGAACGAGGCCTCAACAACGCGTTCGGATCGAGGTTCCTATGCGCGATGGCCGACCAGGACTGCACCGACGACCGGCTATTGCCATGCGGTCACGGCAGGCTGTCCTTTGCCCGTGACGTGCGGCGCCTCCGCCGTCTTAAAATTCAGTCTGGCTGAGCCAAATGACAAAGCAATTCCAGGTTCCTTCGGGGATCGCCGGGCCGCGTGGCGCGTTCTCATAGACGATCAAGCTCGCTAAAGGAACCATGCTATGCCTACAAAGCAGACCATCAGGAAAGCGATGCGGGACAAGCGAGCCGGTAAGTCGCCAAGCACGCAGGCCGGCGAGTTCGTCCGCGAAGAAATCGAGAAGGTTCGCCGGGGAGAACATGGTGCAAGATCAACACGGCAGGCGGTCGCCATCGGCCTGTCCGAAGCGCGCCGTGCCGGCGTCAATCTTCGTCCGCCGCGTAAGGGCAAGGCAAAGCGCAGCACCCGCCGAAGCGCCAAATACGCCTATGAAGCTGGCCAGGGCCGGCGAAAGACAACACGTCGTCCGCGCGTCTCGCGCGCGGTGAAGAAGGTGCTGAAACGGGAGCCGCACGGGACGGTTTCCCGACGGGCCCTGTCGCGGCAAACCAAAGGCGCCGCGGCGCGCCGCAGCGCGGCTTCGCGATCGGCCGCCGCACGCAAGGCAGCTCGCACCAAGGGTGTGAAAGGTCGTTCCGCGGCGGCAAAAAAGGCGGCCCGGACAAGGGCGCGCCGAAAAACTTAGGAGGCCTCTACCCGCACGGTCTGGTTCAGCGTGCTGCAGCCTGCCATGATCGTCGCCGCTGAAGCCGTGAATTTTCGATGAGCGCGGGTTGAGCGTCTGGTGTCTGCCGACGGCAATACACGCTCGCGGCACATCGAGCTTACCGCCGACAATGGCGCTCATGGCGAGCACAAGCCGGTGTTGTCCCCGCCACGAACGCCTTGGAACAACCCTGGGCAGGGTGATGTTGGGCAATTTCATCAGGCTCGAAGCGCCCAAATAGCCTGGACGGCAGCGCCGTTGACCACCTTTTCCGGGGGGTGACCAGATTCGTCACTGGCGGAGCCGTCAGCGCCGCGGCCGGGAGTTCGTCATGCCAGAAGCCGGCTTCCGCAATTTCACAATCAATTTTGGCCCGCAGCACCCGGCGGCCCACGGCGTACTTCGGCTCGTGCTGGAGCTCGACGGTGAGGTTGTCCGGCGCGTTGATCCTCATATCGGTCTGCTGCATCGCGGAACCGAAAAGTTGATTGAGCACAAGACCTATTTGCAGGCGATTGGATATTTCGACCGGCTCGACTATGTCGCGCCTATGAACCAAGAACATGCGTTCTGCCTCGCAGCAGAACGGCTGCTTGGCATCGAAGCGCCGCGGCGTGGCCAATTGATTCGCGTACTGTACTGCGAAATCGGGCGCCTGTTGTCACATCTGCTCAACATCACGACCCAAGCGATGGACGTTGGCGCGCTCACTCCGCCGCTATGGGGATTTGAGGAGCGCGAGAAGCTCATGGTGTTCTACGAACGCGCCTCCGGCGCCCGGATGCATGCCAATTACTTCCGAGTTGGCGGCGTGCATCAAGATCTTCCCAACAAGCTGATCGACGACATCGAGGCCTTCTGCGATCCGTTCCTGCGCGTGGTGGACGATCTGGATCGGCTGCTGACGGCAAATCGCATCTTCAAGCAGCGCAATGTCGACGTGGGCAGAGTGACGCTGAAGGAAGCCTGGGAATGGGGTTTTTCCGGCGTCATGGTCCGCGGCTCGGGTGCAACCTGGGATTTGCGCAAGGCGCAGCCTTACGAGTGTTATTCGGAGATGGATTTCGACATTCCGATCGGCAAGAACGGCGACTGCTACGACCGCTATCTGATCCGCATGGAAGAGATGCGCCAGTCGGTGCGCATCATGAAACAGTGTATCGCCAAACTCCGCGCTCCTGACGGACAAGGTCCGGTCGCCGTGCAGGACAACAAGGTCTTCCCACCGCGTCGCGGCGAGATGAAGCGCTCGATGGAAGCCTTGATCCATCACTTCAAGCTCTACACCGAAGGCTTTCGCGTGCCCGCCGGCGAGATCTATGCGGCGGTAGAAGCCCCTAAAGGCGAATTCGGCGTCTACCTCATTTCCGATGGCACGAACCAACCCTATAAGTGCAAGATCCGAGCGCCCTCTTTCGCACATCTGCAGGCGATGGATTTGCTCAGCCGCGGGCATCTGCTGGCTGACGTCTCGGCGATCATCGGTTCCCTGGATATCGTGTTTGGAGAGATCGATCGATAATGCCCGCGAAAGGAAGTCGCCATGCCTCACAACAATCGCAGAAGCCGACCCAGCGTCACCACCGAGTGAGATAGTCGCTGAAGGTAAGTGAAAACATCATCATGATCCAAAACAGCCCGGCCATGGCGACGATCCGAACCAGGCTTTTAGCGTTTTTGAGATCCATCAGGAAAGTAGCGAGCACGGCGAGCATCACCGCCGCAATGAGCAGATTGACCGCGACATTGCCGTGTCCGAGCGGGATGTAGGCTGAGCCGAGGCTGATTGCGAACAACCCCATCAGCACGATCCAGGCGAGGAGCGGACCACGCCACAAGCTACGCATATCCGATCCGCCGTTGCTCATGCGCGACCTGCCAGATAGATCAGGGGATAAAGAAAAATCCAGACCGAGTCGACGAAATGCCAATAGATCGCGACGCCCTCCATGGTCGAGCCCTGCACCGGAATGATCCGACGCCCAAATATGATCATCACCGCGATCACGACAACGACCCCGGCGCTCAGATGGATGGCATGGATGCCGGTCATGATCCAGTAAAGGCCCCAGAAGATCTGCGTCGCCGGCGGGCTTAATGGGAATCCTGTGCCGGGAACCAGATGCTCCTCAATGTCATCATGATACTCCAGCCCTTTGGTGATCAGGAACGCGAGACCAAGCGCTACCGTGATGCCGAGGCAGATCAGCGTCACCCGTCGCAATTGCGCGGTGGCTGCGCGCAGCGCGACCGTCATTGTCAGGCTTGAGGTCAAGAGCAGCACCGTATTGATCGAGCCGTAGATGACCTTGGTGTGCGCGCCCGCAATGCGGAAGGCCTCGGGATTATAACTCCGGTAGATCGCGTAGCTGCAGAACAGCGCAGCAAAGAACAACACTTCGCTCGCCAGAAAGAACCACATGCCGAGCGAGACGCCTTCGCGCTGCATGCGGAGGTCCGGCCAGGGTTCCTGTAATGCGCGCGCCAGATCGGTCATGATACGTCACCCTGCCCGGAGATCGACGTTTCTCCGTCTTGTTCACGCGCGCGGCCGAACTCGTGATAGGCGTAAGGCTCCGAGGTGACCCGCGGCGGGTGCAGAAAGTTCTGTCTTGGCGGCGGCGAAGGCGTCTGCCATTCGAGACCGGTCGCGGCCCATGGATTGTCCCCCGCCCGCTGCCCCCCAATCAAGGACCAGCCGAGGTAACCCAGCGGCAGCAGGTAGGCGACGGCAAGCACGGCCGCACCGCCGCTCGAGAGCACGTGCCAGATCTGGAACACGTCCGGGTACAAGTGATAGCGGCGCGGCATTCCGAGCCAGCCCATCACAAATTGCGGCATGAAGGTAAGGTTGAACCCGATGAACATTGTGATGGCTGCGCACTGGGCGGCGAACTCGTTGTAGAGCCTGCCGGTGACCTTGGGCCACCAATAGTGAATGCCCGCCATGAACGCCGACACCGAGCCGCCCACCATGATGAAATGGAAATGGGCGACGACAAAGTAAGAGTCGGTGGCGGCGATATCGATCGGCACCGAGGCGAGGAACAGGCCGGTGAGACCGCCGATCGTGAACAATCCGACAAAGCCGAGCGCATAAAGCATCGGCGCTTCCAAGCCGATCTGGCCGCGATAGAGCGTCGCCGTCCAGTTGAAAACCTTTATGGCCGAGGGGACCGCGACCATGAAAGACAGAAACGAGAAGACCAGATTGGCGAACGGTGACTGGCCGGCAACGAACATGTGATGGCCCCATACCATGAAGCCAACCACGGCAATCACCAGCAGCGCGAACACCATGAAGCTGTAGCCGAATACGCGCCGCCGCGCGAAGCAGGCAAACACCTCCGATACGACCCCCATCGCCGGCAGTATCATGATGTAGACGGCCGGGTGACTGTAGAACCAGAAGATGTGCTGGAACAGCAACGGATCGCCACCGATCGTGGCATCGAAGATCGGGAAGCCGAAAAACCTCTCCGCCGAAATCAACAGCAGCGACATGGCAAGGACCGGCGTCGCCAACACCATCACCATGCTGACGGTGTACATCGACCAGGCGAACAACGGCAGGCGAAACCAGGTCATGCCCGGCGCGCGGAGCATATGGACCGTAGCGAGGAAATTCACGCCTGTCGCGATGGAGGAAAACCCCACGACGAAGACGCCGACGGCGGCGGGGATGACGTTTGAGTTCGAATAGCCGGTCGAGAATGGCGGGTAGAAGGTCCAACCGGTATCGACGCCGCCGCTGAGGAGCACATAGACCGTAAAAGCGGCGCCGATCACGTAGAGGTACCAGGACAACAGATTGAGACGTGGAAACGCAACGTCGGGAGCGCCGATCATCATCGGAAGGATGAAGTTACCCATCGTGGCGGGAATCGAGGGCACCAGGAAGAACCACACCATGACAATGCCGTGGATGGAGAAGGCGCGGTTGTATTCGTCTGATGTCATGAACCAGCCGGTCGGACTTATCAATTCCAGCCGCACCAGCCCGACGACGATACCGCCGATAAAAAAGAATACGGTAATGGAGAGAGCGTAGAGAATGGCAATGCGTTTGTGATCGGTCGTCAGCAGCCACGAGGTGAGTGTATGGCCCTCGCCAAGATAGCTGGTGGCTGCTGTTTCACGGGCAGGCGCAAACGGCAATGTCATCTCGCTCATCGCGCGACTCCTTGCGTGGTACCGGTCGATTGCGTTGTCAGCGATTTGATATAGGCCACGAGCTGCACGACCTGTCCCGGCGTTACCGATCCAGAGAAATTCGGCATCAGCGGCGGAAAACCTGCGACCCTGTTCTTGTCAGGCAGAAGGATGCAGTCGCGCAAATAAGCCTCGTCGGCGGTGACGGTGCGACCATCGGCAAGCTGCACCGCGGCACCATAAAGACCATGAAGATCGGGTGCATGCACGGTTGAACCCGGCGCGTGGCATCCGGAGCAGCCCAGCGAACGAAATAGTTTCTCGCCTTGATGAGCGAGGTCGTCACCCTCTGGTTGAGCGGAAGTCCAGCGCGCATACTCTTCCGGCGTCACAACCACGAGGCGCCCCGCCATGACGGAGTGATCGGTGCCGCAGAACTCGGCGCACGTCAGATGAAAAATTCCGGTCTTGGTCGCATTAAACGACAGGTACGTGTAGCGGTCGGGCAGGACATCCTGCTTCAGCCGCATCGTCGGAAGATAAAGATCGTGGATGACATCCTGCGAGGTCATCACCAGCCGCACATTGCTATGAGCGGGCACGTGCAGCTCGTTGATCTCGCGTACGCCGCTGGGGTGCTGGATACGCCACATCCACTGCTTGGCCACGACGTGAACTTCGAGTTCATCCTTGGGCAACGCCAGCGCGGTAAGCTGGTCGGATGCGGCCCACCAGAACAGGAACAGGAAGGTGAAGAACGTCGCGACCGTCCAACCGATCTCGATTTCCCGATCGACCCTTTCAGGCGTCTCGCCGCGTGGAGCACGTGAACCACGGTGGTAGCGAATCAGGAAAATCACGATCAGCGCGGTAACCAGGGCGACGACAGCGCCGGAAATGATCGAGAGCAGCGCGAACAGCGTGTCGACGTGGCTGGCATAGTCGGAGGCCGCGGTGGTGAATTCGGCGAGCTTCATGACCGCACGTTCCGCTTTTCTCGGGCAACCATCAGGGAAATGCCGCCCGCCATCGTGACAAGCGTGAGCCCGGCCGCAATTGACATCAAGGTCGTGATGCGCTCGGTATAAATGCCCTTCACCGGGTCGTAGCCGTAGCAAAGCAGATGGATACGATCGGTCAACGTGCCGACCGCTCCTCGACCAGCGTCGACGATCGCGAGCCTCAGATTAGTGCCATCGAGGCCGAGCGGCGACAGCACACGTCGCACGTGGCCGCCGGAATCGACCACATAGACCGCCGCCGGATGGGCAAATTGGTCGTGCTCGGCGTCGTAGGTGTAGTGCAACCCAGCGGCCGCCGTGACGGCATGAATCTCGGGATCATGACCCGTTAGAAACGTGGCGGCCTTGAGTATGGGGCTTGCGTCGTCGATGTGCTGCGCCCGCATCGTGCGCGCCGCAGCAATTCCGTCCCGCGGATCGATCCCGATGACGATAAGGCGATAATCCACGCCTGGTTTCAGGCCCGTCTTGCCAAGACCGTCGGCCGCGAACTCCAGAACCGGTCCGCACAGCGTGCGGCAGGTGTAGTCGACAAAGATCACGATCGCCGGCAATCCGCCGATCGCTTTTCCAAGCGTCATGGCTTCCCCGCTTTCGTTCAGCAAGCCGAGATCGAGCGGCAGTGCAGCATTTGGCGCCGGCGCCGCCTCGACAGTCCGGACCTGCGCAGCCGCGACGCCGGCCGTTGCCGGCCGCGCGGGTGCAACAAACATGGCAACGATCGCAAGGACGCCAGCGATCTCCGTCGGCAGCTGCATCATTTTTGTGGCTCCGCCGTCGGCGGGTTCGGCACTGCTGGCACGACCTCTTGCGGCTTCTTGTCTTGCATTGTCGCTCGGTCGGCGGCAGCGGTGGGCGACGACAAGGCCGGCTCGGGCGGCAACAGCGGCGCGTAGGCAGCGTTACCCTTCTGCACCAGCGATTGCATGGCTCGCTCGATCGGAATCTGCATCATCGTGTGCTGGGCATCGAACCAGCCCCAGGCCTCGAGCCGCTTGTTCTGCGCATCGAGAATCCGGCGCAACTGCTGGTTCTCTCGCGCACCGACCCGCGGTTGCGGAAATTCCTGCGGAGCTGGCAAGTGTGCAGTCGGCACGCTGCTTCGATAGATGCCGTAGAGGCCGCCGATCGAGATGCCCAGCAACAGCAGCGCGGTCAGCGCCGACCAGCCGATCAAGGCCTTGCTGACCGATGGCGGCTCGGGAATGTATCGAAGATGATGCTCTTCACCGGGCATTCGCAGGCTCCTTTGATGCGGACCACGGTGCGCCGAAGGAGACGATGCCGATCAGAACGGTGCCGATGCCCAGAACAGCCAGCAGCGCCGGAGCCAGTGCCACCGCACCCGATGGAGGTACAACGAGATAGGCGTCATAAACGGCAAGGCCCGCGAGCGTCGAGACACTGATCGCGCGCAGCGACCTGCGGTCGTTGCGGAACCTGGACTGGATGAGCGCCAGAATCGGCACGACCGATCCAAGGACGAAGGCGATCATGGCGATTGCCGGCCAAGGCCATCGGCCACGCACGACGAGCCAGACCGCCTCGCGCGGCAGATCGCCATACCAGATCACGAGCACGGCCATGAAATCGATGTAGGTCAGGCCAAGCACCGACGCTAACAGCAAGGCGCCGACGTCTCCGATCGCAGAATCATCCTCCGCTGCCGGCGCCCAAACCGCGGCCCAAGCCAGTGCTGCCACGAGCGAGGACACTGCAACGCTTGCGCCGAACGACGACGACGTAAACGGCGCTTCGCGCGAGAGATACCAGTCGATGGACAAGATCGAGATGACCGTGGCGTGGAACACGAGGCCGACCGCGGCCAGCAGCTGGCCACGCCGGCCGCCGCTTCTTGGCATGAAGAACGCAAGCGCTGACCAGCCGACAAGTGCCAACATCGAGCGCAGGATGAAGCCGGGCAGGTTTAGATAGGCCGACAGCACGTCCGGCTTGATATTGTCCGGGCGGTGCGACCACGGATACAGCAGCGGGATCGACACGAACAACGGGAGGGCCAGCAGGAGGAGCAGCGGCATCGCCATGGAAGTCGATTGGACTACCGGCGCGATAATCTCTCCCCAGCCCCCAGACGTGAGACGGTGGATCATCATGAGCGAGAGGCTCCCGACCATGAGTTGGGCCCAGAACGCGAAACCTACGAGCCAGCCGGCCGCGGCCAGACCAGGGTTGTTGATCGCGCAGATGACAAGACCGGCAATCGCGCAAGCGGCCCCGGCGAGTAAGATCTTGCTGATCTTGCCGGCGGTCATCGGAGGTGCTCCGCGGCATCGGGGATTTCCGCGACCTTGGCGCGCCGAGACAATTGCAGCGCGCGGATATAGGCGGCGATGGCCCAGCGATCGTGTGGAGGAACACGATCGGCATAGGAATACATCACGCCATACCCATCGGTCATGACGTGGTAGAAATGCTGCGCCGGCGCGGCGAGCAACCGGTCGATGTGGTAAGACGGCGGCGCCGGAAACCCACGGTGCACGATGACGCCGTCGCCATCGCCGGCGAGGCCGTGGCAAGGCGCGCAGAAGATGCCAAAGCGCTCTCTGCCTCTCGCCAGCAAGGCTTCGGTGACCGGAGGCGGGTTTTTCGCCGCCGCCGCACGCGCGACATCGCCCTGTGCAACAACGCCGTCAGGAAGCGACCGCGCCGGTGTTGCGTCGGGCCATAGGTCGATCTGTGCATAGGTCGTGAGCTTGCGCTGCCGCGTCATGCTGAGATCGCAGCCGACAAGCAGGCAAGCGCAGGCTGAAATCGTGGCGACCGTTGCGGTGGCGCGCATCATCGCTCGACCTCCCGAACCGCCGTCGCGCCGACACTCTTGAGAAACTCGGCCGCTCGTTGCCTGTCCTGTTCGCCCGGCGGCTCCAGCGCCAGCACGAAGCGATCCTGGCTCACCCTCTCGAAGCCATCGACGGCAAACACCGGATCGCTCAGTTTCGGCAGGCCGGTTTCAAACAGGAACATGACGAAGCCGCAGACGGCGGCGAGCAGGATGCCGGTTGCAAACGGCACCAGCATGAAAGCTGGCCAGGCGTCGAGCGGCCGGCCTCCGCTGTCATAGGGATAGTCGACGACAGCCGAGTAGTATTCCAGGCCGTAGGCGACCGCCGCCATGGCGACGCCGCCTGCGAACATGGCGGGACGAATGCGACTGTCGCGGTGCTCGAACAGCTCGAAAACCTGCTCCACCGGATACGGCGTGTAGGCATCGATCAACCGATAACGCATGCTGCGCGCGCACCGCGCCGCTTCGGCAAATCGGCTTTCATCGGCAAATTCAACGAGAAGAAGGTGCGTCATCGTGGCCCCTCTTGCGCAATGAGTTTCCGTACCTCGTGCATCGAGACGACAGGCACCAGGCGGACGAAGACGAGATACAGCAGCACGAAGAAGGCGAACGAGCCGAACGTGGTCAGCCAATCCCACACCGTGGGCAGAAACTGGCGCCACATGCTCGGCGTGTAGTCGTGTGACAGCGTGTTCCACACGATCAGGATACGCTCGAGCCACATGCCGATGTTGATCAACACCGCGATTGCGAACACGGTCGCAATGCTGCGTCGTATCGGCGAAAACCAGAATGCCTGCGGTATCACGACGTTGCAGAGCAGAAGCGTGCAGAACATCGGCGCATAGGTTCCGGTAAATTCGAACGCAAGCAGGCCGCGGTCGGCGCGCTCGCCGCCGTACCAGGCGGTGAACCATTCGGTTGCATAGGAGAGCCCCATGACGATCGAAGCCATCAGCATGACCTTGGCCATGACATTGAAGTGCGCGATCGTGATCAGCCCTTCCAGGCGGAAGCCCCATCGCACAAGCGCCGCAAGACACACCACCATGGCGAAGCCGGAATACATCGCTCCGACCACGAAATACGGCGGGAAAATTGTCTCCTGCCAGCCAGGCATCAGGCTCGTCGCGAAATCCATACCCACGACGCTGTGCAGCGATACGACCAAGGGCACGCCGAGGCAGGCCAGCGCGAGATGGAGGACTTCGTACGCGTGCCAATGCTGTGCCGAGCCGCGCCAGCCGAGCGCAAGTGCGCCGTAAATCAGGGCTGGCGCCTTCGTCCTGGCGCGGTCGCGCAAGGTCGCGAAATCCGGAATGAGGCCGACATACCAGAATATGATCGAGAACAGGATGTAACTGAGGATCGCCCAGAAATCCCAGATCAGCGCGCTGCGCCACTGCGGCCACAGATGCATCGTGTTGGGATACGGCATGAGCCAATAGAAATAGAGCGGCCGACCGAGATGGATGATCGGGAAGATGCCGGCGATGGCGGCAGCGAACAGCGTCATCGCCTCAGCAAAGCGATTGGTCGAGGCCCGCCATGGCTGCCGCATCAACAGCAGCATCGCGGAGATCAGCGTTCCCGCATTGCCGATGCCGATCCACCAGACGTAATTGGCAATAGCAAACCCCCACACGATGGTCGTATTGACGCCCCAGATCCCGATTCCGCGGGAGAAAATCAGATAGATGGCGATGAAAAATACGATGCTCCCCGCCAGGCTCGCGGCGAAGGCAATCCACCAAATGAGCCAGTTCCAGCGGTTGCGCTCCAATAGTGGTGCTGCGATGCTCGCATTCGCCGCTTCCAGGCCGCGCGCTTGTGGCAGCGTCCAGCGGCTCTCTTCCGTCGCAGCGTCTAGATTTATGGTCGTCACCATTGTCATCGCCGCGCCTTCCCAAAATCCGGATTTGGATTTCGCACGTGGGCGAGATAGGTGGTGCGGGGACGGGTGCCGAGATTGCCGAGCAATGCGTAGCTTCGCGCGTCAGTGCGCAACGAATGGATATTCGCCTTCGGATCGGAAAGATTGCCTAAATTGATCGCCTGTGTCGGGCATGCGGCCTGGCACGCGGTCACCACTTCGCCTTCGCGGACGTTCCGGCCTTCCTTTTCGGCCTCACGGCGCGCACCGCTGATGCGTTGGACGCAGTAAGTGCATTTCTCCATCACGCCACGGCTGCGCACCGAGACGTCCGGATTGAAGACGGCCTTGGTGATTTCGGCGCCGAGGTTGGCATATTCCTGGCCGTCGGCGTAACCGAAAAAGTTGAAGCGGCGGACCTTGTAGGGACAGTTTGACTCACAGAACCGGGTGCCGACGCAACGGTTGTAGACCTGAAGATTCAGGCCCTCGCTATCATGGATCGACGCCGCCACCGGACAGACCGGCTCGCACGGCGCATGCTCGCAGTGCATACACGGCATGGGGGTGAAACCGGGCCGCCCGTCCACAACGTAATCGTCGATCCGCAGCCAGTGCATGTCGCGACCATTGGCAATTTCCTCCGGACCGACGACCGGTACATTGTTTTCTGCTTGGCAGGCGACAACGCAGGCGTTGCAACCAATGCAGGCCGAAACGTCGATCGCCATCGCCCACTCGTAGGTATCGTACTGCGGCGCGGGATAGAGCGTGGGCAGATTGGCATCGGGTGCGTTGAGTTTGAAATCGCCTCTATTGCCTTTGGCGAAATCGGCCAATGTCAGTCGAGGCTGCAGTTCCTCCGCTTCGCCCTCGAGCTCGAAGAAGTGCTGCGTCCGCAGCAGGTTTTCCCGGCGCCCGGTTTTGCTTATCGTGACGTTTGCGCTCAGCCACGGCGTATCTGCCTGGCGCAACCGATAGATGTCGAAGCCGACCCCGCTGCCGATGCTGCCCGCGTGGGTGCGGCCGTAGCCAAGCGTTGTCGATATCACGCGCGTCGCCTGGCCGGGACGGACGAAGATCGCAGCTTCGAGCGTGGCTTCCCCGCGCTTGAGCTGCACCACATCGCCATCTGTCATGCCGAGGTCGTGCGCGTCGGCTTCGGCGAGGTGCAGTGCATTACCCCAGACCTGTCGTGTGAACGGCTTGGCACATTCTTGCAGCCAGGCATTGTTCGCCATGCTGCCGTCAAAGAGGGACGGATCCGGCGAGAGGATCAGGGTGTAGTTCTCGGCGGGGGCCGCCGGCGCGACTTGCGGCAATCTCGGCTCCGGCAGCGAAATTTTCCCGGAAGCCGTGTTGGGGACCACGCCGTCCTGCAGGGTCTGCCGCCACCAGCCGTCCCAGTCGTTGCCTCCCGCCGTTTTCCAGGTGTTGCGAACAATATCCAGGGAAGAAGCGCTTAACTCTCCCTGCAGCATTGCAAGTATCTGGTGCACATCTCGGCTGTCGTAGAGCGGACGAATCAGCGGCTGGATGATGCTCGCAGTCCCGTCGAAAGACCTGATATCGGACCAACCTTCCAGCACATGCGTCAGCGGAGCATGCCAGGTGCAACGTTCGGCGGTCTCGTCGCGATAGCATCCAATATGTACGGCAAACGGCACTCTCGCGACGGTGTCGCCGAATCCGATATCGCCCGGGGCGTCGTAGATGGGATTTGCGCCGATGACGATCAGCGTTTCGATACCGCCCACGCGAACCTCGGAGGCGAGGCTGCGCAGCGATTCGCTGTGACCCGTGGCCACACGGTCCACCGGCGCGATGAAATCCGCCGGCCCCAGCAGTTGCGCGTTGATCCAGTGGCACAGCGCCTGTACGTCGGCCGGCTGGCGCGGTCCAGCCAGCACCAGGGCCGCACCGCGCCGCGCGGAAAGATCCGCCGCGACGGTCTTCGCGAATTGGCTCGCCTCTTCGGGCAGTCCTGGCTCCTCCAACCCGGCACCAAGCGTTCGGGCAATCTCGATTGCTACATTGCGTATCCGCTCGGGCTGCAGCGCAAGGCGGTGATCGGCAAGCGCTCCGGTCAAGCTCCAATCCGGCTCGACGGCATAGAGGCGCAGCGACTCGTCCGGCGCGCGCGGGCGTCGCGCCTCGATAATTTCGCGCGCGAAACGAACCTGTTCCGGGCCAAAGCCAATCGGATCAGCATCGAGCGCAAGCACGACCCGGGCGTCGCGGAAGCGCGGCAACATCGTCGCTGCCTGGCCGAACGCCAGCATCGCGCCGCCCCGCACGGCGTCATCATCGACCGGCTCGTAGCGATACCACCTCATCAGTGGCATCGCCTTGGTTAGCGCCTCGATTTGCGCCAGCAGGGTCGGTGACGTAATGCGTCCAGTGAGGAGCGCGAGACCCTCGCCTTGCTTGGTTCGATGGCGGTCGAGCCGGGGCCGCAGCGCTGCCTCGAGCGAGCTCCAGGACTGAATCCGTTTGCTGCTGTATGGCGCTTTCGACCGGTCGGGATCGTACAGCGAGAGAATCGCTGCTTCACCATAGAGATCGGTAGAACCGAGGCTGGCCGGGTGGCGCGGATTGCCGTTGACCTTGATGGGGCGTCCTTCAACCGAAGTGACGATGACACCGCGTCCGTAGCCCGCGAGCGGCAATGCGGTTGCGAATTGCAGCGGCAGGCCGGGCGTCTCTCGCTCCGGAATCTGAACATAGGGGACGATTTCCTCCGGCGGCTTGCCGCAGGATGTGAGCGCGGCCGCAACTCCACCGACAAACAGCCTTAGAGCTGAACGGCGGTCGAGGTCGAATTCAAGTGGCGGCTCGCCGCGCCTGATATCCCCGGACGATTTGGCGTGCTTGCTCATCGATGACACACCGAACAGTCGGCGAGATGTTTGTTGTGGAGATATTGATGGGCGAGGATGATGCCCCGTTCGGCCTGATCATCGGGAAAATTCCAAGACGGATCGAACATAGCGGAGCGTGGCCGTATGTTCGGCGCAGGATTGCGATGACAATCGAGACACCATCCCATGGTCAGCGGCGCTGCCTGCCGCATCAGCGGCATGCTCGCGACCGATCCATGACATGTCGTGCAGCCAATTCCCTTCGCGACATGGATCGAGTGATCGAAATAAACGTAGTCGGGAAGCCTGTTGACTTTGTTCCAGTGGATCGGCCGATCGTTGGCGAGGCTCTCGCGAACCGGTGCTAGCATCGCTGCTTGGGTGTAGAGCTGAGAGTGGCAGGTCATGCAGGTGTGCGTCGGGGGAATGCCGGCGACCGGCGACACTTCGACGCCCGTATGACAGTAGCGGCAATCGAGGCCGAGTCCGCCGACATGATGGGCGTGACTGAAGGGGACCGGTTGGTCGACGAAGGTCGATTGACCGGTGGTATATTCCGAGGCTGACACCCAGTAGGCGATTGCAATCCCCAGAACAGGGACGACAACAATAGCGACAAGAACGCTACGCGCGACCGTATCTGCATAGGGTCGGAATAACTGCGGCATCCGCTGTTCAACTCGCCTACCGATCGGCCGTCCAGATTTGCCGATGCCAGCAACCCGACCGCCCAACGCGACCAAAACATCGTTGTTCCAATTCCGAAACGCGGCGCACCAGGATCGTTCGGATAGGCTTTCGTCTGGGCGTGACGCTGGTTTGGCCAGCGCACCCCGCTCGGGATCTTGGCGTGTTGGGTCGAACGACCGTCTGCAGCACTAAACAAGCGGGCCCCGGTACGCATGTTCCTCTCGGCTCCGCACACAACCGCGGCGAACACGTCTACGTGAATGACTCGGGGCGAGAATCTTCCGCCTCGGCAAGAGCGGTGCGCTCCGGATGCAACTCCTGATCTCGCAAGTCGAGGAAGACGCGATAGCAACGCGCCGACCATAAGGAGCAATTACTGTTCAGTCACCGGACAGATGCCACAGAATGTCGCTCAAAAACTGATATCGGCCCACCTTGTCGAAGGCACCATGCGGGTGGGTGCGCATATCGGCGCCGGCTTGCCGCTACTCGCCATCCGTCTCGAACAGGCCCATTCGCGAGGTCTCAACCCGGACGGGGTCGGCTGCAAGGAGATGCGGCCCGTCGGTGGCCTCCCGCACCCTTTGCTCGACGTCACGCAGGTCGTCGTCCTGACGCATGCGGCGGCGTTCGGCCCAACGCTGACGCCGCTCGGCACGGCGTTTCTCGGCAGTTGCACGCCTGACGTCCGCTTCGCGGGCTCTTGCGTTCGCATTCCTGATCTCGGACGTCGCGGACGGCTCGCGCGCGGCAGTTTGCGTACCCGGTGCAGGCGATGAAGCCTGCTGCGTGCGATCAGGTGCGGCGGCCGGCTCGGGCGGCGTTGCCGCAACAAGGTCCGATTGACCTGGCTGCGGTTGCTGCGGCTGCGGTGCCGGCGCCACCGTCACCGGCTTCGTCGGGCTCGCCTCCTCGTCCGGGCGAGCAACGTGCGAGCAGGGGCGATGTTCCGAAACACCGACGCCGCGAATACGCGGCGTCGAACCAAGTGTTTGCCGACGCGCCACAAGGTTATCTTGGGCCTGGAGCGACGCGAAATCCCTGCGGCGACAATCCAGTTCCGTGAGAACCGCTGGTTCGATTGCGGCCGGGGCGCGGCCAGGCTAGGGAGGCAATGCACGAGGCGCTCGCCGCCTCCCGAGACTTGAGAGATAGGCGCAGAACATGTCGGCCATGGCGTCGGCATATGTCGCGATCTCCGCTGCCGTCCGCGGGCTTTCCGAAAAATTCTTGCCCACCGTGCTCATCGTCGTGGTGATCAATTCGCCCGCCATTGCGCGCACGGCGTCGGGCGCCCGCGGCAAGGCTTCGCGCATGAAGGCCTCAACGACGCGCTCACCTGCGGCGCGCGCCTCGCGGGCTTCGGGCGCGTCGCGATAGAGCGGGGCGGCATCACTGAGCGCGACACGCATCGCGGCCTCCTCGCATTCGGAGCGGATGAAGGCGTGTACCAGCGCGCGCAACCGCTCGAGCGGAGGTTTTCCGGCGTCCTCGAGAATGCCGCGCAGCAGGCCAGTGGTCTGCCGCCATTCGTCGCTCTGCAGGCGGAACAGGATCGCGGCCTTGTTCGGAAAGTATTGATAGAGCGAACCGACGCTGACGCCGGCCTTGTCGGCGACGCGCGCCGTGGTGAAGCGCTGCGCGCCCTCTTTCGTCAAAACCTGAACAGCGGCATCGAGAATGGCCGCAACCAGCTCGGTCGAGCGGGCCTGTTGCGGTTGTTTTCGTGAGGAGATTGAAGGACTTCGGCGGCCGGCCATCGACGTATCTGGGAATGCGATTAGCGAATGCGAATGATTATTCGTATTTCTGGCGAGGCGCAAGCACGCGCTGACCGGAGACCGACAACGACCACCCTCATCACACCCACGCTCGCGGGCCTGCTTGATCGCCTGTTCGAGGAAGCTTCCGCCGCGGCGGAGGCGACCAGCCTCGCCGTGGCCGATCTCTCCGATGCCGAGCAGAACACAATGATGCGGAGCAAGACGGGCTACCGCGAACTCTACGGGCGGCTGAAGCACGTCCCGCTCGCGGTCTCGCGCGAGACCGGCGCCCTGCTCTACATGCTGGCGCGCAGCAGCCGCGCGCGAACCATCGTCGAGTTCGGCACCTCGTTCGGCATCTCGACCCTGCACCTTGCCGCGGCGCTGCGCGACAATGGCGGCGGACGTCTCATCACCAGCGAGTTCGAGCCGTCCAAGGTGGCGCGTGCCCGGGACAATCTCGCCGCCGGCGGCCTGCTCGACCTCGTCGAGATCCGCGAGGGCGATGCACTCAGGACGCTTGGCACCGATCTTCCCGAAATGATCGACCTCGTGCTGCTCGACGGCGCCAAGTCGCTTTATCCCGACATCCTCGATCTCGTGGAGAGCCGCCTCAAACCGGGCGCACTGATCGTCGCCGACAATGCCGACTATAGTGCCGATTACCTGGCGCGTGTGCGCGCGCCGGAGAGCGGCTACATGTCGGTGGCGTTTGCCGAGGACGTCGAGCTGTCGATGCGGCTCTGAACTGGCCTTGCGGCGCAGAACGGCTCAAGGCGATACGGATTCGCTGAAGCCGTCGAACTGCCGATGCGGATCGAGCGCAAAGCTCAGATCATCGCCGCGACTTTTTCCAGGCCGATCAGGCGCGCGAGCGAGCGCACCTCGTTCTTCTGGTCTTCGCGCAGCTGGAACAACAATGGCATCGCCGCCGATTTCAGCTGCTGGACTTCCGCGGAGTCCGGATCGATCGGCACGCTGCCTGCGGCGACATCGCCTTGGCGCTTGCTGTGGATCTTGCGCGCCACGGCACGCAGTGCGGTCTCGACCGCCGGCCAGTAGTACTCCTGGTCCGACGATAGTTTGAGCCGCTCCTTGATGTTGGCGATCTGCGCGTCGCTAAGCAGCGTGTAGCTCTTCTGCGGCGCCGGCTTGGCGGCGGCTTTCGGCTTCGGCGGCGCGGCAACGGCCGGCGCGTGAACCGGCTGGTCGGTGATTTTCGGTGCGACCTCGGCGGGATCGGTGAGCTTCGGCAGGCCGACATCGGTCGGCTCGACCGAAGCATAGGCCTGGCGCAGCGTGTCCGGAGCGCCGGGAATGTTGGCCTGTGCGCGGAGCTGGAGCGGCGACGGCGGGGCCGGCGGCTGCGCTGCGGCAGCGGCCGCCGGCTCGAAGGCGGCAGTCGCAAGCGCCGCGACCGCGAGCTTGTCCTGCTTGCTCGCCCGGTTGGCGACGGGCCCGCTATCGGCGGCAGGCGCAGCGGCAAGCCCGGCCGGCATCGCCGGCAGGGTGTCGCGGCCCAAAATGGCTGTCATCGCAGCGCCGGCGAGGAGCAAGCAGGTCAGCGCGGCGAGGGTGATGGCCCTGTTCAAAAGCGTCTCCATTCCCGGCCGGTATCGCCCGGAGGCTGAACGCCAAATGCGGCGTTAGCGTGCCGCTGCGGCGGCAAGAGGCTGAAATTCGTACCGAAGCGGCCCAAAATCAGGCCGCTCCGGCCAGCTCGTAGGCTTCCTGGATGTCGGCGACGATCTCATGGGCGGTCCACAGGCCGCCGGGCTGGACCGAACGCATCGTGACGGTCCAGTTGGTCCGGCGGGTGCGCGGGGTGCTGACAATGTCGAATTCGACCTGCCGGCACAGCGGATGCCGCTGCAGGGCATAGAAGACGCGGGTCGTGAGCTCGTCGAGAGTCGCGGGGATCTTGGCGGAGTGCGCCTCAAGGGGCATGTCGCATTTCCATATTGCCGGCCAGCCGTGGCGGCGGGGCCCGTCCTGTGGCGCCATTGTTGGGACCGGCATGGTTAATGGCGGGTTAAGTCGGCCCGGCTGCATACGCCGCCGACCCGGTGCGGGGCTTGCGGCGAGCGCCGGGTCGCGCCCTAGACCAGCTTCACCCGCGCGCTCGCCGCCTCGTACTCGGCGAGGGTCCGCGCCACGAGGTCATCGACCGCCGGCACGTCGGTCACGCCCGAGGTGGAATGGCCGCCGCTCCAGATGTCGCGCCAGCGCTTCGGGCGACTTTCGCGAGCACCGATGTCGATGTCCTTGCCGATATCGATCGCGCCGCGTGCCGGCAGATTGTCGGGATCGAGCCCGGCGGCCTCGATCGAGGGCCGCAGCATGTTGGTCTGGAGGCCGGTGAAGGCGGTGGTCAGCAGGATATCGTCGGCGCTGGCATCGACCAGCATCTGCTTGTATCTCGCGTCGGCCAGGCTCTCGCGCGTCGCGATGAACTTGGTGCCCATGTAAGCGAGATCGCAGCCGAGTGCCTCCGCGGCGCGCAGCGCGTGGCCGTCGCTGATGCCGCCGGCGAGCACGATCGGGCCGTCGAAGAAGCCGCGCACCGCGCGCACGAACACGAACGGATTGAGCCAGCCGGTCTGGCCGCCGGCGCCCGCGGTGAGCAGCACCAGCCCGTCGGCGCCGGCGGCGACGGCGCGCTCGGCATGGCGGATCGAGGCGACGTCGGCGAACACCAGCGCGCCGGCATCGTGCAGCGGTGCGAGCACCGGTGCAGGCGAGCCGACCGAGGTGATCACCAGCTCCGGCCGGTGCCGCAGCAGCACGGCGAGATCATCGGCAAGCCGGGCGTTGGAGCGGTGCACGATCAGGTTCGGACAGATCGGCGCCGCCGTGCGGCCGCTCGCGTCGGCATGCACCTGCAAGCGACGCGCGATCTCGCCGAGCCAGGCGTCGAGCTGTTCCGTCTCACGGCAATTCACCGTCGGAAACGAACCGATCACGCCATTGCGGCACGCCGCCACCACCAGCTCGACGCCGGACACCAGAAACATCGGTGCGGCGATCAGCGGCAGCCGGAGCCGGTCACGGAAGCGAGCGAGAGGATCTGCAACTGGCAATTTGTTTCCACCCGAAATCGTTGTGCTAGCGTTGCCGCCAACATTCGCACGACAAAAGCCAAAGACAAAGGCGGGGGACGACGAGATGAGCGATGCGCTCTACGCATTTCCGACGGTATGCGAGCAGACCCTGCGAGCGCTGGCGCGCTATCCGTGGCGCACGGCCTTCGCCTGGCCGGGCGGCTCGCTCAGCTATCAGGGTGCGACCGACCTGATCGGGCGGATCCAGAGCGTGTTCACGCGGCTCGGCTTCGCGCCGGGCACCCGCGTCGCCTTCCTCACCGCCAACCGCGCCGACACCTGGTGCGCCGGCGTCGCCGCGCAACTGGCGCGGCTCGCCATCACCTGGCTGCATCCGCTGGGCTCGCTCGACGACCAGCTGTTCCAGCTCGAGGATTCCGACGCGCAGATGCTGATCGTCGACGGCGTCAGCTTCCGCGATCGCGGCGGCGAGCTGGCGGCGAAAGCTGCGGGACTGAAGACCGTGTTCACGCTCGGCCCGGCGGACTACGGCGCCGACCTGCTGCAGGCGGTCGACGCCGCCGGCAGCGCCAGCCCGAGGAATTTCGCCCGTCACGACGACATCTCGACCCTGAACTACACCGGCGGCACCACCGGCAAATCCAAGGGCGCGCTGCGCCACCACCGCGAATATGGCAGCTTCGCCGCCGCGGTCCTCGCCGATTTCGAGATCCCCGAGACCCCGCGCTATCTCGCGGTGGCGCCGATCAGCCATGTCGCCGGCACCAAGGTGCTGCCGACGCTGATCCGCGGCGGCACCGTGCACATGCTGAAAGGCTTCGACCCCGAGGCGGTGTTCAAGACCATCGAACGCGAGAAGATCAACTTCACGCTGTTCGTGCCGACCATGATCTATGTCATGCTGGATCATCCGGCGCTCGACAGAACCGACCTGTCCTCACTGGAGCTTTTGCTGTACGGCGCGTCCGCGATGTCGCCGAGCCGGCTGGTCGAGGGCATCGAGCGGATCGGCCCGGTGTTCTCGCAGCTTTACGGCCAGACCGAATGCTATCCGGTCTCGGTGCTGCGCAAGGCCGACCATGATCCGAAGACGCCGGAGCTGTTCCTGTCCTGCGGCTTCCCGATCTCCGCCTGCCAGGTGAAGATCCTCGACCAGGACGACCAGGAGATCGCGACCGGCGAGGCCGGCGAGATCTGCGTGCGCGCCAGCCATGTGATGGCCGAATACTGGAAGCGGCCCGAGACCACGGCCGAGACGCTGAAGAGCGGCTGGCTGCACACCGGCGACATCGCGCGCATGGACGAGCGCGGCTACATGTTCATCCTCGACCGCAAGAAGGACATGATCGTCACCGGCGGCTTCAACATCTTTCCGCGCGAGGTCGAGGACGTGCTGTCGCAGCATGCCGACGTCGCGATGGTCGCGGTGGTCGGCGTCCCCGACGAGAAATGGGGCGAAGCGGTCACCGCCGTCGTGGTGGCACGCGAGGGCGCGATGCCGGACGCCGACGAGCTGATCGGCCTGGTGAAGGCGAAGAAGGGCTCGGCGCATGCGCCCAAGCAGATCCAGTTCGTCAAGGAGCTGCCGATGACCGGCGTCGGCAAGGTCGACAAGAAAGCGCTGAAGGCCGGCTTCTGGGCCGGCCGCGACCGCATGGTGGGTTGAGCGCGACGCTCCTCATCCCGTCATCCCGCGGAGCGCGCTCTTGCGGGCGTCCGCTGTCGCCGCCCGGCTTGCCGCCTCCGCTAAAGCTCCGGCGTGCCCGAGATCGCAAGCCTCGTCGAAGCCTTGGCGTAGACGGGACCGGCCGATCCAGTATTCCAGAGACAGTCGTTATTGAGCCGAGAGGCTGCCGCGTACTGGATCGCCCGGTCCATGTGCGCAATTGCGCACAGGCCGGGCGATGACAGCGGTCGGAGAGCACAAGCTTCACACCCTCTCAGGGTGACGCAGAGAGTTCGGTGCCTGCGGTTGAAGCTGCATCCTGGCCCAGCAACTGCTCCAGGCGCTCGCGCAGCTGCTCCTGGTGATAGGGCTTGGCCAGCCGCGGCAGGTCGACGTGGATGCCGTCGGGCAGTTCGGCGTAGCCGGTGGCGAGCAGGACGCGGAGCTGCGGCCGCAGCTCGCGCGAGGCGGCGGCGAGTTCGAGGCCGGTCATGCCGGGCATCATGTGATCGGTCATCATCAGGTCGATCTCCTGATCGCTCCTGAGGATGTCGAGCGCGTGCGGCCCGGAATTGGCGCCGATCACGCGGTGGCCGAGATCCTCGAGCATTTCCGTGGTCGACATCGCGATCAGCGGATCGTCGTCGACCAGCAGGATCACCGCCGCGCCGAGGCCGGTGCCTTTACCAACCGGCTTGGACGAGAAGAACGGCTCGATCGCGCGCTTCAGCACCTCGGGCGACATGCCGGTGCCGGTGTCGACGACCGACAGCTTCAGATAATTGCCCGGCTGCAACGCCGGATCGTTCTTCGCCTGCAACGCTGCGAGGCGGATGTCGATCGCGCCGCCGTCCGGCATCGCGTCGCGCGCGTTGATGGCAAGGTTGAGGATCGCAAGCTCAAGCTGGTTCGTGTCGACATGGGCCGGCGGCAGCCCTTCGGGAATGTCGAGCCGGAGCGTGATGCGCGGCCCGAGCGAGCGCTCCAGGAGATTGCTCATGTCGCGCACCAGTGCGCCGAGATCGACCGGCACCGCGCGCAGATCCTGCTGGCGCGCGAAGGCCAGCAGCCGCTGCGTCAACGCCGCGCCGCGCTCGGCGCCCTGCTGCGCGCCGTCGACCAGGCGATGCAGGCGCGGATCGTCGGGCATGCGCTTGCGCAGCAGATCCAGATTGCCCATCACCGCCATCAGGAGATTGTTGAAGTCGTGCGCGACGCCGCCGGTGAGCTGGCCGATCGCCTCCATCTTCTGCGCGTGACGGAGCTGCTCCTGCGCCCGCTCGCGCGCGGCGACCTCCTTCATGAGGTCGGCGGTGCGCTGCTCGACCCGCTGCTCCAGCGTCGCGGTGAGCTCGGCCAGCGCGGTGCGCTCGGCGGCGAGCTGCGCCACCAGCGCCTCGCGCTCGATCTCCGCGGTCTTGCGCGCGGTGATGTCGGAGCAGACGCCGACCAGCGACTTGATGCTGCCGTCCGGCCCGCGCACCGCGCGGGCGCGCACGTCGACCCAGTGCTCGCTGCCGTCGGGCCAGATGTTGCGGTACTCGATCTTGTAGTCCTTGCCGGTGCGCAGCGTGTATTCGACGACCTCGCTGCGGCGGGCGCGGTCGTCGGGATGAACCGCGTCCAGCAGGTCCTGATAGGTAAAGGGGTCGCCGGGCGTGCGGCCGAAGAAACGCTTGCAGGTCGGCGACGCCTCGAGCTCGAAATCGGGCAGATGGATTTCCAGGGCGCCGAGATGGCCGGCATTGAGCGCGGTCTGCAACAGGCCCTCGCTCTCGGTGAGATCCTCGAGGATCGAGCGGGTCTCATATTGGCGGCGCCGGCCGCGCACCGCCGCGGCCACCAGGCTTACCAGCGTCATCGGATGGAACGGGCGCTCGATGAAGGTCACATTGCCGAGCACACGGCCAAGCCGGGCCGCCTCCGGATTGCGCTCGGGCCCGCCACCCTCGCTCATCAGCACGATCGGGAAATCCGACCATGAGGGCTGCTCGTTGAGCCAGCGCGTCAGGGCGGAAAGGTCGGCGTGCCTGACCGTCTCGTCGGCGATGATGGCAAGGCCCGCTCCGCTGGCGATCTGGTGCTCGAGTTCGGCGAGATCGCCGCAGATATTGGCGTAGTAGCCGGATTCCTTGATCAGGTGGGCCGTCTTCACAGCGTCCCGCTCGTTCGCGGCGAGGATGACGGCACGCTCCGAGGACGGGCCGGGCCTCATTGCAACCGTCCTGCGGACTGCGCGGCGCCAGCACCGTTCGACACAAAATCACAAAACCGCCGGATGGCCTTGGCCAAAAGACCGGCGGCGGGATCGGCACACGTCATGATACCCCCTTCCGCCGGGCAGAACTCACGGGGCCGCCAACCGTTCCCGGCACGCCGGATTATTTTCGGCAAAAAGACGGCCACAACAGGGCCGCCGCCAAGGCTGGGGCGACTCCGCTTCTAAAGCGCGGTGAGGTTTGGTTGAATCATCATCGCGCTTTAGCTCTTTGTTTGCGCATGATCTCCGCGCAAACGCGTCCCGCGTTTGTCGCGAGGGAAAACCGCTTCGCACTTTTCCGGATCATGCTTTAGCGCGGCTCGATCACCAGGCTCTGGACGGCACGGCCGAAATAGCCGTGCTGGTCGGCCAGCCGCGACATCGCAAGCCCGGCGCCATCGGGCCCGATCCAGGTCTCGCCATCGAGCAGGACCCAGTCGCCGATCGGCTCGCGGGCCATGCTCACCGTAAGGTCGGCGTTGATGAAGGTCCAGTTGCGGAAGTCCAGCGCCGGCGAGGTGCCGTTGGAGAAGTCCGAGGCAACCACTGCGCGCATTGCCTGCGAGACGGCGGCGCCCGCGATCAGCGGACGATCGACCCGGAACCAGATCGCGCCCGGTCCCATCTGGCCGAAGCGGCCGCGCGCGGCGCGCATCGAGATGCATTTCACGAACGGGCTGCCCGCAAGGTTTCCCGGCTCCACCATGCTCGCGTCGGGCCCCGGCAAATCGACCGGCACAGCCGCGATGTCGGGCGGCAGCTCGGCCGCCTGCCGCTTGATCTTGAGCACGCTGGCGGAAACCACGACGACACCGTCGGCGAGCAGCCTGACACCGCAGAGCTGGATCTTGCGGCCTTCGCGCAGCACCTCGCGCTCGACCGTGAGCGGTGCCACCGGCACCGGGCGCATCAGGTCGATGGTGACGCGCGCGATCCGCATCGGCACCGGCGTCGGAACCGCTTCGGCCGCCCAGACCACCAGCGCCGCCGGCGCGGACCCATGCTGCATCCGCGGGTCCCACGGACCCGCGGCATCGGGACTGGTGACGACGCGGTCGCCGTCAACGCGGAAGATCGGCTCCATCACGATTACGCGAGCGCCGGATCGACCGCTTCGTCGTATTCCTTCTTGAAGCGCGCAATCAGCTCGCCCGCGGGCACCACCTTGGAGATGCTGCCGACGCCCTGCCCGGAGCCCCAGATTTCCTTCCAGGCCTTCGGCTTGGCGCGCTCGCCTGAGGCATCGGTGCCAAAACTCATCTTCGAGGGATCGGAGGTCGGCAGGTTTTCCGGATCCATGCCGGCGGCGACGATCGACGGCTTCAAATAGTTGCCGTGCACGCCGGTGAACAGGTTGGAATAAACGATGTCCTCGGCCGACGAATTGGTGATCATGTCCTTGTAGCCCTCGACCGCGTTCGCCTCCTTGGTGGCGATGAAGGCCGAGCCGATATAGGCGAAGTCGGCACCGATGATGCGCGCAGCGCGGATCGCGCGGCCGTTGGCGATGGTCCCCGACAGCGCGATCGGCCCGTCGAACCACTGCCGCGTCTCCGACACGAATGGGAACGGCGAGATTGTGCCGGCATGTCCACCGGCGCCGGCTGCGACCAGGATCAGGCCGTCGGCGCCCTTCTCGATCGCCTTGTGCGCGAACTTCTGATTGATCACGTCGTGGAACACGATGCCGCCCCAGTTATGGACGGCCTGGTTGAGCTCCTCGCGCGCGCCGAGCGAGGAGATGATCATCGGCACCTTGTGCTTCTCGCAAAGCGCCATGTCGTGATCGAGCCGGTTGTTGGACTTGTGCACGATCTGGTTGACCGCGAACGGCGCCGACGGCCGCTCCGGATGGACCTTGTCGTAAGCCGCAAGCTCTTCCTTGATCCGGTACAGCCACTCGTCGAGCAGTTCCGGCGGGCGGGCATTCAGCGCCGGGAACGAGCCGACCACGCCGGCCTTGCACTGCGCGATGACCAGATCGGGCACGGAGATGATGAACAGCGGTGCCCCGATCACGGGAAGAGACAGGCGGCCCTTGAACAGAGCAGGCATGGACATTGGAAGCGGATCCTCTCGGTTTATCGGTTGGTCTCGGTCTGCTTGGCGGTCATACCAACAGGGCAATCTTTCCACTGTCAAGTATTGCGTTTGGGCGCTGCGAAACGGATGAAAAAAGCTCATCCGGGCAGCCGGTTTTTCTCAGGCGTTTGGCATCCCAGGCATGAATTTGCCCAGCCTATTGGCAGAGCGCCCGCGTCACGAAATTCTCGGTCTTGCAGTCGTTCGGACGGCGCTTGTGGCCGGGCAGATAGACCAGCGGCGAGCACTTCTCGAACGCATCGGTATCGAGGCTGTGGCCTTCCTTGAAGCCCTTGCTCTGGCACAGAAGATCGGCGCCGAGCTTGCAATCCGGCGCGCCGTTCGAGGCGACCACGCAGGCCGCGCGGCCCGAGACCATCGTGGACGGACGCGCGATGTTCGGCAGGCTCTTGCCGGTCTCGCCGGGATTCCCCGGTGAAGGCAGGCTCGAGTTCTTGAACAGCTTTCCGATTTCGTTGATCAGCCCGGGATTCTCGCGTTCGGCCGCAGCAGGCGCCGGCTCGATCGGCCGCGGCTCCGCCGGCAGCGTCTGTTGCGCCCCGGCTGCATGCCCAGCAGCGCGGGCGCCGCTTGGGCCCAGCCTCGGTCGAGCGTTGCCAGGGTCATCGACAGGGCCAGCCCCGCCATCACAAGGCGCGCCCTGGCCGGATGCAGCACGCTGTCGATTCGATCAGCCATCGCGGCGAGCGTAACCCGAAGCCGGCCGCTGGCAAAGCGAAGGCTAGATCAACTTGAACGCCGCGACGAAGCCCAGCACCAGCACGATCGCGCCGATCGCAACCCAGAGGCCGAGCCGCTTCTCGAGCTCCTTGCGGATCAGATCGCCGTAACGGTTGAGCAGCACCGCGACGAAGAAGAAGCGGCCGCCGCGCGCGATGATCGAGCACAGGATGAACAGCCAGATGTTGTAGCCGGCAAAGCCCGAGGTGATGGTCACCAGCTTGTAGGGGATCGGCGTCAATCCCTTCAGCAGGATGATCACCGCGCCCCACTCGTTGTACGAGGCACGGAACGCATCGACCTTGTCGGACAGTCCGTAGAGATGGATCAGCCACTGCCCGAGCGAATCGTAGAGCAGCGCGCCGATCGCATAGCCGACCACGCCGCCGGCGACGGAGGCGATCGTGCAGACGGTGGCGAACCACCACGCCCGCTGCGGCCGCGCCAGCGACATCGGCAGCAGCATGATGTCGGGAGGGATCGGGAAGAACGAGCTCTCAGCGAAGGCGACCGCTGCGAGAATCCAGAGCGCGTAAGGCTTGTCGGCGGCGTCGATGCACCAATCGTAAATCCGTTTCAGCATGGCCGCGATGAACCATCATGGAGCGGATTTGTCCATGCCGGGAATGAATTGATTTTCGGCGATTTACGACTGCCGCTTGCGCAGCGAGCTTTCCAACGCGACAATTCGACGCCGAACCACAGGATCGGGCGCGGTTTTGGGCAGCTTGCCCGGTGTCTTCGGCAGTTTCTCGGCGATGCCGAGCAGCCGCTCGCGCCGTTCCATCTCGCGCCAGACGTCCTCCGGCTTCACCCCGGCATGCGCCCACATCACGGTCAGATTGTAGAGCAGGTCGGCGCTTTCGCGCACCACGGCGTCCGGCTTGCGGCTGAGCGCATCGATTACGACCTCGACCGCTTCCTCGGCGAGCTTTTTGGCCATCTTGGCCGGGCCGCGCTGGAACAGCCGTGCCGTGCGCGACGTGGCCGGATCAAGATCCCTCGCCGCGATCACAGCCCGGTAAAGCCGCTCGATCGAATCACTCATGGCTGACGAGCCTAGTCGAAACGTATCGCCAGCGTGTTAACGCCGCGCACATAACGAAAAACCCACCGGCGCGAGGCCGGCGGGTTTTGTGACAGTTACGAGAACCTTCGATGTCAGTAAGGCGTATACGGCAGTTGCGACCGGCCATAGCCGCCGTAGTAGCCGCCATAATACGGTCCGCCGTAATAGGCCGGGCCACCATAATAGACGGGACCGCCGTAATAGCCCGGGCCGTAGTCATAGTAGTAATCGCGGCGGCTCTGCGCCGCGGCGATCGCAAGACCCGTGCCGATGATGCCGGCGAACGCGGCCGCGGCCGCTGCACCACCGCCACCGCCTCTGTAATACCGGCGGCGCGCGCTGATGTCGGTCACGTCGCTGGTGCCGTGTGACGTCGTCACCGTGGCGGGCTTGCCGGCCTGAGCCGAGCCTGCGAACGCCATCGTCGGCTCAATGGCCGTCAACGCCACGGCGGCAACCGTTGCCAGCGTGGCTGCGCGGCCAATGGACGAAAAAACACCCTTTCGCGCAAACATTGCAGTCGTCCTTTGTGGGAGCTGGCCCGACGGGCCGCTTTGTAGCTAACCACCTTCCCTACATTGGGTTCCGCTACCCGAATGCAAGCTGAACAACCTCTGGCGAAATCATGGCAGTCATGGTGGCAGTCATCGCCCATTCAGCTTGCATGAGGCAGAATGTCCGCAATTGACGCTTGCCATGACGTGCTCGATGTCATGAAACAGGCGCAGCCGGCGCGGCACTTTGTCTCGCCACCCGGATGTCGTGATGCAGATAAGTCGGCCAACCTTTCTCCGCCTGATGCTGGCCGTCGGGATCGGCTTTGGTAGCGGCGTGTGGCCCGGCGCGGCACCACTGCGCGCCGCGAGCGATCCGCCGCCGCAGCCGGTCGCCATTCAGTTCACGCTCGACCGTCCACTCGATGCCGCCGCGGCTCCCTTCGTGATGGCAACGGTCGGCGGCCTGTTCAGCGCCGAAGGGCTCGCGGTCGGCACCAATGTCGCCACCAGCTCGGCGGATGCGATCGCGCGCGTCGCCGACGGCGCCAGCGACTTCGCCCTCGTCGACATCAACGCGCTGATCCGGTTTCGCGACAAGCCCGGCTCCGCGCCCGTGAAGGCGGTGTTCGTGCTGTTCAACCAGGCGCCCTACGCGATCGTCGCCCGCAAGAGCCGCGGCATCAAGGCGCTGTCGGACATGCCGGGCAAGAGCCTCGGCGTCGCCGAGGGCGACTTGTCGATCCGGCTGTGGCCGTCAGTCGCCAGGCAGAACGGAATCAAGCTGGCGAGCGTCAAGCTGAGCACGATCAGCACCGCCGTGCGGGAGCCGATGCTCTCCGCCGGCCAAGTCGATGCCGTCACCGGCTTCTCCTATCTGTCGGCGATCAATCTCAGGGATCGCGGCGTGCCCGCCGACGATCTCGCGGTGCTGCGTTTCGCCGACTATGGCTGCGAGGCCTATGGCTTTGCCGTGATCGTCAGCCCGCGTCTTGCCGCAGCCAGGCCCGAGGCCGTGAAGGGCTTCGTCCGCGCGGTGATCGGCGGCACCAATCTCGCGATCAAGGATCCGGCCCGCGCCGCGACCGAGGTCGCGAGCCGGATGGACGGCGGCTCGCGTGACCTCGAGCTCGAGCGCCTGCATACCATCATCCGCGACAACATCCTCACCAGTGAGGTGAAGCGCGACGGCATCGGCGGCATCGAGCCGGCGCGCTTCGAGCGGTCGATCGAGCAGCTTGCCGAGGACGTCAAATTCCAGAAGCAGCCGCTTCTGTCCGAGATCTTCGACGACCAGTTCCTGCCGCCGATCGACGGCCGGCTGGTGAATTGAGCGCATGCGAGAATATGATTACGAGCGGCGCGAACACTCAGCGTCGTCCTGGCGAAAGCCAGGACCCATTACCCCAGCCATGATTGTTGCGCGACGCTGGGGACGCAATCCCGCTCCCAATCAAATTCGGTGGTTATGGGTCCTGGCTTTCGCCAGGACGACCGGCGCGGGAGGCGGCTCGTCACAACCATCACCATCCCCTCTGGATGACGCGCTGTCGCCGCTGGTCCTCCCCCGCAAAGCCTGATTAGATTATCTCCCGCCTGATCGGGCGTCGATCGCTTGTGAGTCCCGCCGGCATGTCCATGATCCGCCTCTACACCCGTGTCCTCGACTTGCTCGGCAAGGAGGCGCGGCTGGGCTGGATCCTCGCCGCCGCCAACCTGCTGCTCGCCGGCGCGCAGTTCGCCGAGCCGGTGCTGTTCGGCAAGATCGTCGACGTGCTGTCGGGCCGGCCGGTCACCGGCATGTTCGCCACCGACTCCGCGTGGCCGCTGCTGGCCGCCTGGGTGGCGTTCGGCCTGTTCACGATCGGTTGCAGCGCCATCGTCGCATTGCAGGCCGACCGCCTCGCGCACCGCCAGCGCCAGGCCGTGCTGACCGGCTATTTCGAGCACATCATGCAGCTGCCGCTGACCTTCCATTCCGGCACCCATTCCGGACGGCTGATGAAGGTGATGCTGAACGGGACCGACGCGCTGTGGCGGCTCTGGCTCGGCTTCTTCCGCGAGCATTTCGCTGCGATCATGTCGCTCATCGTGCTGCTGCCGCTCGCGCTCTACATCAACTGGCGGCTGGCCGTCCTGCTGTTCATCCTCTGCGTCGTCTTCACCCTGCTGACCACGCTGGTGGTGCGCAAGACCTACGGCATGCAGAGCGAGGTCGAAGCCTTCTACAGCGACCTCTCGGCGCGGGCCTCCGACGCGCTCGGCAATGTCGCGCTGGTGCAGAGCTTCGTGCGGATCGATTCCGAGGTGCAGGGCTTGCGCTTCGTCGCCGACAAGCTGCTCGCGGTGCAGATGCCGGTGCTGTCGTGGTGGGCGCTGGTCACCGTGATCACCCGCGCGTCGACCACGATCACGGTGCTCGCGATCTTCACCGTCGGCATCGCGCTGCACAGCCAGGGCCTGACGACGGTCGGCGAGATCGTGATGTTCGTCTCGTTCGCCACCATGCTGATCCAGAAGCTCGAGCAGGTGGTGAGCTTCATCAACAACGTGTTCATGGAAGCGCCGCGGCTGCAGGAATTCTTCGACGTGCTCGACGCGGTGCCGGCGGTGCGCGACCGCCCCGGCGCGGTCGATCCCGGACGGCTGTCCGGCCTGGTCGAGTTCAAGGACGTCTCGTTCTCCTATGACGGCAAGCGGCCGGCGATCGCCGACCTCTCCTTCACCGCGCTGCCCGGCCAGACCATCGCGCTGGTCGGCTCGACCGGCGCCGGCAAATCCACCGCGATCGCGCTGCTGCATCGCGCCTTCGATCCGCAATCCGGCATCATCGAGATCGACGGCATGGACATCCGCGCGCTGAAACTGACCGCGCTGCGGCGGAACATCGGCGTCGTGTTCCAGGAGGCGCTGCTGTTCAACCGCTCGATCGCCGAGAATTTGCGCGTCGGCAAGCCTGACGCGACCGACGAGGAACTGCGTGCCGCCGCCAGCCGGGCGCAGGCGCTCGATTTCATCGAGCGCAGCGAAAAGAAATTCGATACCCATGCCGGCGAGCGCGGCCGCATGCTGAGCGGCGGCGAACGCCAGCGGCTGTCGATCGCGCGCGCACTGCTCAAGGATCCGCCGATCCTGATCCTCGACGAGGCGACCAGCGCGCTCGATGCGGTCACCGAGGCGAAGGTTAACGCTGCTCTCGATGAAGTGATGAAAGGCCGCACCACCTTCGTGATCGCGCACCGCCTCTCCACCATCCGCCACGCCACCCGCATCCTGCTGTTCGACCAGGGGCGCGTGATCGAAAGCGGAACTTTCGATGAACTGGTGGCGAAAGGCGGGCGTTTTGCCGACCTCGCGCGCGCCCAATTCATGGTTCAGGACCAGGCACGGGCCAGTATCGAGGCACCATAATTCTTCGCTTTCCTTTTGAGGCCGCTGCCGAAATTCAGCCGATTTCGTCCACGATTAAATTGGCTGGCCTCTGTTCTCGGCTGGCAAGCCGGTATAGGGTTTGCATCGCCGCAAAGCGGCCCCGGACACGCTTGAAACCCGACGTCACATTCGCGAAGACCTCCTTGTTCTGAGGCGGGTCTCAAAGGACCGGAACCGGACTCGTGCACCTTCTTCGCCCGTTGCTGCGCCCATCGTTGAAATCGATTTTTGCCGTCGCGATGCTCGCCATCGCGCTGCCGCGCATGGCCGCGGCCGAAGCGCTGCTGCTGGTCGAGGCAGACAGCGGCAAGGTGCTGCAAGCCGACAATGCGACGATGCCGTGGTATCCGGCCTCGCTCAGCAAGCTGATGACGGCCTATGTGACGCTGAAGGCGGTGAAGGACGGCCGCGTGTCGCTCGACACGCTGCTCACGGTATCGCCGACCGCAGCCTCGCAATCGCCCTCGAAGATGGGCTTCCGCCCGGGCACGCAGGTCACCGTCGACAACGCGCTGAAGATGATGCTGGTGAAGTCGGCCAACGACATGGCCGTGGTGCTCGCCGAAGGCATCGGCGGTTCGGTCGACGGCTTCGCGGGCATGATGAACCAGACCGCGCAAAAGCTCGGCATGACCCAGACGAGCTATGTCAATCCGAACGGCCTGCCCGCCGACGGCCAGATCACCTCGGCGCGCGACATGGCGATCCTCGCCCGCGCCATCATCCGCGACCTGCCGGAATACGAATACTTCGTCCACATCCCCTCGATCCGCTTCGGCCGCCGCGTCACCGCGAACTTCAACAAGCTGATCGGGCGCTATCCCGGCGCCGACGGCTTCAAGACCGGCTTCATCTGCGCCTCCGGCTACAACCTCGTGGCCTCGGCGACGCGCGATGGCAGGCGGCTGATCGCCGTCGTGCTCGGCGCCTCCTCCGGCCGCATGCGCGCGGTCCGCGCCGCGCAGCTTCTGGATCGCGGCTTCAACGGCAGCGGCATGTCCTGGCTGCGGCCCTCGCTCGGGACCGTCGACAACCTGGTGCCGGTCGACGCCACGCCGCCGAACCTGCGCGAGGAGATGTGCGGCGGCAAGCACAAGCGCCCGGCCAGCGACGAGGATCAAGAGGACACCGTCGCCGGGACCTCCAGCAGCGGCGGCGAGAGCGGCATGGCCTTCTTCGCCACCGGCCTGCAGGCCGCGATGCCGAAGCCGTCGGAATTGCTCGCGCTGCCGGCGGCGGCCTCCGAGCCGGTGATCGTCTATACCGGCCCGACCAAGACCGGCGCCGCGCTGATCGCGGCTGCCGAGGCCGACAGCGAGAAGCTGCAGCCGGTCAAGCGCGGCAAGCGCACCCGCGTCGTCGTCAGGGTCAACAAGCCCGACGCGGCCGAGGCCAAGGGCGATACCAAGAGTGCCAAAGGCGACGCCAAGCCGGCCGCAGCCAAGCCGGCGCGCCACGCCAACGTCAAGCCTGATGCCGCAGCCGCAAAGCCGCTTGCGAACAAGCCCGCGGCAGCCAGCAAGCCCGCCGACAAGCCGGCGGCCACGGCAAAACCCGCCGCGAAGCCGAAGGCCGCGGCCAAGCCGAAGGCTGACGCCAAGCCGGCCAGCTAGCGGACCAAGCGGTCCGTCCCTCACCCATTGCGTCGTCAGCGCGGCTTGCCATTGGCCGGCGCATCGCTCAATACTGCCCAAAACAAGGCAACCCAGGGTTAGCCAAGGCAGCCCGCGGGCCGGACGAACCCGGAATCAATCCGGGACGTCGGGCAGAACTTTAGAGAGGGGAAGGACCATCATGGAGCGGATCTGGCTCAAGCACTATCCGGCCGGCGTGCCCGCCGATATCGACGTCACGCAATATTCGTCGCTGGTCGAGTTGCTGGAGGAGAGCTTTCGCAAGTTCGCCGACCGCAAGGCATTCATCTGCATGGACAAGGCGATCACCTATCGCGAGCTCGACGAGATGTCGGCGGCGCTCGGCGCCTATCTGCAAAGCAGGGGATTGCAGAAGGGCGCGCGGGTCGCGCTGATGATGCCGAACGTGCTGCAATACCCGGTCTCGACCGCCGCCGTGCTGCGCGCCGGCTACGCCGTCGTCAACGTCAATCCGCTCTACACCCCGCGCGAGCTCGAGCATCAGCTCAAGGATTCCGACGCCGAAGCGATCATCGTGCTGGAGAACTTCGCCACCACCGTGCAGAAGGTGCTGCCGAACACCGCGGTCAAGCACGTCATCGTCGGCAGCATGGGCGACCTGCTCGGCCTCAAGGGTGTGATCGTCAACCTCGTGGTGCGGCGGGTCAAGAAGATGGTGCCGGCCTGGTCGATCCCGGGAGCCGTCGGCTTCAACGAGGCGCTATCCGCGGGCCGCGCCGGCAAGCTCAACAAGCCCCCGCTGACGCTCGATGACGTCGCGTTCCTGCAATACACCGGCGGCACCACCGGCGTCTCCAAGGGCGCGACCCTGCTCCATCGCAACATCCTGGCCAACGTGCTGCAGAACGACGCGTGGCTGCAGCCGGCGCTGGTGAAGCCGCCGATTGTCGAACAAATGGTCATCGTCTGCGCGCTGCCGCTCTATCACGTCTTTGCGCTCACCGCGTGCTATCTGCTGGGCATGCGGTGTGGCGGCACCAATCTCTTGATCCCGAACCCGCGCGACATGCCCGGTTTCGTCAAGGAATTGTCGAAGTACCAGGTCAGCTTCTTCCCGGCGGTCAACACGCTCTACAATGCCCTGTTGAACACGCCGGGCTTCGACAAGCTCGACTTCTCCAAGCTGAAGATCGCCAATGGCGGCGGCATGGCGACGCAAAGACCGGTCGCCGAAAAATGGCTGAAAGTCACCGGCGTTTCGCTCTCGGAAGGCTACGGCCTGTCCGAGACCTCGCCGACCCTGACGTGCAATCCCGCGACGATCACGGAGTTCTCCGGCACGATCGGCCTGCCCGTGCCGTCGACCTGGATCTCGATCCGCGACGACGACGGCAACGAATTGCCGCTCGGCCAAGCCGGCGAAATCTGCGCCAAGGGCCCGCAGGTGATGGTCGGCTACTGGAACAGGCCGGATGAGACCGCACGCGTGATGACGGCGGACGGCTATTTTCGCACCGGCGACATCGGGGTGATGGACGAGAAGGGCTACACCAAGATCGTCGACCGCAAGAAGGACATGATCCTGGTCTCCGGCTTCAACGTCTATCCGAACGAGATCGAGGAAGTGATCGCCAGCCATCCGGGCGTCCTGGAATGCGCCGTCATCGGCGTGCCCGACGCCAAGTCCGGCGAGGCGGTGAAGGCGTTCATCGTCAAGAAGGACCCGAACCTGACGGCGGAGGACGTCATCAAGTTCAGCGCCACCCAGCTCACCGCCTACAAGGTGCCGAAGCAGATCGAGTTCAGGACCGACCTGCCGAAGACCAATGTCGGCAAGATCCTGCGTCGCGAGCTGCGCGACGAGAAGAAAGCTGCGGCCTGAACAATAGCGACGCGGGCGCAAGAACAAACATGACTGACGCGCGCGTTGCAACGCCGGCCGACATCCTCGCCTTCTGGCGCGGCATCGGCCGCGACGGCTGGTACAAGCGCGACCCTGCAGTCGATGCCGAGATCCGCGACCGCTTCCTCGCCACCTGGCAGCAGGCGGCCGCGGGCGAACTGGCGTCATGGGAGACGAGCGACGAGGGTGCGCTGGCGCTGACCATCGTGCTCGACCAGTTTCCCCGCAACATGTTTCGCGACGATGCCAGGACCTTCTCCAGCGATGCGCTGGCGCGCGAGGTAGCCGGCCGGGCCATCGACCGCGGGGTCGACGTGCGGATCGATCCGCACCTGCGCGAATTCCTTTATCTGCCTTTCGAGCATTCGGAGCATTTGGCCGACCAGCAGCGCTGCGTCGCGCTGTTCCGGCAATATGGCGGCGGCCACCCCGACAACCTGAAATATGCCGAGGACCACGCCGAGATCATCCGCCGGTTCGGCCGCTTCCCGCACCGTAACCGCATTCTGGGCCGGGAAACGACGGCGGACGAGCAGGCCTTCCTGGACGGTGGCGGATTTTCCGGCTGATGACGGAATGGTGACCGGCCGCCGGCATTGCCGATCCGCCGCCAGTCCGTATTGTGCCGTCCGAGCGCCGGGTTTAAGACAGGTCCGCTTCAGCGAGGGAGAATGACGATGACCATCAAGGTTGGCGACAAGCTGCCGGAAACCAAGTTTCGCGTGATGACCGCCGAAGGGCCGCAGGTCAAAACCACCGACGATATCTTCAAGGGCAAGAAGGTTGCCCTGTTCGCCGTGCCCGGCGCCTACACCGGCACCTGCCACAAGATGCACCTGCCGAGCATCTTCCTCAACGCCTATGCCATCAAGAACAAGGGCGTCGATACCATCGCGATCGTCTCGGTCAACGACGCCTTCGTGATGAATGCCTGGAAGCGCGACACCGACCAGCGCGACGAGGCCGTCTTCCTCGCCGACGGCAATGCCGACTTCACCAAGGCGATCGGTCTGGACCTCGACGCCTCCGCCAACGGCCTCGGCATCCGCTCCAAGCGCTACTCGATGCTGGTCGAGGACGGCGTGGTGAAGAAGCTCAACCTCGAACCCGCCCCTGGCAAGGTCGAGGTCTCCGGCGGCGACACGCTGCTCGGCCAGCTCTGAGCCGACGCGCGCATACTGTCATCGCCCGGCCTGTGCGCAATTGCGCACATCGACCGGGCGATGACACCGGTTATTGCGAGACAGCGCGGTCCCTACACCTTCAGCCTCGCCATCGCCACGCCTTCGCGGGCGAGCTCGTCGGCGCGTTCGTTCTCGGCGTGACCTGCGTGGCCCTTGATCCAGTGCCAGCGCACCTCATGCGGCTTCAGCGCGGCATCGAGGCGCTGCCACAGCTCGACATTCTTGACCGGCTTCTTGTCCGCGGTGCGCCAGCCGTTGCGCTTCCAGCCGTGGATCCAGCCGGTGATGCCCTGGCGGACATACTGGCTGTCGGTGGTGAGATCGACCACGCACGGCTTCTTCAGCGCTTCCAGCGCCGAGATCGCCGCCATCAGCTCCATCTGGTTGTTGGTGGTGTGGGGCTGGCCGCCCTTCAATTCCTTCTCGACCTCGCCGAACTTGAGGACCGCGCCCCAGCCGCCCGGCCCCGGATTTCCGGAGCAGGCACCGTCGGTGAAGATGGTCACATGCGGCTTGTCGCTCACGCCGCGCACCCTGCCGGCGTGATGCCATAGTCGCTGATCGCGGCGACGTTCTGCTGGAAGCGCAGCTTGCGGACATATTCCAGCGGGTCCTTCGGCTGCACCAGCGCGCCCGCGGGCACGTTGAGGAAATCGACGAGACGCGTCAGCAAGAAGCGCATCGACGCGCCGCGTGCCAGCAGCGGCAGCGCCGCCTCCTCCGCCGCCGACAACGGCCGCTCGCGGCGATAGGCATTGAGCAGCGCGCGTGCCTTGGTGACGTTGAAGGAGTGATCCGGCTCGAAGCACCAGGCGTTCAGGCAGATCGCGACGTCGTAAGCCAGGATGTCGTTGCACGAGAACGGGAAGTCGATCAGGCCCGACAGTCTGTCGCCGAGGAAGAACACATTGTCGGGAAACAGGTCGGCGTGAATGACGCCGACCGGCAGATCGGTGGGCCAGGCGGCCTCGAGATGATCGAGCTCGCGCGCGATGAAGTCGGAGAGGCCGGCCTGCACGCCGTCGGCCCGCGCCGCGGCGAGATCGAACAGCGGCCGCCAGCCGGCGACCGACAGCGGATTTTCGCGCAGCAGCGGAAAGTCGCGCCCGGCCAGATGCATCTTGGCTAATGCCTCGCCGACGCCCGAACAATGCGTCACGTTGGGCCGCCGCGGCCACATGCCTTCGAGGAAGTTGATGATCGCGGCCGGCCGGCCGGCCAGCCGGCTGTAGACCTCGCCGTTGCGGTTGCGCGCCGGCTGCGGGCACGACACGCCGCGCTCGGCGAGATGCGCCATCAGCGACAGGAAATACGGCAGGTCGTCCTCCGCCACGCGCTTCTCGTACAGCGTGAGGATGTAGGCGCCCTGGCTGGTATGCAGCAGGAAATTCGAATTCTCGACCCCTTCGGCGATGCCCTTGTAGGAGAGCAATTCGCCGATGTCGTAGCTTTTGAGGAATTCCGCGAGGTCTTCGGCGGCAACGTCGGTGTAGACCGCCATAGGGTCTATTCCGCCGCGGTAGCGTCGGGTCGCAGCGAGCGCGGCAGCGGGAAGAACTCGTTCTCCTCGGCGGCCGAGACCGTCTCCACGTGCAGATTGTAGCGTTCGGCGAACGCGCCCATGATCTCCTCGACGATCACTTCCGGCGCCGAGGCGCCCGCGGTGATGCCGAGGCTCTTGATGCCTTCGAACCGCGCCCAGTCGATATCGCTGGCGCGCTGCGCGAGCACCGCGATCGGGCAGCCCTCGCGCTCGGCGACCTCGCGCAGGCGCTGCGAGTTCGACGAGTTCGGCGCCCCGACCACGATCAGAGCATCGACCACCGGCGCGACCTTCTTCACCGCGAGCTGGCGGTTGGTGGTGGCGTAGCAGATGTCTTCCTTGTGCGGTCCGTTGACGTTCGGGAAGCGCGACTTGAGCAGCGCCACGATCTCGGCGGTGTCGTCGATCGACAGCGTGGTCTGGGTCACGAAGGCGAGGTTGTCCGGATCCTTCGGCGTGAAGGTCTTGGCGTCCTCGGCGGTCTCGATCAGGGTCACGGCGCCCGGCGGCAGCTGGCCTAGCGTGCCGACCACCTCAGGATGATGGGAATGCCCGATCAGGAGGATCTCGCGGCCGCGCTTGAAGTGGATCGCCGCCTCGCGATGAACCTTGGTCACCAGCGGGCAAGTCGCGTCCAGCGAGAAGAAATTGCGGGATTTGGCCTCCGCAGGAACCGATTTCGGCACGCCATGGGCCGAAAACACCACCGGCGCATTGGTATCGTCGGGGATTTCAGCCAATTCCTCGACGAAAATGGCACCCTTGGTCTTGAGGCTGTCCACCACGTATTTGTTATGCACGATCTCGTGCCGGACGTAGACCGGCGCACCATAGATGGTGAGCGCCCGTTCCACCGTGTCGATGGCGCGCACCACCCCGGCGCAGAAGCCACGCGGGGAACAAAGCACGATTCTGAGGTCGGGTTTCATCACTGACATAAGGGGCAAATCTCGGGGCCGAATCACCCCTCGCCGGCGGGCGGGGAACGGCCAGTTTGGGTAAGGACTTGGGACTGCTTTGGGGCTCTGTCAAGGCGATTTTGCTGGCCCATTGCGCCATTCCCCCCTGAGGGCTTATATAGGCAGCATATTCCCGTCATCGCCGATGACTACCAGCTTCGCCTCGACAGAGGTGGGCGAAGCACAAAGGAGATTTGCCATGAGCAACGCACCGCTGATGCCGAAGGCGACTGCCGTGTGGTTGGTCGATAATACCGCCTTGACCTTCGATCAGGTGGCCGATTTCACCAAGATGCACCCGCTGGAGGTCCGCGCCATCGCCGACGGTGACGCCGCCCAGGGCATCAAGGGCATGGACCCGATTTCGAACGGCCAATTGACCCGCGAGGAGATCGAAAAAGGCGAGCGCGACCCGAATTACCGCCTCCGGCTGCAGGAGAGCAAGGTGGTGCTGCCGACCGCCGCCAAGAAGAAGGGCCCGCGCTACACCCCGGTGTCGCGCCGCCACGAGCGGCCGAGCGCCATCCTCTGGCTGCTGCGCAACCATCCCGAGCTGAAGGACGCGCAGATCATGCGCCTCGTCGGCACCACCAAGACCACCATCGCGAGCGTGCGCGACCGCACCCACTGGAATGCCTCGACCCTGACGCCGATGGACCCGGTGACGCTCGGCCTGTGCTCGCAGATCGAGCTCGATTTCGAGGTGCAGCGCGCCGCCAAGGAAAAGCCGGCCGCGGCCGTCTATGGCGGCGCCACGCTGCTGCCGGCCTCCGAAACCACGCGCAAGGACGAGCTCGACGATCAGCCGACCGAGCGCCACGACGACCTCAACGTCGACGCCGTGTTCGCCAAGCTGAAGACGATCGGCGGCAAGAAGCCCGACGAGGACGAGGAGTAAGCGCGCGCCGCGCTTCGCCGAACGGAATGCGAAACGCGGCAGGGCAACCTGCCGCGTTTTTTGTTGGACCGATTACGACTGTACAAGCGAGCCGTCATAGCCCTACGGCCGGTTCGGATTGTTCAGCATGTATTCGCCGAGATCGCGCTGGCGGCGGTCGTAGCGGGCTTCAGCGTTCTGGCGCTGCACGTCGCGATCCTTGCGGCAGGCGACATAATCGGGCGAGCCGACCGCCACCTTGCCGTTGGCCTGGCAGTACTGATCGTCATCGCCCATGCTCGCCGCAATCGGCGAGTTGCCGCGCTCGAGGCAGCCTGTGAGCAGCGGCAGTGCGAGCAGCAATGCGAGGGGCGCGCGTGCGGAAATGGATCGCATCCGGTAGTCCGTGTCTCGTGACGATGGGCCGGGAATGACCCGGCAATCCATCAAAATCAAGGCCGTTCTGCTTCCGGATGCATTCGGTGACGTGGCGCGATCACGCATTCCTCCAAGATTCCGCCCGCGGCTTACCCCTCTCCCCAACCCTCCCCCGCAAGGAGGGAGGGAGCCTGACCAATGTGCTCACCTTACTTCGTTCGCACATGCCTCGGCTGTAACCGTCGTGAGGGAGGCATCGGCGGAAGGGTTCCCTCCCCCCTTGCGGGGGAGGGTTAGGGAGAGGGGTGGCCACTCGGCGTGCTCTCTCGATTAGACCTTCGTTGCTGGCGAAGCGCACAAGTCGTCGCTCCGCGCGCCGCAATGACGATCACACCTTCCCCTTCAGTGCATCGCCGATCTCGTCGAGCACCTTCGGGTCCTCGATCGTCGCCGGCATGGTCCAGGGTTCGCCGTCGGCGATCTTCTTGATGGTGCCGCGCAGGATTTTTCCGGAGCGGGTCTTCGGCAGCCGCCCTACCGTGATCGCGAGTTTGAAGGCGGCGACCGGGCCGAGCTTGTCGCGCACCAGCGCCACGACTTCCTTCTCGACGTCGCCGGCGCTCTTGGTGACGCCGGCCTTCAGCACCAGCAAGCCGCAGGGCACCTCGCCCTTGATCGAATCCTTGACGCCGAGCACCGCGCATTCGGCGACGTCGGGATGCGAGGCCAGAATCTCTTCCATGCCGCCGGTGGAGAGCCGATGTCCGGCGACATTGATGATGTCGTCGGTGCGGCCCATCACCCAGACGTAGCCGTCCTCATCCTTGTAGCCGGCATCCGACGTCTTGTAGTAGCCGGGGAATTCCGAGAGATAGGCGTCCTTGAAGCGGGCGTCCTGCTCCCACAGCGTCGGCAGGCAGCCCGGCGGCATCGGCAGCTTGATCACGATCGAGCCCATGGCGCCCGCCGCGACCGGCTTCGCCGCCTCGTCGACCACGTCGACCTGATAGCCGGGCATCGGCACCGTCGGCGAGCCATGCTTGACCGGCAGCATGCCGAGGCCGACCGGATTGCCGGCGATGCACCAGCCGGTCTCGGTCTGCCACCAGTGATCGATCACCGGCACCTTGAGTTGCTGCTCGGCCCATTCCACCGTCGGCGGATCGGCGCGCTCGCCGGCGAGGAACAGGGTGCGGAAGCTCGACAAATCGTATTTGCGGATCAGTTTGCCTTCGGGGTCTTCCTTCTTGATGGCGCGGAATGCGGTCGGCGCGGTGAACAGCGCCACGGCCTTGTGTTCCGAGATCACGCGCCAGAACGCGCCGGCGTCGGGCGTGCCGACCGGCTTGCCCTCATACATGATCGAGGTCGCGCCATGCAGCAGCGGGCCGTAGACGATGTAGCTGTGGCCGACCACCCAGCCGATGTCGGAGCCGCACCACCACACCTCGCCCGGCTTCACGCCGTAGAGGTTGTACATCGACCATTTCAGCGCGACGAGATGCCCGCCATTGTCGCGCACCACGCCCTTCGGAATGCCCGTGGTGCCTGAGGTGTAGAGAATGTAGAGCGGATCGGTCGCGAGCACCGGCACGCAGGGCGCGGCCTTGCCGGCATCGAGCGCGGCGCGGCGCAGCGCCGCCCAGTCATGGTCGCGGCCAGCAACGAGATCGCAGCCGTGCTGCGGCCGCTGCAGGATGACGCAGACATCCGGCTTGGCGCTCGCGAGCTTGATCGCCTCATCGAGCAGCGGCTTGTATTGCACGATGCGGCCGGGCTCGAGGCCGCAACTGGCCGAGAAGATCAGCTTCGGCTTGGCGTCGTCGATCCGGCTCGCCAGCTCCTTGGCCGCGAAGCCGCCGAACACCACGCTGTGCACCGCGCCGATTCGCGCGCAGGCCAGCATCGCAACCACGGCCTCCGGCACCATCGGCATATAGAGGATGACGCGGTCGCCCTTGGCGACACCGAAATCCTGCATCACCGCGGCGAGCGCCTGCACCTCCTTCAGCAGCTCGGCATAGGTGAATTTCGTGATCGTATTGGCGAGCGTGGAATCGTGGATCAGCGCGATCTGGTCGGCGCGGCCGCCGGCGACGTGGCGATCCAGCGCGTTGTAGCAGGTGTTGACCACGGCGCCGGTGAACCAGCGTCCGTAGGTGCCCATCGCCGGGTCGAAGACCTTCTTCGCCGGCTCGATCCAGTCGATCTCACGCGCCGCTTCCGCCCAAAACCCCTCGGGATCCCGGAGCGAGCGCGCATGCACCTCATGATACCGGCTCGTCTGCTGAATGTTCATGGCGTTCTCCCTCGCGCACCGCGCGTCTTTTGCCGACCATTGTCACGGGAAGCGACGGCGTTTCAAGCCGAAATCCGGCCGACCTTGGCACTAGTCGCCGTCGGCCCCATTGATCTGGAGCAACCGCTCGCGCATCGCCTTCGCGAGGTCGTAGCCCGCCTTGCCGAATTCGGCATTGCGGCGGGCAATGAACTCGTCTTGCGCGCTCTGCAGCTCGCGCGCGTGCCGCGGGTTTTGCGCACCGCGGATCGCTCGCACGCTCGATGCGTTGATCTCGCGATCGAGGTCGGCAAGCTCGGGATTGGCGCAGATCGCCTTCTCCACCGCGCGGCGCGCCTTGCGGCAATCGAAGCTCGGCTTGCCTGCGACCGCCATCATGGCGCCGATCCGCTCCAGCTCCAGCGAGAGCGATTTGTAATTGGCCTTGGCAGCCGCATGATTGGGATCCAGCTTGACCGCGGCGCCGAAATCCATAATCGCCCGGCGCCGGTCGCCCTTGCTGCGCCACAGCTCGCCACGCGCATTGAAGGCATCGGTCAGCGAGGGATCGAGCCGGAGCGCGGCATCGTAATCGGCGATCGCGCGATCGGTCATCTGCTTGCGACGATAGGCGCCCGCGCGCGCCGCGAGGGCTCTGACGCGATCCGCCCTCTCCGTCTTGTCGTTGTCGATCACGGACCCGCAGACGTCGATCGTCCTGTCGTCGTCGTCAGCGACGGCTGCGGCGACACAGCGGCCCGGATCGGCCTGGACATCCTTGCCCGGCTCGCTGCTGGTCGCGCACGCAGCACCTGCCGCGAGCAGGCATGACAGATAGACGCACAGCAGAAGCGTCAGGTTTGCAGATTTGCGTCGCATCACAATCGCCGACGAGGCGTCCCTCTTGCGCGCCTGAACCAGCCCAGCGGCCATCATCCGGACCGCATGCAATTGCGGCAAAACCACACACTGGATTATACGTCAATTGCGACGATCGGCGCACGGGGGGCGGCTTGCTGACATTCGAATGGATCATCGGGCTTCTGCTTGCCGCCGTAGCGCTGTCGGCGCTGGCGCGGCACGTCAAGGTCCCCTACCCGACGTTCCTCGCAGTCGGCGGCATGCTGCTGGCCTTTCTTCCGGACGGGCCGTCCTGGGCGCTGGAACCGAAGCTGGCGCTGGCGCTGTTCGTGGCGCCGGTGCTGCTGGACGCCGCCTTCGACACCTCGCCGCGCGACCTCCGCAACAACTGGCTGCCGGTCTCGACGCTGGTGGTGGTCGCGGTCGGCGTCACGACCGTGGCCGTCGCCGTCGTCGCGCGCTGGCTGCGGCCCGACATGCCCTGGGCGGTCGCGATCGCGCTCGGCGCCATCGTGGCGCCGCCGGATGCCGCCGCGGCGACTGCGATCTTGCGCCAGGTGAATCTGCCCTATCGGATCCAGAAGATACTCGAAGGCGAGAGCCTGCTCAACGATGCCAGCGCGCTCCTGATCTATCGCGTCGCCGTCGGCCTCGTGGTCGCCGAGCACATGAAGGTGCGCGAATTCGTGCCGTCGATCGCGGTGGCGCTGGTCGGCAGCCTCGCCGCCGGCTACCTGTTCGCGCAGGTCTGGATGATGGTCACGCGCCGCATCACCGAGGCGCCGAGCGCGATCATCACCCAGTTCGGCGGCACCTTCATGGTGTGGATCATCGCCGAGCATCTCGGGCTGTCGGGCATCCTCACCATCATCGCCTATGCGATCACGATCGCCCGCACCGCGCCGGCCCGCACCTCGGCGCGGCTGCGCGTACAGTCCTACGCGGTGTGGGAAACCGTCGTCTTCGTGCTCAACGTGCTCGCCTTCATGCTCATCGGCATGCAGCTGCGGCCGATCTGGTCCGGCCTCGACGACGAGGTGCGGTGGAAATATTGCAGCTTTGCCGCGATCATCCTCGCCGTCGTGATCCTCGCCCGGATTCTCTGGGTGATGCCCTATGGCGCCTTCCTGCGCGCGTTGAAGCGGCACGACCTGCTTCCCACGCATGTGATGGCAGCGGTGCCGACCTGGAAGCGCGGCGTCATCGTGTCCTGGTGCGGCATGCGTGGCATCGTCACGCTGGCCGCCGCATTCGCGCTGCCGGAGTATTTTCCGTATCGCGACCTGATCCTGCTGACGGCCTTTGCGGTGGTGCTGGGCTCGCTGATGCTGCAGGGCCTGACGCTGCGGCCGCTGATCCTGGCGATGAATTTCGACGAGGACGATCCGCTGGCGCGCGAGGCGGCGCATGCGCGCGGCGTCGCGTTTCGCGCCGCGCTCGATGCGGTCGATGCAGATCCGTCCGAGGAAGCCGAAATCCTCCGGCTCGAATATCGCGCCGTGCTGCTGCGCGCCGAGACCGATCCCGACGGCGGCCTCGCCTCGCGCGAGCTCCCCGCCGATCCGCTGCGCCGCCGCGCCGTCGCCGCGGCGCGCCGGGCGCTGCTCGATCTGCGCCGCACCGAGGCGATCGGCGACGACGCCTTCCATCTGGTCGAGGAAGAACTCGACCGCGCCGAGCTCAGCGTCGAGGCGTGATGGGAGCGCGAGAGACGGGCGGGCGTAGCCCTCTCCAAGCGTCGTCCCGGCGAAAGCCGGGACCCATAACCACCGGGTTGATTTGTCGAAGTGAGTTGTGGCCCAGCGTTACGCAATTATGACCTTCGGTGGTTATGGGTCCCGGCCTGCGCCGGGACGACACCGAATGTTTGGCGCCGCTTGTGGGTCGGGATGACAGGTTTAGAAGCGAGCGCTTAAGACTTCAGACGCAGTAGACCTACGCGCCCGACTTGCTGGTGATGCCGCCGTCGACCACGAGCTCGATGCCGGTGACATATCTGGATTCATCCGAAGCGAGGAACAGCGCCGCGTTGGCGACGTCCCAGGCGTCGCCCATGTGGCCCATCGGCACCTGCGCGTCGCGGGCGCGCCACATCGCCTCGACGTCACCCTTGGCGTAGCTCTGCGCCAGCCCGGCGGAGTGCGCGACCATCGGGGTCTTCATCAGCCCGGGCAGGATCGCGTTGACGCGCACATGCTTGGAGGCGAACTCGACCGCGGTCGAGCGCGTCATCTGGTTCATCGCTGCCTTGCTGGCGTTGTAGCTGACATAGGAGATGCCGACATGGCGGATCGAGGCGATCGAGGAGATGTTGATGATCGAGCCGCCGCCCTGCTTGATCATGACGGGGATGACATGCTTCATCGACAGATAGGCGCTCTTCAGGTTGACGGCGAAAACGCGGTCCCATTCGGCTTCCGCCACCTCGACCACGCTGCCGACCTCGGCGATGCCGACATTGTTGTCGAGCACGTCGATGCGGCCATAGGTCTCCAGGCACGCCGCGACCATCGCCTCGACCTCGGCCGCGCGCGAGACGTCGGCGGTGAACGCGGTCGCCTTGCCGCCCTCGCCGGTGATGATGCCAACCGTCTCCTCGGCCGCGGCGCCGTTGCGATCGACGCAGAACACGCTGGCGCCCTCGCGCGCGAAGGTCACGGCGGTCGCCTTGCCGTTGCCCCAGCCGGGCCCGATCGAGCCCGCGCCGACCACCATCGCAACCTTGCCCTTGAGCCGATCCATCGGTTGTTTCTCCTTTTGTTGTTCTGGTAGCCCGGATGGAGCGCAGCGAAATCCGGGCCGCTGTTCCCGGATTGCGCTGCGCTTCATCCGGGCTACGGATTCTTGCAAGCACTCATGACCGTGACATTAGCACCGATCGGATGGCCGAAAATCTCCGATAGCGTCTGGCAGCGTCCCGTGGAGCACAGCCGCCATTCGCCCGCCGCGCCGGAATTGCCGAGCACGACCTCCCGCCGCGGCGCCGGAGGCGGCGACCATTGAAACCAGCCGCCAACGAGCCGGGCCTCCGGCGGCGGCTCCATGCCGGCGCCGGTGCCCTTGATGCGGGCCTGCGTCAATTCGAGCCCGGCGGACGTGACCACCCAGTCTTCCTGCCAGGCGGTCTTCTCGATCGAATGCGTCCAGGCGAGCGTGAAGGCCGCAGCCTGCAGCGCCTTCACCACGCCGGCGGAGGCGAGGCAGAGGCTCAAGCCGCGGCCACCGCATCGCGCGGGCGCTGCCGCCACTGCCAGAGCACGACGGCCGCGGCCAGCGTGAAGCCTGCGGTGTCCGAGAAGCGGAAATCGCCGAGCAAGCAGAG
>NZ_JAGKJJ010000020.1 GCF_020329505.1 Bradyrhizobium semiaridum
GGCCGAGAACGGCGCCACGAAACGAATCGTCCCCGTTGGGAACGAGGTCTGCGCTGATACTTGTGGTGCTGAGGCTGCGAGCAGGGCCACGGTCGCAACGGACAATGAGGCGCTGCGGAAAAACAGGTGGGGTCTCATGGAAAGCTCCATCAAACGCTGGGTTTTTCAATGGCAATTTCAAAGTTGCAACCTGCAGGCACGCCACCTTCGGACGCGCTGGCTGGATTTGCCAGAAAAATCGACGTATGTTTCACATTGTGGAATGCTGCGCTCCACGTTGTGGAACGGAGGATGGCGGTGGCGGGTCCGAAAATCATCAAGAGCCTGGAGCGGGGCCTTCGTGTCCTGCAGGCTCTGCAGATGCAGCCCGATTCCTCGCTGCATCAGCTTTACGTCTTCACTGGTATCTCCAAGCCAAGTCTGCTCCGCATCCTTAACACGCTGGCACGGTCCGGCGTGGTCACTCGGCGGCTCGCGGACGGGCGTTACCGCATTGGGGCGACGCTTTCGCGTGCGCCGTCTCGCCGGGAGCGTCGCGATCGGATCGCGGAAGCCGCCGCTCCGGTCCTCGAGCGGCTGTGTCGGCGGGTTTCGTGGCCTTCGGATCTCATGGTGCCGGCAGGAGACCACATGGAAATCCGTGAGACCACCCGTGCGCGCAGCCCGATCTTGTTGCAAGAGGAGAGGGTTGGTCTGCAGGTGAACTGGTTGCTGACCGGCGTTGGACGAGCCTATCTGGCCTACTGTCCGGCCAAGGAGCGGCAGGAGATCATCGAGATGCTGCGGACTTCGAACAAGGCCGAAGATCGTCTCGCGCGAGAGCCCGCGCGTCTGAATGCGATACTCGCGGAAGTGCGAGCACGCGGCTACGCAACGCGCGACCCCACCCATGTCGGCGGCTGGTATGGTAAGCCGCCGCACGCGGACGGCTTGATCGCAATTGCCGTTCCCCTGCGCGATGGCGCGCGCGTTCTGGGCTCGATCAACATTGTCTGGCTCAGGACCGCCTTTTCAGTGGAGGCCTTCGCCGCCCGGGATCTCGAAGACCTTCAGGACGCCGCAGCGGAAATTGTCAGTTCGGCACGAAGCCGCAGAGCGCGCTGAGGGCGGGTTTTGGTTCAGAACGATCTCAAAGGCGCTGAGCCGTAAAGACGGCGTCAGCCTAAACGGACGCCCGGGAACTTTGCTCGAAAGTCAAGCGGTCGCATCCCTCCGTGCCGTCTGAAAAACTTCACGAAGTTTGTTGGCTCGCTGAACCCCAGCTCTGCGGCAATTGCTTCAACCGTGAGGCCGGTGTGTGCAAGCAATCGTTTCGCTTCAAGGATCAGGCGTTGCTCTATCAGAGCTTTGGGTGAGGAACCACACGCCATCATGCAAACCCGGCGGAGTGACTTCGTTGAGCATCCAACAGCTTGCGCGTAGTATTCAACGGTCCGCGTTTGCGCGAACTGCGCGTCGACAGCTCGGCGGAATCTTCGAAACGTCGAGCGATGACTATCCATCATGGAGGGCGCGTCGCTCTTGACGCAACAGCCCGCGATGGTCAGGAGCATTGCGTAGAGGAGGTGCTGGAGGATAACGGCCGATAGCTTCGAGCCATCTGCTTGATGATATGCCCGCTTTATGGCGGTCATGACGCTGACGACGCTCTCCAACGCATCAGGCCCTAGGTCCGTGACGTCTTCGGGAACGACATCATCGATCAACGCTCCAAAAGCCGCTCCGTCCGCTGCCGAAAACGCGGGAAAGATGAATTCTGAGGTGAACAGCAGGATATCCGCCTCCAGTTTTTGTCCAAGGACGAACTGCTGAACTTGACCCGGGCTAGCGTGGACAAGGGTGCCTGCCTTGCACCTCACACGACGAAAATCGAGGAAGTGATCTCCTCTGCCGGCGGTAAATAGCATCAACAGATGGAAACTGGGCCGCTGTGGCGAGGCAAAGTGGCCGGGCGGTACGCGTCCTAAAAGCTCGGACAAGCGTAATGATTCAATGCCAAGCTTCGGAAACTTGGGATTGTTGTAATCGACTCCGAATATCGACCCTTCCGACAAACCTTTCACGGCGCACACGCCTGTCCATTTTTGACCATCGATTGGTATCAGCTTGACCTGTCGCGGCACAACGGGGGCAGGCATGCTAGATCGCAGAAACCCAGCCATAACTGCTGTTTTTTTCGGGAGAAAGCGATGATCGTGAGCTTTTCCTTACGGCAATTGGTGATCGCCACCGGTCTCATTTTCATCTTCGGAACGGTCAATCTCTATGCTGAGCAGAACTCCGACATCGAAGCTGTCACTGCGGCCAACCTTGCCTTCGATACGGCCCTTTCAGCTCGCGACATCAATGCGATGGAGAGGGTTTGGGCGGCTGAGCCCTACGTTATCGCCGTGCATCCATCCAGCAAAGTGTTGATCGTCGGATGGGATGCGGTTCGCAGGAGCTGGGAGGGCACTTTTGCTCGCTTCGCCGAGATTTCAGTATCGATGAAAGAGCCGCAAATTCATGTCGCCCAGAACGTGGCATGGGTTGTCGGAATTGAGAGTGCTGAAGGGAAGTTCAAGAACGGGGATGCCGTGAGCTTTACAGCCTTCACAACCAACATGTACGAAAAGCGGGAGGGCCGTTGGTTCATGGTGTTGCACACCACGTCACGAGTTCCGCAATAGCGCTACAGCACGTCCGCAGCGGCGGAGCCGTTGCTGCCATGCAGGGTTGCCGGTTGGATGTCCGGCGTTGGCAGTGAACCAGACGTAGCCAGCCGCCGGTTCGAGGTCTCACCTTGACCCTTTGCGGACCTGCGAGTAAATCAGGTTGTCTAGCTAGCTTTGGCTGGACGTAAAGCCCCTAACGACGTCTCTGCAACGCCCGCTTTGCGAAGCCCCGCCAGCAGTCGATCGAGACAAGTCGGGTCAAAGACGAGGTAGTCCCGCAGTACCTGGGCAACTGAAAAATCTGGTCGATGTCTTCGCGTCTCGCGAATTTCGTGCCTTGCGCCTTCGTGATCGCCAAGATGGCCAAGGGCCGACGTGATAATCATGTGCGGCACCCAGGTGTCGAATGAGTGGATGGATTCACGGGCGAGTTCAACCGCTTTAGCATCATTGCCTAGATAGAGATAGCCGACGGCGAGGACGTTGAGGTACTGACGTGCGCTCGGCGCGAATGGACTCAAACGGAGCGCCCATTCGGCCTGTCGAATACCTTCGTCGCAGCGGCCAGATTGGATCAGAAGCCGGCCAAGGATCGCATAGGCGTGCGCGAAGCTTGGATTGAGTGCGATCGCTCTCTTCGCCGCATCGATCGCGGACTCTGGTTGACGACTAAAAGTCAGGCCCCAGGCCAACGCCAGATGCGGTAAAGCGTCCCGGTCGTCGAGCACGACGGCGCGGCGGGCGCGGTCGAGAATGTCTTTCGGGTCATGTGTCGCATAGCAGAAGAAAAGGTCCTCCGCCTGACTCCACGCAATCGCCGCGTGTGCGGGCGCGAAGCTGGGGTGTAGCGCGAGCGAACGTTCGAGCAGCCGGCGCGCCTCGGCATTGCTGTCCCGCGTGCGTTGCGCGATCAACGCCATACCGCGATGGAACAGCTCCCAAGCGCCGAGGTTTTCCGGGGGCGTGGCTTTGGTCCGGTCGTATTCGGCACGGCCCAGTTCCGGCTCGATCTGTCCAGCGATTTCCCGAGCTATCTCGTCTTGGATGGCAAAGATATCATCGAGATTGCGGTCGAACCGCTCCGCCCAGACGTGATTGCCGGTACTACCGTCGAGGAGTTGGGCAGAAATCCGGACGCGTCCGGCATCCCTGCGGACACTGCCTTCGACTACATAGCGGACGCCGAGCGTCGCCGCGATCTCGCGTATATCGGGGAGCTCGCGCTTATAACGGAACGTCGCATTGCGCGCGATCACGAAAAATTGCCGAATGCGGCTGAGCGCCGTGATGAGGTCCTCCGTGATCCCGTCGATAAAGAAGCCCTGTTCGGAGTCGTCCGACATGTTGGTGAACGGTAGGACCGCGATCGACGGCCGATCCGGGAGCGCAATTGTTGTGGCTGAAGGGTCGGACGACCTCTCAACAGGCAAGGAACTGGTGACTGTAGGGCGCCTCTCCACCTCGCCAACGAACCGAACGCCCTTTCGCGCGATTGTGCGAATGAGGCGTTGCTGGTCGCCGTCATCGCCGATTTGCACGGCGCGCTGCATTGATACGACTGATCAACGTCGATTCAGACACGATGCGGCCGTTCCAGACAGCCTCCAGTAGATCGTCTTTGGTGACCACTCGATCGCGGTTCTCGATCAGATGGACCAGGAGATCGAACACCTGGGGTTGAACCGGCACGGGGCTTTCGCCACGCCGCAGCTCACGCCGGTCGGTATCCAACACACACTTCTCGAAATAGAGGCGCACCCTATCGTCTCCAGCGGGCGGCTCCGCGCCGCAGTCGGCATGTCAATGGAAAAAGCATGAAAAATCAATACGGCTTCAAGGCCAACCTCGCGCTCGGAAACTAATCTGACTGCGTTCCGTACCCGCATTGGGAGACTCCGCCATGAACCAGCAAATCGAATTGAAAGAACTCAACCCGAGGGCATCGGTAACGCCGGACGATATCATGCGGCTCGGCTTCGCCTTTTGGGGCTCAAAGACGCTGCTGAGCGCAGTCGAACTCGGGCTGTTCACTTTGCTGGCGGACGGGCCGCTCAGCGCAGACGTGTTGACGACTCGGCTGAAGCTTCATCCGCGCAGCGTCCGAGACTTCCTCGATGCGCTGGTCTCGCTCGGACAGCTCGAACGTAGTGATGGCTTGTACTCCAACACGCCGGCCGGCGCCCAATTTCTCGACCGGCGCAAACCAACCTACGTCGGCGGAATACTCGAAATGGCGAACGCACGGCTTTATCCATTCTGGGGTGCGCTGACCGAAGCCTTGCGTACCGGCGAGCCGCAGAACGAAGCGAAGCAAGGTCGCGACCTGTTCGACGAGATTTACCGCAACGCAGCGATCCTCTCAGAGTTCCTCAAGGCGATGACTGGATTGAGCCTTGGCGCTGCGCACGCCATTGCAGAGAAATTCCCTTGGGCTGACTACAAGAGCTTCGCCGACATCGGCACCGCAGAGGGCGGCCTCGCGGTCGAGCTTGTTCGCGCGCATCCGCATCTTTCTGGCATCGGATACGATCTGCCGGTGGTGAGGCCGCATTTCGACGCCTACGCAGCGCGGCACGGTCTCTCCGCGCGGCTCTCATTCCAAGCCGGTGACTTCTTCGCGCAGGCGATGCCACCTGCGGATGTTCTAATCATGGGTCACATCCTGCACGATTGGAGCCTTGATAAAAAGCGGACGCTGATACGCAAGGCTTACGAAGCGTTACCGTTCGGCGGCGCGCTGATCATCTATGATCCGATTATCGACGATGACCGTCGGCGCAATGCCTTTGGATTGCTGATGAGCCTGAACATGCTGATTGAGACCCGCGAGGGCTTCGACTTCACGGGCGCAGAGTGCATGAATTGGCTCAAGGAGGCAGGCTTTGCAGAGATGCGCATCGAACCGCTGGTCGGCCCAGACTCGATGGTGATTGGCGTCAAGTGAGAAAGACTTGCGGCGGCTATGCCGCAGTTGCTCACGACAGCTCATGACCCAAAGCCGACGTGATTCAGCTACTTGCCGACGTCCGCTCTCAAGGGCAAAGCAGCCCAGACGATCCCTCGTGGTTATTTACTCAGCGAGCGTTTAAGTTTGAGAAAAATGGTGCTCTAGCTGGCGACCAGGGTGGCTAGGAATTGCTCCATCGACGGTTGTGCGGCTCTTTGCATCTTGTGAAGATCCTCGGGCTTGAGATTTGTGTAGCGTCGCAACATTCGCCAATCTTTATGGCCAGTCACCATAGCAACTTGCTGTATCGAGAAGCCCGCTTCGAAAAGTCTGCTTGTCCCTTCGTGGCGCAGATCGTGAAAGCAAAGATCATCGATATCGATGGCGTGGCAAGACCTACGAAAAGCTGCTCCAACCGATTTCGAATGGTAAGGAAACACGCGTCCGAGGCCGCGCGTGAGAATCCGTTGTTCTAGCATGAGTTGCCAAGCGTCAAAGCCAGTGGAGTTGAGGAGAGGGACTACTTGATGATTGCCATCTTTGCGTCGCGGGTCTTTCCGATCGCGAATAGTGACTGTTCGCTTCAACATGTCGACATCAGACCATTCGATGCGGCAAATCTCTGCTTGGCGCATGGCGGTGGCCACAGCAAAGCGAACAATTCTAGCTAGAGGTAGAAATTGTTGCGGGTTCGACTCAGCGTATGCGATCAAGCGATCGAGTTCATCCTGGGTGGGGCGACGATCTCGTTCGTTCGACTTTCCGACGAGATCCAGGTGCTTGAGCGCAGCTCTGGCCAATTGGACGTTCTCGACTGAAACGTTGATGCCATGCACGGCGGCAGCGTGGAGTAGGATCGTCCGGATGAATGCGAAATCGATCGCAAGGGTGGCCGGTCCAGCGCCTTGAGCAGCTCGCTTTCGCCCGAACTCAATCAATCTCTCTCTAGTCAACTCTTTTAGGTTTGTTCGTCCAAGCGAGATCTTCAGGGCCTTGAGCACCATGGACTTGGATCGTCGCACGGGTTTGCCGACCTGGGCAAGATCGTCGAGATGCAGGGCGATCAAATCGGCAAAAATGCGAGGCTGCTCAAAAGGGCGGGAACGCCGAATGGGGGTGCCGCGATCGATAGAGCGCTCCACATCAAGCGCCCATTCTTCAGCATCGCGTCGTCGCACGAACGTGTTTGCGATGTACTCGTTTTTCCTCCTGACCTGAACGCGCCAGCTTCCCGATTTGAGTTTTGTAAACGTCGGCATTGCGTGTGCACTCCACCCCGATTTCGTGTGCGCTACGTGTGCACCGGGAGATCAAATGCGGTACAAACGTGTGCAATTTTGGCTAGTTTGGAGTGCACACGTGTGCACTTGTTCCTGTTCTAGTCCGTTGAAATGATAGGGTAAGTATTTGGAATATCAAGATTATCGCTTTTCCGTGGCGCCCATGATGGATTGGACCGACCGCCATTGCCGGTTCTTCCATCGGCTGATGTCGCGGCGGGCGCGGCTCTACACGGAGATGCTGACGACCGGCGCGGTGATCCACGGCGATCGGGCGCGGCTGCTCGGCTTCGACGCGAGCGAGCATCCGGTGGCGCTGCAGCTTGGCGGTTCCGATCCGCGTGATCTCGCCACCGCCGCGAGGATCGGCGAGGATTTCGGTTACGACGAGATCAACCTCAATGTCGGCTGCCCCTCGGACCGCGTGAAGGACGGCCGCTTCGGCGCCTGCCTGATGGCGGAGCCCGCGCTGGTCGCCGAGGGCATCGCGGCGATGAAGCGGGCGGTCAAGATTCCGGTTACGGTGAAATGCCGGATCGGCATCGACGACCAGGATCCGGAGATCGCGCTCGACGTGCTGGCGCGGGGCGTGATCGCCGCGGGCGCCGATGTGCTGATCGTCCACGCCCGCAAGGCCTGGCTCAACGGGTTGTCGCCGAAGGAGAACCGCGACATCCCGCCGCTCGATTACGACCGGGTCTATCGCCTGAAGGCGGCGCTGCCTGGCGTGCCGATCATCATCAATGGCGGCATCGGCAGCATTGTCGAGGCGAAGCGGCATCTGGCGCATGTCGACGGCGTGATGCTGGGGCGGGCCGCCTATCAGGAGCCGTGGCGGCTGCTCGCGGTGGATTCGGAATTGTTCGGCGAGGCGGCTCCGCACGCGACGATGAAGGCCGTGTTCGCGGCGATGCTGCCCTATATCGAGCGGCAGCTAGCCCGCGGCACGCGGCTGCATGCGATGACGCGCCATTTCGTCGGCGCCTTCCACGGCGTGCCCGGCGCGCGCGCGTTCCGCCGGCATCTGGCGGAAAACGGCGTCCGTCCGGGCGCCGGCGCGGACGTGCTGCGCGATGCGATCGCGCTGGTCGACGATCACGCGCCGGCGGCGGTCGCAGCCTGACGTTCGATTGCGGCCGGCGGGCTGCGAGGCTCGCACGATTTCGGAATATTGGAAGATTGCCCCTGAGTTGCCCGCCATGTCAAGCTGCCGTGTCGAATACCGGCAGCCGCCGGCTCCTTTGCATGGGGTTGTTTTTCCATATTTGGCAGTGCGCGCCCGCGACGGCAGGCTATCGCATATCCAATTTCATGTTCTCTTGGTTAGTCGACCGCCGTGCGCGGACGCTTGCGGCGGCCTGAGGCGCTGATGCTGCCGGTGACGTCGGGATAGCCGGTCAGCGACAGCGTGTCCGCGCGCACGCCCCAGCTTTCGAGCCGGTCGAGGAAGCTCATGCCGAGCAGGTTGGTCTTCATCTGGCCACGCTGCACCACCAGCGCCGGCACCGATTTCTCGACCAGCTTGCCGACCGCGAGGCGGTCGAGCGTCAGCCGCGCCGCCTTGGTGTGGCCGCCGGCGGTCTCGAGATCGACATTGTATTCGAGCATCTCGATCGGCAGCCCGATGGCCTTCGCGGTTTCCCAGGTCAGCACCACCGAGGTGGCGCCGGTGTCGATCACCATCGGCGCGCTGACGCCGTTGATCTTGGCGCGGAAGGCAAACTCGCCGCCCTGGCTGCGCGCGATCTGCACTGCGGGGGCAGGGGCTCCGCTGATGCCGCCGAAGATCTGCGCGATGTTCTCCCGGGCGCGCGCGATCTGCTCGGGATCGCCATAGGCGACGACGGCGCCGGCGGTCGCCATCAGCATCACGACGATGAGGAGGATGCGGCTCACGGCGCGGCTCCCGCCGGAGCGCCGGTCAGGCGCGCTTCGGTCGCGGCGCCAGCGGCTCGAGCCCGGCCTCCGCCATCCGCACGGGCAGGGAGGCCATCACGTCCTGCCGTTCCGCGCTGTCCATCTTGTGCCAGCGCGCGATCTCCGGAAGCGTGCGGCCGCATCCGAAGCACAGCTTGGTCCTGGGGTCCATCATGCAGACTGCGATACACGGCGTCTCTGGTCTCATTCTTCAACTGTTGAACGGTTTCAGCGGCTCATGCAAGCCGGCCGAAGCGTCCGCACCGTCAGCTACAGCCCGGTGCCGGCACTCATGATCGACTTGCGGCGCACCCGCTTGCGGTCGGCGGCCGCCGCCGTCTCGACCGGCTCCGGCTGCATCGGCGGCGCCTCTTCCGCCATCGGCGCCAGCGCGCTCATCACGCGCTCCGGCGGGAAGGTGACGATCACCTCGGTGCCGATGCGTAGCTTCGATTTCAGCGTGAAGGTGCCGCCATGCATGTCGATCAGGCTTTTCGCGATCGGCAAGCCCAGACCCGCGCCCTGTTCCGCCGACTTGATCGAGTTGGAGCCTTGGCCGAACGAGGCCAGCACCACCGGGATCTCGTCCTCGGCGATGCCGCTGCCGGTGTCCTTGACGCTGAGATATTGTCCGCCCGACGCGGTCCAGCCGACCTTGAGCCAGATCTCGCCGCCCTGCGGGGTGAACTTGATCGCGTTCGACAGCAGGTTGAGCACGACCTGGCGCACCGCGCGCTCGTCGCCCCAGATCCGGGGCATGCCGTGCTCGAACACCTCGTGGATGGTGATGCCGCGGCTGGAGGCGCGCAGCTTGAGCAGATGGTGGCAGTCGGCGACGACATGGACCAGCGCCACGGCCTCCTCGTTCAGCTCGTAGCGGCCGGCCTCGATGCGCGACAGATCGAGGATCTCGTTGATCAGATTGAGCAGGTGCACGCCGGAATTATGGATGTCGGCGGAGTATTCCTTGTACACGGCCACCGTATGCGCGCCGAAAATCTCGCTCTTCATCACTTCGGAAAAGCCGAGGATCGCATTCAGCGGCGTGCGCAGCTCATGGCTCATCTGGGCGAGGAAGCGCGACTTGGCGACGTTGGCGGATTCGGCGCGGTGCCGCGCCTCGTCGGAGATCGCCTTGGCCTGCTCGAGCTCGCCGATCAGCGCGTCCTTTTCGGCGCGCGCTTCCAGCGTCGCCAGCGTGGTCGAATGCAGCCGGTGAGCGAGCAGCGCGAAATAGCCTTCGGCGGCGAGCGCGAGCAGCGCCAGCACGTAGTTGTCGAACGTCCCGTTCAGCACCAGATCGAGCGCGATCGCCACCGTCACCGGCACGGTGGCCGCGAGCGCGGCGATCGGCAGGCTCGCCGCCAGCATGCTGGAGACCGCGATCACCAGCAGCATCAGGAACATCATCAGCGTGTTGGAGGCGAGATCGCGCCCGGCGGGGTGGATCAGGATCGCGGTCCAGCACAGGCCGTAGAGCAAATCCAGCAGCACGAAGCGCGTGCGCCATTTCTTGGTCAGCGCGACCGAGGGCTGCTCGGCGAGGAAGCGCGAGCAGCTGCGGATGATCGCGGCATGGACGCAGAGCATGCCGACGGTCCAGGCGCCGGCAATGACCGGCGTCATCCAGAGGCCGAACAGGATGCCGGTTGCGACCACCAGCAGCATGACGACGTAGGACGCTGACGTCCTGGTCTGGGCATATTGCCGGAGCAGCTCCACGTCGAAGGCCGGACGGGTTCCACTCGACGACGTTAACCGATCGCGCGCCTCGCGCACCCGCTGAGCGGCGGCGCGCCGGCTGCTCACCGGCGAAGCCACCTGAGGTCCTGCCGGAAGCGCGACAACTTCAGGCTTTTCTGCGGGATCACTCATAAACAACACAAATCCTGCCCGCGAACCGCGCGGGCTTTTTGCATTGTCTATCTGTGCTCTCAAATCCTTAAGCGATGACTTAAAGAGCTAAAGAAAGCCGTTAACGGGGGGTTAAATTAACGGTTTCGCGGACCTCGCCCCGCCGGAGCGGGGCGAGGGAAAAGCGTTACCGCTGCAGCCGGGCCAAGAGGCTCGACGTATCCCAGCGCTTGCCGCCCATCTTCTCGACCTCGGCATAGAACTGGTCGACCAGCGCGGTGACCGGCAGCGTCGCGCCGTTGCGGCGGGCTTCGGCCAGCGAGATCGAGAGGTCCTTGCGCATCCATTCGACCGCGAAGCCGAAATCGTACTTGCCCTCGTTCATGGTCTTGTAGCGGTTCTCCATCTGCCAGGACTGCGCGGCGCCCTTGGAGATGGTTTCGATCACCGCAGTGACGTCGAGGCCGCTCTTCTTGGCGAAGTGGATGCCCTCCGACAGACCCTGCACCAGCCCGGCGATGCAGATCTGGTTGACCATCTTGGTCAGCTGGCCGGCACCGGCGGGCCCGAGCCGCTTGCACATGCGCGCATAGGCGCTGTTGATGATCGGCTCGGCGCCGGCATAGGCGTCTTCGGTGCCGCCGCACATCACGGTCAGCACGCCGTTCTCGGCACCGGCCTGGCCGCCGGACACCGGCGCGTCGACGAATTTGAAGCCGGCCTTGGTCGCGGCGGCATCGAGCTCGCGGGCCACCTCGGCGGAGGCGGTGGTGTGGTCGACGAAGGTCGCGCCCTTCTTCATACCGGCGAAGGCGCCGTCGGGGCCGATCGTCACCGCGCGCAGGTCGTTGTCGTTGCCGACGCAGCACATCACGAAGTCCTGGCCCTCGGCGGCGGCCTTCGGGGTGGCCGCGGTCTTGCCGCCGAACTTGTCGGCCCATTCCTTCGCCTTCGCCGCGGTCCGGTTGTACACGGTGACCTCATGGCCGCCCTTTTTCACGAGGTGCCCCGCCATCGGGAAACCCATCACGCCGAGACCGAGAAAAGCGACTTTAGCCATGTCTGCTACCTTGTGATTTGCCTTGGTGATCGCCCCTGACGCCCTGCCGCCAGACCTGGGGCAAAGCGGGGCAGTTCGTCCACGGAGGGAGCCGCACCATACCCCCTGTGCAGCGGAGGGCAACGGCTTCGTGGGATGCCAGGTGTCGGTTTTGTGCTAGGATCGAAGCATCGAAGAGCTGCAAAGAGCCTCACAAAAAGGGAGTATCTCGCATGGGCATGAGCGTGGGTGTGCTCGATCATTTCAACATCCGGACCCGGAAGCTCGCCGATACAGTGCGGTTCTACGAGGACGTTCTGGGTCTGGAGAAGGGCGCGCGGCCGAACTTCGCGTTCCCCGGCGCGTGGATGTACAGCGAGGGCAAGGCGGTCGTGCATCTGGTCGATATTTCGAACACCGACGAGGCACAAAAGCCCGACTCCGGCGTCGTCCATCATGTCGCCTTTGCCAGTCAGGGCTTTGCCGGGATGAAGCAGCGCCTGGAGTCCAAGGGCATGCCCTACGACTCGCGCCAGGTTCCGGGCGGCGACCTCTGGCAGATCTTCGTCAACGACCCCAACGGGGTCATGATCGAGCTGAACTACGAGGCCGCCAAGGAAGGCGGCTCGGCCGCACCGGTCGAGCGGCGGGACGACGTCGGAGCGAGGTAGCCTTTTGCGCCGCAACGCTCTAATGGGTCTCTTGGAGTTTTCAGGAGAATGCCGTGAGCGTGACGCAGCAACAGGTTCTCGAGTGCCTTGCCAGGGTGATGTCGCCGCGCGGCGTTGCCCTGACCAACGCCAATGTGCTGTCGGCGATCACGGTCACCGACGGCAAGGTGTTCTTCTCGATCAATGTCGATGCCGCGGAAGCCCGTGCCTGGGAGAGCGTGCGGGCCGAGGCCGAGAACGCCGTGCGCGCCATTCCCGGCGTCAGCGCCGCGATGATCGCGCTCACTGCCGAGCGCAAGGCGGGCGCCGCGCCCGCTGCTCCGCCGCCGCGACCGGCCGGCGGTGTCCTGCCCGCGGCCGCGCACCGCCATCCACACCCGCCCGGTGCGGCCTCGCCGATGGCGCGGCAGGCCGAGATTCCCGGCATCTCCGCGGTCATCGCGGTCGCCTCGGGCAAGGGCGGGGTCGGCAAGTCGACCACCGCGCTCAATCTCGCGCTCGGCCTGCGCGACCTCGGCCTGCGTGTCGGGCTGCTCGATGCCGACATCTACGGCCCGTCGGTGCCGCGGCTGACCGGCATCCGCAACAAGCCGCAGCTCAACGACGACAAGAAGATGATCCCGATTCAGCGCTTCGGTCTGTCGATCATGTCGATCGGCTTCCTGGTCGAGGAGGAGACCGCGATGATCTGGCGCGGGCCGATGGTGATGTCGGCGATCACCCAGATGCTGCGCGACGTCGCCTGGGGCACGCTCGACGTGCTGGTCGTCGACATGCCGCCTGGCACCGGCGACGCCCAGCTGACGCTGGCGCAGAACGTTCCGCTGAAGGGCGCGGTCATCATCTCGACGCCGCAAGACCTTTCGCTGATCGACGCGCGGCGGGGCCTTGCGATGTTCAAGAAGGTCAATGTGCCGGTGCTCGGCATCGTCGAGAACATGAGCTACTTCCAGTGCCCGCATTGCGGCACGCGCTCGGACATCTTCGGCCATGGCGGTGCCCGCCATGAGGCCGAGCGGCTCGGCGTGCCGTTCCTGGGCGAGATTCCCCTGCACATGGCGATCCGTACCACGTCCGATTCCGGACATCCGGTGGTCGAGAGCGAGCCGGACGGACCGCACGCGGCGATCTATCGCGCCATCGGCGCCAAGGTCCGCGAGCAGCTCAAGGCGGCGATCGCCGCGGCCTGAGCCTGCGGTCGCCGCCGGCTGGTCGGCGGATGCTCTTTGTTCACAGGACTGTCGCCCCGGCTGATTGCCGGATCGCGTTCGGCCTGTATGTTTACCGATATAGCCGAGTCGTATCACCCGGCCACGTCGGCTTGACGGAGTGCGGCGGTGAAGCCGGCACTGCGGGAAGGGCTGTGAGGCGACGATCAACATGGCAGCGTCACGCGAAGCAAAGAAAGACGGCCGCAAGCATCTGACGCGGGAGAAGCGCGAAGAGGCCTCCCGGCTGGCGTTCAACATGGCGAAGAAAGCCGACTCGATCGGCGAGGTTGCGAAGGCGATCGCAAAGACCTATGGCGTCAGCTATACCACCGCGCAAAGCTGGATCCGGCGCGGGCGGCATCTGGTCGAGAAGGCCAAGAAGTCCCGGGAAGCGGCCCGCCGCTGATCGGGTCCGCCGGGCGCGCCGGCCTCGAGGCCGAACGCTTCGGCCCATTCGAGAATCTCACCATGTACGGCGGTCCACACGACCTCCGCTTCCGGTAATCCGGTGGTGCAGCAAGCGCCGGCCCGCACGCACGCGGCGATTTATCGCGCGATCGGGCTCTCGTCAGCGAGCAACTTCAAGGTGCAATTGCCGCAGCCAGAACCGGCGTTTTGCCGGGGATTTCCTGCACTCTCAGACTTTCGTTTAATTGGCGGGGTCATGCCATTGTCGCGTTTCCGTCTGCCGACTTCCGTGTTAAAGGGCCGACCGAGAGCGCCCCGACAGCGTCTGAAATCGCCGCCGGAGGAGATGCTTGCGGTCAGTGGGAAACGCCCCTCAAGGAGAAGCCTTACGATGAAGCGTCGTGATTTTTTGAAAGTGTCTGCGGCCGGTGCTGCCGCGACGGCGGTTGCCTCGCCGGCGATCGCGCAGTCCTCCCCCGAAATCAAATGGCGCCTGACCTCGAGCTTCCCGAAGTCGCTTGACACCATCTATGGCGGTGCCGACCAACTGGCGAAGTACGTCGCCGAGATGACGGACAACAAGTTCCAGATCCAGGTGTTCGCGGCCGGCGAAATCGTGCCCGGCCTGCAGGCGCTGGATGCGACCTCCAACGGCACCGTCGAAATGTGCCACACCGTGTCCTACTACTATGTCGGCAAGGACCCGACCTTCGCGATCTACGCGTCGGTGCCGTTCGGCCTCAATGCTCGCATGCAGAACTCCTGGTGGTACCAGGGCGGCGGCCAGGAGCTCGGCAACGAGTTCTTCAAGAAGTTCGGCGTGATCGGCTTCCCCTGCGGCAACACCGGCACCCAGATGGGCGGCTGGTTCCGCAAGGAGATCAAGACCGTCGCCGACATGTCCGGCCTCAAGATGCGCATCGGCGGCATCGCCGGCCAGGTGCTGCAGAAGGTCGGCGTCGTGCCGCAGCAGCTCGCCGGCGGCGACATCTATCCGGCGCTCGAGAAGGGCACCATCGACGCGGCCGAGTGGGTCGGTCCGTATGACGACGAGAAGCTCGGCTTCCAGAAGGTCGCCAAGTACTACTACTATCCGGGCTTCTGGGAAGGCGGCCCGACGGTCCATTCCTTCGTCAACCTGGAGAAGTGGAACGCGCTGCCGAAGAACTACCAGGCGATCCTGACCAATGCCGCCGCCAACGCCAACAGCTGGATGGCCGCGCGCTACGACATGCAGAACCCGGCGGCGCTGAAGCGGCTGGTGGCCGGCGGCACGCAGCTGCGTCCGTTCACCAACGAGGTGCTCGAGGCCTGCCTCAAGGCGACCAACGAGCTGTGGGCCGAAATCTCCGGCAAAAACGCCGACTTCAAGAAGTCGATCGAGGCGATGCAGGCTTACCGCTCCGACCAGTATCTGTGGTGGCAGGTCGCCGAATACACCTTCGATAGCTTCATGATCCGCTCCCGCACCCGCGGCTGATCCGCACAGCGAAGCGCAGCAGCGTTCGCCTAAGGAGAACGCATCACGACGATCCAGGGCTTTCGTTCTGAATTGATCGGAGCCAAGCAGGGTCTTCGACTTAAGTAGCCCGGCCTTCGCGAGAAGGCCGGGTTTTTTGCGTCTGGAGTTCGGCAAGGGGATGTTCCATGCTCGCGCCCAAGCCCCGGCACAGGGGCACATGCGCGATCGATCGGATCGTGCCGGCCAAGAAAAGCGAGCGCGGCGGCAACGAACAACGGTCGCCGCTTCAACAACACAACCAACAAAAGGGCAGGAAATCAGAAAATGAAACGTAGAGACTTCATCAAGGTCACCGGTCTCGGTGTCGCGGGTGCGGCAACGGTGGCGGCGCCCGCGATCGCGCAGTCAATGCCTGAGCTGAAATGGCGCCTGACGACGAGCTGGCCGAAAACGCTCGACACCATCCACGGCGGCGCCGAGATGATGGCCAAGGCGGTCGGCGAGGCGACCGACGGCAAATTCCAGATACAGACCTTTGCCGCCGGCGAGATCGTGCCCGGCCTGCAGGTGCTCGACGCCGTGCAGAACGGCACCGTCGAAATGGGCCACACCGCGTCCTACTATTATTTCGGCAAGGATCCGACCTTCACCTTCGGCTCCGCGATCCCGTTCGGTCCAAACGCGCGCCTCAACCAGGCCTGGTACATGCTGGGCGGCGGCAAGGAGCTGCTCAACGATTTCTACAAGAGCTACAACGTCACCTCGCTGCTCGCCGGCAACACGACCTGCCAGATGGGCGGCTGGTTCCGCAAGGAGATCAACACCGTCGACGATCTCAAGGGCCTGAAATTCCGCATCGGCGGCTTTGCGGGGCGCGTGATGCAGAAGCTCGGCTGCGTGCCGCAGCAGCTCGCCGGCGGCGACATCTATCCGGCGCTCGAGAAGGGCACCATCGATGCGGCGGAGTGGGTCGGCCCCTATGACGACGAGAAGCTCGGCCTCCACAAGGTCGCGCCGCACTACTACTATCCCGGCTGGTGGGAAGGCGGCCCGATGCTGCTGGCGATGATCAATCTCGAGAAGTGGAATTCGCTGCCCAAGCACTACCAGAACATCCTCGAGCAGGCCGGTCATCTCGCCAACAACTGGATGATGGCGAAATACGACACGGTCAATCCGATGGGCTTGAAGAAGCTGATCGCCGGCGGCGCCAAGCTGCACGCCTTCTCGCCGCCGATCATGGAAGCGAGCTTCAAGGCGGCGAAGGAGCTGCATGCCGAGGTCGCAGCCGGCAACGCCAACTTCAAGAAGCTGCTGGAGTCGCTGACGTCCTATTCCAGCAACGGCTACCAATGGTTCCAGGTCGCCGAGGTCGGCTACGACAACTTCATGGCGCGCCATCCGCAAGGCTGAGCTCCGGCGGATCTGGCATCGCCAAGACCCTCTCCCCACGCCGGGGAGAGGGAAGCTTACACCAACCTTACGCCGCGTCGCGCTCCGGCTGGCCGTGTAGGCGCCGGGTGACGTTGGCCATCAAAAAAACATAGCATCTGCCGTCTATCCGCCGCGCAATCGAACGCGATCGCTGACGCCGCGTGATAGCGTTGCGTTGCGGCCGGTGCATCGCGGCTACTGCGCGGACAGTTGACCGATCGAAGAAGGACGGAATCTCGTGATGCGACTTCTGATCGTTGAGGACAATGCAGAACTGTCGCGCCTTATCGCTGCCGGGCTGCTGGCGGCGGGATATGCGGCCGATATCGTCAGCAACGTCGCCGAGGCGCGCGACGCACTGCGCAGCGTCACCTATGCGGCGATGATCCTCGATCTCGGTCTGCCCGACGGCGACGGCCTGTCGGTGCTGTCGGAGCTGCGCCGCAAGATGGATCCGCTGCCGGTGCTGGTGCTGACCGCGCGGGGCGGCCTGCAGGACCGGGTCAGCGGCCTGCGCAGCGGCGCCGACGATTATCTGGCAAAGCCGTTCGCGCTGGAAGAGCTGGTGGCGCGGCTCGAGGCGATCCTGCGCCGGCCCGGCCAGTTGCTCGGCTCCTCGCTCAACCTCGCCAATCTCGTCTACGACACCGAGAGCCGCCAGATCTTCATCGACGGCGCGCCGCACGTGTTCTCGTCGCGCGAGACCTCGGTGCTGGAGATCCTGCTGCGGCGGCAGGGGCGGGTGGTACCGAAGAAGAACGTCGAGGACCACATCTTCGGGCTGTCAGGCGAAGTCGCCTCGAACGCGGTCGAGGTCTATGTCTCGCGGCTGCGCAAGCTGCTCGCCGAGCACAATGCCAGGATCATGATCCACACCATCCGCGGCGTCGGCTATCTGATGGCCGAGGCGAAGTAGCATGCTCCGCTTCAAGTCGCTGACCTCGCGGATCGTGTTCCTGCACATCCTCGCGGTCGCGCTCGCCGCGATCTTTCTGCCATTGCTCCTGCTGTGGCTGCTCAACTCCGAGATATCGGCGCTGCATCGCGAGGCGATGCGCGACCAGGCCGACGTGCTCGGCGAGCGGCTTGCAGTCAATTCCGACGGCAAGGTAGTCCTCGATCTGCCCGAGAGCCTCAAGGGCCTCTATTCCGATGCCTATGGCCGCTACCGCTACGACATCTACGACGGCAAGGGCGAACTGCTGTACTCGTCGCACCACGGGGGATCGCGGCAGCGAACCTCCACCATCAGCACCATCTCCGGCGCGAGCGTGACCAGGGAGATCGGCGGCCAGACCATACGCATCCACGTCGCTGAGGACCTGTCGCATCGCGACGTCATCATCGACGACATCGTCAGCAATTTCTTCCGGCGGGTCGGATGGATCACGATCCCGACGCTGCTGGTGCTGCTCGCGATCGACATCGTGATCTTCCGCCGCGCCGTGGTCCCGTTGCTGCAGGCATCCGAGGAGGCGCGGAATATCGGGCCGGCGCGCACCGATATCAGGCTGCCGACGGAACGGATTCCGAGCGAGATCCTGCCGCTGGTGACGGCTGTCAACCAGGCCTTCGACCGGCTCGAAGACGGTTTTCGGGTGCAGCGGCAGTTCACAGCCGATGCGGCGCATCAGCTGCGCACGCCGCTGGCGATCCTCAAGACCCGGATCGAGACGCTGCAAGCCGGCGAGGAGATCAGGGAGTTGCATGCCGATATCGAGAGCATGAGCCGCATCGTCAGCCAGCTGCTCGAGATCGCCGAGCTCGACATGCTCGAGCTCGATCCCCGCGAGACCGCGGATTTGCGCGCGGTCTGCGCCGAGGTGGTCGGCTCGATCGCGCCCTATGCGCTGGCGCAGGGCAAGGACATCGCGCTGCGCGGCACCGACGATGCGGTGCCGGTTCACGGCAACGCTGCGATGCTGCAGCGCGCGGTCTTCAATCTCGCGGAGAACGCCATCAAGTACACGGCCGAGGCGACCTGCGTCGACGTCGAGGTGCGCGAGGACGGTTCGGTCCGGGTGCGAGACTGCGGGCCAGGCATTCCGCAGGGCGAGCAGGGCCTGATCTTCCAGCGCTTCTGGCGCGGCGATCGGCGGCGCACCGACGGCGCCGGCCTCGGGCTCGCGATCGTGCGCGGCGTGGCGAGCGATCACGCGGCAACGGTCGAGGTGGAGAACCTGCCGTCCGGCGGCGCCCAGTTCACGCTGGGCTTCCGCCTTGCGGATGCCGCGCCTCGTCAGCCTGCTTGAGATGCGCGCGATCGCGCGCGGCCGGACGCGGCCCGCTGGCGGCGCCACGCCTCGCCCCGGCAGCGGCGCTGTTCCGCGACGTGCTGCGGCAGGCGCCCGCTATTGCTTCGGCTGGCCGAAATCGAGCGGCGGCAGCTCGATCTGCGGCACCTCGATCTTGACCTTGTTGAGGTCGACGTCGAGCGGCTTGTCGAGCAGGCCGGTGACGACGACCGGGAAGGCGATCACCAGCGCCACCATGATCGCCTGCAGCCCGATCCAGGGCATGGCGCCCCAGTAGATGTCGGAGCTCTTCACCTCGCGCGGCGCCACGCCGCGCAGATAGAACAACGCAAATCCGAACGGCGGATGCAGGAACGAGGTCTGCATGTTGACGCACAGCATGACGCCGAACCAGATCAGCGCCGCATCGGCGCCGACCACCGGCGCCAGGATCTTCTGCGCGATCGGCGCGATCATCGGCAGGATGATGAACGCGATTTCGAAGAAGTCCAGGAAGAATGCCAGGAAGAAGATGAACAGGTTGATGAAGATCAGGAAGCCCCAGACGCCGCCGGGCAGCGAGGTCAGATGATGCTCGAGCCAGGTGCCGCCTGACACGCCGAGGAACACCACCGAGAAGCAGGTCGAGCCGATCAGGATGAAGGTGACCATACAGGTGATGCGCATGGTGGTCTCGTAGCCCTGCTTGATCAGTTCGCGCAGGTCCGAGATCTTGACGGCCTCGAGGCAGATCCAGACCACCGCGAGATAGGTGACCGCGAAGGCGAGCTTGAAGATCAGGTTCTCGCTATAGAGCATCGCGACGATGGTACCGATGCCGGCCGCGATCACGCCGGCGATCAGCACCTTGTTGCCGGTCGCGCTGAAATCCTTGTGGTGGATGGCGGCGAGCACAATGGCGCCGACCGCACCCATGGCGCCGGCCTCGGTCGGGGTCGCAAGGCCCATCATCATGGTTCCGAGCACGACGAAGATCAGCACCGCGGAGGGGATGATGCCGAGCAGGCACTTCTTCCACAGGGCCCAGCCGGTCAGCGTGCGCGCTTCCAACGGCACCGCGGGCACGTGGCTCGGCTTGAAGATGCCGAGCAGGAAGGTGTAGCCGGCAAACAGCACGATCTGGAACACCGACGGGCCCCAGGCGCCGAGATACATGTCGCCGACCGACTTGCCGAGCTGGTCGGCGAGCACGATCAGGACGAGAGAGGGAGGGACAAGCTGCGTGATGGTGCCGGAGGCCGCCAGCACGCCGGTGATGTAGCGGATGTTGTAGCCGTAGCGGATCATCACCGGCATCGAGATCAGCGCCATCGCGATGACCTGCGCCGCCACCGTGCCGGTGATCGCGCCGAGGATGAAGCCGACGATGATCACTGAGTAACCGAGGCCGCCCCTGATCGGGCCGAACAGCTGGCCCATCGAGTCCAGCATGTCCTCGGCAAGGCCGCAGCGCTCCAATATCGCGCCCATGAAGGTGAAGAACGGGATCGCGAGCAGCAGCTCGTTGGACAGCACGCTGCCGAAGATGCGGCCCGGGATCGCCTGCAGGAAGTTGAGGTCGAAGAAGCCGAGATAGATCGAGAGGAACCCGAACGACAGGCCGACCGCGGCGAGCGTGAACGCCACCGGATAGCCGATCAGCATCGCGACGATCAGGCCGCCGAACATCAGGGGCGGCATCATCTCCAGCGTGATCATTGCGTCGGCCTCTCATACTTGGCGTCGATCGTGACGTAGCCCTGCAGCGCGGCGATCCGCTTGATCACCTCGGAGACGCCTTGCAGGGCCAGCAGCACGAAGCCGGACGGGATCACGAACTTGATCGGCCAGCGCAGCAGGCCGCCGGCATTGCCGCTCATCTCGCCGACCGCATAGGCCTGGTAGAAGAACGGCCAGGACAGATAGGCGAGCAGCAGGCAGGCCGGGATCAGGAAGAACAGCGTGCCGATCATGTCGAGCCAGAGTTGGCCGCGCTCGGACAGCATCAGGTAGAGGATTTCGACGCGGACATGCTCGTTGCGCTTGAAGGTGTAGGAGGCGCCGAACATCACCAGGATCGCGAACATGTACCACTGCGCCTCAAGCCAGCCGTTCGAGGAGTAGCTGAACGCGTAGCGGATCATCGCATTGCCGGCGCTGACCAGACAGGAGAGCAGGACGAGCAGGTTGCAGACGTAGCCGATCTTCTCGTTGAGTCGGTCGATCGCCGTACTGAGTGCCAACAGGGGGCGCATCATGATCTCCGCGGCTGCGCCGCCGGCGCGCCGAATATCTCTTCAAGCATCATCTGGCCGCCGCGCGCATGCGCACGGAGCCACGGCTCACTTTCAGGAGCAGTTGCAACGATCGTCCTCCCCCGAAAACCGCTTCCACCATTCTTGGCTGCCGGATCGTCGGCAGTCGCCGAGAGGGCAGCGGCCTATCCGGCCGGGCTGGCATAGGAAGCAGCCGCACCAAATCAGCGCCGTGAAACGCCGTCAATCGGAAAATGGACAAATTGACGCGCAAGCAAACCGTTGTCCCGCCTTGGTAAAACGGGAGCGGCAAAGGCGTCCGGAGAGTTACGGAGATTAGCCGCCGGTCACGCTCATGTGGCGGCTGACGCTCGGACGGTTGTGGCGGCGGTCGATGATGAAATCGTGGCCCTTGGGCTTCAGCCCGATGGCGCGGTCGATCGCGGCCGACAGCAGGCCGTTGTCTTCAGAGGCGCGCAGCGGCCGGCGCAGGTCGGAGGCGTCCTCGTGGCCGAGGCAGGTGTGCAGCGTGCCGGTGCAGGTGATCCGCACCCGGTTGCAGGATTCGCAGAAATTGTGGGTCATCGGCGTGATGAAGCCGAGCTTGCCGCCGGTCTCACTGACGCGGACATAGCGGGCCGGGCCGCCGGTGTCGTCGTCGAGATCGGTCAGCGTGTAGTGCTTCTGCAGCCGCGCGCGCACAAGCGACAGCGGGACGTACTGATCGATCCGGCCTTCGCCGATGTCGCCCATCGGCATCACCTCGATCAGGGTCAGTCCCATGCCCTTGCCGTGCGCCCATTGCATCAGCGAAGGGATCTCGTCCTCGTTCAGGTTCTTCAGCGCGACCGCGTTGATCTTGACCGAAAGCCCGGCCGAACGCGCCGCCTCGATGCCCGCCAGCACCTTGTCGATGTCGCCCCAGCGGGTGATAGCGCGGAATTTGGCCGCGTCCAGCGTGTCGAGCGACACGTTGACCCGGCGCACGCCGCAATCGGCCAGCTCCTGGGCGAAGCGGGCGAGCTGCGAGCCGTTGGTGGTCAGCGTCAGTTCATCCAGCGCGCTGGTCGACAGATGCCGCGACAGCGAGCGCACCAGGCCCATGACGTTGCGGCGGACCAGCGGCTCGCCGCCGGTGAGGCGGATCTTGCGCACGCCCTTGGCGATGAACGCCGAGCAGAGGCGGTCGAGCTCTTCCAGCGTCAGCAGGTCGGCCTTGGGCAGGAAGGTCATGTCTTCCGACATGCAGTAGAAGCATCGCAGGTCGCAGCGGTCGGTGACCGAGACGCGCAGATAGCGGATCGTGCGGCCGAACGGATCGGTCATCGGACGAAACAGCGAGTCGGAATGCGTCTGCGTGGATCCGGTCATCAACTCGGGCCTTCGACTGTGCTCGCAACTGTTCTTGCGATTGTTCCCCGGGCGCCTGCGCCAGTGCCAGTGCTGGCGTCGACACCGACAATCTAAGCACGTTGGCGGGTTGTCACAATGCGTCCCAAAGCATGATCCGCAACATGCAAAGCCCGGCTCACACGATAGGCGAGTTACATCACGTGATGCGGGAACGCGATCGGCGAAGTGCTTCAACAGGAACGCAAGAGCCCGGCGTCACGCCGGGCTCTTGTGCAGTGCAATCGAATAATTGTCAGCGCGACGGCGCAACTGCGGGTGCGGCCGCAGGCGCGTTCGGATCGGGGAACGCTGAAGCGGGAGCCGCGGCAGGGGCGGCAGCGACCGGCCTCGGCTTCTTCTTTTTCGGCCGCATCGGCTTGCGTGCCGCGCGCGGCGGCGCGGCGGCCGGCTGCAGTTCCGCGACCACTGGGCTCGGATCCAGCGTGGTCGTGGCCGGAGTGGTGAAGTCGCCCGGCACGCGCGTCACCGTCACTGGCACCGTCGCCGGCTGGTACTTCGGCAGATTGAAGGTGACGGAGAAGTTGGTCTCCGGCGTCGGGATCGACACGGTGCAGGGCGTCTTGCAGCCCGGTCCGAGGGAGGTCACGGCATCGGCGCCGGGCGGCACCGAATCGAGCTGGACCTGCATCGGCGGCGGCGCCGACTTGAACGAATCCAATGAAAAGGAGGAGCAGCCGGCCAGACTCAGTCCGGCGGCTGCAATCGCGATGACACGACGCATGATCCACACTCACCTGCGGCTATCAGCCACAATCCCCGGCGCGACCATAGGGGCCTCGGAATAGGGGTGCAACAGGGGGAGCCCTGTTCGTTAAAGGATGGTTAACAGAATATTCGCATGGATAAATATTTCCAAGCAATATCAAGTGCTTGAAGATAAGCCTTGGGCCGAAGCAAGGCTCGCGACGGCGTCCGGCAGGTCGCGCATATGGCTGATTAGGCGGTCCGGGTTCAGCTCCGCCATGGGCACATCGGTGTAACCGAAATCGACGCCGATGACCGGCACCTGGGCCCGCCGCGCCACCCCGACATCGGTTCCGGCATCGCCGACCATGATCACGCCGGGCAGGCGTCCGCCGGCGCGCACCGCGGTCTCGCGCAGGAACGCCGGATCGGGCTTGGCGACCCCAAATGTATCGGCGCCGCAGATCGCAGCAAAGCGCGGGGTCAGGCCGAGCCGGTCGAGCAGCAGCTTCGACAGCCATTCCAGCTTGTTGGTGCAGACCGCGAAGCGATGGCCGCGCGCGGCGAGGGTGTCGAGCGCGGCTTCCAGCCCGTCGAACGGGCGCGACCCGTCGGCGATATGCTCGGCATAGTAGTCGACGAAGTCCTTCGTCAGGCGGTCGAGGTCGGCGACGCTGACGACGCGTCCTTCCACCTCGAGCCCGCGCTCGAGCAGCTTGCGCGCGCCGGCACCGATCATGTTGCGCGCCGCTGCCAGCGGCACCGGCCGCAGGCCCTCGCGATCGAGCACATAATTCAGCGCGCCGATCAGATCGGGCGCAGTGTCGACCAGCGTGCCGTCGAGATCGAATACGACGATGGGGGGAGAGGAGGCGGACATGATGTCCCTCGCTATCGGGTGTCAGGCCGCGATGCAAGCGGAGATGCCGTTCCTCGGCGGGTCGACGGAGTCCAGTATCGTTTCGGAGAAAATTCGCCCCGAAATCGCGCATTAAATCGGTCGTGGACGCCGTTCATGGTGCTATTCCTGCCCGCAAAACGACGCTAGATATGCGCCCGCCGGGCGGCCGATCGCCGGTCCGGAGCGGCGCAAAACCGGGGCTTGGTCGGCACGTGAACATGGACGCATTGAAACGGAAGGCGGCGGAGCGCGCGCTCGAAGAGGTGCGTGACGGCATGAAGCTCGGGCTCGGCACCGGCTCCACCGCCAAGCATTTCGTCGAGTTGCTCGGCGAGAAGGTCAGGTCGGGCATGCAGGTGATCGGCGTGCCGACCTCGGAAGCCACCAAGGCGGATGCGATCCGCTGCGGCGTTCCGCTGACCACGCTCGACGAGGTCGACCGGCTCGATCTCACGATCGACGGCGCCGACGAGATCGATCCGGCGCTCAATCTGATCAAGGGCGGCGGCGGCGCGCTGCTGCGCGAGAAGATCGTCGCCGCCGCAAGTGATCGCATGATCGTGATCGCCGACGACAGCAAATGGGTCGATACGCTCGGCCGCTTCCCGCTGCCGGTCGAAGTGATTCCGTTCGGCCTCGGCGCAACGCAGGCCGCGATTGCGAAGGCGTTCGCGCAGGCCGGCGTCTCCGGCCAGATGGTCATCCGCAAGGGCAGGGACGGTCACGCTTTTGTCACCGATGGCGGCCACTGGATCGTCGATGCCCATCTGGGCCGGATCGGCGATCCGCCGCGTCTGGCCGGGTTGCTCAGCGTGATTCCGGGCGTGGTCGAACACGGCCTGTTCATCGGGCTGGCGAGCCGTGCCGTTCTGGCCGGCGCGCAGGGAATTCGGGTTGTTGAACGGCGATGACGCCGCAAGCAAGGAGACTTGGAATGAAGCGTTTCTCGGGACTTTTGTCGGTTGTGGCCGTGGCGGCTGGACTGGCGCTCGCGGCCGCACCGGCGATGGCGCAGCAGCCGCAACTGCCCCCCATGCCCAAGGTCAAGCAGTCGACCCCCGCGGCGATTGCGGCCGCCAAGGAAATCCTCGCGATGAAGAACGTGGCGGTGATGTATGCCGGCGCCGTACCGGGCATCATCGAGAAGACCAAGACCGGCCTGCTGCAGCAGAACCTGAACTACCAGAAGGACCTCAACGAGGTCGCGATCATCGTTGCCAAGCAGTTTGGCGGCAGCGAGAAGGAGATCGGCGAGGGCATGGCGCAGATCTACGCTTCCGAGTTCACCGAGAAGGAGCTGCAGGATTTGGTGGCGTTCTACAAGACGCCGCTCGGTGACAAGCTCCTGAAGGCCGAACCTGCGGCCATCAATGGCTCGCTGCAGTATATGCAGCAGTGGGCGCAGCAGTTCGGCGTGATCGTCAACGACCAGTTCAAGGCCGAGATGAAGAAGCGCGGCAAGGACATCTGAGCCCGCCTAGCCACCTCTCTCCCCGATTGCGGGGAGAGAGGTCGGATCGCATCATGGATGCGATCCGGGTGAGGGGGTACAGGTCTCAACGCCCGGTGCGCTCGCGGATAGAGCCCCTCACCCCGACCCTCTCCCCGTAAGAACGGGGCGAGGGGGAAGCGAGAAAAGAGGTTACCATGGCCGAGTATGATTTCGACTTGTTTGTCATCGGCGGCGGTTCGGGCGGGGTTCGTGCCGCGCGCATCGCGGCCGGCTATGGCGCCAGGGTCATGGTCGCCGAAGAGTACCGGATGGGCGGCACCTGCGTGATCCGCGGCTGCGTCCCGAAGAAGCTATTCGTGATCGGCAGCCACGTCCATCAGGAGATCGAGGATGCGGCGGGCTTCGGCTGGACCATCGGCGATGTCTCGTTCGACTGGGCGACGCTGGTTGCCAACAAGGACAAGGAGATCGCGCGGCTCGAGCGCGCCTACACCACCAATGTCGAGAAGTCCGGCGCCACGATCGTCAAGACCCGCGCGGTGCTGGAGGATGCCCATACTCTCCGGCTCGCCACCGGCGAGAAGGTCACGGCGAAATACATCCTGATCGCGACCGGCGGCGCGCCCAATCATGGCCCGGCCATTCCCGGCATCGAGCACGTCATCTCCTCCAACGAGGCGTTTCACCTGAAGGAACTGCCGCGGCGTATCGTGATCCAGGGCGGCGGCTACATCGCGCTGGAATTCGCCGGCATCTTCGCCGGCTACGGCTCCGACGTCACTGTGATCTATCGCGGCGACAACATCCTGCGCGGCTTCGATGAGGACGTGCGCAAGCATGTGCGCGCCGAAATGGAGAAGCACGGCATCACCATCATCACCGGCTGCACGGTCGCGAAGGTCGACAAGCACGGCAAGGAATTCACCACGCATCTGTCGAGCGGCTCCAGCATCGCCTCCGATCAGGTGATGTTCGCGATCGGCCGCCATCCCAACGTCGCCAATCTCGGCCTCGAGACCGCAGACGTTGCGATCAATCCAGCCAATGGCGGCATCCAGGTCGACGGCTGGTCGAAGACCTCGGTCGACAACATCTATGCGGTCGGCGACGTCACCCATCGCACCAATCTGACGCCGGTCGCGATCCGCGAGGGCCACGCCTTCGCCGACACCGTGTTCGGCAAACGTCCCGTGCAGGTCGATCACGCCACGATCCCGACCGCGGTGTTCTCGCAGCCGGAGGTCGGTACCGTCGGCCTGACCGAAGAAGAGGCGCGGGCGCAGTTCTCTCACGTCGACATCTACAAGACCGATTTCCGCCCGATCAAGGCGACGATGTCCGGCCGCGACACCCGCGTCTTGATGAAGCTCGTGGTCGACGGACTGAGCGACCGCGTGCTCGGCTGCCACGTCGTCGGCGACTGCGCCGCCGAGATCACCCAGGCGGTGGCGATCGCGGTCAAGATGAAGGCGACCAAGGCCGATTTCGACGCCACCATCGCGCTGCATCCGACCGCGTCCGAAGAACTGGTGACGATGCGCATGCCGACCGCGCGCCACGTGCGGCAGGCGGCGGAGTAGGGTTCACCGCCGCGCGATCCCCGCATTGTCCCGGCGCGATTGCGCACGGAGCCGCAACCCGTGACGATCCGTGATGCCTTGCATTCGCCGCCGGCGCCCACATCGCGTTACCGGCGCGCCGCTCCGGAAACCCCAGTCGTTGCAAGCGCCTGTTGCTTTTGGAACCTTGGGCTTGCCCGGAAGTTCGATCTGACAAAATACTTTGATATTCTCGGATTGAGGGAGCTGCCCATGCCAGGACCTACCGAGCAGGAAATCCGCACCCGCGCTTACGAGTTGTGGAAGGACGCCGGCGAACCGCCGGGCGCAATGGATCAGCTCTGGTATCAGGCCGAAAAGGAGCTGCTGGCGCGGAAGGCCAGCAACGGCAACGGCGAGGCGCCCTGCGACGTCAACGGGCATCGCAAGCCGCCCACCTATCAATAAGGGCCGCGCATTGTGTCGCGCCGGTGAGCTGACGAGCCTGGCGGGTTGGCCTGGTTTCTGAGGCACCATAAGCGACGCGATCGATCATTCACAAGAACTGTCGACATTCTCCGATCACTGGTCGCCCCGCACCGTCGCGCAATTGCGCAGCCACGTCCCCACCCACAACTGTCATCGCCCGGCCTGTGCGCAATTGCGCACATGGATCGGACGGTCCAGTACGCCGCGGCCCATCGGCTCAATCACGACTGCCTCTGGGATACTGGATCACCCGCTTTCGCGGGTGATGACTCCGTGTTGGCGGCAGGCGCAGTGAACCAATCTCGGTTTTCGCGGGAATGACGGTCGTCGAGAGCGTGCCGTCACCCCTCCATCTCGATCCATTCCGCAGCACCGCGCCATAGCGTGTCGCGGTGCTCGCTGCGGAAGAAGCCCATATGACCGATCGTTTTTGCGCCGGCATCTGCGGGGCGGATCGAGAGGATTTCAGGTGTCACGGACGTGAACGCCGAGCACAGCAGTTCGACCGCCGGGCGAGTTGCCCAGGTGTCGTCGGTCATCACCAGCGCGCGAAGCTTGCCGCGAAATTTCGGAAAGTTTTCGCGCGCGGCCAATGCTGGATCATCCAGCAGATAACGCTCGCGCAACACCCAGCGCGTCCATTGCTCGAACACGCCCTTCGGCAGATCCACGCCGAGGCCGGCCCAGGCGGGCATGTAGCCGAGCAGGCGGGTCAGCGGCAGGCCGACGCCGTTCATGAAGGCTACGACGCGGTAGCGCTCCGGCGAGGCCATCAGCTTCCAATGGGCGGCCTGCGAGGCGACCAGCAGGGCGCGGGGGATTTCCGCATTGTTGGCGATCAGGCCGAGCGCCTGGCCGCCGAAGGAATGGCCGACATAGGTGAACGGCAGGTCGCGGTAGCGCTCGCGCATCCAGCGTACCGCGGCGGTGACGTCGAGCGCGGCCCAGTCGGCCATATCGGCCTTGAAGCCAGCCAACGATCTTGCCTTCGGCCTGGAATCACCGGTGCCGCGGTAGTCGTAGGTCAGCACCGCCGCGCCGCGGCGGGCGAGATAGCCGGCAAAGCCGCGATAGACCTTGCGCGGAACGGCGGTGGCCGAGTTGATCAGGACGGCGCGGCGCTTGGCGCCGCGGGGCAGGAACAGGGTCGCGCCGAGCTTGTAGCCGTCGACCGCGGGCACCACGATATCGTCGCTAAAAACGTCGTCCAGCGCGGCCCCGGCCACGGCATTTCCCCCTTCAATCATGCTATGCTCTACCAAATGCGAATTCGCATTTTCCTGCAAGAGATTGACGCAATTGCAGGAATCCTTCTAGCCGGAGAGAGGGAGGCTGTGTATAACGCGGGCCTTTCCTTGCCCCCGATTAAGTTGCGGTTGTTGCTCAGGAGTTGACCTCATGTCCGAGCGGTGGACACCCGATAGCTGGCGCGCCAAGAAGGTGCTGCAGGTCCCCGACTATTCCGATCCCAAGGCATTGGCCGATGTCGAGGCCCAGCTCGCGACCTTTCCGCCGCTGGTGTTCGCCGGCGAGGCACGCAACCTGAAGAAGGCGCTGGCGCGGGTCGCCGCGGGCGAGGCCTTCTTGCTGCAAGGCGGCGACTGCGCCGAGAGCTTTGCCGAGCACGGCGCCAACAACATCCGCGATTTCTTCCGCGTGCTGCTGCAGATGGCGGTTGTCCTGACCTATGCCGGCGCGCTGCCGGTGGTGAAGGTTGGCCGCATCGCAGGACAATTCGCAAAACCGCGCTCGTCGCCGACCGAGAAGCAGGGCAGCGTCGAGCTGCCGAGCTATCGCGGCGACATCGTCAACGACATCGCCTTCACGCCGGAAGCGCGCATCCCCGATCCGCAGCGCCAGCTGATGGCCTATCGCCAGTCCGCGGCGACGCTGAACCTGCTGCGCGCCTTCGCCACCGGCGGCTTCGCCAATCTCGGCAGCGTGCATCAGTGGATGCTCGGCTTCCTCAAGGACTCGCCGCAGTCCCGCCGCTACAAGGAACTGGCCGACCGCATCTCCGATGCGCTGAACTTCATGCGCGCCTGTGGCCTCGACCTCGAAAGCCATCCCGAGCTGCGCGCCACCGATTTCTACACCAGCCATGAGGCGCTCCTGCTCGGCTACGAGCAGGCGATGACGCGGGTCGATTCCACCACCGGCGACTGGTACGCGACATCAGGCCACATGATCTGGATCGGTGACCGCACACGTCAGCTCGACCACGGCCATGTCGAATATTTCCGCGGCATCAAGAATCCGATCGGCCTGAAATGCGGCCCGTCGCTGAAGCCGGACGAGCTATTGAAGCTGATCGACGTGCTGAGCCCCGACAACGAGCCGGGCCGGCTGACGCTGATCACCCGCTTCGGCGCCGACAAGGTCGGCGACCATCTGCCTGGCATGATCCGCGCCGTGCAGCGGGAAGGCCGCAGTGTGGTGTGGTCGTGCGATCCGATGCACGGCAACACCATCACCTCGACCTCGGGCTACAAGACGCGGCCATTCGACCGCGTGCTCTCGGAGGTGAAGTCGTTCTTCGCGGTCCATGCCGCCGAGGGCACCCATGCCGGCGGCGTACATCTGGAGATGACCGGGCAGGACGTCACCGAATGCATCGGCGGTGCCCGCGCCATCACCGACGAAGACCTCAACGACCGCTATCACACGGTCTGCGACCCGCGCCTCAACGCCGAACAGTCGATCGACATGGCCTTCCTGATCGCCGAGCTGCTCAAGCAGGAGCGCGCGGGCAAGGCCAAACCGATGCCGGCCGTTGCGGGGTTCTGATTTGGGGGCCGTGCCTTGCTGAGACTGTGGCGGGCGACGATCAACTCGCGCAACGGGCTGGCGTTCGCTTTCCGCTCGGAGCAGGCAATCCGCGAGGAGATCGTGGCGCTGGTGCTCGCCGTGCCGCTGGCCTGGCTGGTCGGCGCCACCGTGATGCGCCGCGTCGAACTGTTCGCGACCGTTGTGCTGGTGCTGGTGGTCGAGCTGCTCAACACCGCGATCGAGAAGCTCGCCGATCGCCTCACGATGGATCACGACCCGCAGATCGGCCGGGTCAAGGACATGGGCTCGGCGGCAGTCGGCGTTGCGCTGCTGATGGCCGGGCTGTTCTGGCTGTTCGCGCTCGCCGAACGCATGGGTTTGTTCTGACCCCCGGACAAGCCAAGCGCAGGAGCGACCATGAGCGCCAATAGAGCGACCAGGCTTGCGGTGATCGGACGTGGTCTGATCGGCTCGGCAGCCGCGCGGCACCTGAGCAAGATGGGCCATGACGTCGCGCTGATCGGCCCCAATGAGCCGGCAGACTTCTCGCGGCACAACGGCGTGTTCGGCAGCCACTACGATGAGGGCCGCATCACGCGGACCTTCGATCCGGGGCCGTTCTGGCGGCAGGCGAACCGCGCCGCGATTTCGCGCTACGGCGACATCACTTCGGAGAGCGGCGTGGAATTCTACCGGGAAGCCGGGACACTGCACGTCGGCTCCGGCGAAAGCCGCGACGTCACGTCGGTCGGCAAGATCTGCGCCGAAGAAGACATCCATGCCGAAGCCTATCAAGATGCGGCGCTCGCGGAGCGGTTTCCATATCTCGGATCGGCAGTGGGAAACCTCGGCTATTTCGAGCCGCGCAATGCCGGATATATTTCACCGCGCCGCCTGGTCCGGGCACAGACCATCGCCGCGGAGCGCGCCGGGGCAAAGATGATCGATGAACCTGCGCTTGGGATCGCGGAAAGCCGCTCCGGCGTGACGGTCCGGACCAGATCGGGCACGGTCGAGGCCGAACGGGTGCTCGTCGCGGCCGGCGGACATACCCAATCACTGCTCGGCCGCTCCCTGGGGCACACGGTCTATGCGCGCACCGTGGCGCTGTTCCGGCTCGGTGCGGCGGAGGTTCAACGCCTGGCCGGAATGCCGTCGATGCGCTGCATCGGACCCAAAGGGCAGAATCCCTATATCCTGCCGCCGATCGTCTATCCGGACGGCCACACCTGGCTAAAGCTCGGCGGTGATCCGGTCGACATTGCGCTCGACGGCGATGCGGATATCAAGGACTGGTTCAAATCGGGCGGATCGACTGAGGTTGCCGACCGGCTCCAGACGCAGATCCTCGAGCGCATCCGTGACCTCAAATTCGAAGAGCGCCGAATCGTGCCCTGCATGACGACGTTCGGCGACACCGGCCTGCCCAGCATCGGACCGCTGTCGGAGCGCGTCGCGGTTGCAACCGGCTGCTACGGCAAGAGCGCAAAATGTTCGGACGAATTGGGCCGGCTCGGCGGCATGGCGTTGCTCGGTGAGGTGAGGGCGGAGCTCGCCCCCTGAGCGGGCCCGCCAGCGACGATCACAGTGCGATTTCTGCAATCACACCATGACCGGAAGCGGATTGAAGTTTGCTCTTGCGAGGGACAACATAACAGTATGAGCGAACAACAGATCAAGATCACCCTGGCGCAACTCAATCCGACCGTCGGCGACGTCACCGGCAACGCCGCGATGGCGCGCGCCGCGCGCGACAAGGCCAAGGGCGACGGCGCCGATCTCGTGGTGCTCCCGGAACTGTTCATCGCCGGCTATCCGCCGGAGGACCTGGTGCTGAAGCCGGCGTTCCAGTCGGCCTGCCGCGCCGAGATCGAGCAGCTGGCGCGGGAGACCGCCGATGGCGGCCCGGCGATGCTGATCGGCACGCCCTGGGTCGAGGACGACAAGCTCTACAATGCCTGCGCGCTGCTCGACGGCGGCCGCATCGCCGCCCTGCGCTTCAAGGCCAATCTGCCGAATTACGGCGTGTTCGACGAGAAGCGCCTGTTCGCGCGCGGGCCAGCGCCCGGGCCGGTGACGGTGCGCGGCGTGCGCATCGGCGTGCCGATCTGCGAGGACATCTGGCTGGAAGAGTCCGAGGAATACGAGAACGTCGTCGAATGTCTCGCGGAGACCGGCGCTGAGATCCTGGTGGTGCCGAACGGCTCCCCCTATGCGCGCGACAAGGCCGATCTGCGGCTGTCGATCGTGGTGGCGCGCGTCACCGAGAGCGGGCTGCCGCTCGCCTATCTCAATGAGGTCGGCGGCCAGGACGAATTGATCTTCGACGGTGCCTCGTTCGTGCTCAATGCCGATCTCTCCGTCGCGGCACAGCTGCCGGCGTTCGAGGAGAACATCACGACGCTGGTCTGGCGCAAGACGGCAGACGGCTGGCGCTGCAACGGACCGGTCACGCCGCAGCTCGAGGGCGACAAGGCCGACTACGCAGCCTGCGTGCTCGGCCTGCGCGACTATGTCCGCAAGAACGGCTTTCCCGGCGTGCTGCTCGGCATCTCCGGCGGCATCGACTCGGCGCTGTGCGCGGCGATCGCGGTCGATGCGCTCGGCGCCGACAGGGTGCGCGGCGTCATGCTGCCGTTCCGCTACACGGCGCAGGTCTCGCTCGACGATGCGGCAAGACTCGCGGCCGCGCTCGGCATCCGCTACGAGGTGCTGCCGATCGCCGACGCCGTGAACGGGTTCGAGACGATCCTCGCGCCGGTGTTCGCGGGTCTCGAGCGCGACATCACCGAGGAGAATTTGCAGGCACGCGCCCGCGGCACCCTGCTGATGGCGATCTCCAACAAGACCGGCGCGATGGTGGTGACCACCGGCAACAAGTCGGAAATGTCGGTCGGCTACGCCACGCTCTACGGCGATATGAACGGCGGCTTCAACCCGATCAAGGACATCTACAAGACCGAGGTGTTCCGCCTGTCGAGCCTGCGCAATTCCTGGAAGCCGGACGGCGCGCTCGGTCCTTCGGGCGAGGTGATCCCGGTCAACATCATCACGCGGCCGCCGACCGCCGAGTTGCGCGAGAACCAGACCGACCAGGATTCGCTGCCGCCCTACGATATATTGGACGGGATCCTCGAGCGTCTGGTCGAGCGCGAGGAGCCGCTCGCCGACATCATCGCGGCCGGCTTCGACCGCGACGTCGTGACCCGCATCGACCGCCTGCTCAATATCGCCGAATACAAGCGCCGGCAGGCCGCGCCGGGCGTCAAGGTCACGCGCAAGAACTTTGGCCGCGATCGCCGCTATCCCATCACCAACCGCTTCCGCGATTTCGGCAAGGCCCTGCCGGCGCCGGACGAGCAATTGGTGACGCGCGGCAGCCGCGCGTCGGTGGAAGCGTTCGAGGGTTGAAGCGGAGTCCCGTTGCCGGACGGCTCAGTTCTTCGGCGGAATGAAGGTCGGGCCGACGGTGCGGATCCCGTCGCCGCGGGGGGCCGCCGCCGCTGCCGGCGGTGTCGCATCGGCCGCGGCTGGTGGCTGTTGCGTTGCGGCGGCCGCGCCTTTCTTGCCGGCGACCGGCTTGGCTGACTGTTGCTGCTGCGCCCGCTGCTGCATCTTCCGCGCGCTTTCCTCGGTGACGATGATGTCGCCCTGCTGCTCGACCGAGGCCTTGTCGTCCACCGCCTTCAGCGCCTCGGCCCAGCTCTGGCCGGCCGGCTTGCAGGAGCACGAGGGATTGAACTCGGTGCGGTATTTGAATGCGTTCGGCAGCGAGGTGTAGCTCTGGCCGCCGATCGACACCGCCTGGTTGATGTCTTCGCCGGGGTTGCGGTAGGTGAACAGGCTGGCCTCGGCGGCCGGGCATTGCGCCTTGCAGACCTGCTCGTCGGCGGCGAAACGTGCCTGCGACGTCGCGAACGAGATCGGGAAGTAGGCACCGTCGCAGGTGCGGACGCAGACCGTGCGGAAGGTGCCCGACGGCGCGCCATATTCGGCGCTCGGCGGGGGCAGCTGCTGATCGGGACTAGCACCGCCACCGCCGCCGAACAGGTTTTCCAGGAAATTGCCCGAGCCCCGTCCGGCAGCCGCTGCGTATTGCGGGCCGCAATTGTTCTGCGCCAGCGCAGATAGCACCGAGCGGCGCTGGCTCTCGCGGTCGGCGCCGCCGAGCCCGCCGGAACGCAGCCGCTCCAGGTTCTGGGTCATCTGGTCAAGATTGGCGCGCATTTGCTGGATCTGGTTGTTGACCGGACCGCACTGCGCCGAATTGTTGTTGAACAGCGAGAAGAAGCCGGAACTGTCGCAGCCCATCCGGCGCGCCTGCGCGGTCACCCGGTCGAGTTCGGCCTGCTGCCTGGAGGCCGCGTCCTGGTAGCGGCGAATTTGCTCGTCCCGGGCCGGATCGCCGCTGCCGCCGCCGCGGTCGATCATCGCCAATTGTCCCTCGAGCCGGCTGCACATCGGATTGGGCTGCACCTGCTGCGGCGGCTGGTCGGGCGGGCCCGGCGGGTTCATCTGCTGCTGCGCGAGCGCGCTCGAGCCGGGCAGTGCGATGCCGACGAGCAGGGCGCAGGTCAAAAGCCAGTGGTGGCGACGAAGATAGGGAGTTTCGGGCATATCCAGCCATTCAAACGACGCCGCGCGGCGATCAACGCCGAAGTGCGCAGCCGAGGCCGCCTGCAATAGCCTTTTCTCGGGGCAGCGTCACGTCGTTTCCGGGGCGCCGATGTGGCAAAAGGCCCGGTCCGACAGTCGCTTGGCGTGGTTTCAGCGCTGGCAGGTGATCGCGACGTACTCACCGCAGCCGTGGCCGCCGCATTTGTTGCTTCCACCCTGCGGAACCGCTCCGGTGATCTCGTCGGGATCAACACGGCCGTACTTCGTGGCCTGCGCAAAATCGCGCGACTGGCAGTAGGCGCGGGCGGCCGAGGCGCCGCATCGCTCGCCGCGCGCCAGGCACTGGTCGATGCCGTAGCCGTCGGCCTGGTTGGCGACGATGAAGACTCGGCTGTCGGCGAGGGCGGCGGCCGGGGCGAGGAGGAATGCGCAGGCAATCAATGCTGAAATGGACCGCATGGGTGCACCGGTGAAAAAGGCGAGGAGACCGCCGCCACCCCCGATACGCCCAAATGCTTAATAATGATTAACCATGAAGGCCTTGGAACGCTTTTCGCTGGCTTGCGGTTGCAACAGGCCTGAAAGCAGCCCCTTGACGGCATTAAGGGGCCATGAGACATGGTGGAACCATGAACGGCCACCTCGCCATCTGCAGCATTTGCCGCGAGATTATGAGCTAGCGATTCGCTGGCTGAGGCCGTCTTTTCTCAATCGCCCTGAGAATCACTGGACGCCCGGCCGCAAGGGACGGTGATCCATGGAATTGCGTCTTTACGATACGTTGACCCGGGAGAAGCGGCCATTCATGCCGCTCGATGCCAACAACGTCCGCATGTATGCCTGCGGACCGACGGTCTATGACTTCGCCCATATCGGCAACGGCCGCGCCGCCATCGTGTTCGACGTGCTGTTCCGCGTGCTGCGTCATCGCTACGGCGCAGAGCACGTCACCTACGTCCGCAACATCACCGACGTCGACGACAAGATCAACGAGCGCGCCGCGCGGGACTATCCCGGCGTGCCGCTCAACGAGGCGATCCGCAAGGTCACGGAGCTGACCTACCAGCAGTACCAGGACGACGTCACCGCGCTGGGCTGCTTGCCGCCCACGGTACAGCCGCGCGCCACCGAGCACATCCCGGAGATGCGCGCGATCATCGAGAAGCTGATCGCCGGCGGCTTCGCCTATGTCGCCGAAGACCACGTGCTGTTCTCGCCGCAGGCGATGAACGCCGCCAACTCAGTGCTGCCGCGTTACGGCGCGCTGTCGAAGCGCTCGCTCGACGAGATGATCGCCGGCGCCCGCGTCGACGTCGCGCCCTACAAGCGCGACAATACCGACTTCGTGCTGTGGAAGCCGGCCAAGCCGGGCGAGCCGTCATGGCCGTCGCCTGCCGGCATCACGGTGGAGGGTCGGCCGGGCTGGCACATCGAGTGCTCGGCGATGGCCTGGAAGCATCTCGGCGAAAAGTTCGACATCCATGGCGGCGGCATCGACCTCGTGTTCCCGCATCATGAGAACGAACTCGCACAGAGCTGCTGCGCGTTCCATTCCGACCGCATGGCCAATGTCTGGATGCACAACGGCTTTCTTCAGCTCGAGAGCGAGAAGATGTCGAAGAGTCTCGGCAACTTCTTCACGATCCGCGATCTCTTGGCCGAGTGGCCGGGTGAGGTGCTGCGGCTCGCGATGCTGAAGACGCATTATCGCTCGCCGCTCGACTGGACGCGCAAGGCGGCGGAAGAGGCCGCCCGGACGCTCGACGACTGGTATGAGGTCGCAGGCGACGCCGAACCTGGTCTGCCGTCGCCGGCGATGGTCGAGGCGCTGTATGACGACCTCAACACCGCGCAGGCGATGGCCGTGCTGCACGGGCTGCGATCTGCCGCCGCGAGCAGCGAGCAGAGTCGCAAGGAACTGGCCGGCTCGCTCCGGCTGCTCGGCTTCCTGTCGGAGAGCGCCGATGCGTGGAAGAGCCGCAAGCAGCAGGCGAGCGGTATCGATGCCGCTGCCGTCGAAGCCTTGATCGCCGAGCGCACCGCGGCGCGGGCGCGCAAGGACTTCAAGGAGTCCGATCGCATCCGCGATCAGCTCGCCGCGATGGGCGTGGTGATCAAGGACTCCAAGGAAGGCACCACCTGGGAGGTTGCGCGATGAGCCGTTCCGCTCCCGCATTGCGTCCATATCTGCCAGACGATGCGCCGCTGCTGGCGGCGATCTTTGCGGCGTCGATCACGGACCTGACCGGCGATGACTACAGCGAGGCGCAGCAGGAAGCCTGGGCGATGGCCGCCGAGGACGAGGCCGCCTTCGGCAAGAAGCTCGCCGGCCAGCTCACGCTGATCGCCTCGCTGCAGGGCGCGCCGGTCGGTTTCGCCTCGCTGAAAGGCACTGACTACATAGACATGCTCTACGTGCATCCGAGCGTGGTGGGGCAGGGCGTCGGCGCCGCGCTGTGCGAGGCGCTGGAGAAGATTGCGGGCAGCCGCGGCGCCAAGCTGCTCAAGGTCGATGCCAGCGACACCGCGCTGGATTTCTTCCGCAAGCGCGGCTACGTCGCGCAGCAGCGCAATTCGGTCACCATCAACGGCGAATGGCTCGCCAACACGACGATGCAGAAGACGCTCGACGGCGCGGCGCCTTCACCTCCGGGAGGCCACGCATGAGCCGCGAACGCCTCTATCTGTTCGATACCACGCTGCGCGACGGCGCGCAGACCAACGGCGTCGACTTCACGCTGCAGGACAAGCAGGTGATCGCGAAGATGCTCGACGAACTCGGCATCGACTATGTCGAGGGCGGCTATCCCGGCGCCAACCCGACCGACAGCGAGTTCTTCAGCAGGAAGCCCGATTTCAATCACGCGCGCTTCACCGCGTTCGGCATGACGCGGCGGCCGGGCCGCTCGGCCGCGAACGATCCCGGTCTCGCCGGCATCCTGGAGGCCAAGGCGGATGCGATCTGCTTCGTGGCAAAATCCTCGGCCTACCAGGTCCGCGTCGCGCTGGAGACCACCAACGAGGAAAATCTCGCCTCGATCCGCGACAGCGTCGCGGCGGCAAAGGCGCTCGGCCGCGAGGTGATGGTCGATTGCGAGCATTTCTTCGACGGTTACAAGGAGAATCGCGACTTTGCGCTGGCCTGCGCCACAGCGGCGTACGAGTCCGGCGCGCGCTGGGTGGTGCTGTGCGACACCAATGGCGGCACCATGCCGCATGAGGTCGAGACCATCGTCGCCGACGTCATCAAGCATGTGCCGGGTGCCAATCTCGGCATCCACGCCCATAACGATACCGAGCAGGCGGTGGCCAATTCGCTCGCCGCGGTGCGTGCCGGCGCGCGGCAGATCCAGGGCACGTTGAATGGCCTCGGCGAGCGCTGCGGCAATGCCAATCTGTGCTCGCTGATCCCGACGTTGCGGCTGAAGACCGAGTTTTCCGAGAAGTTCGAGATCGGCGTCACCGCGGAGAAGATGGCGACGCTGATGCAGGTGTCGCGCACGCTCGACGACATGCTGAACCGCGCGCCCAACCGCCATGCGGCGTATGTCGGCGAGAGCGCCTTCGTCACCAAGACCGGCATCCATGCCTCCGCGGTGCTGAAGGATCCGCAGACCTATGAGCATGTCTCGCCCGATGCCGTCGGCAATCACCGCAAGGTGCTGGTCTCCGACCAGGCCGGCCGCTCCAATGTGATGGCCGAGCTCGACCGTGCCGGCATCGCCTACGACAAGAACGATCCGCGGCTGACCCGCCTGGTCGAGGAACTGAAGGAGCGCGAGGCGGCCGGCTTTGCCTATGAGTCGGCCAACGCCTCGTTCGAGCTGCTGGCGCGGCGCACGCTCGGCAAGGTGCCGGAATATTTCAAGGTCGAGCAGTTCGACGTCAATGTCGAGCAGCGCTACAACGCCAACGGCCAGCGCGTCACCGTCGCGCTTGCCGTGGTCAAGGTCGACGTCGCCGGCGAGCGGCTGATCTCGGCCGCCGAGGGCAACGGGCCGGTCAACGCGCTCGACGTCGCGCTGCGCAAGGACCTCGGCAAGTACCAGAAGTACATCGACGGGCTGAAGCTGATCGATTACCGCGTGCGTATCCTCAACGGCGGTTCGGAGGCGGTCACCCGCGTCCTGATCGAGAGCGAGGACGAGACCGAAGAGAGCTGGATCACGGTCGGCGTCTCGCCGAATATCATCGACGCCTCGTTCCAGGCGCTGATGGATTCTTTGGTCTACAAGCTCGTGAAATCGGGCGCGCCGGTGTGAAGACGTAGCCCGGATGAGCGAAGCGATATCCGGGGCTGCCTTGACCGCTTTCCCGGATGTCGCTGCGCTCATCCGGGCTACGGTTTTGGCAGGAGGAGGGAGCTCATGATCGACCATGTTTCCGTCGGCGTCCGCGATCTCGACCGCGCGGCGCGGTTCTATGAGCCCACGCTGGCAGCGCTCGGCCTTGCTCGCCTCGTCACCCGGCCGGCGACAATCGGCTTCGGCAAGGCCTATCCGGAATTCTGGATCAATCTGCGCGCCGCGATGGCAGCGGTGCCGCATGCAAGCGGCACGCACATCTGCCTGCGTGCGAAAACCACCGCCGAGGTCGATGCCTTCCATGCCGCAGCGCTCGCCTCCGGCGGCAGCTCCGACGGCGCTCCCGGCCTCCGCCCGCACGACCGCGTGCGCTACTACGCGGCCTTCGTGCTGGACCCCGACGGCAACCGCATCGAGGCCGTGACGTTTCCGAGCGAGTGAGTTTCTTACACAGTCCCCCAGTGATCCGTCATCCTGAGGTGCGAGCCTCTTCGGCGAGCCTCGAACGATCGACGGCCACCAGCCGGGCCGAGCATCCTTCGAGGCTCGCAAGCGCTCGCACCTCAGGATGACGGGGATAGGTTGGTCGCCTAATCCTTCACAGCCGCCGCGCCACTTCCGGCGCGAGCTCCTTGGCAGCTTCGGGCGTCCGCGCGACTGCCGAGCGCAGCCGCGGCAGGATGTCATCGACGCGGTCCGCCATCAGCACGTTGACGTCGAGGGTCGCGCGGATGAAGGCGGTGGCGCGCATATGGTTCAGCAGCGCCAGCAGCGGCTCCCAGAAATTGTCGATGTTGGCGAGCAGGATCGGCTTGTGGTGACGACCGAGCTGCTGCCAGGTCAATTGCTCGACCAGTTCCTCCAGCGTGCCGACGCCGCCGGGCAGCGCCACGAACGCATCGGAGCGCTCGAACATCAGCCGCTTGCGCTCGTGCATGTCGGGCGTGATGATCATCTCCTGGATCGAGGTCAGCGCGTTCTCGCGCGCCCGCAGGAATTCCGGGATGATGCCGGTGACGGAGCCGCCGTGCTCCAGTGTGGATTTCGCGACGGCGCCCATCAGGCCGATCGAGCCGCCGCCATAGACCAGGCGGACGTTGTTCTCCGCAAAGCTCTTGCCGAGCGCGATGGCAGCCTCAACAAAGCGTGGATTGTTCCCGGGGCCGGAGCCGCAATAGACACAGACAGTCTTGATTTGGTTCATATGATCCTTGTGGCACTGCAGCGTAAATAGGGTCAAGCCTTGCATATGGGGATTGAGGGGCAAAAAATCCCGCAAATTCCCGCGAATCGCGAACAAATTTCATCACAAACCTGTACGTCGCATTCAAACGATCTATATGACCGGCACAATGGCAAATGATGGAAAAGATGTGACGGCCGGCCCGTGTGCCGTCACGGTGCGGGCGGGCTGCTGATGGCGCCGCCCCAGCCCCGGGTGCCCGCGGTCGAGCCGCCCGCTGCCGTGCCGTCTGCCGCCGAGAAGGCGACGCTGATCGGCACGCTGGTTCACCTCTGGCCGTACATCTGGCCGGGCGATCGCGCCGATCTGAAGATGCGGGTGGTCTGGTCGGTGGTGCTGCTGCTGTTCGCCAAGCTCGCGACGCTGTCGGTGCCGTTCACCTTCAAATGGGCGATCGACGCGCTGAACGGCGTCGGCTCGGCGCCGGTCGCGCCGTCGAACTGGATGGTCTGGCTGATCGCCTCGCCGGTGCTGATGACGATCAGCTACGGCGCGGTGCGCATCATCATGGCGGTGCTGACGCAGTGGCGCGACGGCATCTTCGCCCGTGTCGCGATGCACGCGGTGCGGCGGCTCGCCTACATCACCTTCGTGCACATGCATGAATTGTCGCTGCGCTTCCATCTCGAGCGCAAGACCGGCGGCCTGACCCGCGTGCTGGAGCGCGGCCGCACCGGCATCGAGACCATCGTGCGGATGGTGATCCTGCAACTGATCCCGACCATCGTCGAGGTCGCACTGCTCTCGGCCGTGCTGCTGTGGCAGTTCGACTGGCGCTACGTGCTGGCGGTGCTGCTCACGGTCGTCGTGTTCATGTACTTCACCTACATCGCGACCGAGTGGCGGATCGAGATCCGCCGCAGGATGAACGATTCCGACACCGAGGCGAACACCAAGGCGATCGACTCGCTGCTCAACTACGAGACGGTGAAATATTTCGGCGCCGAGGAACGCGAGGCCAGGCGCTACGACCGCTCGATGGAGCGCTACGAGCAGGCCAGCGTGAAGACCTATACCTCGCTCGCCGTGCTCAACACCGGGCAGGCGGTGATCTTCACCGCAGGCCTCACCGCAACCATGGTGATGTGTGCATTCGGCATCCGCAACGGCACCCACACGGTCGGCGATTTCGTGCTGATCAACTCGATGATGATCCAGCTGTACCAGCCGCTGAATTTCATGGGCATGGTCTATCGTGAGATCAAGCAGGCGATCATCGACATCGAAAAGATGTTCGAGGTGCTGGCGCGCGATCCCGAAGTGAAGGACATTCCGGGCGCCAAGCCGCTTGAGGTGTCGTCAGGCACCATCCGCTTCGAGGATGTCCGCTTTGCCTATGAGGCTGACAGGCCGATCCTCAAGGGCCTCAGCTTCGAGGTGCCGGCCGGCAAGACGGTTGCGATCGTCGGCCCGTCCGGCGCTGGCAAGTCGACCATCTCGCGGCTGCTGTTCCGCCTCTATGACGTCTCCGGCGGCCGCATCCTGATCGACGGGCAGGACATCAGGAGTGTGACGCAGACCTCGCTGCGCGCGGCGATCGGCATGGTGCCGCAGGACACCGTGCTGTTCAACGACACCATCCGCTACAACATCCGCTACGGCCGCTGGGGCGCCAGCGACGAGGAGGTGGAGGAGGCGGCACGGCTGGCGCAGATCGACGGCTTTATCCGGATGTCGCCGCAGGGTTACGAGACCCCGGTCGGCGAGCGCGGCCTGAAACTCTCGGGCGGCGAGAAGCAGCGCGTCGCGATTGCGCGCACGGTGCTGAAAGCGCCGCCGATCCTGGTGCTCGACGAGGCGACCTCGGCGCTCGACAGCCACACCGAGCACGAGATCCAGGGCGCGCTGGAGCGGGTCTCGCGCAACCGCACCTCGCTGGTGATCGCGCACCGGCTCTCGACCATCGTCGGCGCCGACGAGATCATCGTGCTGGATCAGGGCCGGATCGCCGAGCGCGGCACCCATGCGCGGCTTTTGGCCGCCGATGGCCTCTATGCCAGCATGTGGAACCGGCAGCGCGAAGCCGAGGCCGCCCGCGAAAAGCTCGCCCAGGTCGACGACAAGGGCCAGACGCCGAACCGCCTGCCGCCGGCAGTCGCCGAACCGCCGGAGGAATCCGCTCCGGTTACGGGCGACAGACCCTTGCCGACCGCCGCGGAATAGTCGATTTAGGGCGCCGATCCTCCGCCCGCGGGGCGGGACAGCACAGCGAGACCAGATGTCGATCGCCAATTCCATCCGGGCGCAGATCCCGCCGATCCACCCGGAGGGCTATCCCTTCATCGGCGGCTTCGCGCTGGCGAGCCTGATCCTGTTCTGGATCTGGACCCCGCTGGGCTGGTTCGGCACCGTGCTCACCATCTGGTGCGCGCTGTTCTTCCGCGATCCCGTGCGGGTGACGCCGGTGCGCGACGGCATCGTGGTGTCGCCGGCCGATGGCCGCGTTTCCATGGTGGTGCAGGCGCTGCCGCCGGCCGAGCTCGGCCTCGGCGACCGGCCGCTGCCGCGGGTCTCGATCTTCATGAGCGTGTTCAACTGCCACGTGAACCGCGCCCCGGTTGCCGGCCGCATCGACCGCATCGCCTACCGGCCGGGCGCCTTCATCAACGCCGAGCTCGACAAGGCGAGCGAGGACAATGAGCGCAACTCGCTGGTGATCTCGACCGCGAACGGCCGCATCGGCGTGGTCCAGATCGCAGGCTTGGTGGCGCGGCGCATCGTCTGCTTCGTCAAGGAGGGGCAGTCGATCGGTGCCGGCGAGCGCTTCGGCCTGATCCGCTTCGGCTCGCGGCTCGACGTCTATCTGCCCGAGGGCACCAAGGCGCTGGTCTCCGAAGGCCAGACCGCGATCGCCGGCGAGACGATTTTGGCGGATTTCCGCGAGACCGATCCCGGCCGCACGTTCCGCGCCGATTAACTCTGTTTCGGCAGCCCGATCAGCCGGTTCCGCCCGCAATGGCGGAGCGCGGCCGCGCTTGCTATATTATATCACCATGATGCCATCGGATCCCAATTCGCCCGAGTATCGCCGCCGCCGGTTCCGCCCGATCCCGGTGCGGATGCTCGTGCCCAACATGATCACACTGCTGGCGATCTGCGCCGGCCTCACTGCGATCAGGCTCTCGACAGAGGGGCGGATGGAGCTCGCGGTCGCCGCGATCGTGTTCGCCGCGATCCTCGACGGCATCGACGGCCGCGTCGCGCGCATGATCAAGGGCCAGTCGAAATTCGGCGCCGAGCTCGACAGTCTTGCCGACTTCGTCAATTTCGGCGTCGCGCCGGGTCTGATCCTGTATTTCTGGCAGCTGCATGAACTGAACAATGGCGGCTGGATCGCCGCGATGGTGTTCGCGATCTCCGGCGGCCTGCGCCTCGCCCGCTTCAACGCCTCGATCGACGATCCGAACAAGCCGCCGTTTGCCGCCAATTACTTCACCGGCGTGCCGGCGCCGGCCGGCGCGATCACCGTGCTGCTGCCGGTCTATCTCGCCTTCCTCGGCGTGCCGATGCCCCCGGCGACGCTGACTGCGTTCTATACGCTCTTGATCGCCTTCCTGATGGTGTCGCGGCTGCCGGTGTTCTCCGGCAAGACCGTGAAGATGCGGGTGCCGCCGGAAATGGTGCTGCCGGTGTTCGTCGCGGTCGTGGTCTTCGTTGCGCTCTTGATCGGCTATCCCTGGCATATCCTGTCGGCCGGCACGGTGGCCTATCTGATCAGCCTGCCGTGGGGCTGGAAGACCTACCGCGATCACGAGCGCGCACTCGCCGCGCAGACGGCCACCGCGAGTGCGCCTGCCCCGGACGCCGCGCCGGCTTATCCGCCAGCGGCCACGACGACGGATCAGGACAATCGTCCGGCAAGGCTGAACTGAAACATCTCTTAAACCGGTGATCCTGAGAGGGTGTGAAGCTTTGTCCTCACCCACCGCTGTCATCGTTCGGTCTGTGCGCAACTGCCAACATCGACCGGGCGATCCAGTACGCCGCGGCTTATCGGCTCAATAACGGCTGTCTCTGGGAATACTGGATCGCTCGTCAAGCCGGACGATGACACCGAGCAAGTTGAGCAAACAATCCGTCACCCTTCAGACAGTGTTGAGCTCGCTCCTCCAAATATCAGCCATTCGCCTGCCTCGGTTGGGTTCGCGTCCGATCTCGGCTAAGAGGCTCTGACCGGCTAGCGAACGCCAAAAATCAGGAGAGAAACGCCGTGACGACATCCGCTTCCGCCCCGCTTCCTGCCTCCGTCCTCGAGGCGCTCGGGCGCTACGACACGCCGACGATCTGCAACGCGATGGAGATCGTGGCGCCGGAGCGCCGCCTGATCGGCTACACGGTGAAGCCGCTGGTCTGCCCGTTTCCGAACCTGCCGCCGATCGTCGGCTACGCCCGCACGGTCGCGATCCGCTCGGTGCTGAAGTCCGGCCTCTCGGCCGAGGAGCAATCGAAGCGCCGCATCGAGTACTACGAATATGTCGGCACCGGCTTCGGCCCGCGTATCTCCGTGATCCAGGACATCGACGGTCCCGACGTCGGCTACGGCGCGTTCTGGGGCGAGGTGCAGAGCGCCGTGCACAAGGCGCTCGGCTGCCTCGGCGTCATTACCGACGGGTCGATCCGCGACATCCCGCAATGGGCTCCGGGTTTTCAGGCGCTGGCCGGCTCGATCGGGCCGTCGCATGCCTGGGTGCATGCCGAAAGCTTCGGCGGCGAGGTCCGCGTCGCCGGCATGACGGTGCGCTCCGACGATCTGATCCACGCTGACAGCCACGGCGCCATCGTGATCCCCTATGAGCTTGCAGCCAAGCTGCCTGAGGCCGCCGAGCTCTGCGGCCGGCGCGAGACGCCGATCCTCGAGATCGCGCGATCCAAGGACTTCTCGCTCGAGAAGCTGAAGGACGCGCTGAAGCGCTCGGCGGAGATTCACTAGCGCCGCGACGGAACTGCGCTCCCTCCCGCTTGCGGGGGAGGGCGGGGTGGGGGTGTCTCCGCATAGAGAATCTCACCGTGGATACACCCCCACGCGCCACACATCTCACGACGCGCGTCGGCCTCCCCCGCAAGCGGGAGAGGCGAAGTGAACCAGCTGATAAGCTTACGCGCCTCACATGCGATCGCTCTGCCCTCAAGCGGGAGAGGTGAACCGAGCGCTATGTCGGCGCGACCTTGGCGACTTCCGAGAAGCCGCGCAGCGTCATGTCGATGGCGACATAGAGGATCACGGCCAAGCCGACATAGGCGATCCAGCGGTGCTTCTGCAGCAGGTTGGCGATGAACGAGGCCGCCGCGCCCATCATCGCGATCGAGAGCACGAGGCCGAATACCAGCACGATCGGCTGCTCGCGCGCCGCGCCCGCGACCGCCAGCACGTTGTCGAGCGACATCGAGACGTCCGCTACGATGATCTGCGTCGCGGCCTGCATCAGCGTCTTCCGGGGCACCGGCGCACCGTCGGCACCGAGCTCGGCGGACGCCTCATGGGTCGACGCGCGCAGCTCACGCCACATCTTCCAGCACACCCAGAGCAGCAGGATGCCGCCGGCGAGCAACAGGCCGACGACCTGCATCAGCTGCGTCGTCGCGATGGCGAAGCCGATGCGCAGCAGCGTCGCGGCGCCGATCCCGATCAGGATCGCCTTGGTGCGCTGCTTCTCGGGCAATCCCGCGGCGGCGAGGCCGATCACGACGGCATTGTCGCCGGCCAGCACGAGGTCGATGATGACGACCTGCACCAACGCGCTGAGACTATCGAGCGAGAATAGGTCGGGCGAGAATAGTTCGGACATGGGTCGGCTCCCCTGGTTGTCGGGGGAGTGGATCCACTGCGACGAGATGGGTTGTTGCCGTCACACGACGGCAAATCCGCCACGGCGCAGATCATGCGTCGCGGGTCGAGCAGGGCCACTCCAACTTGCGTTCCAGTCCGACATCGCAGCTTGTGGCTGCCAGAGGGGCCCGGCCTGGGGTTTTACGGTCGCGACACCGGACGCAGCGCGGCCTGTTCCTCGAAGAACAGCGCGGCCTGATCTGGCTCGCCGAGGATCGCTGCCGCGCATCCCATGAAAGTGAAGGCGCCGGCAAAATCCCACAGATTTAACCCTGCCGCGCTGGTGCGCACGTGAATCACGTGCGCAACGATTGCGGCGAGGGCTGCCTGCACGAACAGAAGCAGGCTGAGCGCGGGCAGGACGAGTGCGGGCTCAACCCAACGCGCGGTCAGGATGATCGGCAGCGCGGTCAGCACGCCGAACAACAGCAGCATGCCGAGGGGCTCCAGCGAGGGAGCTCTCCGCATGATCCTGTCTGAAATGGTTGAAGACATTTCGGTCCTGGTTCCGTCGTTCAGCCCGACGATATCAGAACGCGCCCATGCTGACGCGCGGCGCGGCGACGCGCGACCGCTAGCCGCGCGACAAACCGTTCATGCGCTCTGCCCATCCTGCATCCCGGCGGAGTTGGCACTGGTATGCCATGGCAAAGCCGGCGCCGCGGCGCTATCTTGGCAGTGGCGCAGGGAGAACAGCCCGAAGGACGATGCAATGACGATGGAAGGCAAGACGGTCCTGATCACCGGTTCCACCGACGGCGTCGGCCGCTATGTCGCGCTGAAGCTCGCGTCGAGCGGCGCCCGGGTCCTGATCCATGGCCGCGACACTAAGCGGGCGCAGACGCTGGCCGACGAGATCAAGCGGGTCAGCGGCCGCGAGCCGATGTTCTATCAGGCCGACCTGTCCTCGCTCGCCGAGGTGCGCGAGTTCGCCCAGCTCGTGCTCGACGATCAGGAGCGGCTCGACGTCTTCGTCAGCAATGCCGGAATCGGCTCGCAGAACGAGGGTCCGGCGCGGCAGACCAGCAAGGATGGCCACGAGCTGCGCTTTGCGGTCAACTATCTCGCTGGCTTCCTGCTGGCGCATCTCTTGCTGCCGCGGCTGAAGGAAAGCCGGCCGGCGCGCATCGTCAACGTCGCCTCGATCGGCCAGCATCCGATCGATTTCGACGACGTCATGATCACGAAGAACTACAGCGGCGGGCGCGCCTACGGGCAGAGCAAGCTGTCACAGATCATGTTCACCATCGATCTCGCCGAGACGCTGGCGGGCTCGGGCGTCACCGTCAACGCGCTGCATCCGGCGACCTACATGAACACGACGATGGTGCGTGCCAGCGGCGCGACGCCGATGTCGACCGTGGAGCAGGGCGGCGACGCCATCCTGCGCCTGGTGCAAAGCGAGGACGTCGCCGATCGCAGCGGGCTGTTCTTCGACGGCATGCGCGAGGCGCGCGCCCATCCGCAGGCCTATGATCCGGACGCGCGCAAGCGGCTGCGTGCGCTCAGCCTGGCGCTCTCCGGGCTGCGGGCCTCCTGACGCGGCGCATGGCTGGCCCCATTCGGCCGCAGCGCACTTTTCCGGATCACGCTCTAACGCTGACGTTGTGCGAGATCGTCCGGCGCGCAGAACCAGCGGGATGAACACGATGCCGGGCCACAGGAAGCGACTACGTTTCCTGCTTCGCTTCGACGGGCTTGGTCGCGAACTGCGGAAAGATCTCGGCGACCACAGGCCCATCCAGCCGCCACGAATAGCAGCCGCCGACGAAGAATGGCGGCTCCTTGGCGTCGCGCTGGTGATCCAGCGCGCCGCGGCCCTGCGGGTCCTTGCCTGATGACACGGTCTGGAACAGCGTCGTCACCGCGGGACCGAGCAGCTCCTGCAGATGCGTGCAGGTCTCGAGCTTGCCGATCTTGCGTCTGATGATCTCGCGCCAACCCTTGCCGATGCGCTCGCCGACCAGGCGTTGCAGGATGCCCTCGACATCGAGGCAGGATGGGTAGGGCGTCGAGGCCATCGTGGTGCCGGTCTCGCGGATCGTGAAGCTGTCGTCGACCGCAAGCCGCAGGCGGATGTCATGCACGGGATCGTCCGGCTGCTGCGCGCCGCGATGGCGGTCCTGCCGGGCATACGGCTTGGTGTCGACCAGCCGCGCCTCGACCTCCCACAGGCCGTCATCGCGGAGGTAGCCCGTGCAGTCGACCGAGCGGCGGTGCATCAGGCGGCGCGGCATGCCGTTGGCATTGGTATCGGATGTCGACATCGGAACTCGCTGGATTGACTCTCGATCGATCCAATCGGTCGCGTGCTCCGATGTCAACGGCTGCCCTCGCACGGCGTCATGCGATGCGCAGGGTGGGCTGGCTGGTGCCGCGCGGCAGTCTCTACGGTTCTTGGCGTCAGCTCACGCTCCGCTCCCGGTTCTCCCAATACGGCCGACGCAGCTCGCGCTTCAGGATCTTGCCGGCGCCCGAGAGCGGTAGTGGTGTCGCTGATATATCGACGCTGCGCGGGCATTTGTAGCCGGCGATCAGCGTCTTGCAGTGCTCCATCAGCTCCTCCGGCGTGGCGTTGGCACCGCTCTTCATCACGACGATGGCGTGGACCTGCTCGCCCCAACGCTCGCTCGGGATGCCGATCACGGCGCATTGCGCTACCGCGGGATGCTGGGCGAGGGCGTTCTCGACCTCGGCCGAATACACGTTCTCGCCGCCGGAGATGATCATGTCCTTGACGCGGTCGACGACATAGATGAAGCCGTCCTCGTCCATGTAGCCGCCGTCGCCGGTGTGCATCCAGCCGTCGATCAGGGCGCGCGCGGTTTCCTCCGGCCGTTCCCAATAGCCCATCATCACCATGTCGCCGCGTACCGCGATTTCGCCCACGGTGCCGGTTGGAACGACCTTGTCCTTGGCGTCGACGATCTTGACCTCGGCGCCGAACGTGGCGCGGCCGGCGCCGCGATGCCGGCCCTTGGCGCGGCCATCGCCGATATGCTCCTTCCAGTGCAGGATCGTGGCGATCGGCGACAGCTCGGTCATGCCATAGGCTTGCGTGAACTCGACATGCGGCAGCGCCTTCATGCCGCGCATCAGCACGGCATCCGAGATCACCGAGGCGCCGTAAGCGATCCGCTTCAGTGACGTCAGATCGTAGTTGGCGAGGGTCGGGTGATCGACGAACATCTGGATCATGGTCGGCACCAGCAGCACGTCGGTGACGCGTTCCTTCTGGATCGCGGCCGCGACGCCGTCGGGCGTAAAACCCTGGATCACGACGTTGGAGCCGCCGGATAGCAGCACCGAATACATCGCCGCGCCATTGGCGAGGTGGAACATCGGTGCCGCGTGCAGGTAGACCGAGGTGCCCGGCCATAGCCCTTCGCTGAGCGCATTGAGCGCGTTGGCCATCAGATTGCCGTGGCTCAGCATCACGCCCTTGGAGCGGCCGGTGGTACCGCCGGTGTAGAAGATACCGGCGAGATCGTCGCGGCCGCGCATCGCATCCGGAATGGGCGCCGTGCGGTCGATCAGCGTCTCGTAATTCTCCATGCCGGCCGGCGTTTCGCCGTCATCGGCGTAGACCAGCTTCAATGCGGGAATGGCCTTTGCGAGCGCAGTGCCGACCGGCGCAAACGCCTTGTCGACAAACAGGATATCGGCGCGGCAGTCGCGCAGCGCGTCTTCGTTCTCGATCGGAGACCAGCGGATGTTGAGTGGCACGATCACGGCGCCGGCCCAGCCGACTGCGAGATAGAGCTCGAGATAGCGGTCGGAGTTCAGCGACAGGATCGCGACGCGGTCGCCATCCCGTGCGCCGAGCGAGCGGATGGCGCCGGCGAGGCGGGCGACACGGTCGCCGACCTCGCGCCAGTTGCGCCGCCGTTCACCGCAGGCGACCGCGAGCCCGTTTGGATTGACCTGCAGCGCGCGCCGCAGTCCGTGTGTGATGTTCACGCGTCTCCTCCCTTGATGCGTTTCCCGTGCGTGGCGGTTTGTCCGCCTTCTTCTTCGATGTGGTGGCGATGCCCTCGGTGAGGCGGATCGCGAATTCTTCGGCAACGGCCCGTCCGCTCATGGCACCGCCGGGCTGGAACCAGTGGCCGATCCAGTTCAGCGAGCCCGCGATCGCGAACGCCGACAGCTTTGGATCGCACGGCTTGATCGAGCCGTCCGCGATGCCCTGCGCGATATAGTCGCGGAAGGCGCGGTCGATCCGCCGCTTCGCGTTCCGCACGATCTTGCGGTTGTCGTCGCTGAGATCGCGCAGGTCGAACCGCACGAGGCTCTTGCCGTAGTCGGCGGTCATCAGCTCGGCGTAGCGGACGGTGAGCTTGCGCAGCTTGTCGAGACCGGTGCCGCCGCCCGCCGAGGTCTCGGCGATGCATTCGTCGACCAGCTCGTTGCCGATCGCCCAGCACTCGAACAGGATCTCGTCCTTGCCGCGGAAATAATTGTAGAGCGCCGGCTTGGTTATGTTCAGCCGCTTGGCGACCTCGTTCAGCGTGGCGCGGTGATAGCCTTGCTCCAGGAACAGCGCGACGGCCGTGCGCAGGACCGCTTCGCGCTTCTCGTCGCGCGCGCGGCGCCGGCTCTCGAACGGCAGCCAGGGCGAGTCCTGATTGGAGAAGGGGGAGCTGGCATCCATGTCGCGGCTGCTGTCGCATTGACTCCGTGAAACGCTCCGTATATTACCCATGGGTAATAAATAGTCCAGCGGGTAATTTTCGGGAGGAGCAAGGATGACGTCACGCACCTATGTTGCCGGGGTCGGCATGATCCCGTTCGTCAAGCCCGGCGCCAATGCGCCGTATCACGTGATGGGCGCCGAGGCCGCCAAGCTCGCGCTCGCCGACGTCGGCCTCGACTACGGCAAGGTGCAGCAGGCCTATGTCGGCTACGTCTATGGCGACTCCACCTGCGGGCAGCGCGCGCTCTATCCGGTCGGCATGACCGGCATCCCGATCGTCAACGTCAACAACAACTGCTCGACCGGCTCGACCGCGCTATTTCTGGCGCGGCAGGCGATCGAATCGGGCGCGGCCGATTGCGTGATGGCGCTCGGCTTCGAGCAGATGAAGCCCGGCGCGCTCGGCGCCGTGTTCACCGACCGCCCCAGCGCCTTCGACGATTTCGATGCCGCCGCCGACAAGCTCGTCGACGCGCCCGGCGTGCCGCTGGCGCTGCGCTATTTCGGCGGTGCCGGTCTCAGCCACATGCAGAAATACGGCACGCCGCTGAGTGCATTTGCCAAGGTGCGCGCGAAGGCGAGCCGTCACGCCAAGAACAATCCGCTGGCGCTGTTCCGCAAGGAGGTCACCGCCGAGGACGTGATGAACGACCAGGTGATCTGGCCCGGCGTGATGACGCGGCTGATGGCGTGTCCGCCGACTTGCGGCGGCGCCGCGGCGATCCTGGTGTCGGAGAAGTTCGCCGAGCAGCACGGCCTCAACAAGCAGGTCCGCATCGCCGCGCAGGCGATGACGACGGACACGCCGTCCACCTTCGGGGCCAACGATATGATGCAGGTGGTCGGCTACGACATGGCGCGCGATGCCGCGAACAAGGTCTACGAGACTGCCGGCATCGGCCCCGATGATCTCGACGTCGTCGAGCTGCACGACTGCTTCGCCCATAACGAGCTGATCACCTATGAGGGGCTCGGCCTCTGCAAGCAGGGCGAGGCGGCGCGCTTCATCGACGACGGCGACAACACGTATGGCGGCAAGATCGTCACCAATCCGTCCGGCGGCTTGCTGTCGAAGGGCCACCCGCTCGGCGCCACCGGCCTTGCGCAGTGCTACGAGTTGACCCGGCAGCTGCGCGGCACGGCGGCCGCCACGCAAGTCGAGGGCGCGCGGATCGGCCTGCAGCACAATCTCGGCCTCGGCGGCGCCTGCGTCGTCACGCTGTACGAACGCGCCTGAGGCCGCGCCGTGGTCGATCAATCCGCTGTCGGACGCGAGTTCACGTCCGTGACCGCGCGCGTCGAGCCGGGGCGCCTGCGCTTCTTCCTCGATACGCTCGGGGAAACCAATCCGGTCTACCGCGATGAGACGGCCGCGCAGGCGGCCGGCTTCACGGCGGCCCCGGTGCCGCCGACCTATCTGTTCTGCCTGGAGATGATGGACGCCACCATGCCGTTCGAATTCCTGACCGCACTCGGCATCGATCTCGCCCGCGTGCTGCATGGCGAGCAGCGCTTCGACTATCACGCACCGGTCGTGGTCGGCGATGTGCTCACGTTCAAGCCGCGCGTCACCAGCGTGACCGACAAGAAGGGCGGGGCGATGACCCTGATCGTGGTCGAGACCGAGGTCACCAACCAGGCCGGCGTTCACGTCGCCGACCTCTCGCGCACCGTCGTGGTGCGCAATGCGAGGCCGTCATGAGTGCAACGTCTCCAACCGTCGGCGACCGCCTCGTGCACAAGGAGTTCCCGCCGATCACCCGCCACCGCCTTGCGCTGTATTGCGGCGCCTCGGGCGACCACAATCCGATCCATGTCGATATCGACTTCGCGAAGGCCGCCGGTTTCCCGGACGTGTTCAGCCACGGCATGCTCGTCATGGGCTATCTCGGCCAGGCGCTGACCGACGCGGTCGCGCCGTCGCGCATCCGCTCGTTCTCGACGCGCTTTGCCGCGATCACCCAGCTCGGCGCCAAGCTGACCTGCGAGGGCACCGTGACGGAGCTGATTGAGCAGGGCGGCGAGCATCGCGGTGTAGGGAGAAACTGTAACCGCAGCAAGACTGCGCTCCCTCGCCCCGTTCTTACGGGGGGAGGGTTGGGGTGAGGGGCCGTCTCTACGTCAACGGTGATAGACGGACTCGCGGAGACTCCCCCTCACCCGGAACGCATCTTCGATGCGTTCCGGCCTCAGGCGGGGAGAGGCGAGGCGCGCTCACAGCGAATAATGTCGTCTAGGGAGAATTTGAATGTCCAAACTGCAAGGCAAAGTCGCGCTCGTCTCCGGTTCGGGCCGCGGCATCGGGCGGGCGATTGCGCTGAAGCTCGCGGGTGAGGGCGCGCGGGTCGTCGTCAACGACCTCGATGCCGAGCCGGGCAATGCGGTCGTCGCCGAGATCAAGGCCGCCGGCGGCGACGCCGTTGCGGTCAACGGCAGCGTGACCGAGGCGGGCTTTGCCGATCGCTTCATAGGGGCGGCCATCGAACAGTTCGGCGGTCTCGACATCATCGTCAACAATGCCGGCTACACCTGGGACTCGACGATCCAGAAGATGACCGACGAGCAGTTCCAGGCGATGCTCGACGTCCATCTGGTCGCCCCGTTCCGCATCATGCGCGCGGCGGCCGAGCCGATCCGCCTGATGGCTAAGAAGGAGGCCGAGACCGGCCGCGAGGTGTTCCGCAAGGTGGTCAACATCTCCTCGATCGCGGGGCTCTACGGCAATGCCGGACAGGCAAGCTATTCGTCGGCAAAGGCCTCGCTGATCGGGCTGACGCGGACGATGTGCAAGGAGTGGGGCCGCTACAAGGTCAATGTCAATTGCGTTGCGTTCGGCCTGATCAACACCCGCCTGACCCAGCCGATCGAGACCCAGCAGAAGACCATCGACGTCGCCGGCCGCGACATCAAGGTCGGCGTGCAGCCGCAGATGCTGGAGGCGATGGGCCGGATGATCCCGCTCGGCCGCGGCGGCACGCCGGAGGAGGCGGCGGACGCGGTCTATCTGTTCTGCGCGCCGGAATCGAACTACATCAGCGGTCAGGTGATCGTCGCCGGCGGCGGTCTTCTGATCTAAGCGATTTCGAGCGAGGTAGCATGCAATACCGATCGTCCTGGATGACCGAGGAGCTGGACACCTTTCGTGACCAGTTCCGCAAATTCCTCGCCAAGGACCTAGCGCCGCACGCCGAGAAGTGGCGCGCGCAGAAGCTGGTCGACCGGTCAGCCTGGCGCGCGCTCGGCGAGATGGGCGCGCTGCTGCCCAGCGTGCCCGAGGCCTATGGCGGCCTGGGCGCCACCTTCGCCTATGACGCCGCGGTGCTCGAGGACATCGAGAGCACGGTGCCGGAGGTGACGACCGGCGTCTCCGTGCACAGCGCGATCGTCGCGCATTACATCCTCAACTACGGCTCGGAGGAGCAGAAGAAGCGCTGGCTGCCAAAGATGGCCTCGGGCGAGATGGTCGGTGCCATCGCGATGACCGAGCCCGGCACCGGTTCGGATCTGCAGAGCGTCAAGACCACGGCCAGGAAGCAGGGCAATAGCTACGTCATCAACGGCCAGAAGACTTTCATTACCAATGGCCAGGCCGCCGACCTCGTCATCGTGGTGGCGCGCACCGGCGCAGCCGGCGCCAAGGGCATCTCGCTGATCGTGGTGGAAACTGCCGGCGCCGAGGGCTACCGGCGCGGCCGCAACCTCGACAAGATCGGCCTGCACGCATCAGATACGTCGGAGCTGTTCTTCGACAATGTGACGGTGCCGCCGGAAAACCTGCTCGGGGCCGAGGAGGGCAACGGCTTCGTGCAGCTGATGCAGCAATTGCCGCAGGAGCGTCTCGCGCTCGCGGTCGGCGCCGTCGCTTCGATGGAGCGCGCGGTGAAGATCACCGCCGAATACACCAAGGAGCGCACCGCGTTCGGAAAACCGCTGCTCGAATTCCAGAACACCGCCTTCAAGCTCGCCGAGCGCAAGACCGAGGCGATGATCGCCCGCGTCTTCGTCGACTGGTGTGTCGAACGGCTGGTCGCCGGCGACCTTGACACCGTGACGGCGTCGATGGCGAAATGGTGGTGCTCGCAGAAGCAGGTTGAGACCGCCGACGAATGCCTGCAACTGCACGGCGGCTACGGCTACATGCAGGAATACCCGATCTCGCGGATGTTCATCGATTCCCGCATCCAGAAGATCTACGGCGGCACCAATGAGATCATGAAGCTGCTGATCGCCCGCTCGCTGTAAGGGGCGGGTGTCTGTCGTTCCGTCATGACGGGGATGGAGGACCGGAATGACCCGCTATTCCTACGCGGGTCGGCGGCATTCCCGCGCCGCCCATTCCCCGCCGCATGGCCCGATGCGCCCGCCGCAACCCGCGGCCACTTCGGCCTTGCGCCATATTGCCGTGTATCATACCCCCGTGGACCATGATCCGCGCGCGGCGCCGTGCCCGCGCAACGTTCGCAGGGAGCCGTCATGACCAAGAGCAATGCCCGCACCGGAGGCCAAATCCTGATCGACCAGTTGGTCGCGCAGGGCGTGGAGCGCGTCACCTGCGTGCCGGGCGAGAGCTATCTGGCGGCCCTCGACGCGTTGCATGACAGTCCGATCGACGTGGTGATTTGCCGGGCCGAGGGTGGCGCCGCGATGATGGCGGAGGCCTATGGCAAGCTGACCGGCAAGCCCGGCATCTGCTTCGTCACCCGCGGCCCCGGCTCGACCAATGCCGCGCACGGCGTGCATATCGCGATGCAGGATTCCACGCCGATGATCCTGTTCGTCGGCCAGGTCGACACCGGCATGCGCGAGCGCGAGGCGTTCCAGGAGCTCGACTACAAGGCAGTGTTCGGCACCATGGCGAAATGGGCGGTCGAGATCGACCGGCCCGACCGTATTCCGGAGCTGGTCGCGCGCGCCTTCCGCGTTGCGCTGCAGGGCCGCCCGGGACCGGTCGTGATCTCGCTGCCGGAAAACATGCTGACCGAAACCGCCGCGGTGGCCGACGCGCCCAAGGTCGAGCCGGCGGCCACTTGGCCCGCGCCGGCGGACCTCGATCGGCTCGGCGCAATGCTGGCCGGCGCCAAGGCGCCGATCGTCGTGCTCGGCGGCTCGGCCTGGACCGCCGAGGCCGCACAAGGCATCGCGCGCTTCGCCGAGCGCTTCGACCTGCCGGTTGCGACCTCGTTCCGCCGCGCCTCGCTGTTCGACGCCGACCATTCGCTTTATGCCGGCGATCTCGGGATTGGCCCGAGCCCGCAGCTCAAGGCGCGCATCACCGATGCCGATGTCATTCTCTTGATCGGCGGCCGCATGTCGGAAATGCCGTCGTCGTCCTATACGCTGCTCGACATTCCCACCCCACGGCAAAAGCTGATCCATGTCCACCCGGGCTCCGAGGAGCTTGGCCGCGTCTATCAGCCGGCGCTCGCGATCCAGGCGACCCCCGCCGCCTTCGCCGCCGCGGTGGAAAACATGAAGCCCGCGGCCACGCCGGCCTGGAAGGGCGAAGCGGCGCAGGCGCACGCCGATTATCTCGCCTGGACCGAGAAGCCGCGCGAGCTTCCCGGCAGCTTCCAGTACGGCCAGGTCGTCACCTGGCTGCGCGACCGCCTGCCGAAGGACGCCATCGTCTGCAACGGCGCAGGCAACTATGCCGGCTGGCTGCACCGCCACCACCGCTTCCACACATTCGCCGCGCAACTCGCGCCGACCTCGGGCTCGATGGGCTACGGCGTGCCGGCGGCGGTGATGGCAAAACGGCACCATCCCGATCGCGTCGTCGTGGCGTTTGCCGGCGACGGCTGCTTCCTGATGAACGGGCAGGAATTCGCGACCGCCGTGCAGTATGACGCGCCGCTGATCGTCGTGATCATCGACAACGCGCAATACGGCACCATCCGCATGCACCAGGAGCGCGACTATCCCGGCCGCGTCGTCGGCACCCAGCTCAAGAACCCGGACTTCGCGCTCTACGCCAAGGCCTTCGGCGGTCATGGCGAGCGGGTCGAGCGCACGGAAGACTTCGCACCGGCGTTCGAGCGCGCGCTGGCCTCCGGCAAGCCGGCGATCTTGCACTGCCTGGTCGATCAGCGCGCGCTGTCGGTCGGCAAGGATTTTACGCCCCAAGCGGCGGCCAACTGATGCCTGCGTCCGCAGGCCGCCACGTCGCGATCATCGGCGCTGGGGCCGTCGGCGTGATCAGCGCCATCGAGGCACTCCGCGCTGGCCATCGCGTTACGCTGATCGATCCGGGCGAGCCGGGCGGCGAGCAGGCCGCAAGCTACGGCAATGCCGGCTGGCTGTCATCCCATTCGGTGATTCCGCCGGCCGAGCCCGGCACCTGGAAGAAGGTTCCGGGCTATCTGATGGACCCGCTCGGGCCGCTCGCGATCCGCTGGTCCTATCTGCCGAAGGCGCTGCCCTGGCTCATCAAGTATCTCTTGTCGAGCCGGACCGAGGCGCAGGTCGAGGCTACCGCGCGGGCGATGCGCGATCTGTTGAAGGATGCGCCGCTGCTGCACCGGCAGCTCGCCGAAGAGGCCGGCGTCGGCGAACTGATCGAGCGGCGCGGCGTGATGCACGTGTTTCCCTCCCGGGCGCCCTTTGACGGCGATCTCGGCTGGCGCATCAGGAAGCGCGTCGGCATCGAATGGCTTGAGCTGAATGAAGATGAGGTGCGACAGCGCGAGCCGGATCTGCACCCGCGCTACAAGTTCGGCGTCGTCGTCGAAGAGGCGGGACGCTGCCGCGATCCCGGCGCCTATATCGCGGCGCTCGCCGCCCACGCAGTGGCGAACGGCGCGGTCCGCGTCGCGGCGAAGGCGACCGGCCTCAAGCTGAGGGGTGACCGGCTCGTTGCCGTCGTCACCGAGACCGGCGAGATCGCCTGCGACGCTGCGGTCGTCGCCGCCGGCGCGCGCTCGAAACAGCTGACTGCGTCGATCGGCGATTCCCTCCCGCTGGAGACCGAGCGCGGCTACCACGTCATGATCGAGGATCCGGAATCCGGGCCGCGCAATTCGATGATGGCGTCCGATGCCAAGATGGTGGTGAACTGGACCGACAAGGGCCTGCGCGCCGCCGGCACGGTCGAGATCGCCGGCCTCGACGCCGAACCGAACTGGAAGCGCGCAGAGATCCTGCGCGATCATCTGCTCGGTATGTTTCCAAAACTGCCGCGGGACATTCCGGCGTCGCGCATCAAGACTTGGTTTGGCCATCGGCCGAGCATGCCGGACGGCCGGCCCTGCATCGGCCATAGCAGTGCCACGCGCGACGTCGTCTATGCGTTTGGCCATGGCCATGTCGGCCTGGTCGGCTCGGCCCGCACCGGCCGCCTGGTCGCACAGTTGTTGAGCGGCAAGCCGCCGGAGATTCCGCTCGGGCCCTTCGCGCCGTCGCGATTCCTGTAACCCACCCTCAGCCCTCGCCGGCCCACGCGGTGATCGCGGCCGGCGCGATCACGCGCCGCGGCGCGTGCGGATTGATCGTCCCGGCGCTGATATCCTGGGTTTCAATCAGCAGGGTGCGTGCAAACGCCTTGGCATCCTGTTCGTTCGTGAACGTGCGGGTCTGGCGGGCGAACCGGTGGTGTCCGGCGTCGGGATTTCTCAGGGCGAACGAGACGTACCAGATGGCGGAGGCGTTCTTCATCGTGCTGCCTCTGGCGGAGGCGTCCGGCCGGCCTGATCTGGATTGCCGAAGTGCAGATCTGCGATCTGTGCCAAGATAAAGAGCCCCTAAATACAACACGTCTCGTTAAGACAGTTTGCGCGTGACGCGCCGCCACCCACCGGAACTGGCGGCTCGTCGATTCTCAATTGCCGAACTCCCGATAACGTACGGGAACCTGTTCGGTTCCAACGAGCCTCACCGAGCACCTTCAGCGACCCGCGGGCGTTCGGAACGCCGATTCCCCGCCGCGGTTGTCCTGCTCGAGGTTGGCGACCGCGACCGGCACCAGGAGGCGCAATGACGTGGGTTGGCAAGTGGAAGAACCAGTACGGCTCGATCGTCGAGATCACCAGCGAGGCCGACGGGCGCATCGCCGGGACGTTTCGCACGGCGCTGCCGGACAGCGGCTTCTACAACCAGACGGTTGCGATCGTCGGTGTCCATCGGGGCAATTGCATCGGCTTTTCGTCGGTCGGGGCTTCCGCGAGCGGCGACCGGGTCGTGTCCTATACCGGCTTGCTCCGCGACGGCAAGATGGAGACCGCATGGTTCGTCGTGGCGGACAAGGCGCTCGTCGCGCCGGGCGAGGGCGAGCCGGCGGCCCTGCAGCCCGTGAACTGGTGGCGGGCCGTGACGACAAGCACCGATACGTTTGAACGGGTCACCTAGGAGCGATCTGCAAAGCGGGAACTGGAAACCGCGACGCCGCATCAATTGAGACTTATCGCGGTCAGGCCGTCTCGCGGTCAGGCCGTCGAGCCGGGTGGCTCGCTCTCCTTGCGTGCCGCCGCAATGGCCTTCTCAACCTCCGCCGCCAGAGTCGTCAGATGGTCGGCAAGCTTGGTGAACAGTTCGCGCTTGCGGATGTCTGTCGTCAGGTCACGGATCAATGCGCATTCCGCCGCGTCCCGACGAAGCTTTTCGAGGTGCGTCAGCATGTCCTGCATTTTGCGTCCCCAAAAGGCCAGTGACGACGGTAGGCGGCGCGGAACCCGCCGACAATAACCTGTGATAACATCAGGAGGGAGGGCACAGGATCGAGCGAAGCTCATGATCGCAGGTTGACAGCCGCGCCGAGCGGGCCTTTACTTCGGACTACGGGGATATGCGATCTCCCCGCGAGGCGACATGCCCAAGAATCGCGTCCTTACTCACCAAGGGCGCAGCATGTCATACACTTCGATCTCATCAGACAAATTGCTTCGACTCATCGGCACCGCCAGCGCGCCTGCGCTGGTCGACGTCCGCCTCGATGAGGATTTCGCCGCAGATCCGCGGCTGATCCCGGGCGCCGCGCGGCGCTCGCACCGCGAGGTCCAGGACTGGGCCTCACAGATGTCCGGCAAATCCGTTGTCGTGATCTGCCAGAAGGGGCAGAAACTCAGCGAGGGCACCGCGGCCTGGCTGCGCTGCGCCAACGTCGCGGCGGAGGTGCTCGAAGGCGGCCATCTCGGCTGGACGCAGGCGGAGCTGCCGACCGTCCCCGCGGCCAGGATTCCAGAGCGCGATCGGCACGGCCGTACGGTCTGGGTGACGCGGTCACGCCCGAAGATCGACCGCATCGCCTGTCCGTGGCTGATCCGCCGCTTTGTCGATCCGGCCGCGGTCTTCCTGTTCGTGGCACCATCGGAAGTCGAGGCGGTGGCCGAGCGCTTCGCAGCCGTGCCCTTCGACATCGAGAACGTGTTCTGGAGCCACCGGGGCGAACTCTGCACCTTCGACGTGATGGTCAAGGAGTTCGGGCTGTCGACGCCCGCGCTGGAGCGGCTCGCGACGATGGTGCGCGCCGCCGATACGGCGCGGCTCGAACTGTCGCCGGAAGCGCCCGGATTGCTTGCCGCCTCGCTCGGCCTGTCGCGGATGTTCGACGACGATCTCGAGCAACTGAATGCCGGCCTTTTGCTCTACGACGCGTTCTACCGCTGGTGCCGCGACGCGACCAAGCAGACGCACAACTGGCCGACCAGCAAGGTGAAGCCATGACGGAGCTCGCCGCAACCCGCAAGGCCGGCGCGCCGGACAACGCGCATGGCATCTCCTTCAGCGAGGCGCTGCTGGTCTGGATCCGCGTGGCGATCCTGAGCTTCGGCGGTCCCGCGGGTCAGATCGCGGTGATGCATCGCATCCTGGTCGAGGAGAAGAACTGGATCTCGGAGGGCCGTTTCCTGCACGCGCTCAACTACTGCATGCTGCTGCCCGGACCCGAGGCGCAGCAGCTTGCGACCTATATCGGCTGGCTGCTGCACCGGACTGCCGGCGGCATCGTGGCCGGCGGTCTGTTCGTCCTGCCCGGCATCTTCGCCATCATGGGGCTCAGCTATATCTACGCCGCCTACGGCAATGTCGGCTTCGTCGAGGCGGTGTTTTTCGGCCTCAAGGCGGCGGTGCTGGCCATCGTGATCCAGGCGGTGGTCCGCGTCGGCAGGCGCGCGCTGCGCAACCCGGTCATGATCGCATTGGCGGCGATGGCCTTCATCGCGATCTTCTTCTTCGCCGCGCCGTTTCCGCTGATCATCATTGCTGCCGCCGTGATCGGCTTCGCCGGCGCCCGGATGGGCCGGCCGGAGTTCGCAGCGCTCGAGCACGACGGAAAGAATTCGGCTGCGATCGACAGCATGCTCGGCGAGTCCGTGCCGGAGCATGTTCGACCCAATGCGTCGCGTGCGCTACGGGTCGCCGCCGTCTGGCTTGCGATCTGGCTCATTCCAGTGTTCGCGGTTCTGGTCGCGCTGGGTTCGAACGACGTATTCAGCCAGATCGCGATCTTCTTCAGCAAGATGGCGATGGTTACGTTCGGCGGCGCCTATGCCGTGCTGGCCTATGTCGCCCAGCAGGCCGCCGACTACTATCACTGGGTGACCCCGCGCGAGATGCTGGACGGCCTCGGCATGGCCGAAACCACGCCGGGTCCGCTGATCATGGTGGTCCAGTTCGTGGGCTTCATGGCTGCGTTCCGCGAGGCGAGCGGCCTGTCGCCGATGCTGGCCGGGACGCTCGGCGGCCTGCTGGCGACCTGGGTCACCTTCGCTCCGTGCTTCCTGTGGATCTTCGTCGGTGCGCCTTACATCGAGGCGCTGCGCGGCAACAAGGCGCTCGCCGGTGCGCTCTCAGCCATCACCGCCGCGGTCGTCGGCGTGATCCTCAATCTCTCGATCTGGTTCGCGCTGCATACGCTGTTTCGGCAGACCTATGCGGTGCGCGGTTTCGGCCTGTCGTTCGACGCGCCGGTGCCTGGCAGCATCGACGTGCCGGCCGTCATGCTGTCGGTCGCGGCGGCGACCGCGATCTTTCGCTTCAATGCCGGGATGCTCGTTGTCCTCGCCGCGTCCTGCATCGCCGGCATCGTGATGCACCTTGCAGGAGTCATCTAGCGGATCACCTCACGAAACGGCTTCACCTGGGGCAGGGGACAAGACCAGGAGAGCGAACATGCGAACAACAATCTCGTGCACGGCCGTCTTGCTGACGGCCTCGTTGACCGTCCTGGGCTGGCTGTCACCCGCCGTTGCCCTGACCCAGGAGGAACTCGTCGCCAGGATCGAGGCGGCCGGCTACTCGCAAGTCAGTGACATCAAGTCGACGGCTGAGGGGATCATCGCCAAAGCCACGAAGAACGGCAGGCAAGTGCGGCTCGTCATGGACAGCAACGGTCAGATCAAGGAGAGCAAGTAAATGTCTACACGATACGAACACGATGGAGTCAAATGCATGTGGAGGCTGGTCATGATCGCCTCGGCAGTCGTGTTTCTGCCGGGAACCGGCGTCTCGGCGCCGGTCGATGGCGGGCGCAGATCGGTAGAGCAGAGCCCGATCCAGGACGGCGTGGCCGCTCGTCCACCGGCCGCCGAGATGCTTCGCGGCACCGTCGAGGCGATCGATCAGGGCACCGACTCGATCACCATCCGGCTGCCGTCGAAGGCCACGCAGCAATTCAAGGTTCAAGACGCTCTGCTCTTCAATGCAGTTCGCTTCGGCGACGAGGTTCAGGTCTCCGTGCAAGACATCGATGGCTTTAGAACCATCGTCGCACTCTCCGAGCGATAGCGGCGGATACGGGAACAAGGAGCAATTCAATGCGACGTACACTCTCAACGATCGCCGGCATCGGCGCATGTCTGTTTGCCACTGCTGCAAACACCCAGAACATCGATTGGCGCGTTTTCACCGAACCCTTCGTCGCGACCGCCCACGCGCAGGATATCGCGTGGCAAAAGATCGACGAGACGTTGGGCCGCAAGCCTGCCGTCAGCGGCGACGTCCATCGCTACGGCTTCCCGCGGACCGACCTCTCGGTGACGCTGGATGGGGTGACGATCAAGCCGGCACTGGCGCTCGGCGGCTGGGTCGCGTTCAAGCCCGCGCATGGCGGCGTCATGGTGATGGGAGACCTCGTGCTGCTCGAGACCGAGATCAACCCGGTGATGGCCAAGATGATCGCAAACGGGCTCGAGATCACCGCCGTGCACAACCATCTGCTGCGCGCCAGCCCCGCCACGTTCTACATGCACGTCGCCGGCCACGGCGATCCCCTCAAGCTGGCCGCGGCGATCCGCGATGCGCTGGCCGAGAGCAAGACGCCGCTGACCGCCGCGGCGCCGGCCGGCGCGCCGCCCGCCGTCGATCTCGACACCGCGCAGCTCGACCAGATCATCGGCGCCAAGGGCCAGTCCAATGGCGGCGTCTACCAGTTCAACGTGCCGCGCCGCGATCCGGTCACGGAGGGCGGGATGCAGCTCAGCCCGGTCGGACCGATGGGCGTCGCCACCGGCATCAATTTCCAGCCAACCGGCGCGGGCAAGGCCGCCATCACCGGCGACTTCGTCATGACCAGCGACGAGGTCAATCCCGTGATCACGGCTTTGCGCACGCATGGCATCGAGGTGACGGCGCTGCACAGCCACATGCTGGACGAGCAGCCGCGCCTGTTCTTCATGCATTTCTGGGCCAACGATGACGCGATCAAGCTCGCCAAGGGTTTGCGGGCGGCGCTCGACAAGACGGCGAGCGGCAAGAGCTGAGGCCCGGTGCATATCGCGAGAACGCGAAGCTGTATCCCACCCACAACTGTCGTCGCCCGGTTTTAACCGGGCGATCCAGCACGCGCGGTCCGTCGGCTCAAGCACTGTCGTCTCTGGAATATTGGATCACCCGCTTTCGCGGGTGATGACACCGCGTTGCTTGGCAGGCGGCGCGATCCCCAATCCCCGCCTTCGCCGGGACGACGGCGGGAGCCAAGCGCGGTGCCCCTTACCCGATTCGCACCACCATCTTGCCCAGCGCCGCACGTGTCTGCATGGTCTTGAACGCCGCGCGGAAATCCTCGAAGCCGAACACCTTGCCGACGACCGGCACCAGGCGGCCGTCGTTCAGCCAGGCCGACAATTGCGTCATCACGCGCGCCTGCGCGTCGGGCTCGCGGCGGGCGATCTGGGCGGCGTCGACGCCGGTCAGGAGGCCGCCCTTGAGTAGCGGCAGGTTGAACGGCAGTGCGGGGATGGTCCCTGCGGCAAAGCCGACCACGACATGGCGGCCGTTCCAGGCGATCGAGCGGAACGCCTGCACGGAGACCTCGCCGCCGACCGGATCGAAGATCACGTCGGGGCCGTGACCGCCGGTCGCTTCCTTCAGCGCGTCGCGCCAATCGGACTTCGTGTAGTCGACGACTGCATCGGCGCCGAAGCTTGTCGCAAATTCGCGCTTCTCCGCGGTCGAAGCCGCGGCGATGACGCGCGCGCCGAGCAGCTTGCCGACCTGGATCGCGGCGATGCCGGTACCGCCGGCCCCGCCGAGCACGAGCAGCTGCTCGCCGGCGCGGAGCGAGCCGCGTTCGCCCAGCGCGTAGAGCGCGGTGAGATAGTTGGTGCGGAAGGCGGCCGCAGCCTCCATCGACAGGCCTTCGGGCATGACCTCGACGGCCTCCGCAGGCACGGCGATGTATTCGGCAAGCGCGCCGGAGCGCGCGGCGCCCATCACCCGCATGCCCGGCGCGATGCCGGAGATGTCGCCCGCCACCGCGTCGACCACGCCGGCGAACTCCGCGCCGGGCGTGAACGGCAGCTCGTCCTTGGTCTGGTAGCGGCCCTCGACCTTCAGCCCATCGACGAAGCCGATGCTCGCGGCCTGCACCCGGACCCGGATCTGGCCCGGCACGGGTTCGGGCATTGCGATGTCCCTCAGTCCGATCTGATCGATGGGCGCATATTGCTCGACGACGACGGCCTTCATCCTGCTCTTCTCGCTCATTCGCTTCCCCAACCAAAAGCTATCTCACGTCCGTTGTTCTACGGGGAGGGGTTTTGCGCATTCCGTGACTGCCGCCGCTGCGGAAAGCCAGCATCTTCAACAACATCGCGAAAAGGGGCGCGTTTACCCGTTGTTATCCCTACCAAATTCGGTAACGCGTCCTTAATGGCATTAACGTTAGGGTTTTCCAACGCGGCCCGCCTTGGGCCGTGCGCCGTCCAGGACGGGCAGGTGTTGCGTTCGCGTTGGAGTTTTCCATGGATATCATGACAGGCGCCGGGCTGCTGTTCGGCATCATCGTCATCGCGGTGATGATGTTCATGGGCGGCGACCTGCACATGTTCATCTCCGAGCACGCCATGATCATCATCTTCGGCGGCTCGATCGCGGCGACGATGATCCGCTTTCCGCTCGGCGTGATGCTGCATGGCCTGCCGCTCGGCGCCAAATTCGCCTTCACCATGAGCCGGCTGTCGGCCCGTGACCTCGTCGACGAGCTCGCCCGCATCGCCGAGATCGCCCGCAAGCAGGGCCCGGTCGGCCTCGAAAAGGTCGAGACCGACGAGCCGTTCCTCGCCAAGGGCATCCGCTATGTCGCCGACGGTTACGACCTCGAATTTATCCGCGACAACATGGAGCGCGACCGCGACAATTTCCTGATGCATCTCGACGAGGGCAGCAAGATCTACCGCGCGATCGGCGACTGCGCCCCGGCGTTCGGCATGATCGGCACGCTGATCGGCATGGTGCAGATGTTCGCCAACATGACCGACCCGTCGAAACTCGGCCCGTTTATGGCGACCGCGCTGCTCGCGACGCTGTACGGCGCGCTGGTCGCCAACCTGTTCTGCCTGCCGATCGCCGACAAGCTGCACGGCAAGCTGCTCGACGAGGAGACCAACCGCACGCTGATCATCGACGGCATCCTGATGATCCGCGACTCCAAGAGCCCGGCGCTGGTGCGCGAGATGCTGCTGGCCTATCTGCCGGAGAAGCATCGCCAGGAGGACGGCGAGCCGGTGCCGGCCTGACGGCACGGGCGCGGCGCTCCCAGGAATCGTAGCCAGAAGACCCGACAATGGCCAAGAAAAAGCGCGGCGACGCCCATACCGGAGGTCACGGCTGGTTCGTGACCTTCGCCGATTTGATGGGACTGATGATGAGCTTCTTCGTGATGCTCGTCGCGTTCTCCACCATGGACAACAACAAGCTGAAGATCGTCGCCGGCTCGATGCGCGATGCCTTCGGCGTGCAGACCAATGTGCGCTATTCCGGCATCGTCGAATCCGACGGCCTGCCGACCCGGCCGAAGCTGAAGAATGTCGAGCACATCTCGCCGGAGGACTCCTCGGCCAATCCGACGCCGGACGAGAAGGAGCGCAGCCAGATCAACGGCGCGCGGCTGAAGATCGACCGGGAGTTCGCGCTGGCTTCGGCCTCGTTGCGCCAGGCGCTGCAGGACATGCCCGAACTGACCGAGATCTCCAAGAACATCATGTTCGAGGAGACCAAGGAGGGGCTCAACCTCGAAATCGTCGACCAGGACGGCCGCTCGATGTTCGCCGACGGCTCCAGGGAGCCCTATGACCGGACGCGGCGGCTGATTCAGAAGCTCGCCGCGCCGCTGAAGGCGACGCCGCTGCGGGTCTCGATCGTGGGGCATACTGCCGCAGGTTTCGTGCCGGCGCGGAGCGATTACGACGCCTTCGACCTGTCGGCGGACCGCGCCAACGCGGTGCGGCAGATCCTGGAGCGGGAAGGGTTGCCGGCCTCGCATATTTTCGCGGTTTCCGGCAAGGCCGACGGCCAGCCGCTGTTTCCCGACGATCCGACGCTGCCGGCCAATCGTCGCGTGACCATCACGTTGATGCGGGAAAATCCGCCGCTGCCGCCGGACCTGAAGCCCTGAGTCTGAGTTATCATGGTACCGTCAAGCTAGCCGTGTTGCTCAGTTGACACGCAGGGCGGAAGCGTCGATAGCCGCGCGGATCAAATCAACCGATCGGGCGTTCCAACCTCGCCATGGCTGTCAGCGTCTCATCCACCGAAGCTCAGGAAGGACAACCCACCTCCGGCTTCTGGGCCTTGACTCTCGGCAGCATCGGCGTGGTGTTCGGCGATATCGGGACCTCGCCGCTTTACGCCTTCCGCGAGGCGGTCGGCGGCGCCGCCCACGGCCAGCCGGTCACCCGGATCATGGTGCTGGGCGTGCTCAGCCTGATCCTGTGGGCGCTGTTCACCGTCGTCACCGCGAAATATGTGCTGCTGCTGCTCCGCGCCGACAATAATGGCGAGGGCGGCACGCTGTCGCTGATGGCCCTCGGCCAGCGCGCGCTTGGCCGGCGCAGCTGGCCGCTCCTGGTGCTCGGCGTGATCGGCGCTTCGATGTTCATCGGCGATTCCATGATCACGCCGGCGATCTCGGTGTTGTCGGCGGTCGAAGGCCTCAAGCTCGCCACGCCGCATCTCGAGCATTACGTGGTGCCGCTGACGATCCTGATCCTGGTCGTGCTGTTCTCGGTGCAGAGCAGCGGCACCGCCCGCGTCGCCTCCGCCTTCGGGCCGGTGATGGTGGTCTGGTTCACGGTGCTGGCGGTGATGGGCCTCGCGCACATCATGGACGATCCGTCGGTGCTGGCGGCGATCAATCCGTATTACGCGATCCAGTTCATGCTGACGCACGGCACCATCGGCCTGGTGACGCTGGGCGCGGTGTTCCTTGCGGTGACCGGCGGCGAGGCGCTGTACGCCGATCTCGGCCATTTTGGCCGCAAGCCGATCCAGTCCGGCTGGCTGTTCTTCGTCCTGCCGGCACTGCTCTTGAATTATTTCGGGCAGGGCGCGCTGGTGCTGTCCGATCCGAGCGCGATCGAGAATTCGTTCTACCGCATGGTGCCGGACGTGCTGCTGCTGCCGCTCGTCGTGCTCGCCACCGCTGCGACCGTGATCGCGAGCCAAGCTGTCATCACCGGCGCCTATTCGCTGATCAGCCAGGCGGTGCAGCTCGGCCTCTTGCCGCGCTTCGAGGTCCGCTACACCTCGGAGACCCACGCCGGCCAGATCTATCTGCCGCGGGTCAACCGGCTGCTGCTGATCGGCGTGCTGCTGCTGGTGCTGCTGTTCCGGACCTCGAGCGGGCTCGCCTCGGCCTACGGCATCGCCGTGTCGACGACCATGGTTGCCGACGGCATCATGGGCTTCATCGTGATCTGGAAGCTGTGGAACTGGCGCGTGGCGTCGGCGGCGGCGTTGATCCTGCCGTTCGTGGTCATCGACATGACCTTCCTCAGCGCCAATCTGCTGAAACTGTTCGAGGGCGCGTGGGTGCCGCTGTTGTTCGGCATCGTCGTCGCGACGATGATCTGGACCTGGCGGCGCGGTGCCGCGATCCTGGTGGCGAAGACCCGCCGCATCGAGGTGCCGCTGCGCGACTTGATCCAGAGCCTGGAGAAGCGGCCGCCGCATATCGTCAAGGGCACCGCGGTGTTCCTGACCAGCGACCCGAGCTTCGTGCCGACCGCGCTGCTGCACAATCTCAAGCACAACAAGGTGCTGCACGAGCACAATGTGATCCTGACCATCGAGACCGCGCCGACGCCGCGCGTCGATCTGTCCGAGCGCGTGTTCATGGAGAAGATCAGCGACAAGTTCACCGCGGTGCGGCTGCGCTTCGGCTATATGGAATCGCCGAACGTGCCGAAGGCGCTGGCGATCGCGCGCAAGCTCGGCTGGCAGTTCGACATCATGGCGACCTCGTTCTTCGTGTCGCGCCGCTCGCTGAAGCCGTCGGCGCAATCTGGCATGCCGCTGTGGCAGGACCATTTGTTCATCGCGATGAGCCGCTCCGCCAACGACGCCACCGACTATTTCCAGATCCCGACGGGCCGGGTCGTGGAGGTGGGTACCCAGGTAACTATTTGATCGGCCAGCCGGATTCCGTAGCGGCGAGACCGTGATCCATGCGTGACATGCATGGCGGGCGCCTGAATCCAGCCTAACCTATGCATTCCTGCCGGGAGTATAGCGCTGCGACCCGGCATTGTGCAGTGCGGTAGACGACAGAGGCGCAGCTTCCCATGTCATCAGAGAGCGTGATCACCGCGGCGGAAACGCCCGCGGCCAACGGCCATGGCGAAGCGCATTCCACCGCCACCTTCAAGGCCCTGATGCTCGGCAGCATCGGTGTCGTCTATGGCGATATCGGCACCAGCCCGCTCTATGCGCTGCGCGAAGCGATCGTCGCGGCCAGCGGCTCGGAAGGCGGGGTGACGACGCATGCGGTGCTGGGCGTGCTCAGCCTGATCCTGTGGGCGCTGATCGTGGTGGTCACGCTCAAATACGTCGTGATCCTGCTGCGCGCCGACAACAACGGCGAGGGCGGCACGCTGGCCCTGATGGCACTGGCGCAGCGCGCGACCACCAAGGGGGCCGGCGCGATCGTGCTGCTCGGCATCATCAGCGGCGCGCTGTTCTACGGCGACGCCGTCATCACCCCGGCGCTCTCGGTGCTGTCGGCGATCGAAGGCATCAAGTTGGTCACCGCGACCTTCGATCCCTACGTCGTCCCGCTCACGGTGGTGATCCTGCTCATCCTGTTCTCGGTACAGTCGCGCGGCACCGCACATGTCGCGGCATTCTTCGGACCGGTGATGTGTGCGTGGTTCGCCGTGATCGCGCTCGCGGCGCTGCCGCAGATCATGCGGCATCCCGAGGTGCTGTATGCGCTCAATCCGATCCATGCGGTGTCGTTCATGCTGCATCACGGCGTGATCGGCTTCATCACGCTCGGTGCGGTGTTCCTTGCGGTGACCGGCGCGGAGGCGCTCTATGCCGATCTCGGTCACTTCGGCAAGCGCCCGATCCAGACCGCCTGGCTGTTCGTCGTGCTGCCGTCGCTGGCGCTGAACTATCTCGGGCAGGGCGCGCTGCTGATCGGCAATCCGAAGGGGATTGAGAACCCGTTCTTCCTGATGTTCCCGGATTGGGCGCTGATTCCGATGGTCGCGCTGGCCACCGTCGCGACCGTGATCGCGAGCCAGGCCGTCATCACCGGCGCCTATTCGCTGACGCGGCAGGCGATTCAGCTCGGCCTGTTGCCGCGGTTCGAGATCCGCCACACCTCGGAAGCGCATTCCGGCCAGATCTACATGCCGCGCATCAACCGCTTCCTGTTCATCGCTGTCATCGTTCTGGTGCTGATGTTCCGCTCGTCGAGCGCGCTGGCCTCGGCCTACGGCATCTCGGTGACCGGCACCATGGTGGTAACCGCGATGATGGGCTTCGTGGTGATCTGGCGGGTCTGGAAGTGGTCGCCGCTCGCGGCCGCGGCGCTGATCGCGCCGTTCCTGTTTCTCGATCTCACCTTCCTGACCGCGAACCTGCTCAAGGTGTTCGAGGGCGGATGGGTGCCGCTTGCGATGGGCGGGGCGATGATCGCCGTGATGTACACCTGGCGGCGCGGCAGTCGGCTCCTGTTCGAGAAGTCGCGCAAGCTGGAATTCCCGCTCGCCGATCTCGTCGCGATGCTGGAGAAGCGGCCGCCGCAGCGGGTCTCCGGCACCGCCGTGTTCCTGACCAGCGATCCCGTCAGCGCGCCGACCGCGCTGATGCACAGCCTCAAGCACTACAAGGTGCTGCACGAGAAGAACGTCATCCTGACCATCGAGACCGCGCCGACGCCGCGGATCGATCCGTCCGAGCGGGTGCGGATGGAGCAGCTCAGCGAGACCTTCTCCAAGGTGACGCTGAAGTTCGGCTTCGTCGAGCAGCCGAACGTGCCGAAGACGCTCGCGATCGCCCGCAAGCTCGGCTGGCAGTTCGACATCATGTCGACCTCGTTCTTCCTGTCCCGCCGCGCGCTGAAGCCGGCGGCGCATTCCGGCATGCCGCGCTGGCAGGACCATCTGTTCATCGCGCTGAGCCGTTCCTCCAACGACGCCACCGACTATTTCCAGATCCCGACGGGGCGGGTGGTCGAGGTCGGCACGCAGGTCACGATCTAGGCTCAAAGTCCTGCTGCGCGCAGGGCGGTAAGCCGTTTCGGACGCTTGATTTTCTCCGCGCGAGGGGCGAGTTTGCGCGCCGGACTGGCGGGGCGTGATGCTGGCCGATCGATATCGGGAGGATTTTTCCGTGGCGGACCACAAGGTGCAAGATTTGTTTCCGGACGAGGTGTCGAAGGGCATAGCGGAAGGCCGCTATCTCCTGGTCGACGTCCGCGAGCCCAATGAGGTCGCCGTCGAGGCCTATCCCGATGGCGTCGTGGTGCCGCTGTCGACCTTCGACCCGTCAGCGATTCCCGATCCGAAAGGAAAGCAGGTGGTGTTCGCCTGCCGCTCCGGCAAGCGCTCGGTGACGGCCTCGCTGGCCGCCCAGGCCGCGGGCCTGCCCTACGACAAGCATCTGGCCGGCGGCATCATCGGCTGGAAGCAGGCGGGATTGCCCACCAGGACCGGCGGCTGACCCCTGACATGACTTCCATGAACAAGGTCTTCGCGGACCTTCCGGTCACCATCTTCGAGGCGATGTCGCAGGCTGCACGCGACAACAACGCCATCAATCTCGGCCAGGGCTTTCCCGATGATCCTGGCCCGGAGGACATCCGCCGCGCCGCCGCGGACGCTTCGGTGAACGGCTACAACCAGTATCCGTCGATGATGGGCATTCCGGAGCTCCGTCAGGCGATCGCATCGCATTACGGCCGCTGGCACGGTCTCGATCTGGATCCGATGACCGAGGTGATGGTGACCTCCGGCGGCACCGAGGCGCTGACCTCGGCGATTCTCGCGGTGGTCGAGCCCGGCGACGAAGTGATCGTGTTCCAGCCGGTCTATGATTCCTATCTGCCGATCATCCGCCAAGCCGGCGGCATCCCGCGCCTGTTGCGGCTCGAGCCGCCGCACTGGCGGCTCAACGAGGAGATGCTGCGCAGCGCGTTCAATCACAAGACCAAGGCGGTGCTGTTCAACAACCCGCTCAACCCGGCGGCAGTCGTCTATCCGCGCGAGGACCTCGAGTTGCTGGCGCGGTTCTGCCAGGAATTCGACAGCATCGCGATCTGCGACGAGGTCTGGGAGCACGTGACCTTCGACGGCCGCGAGCACATCCCGCTGATCACCATCCCCGGCATGCGCGATCGTACCATCAAGGTCGGCAGCGCCGGCAAGATCTTCTCGCTGACAGGCTGGAAGATCGGCTTCGTCTGCGCCGCGCCGCCGCTGCTGCGCGTTGCCGCCAAGGTGCACCAGTTCCTCACCTTCACGACCGCGCCCAATTTGCAGGCCGCCGTCGCCTACGGCCTCAACAAGCCCGACGACTACTTCATCAACATGCGCATGGAGATGGCGCGCAGCCGCGACCGCCTGACCAAAGGGCTGGAGAGCATCGGCTTTCCCGTGCTGAAGTCGCAGGGCACCTACTTTCTCACGGTGGACCTGTCGCCGCTCGGCCTCAACGAGACCGATGCGGAATTCTGCTGGCGCATCGTGCAGGACTACAAGGTCGCGGCGATTCCCGTGTCGGCGTTCTACGAGCAGGATGCGGTGACATCGGTGGTGCGCTTCTGTTTCGCCAAGAAAGACTCGACCCTGGACACCGCGCTGGAGCGGCTGTCGGACGCCGTTCACCGTCGCAGGAGGTAAGCCAGAATGGGCAAGCAGAACCGCCGTCTCGTCAGCGTCATCGGTGCGGTCGCCGCGGTTCTGCTGGTCTCGGCTTCCGCGTCTGCCGAGGAGCGCACGGTCAACTTCTACAACTGGTCGAACTATGTGGCGCCGGGAGTCCTCGAGGACTTCACCAAGGAGACCGGCATCAAGGTCGTCTACGACACCTTCGATGCCAACGAGACGCTGGAGACGCGGTTGCTCGCGGGCAAGTCGGGCTACGATGTCGTGGTGCCCACCGGCTATTTCCTGCAGCGCCAGATCACCGCGAAGGTGTTCCTGAAGCTCGACAAGGCGAGGCTGCCGAACCTCGCCAATGCCTGGCCGGTGGTGATGAACCAGCTCGCCACCTACGACCCCGGCAACACCTACGGCGTCAACTACATGTGGGGCACCACCGGGATCGGCTACAACGTCAAGAAGGCCGAGCAGGTTCTCGGGCCGGATGCGAAGATCGACAGCTGGGACATGGTGTTCAAGCCGGAGAACCTCGCCAAGTTCAGGGATTGCGGCATCCACATGCTGGATTCCGCCGACGACATCCTGCCGGCGGCGCTGAGCTATCTCGGCCTCGATCCGAATTCCACCAAGCAGGCCGACCTCGAAAAGGCCGCCGATCTCGTCGCCAAGATCCGGCCCTATGTGCGCAAGTTCCACTCGTCCGAATATCTCGGCGCGCTCGCCTCGGGCGAGATCTGCTTCGTGGTCGGATGGTCGGGCGACATCATGCAGGCGCGCAGCCGGGCGGCCGAGGCCAAGACCGGCGTCGAGATCGGCTACACGATCCCGAAGGAGGGCGCGCAGATGTTCTTCGACAATCTCGCGATCCCGGCGGATGCGAAGAACGTCGCGGAGGCCTATGAGCTGATCAACTACCTCTATCGTCCGGAGGTCGCGGCGAAGAACTCGAACTTCCTGTCCTACGCCAACGGCAATCTGGCGAGCCAGAAGCTGATTGACCCGAAGATCCTCGACGACAAGAACATCTATCCCGACGAGGCGATGCAGAAGAAGCTGTTTGTGATCACGGCACGCGATCCTGCGACGCAACGCATCATCAACCGGCTGTGGACGCGGGTAAAGACAGGGAAATAGGGCGACGTTCCAGCCGCATCAACCGCATTGCGCGCGAAGCGAAGCAATCCACCGGGCCGCATATGCGGAGCAACCGATTGCTTCGTCGCTTCGCTCCTCGCAAGACGTGGAGAGTGCCGGTTCAGCTCAGCGCCACCGTCGGTGCAGCCAGAGCCATTGATCCGGATATTCTCGGACCCAGCCTTCGACGACGTCGGTGACCGCCTGCATGGTGCCCTGGATGTCGATCTCGCCAGATGCGTCGAACACCGGCTTCACCTCCTCGGAGACCTCGCCGCGGAAGCGGCCATCGGGCAGGCGGATGATCCGGGTGCCGTGGATCGGGCAATCGACCTGGCGGCGCAGCCGCGCCAGCAACGGGTTGGCCGTGGTCTTGCGGCCGAAGAAGGTGACGGGAACGCCGTTGGTCAAATACTGATCGACCAGCATCGCGACGTGCTGGCCGTTCTGCAGCGCCTGCGCGAGCTTCAGCGGCGCGTCGCGGCCGGCCGGCACCAGGGTGCCCATCTTGACCGCGCGGATGCGTTCGATGGCGCGGTCGGCGGCTTCGATGTTGGGGCGGCGGAACAGGATCGTGGCCTCGAGGCCATGCGCGACCGCGGCGAGGGCGGGCAGCTCCCAATTGCCGAGATGCGCGGCAAAGAACAGCGCCGGCTTGCCGTCGTCGCGCAACTGGTCGAACAGCTCCTTGCTGCGTCCGGAGAACTCGACGCGGCCCGGCCTGTCGGGATGCGCGGGATCGTGGTCCCAGATGTGGTCGAGATGCGCGAACTCGGCGCCGAGGCGCCCGAGATTGTGCCAGACCCCGGTGAGGATGGTCTCGATCTCCTCCGGCGACTTTTCGGGGAATGCGGCCTTGAGGTTCTCGCGCCCGATGCGATCTTCGCGGAGCCTGCGGCCGACGAAATGCGCGGCGCGCCCGAAGAACCTCGCGCTCTTGTCCGGATCGAAATAGCGCGCCGTTCGCAGCAGGCCGATCGTCAGCCCGCCGATCGCAGCGTCTGCGACGGGCTTCGTGGCGTCGCGCAGATGCGCCCTGGTGCGAAGGAGCAGGCGTTTCATCGTGCGGAGCGCAAGCGCCGGCTTAAGCGGGTTCGCGCGTCAGGATCAGCGAAGCGTTCTGCCCGCCAAAACCGAACGAGTTCGACATCACGGCGGTCACCTTGGCATCGCGCGCCTTGTTGCCGACCACGTCGAACGGGATCGCGGGATCCGGCACCTCGTAGTTGATGGTCGGTGGAATCCGCTGATGCTCGAGCGTGAGCAGCGAGAAAATCGCCTCGACCGCGCCGGCCGCCGAGATGGTGTGGCCGACCATCGACTTGTTCGACGACACCGGGATTTTCGCGGTGTGCTCGCCGAACACCGCCGACGTCGCCAGATACTCCATCTTGTCGTTTTCCGGCGTCGAGGTGCCGTGGGCGTTGATGTGGTCGATCTGGTGCGGCTCCATGCCGGCGTCCGCCAGCGTCTTGCGCACGCAGCCGATCGCCGGCTTGCCGTCGGGGGCCGAGCGGGTGCGGTGGAACGAGTCGGTCAACTCGCCGCAGCCGGCGACGACGCCGAGGATGCGCGCCCCGCGTGCGATCGCGGCATCATAGCTTTCCAGCACCAGCGCGCCGGCGCCTTCGGCCATCACGAAACCGTCGCGGTTCTTCGAGAACGGTTTTGAGGCGGCCTGGGGCGGATCGTTCTGGGTGGAGAGCGCCGACAGCAGCGAGAAGCGCACCATGGCTTCGGGATTGACCGAGCCGTCGGTCGCGACGCACAGCGCGGCATCGGTCTCGCCACGGCGGATCGCCTCGACGCCGAGCTGGATCGCGGTCGCGCCGGATGCGCAGGCTGTCGACAGCGAGATCGGCGAGCCCTTGGTGCCGAAGGTCTCGGCGAGGTTCAGCGCGACGGAGCCGAAGGTGAAGCGGCGGTGAAAGTGAGTGAACCTGCCGCCTTCGCTGCAGGTGGCGAGATAGTCGATGATGTTGAAATCGGTCTTCGGCACGGCACGCGCGACTTCGAGGCGCTGCGGCCATTCGGTTTCGATCGGAGCGACCGCCAGGAACATCGGACCGGGGAAGTCGCCCTTGCTGCCGATGCCGGCCTGGGCGAGCGCTTCCTCGGTGGCGATCTCCGCCAGGCGCTGCGACAGGCTCGTCGAGGAGAAGGGATCGACGGTGACGAAATCCACCGCGCCGGCCATCGTCGTCTTCAGGCTATCGATCGGGAAACGGGTTACGGTCTTGATGCCGGACTCGCCCGCGGTCAGTCGTTTCCAGTTATCGGCCTTGCCCGCGCCGAGCGACGTCACGATGCCCATGCCGGTCACGACAACGATCGGCCTGCCGAATTTATCGCGTGCTGCTGCCATGCTGTCCCCGTCGATACGTAGTCGGATCTACTTGGCAGCCTCGACCAGCGCCATGCCTTCGCCCTGCCAGTGTCCGACGCCCATCACGACAATCTGGGTGGGTGCGCCCGGCTTTTCAACCTCGAACCCGGCCGGATCGTTGCCGGGGTAAAGCTTGCCGCGCGAGATCGACAGCGCCGCGAGCGCCAGCCCGAGCGGAAACTGCGCCTCCATCGTGTGGCCGAAGGTCGTTCCGGGCGCGCGCACGACAAGGCCGGGACGTTGCTCCAGGAACGCGCGTTCCTCCGAGGTCGCCGGTTCGGCGCCGGTCGCGCCCGTGATCAGGATCGCATCGTCACCGACGCCGAGCTTGGGCCACATCGCCTGCAGCGATTTCGTCACCGCGCCCGGCTCCTTGCGCCGCGCAAGATCGGCAACCACCTTGGTCAGCTTGGCGAACGGCTTGGCGCCGCGCGCCTCGGCATGCTCGCGCGACTCCATCACCAGGAAGGCGCCGGCCGAGCCGATCGCAAAGCCCGGATTGTTGCGGCGCGACCAGATCGAGCTGTGTTGATTCTTGAGGGCGAAGTCGCCGAACGCGTAGAGCATCAGGAGATCGCCGCGATCGCCATTATGGGCGGCGCCGACCAAGGCGATGTCGCTCTGGCCGGCTCCGATGCGCGCGACCGCGATCCGCGCTGCGTCGATGCCCGCGGCTTCCTCGCCCATGAAGGTGCGCGAGGTCCCGCACACGCCGTGAACGATCGCGATGTTGCCGGCGAGCAGGTTCGAGAGCTGCGCCAGGAACAGCGTCGGACGCAGCTCGTTCATCAGCTTCTCGTTGAGCAGGGCAGGCGGCAGCTTGCCCTGCGCATCGGCGTTCATGATCGCCATGTCGACGGTGAGGTCACGCTCGCCGCCGCCGGCGGCGATGATCATGTCCATCCGGGACAGGATTTCCTGATTGCCTTTGACCCCGGCGGAATCCAGCGCGAGGCCCGCGGCATAAGTGCCGATGCGCTGCCAGGTTTCCATCTGGCGCTGGTCGCCCTTTTTCGGGATCTGGGCGTCGAAGCTGACCGGGCCGATCGGATGGATCACGTAGGGTGCGAGACGCTTGTCGTCGGCATTGACGCGCTTGTCGGCCAGCGCCTCCCAATGCGCATCCAGCCCCTCGCCGAGCGAGGAGAGCAGGCCGATGCCGGTGATCCAGACTTCCTTTTCAGCCATTACTCATTGCCTGCTGCGGAAAGCGCCTGCTGCGGAAAGCCGATCTTGTGGGCCATCGCATCCATGTGCACGCGCAAGTCCGGGCTGGGGAAAGGGATGTGGCGGAAGGTCAGCTCGGCATTGCATTTCAGCTCCTTGCCGACGCGGACCTTCGCGGAGGTCACCGCGAAGCCCGATCCCTCGTGCTCGATCTTCGCCTCGATCGTCAGCAGCGAGCCGGGAGGGACGAAGCCACGCATCTTGGCTTCCCTGACCATGGCCAGGAAGGGCATGCGCTCGAACTTGGTGAGGCCGAGGATGAGCCAGCCCGAACTTTGCGCCATCGCTTCGGTGAGCAGCACGCCGGGCATGATCGGATAGCCCGGAAAATGCCCCGCGAACACTGAATGGCACTCGGGCGGAACGTCCGCCTCGACCACAATCGTCCTTGCGTCGAGATTGAGGTCGACGATCCGATCGATCAGCTGAAAAGTTTCGAGCTTCATGGCGGGCGATTACGAGCCCGTGCCCGCGCCCGCGTTCTTGGCCGCGACGAGTTCGTCAATCCGGTCGGCGAGGTTCTTCAGCACGAAGTACTGCTCCGTCGTCGCCTTGCCGTCGTTGACCTCCTGGGTCCACTTCTCGAGCGGCATCTTGATTCCAAAAGCCTTGTCGATGGCGAACGCTATGTCGAGAAAGTCGAGGCTGTCGATCCCCAGATCGTCGATAGCGTGGCTCTCCGGCTTGATCGTGTCGCGCGGGATATCGCACGTCTCAGCGATAATGTTGGCGATCTGCTCGAATGTGGAAGACATCATTAAGCCTTTGATATACTGAAGGTTATTCCGGGTAGGCTCAGGAGGAGGCGGGCGCTTCGCCCCGGAATGCCCTAGTTCTGGTGCCGGAGTCGTGTGCCCGTATATCGGAGCGGGGCCGTTAGTTCAATGGAGCTTGGCCGGTCCGGCGGGGCGGTCCCGGGACAGTCGTTGGGGAAGGCTTGGGCGGTCTTTGGGGACGGGTTCCGGCCAGCCTAGCTGCGCGGCATCACCGTAATCTTCGCGCAATCCCGGCGCCCCATCAGCACGCAGTCCTGGGTCTTGCGCAGGTCGGCGATGCTCATGGCAAGCCAGATGCCGATCGCGGTCAGCGCCACGGTGAAGGCGAAGGCGGCGATGTTGGCCAGCATGCGCTGGCGGAAATCGTCCGGCTCCTCGCGCGGCTTCTCGTAGCGCGACAGGTCGTTGGCGACGGAGGCCGGCGGGACCGGTCGGGCCAGTTCCTCGCGCTTGCCGGGCGGCTGCGCCGAGGTACGCGGCCGGAATTTGAGCACCACGTGCTCGCCATCCGTGGAAATTGGCCGCTGGGTTTTCACTGCTGTCAGTCCGGTCGCCTCGACATCATGTTTAGCATGTTCGCCGCGCTTCACATCTAAAATCTTGGTGCGCGCAGAGGTGGTATTCATGTCTCTCGCGTGTCCGGCGGAACTGGTGGTCATGATATCCGAGCGCTCCACCGGTGGCGCAACATGACTTCGCGCTTGCACAGTTTGCGCTGCAAACGTGATGCGCGATGCTTCGCCTTCGATCAGCAACAGTGATGTCGACCGTCGGCAGATGTCTCGGCATCTGCGCGAACACGACTCGCGGAGGCCAGGATCGGGCTCTTTCACCGGTCCGAGACGCCATGTCATAGTGGAACTCACTGCGGAGTGCCGGTCAAAAGGAGCTGAGATCATGGCCCATACGCGCGAGCCCTACGTCAAACCGGTCCCGATCCTGTCGCTCCGGCCGACGCAGATGACCGTCGGCATGCAGGAGGTGAAGGAGAAACGGAAGCGCTGGCGCGAGCACAAGTCGGACAAGAAGCGGGCCGAACTGCTAGGCAAGCACATGATCCCGGTGGTCCACGGACCGGACGATCGCTACTACGTGGTCGACCACCATCACATGGCGCGTGCGCTGCACGAGGAAGGCGTCAAGGACATCCTGGTCACCGTGATCGGCGATCTCACGATGGTCGAGCGCGACGTGTTCTGGGGCGTCATGGACAACAAGCGCTGGGTCTACCCCTACGACGCCAAGGGCGAGCGCCGCCATTTCAGGGACATTCCGAAATCGATCAAGGATCTCAAGGACGACCCGTTCCGCAGCCTGGCCGGCGAGATGCGCCGGGCCGGCGGCTTCGCCAAGGACACGACCCCGTTCAGCGAGTTTCTCTGGGCGGACTTCCTGCGCCGCCACATCCCGCGCAAGATGGTGGAGAACAACTTCGCCAAGGCGCTGGAGAAAGGGCTTGCGGTCGGGCGCAGCAAGGAGGCGGTCTACCTGCCCGGCTGGTGCGGCCCCGCGTCGGACGACTGATCCGGAGCGGTTGTCCGGTTTGCGCGCAGCGCGCTATTTCGGCTGCCGTCCGAGCATGTAGAACTCGTCGTTCGGCCGCATGCCGGTGACATTGGCCAGCCGGTTCGAGAGTGCGAAGAAGGCCGCGACCGCGGCGATGTCCCAGACGTCGTCGTTGCTGAAGCCGTGGGCGGCGACAACAGCGAAATCGGCCTCCGAAACCTCCTCGGCGGCGCGGCTCACCTTCATCGCGAAGTCGAGCATCGCGCGCTGCCGCGGCGTGATGTCGGCCTTGCGGTAGTTCACCGCGATCTGGTCGGCGATCAGCGGGTTCTTGGCGCGGATCCGCAGAATCGCGCCGTGGGCGATCACGCAATACTGGCACTGGTTGGCGGCGCTGGTCGCCACCACGATCATCTCGCGCTCGGCTTTGGAAAGGCCGCTTTCCTTCTCCATCAGCGCGTCGTGATAGGCGAAGAAGGCGCGAAACTCGTCGGGACGATAGGCCAGCGTCAGGAACACGTTCGGCACGAAGCCGGACTTCTCCTGCACCTCCAGGATGCGGGTGCGGATATCCTCGGGCAATTTGTCGAGGGCGGGCGTCGGGAAGCGGGTTGCGGCAGTCTGCGTCATGAGCTGGTTCCGGCATGCCGCAGAAATGCGGCGTCGCACGAACCATAGTGGATGACGGATCGGGCGCAAGGCGCAGCAGCGCCCTGGCGTATTGGATGTCAGCGCAGCGGCTTCTTCAGCAGCGAGAAGCGATCCGGATCGAGCCCCAGCGAGGGCTGCAACATCGGGGCTTCCGCCGGTGCCATGGTGCGCGGCGGCGGTGGCGGGTTGAAGCCGCGGTCGTTCAGGCCGGGATCGTTGGGCACGTCGCGATGCGAGGTGGCGCCGCGCCAGCGTTCCAGCACGGCGCTGACGAAATGCAGGTCATGGCCGGCGGTGACCGAGGGCACCGTCGCGATGGTGGCCTCGCCGCGCGGCAGTTGATGCGGCGGCACTTCCTTGAAGCGCAGCCGCGTCGGCAGCGCGACGCCTTCGCCGAACGCCAGCACCTCGCGGGTGCCGAGCGAGGGGACGAACGACAGCAAATTGGCGGCGGCGTCCGAGACCGCGGAACGCAGCAGCGCCTGGTCGCGGTCGTTGGCAAGACGCATCGTGAACAGCGTGTTGCACTGGGAGATGATGGTGGCGTCGAGCTCGGCCGGACGCTGGGTGATGAGACCGAGATAAACGCCGTATTTGCGGCCTTCCTTGGCGATGCGCGACACCGCCTTGCGGGTCGGGCCGAAGCCGATGTTGCGGTCGGCCGAGGCGTAGCGGTGCGCTTCCTCGCAGACGAACAGCATCGGCGAGACGCCGTCGCTCCACAGCCCGAAATCGAATGCCATCCGGCACAACACCGACACCACCGAATCGACGACTTCGGCCGGGAAGCCGGCGAGCTGCATGATGGTCATCGGCTTGCCGTTGGCGGGCAGGCGGAACAGATGGCTGATCACCTCGGCCATGGTGTCGCCGCCGACATTGGCGTTGTCGAACATGAAGGCATAGCGCGGGTCGTTGCGCACCGCGTCGATACGCGAGATCAGCTTGTGATAGATGATGCGCGAGGAGCGGTTCTCCAGCTTGCCCATCCGCTCGTCGATCAGCGACAGCAGGTCGACCAGGCGATAGGGCACCGGCGTGTCGACGGTGTAGCCGATCTGCTTGGGATCGACGCGCTTCAACCCGAGGCCGACGCGGTCGGAGTTCTGGTACTGGGTGTAGATGCCCTTGGCGATCGGGATCACCTCGGCGAGGATGTCGAGCTCTTCCGGCACGCCCGGCCGGCCGCCGAACAGCACGTCGACGATCTCTTCGAAGTTGAACAGCCAGAACGGCAGCTTCAGGTTTCGCGGATTGAGTACCTGGGCGCGCTCGCCGAAGCAGCGGCCATATTCGTTGTGCACGTCGAGCAGGAAGATGCGCAGGTTCGGCCGCGACTTCAGGATCTCGTTGAGCAGCAGTGACACGCCGGTGGATTTGCCGACGCCGGTCGAGCCGAGCACCGCGAAATGCTTGGAGAGCATTTCCTCGATGTCGACATAGGCGATCACCGAGCGATCCTGTTGCAGCGTGCCGACATTGATCTGGTCCGAACCGCTCGGCGCATAGACCGTGCGCAGCTCCTGGTTGGTGATCAGCTCGGTGGCGTCGCCGATGGTGGGATAGTGGGTGACGCCGCGCTGGAATTTCGGGCGATCGCCGCCGAGGATTTCACCGAGCAGGTCGACGGAGGCGGTCGCGATGTATTCGTCCGACGGCAGCAGGTTCTCGCACGATACTTCGGTGATCATGGCGACGATGACCGAGCTCGCGCAGCGGATGCTGACGAACCGGCCGACGGTGGCACGCATTTCGGAAAGCGGCATCTGGCCGCCGGCCAGGAGTCCCACCCGGGCCTGCGAGCCGCGCACGGAGATCACACGTCCAAAGGAAGTCACGTCGATGCCTGGCTCGCTACTGGAAAATGTCCGGACCAATATGCCCGGTCGGGGTTGGAAAAACCGTTAAATCGGCGCAGTTCCGGATCGGCTAAATCTACACCTTTCAAGTGACGATTTGTTTCTATCATGCGGCGAACCGTTGCGTCTTCGCGTGCTTCGGTGGCCAATTCGTCGCTTTCCGGCACAGGCGCCGGTTGTTTCCGGATGTTTCCGTTAACGCCGGATTCACCATCTCCGCGGAGAGCCGTCGGCAGTCCCAAGTCCGCGGAGCTGAGCGCGATCGTGGCACCTTGTACCATGGTATCTTGTAACCGATCGCTAACTGCAAGTCGTAACGCCCTTTCCACTTGTGCCGCGTAACGATGCCGCGCCCCCGGGGAGATCAGCGTGAGCATCGAACACCGCAATGCCTCATCTGCGAGCGCCGAGATCGGCTCGACCAAAGCGCTTGCCTTCTGTGCGGGCCTGTTGGTGGGCAGCCTGCTCGGCAGCGCAACGGCAAACTTGAGCATGCGCGAAGGCCTGCTGATGGCGGCCGTGGTCGTTCTCGCCGTCATGATCCTGCTGTTGCTGAAGCGCCATCAGGTCTCGGACGAGCGGCTGGCCGTCGAACGCCGCAACCTCTCGACGGCGGTGAACAATATTCCGCAGGGGCTCGTGCTCTACGACGCGTCGGCGCGGATCATCATCTGCAATCGTACCTATATCGAGATGTTCGGGCTCTCGTCCGACGTGGCCAAGCCGGGCTGCACCATGCAGCGCCTGATCGCGCACCGTCAGGAGACCGGCTCGTTCGATGGCGACGTCGACGCGTTCTGCAACGCCATCATCAGCAGCGTCCGTCTCGGCAGGGGCACCCGTCAGCTGACGGAGGCGCCGGGCGGGCGCGCGATCGAGATCGTCAACAAGCCGCTGCAGGAAGGCGGCTGGGTCGCGACCATCGAGGACATCACCGAGCGCACGCGCACCGAGAAGAAGATCGCCCACATGGCGCATTACGATGCGCTGACCGAGCTGCCCAATCGCGTGCTGTTCCGCGACCGGCTGGAGCAGGCGCTGCAAGCGGTCCGGCCCGGCGAGCAGGTCGCCGTGATGTATATCGACATCGACGAATTCAAGAGCGTCAACGACGCGCTCGGCCACCAGATCGGCGACGAGCTGCTGAGGGTGATCGCCGATCGCCTGCGCTCCTGCGTCGGGAGCAGCGACGTCGCGGCGCGGCTCGGCGGCGACGAGTTTGCCGTGATCCAGACCGGCATCCGGAGCCAGACCGAGACCATGCAGCTGTTGGCCGCGATCTATCGGGAGATCCGTCAGCCGGTCGACTGCACCGGGCATCTGATCACGACGGATGCCAGCATCGGCATCGCAATGGCGCCCAGCGACGGCCTCGACCTCGATCAATTGCTGCGCAACGCCGACCTCGCGCTGTACGGGGCGAAGAGCGACGGCCGCCGCACCTACCGCTTCTTCGAGCCCGGCATGGATGCACGCGCCAAGGCGCGGCGCAGCCTCGAGCTGGAGCTGCGCCAGGCGATCGCCGATGGCGGCTTCGAGCTGCATTATCAGCCGCTGCTTCATCTCGAGCACGACCGGATCAGCTGCTGCGAGGCGCTGCTCAGATGGCGGCATCCCGAACGCGGCACCATCTCGCCCGCGGATTTCATCCCGGTTGCCGAAGAAACCGGCCTGATCAACGAACTCGGCCACTGGGTGCTCAACACAGCCTGCCGTGAAGCGGTGAACTGGCCGGATCACGTTCATGTCGCGGTCAACGTGTCCCCGATCCAGTTCAAGAGCCAGACTCTGGCGCTCAACGTCGCCGCGGCGCTCGCGGCTTCGGGGCTCGCGGCCTCGCGGCTCGAGCTCGAGATCACCGAGGCCGTGCTGATCCGCGACGACGATGCCGCGCTCGACATGCTGCATCAGTTGCGCGAGCTCGGGGTGAGGATCGCGCTCGACGATTTCGGCACCGGCTATTCCTCGCTGAGCTATCTGCAGCGCTTCCCGTTCGACAAGATCAAGATCGATCGAGCCTTCATCGAGGACCTCAGCGGCGCCGGGGCCTCGTCGACCATCGTCCAGGCCGTGGTGAACATCGCGGCCGCCAGCGACATGACGACCACGGCCGAGGGCGTCGAGACTGAGCAGCAGCGCAACATGCTCCACATTCTCGGCTGTACCGAGATGCAGGGCTATCTGTTCAGCCGGCCGGTGGCGGCCACCGAGATCCGCAAGCTGCTGGCGTCGGAGCGGGAGCGGGCGGCCTCGGTCGCCTGACGATCTCCGCCGTCGTTGTCCCGCAGGGCCGCGACCCAATAATTTGTTGACGAGACCTAATCATTTGTACACTAGTACAAATGTGCGCGACGCCGCTGGCCGGCCCGGGAAGCTCGCCGATGCGGCGTTGCCGCGCCAGGAGACCGCCTCATGCAGCCCGAACCGATCTTCGATCTCGCCCATCTCGGTCACATGGAGCTGTTGACGCCGAAACCGGACGAGAGCCTGGCCTTCTTCGTCGACGTCATGGGCATGACGGTCAGCGGCCGCAACGGCGAGTCGGTCTATCTGCGCGGCTGGGACGATTACGAGCGCTATTCGCTGAAGCTGACGGCGTCGAAGACATCGGGCATGGAGCACATGGCGCTGCGGGCGCGCAGTCCGCAGGCGCTCGAACGCCGTGTCGCGGCGCTCAAAGGCTCCGGCTTCGACATCGGCTGGGTCGATGGCGACATGGGGCAGGGGCCGGCCTTCCGCTGCCGCGATCCCGACGGTCACGTCATCGAGCTCTATTACGAGACCGAGTGGTACGAGGCGCCGAGCGAGCTGAAACCGGCGCTGAAGAACCAGGCGCAGCGCTTTCCGGCGCGCGGCGTCAATGTCCGGCGGCTCGACCACCTCAACTGCCTCGCGGTCAACATCAGGGCCAACCGCCTGTTCTTCGAAAACTATCTGGGCTGCCGGACCACCGAGCAGATCGTGCTGAACGACGGCACCGAAGCTGCGATGTGGATGACGATGTCGAACAAGAGCTACGATTTCGCCTATACGCGCGACCATTACGGCAAGGCCGGCCGCTTCCATCACGTCACCTACGCGCTCGACAGCCGCGAGGAGATCCTGCGCGCGGCCGACATCTTCCTCGAGCATGGCGTGCATATCGAGACCGGGCCGCACAAGCACGCAATCCAGCAGACTTTCTTCCTCTACGTCTACGAGCCCGGCGGCAACCGCGTCGAGGTCGCCAATGCCGGCGCGCGCCTGATCCTCGCGCCGGACTGGAAGCCGATCGTCTGGACCGAGGAGGAGCGCAAGAAGGGCCAGGCCTGGGGTCTGAAGACCATAGAGTCGTTCCACACCCACGGCACGCCGCCGGTGACGGGCCACAACTAGAGCGGCTGCGATTCCGCAGAGCACGACATCACGTCGATACGCCGCCGCGATCACGCGCGCTCGATGACGGCAATCACGGATATGATCCGGTTCGAGCGGCTGACACGGCGCAGCGCTGATGCGCGAACCGACGGGAATAGCCACCATGGCAGGAAAGACGTCCAAGACGCCGGCGAAGCGTACGAAGAAGACCGCAAGCAAGAGCGCTGTAAAGCGCAGCACTTCAAAGCCGAGCCTTCTCTCCGGCGGCAATCCACAGATTGCCAAGGGGTATGGCGACGCTCCCGTGCAAGCCTACATCGCTGCGATGCCGGGCTGGAAGCGCGAGGTCGGGCGCAGCCTCGATGCGCTCATCGTGCGCACCGTGCCCCACGTGCACAAGGCGGTGAAGTGGAACTCGCCATTCTACGGCCTCGAAGGCCAGGGCTGGTTTCTCAGCTTCCACGTCTTCGCGCGCTACGTCAAAGTGGCGTTCTTTCGCGGCACGTCGCTGCAACCCGTGCCGCCGGGCGAGTCCAAACATCAGTATACGCGTTATCTCGATATTCATGAGCACGACGAATTCGATGAAGCGCAGTTCGCCGCCTGGGTGAAGCAGGCCAGCCAATTGCCCGGCGAGCGCATATGAGCGGTCACAGCGGCGACGACTATCCGGCGTTGATTGCGGTGAAGGCGACTGGCCTTGCATGCGTGCTCCTATCGTCGCGGGCAGTTGATCGGGCACAGCGCACGCGATCGTTGCTCGGCCTCAATCGTCGGCAGGCTCAGCTTCTCAGCATGATCTCCGCGCAACGCGCTCCGCGTTTGCCGCGAGCGAAAACCGCTTCAGTTTTCCGGATCATGCTCTAGGCTGCGTCGACACGAATGCCAGAGGAAAACGTCGATGAGCGAACAGACGGACAGGCGCGTGCGGGAGGCGTCTCGCAGGCATTTCCTTCAGGCGGGTGCGGCGCTGGCCGGCGGCTCTGCGGTGGCGGGGCTCGGAAGTTCGCGCGCGCTTGCCGAATCCGGGAATAATCTTCCACCCAATGTGCCGGAATGGATGAAAGCACCTGGCGATCCCATGGGCAGCCAGCCCTACGGTACGCCCTCGGTGCATGAGAAGGGCGTCGTCAAGAACATCTCCAAGACGCTGCAACAGTACATCTCGGCCTCGGGCCGCACGCCGCTGCAGGATCTCGACGGCATTATCACGCCGAACGGCCTGTTCTACGAGCGCCATCATGGCGGCGTGCCGACCATCGATCCGGCCGAGCACCGGCTGATGCTGCACGGCATGGTCGACCGTCCGCTGCTGTTCACGATGGAGGATATCCGTCGTTTCCCGTCGCAGTCGCGGATCCATTTCATCGAATGCTCCGGCAATCCGGTCTATACCAAACCCTATGGCAAGACCGCCTCGGACCTTGTCGGTCTCGTCAGCTGCGCCGAATGGACCGGCGTGCCGCTGAAGACCGTGCTTGATGAAGCCGGCCTGCAGGCGGGCGCCAAATGGATCGTCGCCGAGGGCGCCGATGCCGCGGCGCTGACGCGCAGCATTCCGATCGAGAAATGCCTCGACGACGCCATGCTGGTCTACAGCCAGAACGGCGAGCGGCTGCGGCCGCAGCAAGGCTATCCGCTGCGGCTGTTGCTGCCCGGCTTCGAAGGCAACATGAACGTGAAGTGGCTGCGCCGGCTCAAGGTGGTGGCCGAGCCGGCCTATTCGCGCGAGGAGACCTCGAAATACACCGACCCGATGCCCGACGGCACCGCGCGGGAATTCACCTTCTACATGGAAGCCAAGTCGATCATCACGCGCCCCTCGGGCGGCCAGCGCTTGAGCGCGAGGGGCTTTTGCGAGATCACGGGGCTCGCCTGGAGCGGCCACGGCAAGATCAAGCGTGTCGAAGTCTCGGTCGATGACGGCAAGAGCTGGCAGGACGCCGAATTGCAGGAGCCCGTGCTGACGCGGGCATTGACGCGCTTCCGCTTGCCATGGCGCTGGGACGGCAGCCCCGCCGTGATCCAGAGCCGCGCCACCGACGAGACCGGCTATGTGCAGCCGACGCTCGCCGAACTGGTGGCGGTGCGCGGTCTCAATTCCTTCTACCACAACAACGCGATCTGGCCGTGGCGGATCGATGCGAATGGCGAGGTGAGCAATGCGCAGGCTTGATCTCGAGGCAGCGCTGCTGGCCGGCGCGATCGCGCTGCTCGGCGCCGGGGCGCAGGCCGAGGAGCGCTACGGCATCGGGCGGCCGGCGACTCCGGCGGAGATCGCCGGCTGGAATATCGACATCGGGCGCGACGGCGCCAACCTGCCGGCCGGCAGCGGCAGTGTCGTGCGCGGCCGCATCGTGTTCGCCGAGCAATGTGCGGCATGTCACGGCGACAAGGGGCAGGGCGGGGTTGGCGACCGGCTGGTCGGCGGGCAGGGCACGCTGGCGAGCCCCAAGCCGATCCGCACCGTCGGCAGCTACTGGCCCTATGCGCCGACGCTGTTCGACTATATCAGGCGGGCCATGCCGCAGAATGCGCCGCAGTCGCTCAGCGATGACGACGTCTACGCGGTGTCGGCCTATGTGCTCAGTCTCAACGGCGTCGTCCCCGACAATGCGGTGCTCGATGCCAAATCGCTCGCGGCGATCAGGATGCCGAACCGCGACGGCTTCGTCTCCGATCCGCGGCCGGACGTGCATAACCACTGACAGGCGCACAGAGAGCCGTCATTGGCGTCACCTGTTGTGCTGCGCGGGGATGCCGCCTCGCAGCATCGTGACCTGCGCGGCCCCTGTGAGCCGAACTGAACCGCCACTAAATCAAGCGCGTGCAGGGCCGGCGCTGCCGTTCCCGGATCATTTTCAATTGATGCACCGGAGACATCATATGGCCGGCTTCAAGGCTGTTGCAGCCGCTGCGCTGCTGGTGGGAGTGACGCTTGTGCCGGCCGTCGCCCAGATTTCGGAGCCGGCGACTTTTGATGCACAGAATCCCGGACGGAGCGCAATCGATGGCGGCGCCCTGACGCCCTGGGGCGAGGCCCGGGCTGCGCAGCGCGGCAATCCGGCTGACGCCTATGGCGCCGTGCCGCCGGCGGCATCGCCCGGCTGTGCCCGCTACCACTCCTTCGATCCCGCGTCGGGCACCTACCTCGCCCGCGACGGTCGGCGGCATGCCTGCCGGTAGGTTGCGGTCGCACACCGGATATTGTGTCGCAGTTGTGAACGCGAACCCGGCTCGATCGAACACAGTATCTGTTAGTACGTTGAACAGGAACTAAACTTGAGGATTCGACCATGAGCCGCCTGCTTCTCATCATGTTGTCCGCCACTGCAATCTCGGTTGCGGCCGGTTCGGCTGCGTCCGCCGGCCCTCGGCACCATCATCATGAGCGCGCCTACGTGTACGCACCGAACGATCGCTACTGCCTGCAGGGGCGCATCTGGGGCTATCCCGGAAATTGCCAGTTCGCGACCTATGAACAGTGCGCGGTGACGGCGTCGGGCACCGATGCCTATTGCGATATCAACCCGCAATACGCCTTCGCGCGGCAGCAATACTACCGCTGAACCCGAGCCGGGACAGTGAACAGGGCAGGCCGCATGATTGCGGCCCCCTGAAGCTGGAACAGCTGCCGGGGCCATGCGATGGAGCCCGATGCTGCGTTGCAGTTTCGGTTCGGCACGCCTGCAGCTTCCGACATAGGAACGGCGGTCTTGCGGATACGTTGAAGGCGCATGACCGACAGCGAGCTGCGCGCACAATCTCTTGAGATCGCCTTTTCCGTCCTCCTGCAATCAGGAGATCTCGGAGACGCACAGGACGCGGCGCATTTTCTGCTGCATACGATCGACGAGATGATGGCCAAAGGCGAGCGGCGCCGGCTGCTGCTGTCGAACGCTGCGATCGACGCCTACCGGTCGAGATATCAGCCGCTCGTTCTGGCCTCATGATCGTCGCGAACGGTTCGGCGTCGCGGCTTAGACCGTCGTCGATGCGAGGGCGATCTGGAAGATTTCCTTGCCGGCCTCATTCCTGACCGAAATGAAATTCTCCTCGCGCACCATCTCCGGTTTCTCGGTGCCGATCCGGTGTGCGATGAAACTGCCGTGAGCCTTGGCCTCTTCATCGTCGGTGCACGCATGGCCAACCATGTCGCGAGCGGGAAACTGGCCGGCCAGATTGAAGAAATAGCGGGGCATGCGGGCCAACATCGATCGGGCCGCATTGTTCCTCGCCCATGGACTCGCCAGTGAAGCAGGGCTCGCCCGCCAAGGTATTGCCGTTGCAGGGCGATACCCGATCGGGAACGCCGCCGGTATTCGCGGATTGCCTCACATCGCCCGACGATGACCTTTAGGCAATGGCCGGACAGATGGCGTCGATCGTCCGCCCGCAAACGCTGGACCGCCCATCTCGGCCCTTCCTGGCTCGAATTTCAGGAAACAGGATGATGGCTGGCAGTCTGTCGGATGCGTTGCTGAGGAAGATAACGGTATCCAACAAGCTCGACGGCAAGGACGTCGAAGCGATCCGGAACCTATCGATCGAGCGCCGCATGACCGGCCCGCGTGAAATCGTCGTGCACGACGGGGAAAGGCCGACGCAATGCTGCCTCGTGGTCGAGGGCTTCATGTTCCGGGCCAAGACGACATTCGACGGACAAAGACAGATCCTGTCGCTGCACGTTCCCGGCGAGATTCCCGATCTGCAAAGTCTTCACCTGCGGATCATGGATCACGATCTCGTCACGCTGACCTCCTGCACGCTGGGGTTCATTCCGCATGAGGCGCTGAAGCGATTGAACAGCGCGCGTCCCAATGTGGCGGCGGCGTTGTGGCGAGAGACGCTGATCGACGCCGCGATCTTCAGGGAGTGGATCGTCAACGTCGGACGCCGCACCGGGCTGGCGCGGATGGCGCACCTGCTCTCGGAGCTTCGCCGCCGCCTCGAGGTGATCGGCCGGGCGTCGGACGGCGCGTTCCGGTTGCCGATCACGCAGGCGGAATTGGCCGATTGCCTGGCGATGTCGACGGTGCACGTCAACAGGGTGCTGCAGGAACTCCGGCGCGAGGGATTGATCGAGGTCGAGCGATCCGCCTTCCATCTGCTCAACCAGCCGAAGCTGGAGGAACTCGGGCAGTTCGACCCGCATTATCTCCATCAAACTCCAGTGTCCTAGAAAGCAGCCCGTGCCGAAATTCTTTTTTGACCTTCACGAGGATGGTCGGGTTCTTCGGGACGAGGACGGCATCGAGCTCGCCGACGAACGCTCCGCAGAACGTCACGCGCGGCGCACCGCGTGCGATGTCACCAAGGACAGCTTTGAGCAGGGCGATACGACCGTGAAAGTATACGTGCGGGACGTGCAAGGCGCCGTCCTGATGGTCGAAGTCAGCGCAAGGATCAGCAGCGAAAGCTGACCGTCAGGCGACGGCCGAACCGCCATTGTCGATCTGGTCGGCGGTGAGCAGCAGCCGCCTGCGGATTGCGTCCTCGACCAGTGCAAGCGACTGCCTGGCTTCACGCGCCTCGGCTTCGGCGACCTGGGCGCGGAATTCGAGCGCCTCGAGCTGTTCCTGCTGAGCCTCGATCCGTCTCCGGGCTTCCTCCAGAGCTCTGGAAGCGTCGCGCAGCTTGCGCTCGGTGGCATTGATGATTTCCAGCTGAGCCTGCTCGGCGGCCTCGGCGCGGGCTTCGCTGGCGCGGGCCCGGTCCTCGATGCTGCGGAACATATCCGCGGCCTGATAGACCAGATCGAGAGCCTGAGCACCCGGGCTTGGGGCAGGCTGTCTCGGAAATCCCAGAACATTTTCGCTGGCCGCAAAGGGCCTTCGGAAACCGCGCAGTGCCATTGCAATCCAGCCCTTCGCGAGTCAGTTATATAAAGACAACTTGCAGTAGTTATAGTTAACGAATGGTTAATGCGGCCATCTCCTTGCCGCTATCCACCGGTTTCTGTCCGCGCCGCAAAACACCGGGCGACGTCTCGTCTCATGGACTCGCCGTGCGCCGCCGCCGCGTGTCGGATGCGAATCAGGGATCAGCACGGCGTTGTGGGCATGTCATGCCACGATGGTGGATCGATCGCGCCGCCGGAGCATCGCGCGCTTGCGGAACCGCGCTGATTTGGGCGACGGCGCCAGCCCGGCCTCTATGGCATAAGTTTGGCGTCCCGCCCGCTATAATTCTCCAGTGTCGAATTGCAGGTCCATGGAGCGATCGATATACCGACGCCCTATGTGGCAGCGCAGCGGGCTCAGAATGAACCACGCAATCGCCACCGGACGTCGTCAATGAGATTGCTGTTACGGTTCTTCGGGTTTCTGTTCACGGCAGGGTCGATCCTGTTTCTCGCCGGCCTCGCCGCGGTCGCAGGATTGTTCTGGCACTTTTCCAAGGACCTGCCGGACTATTCGCAGCTGCAGAACTACGAGCCGCCGGTGATGACCCGCGTGCACGCGGTCGACGGCGCGCTGCTCGGCGAATACGCCAAGGAGCGCCGGCTCTATCTGCCGATCCAGGCGGTGCCGAAGCTCGTGATCAACAGCTTCCTGGCGGCCGAGGACAAGAATTTCTACGAGCACGGCGGTGTCGATTATACCGGCATGGCGCGCGCCTGCGTCGCCTACATCCAGAACTTCGGTTCGAACCGAAGGCCGCAGGGCGCCTCGACCATCACCCAGCAGGTCGCCAAGAACTTCCTGTTGACCAACGAGGTCTCGTTCTCGCGCAAGATCAAGGAAGCCTTGCTCGCGATGCGGATCGAGCGCGCGTATTCCAAGGACAAGATCCTCGAGCTCTATCTCAACGAGATCTATCTCGGGCTCGGCACCTACGGCATCGCGGCGGCCTCGCTGGTCTATTTCGACAAGTCGGTGAACGAGCTGTCGATCGCCGAGGCCGCTTACCTCGCGGCGCTGCCGAAGATGCCGGCCAGCCTGCATCCGGTGCGCAACCGCGCCCGCGCCATCGAGCGCCGCAATTACGTGATCGACCGTCTGCAGGAGAACGGCTGGATCACTACCGCCGATGCCGAGAAGGCGCGCAAGGAGCCGCTGACCGTCACCACCCGCGCGAACGGCGCGCATACTTTCGCCGGCGAATATTTCTCGGAAGAAGTCCGCCGCGACATCTTCGAGCGCTACGGCGAGAAGAAGCTCTACGAGGGCGGCCTGTCGGTGCGCACCACGCTGGATCCCAAGGTCCAGGTGATGGCGCGCAAGGCGATGGTGACCGGGCTCGTGAACTATGACGAGCAGCAGGGCTATCGCGGCGCGATCCAGAAGCTCAACATCTCCGGCGACTGGGGCGTCCCGCTCGCCGAGATCAAGTCGCTGACCGACATCTCGCCGTGGCGCATGGCGGTGGTGCTGGAGAGCAACGACCAGTCGGCGCGGATCGGCTTCCAGCCGGGCAGGGAGCTCGGCGGCGCCATCAGCAAGCAGCGCGAGACCGGCATCGTCACGCTCGAGGGCGTGCGCTGGGCAAGGACGGTGTCCGGCTCCACCAAGGGCAGGTCGCCGACCTCGGTGGCGCAGGTGCTGCAGCCGGGCGACGTGATCTACGCCGACCCGCTCTACAGCAAGGACGGCCAGCGTGTCGAAGGCCAGTACCGGCTGCGTCAGATCCCGGAGATATCAGGCGCGATGGTGGCAATGGACCCGCGCACCGGCCGCGTGCTCGCGATGGTCGGCGGCTTTTCGTTCGACCAGAGCCAGTTCAACCGCGCCACGCAGGCCTACCGGCAGCCCGGCTCGACCTTCAAGCCGATCGTCTATTCGGCGGCGCTCGACAACGGTTACACCGGCTCGACCATGATGATCGACGCGCCAATCGAGATCGACATGGGGCAGGGCAATGTCTGGCGCCCGGAGAACTTCTCCAGCGGCCGTTATCAGGGCCAGGTGACGCTGCGCAACGCGCTGCGGCTGTCGCTCAACACCGTGACGGTGCGGCTGGCGCAGGAGATCGGCATGCCGCTGATCGGTGAATATGCCAAGCGCTTCGGCGTCTATGACGACCTGCCGAACTATCTCTCCTACGCGCTCGGCGCCGGCGAGACCACGGTGATGCGCATGGTCACGGCGTATTCGATGATCGCCAATGGCGGCCGCCGCGTGAAGCCGACCCTGATCGACCGCATCCAGGATCGCTACGGCCACACCATTTTCAAGCACGACCAGCGCGAATGCCTGCGCTGTGACGCGCCGGAAGGCTGGAAGAACCAGGCGGAGCCGCAGCTCGTCGACCATCGCGAGCAGGTGCTCGACGCGATGAGCGCCTATCAGATCACCTCGCTGATGGAGGGTGTGGTTCAAGCCGGCACCGGCACCGCGCTGAAGGAGGTCGGCAAGCCGATCGCCGGCAAGACCGGCACCTCGAACGAGGCCAAGGACCTCTGGTTCGTCGGCTTCTCGCATGACCTCGTGGTCGGCCTCTATGTCGGCTACGACAAGCCGCGCTCGCTCGGCCGCAACGCGCAGGCCGGCCATACCGCGGCGCCGATCGCGCGCGACTTCATGAAGCTCGCGCTCGCCGACAAGCCGCCGACCCCGTTCGACAAGCCGGTCGGCATCCGCCTCGTGCTGGTCGACGCCAAGACCGGCATGCGCGCTGCGCCCGGGCAGCGGGGCGTCGTGCTCGAAGCCTTCAAGCCGGGCCAGGCGCCGCCGGTCAATGACCTCGTCGCCGGCACCGATGTGATCGACGGCACCCAGCAAGGCATCTCGCCGGACGCAGATCGCGCGGTGATGCGCTCGGGCACGGGGGGGTTGTATTGAGGATGGGGCGGCCGTAGCCCGCATGAGCGAAGCGATATGCGGGGACCTAAGCCCCGGATGTCGCTCCGCTCATCCGGGCTACGATGCTACGATGCGAGCGCCAGAATTTGGCTCGCATTTGCCACCACAGCGCTTGCCAAGTCCGGGACCAAGCGGGTAGAAGGTCGCACTTGCGCGAGACGCTGATTTGGGATGTGTCCCGGCGCATCAAGATTATCCAGACATCCAGCTAAGCTGTTGATATCGCGGATAGTTCTTGGGGAATGGTGTAACGGTAGCACAACAGACTCTGACTCTGTTTGTCTTGGTTCGAATCCAGGTTCCCCAGCCATATCGCCTGTACGTCAATAAAATCAGTAGCTTAGGCCAGTCGAAGCCTCGCTGGGAAGTCGCGACTCGTAACACATCCGAGTAGCTGAAAAACTACAAAATGGTATTTTAGTAGGGTTGTTCGCGCAACTTTATTGCGCAATAATATTACCCAGTCGGGCGTGATCCCGACGCGAAAGCACACACAGAGAGAAGCTGTTCTCCCTCGCACTCGCCCAACCAGCGAGCGCCAAACGTGTTGTGCTGTTGTCCATCTTCGATCGCTTCCGTAAGGCCACCCCGGCAGTAGAAACCAAGGCCAGCCTCGCTGATGCGAGCGGCTTCTACTTTGACCTGTTCGGTGCATCGCCGACGCTCGCGGGCATCTCGGTCACTCCCTACAGCGCCATGCAGTGCGCTCCAGTCTCTTGCGCGGTCCGCGCGATCTCAGAGGCCGTATCGTCGCTCCCGGTCAAGGTTTTCAAAAAGACCGCTGCCGGCCGCGAAGAGATCGACCATCCCATCACCAAGCTGCTCAACGAGGCGCCAAATAGCTGGCAGCCCGCAGCGACGTTCAAGCGCCTGATGACGATGGACTGCCTGCTGCAGCCTTACGGCGCGTTCTGTCAGGTCGTCCGCGTCGGCGACGGCGCCGTCTATGAACTGGTCCGGCTCGATCCCCGCCTGTCGTCGATCGTCGTCGACTACAGCAACTTTGAAGCCGCATACGCGATCAAGGCGGACGGCTCCAGCCCCAAGCGCACCATTCCCGGCTCGCAAATCCTTCACTTCGCCACGCCAGCATACGATCCTACGCGCGGCCTGATCGGCGAGAACCGCGACACCATCGCACTGGCGATCGTGCTGGAGCGCTTCGCCAACCAGTTGTTCGCGAACGGCGCCCGCCCGTCCGGCATCATGAGTGTCCCCAAGTCCTGGGTGAAAGACACCCTCGACAAGGCCAAGGCGGCATTCAGCGCCGCCCATTCCGGGACCAGTGCGGGCGGCACCGCATGGGTCACCGACGACATGAAGTTTCAGCAACTCATGCTGAACGCGACGGACGCCCAATACATCGAACTACGCAACTACATGCTCGGCGAGATCGCCCGTATCTTCCGGGTGAGCCTGCATCTGCTCATGGCGCTGGAGAAAAACGTCGCCCGGTCGATCGAAGCATTGGGCCAAGAGTTCCTGAGCTTTACGCTGTTGCCGCACCTGATCGCCCAGCAACAGGAATTCACGCTCAAGCTGTTGACGGAAGACGAGCGCGCGGCCGGAATCACGATCGAATACGACACAACGCACCTCGTTAAGGCCGATCTCTTGCAGCGCAGTCAGGCACTCGCCGCTGCAGTTTCCGGCCGTATCCTGACGTCCAATGAAGCGCGCGATCTCGGCTGGTCAGTTGGGCCGATCGAGGGCGGCAACGTTCTCGAAAACCCGTGGACCTCATCCGCGTATCGCGGTGGCAAACTCAATGGTCGGTCAAATGACAACCAGAACAACGACGCGGAGGCCGCCTAATGCTCCGCACGATCCACCTCCACGGCAGCCTAGGGAAGCAGTTCGGGAAGAGCCATCGGTTATCTGTGTCTACTGCGGGCGAGGCGCTGCGCGCTCTAAACTGCAACTTCCCCGGCAAGTTCGTTGAAGCGCTTCAAACCGGCTCATTCAAGCTGGTGCGCGGTGACAAACGCAACGGCATGCACTTCACCGACGTGAAGCTCGTCAACAGCTTCAATCTCGGCAGCGCAGACCTGCATCTGATCCCGGTCGCCCGCGGCGCCGGCAACGGCAAGGGTGCGGTCAAGACCATCATCGGGACCGCGCTGATCGGCGGCGCGATCTTCCTGTCGGGCGGCACGCTCGCGGCCCCGCTCGCGAACTTGAGCACGGCCATTCCCGGCGGCCTCGGTTTGACCTGGGGTAACATCGCAGCGATCGGCCTTGGTGTGACGCTCGCTGGTGTCTCGACGCTGCTCTCCAGACCGACCGAGAGCACCGAGCAAAAGCAGTCCTACAACATCAACGGCGCCAGCAACGTCGGTAACCAAGGCGATCCGATCCAGCTCATCTACGGCCGCACGATGGTGCAGACCGTGAACATCTCCTTCGATGCCAACATCGAGGACATCGGCGCCTATCAGGGCATCGATTACGCGAGCGGCGTTCGCTTGCTCTTCCCGGCAGGTAACTACTGATGATCGCCCCCTACACAACGTTCTTTGGCGACGCCGAGCACGCGTTTCAGCTCACGCCCACGCTTATGATTGAGCTTGAGGCGAAGTGCGGCCCGATCGGCGGGCTCTTCAATCGCGTGAACTATCGTCAGTTCTCACAGGCCGATCTCAGTGAGACCATCCGGCTCGCGCTCATTGGCGGTGGCACCGCGCCTAAGCGCGCCGCCGAGCTGGTCGCGGCCTATGTCGCCGATCGACCGATGGTCGAGACATACCCCATCGCCGTGAAGATTCTTGAACGTGTCTGGTTCGGCGCACCGAACGAGGCGACCAATGGATAAGCTCGAAGTCAAAGCCACGCTCAGCGTCACCGACGAAGGGGAGATCGTTGGAACCGCATGGCCTTTCAATGCCGGCCCCGACACGACCGGCGACATCATCACCAAAGGCGCATTCAATTTCGTCTCCAATGAATTGCCCATGTTGTTCGGCCATGACGTGGGCGACCTGATCGGCACCTGGACCGATGCAGTCGAAACGGCTGACGGCCTCACCGTCAAGGGCAAGCTCCACCTCGATCAGCCGCGCGCCCGCACCATCCTGGGCATGATCAAGAGTGGCCTCGTTAGTGGCCTGTCGATCGGCTTCAAGACGAAATCTTGGACGCAGCGAGGCCGCAACCGCGTGATCGCGGCCCTCGACCTCTACGAGGTTTCGGTGGTTCGCAACCCAGCGCACCCGCGCGCCCGCATCTCATCGGCGAAGGAATATGACCGCGCATCCGCCGTGGCGTCGGTCATCCGCGACTTCACGGCAAGCATTTGAACCCCATCAAGGAAGGTAGAACTACCACTATGAAGCATCTCTCCACCGTCGAATTTAAGGACGCGCCAGAACTGTCGCCGGAAGAGCTCGTCAAGAAAGAGCTCGTCGACCTGCAGGCTCGGCTCGAAAAGAAAGCGGCTGACGATCACGCCGCTCTCAAGCGCCGCATTGACGAGCTTGAGGCGAAAGCCGCGCGCCTGCCGGCCGGCAATAGCAGCGGCGATGCCGATCTCGAAACCAAGGCGCTGAACAAGTTCCTGCGTGGCGGCGTCAACGCCCTCGACGACTTGGAGCGCAAGACGCTCAACCTCGGCGCCGGAACGACCGGCGGTTATGTCGTCAGCCCGGAATACGCCAAGACGGTCATCGAGAAGCTGCGCCAGTGGTCGCCGCTGCGTGGCCTCGCCAGCGACATGTCCATCGGCACCACTGAGATTTACATCCCGACGCTGGAGACCGACGCGGACGGCGAAGGCTGGGTCACCGAGACCGGCGCCCGCACCTCAACGGAGCCCGTGTTCGGCCAGCTCAATATCAAGACCTTCGAGAACGCCCGTTACATCCCGATCAGCCAGCAGTTGCTGGAAGACGCGGATATCGACCTGCTTTCGTTCGTCGCGAACCATATCGCGAAGATCACCGGCAAGGTCGAAGCCAAGGCGTTCATGATCGGCGATGGCAATGGCAAGCCGACCGGCCTGCTCAATGACCCCACCGACTACGCCTCTATCACTGCGGCGGCGGACGCCTCCGACATCATCGCGAAGGTCATCGAGGCGTTCTACAAGTTGCCGGGCGCCTATGCCGCGAACGGCTCGTGGATCATGCGCCGCGAGACAATGGGCGTGATCCGCGCCGCTGCCGACAATGCCACCAAGGGCACGCTCTGGAGCGACAGCCTCGCGAACGGCACCCCGGCAACACTGCTCGGTCGCCCGGTCTATGAGTCGATCGACATGAGCCTTCTGCCAACCGCAACGGGCACGTCTTACCCTGTGGTGTTCGGCGATATGGCTAGCGCCTACCAGATCGTGGACCGCGTCGGCATCGCGGTTCGCGTCGACGACTTGACCGGCGCTGATAACGGCATCGTCAAGTTTCGCTGGCGCCGTCGCGTCGGCGGTGCGCCGGTGCTGAGCGAAGCTGCGGTCGTCATCAAGTCGACCAAGGCGTAACAAAATGCGGCTCGCAAACGACGAAATAGTCGTCGTGCTTCCCTCCGGCACGATCAGGCTACGCCCGACCTTGCGGGCCGCATTCCGCTTGGAGCGGGATTACGGCGGCTTCCAGAAGCTGTCTGAAAACATCGCCGCGTGGAGACTTTCCACCATAACGGACGTGATCCGCCTGGGTGCAGTCAATCCGACGGCGGCCGAACTGATGATCGCTTACGAGACGCTGGAGGCGATCGAGGCACTACGCGAGCCGCTGTTGCGGTTCGTCATGCTGCTCGCTGGTGTGGATGACAACCAGTCCGGCACCAAGGCGACCCGCACGCCCATGTCCTATGATCAGTATTTCAGCAAGCTCTTTCGCCTCGCGACTGGCTGGCTCGGCTGGACACCGGATCAGGCATGGAACGCCACGCCCGCCGAGATCACGGAAGCCTACAACGGCCGCATGGAAATGCTGTCAGCCATCTTCGGCAACGGCAAAGAGACCGACGACAACACCGTCACGGATATCAGTTCAGCACGCGACCGGCTCAATGCGCTTGGCGACCAGGCTGTCCACAGCATGGCTGAGGTGCCGCTCTGATGCCCATGCGTCCACCTCGCATCTGTTCGTGCGGCCGAAAGGTCGCCTCTGGCGTCATGTGTGCTTGCCAGATTGTCCGCAAGGCCGAGGCAGACAAACGCCGCCCGTCCGCATCCGATCGTGGCTACGGCGCCAAATGGCAGCGTGAGAGTAAGGAATTCTTGGCCCTGCCTCAGAACCGTTATTGCGCCTGTGGTTGTGGTCGCATCGCCGATTGCGTGGACCATATCATTCCCCATCGCGGCGACATGAAGCTGTTTTGGGACCGGAAGAACTGGCAGGCCTTGGCGTCGTCGCCTTGCCATACCAGCCGCAAGCAATCGCAGGAACGCAAGCGATGACCGATCCCGCAGAGACTAGCGCATGCAAAGCCCTGTGGCTCGCGCTGATCGAGCGAATGATCCTCGATGCTTGCGGCATTAGCTGCACCGAGCTTGAGCACGACCAAGCGCGTGAGTGGCTGTTCAGTCCCAATGGTGACTTCAATGTTGCCTGCGTTCTAGCTGATCTGGAGCCAAGCTCCGTTCGCGCTCGTGCGCGCCAGCTTGTTGATGCATCGGACCAAGGCCTCACCCTCGACGCCGACAAGCCAAAGAAGGCCAAGCGAACCAAGCTGAAGGACATGGCATACACGATCGACGGCAGAACTATGTGCCTCGTCGATTGGATCAAAGAGGCATCAGTGAGCACGCCAACCGTCTACGGCCGCATTCGTCGTGGCTGGTCGGTCGAGGCAGCGCTGTTCACGCCGGCAATCATCAACGGAAAACCCCGGGGGGTGGGTCGAAGGCCAGCGAAAAGCGCCGCTGACCGGTCCATTCCCTCCGCGTAACTCAGACGAAGTATAGAATTTCAAGGTCCCCGCCATGATCACCCTCGACCAAGCCAAGGCCCATTTGAATCTGACCGGTCTTGATTACGACGACGCCCTGATCCAAGGGAAACTCGACGCGGCGAAGGCTTGGGTTGGCTCATATACGGCGTCGGACCCGGATGCTGACACCGCACCGGCGCCGGTGCATGAAGCCGTGCTGATGTTGACCGCCAGCTTGTATGAGAACCGGGAAGCCAGCCTTGTGGGCGTCACAGCGCAGTCGCTGCCGTTCGGTTTGCTCGATTTGCTGTCACCTTACCGGGCTTTTGCGTTCTGAATGGCTGGTTTCGATCCATCTCTGGACCTCCAGAAGGCCATCGGTGCGCGCCTCGTGGCGAGCGCGGACCTGCTCGCGCTGGTGCCTGCCGATAGCATCCGGGACGTTACCGGGCGACCGGAGCGCGCGCCTGCCGTCATCATCGGCGAGGGCCAGACCATCTACCGGCGCTGGGACGCGACGGTGCACACCACCTTGCACGTCTGGTTTGAAGAGAAGGGCCTTGAGCAGGCCAAGGCAGCGGCCGGTGCGATTGCCGGGGCGCTGCTCGTTGACGCCCAGATGGGCGGCGTCTTGGCCCTCGACAACGTGACCGTGCACGACATGCGCGTGACCGATAGCCGGTTCCTGCGCGATCCGCACGGTCCTTTCTCTCATGCCGTGATCAACGTCGCGGCCATCGTGAAGGCTCGATAATGCGCGCGGGCGACCTTGATAGGCTGATCGAGATTCAGCAGTGCACGACCACCGTCAACGAGTTCCGGACACCCGTCGAAACGTGGTCACCATTCGCCACCATGCGGGCGAAGCTGATGCAGATTTCCGTCAGCGACACCGAGAACGCCAGCCGGGGCAACACATCCGACGCCGTGCTGGTGTTCCGCACCCGTTGGCTGGACGGCCTGACGCTTGAGCACCGAGTCGCCTATCAGGGCGCGACCTACACCATTCGGAACCTGAAGGAGCTTAGTCGGCGCGTCGGCTGGGATATCCGGTGCGAGAGGGTTGGACCGTGACACTTACCGCTGAGCGCCTGCGGGCAGTTCTCGACTATGACCCCATCTCCGGCATCTTCACCGGCGCCGATGGCAAGGTCGCGGGCCATATCGACCCGCAAGGCTATCGCCAGATCATGATCGACGGCCAGCACTACCTTGCGCACCGCTTGGCGTGGCTCTTCATGGAGGGGGAATGGCCCCCGCGCGGTGTTAGCTTCTGGAACGGTGACCGGGCGGATGTAAGTTGGCAGAACCTGCGACTTGCGTCACAGAGCCAGACCGCAATGGGCCGGAAGGCGCGCAGCAAACTCGGCATCAAGGGCGTCTCCCGGACCAAACACGGCTTTCGCGCGCGCATCTTCGCAAAGAACCGCGCCATTCACCTTGGCACCTTCCCCACGGAAGAGCTTGCAGCCGACGCCTACGCCAAGGCCGCGCGCGAGCATTTCGGCGAGTTCGCGAGGCCCTAATGCGCGGACCTAAGCCCAGTCCAATTACCGATCCCGCTGCAGTAACCGGCATGGTCAAGCCACCGTCATGGCTGTCGAAGCACTCGAAGGCTGAATGGCGTCGTGCTTGGCCGGAACTGTCGAAACGCAAAATTCTCACGCCAGCGGATATCCCGTTGTTTGAGAATTACTGTGTCGTGGTCGGTCGTGTTCGCGACCTTGAAGCCCTCATCCGGAAGGATTTTGACCTAAAGCTGGTGCGCGCCCAAGACGCGGCGATGAAAACGGCGCGCCAGTTGGCGGCGGAGATCGGTCTTAGCCCGATCTCGCGGTCGCGCGCCGCCATGCGTGAAGACGACGATGCTGATTCCCTCGTGGATTGATAGCGACGAAAAAATCCCGGATCCGTTCGGATATGGGCAGCGCGCGGTGGAGTGGCTTCGCAAGCTGAAGCACCCCAAGAATCTTGCACCGGGGCATCCGTTCCAGCTTGATCCGTGGCAAGAGCGGATCATTCTCAAGATATACGGGCCGCGCCACCTCGACGACGTTTACGATGACGGCATTCTGGTCGCGCGCAAGGGCTCACGCATTGTTCGGCGTGTCATCCTCGTCCTGACTAGAGGCAGCCGGAAGACATCCCTCGCAGCGGCCATCAACCTGTTGCACCTGATCGGCCCCGAGAAGGAAGCCGGTAGCCTCATTGTGTCAGCAGCGGCAGCGCATGAGCAGGCGCTGGAACTGTTCCAAGAGTCCGCGCTGATCATTGAGAGCGATCGACGGCTTTCCAGCCATGTCCGTATCCTGCGCGGCAACAACCACACCATGACGTTCGGCAAACAGAACATCCGCTACAAGGCGGTTGCGTCGGACGGCAAGGTGCAGCATGGCAAGACACCCAAGGTAGTGATCGCCGACGAATTGCACGCTTGGGAAGGCCGAGCCGGTCGGTCCCAATGGGAGGCGCTGGACTCGGCGCTGGTTAAGATTCCCGAGACCTTGATGGTAGTCGCGACTACCGCTGGTAAAGGCGAAGACAACCTAGCATTCGAGATCGTTCAGCACGCGATCAAGGTTCAGAAGGGCGAGATCGACGACCCGGCAACCCTGCCTGCTATCTTCATGCTGGAGGAAGGCGATGACTGGAAAAGCGAGGCTGTATGGAAGGCCCTCAACCCGGGCATGCGCTACGGCTACCCCAATCTTGCCGGATATCGCGACAAGGCAAAGAAGGCGATCGATAGCCCTTCGGAGCGTCAAAGCTTCCTGCAATTCAATCTGAACCTCTGGCAGGCCAAGACGACATCGCCGTTTGTCGACATGGCGACCTACGATAAGGGCAATCGACCGATCCCGGAAGGTATCGACGGCCTTCCGGCCTTCATTGCTGTCGATATGAGCGCCACAACGGATTTGACCGCAGTTGTGGCGTGCGTCCCCCATGGCGACGACTACTTGATCCTGCCTTACTTCTTTCTACCGGCCGACAATCTGCAAAGCCGTGGTGATCGGGACAACGCGCCCTATGTCGCTTGGGCAGAACAAGGGCACCTCATCGCGACTCCGGGAAATGTCATTGACTACCGCGCTGTTGAGGCGTGCATCCGTGGTTTGTGCGAGCGTTTCGACGTTCGGGAGATCGGCTTTGACAGAGCGCTGGCTCGGCCGGTCATGGGGCCCCTGATGGATGACGGACTTCCTGTCGTCGAGATTGAACAAAAATGGCAGGTGCAAACACCAGCGCTCAACGCGCTGGAGAAAGTCATTCTAGAAGGTCACTTTATTCACGCTGGACATCCTGTCCTGCGCATGTGCTTCGCCAACATCGCGGTTCACCACTGGGGCAATTCGAACAGAGCGTTCCGGAAGGACAAGTCAACCGGAAGAATCGACGGGGCCGTGGCTAGCTGGATGGTTATCTCACGTGCCATCGCCTGCGATACCGGCCCGTCGCTCTGGGATGATCCGACCCTCACGCCTGGGGACTTTGTATCGTGAGCGATCAGGACGACCTTGACGCATGGCTGCAGTCGCTCCCGGACAAGTTGGAAGCGCACTTGTCGGAAGTGATCCGTGAACAAGCGGAACAGCTTTCGCAGGCCCAGCGGCGCGCGCTGCGATCGCTGGAACAATCCCCCGACGAAACGGGCCACCTTGAAGAGTCATGCACCCTCATCAAGAGCGACGGCAGCCCAACCGAGTGGCTGGTGGTCGCGGGTGGCGACGTGACGACCGGCGAAGTTAGAGGCGGCTCCGGCGTGCCCTACGACTACGCGCTCGGTTTCGAGTTCGGCAACAGCCATCAGCCAGCGCGGCCTTTCTTCTATCCGACCTACCGGGCGCGCCGGGACGACATAGAGCAAGCAATCCAAGAGGCAATTCAGGAAGTGATCGATGACCAGTAAGACAAGCCGCGAAATCACCTGGGCCGGCGGCATCCATACGTTTGATCTCGGTGACCGCTGGGTGCGCCGAGTCCTCGATTATCGCGGTATCCGCAACCCGATGGACACGCCAGCGGCATGTTTGCAGCGTTTCGAGGCTGCCCAGTTCAACGATACCGACATTGAGCGGGTGATTGAGTTGGGTCTGCTCGGCGGCGGCGCCTCCGAAAAGGACGTTGAGGATTTGCTGGACCAGCACGTGCGCAGCCAACCGATCGCCTCTAACGCCATCCTGGCCCATGCCGTGCTCAATGCCCTGATCTATGTCGGCGACGCCGAGGCAGCGATCAATGCGGAGGTGAGCGCTTAATGGCTCCCTCTCTCCGAATCCCCATTGACGCGAACCTCGACCAGTTCAAGGCCGCGATGGAGAACACCAGCACCTTGGGCAGGGCCGCCGCGCGCAAGGTCGCCAAAGAGTTTGCCACGGCGAACGCCGACATCATTAAGGATACCGCTATGTCGGCGGCGAGATTCGCAGCGCCATGGACCGCCCAGGTCGCTGTTATCGTCGGCTCGATCAAGCTGATCTCGGCCGCGATCAGTGGCGCGCGGGAACAGATGCAGCAAATGGTCGCCATCGCCGACAAGGCGCAAAACCTTGGCGTAAGCCCGGCATTCCTGCAGGGCTTCACCAATGAGGCCAAAAAGCTCAAGATCGGCGTCGATGACCTTGAGGGCGCACTGGCGCACGCCTTCGACGCGACCAAAGAGAAGTCACCGATCGACGTGAACGAATGGACGGTCGGCGAAGAAAAGATCACCGACGTTGAGAAGGCCCTGCGCGTCTACAATGAGACGTTGGCGAAAGCGGCTGGGCAGCGCCTCGAAGGTCTAGTCGAGTTCCGGAATGCCACCGACCAGGACCAGAAGATTAAAGCTGTGCTCGCGGCCATGATCCAGCTGGACCAGATCGGGCAGCATGCCGCTAGCCTCGATCTCGGCGAAAAGATGTTCGGCAGCGCCTTTGTCGATCGTATCCGGCAGGGTAAGACCAGCGCCGAGAGCATGCTCGCAACCATCAAAGATGCCAGCGCCAACAGCGACGGTATTTTCAGCAACGTGCTGGTGAACCGGGCGAAGGAAGTGGACGACCAGCTTAAGGTCGCCGACCAGCGGCTCCGGACCGCCCTGAAACCAGCGTGGGACGACCTTGCCAGCGTGATCACCGAGATCAAGAGCACCTGGGCGAGCGTGGTCGACCTGATCGCGCGCGGGGTCGAACTGTCGAACCAGATCAAGATTCCGGGCTTCACCAGCAACACCGACATCGACGCCAAGCGGTCGGCGTTGGACACGGTAAACCGTCGCCTGAATGGCACGTCGGGATGGACCGAAACATACGGCATTCTCGCCAGCCGGGAGACCCTTGAAGCTCACCGTGACCGGCTCCAGAAGGAGATCGCGGCGCTCGCCCAGGGCGACCAATACGGCCCGCCGGCGCCCTCTGTCGATCGCGGCACCGGTGCTGCGCCGAAGAAAATCCAGACCGGCAGCGACCATGACCGGTTTGACGGTGCCGCCGACGCGATCGACAAGCGGACGGCCGCGCTCAAGGCGGAGGCAGAAGGCCTCGATCTCTCGACCGCAGCACGCGAGCGCAACAAGATCGCGGCGCAGCTACAGGAAGTCGCCATGCAGGCGAACAAGGCCGCTGGCCTTGGGGAAGGCGTCGTCACGGACGCCCAGCGGAAGCGGATCGAGGAAGTCACCAGCGCCTATGAGAAGGCCACCGAGGCGTTGGAGCGCAACACGGTCGCCCAGTCGATCCGGCGCGGGCGGCAGACGGCGCTACTCGACCCCCAGGACGTGCAGATCGCCGAGCAATTGAAGGGACTGTATCCGGACGTGGCCACGGCGCTGGCGAGCACCGAGGCCGCAGCTATGCGGACCAACGAGGCCTTAAAGTCGATCGGCAACACCATGTCGAGCACATTGACCAGCGGGCTCGCTGACATCCTCGACGGCACCAAGAGCGTTTCGGACGGCTTCGCCAGCATGGCAAAGTCAATCGCGCGCTCGATCGAGGAAGCCGTGATCAAGGCCGCAGTCGTCGCGCCGCTATTGCGGTCGTTCGGACTTGGCGGCTCCGGCTCGATCATCCCCGGTTTCGCGGACGGCACCGACTTTGCACCGGGCGGCTTGGCGCTGGTCGGCGAGCGCGGTCCGGAACTGGTCAACCTGCCGCGCGGATCGAAGGTGTTTCCGAACCACGTTAGCGCCCAGATGGCACGCGACATCTCCGGCGCCACCGGTGGCGGCGCGTCGGGTGGCCCGATGATCAGCAGCAACCAGATCACCGTCGCGCCGTCGATCGAGGTCACCGTGCAAGGCGGGGCCGGCCAATCCAGTGCCGACCATGAACGCATGGGAGCGACGATCGCCAAGTCGCTCGAAACCCGAGTCCAGCGGATGATTGGCGAAGCGATCATGAAGCAGATCAAGCCGGGAGGCATCCTGAAACGTTGATCGAAGTTGCCCGTAACGAGCTAGGTGCCTATCTGTTAAGCTTCAAAAGGAGGCCGGCGGATGTATCTCACACACGTTCACCAACAGGGATTCGACCAAGAGGACAAGGAGCCCAATACACACACGGAGCAGTCATTCAAATTCGGGCCGCATCCGGATAACATGCGCCGGAGCAATGACGATTCACAGGTCGTCGTGCGTTTCGATCGGTTCGGCGCAGGCCAGAATCCTCGCAACTATGAAGTTGTGGTCAATTGGAGCGATCTGAAATCGCTACTTGAGAAGTTCGTCGAGGCTAAGCATGAGCATGCCGAACATTTGCTGAGAATTCTGAAGATGGCCCGTAGCTTGGGCGATGCCGGTTGGCATAACGGTGGGGAGCCGCCGGAGTTCTGGGAAAACCTATTGGAAACCTGACACTCCAGTAGAGAAAAGCCCCCGGGGGAGACAAAGTCCCGGAGGCTTTCCCTGATGAAGACGCATGCGGCTGAGACAGCGTCTGGTTCCAATATAGCGTCCGCGCGAAGGTTTGACGCTCTTTCTTCAAACTGTTTGCACTGGTGTAACTAGCAGGCACCGTGATCCTCGCCTCCGGCTTGGCAGCGCTCCGCGCCGGCTTGTGCTTGATCGTCTGAGTCATCAACCAATCAATCAACTTCCTTCACAGTCACCATTCCAAGGGAAACTTTCTCCCTCCAGAGATAGACACCTAGAGCAGAGCCCTAAGCGCCTATCCCGAAGGGAGAGAAGTTCGAGGGGTTCATTCCACCGAAGGTTAATCTGGAGCGTAGCGTTCGCGATGAACAAACGCGGCGAGGTGGCATCCCGAACCCTCGCCCTAAACTCCGTTTCTCGATTGCAAGCAATCATGCGGTTATCCGACCGAAGCCGGACGCCCAACCGTCTGCCAGATATCCATCAACAGCGCGGCTGGTGAAGGGTGCCGCGAGGCATTGCCTTCATCTTTTTGGCGCGTTCGACGATCTTGCGATCGTCCGGTCCAACCTTACCAAGGCGTCCTACGTTCTCCGCAGGGGAGCGCTTGGGCCGATACCCGTTCGCCTGCGGCTGGCTCATAGCAGGCGTTCAGACCGCCTTACCGTCGCTTCGGAGCCGCTATGCTGCATCCCGGAGGGGAAGCAGGACTTCATCAAGTGACTAGTATAGCGCGCGGCGCGAACCTTGACTGATCTTTCTGAAAATAAATCTTCAGCCAGCCAACGCATTGTTCTCGCGGCTTGAAATACATCTAACTTCTAAATCACTAGAAATTAGACAGCAGCAGCCGCCCTTGCGGATCAGATTCCACGTGTGGCATGCGTGAGTCATTGCATCACCACCAATGGGGCTGGAATGACTACTGAGACCTTTCTTCCGCGCGCTCTCTATGACTGCCACGTCGACCGCCTTGTCGCTGTCGCAGGCCAAGGCGACGTCGACCTGATCCACCTCGCCATGGGATCGCTACTCGCCGGGCGCCCAGGGTTGGCCGAACGGCTCGCCAATCTTGATCCATGCCCGGTCGCCGGCGCGATCACCAACAACGAGATCAAGATGGCGCTGGGAGAGCACGGCAACGTCTGGCCAAGCACCATCCGGCCGCATGTGTTGCTCGCCGAGCTTGGAGGATAAGGCAAAACGCACTGCCCAATATTTGTGCGATCAAACCTTCTGCTCGCTGTCTATTTGCAATCCGTAGCGGGTCGCGCCGCTGCGCTCCTCTGTGTTGATTGGCTGGCCGGTGTCACTCCCGGTCAGCTGTTTTTCACAGGGAGGTCCAGTCAACACATAAGGAGACGCCCAATGTCTAACGATGCCGTTTCTGCGGTCCCGCGTGCCACCATCAACCCTCTCGTTCTCGAAATGGCGCGGCAAGCCAGGCTGCCGCGCACGATCACGTTCTCGGCAGCACGTCGCCGGTATGAGCGCAAAGAGGGAGAGAAAATCATCACGCTAACCCAACGCGAGAGCCAGTTCCTTGGCGCCGGGCTGGCACACTACGCGATCTGCAACAATAACACCCTTACGACATGGGGTGACATTGAAGCGGTCAACGAGTGGTGCCGTGAAGCTGGTGTTCTGGCGCATGACGAAATCGTTGTGGAGGCCGCGTGAGCGATCGTGAGGGAACGGTTGGTCCAAAATATGGGCTGACAGCTGATTGGTATTTCGATGGCACCTTGGTCTATCTTGAGCATGACCAGTATGTGACCGCACCGGCGACCTTGCTTCCCGGAGGTCCCGAGCGAACCGCGCAATGGATGCTTGGCGAGCTAGCGAACGCAATCAAACTGGGCACGGCAAAAAAGCGAGGCTGATCGGGTAGGCTCGATATCGGTCCGTTGGACCAAAGAGGCGCGGGAAACCGCGCCTTTTTTATTGAAACCGGACGCTCGGTGAGGTTGAATCCGATTCGTCGTAGTTGAAATAATTGCACCAACGCTCATAGCCACCATGCCCAGGGCATACGAAAGCTATAGTGATCACACAACGACGCTCAACGTCGGATTCGGGGAGGCCGTCGGCGCGCTATCCGCGTTGTATGTATTGTGCATTGCTTCGTTCAACGCGGGCTACTTCACGCGGCTAAAGGGACAATTTCTACAACTCTTTTCATTTACTGACCTGATCGGGTCAAATATCGCCATTCTGCAGTATCTAGTTGCCGTTTTTGGCTTCTACTCGATCTTTTCAATCTACTTGGCAATCTTGCCCGGAGATGCCGCTGGTGATCTCAAACGTTGGGTTGTCGAAAAATGGAATGAGATCGATCATTGGAAGCTTCGCTATCAGATTTTGTTTTTCATTGTTACGTTTGTTGGCACCGTGGTATTCGGCGCAATGCTCGAGGAACACAGTTTTACGCTGGCACTGGCACCGGTGGCTATTGTCCAAGGGGTGTTTCTGCTCGCTCTTTGGACGGCATTTCAGGAGGGGTCCACTCGCTTGAAGAGTGTGCTCATCTGGACCACGATCACCGCAGCGAATTTCTCTTATTCTTCAGGAAGGTTTTGGGCAGCAAGTGAGATTTCAGAACCGCGTGATCAGCAGTCGCTGATTTTGGCGAATGGTTTGTGCATCGACAGGAGAATCCTTCGGACAAACTCATCCGGATACTTGCTCTACAATTTCGGAATGCACCAAACCGAATTTAGAAGCAAAGATGACGTTCGGACCGTTTTCGAGTCAAAGTCGTGCACGTGATAGCGCAACTTTTCATTTTGTGAGTGAAATGCTGGAGTTTCTCACTAAGCACTTTATCGTCCTTTCGACGCTTGTGATTGGCGGTGCATCCGCGGTCGCCATGTTATTTCTGGCGGCCTATCTCGCCGTCTTCGATTGGAATTTGATATGGCTAGTAGAATACACAGACATTGCGAAGCTTTTCTTGATTGGGACGGCGCTTTTGTCGTCAGCGATTGCTACAGCCTTAAACTACGCTTGGGATTTGCTGGCGTGGCTCAAGCATCAAATGAAGGTTTATAAATGGGGATTGTTCGTCGGCATAGCCTTGGTGATCGGCGCCGGTGTCTATTCGATCCACAACGACGTGAAAACAGGCAACGGATATGCCGCCTATCACGTGTTTAGAATGCTATCCACAATAGGCGTGGTCTCGTTGCTCTACTTGTTGTTCAGAGAGGCGGAGCAACTGAAGCAACTCAATTGGCTTTCGATTTTGAACGTCGCTTCTTCAACGGTGTTCGCTCTCGGTATCTTCGGCGCGACGTATGGCTACTACGTCCGAGACGTGAGCAAGAATGTTATGCAGATAACAACCAAAAGCGAAACATTCGAAAATGCCAAGGTGATCATGTTTCTATCTCACCACCTTGCCTTTTTGGTTGAAAAACGAGTGGTCGTTATTCCTACGGCGGATTTGATAAAAGTTCTCGCTCAGGTAAATTCGGAATTATGAATCACTGCACTCATTAACTCAGCTCCCGAAATGAAACCGCTTCAATCATCTCGACCCGCTGGCTCAAGATGCCCTGGGGTAGGATGCCATACTTGCCGGTCGTGGTCGCTTTGGTGTGACCCAGGAGCACGTTGAACTGCTCATCCATGTAGCCGGCCGCACGGAAGGCATCGGCGATACCATGCCGGAAGCTGTGGAAGTTGACCTTCCGATCGACCTTCACGCCAATCGCCCGGAAGTAGTCATTGAAGAACGCGGATGGCACCCCAGAGAAGAAACCACGCGCGTCCTGCTCGATCTCCGGAAACAGTTGCGTCACGCCCTTGGCAACGATGGCCGCGTGATACTCCAGCAAGCCTAGCCTGATCAGTTCGCTATGCACCGGGACGACGCGCTGCGACCCTCGCGTCTTGGTGCTCTTGATCGTCGAACCATCCTCGTCAACCTCGCCATCCTCGGTGATATGGAAAATCCAGACACCGTGAACCTGACGAAGGTCGGCCGTCGCCATCTGGGCGATCTCGCCCAACCTCGCGCCCGTGTAGAGGCCAATCCACGCAATCCAATAGCGCCAGTCACGGATCGCGACGTTGCCGGGCTCATGCTCGCGATCGTCACCCATGCACGTCGAGAACAGGGGAGAGGTGAAGATCGTTTTGAGCTGATCCGCCGTGAACGGGAAGCGCTTTTTCTGACGCTTGTCGAGCACCAGATACTGCCCGGCCATGACGTCGCTCTCGATGAATTCGTTCGCCAACAGCCAAGCGGAAAAGCTGCCGACCGCCGCCAGATACTTGTTCTTTGTTTTGTCGGCGATCGTCGGCTTGCCAATCGTCGCGTTGGCCTCGATGACCTTGCGGAAGGACATGCCCTTGAAGGACGGAGAATCCGCCGCCTTGATCGGCCAGCGGGACAGTTCGTGCTTCCAATTCCTGACAGCCTTCCGCGTGATCACCGACACGTGCGCCGTCTCGCCGACATACTCGGCGAACAGCTTCACGATCTTACGGTTCTGATCCCATGTGTCTGGCCGGGCCGTGCCCAGCCGCTCAGCCTTGAACCTGTCGTAAAGCTCCATGATCGTTTCGCCGGGCGGCGCGAACTGATTGCCCATCGTCGGGTCTGGAGGCTTCACGGACGGGTCGGCAGGCACGCCAGCCCAGTTCCCAGCGTCGCGCTCGGCCGCGCGCTCCAGCGCCTCTACCTGCGCCCTCTGGAGCCGCTGACAAATCTCCCGATACTTGTCGCTGCCTTTCTCGACTAACAGCTTCTCGCGCTCGATCAGGTCGTCAGCCGCCCAATGGATCAGTGCCGTCTCGCCGGTCGCTAGGTGCTCTTTGAGCGTTGTGAGTTGGATGGCCCGCCGTTCGCGGTCCATCTTCGCGGCGCTGCGCATGACGATCACTTCGATCGCTGCGCTCAGTTGGACGATTGGGTCATCGGTCCATGGCTTTCGGCCAGCCTCGATATCTGCGGCCAACTGGTGCTGTGCAGCGTCAATCTGGGCGCCCGTGGGTAGGCTGGCGCGTCGCTGGAGATCGGCGTCCAACTCGCCCTCGTAATGAGCCCAGACCGCCGCTTGAACGTCATTGATGCTGGGCTCGCGGCGAGCCCGCAGGATGGCAAATTCACGCCGCCATTCACTGAGCACCGGCAGGACCAAATCCCGCGCCGCCTTCGGATCACGCGTCCCGAGCGACTTCCAAAGCTCGCGACGGTAGCCCGGCTGTTTCCCTCCCTTGGACGGATAGAAGCGCTGGAGATCGGGCGGGATGCCGATGCGCGCGTAATACATGGCACTGCCGGGACGGCGAACGACGTTGGTGGAAAGGGACATTTCGCGGGTGCTCGTAACAAGTTTTAGTAACACCCATGACTATAGCGCTGATCCACTAAGTTGCTCGAAAATATAAACATTTGACGACAAAAGATTTTCTGGAAAGCCTTCCTGAGAATCTCCAGGGTCCAGGTTCCCCAGCCAGTTCATGCACCACTCGGAAGCGCCGCGTTCTCAAGGACCCGTTATTTGGGCTCTGGCGCGATCATCGTCGCCGTCTGCTCCCACGGTCCGGGATTGAGGATCAGGCCGGAAACTTTGCCGGCGGCGTCCCTGACGAAGACGATTCTGGTGTGATCCTCGTCGTCGACGGCGAACTCGCTGCTTGACGCTGCAACCAGCGGCGTCGCCTTGCCTTTCTCGAATGCGAGGATCGGCCATGCTCCCACAGCCTCTGCGACGAGCTTGCCCTGTTCGAGACGAACCTGGAGCTGCACCGCGTTGGCGCGGCGGGCGGCTCGCACGATGCTGAGATCGGTTGCGTTGTCCTGGCCATCGCGGACGATCCTGATCCTGATCGTCGTGCCGGCCGGCCCTCGCAGCCTTGCCAGCACGTTAGTAAGCGTCAAGCCCTTCAACGGCGTATCGTCGAGTTGCGTGACGAGATCGCCCGCCATCACGCCCGCCCTGGTCGCGGGGGCGCCTGGGATCGGCTTGTTGATCCTCAGGCCTTCCGGTTCCATGGCGACGAACGATTCGATGCCGAGCCAGCCGTTCTTGCCATCGGCCAGGCCCTGCCGGTCGCGCGAACTCACCGAGGAGCCGAAGTCATAGGTCCCGACATCATCGGCGAGGGCTTCCGGGCTCGCAGCCGGCGGCGGTGCCGGCGGAGCGGACGAGGGCCGCTCGGGAATCGTCAATGCGCCGTAGGTGAGATGGTTGATCCCGGCATACATCACCGCGCCGCGCCCTTTGCTGCCGGGCGTTGCCTGAACCATCTGGATGCCGATCAATCTCTCCGCCGGATCGACCCAGAAATACGTGCCCCAGAACCCGGCCCAGGAAAAGCTGCCGGGTGCGCCCGGGATCCAGCTGTAGACTGGATTGGTGCGGATGCCGAAGCCCAGTCCGAAGCTTGCTCCGGCACGGCCGCCAACCTCTTCGCCGCCGTATATTCTGACATCCGCAGACAGTGCGGGCGTCGTCATCTGCTTCACCGCCCGTGCGCTGAGCACCCGTACGCCATCAAGCTCGCCGTCATTGAGAAGCATTTGGGAGAATCGCAGATAGTCAGGCGCGGTCGACACCAATCCGCCGCCGCCGGCAAACAGTTTTGGCGGCGTCGTCACATCCCAGATCGGCGGCCGTTCCGGCATCGGAGAATCGACCAGACGGTCGAGCTTGTCTTTCGGCACGTAGAAGCCGGTGTCGACCATATGGAGCGGCGCAAAGATGCGGCTCTGCATGAACTGGTCGAGCGGCTGTCCGGACGCCACTTCGATGACGCGGCCCAGCACGTCGACGCTCCAGCCATATTCATGGACCTCGCCGGGTTGATGGGCGAGCGGCAGGCCGGCCAGGCTGGACACGAAATCTGCCAGGGTCCTGTCGCGTCGATACACGGCCTTCCAGCCATAGAGCGTGTGGATCAGGCGAATCCCGAACTCCGCGGTGGCGTCCGATAGGCCTCGTTCCGGATAGGCAAAATACATCTCGGGATCGATCACGCCCGAGGTATGGCGCAGCAGGTCGCGGACTGTCATAGGGCGCTTTGGCGGATCGAGTCTGGGCTTGCCGGTGTCGTGGTCGATCGTCGCAACCTGCATGTTTTCGAGCTCGGGCAGGTAGTGCGCGACCGGCGCGTCGAGGTCGAGCTTGCCGTCGTCGACCAGGATCATGGCGGCGACGCTGGTCACCGGCTTGGTCATCGAGGCGATCCAGAAGATGGAGTCGGTCTTCATCGGAACGGTTTTCGCGCGATCCTGAAACCCGATCGCCTGCAGATAGGCGAGTTTGCCGTCCCTGGCGATCGCGACGACGGCGCCGGGCAGGAGCCCGTCCGACGGCGGGAAAGCATCGAAGCGTGCCTGATACCACGGCGCGATCCGCGCCAGCCGTGCGGCCGAGAATCCGAGCGATGCCGGGTCCGCGGCCTGTGCCAGATCGTCAGACGCCGCCGGTCTGGCCATCGACAGCAACAGAATCATCGCGGACGAGAATTGCAGCAATCGCCTTGGCTGATACCAAAGCAGATGTCTGTGCGCGCGCATCATCGTCTCCAGGATGGAGCAGGGCTCTGTCGGCCCATCCTGCACCGGAGGTCGTGAGCTCGGCTCGCCGAATCCTGCGATTCAACTAGCCGATTTTTCGATCAGCCGGCCGCGATCCCTCGACCGGCCGTCTGCAGCGTCCGTCGGCGGTACTCGGTCGGCGTCACGCCGGTGTTGGCTTTGAACGCGCGGTTGAACGGGCCGAGCGACTGAAAGCCGGCATCCATTGCAATCGTCAGCACCGACACCTGCTGTTGTGCGGGATCGGCCAGAGCCGACTTGACCTCGTCGATCCGGTAGCTGTTGAGGAAGGCGTTGAAGTTGCGGTGGCCGAGACCCTCATTGATCAGCTGGCGCAGCCGGTGCTCCTGAACGCCGAGCTCGGCGGACAGCGAACCGATGGTCACTCCTTCGCGCCGGTAGACGCGCTCCACCGTCATCAGGCGCTGCAGCCGGCGCAGCAAATCCGGGTCGACCGCGGTCGGCCTGTCCTCACCGGGCGCCGCGACGCCGAGTTCGCCCGGGATATTGTCTGTTGTGGGCAGAACGGCGGATGCTTGCGGCGTTGTGGCGGCCTGAAACAGGCTCCATGCGCCGAGGCTCATCAGCGCCCACAGCAGGAGCGCGTTGCCGAGGCTCCATGCGAAGAAGCCGGAAGTTTCGACAGGCCAAAGGCTCTGAACAAGGCCCGCGGCACTATACGCCACCGCGCCGACCAGGACCGCGGCGCGCAACCGCCGCCGCCCAGCCACGAGGTCCGGCTGCCATGTCGCGATGGCCTGCGCCGCAGCCAGCAAAGTGAGGCCGAGGTAGACGAACGACAGCGGTCGATCGAGCTCGCCCCTGTGCATGCCTCTTGTCGGCCAGACGTCAAACAATTGCACGCCGACGATGGCAACCAGCAAGGCGCCGTGCCAGGGCCGCAGCTCGAAATCGTCGTCGAAGGTCGCGCGCGCCCAGAGCCAGAACAGGACCGCCCCGCTGCAGGACATCGCCAGCAGGGGCAGGCCCCAATACGGCCATGGCCGCGGAAATCCCGGCGCCGACGTCACCGCCGACGCCGCGACGGCGACCACCAGCGCGGCGCTCAGACGCGCTGCGGCGTCGCTGCGGTCGCGCAGCAACAGGCCCGCGATCAGAAGCGACACTCCGGCCGCGGCGCCCCGACAACCCAGATCGATCGCCACCAATGCATTGCTGCCCACGATCAGGATCACTCCATCCGGCGTTCCGGAAGCTATGAGTTACAGGGGAAGGCTTCAGCGCATCCGGGCTATTTGATCCTATCGTACACCGTCGCGAAGTCGGCGAGCGGCATCGGGATGGTGATGGTTTCCTTGCCGAGATTCTGGAACGAGACTTTCAGCTGCTTGCCGGCGCGCAGCTGCGCCAGCACATCGGCGGCGATCGGGGCATTGATGTAGCAGCCGCGTGCTTCGCAGGTCTGGATCGCGACGTCGACGGCCTTGCCCTCGTCGACCTGCAGCTTGGCGCCGACCGGAAGGTTCAGCCCGAGCGGCAGCTGGATCAGCGCCACCGGTGCGCGGGTGTCGCCGGGCACGCGGATGTTGACCAGCACGATCAGCTGGCCGGTCTTGCTGAGGACGGCGGTCTGCTCCATCGCGCATTCCAGCGGCGCGTCGCGGCTTGCGGAGGTGCAGCGTGCCACCCAGCCGGCATTGTTGGCCGCCGCGGCGTCGGCCTGCGGCGCGGCGGGCGAGGGTACTGGCGCCGGCCCGGGCGCGTTCCTGGCCTTGGGCGTCTGGGCATGGCCAAGGCTGGCCACGCCGAACGCGGTCAACACAACGCAGAGCGACTTTGCGACAATCTTCACGGGCACGGCTCCGAAATAGACGCTGTCCGGATGTGCCGTCAGGTCGGCAAAGTCAAGTCACTCGGCGGCCTGCTTCACCGCGCCGTCCTCGCCGTCATGCGCATCGCGGTCCGGCGGCTGCGAGCGGCCCCAGTTCGAGAAGGCGTTGGAGAGCTTGTCGAGATAGAGATAGACCACGGGCGTCGTGAACAGCGTCAGCGCCTGGCTGACGATCAGGCCGCCGACCATGGCATAGCCGAGTGGCTGGCGGATTTCCGAGCCGGTGCCGGTGCCCAGCATCAGCGGCACGCCGCCGAGCATCGCGGCCATCGTCGTCATCATGATCGGGCGGAAGCGAAGCAGCGCGGCCTGGCGGATCGCCGCCACCGGCTCCATCTGCTGGTCGCGCTCGGCGGCGATGGCGAAGTCGACCATCATGATGCCGTTCTTCTTCACGATGCCGATCAAGAGGATGATGCCGATCAGCGCGATCAGCGAGAAGTCGAAGCCGGCCGCCATCAGGATCGCCAGCGCGCCGACGCCCGCCGACGGCAGCGTCGATAGAATCGTGATCGGGTGGATGTAGCTTTCGTAGAGGATGCCGAGGATCAGATAGACCACGACGAGCGCGGCGAGGATCAGCAGCGGCACGGTCGACAACGATTGCTGGAACGCCTGCGCGGTGCCCTGGAAGCTCGAGCTGAGTGTCGGCGGCGCGCCGAGCTCGAGCATCGCCTTCTGCACGGCTTCGGTGGCCTGGCCGAGTGCCACGCCCTGGGCCAGGTTGAACGAGATGGTGATCGCCGGGAACTGGCCCTGGTGGCTGATCGAGAGCGGCCGCACCGGCACGCTGGTCCATTTCGCGAAGGTCGACAGCGGCACCTGGTCGCCGGTCAGCGGCGACTTGATGTAGATGTTGTTCAGCGTGTCGATCGCGCCCTGCAGCTCCGGCAGCACCTCGAGGATGACGTGGTAGCTGTTGAGCTGGGTGAAGTACTGGGTCACCTGGCGCTGGCCGAACGCGTCATAGAGCGTATCGTCGATCAGCTGCGGCTGGATGCCGTAGCGCGAGGCGGTGTCGCGGTTGATCTGCAGCTGCAGCGTGGTGCCTTTGGTCTGCTGGTCGGTGGCGACGTCGCGCAACTGCGGCAGCGTCTGCATCTTGCTCAGGATCTTCGGCGCCCACTGGTTCAGCTCGGCAAGGTTGGCGTCCTGCAGCGTGAACTCGAACTGGGTGCGGGTCGGGCGGCCGCCGAGGCGGACGTCCTGCGCCGCCTGCATGAACAGCCGGGCGCCCTGGACCTGTTCCAGCTTCGGGCGCAGCCGGGCGATCACCTGCTGCGCACTGGCATCGCGGTCCTTCAGCGGCTTCAGCGTGATGTACATGTTGCCGTTGTTGCCGGCGCGGCCGCTGCCGCCGACATTCATCGCCACGGTCGCGACCGCGGGATCCTGCAGCACGATCTTGCCGAGCTCTTCCTGCTTGCGCTTCATCTCGGCGAAGGAGATGTCCTGGTTGGCTTCCGAGGTCGCGGTGATCAGGCCGACGTCCTGTTGCGGGAAGAAGCCTTTCGGAATGATCACGAACATGTAGACCGACAGCGCCAGCGTGGCGAAGAACACCATCAGCGTGGTGAACCTCCAGCGCAGCGCGAGGTCGAGCCCGGCGCGATAGGCGTTGAGCATCGCGTCGAAGCCGCGCTCGCTGATCCGGTAGAAGCGGCCGTGCCGCTCCTCGCGGTGGGCGCGCAGGAAGCGCGAGGCCATCATCGGCGTCAGCGTCAGCGACACGAACATTGAGACGAAGATGGTCATCGCCAGCACGACGGCGAATTCGCGGAACAGGCGGCCGATGATGCCGCCCATCAAGAGCAGCGGGATCAGCACGGCGACCAGCGAAATGCTGATCGAGACGATGGTGAAGCCGATCTCGCTGGAGCCCTTGAAGGCAGCGGCCATCGGCTTCTCGCCTTCCTCGATGTAGCGGCTGATGTTCTCCAGCATCACGATGGCGTCGTCGACCACGAAGCCGACCGCGATCGTCAGCGCCATCAGCGACAGATTGTCGAGCGTATAGCCGAACACCCACATCAGCGCGCAGGCGCCGAGCAGCGCCAGCGGCACGGTCACCGCGGGGATAACGGTGGCCCAGAAGCTGCGCAGGAAGATGAAGATCACCATCACCACCAGGAAGATGGTCAGCAGCAATGTGAACTGGACGTCCTCGACCGCGGCGCGGATCGTCGTGGTGCGGTCCGAGATGACGTCGATCTTGATCGCCGGCGGGATGGCGGCGACCAGCCGCGGCAGCGTCTCCTTGATCTTGTCGACGGTGTCGATGACGTTGGCGCCGGGCTGCTTGAAGATGACGAGGAACACGCCGCGCTTGCCGTTGGCCCAGGCGGCCTGCTTGGCATCTTCAGGCCCGGTGACGGCCCGGCCGATGTCGCGGATGCGCAAGGGGCCGCCGTTGCGATAGGCGATGATGACGTCGTTCCAGGGATCCGCCGTGAGCAGCTGGTCGTTGGCGTAGATGGTGTAGGCGCGGGTGGCGCCGTCGATATTGCCCTTCGGGCTGTCGACGGTCGCGATGTTGATCGCGGCGCGGACATCCTCCAGCGACAAGCCCTTGGCGACCAGCTTGGCCGGATCGATCTGGACCCGCACCGAGGGCTTCTGCTGCCCGCCGATGATGACCTGGGCGACGCCGGAGATCTGGCTGATCTGCTGCGCGAGCTGGGCGTCGACCGCGTCACTCACCGTGGTCAGCGGCAGCGTGTCCGAGGTCGCCGACAGCAGCATGATCGGGGCATCCGCCGGGTTGACCTTGCGATAGGTCGGCGGCGAGGGCAGCGTCTTCGGCAATTGTCCGCTGGCCGCATTGATGGCGGCCTGCACGTCATTGGCGGCGCCGTCGATCGAGCGGTTGAGGTCGAACTGGATGGTGACCGCGGCGGTGCCGAGATAGCTCGTCGAGGTCATCTGCGCGATGCCGGGGATCTGGGCGAACTGGCGCTCCAGCGGCTGCGCGACCGAGGTCGCCATCGTCTCCGGGCTCGCGCCCGGCAGCGACGCGGTGATCTGGATGGTCGGGAAGTCGACCTGCGGCAGCGGCGCCACCGGCAGCAACGGATAGGCGACGAGGCCGACAAACAGGATGCCGGCCATCAGCAGCGAGGTGCCGATCGGGAAGCGAATGAAGGGTGCGGAAATTCCGTCGCTCATTCCTGCGTGACCTTCGCCTGTGTCTGATCCGAGCTCGCCACTGCGGTAGTCACCAGGGTTCCCGGCGAGACCTTGTACTGGCCCGCGGTGATCACGTGCTGGCCCGGCGACAGGCCGTCCTCGATCACCGACTTGCCGTCGATCGACTGGCTGACCTTGACCTTGCGGAGCTCGGCCTTGTTCTCCTGGTTCACTGAATACGCGTAGAGGCCGTCAGTGCCATGCTGCACCGCGTCATCGGGGACCACGGTGGCGTCCTTCAGGGTTTTGACCAGAAGCCGGGTCGAGACCGACTGGCCCGGCCACAGCGCATGATCCTTGTTGTCAAACACCGCCTTCAGCCGGACAGTCCCGCTCGTGGTGTCGACCTGGTTGTTGATCAGCTGCAGCGTGCCGGTGGAGAGCACCTTCTTGCCGTCAGTGGTCAGCGCAATGGTCTTCGGCGGCGCCACCGCGAGGGCGGCCTTGATGTCGGGCAGCTGGTCTTCCGGCGCAGTGAAGATCACCGTGATCGGCTCGATCTGGGTGATCGTCACGATGCCGGTCGCGGTCGAGGCATTGACGATGTTGCCGACATCGACGAGGCGCAGGCCGACGATGCCGTCGATCGGAGACTTCACCGTCGCGTAGTCGAGCTGCGTCTGCGCGTTGAAGATCGCCGCATCGTCGGCCGCGATCTGCGCGGTGAGCTGGGCCACGGTCGAGCGCTGGGTATCGAGCTGCTGGCGGGTCGCGAACTCGCCGAGCCGCGTGAAGCGGTTCAGGTCGAGATTGGCATTGGCGAGGTTGGCTTCGTCCTGGGTTTTCTTGGCCTTGGCCTGGTCGAGCGAAGCCTGGAACGGCCGCGGGTCGATCTCGACCAGCGTGTCGCCCGCCTTGACGAACTGGCCTTCCTTGAAAGCGATCTTGGTGATCTGGCCGTCGACACGGGTGCGGATCTGGACGGTGTTGAACGCCTGCACGGTGCCGAGGCTGGTCAGATAGACCGGGAAGTCGGCCTTCTCGACCGCCGCGATCGTGACCGGGACCGCCGGTCGCACGGCGGCGCGGCGCTGCGCGGCTTCCGCCGCCTGCTTGTTGCCCTCGTATTTCTGCCAGCCGTAATAGCCCGCTGCGCCGATCGCAGCGATTAGCAAGACCCAACCAATTGCGCGTGACTTCGACATGCGAGCTCTTCGGTTCGAACGGACAATCTTGGGCTGGACGAACAATAGAGGGTCATCAAAACCGTTCCCAGAGCTTGCGGATATAATATGCGTGCACTTAATGTGTAAACACACTACGACTTGAGAATCCTAAACATTCGGAAAGGTTTAGGTCAGAAACAAGCGGAAACGAAATCGGCCAGGGAGGGCCATGTCGCTCGATCTCAAACGCCAGTATATCGCGCAGCTCGTCGAGAGTTCGCGGCTGCTGCGCAACTACATCGATCACCGCGCCAAGACGCGGGGCACCACGCGCGCGCAATGGATCGTGTTGTTTCGGCTGCGCGAGCAGGAAGGGCTGTCCCAGGTCGATCTCGCCGACGTGCTCGAGCTGCAGCCGATCTCGCTGGTGCGGCTGCTCGACCGCCTCGTCGAGCACGGCCTGCTCGAACGGCGGCCCGATCCGAGAGACCGCCGCACCAACCGTCTGTTCCTGACCAGGAGCGGGCGCCAGCTCGTCGACGATCTCGACAGCCTGCGTGATGAGATCGCGAGCGACGTGCTGCGCGACGTCTCGGCCAGGCATGTCGAGAGCGGGCTCGCCACGCTGCGCGAGGTCAAGGAGCGCATCAAGGCGCTCGGCGAACAATCCGAGTCCATCGCCGCGAAGTAGCGCGGCACTTGTCGGGCGCCGTGGTTGAAACGCCGCTTGATGTCGTTCATACCGCGCCCCGACGATTCAGGACGAGGAGGGCCGCGATGGACGAGTTGAACGGACGGATGATGGCGTGTCAGATCCTGATCACCGGGTTGATTGCGCGCGTCGCCAACGAGCAGCGCGATCCGCTGCGTTTCCTCACCGATTTCCGCGACGAGATCAAAGCTGTCGTCAACGGCGTCAACATCGCCGGCATGGAGAACACCGAGCGCGTCCGCCAGGTCGCGCAGCGGACCGTTGACGAGCTGTTTTCGCTGATGAAGCCGCCGAGCGCCGAGTGACGGCGGCGATTCTTTAGAACGATTAAAAAGAGCAGTTTAGAACCGTTACAGATCGCAGATTAGAATTCCTTTGAATTGGCGCGATTCAGGCGCGCTGTTGCAGCTGCTGCATTGACCGAAAAATTCACGCTCGATAACCGAAAGAGACAGTTCGTCGCACCCCTATGGCTGGATGTTGCGGGCGGGCCTGTTTTCTTTGGGGGCGTGTCAAATGAGCAATGTGAAGGCGCCGCGATCGCTGCGTTTCGAGACGGCGGTCGGTTCGGCCGATCATGCAAATCATTCCGGTAAGAAGGTTTCCGCGGTCGCGGGGCTGATCGCGGTGGCGTCCTTTTCCGGCGCCGAGGCCCAGCAGTCCAACCTGCCGCCGGTGACGGTCGATGCCCCGGTGGCGCGTCCGCGGCCGGCGACGTCGAAGCCGACGCCGGACCATGTCCGCGCCCGCAGCGCACTGCGCCGCGCCGCGCGCCGCACCCAGCAGGCGCAGGCGCCGGTGCCGTTTCCCAACGCCGGCGGGCTGCCGGCTGATCGCAATCCCTATGCCGATCCGGCCGCGCCGTACAAGGGCGACCGGTTGCAGTCGTCGGGCAAGTTTCCCGAGCCGATCCTGAACACACCGAGGTCGGTGACCGTGCTGACCAGGGACGTGCTCGAGGACAAGAACGCCACCTCGCTGAAAACGGCGATCCTGAGCACGGCGGGCGTGACGCTCGGCACCGGCGAGGGCGGCAATGCGTTCGGCGACCGCTTCTTCATCCGCGGCTTCGACGTGCGAAACGACGTCTTCATCGATGGTGTTCGTGATTCGGGCGTGAGCGTTCGCGAGAACTTCTTTACCGAGCAGGTTGAAATTCTGCGCGGGCCTGCTTCGTCCTTCGCCGGTCGCGGTACTGCTGGTGGCGCCATCAACATCGTCACCAAGCAGGCGACGACCGCTGGCAATTTCTACAACATGGACACCACATTCGGGACCGACAGGACCAAGCGTGTCGTGCTGGACGTCAACCAGGTGATCAGTCCGACTTTGGCCGTCCGGGCTGGCGGCTTGTTTCAGGACGCCGGCGTCGCCGGTCGAGACTACGTGCAGGACAACCGTGACGGCGGCTTTGTTGCTGCGACCTGGAAGCCGGTGGACGCCGTCAAGATCAGCGGCAACTACATCCACACCGAGTTGACCGGCCTTCCGGATTTCGGCGTTCCTTACTACCGGCCGAGCACTGCAACCACTGCCGGCGGTCCATTTCCGGACTTCGGATCCAACCGAAATAACTGGTACGGTTTCACCAATCGCGACTTCTATCGGACGGGGCAGGACATCGGCACGCTCAACGCCGAAGTGCAGGTCACGCCTGATCTCTTGATAACCAACAAGTTCCGCGATTCCTACTCAACTCAAAATTACATCGGAACGCTGCCTGAGGCGCCGGTCATCAAGGATCCGCTCTCGGCCTCGACGCTCAGCGCCAATCCGCAGAGCCGCTTTCAAGCGACGAGCGTGATAGCGAACCAAACTGAAGCCACCTACAAGTTCAGCGACGGCGTTGGCTTCAAGCACACAGCGCTTGCGGGCTTCGAATACGACCAGGAGAGGTCATCGATCGACAGGTATGTTGGGTTGAGCTCGGAAGCTTTGCCCGGCGGCTTTAGCGGCTCCGGATCCTTGACAGGCGTGAGCGTCTTCAACCCGCAATTCACCAACATTCCCTTCGGTATCCCTTCGGGTCTGTCGGGCCGGCCGACCAAGATCAGCATCGATACGAAAAGCGTCTATGCCGTGGATACGGCGAACTACAACGACCTGCTGATCCTCAATGGCGGCGTCCGCTATGATGACTACAACATCAAGACAAGCGGTTACGGCACGGTCAACGGAGTCGCGAACGTCTTCGGTCAACAGCAGCAGGATTACGGGCTTCCGAACTTCAACCTCGGCTTGACGCTCAAGCCGTTGCCGAATGGCAGCGTTTACGCCGCCTATGCGACATCCTCGAACCCGGTCGGCGCGGAGTTCGACGGCACCAGTATCCAGTACGGCGGTCTGTCTCCGGTGCTCAACGGCAACCCCAGCCAGATTTTTGGTCCGGAGAAGAACAAGGCGATCGAAGTCGGCACCAAATGGGAGCTATTTGATCGGCACTTGCTGCTTACAGCGGCCTTGTTCCAGACAGAAAAGGACAATGCCCGAGAGTCCCGCAATATCACGCCCGCAACAGCTACCGCGGACTGTCCGTATCCCGCCGGCACGACGGGGACGGTGTCCTGCATCAGCGCCGGTGCCGCCTATCGCATCCGCGGTATCGATCTCGGCGTCGGTGGCAAGATCACCGACAAATGGAGCGTGTTCGGCGGTCTCGTCCTGATGCAGTCGGAGGTGACCAAATCGAACATTCCGCCGGCGAACACACTTCTCTACACGTCGAACGTCGGCCTCCCGCTTGCCAACGTTGCCCATCAGTCGTTCAGCATGCTGACGAAGTATCAGGTCACGGACAGGATCGAACTCGGCGGGCAGGCGGTGTATCGCTCGAAGGTGTACGGCGGCACGTTCCTCGCGGCCAACCAGGGCACCTCGATCCCGAGCTACTGGCGCTTCGACATGTTCGCGGAAGCCAAGATCGACAAGAACTGGACCGCGAAGCTGTTCGTCAACAACATCTTCGACAAGCGCTACTACGACGCGCTGTACCAGAGCGCGGCGCCGTTCGTGCTCGAGGCACCGGGACGCGCGGCGTATCTGGTTGTTTCTGCGCGTTACTGACGGAGGCGTGAAGGCGGCGAAATGCTGGTCTGTGTTCCCAACGTTTTGAGCAAGGACGATGTGGCGGATTTCCGCCGCATCATGGATGCCAGCGATTGGGAGGACGGCCGCTCGACCGCGGGGGCTGCCTCCGCGATGGTCAAGCGCAACGAGCAGCTGCCGCCCGACAGCGAGGTCGCGCGGCAGCTCGGCAACCGGGTGCTGTCGGCGTTGTCGGCGAGCCCGCGCTTCATCTCGGCGGCGATCCCGCTTAGAATCTTTCCACCTTTGTTCAACCGCTACGCCGCAACCGATGGGCACCATTTCGGTCTGCATGTCGACAATGCGGTGCGCGGCGACCGGCTGACGGGCTTGAGGATCCGCACCGACCTGTCGGTCACGCTGTTTTTATCGGAGCCGGAAGACTACGACGGCGGCGAGCTCGTCATCGAAGACCGCTATGGATCCCACGAAATCAAGCTGCCGGCCGGCGATCTCGTGGTTTATCCTGCTTCCAGTTTGCATCTGGTCACGCCGGTCACCCGGGGGACCCGGGTTGCGTCTTTCTTCTGGCTGCAGAGCATGGTACGTGATGCTCACGCCCGCAGCCTGATCTTTGATCTCGATATGGCGATCCAGGCTCTGGTGGAGCGGCTGGGGCGCGATGATCCTGAAACGGTCAAATTGACCGGCATCTATCACAACCTGATCCGTCACTGGGCCGAAGTGTAGTAATGAAGACATCCCTGTTCCGCGCTGCATCCGCCATGATCGCCTCGCTGGCGATGCTCACGCTCGCCGTGCCGTCTTCGGCGCAGCAGCAGGCGGCCCCCGGCGCGCAAGCGGCGCCCGCGGTGCAGTCCCAGTCCGTGACCCCGTCGCGGCCGGCTCAGTCCGTACCGGCGGTCCAGCCGTCTGCCGCGGCGCCGCAAGTGCAGTCCGCTCCGGCGGCGGCCGACGCGTCGCTGGCGGCGCCTGCCGGCGCCGACAGCAAGCAGCCGAAGTCGAGCACGGGCCTGCATGAATTGTCGCCGTGGAACATGTTCCTGAACGCCGACATCATCGTCAAGGCGGTGATGCTGGGTCTTGCCTTCGCCTCGCTCGTCACCTGGACCGTGTTCATCGCCAAGATGATCGAGCTGACGGTGGTGCAGCGCAAGCTGCGCGGCGCGCTCACCAGGATCGCTGAATCACGCTCGTTGGCGGAAGCGCAGTTCGCGCTCGGCGCCAAGGGCAGCGTGCTGTCGTCGTTCATCGCGGCGGCGATGCGCGAGGGACGGCTGTCGGCGGGCATCTCCAGCGATGCCGGCATCAAGGAGCGCGCGGCCTCGAGTTTCTCCGAGATCGCGCGCGCCGAAGCGCGTCGCATCCGCACCGGCATGGGCCTGCTCGCGACCATCGGCGCGACCTCGCCCTTCGTCGGCCTGTTCGGCACGGTCTGGGGGATCATGAACAGCTTCATCGGCATCTCGAAGTCGCAGACCACGAACCTTGCCGTGGTGGCGCCGGGCATCGCCGAAGCGCTGCTGGCCACCGCGATCGGCCTGGTTGCGGCGATCCCCGCCGTGATCATCTACAACCACTTCTCGCGCGTCACGAAGGGCTATCTCGAGCTGGTCGGCCGCGCCTCGGGCGCTGCCGGACGGCTGCTGTCGCGCGATCTCGACCGCACCCATGGCAGCATTCCCGGCAGCGTTCCGCACGGCGCACGCGCCGCGGCGGCGGAGTAGGCGATGGCAGTCTCGATCTCCGAGAACGACGGCGATGACGATTTCGCGGAAGCCCACGAGATCAACGTCACGCCGTTCATCGACGTGATGCTGGTGCTGCTGATCATCTTCATGGTGGCGGCGCCGCTGTCGACCGTCGACCTGCCGATCGACCTGCCGACATCCTCGTCGACCCCGCAGAAGAAGCCGGACAAGCCGACCTATCTCAGCATCAAGCCCGACCTGACGCTTGCGATCGGGGAGAACCCGGTGAAGCGGACCGAGCTGATCGGCGCGC
>NZ_JAGKJJ010000003.1 GCF_020329505.1 Bradyrhizobium semiaridum
GGAGAAGCCGTCAGCGCGCGAGGCGCTTGCAAAGATCGGCGCCGAACCGGCGGGCGGCACGCCCGAACAATTCGGCCGGCTGGTCGGCGATCAGGTTTCGCATTGGCACAAGGTCGTCGCCGACGCCGGCATCAAGGTCCAGTAACAGTGACATCAGATTTTCGCGTGACGCTCCTCGGGACGGGGACACCAATCCCCCGTCCTGATCGTTTTGGCCCAAGCACGCTGATCGAAGCGGGCAGCCACACTGTGCTGATCGATGCCGGCCGAGGCGCCACTATGCGATTGTTTCAGCTCGGTGTTCCGATCGGCCGGATCGATGCGCTGTTGCTCACGCATTTTCATTCCGATCACACGGTCGGCATTCCAGATCTCTGGCTGACCGGCTGGCTAAGCTCGCATTTCGGCAACCGTCGCCGACCGTTCAACGTGATCGGCCCGGTCGGCACAGCGAGGCTCATGCATCATCTGCAAGCAGCCTATGCGCACGACATCGAGATTCGTGTCGAGGACGAAAAGCTCGCCCGCGAGCATGTGGCAGTCACAGTAGAAGAATTTGGTGAAGACGGCGTCGTCTATCAAGCCGGCGACCTGCGCGTCATCGCCTTCACCGTTGATCATGGCGACGCGATCAAGCCGGCCTATGGCTTTCGCATTGAGTATCAAGGCCGGGTCGCGGTGATCTCCGGCGACACTCGCTACAACGTGAACTTGCTCCGCTACGGCGAGGGAGCCGATCTGCTGGTGCACGAGGTTGCGATGGCTCCGCCGGAACTGCTGGGCCAAGCCGACATCCAGCGCATCATCAATCATCACACCTCGCCGCAGGAAGCCGGACGCGTATTTGCGCAAACACGGCCGAAGCTCGCCGCCTTCACCCACCTCGTCATGCTCGCCAGTCAGACCGTGGCCGCCCCGACTATCGAAGCGCTGATCGCGGCAACCCGTGAAATCTATGAGGGGCCGCTTGAGGTCGGCGAGGATTTGATGAGCTTCGAGATCGGCGAGAGCGTTACGGTTCGAAAACCTGAATCTAGCCTCTGAAAGCTCAGCTATGGGTCAAAACGGGAAGAACTCAGGTTGAGCAAATCTGGTTCGCACTGCCGCGACAAGCGGAACCTCCTTGAGACCGAGCGCAACTTCGCAGAAGGGGACAAAAGCCGACCACGGCGCCCCGCTCGGCCTTGGTCCGCTTCCCTCCCGGCAGCGGACATCGCGGCACTCCAAGCAACCGTCGGCTAAGGGCCAGAAGACGACATCGATAGGCGTGATGTAAAGATTGGGCTTCTGGCTTCTCGCAGCAGGAACGTTGTCGCACTCAGCTAGGCCCTCGTCTCTTCAATCTTATCGAGAACTCGCTCCGGTGCGATGTCTGAGGCAGCTTCCTGAAGCTCTTCGTCCTGGCGGGGATCGATCCCATTTTTGTTGGCTATTTCATTGAGGAGCGCGACCATCTTTGTAATCTCATGTTCAGTGAGGAGACTGATCTGCAGATCCAACTCAGCCCTTCTATCTGCTTCCGCAGCCATACGATTCTGAGAGATCAGCACAAAGGTCGAAAGAAAGATTGCCTCTACAGAAGCGATCATAGCGAGCACTACAAAGCTTTCATCCCATGGTGAAATTCCTGGGAGCCACCGGATATTTGCAGCTATCCAAAATCCAAAAGCGAATAGGTGTAGGTAAGCAAATAGCATACTGCCGGTGAACGAAGTTATCGCATCGGCTACCTTCTGCTGAATGGACGCCTTGGCTTGCTCCCGCTTCCTTCGTTCGACCAGCGCCTGGATATTCCGTTCGAGAGCGGGCGTCAGTCCTGGCGCAGCTTTTGGGCGGGGCGCTAAGGGTTTCTTCATGCGTGGGAAACGGGCGCGTCTTAGGACCGTTCCTATTACTTGGCCAGATGATGATGACGCACCTTTTAGCGCAGGATCGTCGATCCACAGGTCGAGCCGTGTGTAGCGCCACCTCATGGGCCGCTAAGGGTCAAAATGCGAAGACCTCACACAGAGCAAATCGAGTCCGCTCCGCCCTACTAAGCGGACCTTATTGGCTTGTGCTGTAACTTCGCTGATGGTTCACAGGCGGCGGTGAAGGGCTTGCGGCAGCTATGTCTCGATAGCTGCGCAAAGCAGACCTGTCTGAATTCGATCGCGTGGTCGTAGCGTCGTAGCGTCCTCTCGGAACGAGGATCGGAGCTCCCACCGTCGGATCGCGCAATTGACGAGCGCGAGAGGCCGCCCATCCGGAGCCCATCTCGATGCTTGTCGAGCTCACCTTATCAAGCAACGCCCAGCGCTGTCCTCGTTCGGCACCTCATCGCCGGTGTCCGCATCGACCTTCAGATACTTGATGCGATGGCCGGTCTGTCGGTTTAGCTGATTGAAGGAAATCTTCTCGCTCTCCGAGGTAGCGGGATAGAGCGCAACCGGGCAGGTCACCAGAGACAATCGCAGAAAGCCTTTCCAATTGGCGCGCGGTGCCATGTACGCGGAACTCCGGTCTTCGGGTACTTGACTCAAGACGGATGGGAGCACCGGGTTCCGACAACCCACGAAGCCCACCGCATGATTTCTACGGGAGGGGTATCGACTCTTTTGTTCCCTTTATGTTCTAATTGGGTATGTCCGACCGACCCGCGAGCTGGCGGATGCCCAACCCGAAGCAGATGGAAAAAATGGCCGCTGCTGCCCGCCCGCATCCGATGCCGACCGCAGGATTAGCTCCTGACGCCGATTTGCCGCCGGAATACTGGCGGGCGCTTCTGGAGGACGCTTGCGCCGAAGTAAGGCCGGCGGTCCCCTCTGCCGGAGCGCTGCGGCTAAGCCAAATTCCTCAACATCTCTTACGGGTGGGATGCCGCCGATGCGGCAGGTTAGTCGAGATCCAGAGGACCGACGCCACCCGTCTCTACGGTGCAGAAACGATCTGGAAAGAGGTCGGCCAGCGGCTATTGGGCAATACCTGTACGCACCGTACGGGGCGTCATGAAGAGGATGGCTGCTGGCCAACGTTCGACTAGGCACGGCGCATGGCCCCGAAGCACCATCCAACGCCCTTGTCAGGAAGCGACCGAAAGGCACTCGGCAAGGAGCTCGGCAAAGCCCGTGCAATGACCGCGATCCTCGGCTCGCAGTCGGCTGAGGCCCGCGCCAAGGGCGAAGCTCTCATCAAGCAGGCGGACAAGCTGCTCTGCGAATCTTGGAACGAGAAGATGTGGGCCGATGGAGGACCAGTCGATCCATCCCCCACGATCGACCAGGCCGTGAACGGCGGATACTCCTGGCTCGAGATCGAGTGCTCGCGGTGCAAGACCAAAAGGGACGTCGATCTGGCTGCGCTGCGGCATCCCCCCACCACGTCGGTCCACGACCTCGCAAGCCGGCTTCGTTGCAGTAAGTGTGCTAAGGCCGGCCGACGGCCCGGGGCTACCCTTCTGCAACTGACAGGCCGTCCTCGCCAGGCACCTCCGGAGACCTGAACGTGTGTAATCTCTACTCGATGACGAAGAACGTGGACGCGATCCGTCGCTTGTTTGGCGCACTCAACAGCAGCGTCGGCAACTTACCTAGCATGCCAGGAATTTTCCCGGACTACCCAGCCCCGATCGTCCGCAACGTGCCCGACGGGCGCGAAGTCGCCATGGCGCGCTGGGGTATGCCGTCTTCCTCGGAAGCGCTGATGAAGGCGGCGAAGAAGCGAGCCGAGAAGCTTCAGGATAAGGGCAAAACGGTCGACTTCAAGGAGTTGCTGCGGATGGAGCCGGACAGCGGCACGACCAATATCCGCAACACCAGCAGTAAACATTGGAAGAGATGGCTCGGGCCGGACAATCGCTGCCTGGTCCCGCTGACTTCGTTTTCCGAGTACGACACCGTGGACGGGAAGAAGGTGCCGGTGTGGTTCGCGCTTGACGAGTCTCGACCCCTCTCCGCTTTTGCAGGCATCTGGACAAATTGGACATCCGTGCGGAAGGTTAAGGAAGGCCCAGTGACCGCCGATGTATTCGGTTTCCTGACCTGCGAGCCAAACGCGGAGGTGAAACGCGTCCACCCAAAGGCAATGCCCGCGATTCTGACGACCGCCGAAGAATACGACACTTGGCTGCGGGCGCCCTGGGATGAGGCCAAAGCGCTGCAACGGGCACTTCCCGATGGGAAGCTAAAGGTCGTCGCCACTGGCGAGAAGGAAGATCCAGCGACCACAGCGTAGGTTCTCCTGCGGAACACGTGGACAAGCTTAGCCTCCCGCAAAATGGAATCCCTGCCCCGTGCTAACCGCGCGGAACGAGCAACGGGCGAGAGGATTCGTCCGGGCAGGAGCGATTTTCATGCTGAAGACGAGAGAAAGACGGCCGGGAATCCGAACATTGCGTGGTTGGGCGATCTCCCTACTGCAAGACGCAGGTGCCGTCCGTGAATGCGAGGAGCATGGCTGGATGAAAGATCGTGCCGATCCTCACGCCCGCGACAGAGCGCTGGAAATCGCGAGACAATATCCGCCGGCAGGACTGTCTGCGGGACAGGCCGAGGCCGAGATTCGGGAAGTGCTGGAATCGATCGGCGACACTTGTCCGGAGTGCCGCCCTGAGAATGGCATCGCCATTGCGGCGAGCTCTCCGGTGAAACTCATCATTACTTAGGATGGGGGGTGAAATCTTGAAGGCGACGAGCAAGTCACACAGTGAGCTTGCGTTCCGCTTTCGACAGCTCTGGCACACTCGTATTCACCAGCACCGTGAGCACCGCCCTCGACTTGCGAATTATGGCGCGCTCGGAGGGCGGACTCGTTTGCTGTAATTGGGCAAAGGTTTAAGGTGCATTTCCCGCCTATAAGTCGTTTTCCGGTACGCCATCGAGATGAGGCTGCAGAAAGTCCCTGCTCGGTCACCGCCGAGTTTCCGGAGCTACCTTATTCAGCGGCCGCCCAATTACCTGGACCGAGGAAAACGGTGCTGTCCGCGAAACTCAGGTGCGGTTGGCCGGAGCATGCGTAGTCAAGACGGATACTGCGTCGGTCCGCGCTTTAGAAGCAATAGCGCGATGAGAAGCTCGTCCTTCTCAAGGACGGGCGCATTTTGCAGGTGCGCTACGATGGCTCGCACATCTTTCGGCTCGCCGGGGGGTTCAAGCACCGCTCGGGCGGGCTTTTAGCGGTTGGGTGAGTAGCAACGAGGTGAAAGCCCCTGCTCAACATACCGCGCCCAAGGCAGAACCGGCGAACGACAGCCAGCCGAAAGCGAAGATGGCGACGCCTCCCTATTCGACGTAGGGGTTCATCTGCGCAATCGACTTCACCTCACCTGACGGCACGAACATGAAGCGCTTGTCGTGGGAGACGATAAATCCCGTCGATGACGAGCGCACGAGACGTGCCTCTGAATACTCCGCGTCCTTGGTCGTGATCCTGTATGTGGTCTTACTGAAGCGTGCCTCATGGTCCGCGATGTTGCCGCCAATCCAGAAGATAGCCAGCGCCGAAGCACTCAGAGGGCCGGCCAAAACGACCCAAGACCGGCTCGCGCCGCTTTGCCAGGCAATGTAGGCGACCAAACTGCCAAACACGGCAGCGGCCCCGAAGGTGATCGAAAAGAGCGTCATCGTGGAGAGAAAGTTGTGTGTGAAGAACAGCGCCACACAGAAGAACGCGATCACCGCCCAGGACGCCCATTTGATAGGTTTGAAGTAACGGCTAAGCGCGTCGGGCTGCTTGGCAGCCTTTCGGAAGTCCTCGATCGCGCCTACCGGGAGTGCGAACAGCGGCGGCAGAAGAAAGCCGAGAACCAATCCGACAGAATAAATGACATTAGTGAGATCCATTACTCCAATGAAGTGAAGACCGATGATGTAGAAGTAGCCAATGTTGAACACGGAAACGACCGCGAATGCAGCGACCGTCAGCAACGCCCAATACTTTGAGATATTCTCCAACATACGCCAGCCCTCCCCGCGTTATGCACGCAAAGATAGCGGGGGAACCGGCATAAAACTAGCCGCGCCGTCGCCAGAACATGAGAGCGGCGATCACCAACACGATGACGATGAGCGCGCCGATGGCCAACTGACCTTCGGCGTTCGCACTCAACATCCAGAAATGCACCTGCAGTTTGTCCGACATGGCCGAGCTTCTCCGCCGCGTGAAGCGGTGCTTCGCGCGCTATCCGATTGACAGGATGCCTGGAGATGCGTCAGAAACGCTCTCGTTGCGGAGGGGAGTCCCAGACTCACCACCAGGCGGTGGACGGCGCTGTAGGAGGCGTCGTCCACCTTCCGCACTTATCCGCGATTCCCTGAAAGGTGAAGCGGCGATTCGCCTTAACGACGGTCTTTACCCGGAAAACAAAGTCACTTTTCCGGGGATAAATTCCACCCGCTGCGGAAAGCTCAAAGGACACAATGTCCTAGCCTGTGGGTGCGTGTGGGTTGGAATTCTTTTTCACAATCGCAATTCTGTTGACACTCAACATAACCATCGCAACGACCACCAGTACCATCACCGCGACGATCACCAGAATTAAACAGCAAGCGGCCAGACAAATAACAAGCAGCATTCGTCAATGCAGACGAAGCTAGCTATCTGACAGGTAGACGGCGGCTCAGTATTTATCGGATGCCCGTCCGCTTTGCGAAGCCCGACCAGCATCATAAGCTACAAACTGCGCCTCAGCCGCCTCAAGAATCATCCAAACCCTAGCTCTCGCAGGTCAACCACGGTTTTTCACCCGTGGCGCATCGAGTTCTCGAAAACAAAGCGTCAGGCCTGCGCCTTGGACCAAGACCGGCTCCCACCCTCTAACCAATCGTTCTCTGGAAGGAGACACCGCTTCCAGCCCGACTGAAAAGCTTTGCGACCAAGCCTTACCAGTCGCGAGCTGTCCAGTGACTAATGTGTTCCGGCTGCCATAGCACAATACCTACGACAACTTGCATCGTATTGATCGATCGCCTTCCGGCAAGGCCCTGGTTCAAGTTGCGCCGATTTACGGCAGTCCTTGACGCCAGAGCACCGCGCAAAGCGGCTCGGCCGCGTTAAGCCGCGATCGTCAGTTCGGCCTCGGCGGTTTCCGAATCGGTCTCAGCCTCCTCGTCCTCGGTTTCCCCTCGATAAGCTGATTGCCCGGTCGCCTTCTCGATCAGAGCCAACAGACGCTCCTGCCGATCTATCATGAACGCTTCAAACTGGTCGGCTCTGAGCAGGCTTGGATCAATCAAGTGCGAGCGCAAATAGCCATCGAGGTTTTGCATTGAAATAGGCGGCGTCTCCTTATCGCCCTGTTCAAGTTTCGAAAGGTAAATAGACGGCGCTGCCCCACCGATGATCCGATTGGTTCGATATGCAAGCGGCGTCTTGTTGATGATGGAGTCGTACACGGCCGGCTTGATCTTTCGATCTTCGCACCATTTCTTCGGGAAGATGTGGTGAATATCAACGTTCTCGCCAAAGAAGACTATGTGATCAAATTTTTGGCCAGAGCGAATGTCCTCCGCGCCGGTTTTCATTAGCAACGCGTTGACGCCTTTGTAGGCAGCGGAGATGCGCATACGCATGGTCTTGAGCCGTTCAGCCCTGAAAGTCGAGTCACGAATGGTAGACGGTAGCGCCCCGCCCTTCAGCCACGCGGGCACCTCCAGGAAGTCCCTGGCGATGCGGGATTCGACAGCAGATCCGTAAAGCTCACCGAAAACCCCATTCCAATACCATTGTGACAACTTAGCCCGATTGGCTTCGTGCTCCCAAGCGGCTCCTATATCGGCTAGGATCGCGGCCAACGGGATGATCTGAGTTTGATAAGGCAAGTCGAATACGCGATAGATGTGCAGCATGTGCAAGAACTTGGCAGCCCGCACAAAGCCCTCTTCGACCTGCGCTTGGTATTTCTTGTAGGCATCAAGTGGAAGATTTAGCAGCGCGTTGCGATTGCCCGAGACAGCCGGCAATTCTTTGCCTTGCTTACCAGCTGCTTCCGCTTCGCGCCTCCGCTCTCGTGCGTGAAATAGGGAGACAGCATGCAGGAAGTCCGTATTCGAAACCGCCGCAATGATGCCCGAGTCCTGACCGGCTGGCCTCAACATCTCCTTGAAGCGATGCTGCCGGCCGAATTCCCCGTCTTTTCCATACCAATCGCGACGCAGCTCATAACCATCGGCGGCATACATCGCAGTCACTAGTTCGAAGGCATCCAGAGCCTTCCCGCCCGTGTTCACTTTCTCGAACACAACGCAGACAGCTTCCTTTGAAGTGCCCGCCCCCAAGGCGATTACTGGCACCTGGTAATGGATGAAGTTATCAAGAACATTTTCTTTGAATTGGCGAAGCACGTCCCACTTCTTCGGAAACTCGCCGTCTTTCATGAAGTGTTCGATGAACTGCTTTTGCCATTCGTCCCAGTTGAAGATCATTGATACTGGGTACATCAGCCGCTCGAATTCCTTCTCTCTCGTGGTCAGGTCGAGCACAATCTTGCGGCCAAAGTCCTCCGCCAGGAGCCGATCTTCTCCGACGGACACAATGGCTTCATCCCGTTCCACGGTTGGGTCGAGCGCCTTGACGATATCGATATAGAATAACCGTTTGACCCTCTTCTTCTTCGGCGTGATGGTCTCCACCACCTTGCCCCGAAGCGACACTTGGTAAAGTGAGGTCATTCGCTGCTGGCCATCAAGCAAGAGTGCCTCAGGCCGGGTAGTGACTGCATTATCCGGCGCGCCTTCGATGGGTCGGGGCTTGAAATCAACCACCCCTCCCGTTTCCAGCGTCATCAATGCCCCAATTGGAAAACCGCGCGAGACCGAGGAGATCAAGCTCTTTATTCGGTCTTCGTCCCAAACCCAACTCCTCTGAAAGTCAGGCAACTGAAGAAGTCCGCCTTCGCACTTCTTCAACAGTTCATGCAGCCCGTAAGGATTGGTCTTGAACGATGCGACAGCCATATCGCGCCCCCCTTTTCCCCAGCGAGAATCGCAACTAGCCTACCACCCCACCTGCCATAGCAACCAGCGCGTTAGTCTCCTATGCCCTACGAAAGTCACACTAGCTCCACCGCTCGGGCTCCCGGCCTCCTTCCACTGGAGCGTTCACTGAAGAGTCAGCCCCAAAACGGAACGTGAGCATCAGTTTGGCTTCTCTTAGACACCGGACTCTTGATCAGTGGTCGAACAACCGAGATCGGTCCGGCTCGCCAAGACCATGCTTCTCGTCGCTGGAGGGCCGTCGAAGGGCCGCGGGAACAGGGAATCAGATAAACGTGAGAAATTGGACCGAAAAATCGAGGCGCGAATGAATGGGCCTACAATACTGGCGCGAACATTGTCATCGGCCAACATTCGCGACCGCTATCAGAATAACTGGCAGTATCATTCGCGCAGTGACCATCACTCAAAGATTGCCTGTTGGGGGGTGGTCTTCGATTTGATGGCGTCGACTCCGCTTCTGAGGCGTCACGTGGAAGCGGGCGCAGTCTGCTTCGGCATCAACCACGAAATGCGGGACTTCGTTCACGACCGGAAGAAGAACCTCGACTTAGTGCTCTGTACGCCGGGCGGCCCTACCACCGCTGAGACATTGGAAAGGATGGGAAGGAATTACAAAATTGAACTTACGCGAGAGGAGCAAAGCGCCTTTAACAAACTTCCGCAACTCGCTCGCGCGCCGGTCGGTTCAGTACTGATGGCGCTCGAAGCCAAAGCCTGTATGACGGCGCATCAACGCGCTCTTCCTCGCCTGTACGATGAACTAAACTCGTCGCACCTCACGGTTCACGGAGCAAGTGACCAAGCAATCGCAGTCGCCTTTACCATGGTGAATGTCGCAGAGAGTTATCTCAGCCCGGATTTGAACAAGAAGAACAGATCGTCCGATGCAGAGTGGAGTCAGCACAAACAGCCGCGAGACGCCCAGCTCGCAATTGATAAAATCAAGCAGCTTCCGCGTCGTTCAAAGGTGGGCGACGTTGGCTACGACGCGATCTCGATCGTCGTGATAAACATGGCGAACGATGGGAGTGCTGTTAAACTCATCCAGGGGCCTCCCGCGCCACCCCAGGGCGACATCTACAATTATGAAAACATGATCGCTCGGCTGTCAGGTATCTACGCTACGCGGTTCAAGGATCTTAGCTAGCTTGTCTCGGATCCGGTTCTCTTGGCATTCCCAGATGATGATGACGCGATAACCCTCGCGGCGGAGACGAGTTACGCACCGAGCGTCTCTGCGTCGATTGTCACGGAATTTGGCAATCCAAAAATTCCGGTTTGACTTGGGGATTGTCGCTTTCAGGCAACCCTTATGATGATGCCAAAAGCATCCATTTACGAAGACAGCCCAGCGTTTCGAGCGGTTTGCAAAATCAGGACTGCCAGGGAGCTTCTTAACGTTCTTGCGATAGTGAGCCCCTAGATCGCGCAACATGGTCGCGACGATCGTCTCGATCTTTGTACCCCGTTGCCTTATCCGCGCCATTCGTGCGGATGTTTCGGGATCGGGGCGCGCCGCTTTCATTCGGCAGCAACAGCGAACTTGGCGTTCTCAAGGTTGTCCATCCGAAAGAGATGCTCGCGAAGTCGATCTTGAAAGCCGTCCGCAAAGCGCAGCTTTGCTCGCTCGGTCCTCGAAAGGAACCCCCGCGTGGCACGCGCCGAAAGGAGTTTTCCATCGTGACGGAGGAACTGCGTTAATGCGGGTCGCGCTTCCCATTTCGGATAGGAATTGATTCGAACTGCATATCGGCCGTTCCCGTCATAGCGTGCCGCCGTTGGCCACCTGCCACTCGCAGGAAGTGCGCCATCTCGATCGGCGTGATACTTGCCGGGTCGAGCTAGGCGTTTGCCCAACCACGCTGCAACCGGCACTGTGACGGCGTTCCCGACGAGCGACCAGCGAAGCGAAGCACGAGAAACCTGCTCTGCCGGACGGGTCCAATTCTCCGGAAAACCTTGAAGGCGCTCTGCATCCCGAATGTCAGGCGTAATGACATCCCCTGAAGGCAGCAAGATCGCGGGTGGAGAAGCGATCCCAACGGTCGAGCCATTCTTCAATGTAGGAATCGAATCAGGGGCCCACCCGAGTCCACGTATTCCTTCGGTCCAATAGAAACCGTGAGCATATCTATCGAGATTGGTTGGGAGCACATTCGGCTCAGCTTCGTCCGTCAGAATGACCGAAGCAGGATCGACGTCAGTCGTAGTCGCGACGAAAAGCACACGCTCCCGCCGTTGTGGCAAGAACGAGAGACTATTCACGACGCGGTAAGCCCAGCGATAGCCGCGCTCCTCAAATGCTTCGACCAGGGTACGCATGCCGCTTCCTTTGTCGAGTTGCAACATGAATGAAACATTCTCAAGCACGACCCATGGCACGCGCCTTCGGTCGAGCAGACGAAAGATTTCACCCACTAGTCCTGACCGAGAGCCTCCAATACCCAGAGTTTGGCCTGCCTGGCTAAGATCCTGGCAGGGAAATCCGCCTGCTATCAGGTCGACTTCCCTCGGAAGGGTCTTGAGGTCTCGAACGTCCCGCTTACAGGGAACGTCAGGCATCCTCGCCGCGAGGACGGCACGAGCGGGCTCCCAAATTTCGCAAAGCAGGCTTGGCTCATGCCCTGCCGCAGCAAGGCCCCGCTCCAGTCCCCCAACACCGGCGAATAATCCCGCGACCTTCACTTCCAACCCCAACTCGGCGAATCGAGCACCACCAGATGTCAGGCTACCACTGTTCTCATTTCGTTCCCAATTCGTCAATCCAGCCTGCACGCCAAAAATGTGCCATTTCCTCCGTTCTTAACAAGAAATGGTGCCTGAATTGCCTGAAGTTGGTCCGCAATTGCAGTCATTGGATTGAAGGCAACTGTCCCCACCGGACTCCAAGATCCGACGCCCTGATCGAAGAAAATCGTCCCTTCTCCTCGAGCGGTTCGGAAATTGAGCCGACGACGGTGAGCGAGATCCTGGTGCAGTCCTAGCCTTGCTTTAGGGGACACCCCCTTAAGCAGATGTTCAAAAATAACTGTGCGAGAATCCATGTCTGCCCAATCATCTTTGACCGTCGTTCCCATCTTTGGGCGACGTTGGTCACGGCGTTGCAGCAGAGTGTCTATGACGATCTCGGTGTTCTGATCGGAAAAGCCTTTCAACAGCTCGGAAACAAGCCTTACTACGAGAGGACTGAAAAGATACCGATCTGAGTACCGCAGTTCGATGCAAGGCTCTGAGAGCACCGCCGCGAGAGTATCGTTCCGCCCCGCGATGAGAGCCTTGAGCCGCTTTCCAAAGCCGTCCACGGGCCCATCAAGTTCAGCGCCGACTTCGAAGATCGCTTCACGTATTCTTTCGACAAGCAACGTGTGTGGATCAATATTCCCCGTGCTTTCGGGCGCCGCTTCTAGGTTGCCTCGGACGACGGGAGCCTCAGTGGTGCTCGCCCAATTCAAGTCGATGGAATAAGCTGACCGATCAAGCGATCGCCAGGCGGTGATTTCTCGTCCGACCTCGGTGGCCACCGCAAGCAAATCCTCATTGCCCGGCGACATATTCCGGAGTGAGGCTCTCGCCCTTTCGAGCCAAAGAACAACTCTTCGGCGAGTAACCGCATCCGCTTGCCGCAAGATCGCCCCATTCACTTCGACCGATGCACTGCGCCCACGGGCACCCCACCGCTCTACGACGGAGGCGGCTGGCCATCGTTCGAAATCCCACGCACTTGGGTCACCATGCAACATCAGGGTTAGTTCGGCCGCTGGGTTTGTTGCGATCAAATCGTTCAGCGCATCCGCAAGGGCAGCCGACTCGTACACCGTCCGCACCCCAAACAGGCGATGCTGCTCCGGAAGTGAAATGCGTGAGAGTAGCTGTGCCAGCAATGCATAGGCACTCAAACGATCCGTGCCTTCGACTGTGTGTTGCGCATCCGGCGCGAGAACGCAACGCGGACAAACCCGCACCGCATCTCGATCTCCACATCGACCTATTGCCGAGCAGTCGAGGAAAGTAAGCGCCTCCCTCAAATAACCCACAGGGTCGCGTGCGATCACGGTCGAGAAACCCGCTCCTCCGCTGGCCCTGTCGAATATCACTGCGCTATAAGAATCCACGCCGCGGCTGTTTGGCGCTGCCGGCGCCGCAAAGCCCATTTCGTCAGCGTCAATGCCCAACTTCTTAGCCACGGCTTCACGTAGCGCGAGAGCGATCGTCAACGCAACGTCCCTCGAACGACAGTCATAGAGCTGGATCTCGCAGACGTCCGTGCGTATTTCATGCCCCAAATTGAGATTTCGTACGACCGCATAGGGCGAGTATTCCGGAGCGCCAGTACAGGTTTGACCATCGGCCGCCATTGGCGCACCTCTGAGAGGCCTGTGGCCTGTTAGGCCAGACCCGCCAGACGCCACTGTCTCGGCTTCAGAACGGCCGCAATGAAGACAGACTGCATACCCGTGTCCGTGATCCCCGGGATTGAACCAGAACACCGTTCCGTCCGCGCTTGCACGCACGCGGCCGATGTCAGGGTCTGGCAGTGAGCGCCACGGCGCCTCTCGGGCCGAAACCCACGGGTCTATAACCCGCGACCCGCCCAGATCAGATGGATCATCGTGCACCTTGAACCGGACATCTACCGAAAACCCTCCAGGACTTAGATACCTGATCGGTGTGAAGTTACTCGATCCGCACTCGATGCAGGGCGTTTCACCAACAGCGGACGGTTTTGAGCTCAGGGCGCCGCAGGTCCTACAGGACCACATCGTTCTCAAGCTTTGTATCTCGCGAAGGCCATCTTCTGATATGGGCCTTTGCCAGTTGAGAGTGACGCCTCCAGACTCGCGAACAACACCGTCTACAACGATCCCACGGCCCGGCGCGTATTCATAGATACCCACTTCGCGTGACCGCGACGGATAACCTCGACCGAAGCTCTGCTCTTGCGGCGCTCCACCCTCCTCAACTCGGCGCGCTCGTGCCGCTCTCTCGCTGGCTGTCTCGGTTACGAATTGAACGACGTCGGTTGGGAAGCCATAGGATGGAAGGAAGCCTCTGCCGGCCAACTCACCTAGTAGATAGCCTCTCTCCAAACGAAGTCTCTGAACTTCTCGCGCCCTGTTAATTGCCGCGAGTTCGACATCTTTAGCCACGCCCTCCGGGATGGCAGGCGCCAGCGCTTGCCATTCTGCCTGGATCTCTGAGTGGATCCGATCCATACGACCTCTCAGCGCCTCAACGAGATCCCAACCCGGCCGGATGGGAGTACCGGCCAGCAACGATGTCAGCTCATCCAACAGCGTCGGAACCGATGGGACGGTATCGAGCCAAGCCACGAAGGACGAGGCCGGTGGTGGATCAGTCGGTGAGTTCGCCTCCGCCGCGAGACCAAAAAATGCCTGATTGGTCAGCTTGTGCAATTCCGATCCAAGACTTGAAAGATACTCCGACAAGAGAAGTGCAGCAGCGTGACGCGTTGCGATGGTCGGGCTGTCAAGACTTACCCGAGGCGTTCGCACCTGACGTTGGAGATACTCCATTGGATTCGAAATCGTCATTTGGTCGAGTGGACGATTTTTGCAGAGCGTAAGTCCTACTGCTATCGGCTGACGCTGCCGCCCTGCCCGACCGACGCGCTGGCGGTAATTCGCGATTTCTGGCGGAGCATTCGTATTTAGCACCGCCTCGATGCTGCCGATATCGACACCCATTTCCATGGTGGTGGAACAGCCAAGGACGTTGATCCTACCAGCTTTGAACTCTCTCTCGTATCGGCGAAGTGTCGTGCTCGGCTGTTGTGCGGAGTGTTCCGCCGCGCGTATCCAAGGAGAGAATTTCGCAGCACGATCCTGCTGGTCGCCCCATCTTCCGAGGCTCCGCAGCGACACAATGATCGGATCAGTTGAAAGCCAGTTATCGATCCGATCTTCGGTCACGATCTGCCCGACCGAATCCCGACGCCAAGTGTATGGCAGGCGCGGCATTGTAATGGGCATCGCGACGGGGTGGATCCCGTCGATGTCATAGGGGCTTCGTCCCCGAATTGTCGTGTCCAGCACTCTTCTCGTTGTCGGACACCAGAATGCCCTGTCGACTCGAGCAACAGCGAGGTCTCCCAGCCGCAAACGGAATCCGTTGTCCGAAGCAGTCAAGAAACGAAAGAGCGCTCGCCAAGCAGCCGTGAGTACTTCGTCCACGCTGTCCTTGTCCGTGCGGCTGTCAGGATCGAGTTGCAACGCCTGAAATAGAAGCCGTACTACTCGCGTTAGCCGCGGGCCCTGCGCGTTTGGCCAAAGACGCACATATCGGCTCGATCTCTCCCCAGGGCTCCACGGTTTGACCTCGATATGGCTCTGGCGTCGGTCTATCCAACTCAACCACCACCGCGGAAAGTCGAGCGCGACGTTTGTCCGCAGGAAATGCGTGACCAAGAGACGAAGTAGGTCGCGCCAATCTTCATCTGTCATGCCAATGCGCTGCGCGGCCGGAGGAACTCGCGGCTCCGCGCGGTCAATCCCAGGTAGTTCAAACCGGAATAATCCGAGCGTCTCCGCCGAGTTAGCGCGGACTGGCCGTCTCATCGCTTCTCGATACAGCAGGAATTCCGCCAACACCTCTGGATCTTGGAAGCGCTCGTCTCGGTTTGTTGTGGTCCACAAGTCTCTCAGGAACGCATTGACCGTGGTGTGCCCAGCCAACCGCTGGACGAGCTCTCGCCAGCGCTTCGCGCCGCCGTCCAGCATGGCCGATCGTTGGCGCTCGGACTCCTCTGCCAGTCGGGTGAATTCGGGATCGTCTGGAAACTCCCTGAGCCTCGCGATCCTTGTATTCAGGGCCTCAAGCTCTTGTTGGTCAATCGGAGGAGCTTCCTGGACGAACTGGTAAATGAATGATCGTACAAACATCCGCTCAGACGCGACCTGCACGTTGGCCGCATGCCTCGCGGTACCTTGGCGGGCATCCGTAAAGGTGATCAGGCGGCGCCCATTGAACGGAAGCGGATCTGACGCATCAAGCTCCGGCGACAAGTCCGCAAGAAAGCCTGGAGTGATCTGAGCCATCAGGAACGGCGCGCCAGCAGCGACTGGCCGCAATGCACCGCGGTTCGGATCAAACCGATTTGGCGCGCGCGTGCAACACGGGCATTCCAGGATGTCCCGACTTGCCGCGAAGGCTACATTTGCATGCTCGTCCAATCTTCCCGTTTTCAAATCCAGGTCCAGTCGACGTGACCCGGGTTTCGGCGGATAGGTCAGATAGCGGCGTGAGACAAGCGTCGGTGCATCTATCGTCGCCGCTTCATCGTCCTCTGCGTCTTCGCTTGGGTCTTCTCGCTCAAGCGTCTGCTCGAAGTCATCCTCGTCGTCACCTTCGCTCCATGCTGCAATTCGGGAACCACCATCAAGCTCCTCGGCTCGCAACGCTCCGTCGCCACACAGCTGGCAACAGACCCACTCCAACACGATTGACTCGCAATACGGACAATGTTCGCGAGCCTCCGAGAAAATCGCTCCATAGTTCCAATCGGAGCCGTCCGCTCCCTGTGCAGGACTCTTGGAGCAGTTGGGATTTATGCACGTCCAGAGCCCATTCACCGTTCGATGAAACAGGTGAACTCGGTTTGGAAGAATGGAATCCCCGCCGATGGCAGCCATCGCCGGCTCGGCCTGGGGATCCCTCGCCCTGGCCGCTTCCACGAGAAATTTTGTCGCATCGCCCTGTCCAACACCGAGCGCCGCCGCTTCGCGAGCCCAACCACGCCAGGAATAGATTTGGCCGGACCGAAGTTCTTCTCGCACAGCTCGCAATCTCTTCGATTTGGCCAGTATTCGGCCGCTCTCCAGCGGATCAAGGTCGGAGAGGTCGCTTATCGGAAGATGACCACCATCTTGAGCGGCCGGCATCGACGGAAGGGGCGCGCGATAACCTTCAACAACACCCACCGCGTCACGTGGTGCACCAGAGAGATTGCAGAGGAAATCATGGAGCTCCGCCCTCGCATTGGCTCCGCCTATGGTAGCGGAGGTTGCCACATAGCGAATCTGATCTGGCGTACGGCCAAATGCGAGCGCAACGCGGCGCAGAAGAAGCGCAATCTCCGCGGCCTGGGCTCCCATGTACGAGTGAGCCTCGTCGAGCACGATGAAGTCCAGCGTGCCACGAGACAGCGCAAGGATCGGCACATCAACTTGACGGATCAGCATGTATTCCAGCATCGTGGCATTTGTCACGAGCACTGGTGGCGGCGAGGCGCGCAGGGCGGTGCGGTCGCCTACTCGCCACGGCCGTTCGGCTCTCACCGAGGCTCGGGCCGTTTCAGGCGTTTCGCCGTTGTAGAGGCAATATCGCAGGCTGCCTCCAAAGGGTGCGAACCAGCGTTCCAGCCGCTCCTCTTGGCTGCTGATCAACGCGTTGAGCGGATAAAGCAACAGAGCGCGCACGCCTTCCAGCTGCCTTTGCCCCCGATCGGACAGCCTAATGAGCCGATCGAGAATCGGCGCGAGAAAGCATTCGGTCTTACCCGAACCCGTGCCGCTGGACACAATCACTGAGCTTGGATCGGCGGACGTCAGACGCTTCCAAGCCTCCGCCTGGTGAGCATATGGCGGATATGATACGGAATTGAGCACGTCGATCGTTCGGCGATCGAATATCCCTTGGTCGAGTCCTGACCATCCTCCCTTCAATGGCAGCCAAGGGAAAGCACCTTCCACGAACGGCTCGGCAATCAGGGAACCGGGGCTTCCGGCCGGCGCCCCCCAGACACTACGCAAGTAACTCGCTAGGGTGCGAGAGCGTGGACGCAACATTCCGATGATGGCGTCAGCTGCCTGCTCCGGCAACCGCGTCATCATGCGATCGAGATCAATCATGCCCGCACCTTCTTCCCAGCACTCACAGAATCATGAAGCACTTCATCCAACCCCATTGGAAAAACGGCTTCGAAATACTCCGGATCGTATAGCCACGCGTCGCGACTACGCCGCAATTCGTCTCGCTCTAGCGTCGTCTTTCCGCTTGCATGATCGGCGACAAGCAGCGGCGCCGCGATAACCTCGGCAAAATTCGAATTGTAAGGCTCAAAGTACGGTCGCCTTGAGAGCAGGCTTTTTGGAGTGAACATGTTTTGCGGGGGCGATGTATCGTCATCGTGCCGGCCGATCAGCCGATCCACTTCGCGCCGAATTCCGTCGCGACGAGGGGACTGACGGAAATGGATCGTTGTTCCATCGATCGTCCTTCTCAGCTTGGCCATTTCCGTAGCGACGCAAGCGAGAAAGACAAATTTTGCATGTCCCGACAACTCGGGCCTCAGATTGACGATATCGTCAAGGGCACTACCTACGCTTCTGATCGCCGCTGCACTTTCGATTCCGATAGCAGCAAGCTTTTCACCTATCTGCTTTAGGCGGAGCGAAAACGCTTCGAGCCAATCCGCAACGGAAGTGGAGCACCACAAAAATGGTAACTCACGCTGAAGATCGAGCAAAGCGGCGCGTTCTGCCAACGACTCGCAAGACGCGAGCAGCGAGACGGCGAGCTTGGGGCAACGCCCGAGCAACCTCAATGCGTCTACGGAGGAAATCGGGAGCCCCTCCTTCCTTGAGAGCACAAGAAGGTCCATGATCGTTCGACGCTCACGCTGGGAAAGCTGATCGGGCTTCAAATAGGCTTGCAGAAGCTCAATCAGGCGCACATCTGATGCCTCGATTTCGATCGCTCGTTCCAAGGCCGTACTCTCCGCCTCTGCCTTGGCCCCTGTTCCTAGCGATGGGACGATCCTCGGCCTAATCTTGGCTCCTTGTCGCCGCCGTCCAAATATCAACCAGGGCCCGGGCGGCAGTTTGCTGGCGAGCTCCGATCGCATGACCGCCTGGCTCGCGGGAGCCACGACGTCAACTATGCCGGCCGCGGGGCGCGTTAGACAAAATGCACGGACATCAAGCCGGTGCAGGACACCGAGCGCGGCGAATGCATTTGCGGGTGGCGCATTGAAGGGATCGATCTCGTCATCATACCACCGAACATCTACTATGTGATCGCTCGCGCCCAGCGCGGACAGACGGACTCTAGCATCCAGGCTTTCCGAACTACCGAGCAACTGAGTGATGGTGTCGGCAAATGCTGAAAGCGGCACTTCTCCCGAGACGGTCCTGCAGACTGAAATCCGCTGAATATTGTTTGCGCGCAATTCCATGCACAGAGAAACCTCCCGGGCTGCTATCAGCCGAAGCCCCTTTAGAGCATCGACTGATAATGTCGTCCTTGACCGTATGAGGAGATCGTTCTCATCGACTATTCGCAGGTCATAGCTCGGGTCTGCAAACGTCAATTGGAGTTCGGCATCCCACCTGAGGTTAAGTGTTATTGTTGCTGCCTTTGTGGGGACTCCGAGAGCGATGACGGCGCGCTCGCCGTCCAATCGAATGTTCAGCTTATCCTCGGCGTGAGCCGCAACGATTCGAGTCTGCACATCTGCAATACGGAGCTCGCGCTTTCGGCGGTCCACTTCGATTTGGAAATTTGGCGGAACGATAGATGCGCCTATCGCGTAGCGCAGCTCGTCGTCTTCTATTACAGCCAGGTCGACATCGCCCCAAGGTTTGCCCTTGTCGATCGGATGCCAAATCCCTCTTCCGCGCGGGCGCCAATGAAGCGACTTGCGGCGCGGCGTCGCCAAATGGTTTTCGCGCTCGATCCACACTTGCGGAACGCCAAGAAAGACCGGCTCTCGCACGCTCGGCACGAGACCTCCGACGAGAACCAAGCGACCGTCGACTTCGCGCTCGGCGGCGGTCCGCCATGTCCAACGCGTTCCTCCAAGTACGGCGCTAGCGGTTCCCTGGAAACTGACCACGCGATGGTCTGATTCAACGCAGCGTCCAAGATCTGTAAAGCCATCAGAAAATGAAACCGAATGGAAATATTCTTCTTGGATTGCAAGAGCGAGCACAGGCCGGCCCGTTTGGGCCGGCGAACCTCCCAAGACTCGCAGGCTCTTGGGAGCGCCGTCCTCGTTCACTTGCTCGATCTGAAGGGCAATGATCGGCTGGAGCAGCGAGTCTCCGCCAGGCGCAATGAACTCGCCGATCGTACTATTCCCGGATTGCACGAGAAGTCGCGCTTCGTTCGCCAAAGCAAGCGGAGCTTCAAATGTCGCGACGAACCGCCGAAGTTCGTGCACCGGTTCGTCATCAGCCTCGACCGTTTCGATGGCCGCTACGGCGACGAGCTCGTCGCAGAACGGTGGCCGCGGAAAGATTCGAACTCGACGACCATTTCGCACGGCTTCACTAACGCTGGGAGGTAGTCGCTTCAGGTCAACATTGCCGGACAATCCAAGTGACGCGCGGGGACGCCATCCATCGTCGGATAGAACGAGAGTGCGAACTACATCGAGGGCGGCTCCGGGATCTTCGCGCAGCCGCACGATTTCCTCCACCATTGTGCGGATGTCTTCGCATTCCACGTCGAAGGGAAGCTCGTCGCGCCAGTTCGGTCTCGTCTGATCGAGGTAGTCGACTGGGTCGCTCCCCCGCTCCTGCTGCCCGGGCAGGCAAGCGCGCAGCTCTATGATCTTGTCGCACAGTTCAGTGGCCGGCTCGAAAAGCGCTTGCGCCAACCGATCTGACACGCGCCACGCTTCCGTACCGACTGAATCCCGAACCGAGAAACCTTTTTCCGCGCACCTCACCGCGTTCTTGAGCCACGACGCAATTCGCGGATCTTCTCGAACAGAGGCCACCGGAAAACCAGCCTCTCTAACAATGGCGAGGAGCCGTTCGCTGCCCCTCGGTTCTGGTCGACGCCACGCGGCCAAACCAGAACTCACCAGGTTTTCAATGTCCCGATATTGAATGCGAGCATGGGGTCCATACTCGTAGCCGATGCTCCTTAGCGGCCGAATCCAATCCCAATGGCCTCCGCTCCGCTCACGCCGGAACCATTCAGCCACATAGGCAACCACGAGCGCGGCGCCATGCCGGTCGAAAACTGCCGACGGACCAAACCGCTTCAGGACGCTGCAAACGTGATCGTAGTCAGTACGTGCAAACCGATAAGCATAGAGTGGTCGAGCGTCAGGACGGGTTAGACCTTTCGCCTCAAGCAAACCGCAAAACGCAGTCCTGAGCTCCTCCCGATCTCCCACGATCCCCCCAGCTTCTCCGAGCTTCGGGGTCGCGAAAGTGATTGCCGCCTGTTCCCCCCACAGCTTAGAACTACAACTTTTGCGAGAGAACTCAATATCACAATGCTATAGACCAAAGAAGGATCAATGGATTGGACGATTAAGGCGTTCTCAGCTGGAACCTCACCGACGCGCCCCATGCTCGCGCACATGGTGGAGCTCCCCTCACCACTGTTCTCGCGGGCTAAAGGACGAGGCTGTCGTCAACCCTCACCGGTCCTCGAAGCCGCGATGATTCGACAGAGTCTGGTGAGCGGAAATCAGGGTCCAAAGGCGTCGTCCGCTCAACATTTGTCCGGACGATAACGAAGGAAGGGCTGGCCGTCGAACCGCATCGCTCATCGGCTCGAAAAACATGGCCGATTAGGCATCGAAAACTGTCGAGAGTCTATGGAACCGGCAGCCGGAATGCCCCGCGCTAGACGGTGAGCTCATGCAGCGCCCCCCTCGGTCTCCTGATCAAAGGCTCCAGGCGGCTCCGGCGAACGCGTCCATTGATCAATGACAGAACTCCAATCGATTGCTCTGGGCTTTGCGAGAGTCCAGACATCCCAAAAGTCGGGGTCGGCGGAATGCGGCCGATGCTCTTCAGGTAGCTCGTCGATCTCGACTAGAACTGGAATAGGAGTGGCCCATCCCAACAGGATCGCTTGGCGCGATGCCAAACTTGGCAACTCTCTTAGGAGACCCCCAACATTATCCGGCACGAGCCGCGAAACAAGATTTTGATCGCTATCGTTGACAAGCCGATGCAAAAGGAACGTATTACATTGGGCCAACACAGTAGCCGATAGCTCGGACGGCCGTTGCGATGAAAGCACCATCCCAAGTCCGAACTTGCGGCCCTCGCGGGCAATGCGCTCGAACGTTTCACGGCAAAGATGATCTGAGCTCGCAACAGGTCCTTCGCTACCTTTCTTAATGAAGGTGTGGGCCTCTTCCAGAACAAGTACGGTCGGTAGGGCCTTCCCGTCCGAGTTCAACCGCCGGTAACGCTGAAGCGATTCGAATACAAGGCGAGCCAAGACCGCGACAATGACGTGCACGATTTCAGCTGGCACTAAAGATAGATCGATGATTGCGACTGGACCGTTTGCGCCCTCGTTAGCGCCAATATAATCATTGAGCCATGACTCGAACATCGTTGGTGGGTCGCGCCCAATAACAGCTCCGAGTCGTTGGTCTGCGAGCATGCCACGGATGCGAATGCCTAATGTCGATATAAATCCTGCAAGTGCGCCTCCCTGATCGCTAGCAATGCGCTCAAGGTGATCCGCAAGTAAGGTGACATCAAAATGCAGCGGAGCATCCTCACTGATGGGAGCGACGGTAGTTATGTCAGGCAGATCCGCTGCTGCGTTCTGCAACGCATCTCTGATACTTTCTAAATCTGAGGCCAGAAAATCGTTGAAATAGTTGCCATCCTTTCGCGCAGTGACGACGCTCTTTGCAACTCGAACTACCTCCAACATTTGGGCCTTAAGCGGCTCCCCGACAGAATCTGAAAGAACGACTAAATCCTGGTAGATCGCTTGAATCGCTCGAGCGCAATCGAACCTCGCCTTTGCCGTTTCCGCGAAAGCGGATGTTCCCGCACCGAGGAAACGATTAACGCGATGCATGTACGAGACTAAGTAACGGCGAATAACTGCTTCCCTCGGAATCCCTTCCGTCCGCCCGCTCTTCAATTCGCGCAAGCCTTGAAGCAAGAGTGGTCGTTGCGCGCCAGGCTGCGCCTGAGCGACAGCCGTCCATTCATGCCCGTTCCACATCCACGCCGGAACGTCTAGCGGCCGCTCGCCATTCGACACGGGCGGAACCTTGAATAGGCGGACCCCGTCGCCAAGATCCGAAAATGCGCGCGAGTACTCTCCGTTGGGATCAAGAACAATGAATCGCGTATTGGGTTTGCTCGACTTTCCTGCCGTGGCTATGGCGTTTTGGCTTGCGTCCAATGACCATCGGATAAGTCCCGCCACACTGCAGGACTTTCCACTTCCTGTGTTACCAAGAACCGCGAGGTGGCGACCGAATAGTTTGTCGGGATCGACCACAATGGCCGCGTTCGATGCTAAGGGCGACACACCGATTCGTACTCGCCGGTCCTTGTCGCCAGCACCGACGATTGCCGCAATCTGTTCAGCGGTTGGAACCAAGACCTGATCGCCAACAGAGGGAAATGACACAACGCCTCTTCGCAATTCAAATCCTACGTTGCCCGATTTGGCATCTCTCTTCGACGTAAGCGTGCCTATTGGCGTGACGCACATCTTTCGGAGTGGAAATGGCAAGTCGATCAGTCCAAAATCCCTAAGACCCGACCTTTTTGGATAGGGCGACCGTTCGATACCCATCCAAGAAACATAACCGACCGTAGCGCCGGCCTCGTTCGGCAATAGGACATACCCGTTTAGCCTTGGGAACGGCTGAGGTGTCCCGGTGTTCAGCGCAGTAGCATGTGGCGCTTCAAGGTCGAGCAGTACATGGACTTCATTCGGCGCGACCGATTCGACCGTGCCGACCACGAGCTCCGCTAAGCGTTGAACTGGCGTAGTTGTCATGGTTACGCCGCTCCCGCAGGAGGCGGCATCGCTGTCCCTGGACTTGTCGGTGCGGCCGGACGATGTCGAAGAACGTCTGTGAGCCGTCCCGTTATGTAGTCGAGCGCCGGCTTCGGAAAATAATTCTGAACCAATACTTCAAGAGACGCAAAGTGTGGACCCAGCAGAAGCGATACTTGTGCTTCCCGCGCTCGCGCACAGAACGCTTTGAGGCGGTCGTCGATGCCGAAAGCGATGATGACAATGTGTGTTGAAGGAATAGTCAGCATATCGAACAGGATGCGGTTCACGTGATCGTCGCCAAAACCATAGCCATAAGTAACAATGACCGAATTTGGTCGACAGGTCGCCGCCGCCATGTCGCGAAAGAGTTCAGCATAAGGGTACGCTGTCGTCTCCACATCCTTCGCTGGGTTCGGGTAGATCATCACGGTATCAATCGGCTCCTTCGGCAGATCGGTGTGGTCGCTGGGAGCAGCAAAAGGAATTCCCAGACGCCGGATTGTGCCTAGATCGGAATCGTAGCTCCAATCTAGAGAGCCGTGGAGCTTTGTGAGTCGAACGACGCCCTCCATAAATCGGGGTTCACCTCGGATGCCGGGAGGATTGTAATGAATGTCGACTTCAACCCGTGACGAACGGAATAGCGGATTCAGAGCGCCGACAAAACGGTCAATGATCCGCAGGCCAGCGAGGTCGCAGCCGTGCTCTATGACACGATCATAATTTGTCGTGAAAACATGGAGGCGCTCTCGGGATGCCGTTCTGCTGGCGCAGCTCAACAGAAACGATTGCAGAAGCGTCTCCGCAAGCCACAACTTTTCGGGAATCGTCGCGGCAGCAATCTGTCGCTCACTCTCAAGTAACGATTTTAGGAATGTCAAAAGTTGACTGTCCAGCTGCTTCTTCAACGTCGTTGCAGCGCCTTCGTCGGTGACCAACAAGCCCTCATAGACTGCAAGTGCGCTTCGAAACTGATCTTCGATATTCGCCGAGCCTCGGCCCATTTTCTTGGCCGCTGCTGCCGCATGCTCGTCAATTTTTGCATCGTAAGCGCTGCCCAACGTCACCTTGGACATCCCAGTGGCGCTACCGCCAGCGGCATAGGCGATTGCGGTCGTAAATCCGCTGCCGATCAGAAGGTTAAGATGTTCGGCCTGAAATACTGCCGACAGCCAAGGCTCGATCGCCTTTCGAGCGTCTGCAACAAACTGGTCGTAATCAGGCCCGGGCGTCGGTACCGCATCGGCTTCGAACTCTTGGGCTCCGACGCGATAACAATGCTTCTTCCATTCCACGGAACGTTCCCCCACAAGGGCGATGCAATTCTATTGCTGGGTTTTCATTTTTAATCACGAATCGCCTACTTCCTATCCTGCGTGCCTTGTAGCAGTCCACACTACTTAAGCTTGTACGACCACTCAGCCTTGGCTTTCTGGGGATTCATTGGATGTCAGGTTGACCTCAGTGGGCGGATGGCGCAGAATAGAACAGACAGTGAACAGGAATCTACATGACCGGGCACGTCCACGAGCCTCGCATCATTTGCCCCAGGTGCAGCCATCAAATTGCGCTAACGGAGTCGATTGCTGCCCCTCTGCTTGAGGCTCAGCGACGCGGATTTCAGGAGAAACTCGTTGCGCGGGAAGCCGAGTTTGCCCGCAAGGCTGACGAACTCCGACAGCAGCAGGATGAACTAGCCAAGGCAAGAGAAAGCCTTGACGAGCGTATTAATCAGCGTCTTGAGGTCGAGCGCAAGCAGGTTGTTGCGGCCGAGGCCAAGAAGGCTCGGGAGCAAGTCGCAGGTGACCTCGCCGCCATGAAGCAGCGGCTCGCGGAAAGCGAGCAGCTCCTTGAAGCACGCAACGCTAAGCTGGTCGAGGCTCAGCGAGCCCAGGCCGAAGCTCTTCGCAAACAGCGAGAATTAGACGAAAAAGCGCGCGAGCTTGAGGTCACCATTGAGAAGCGCGTGCAAGCGAGCCAAGCTGAGCTTATCGCGAAAGCACGCCAAGACGTGACTGATGAGTTAAGGTCGCAGGTCTCACAAAAGGACGCGCAGATCGACTCGCTAGGGCGCACCGTTGAAGAACTGAAACGCAAGCTCGAACAAGGCTCACAACAGACGCAGGGTGAGGCTTTCGAGCTTGAACTCGAAAATCTTTTGCGCGGCAAGTTCCCCCTCGACCTGATCGAACCGGTTGCCAAAGGCGAGACAGGCGGCGACATAGTCCACACCGTCAACGGGCAAGTCGGTGCGTCCGCGGGCGTGATCCTTTGGGAGCTTAAAAACACGAAAAACTGGTCGGATGCTTGGTTACCAAAGCTCCGCGATAACAAGCGCGCGGCCAAAGCCGACGTGGCGCTCATTATCTCCACCGCGCTGCCCAAAGGCGTGGAATCCTTCGACCTGATCGACGGGGTCTACGTGGCCCATCCGCGCTGCGCAGTGCCGGTTGCCATGACTCTGCGCCAAGGTCTCTTAGAGGTCGCCAGCGCACGCACAACACAAGCCGGCCAGCAGTCCAAGGCTGATCAAGTATATCAGTATTTGACCGGTTCCCGGTTCAAGCAGCGCATCGAGGCCATCGTCGAGCGCTTCAAAGACATGCGAGAGGATATCGATAAGGAGCGAAAGTTCATGGTGAAGGCCTGGGCCAAACGAGAGGCCCAGGTCAGCGCGATGATCGAGTCAACTGTCGGCATGGTCGGGGACCTTCACGGCATCATGGGTCAGGCTATGCCGGAGATCGAGGCAATAGAAGACCCGCCGATGATTGAGGGAAAAGCCGCTTAGAAAAAATTGGGTGACAGCAGGAGCGAAATCGCCCGGTTGGCGACAGAATGGCCGGTCGCTCCAGGCCAGAGCATCAACTCCGCCTCTACTGCCAAGCTTTCTCTCAAAACTTTGTCAGTCCCCCTTCATCGGCGGCGGTTGTGATCGAAGTCGTCTCCGGAAACTGTTTGCGCAAAACGGGAGTATTTCCGGGCAAGTTCGGAGACTTCTTGACGCGTTCCAGCTCTGTGGAACCGCTTCAGCGCCGCAGGTTCGGCTATGCGGCTCAATATTATCGCTTCAGTAGGTCGCCCGCGTCCACGCCCAGGGCCTTTGCAAGCTTGCCAAGCATGGTAACCGAAGCGCTGTAGGTGCTGGTCTCCAGCTGGCTGATATAACTTCGATCTACCTTCGCTCGAAATGAGAGCTCTTCCTGACTCCATCCCTTTTCGTGCCGAAGCCGGCGAAGGTTCTTCGCAACAATGTCTCGCATTCCGTCCATGAAAGACGGCATGCTTCTTGTTGAGGATACTCATCAATTGAGTATACTCAACAAAGAGATTGCAGAGGAGATTGCAGAGGCGATAATCCATATGAATGATCGTGAAACAATACAGCTATTTCCGTTCGTGGAAGTTGCAGAGGACGCTTATCGATTTGGCTACCGCGCGATCGGAGCGAGCGAATACGTTTCCACGGTCGAAATGCCTGTCCAGCTCGTAGAGCAAACGGTGCTGACCAGAGCTTCATCAACCGTAGGAATCAGTCCGGACGGAACGGTAATTGCGCGTTTGCTATGGTCACATGCTTCAGGCAGCATCCCAGATCAATCGACCGACCTCGAGGCACTCGACGCTCTAGTTCGACGAGCCGTAACTATCGAAAACCTTCGGATGGAGGAAGCAACCCTTTCAGACCTCAGTACACTCCTGCAGAGACTCGAGTGTTGTATCAGTCTGGTCAAGGAAGCCATCAGCCAGATGTCAAGCGAACCAATTACTCCGGTCTAGATGACGGAAATCTCTGGTTCGCTTCCACCGCATTTGCGGGCACGTAGGATGATTCCTTGCTCTTGCTGGAGCCTTCCGACGGCTCTTTCTGGGCAGATGGAGCATTGAGACGTCGGGACGGACCAAGCGTCGGGTCCTTCGCGCCGCCTCCCCGGCTGGTTCGCTTGAAATCCGCATCGCCATCTAAAAACGCTTCCAGCATAAACGGTATCAGCTCAGTTACTTCTTCCTTGTTGCCGTAGATTTCCGCATAGAAAACAGCATATTCGCGCAACCGCTGCGCCAAACCCGGGGTGAGCACAATGGTCATCTTGACCGGTGTCCGATCAGGCAGCTTCGCAAGCTTCATCGCTTACCTGTCCTTCGCCGAGGTCTGAACGTCCTGGTACGGCTTCAGCACCAGATCCTTCGAAACAATCACCCGCAGCGGCCATCCCGGTCGCACCGTGATCGTCGGCTGCACGTCGAGCTCACGCTCCACCAGGCGCTGCCCAGCCCGGTTTGTCGTCTGCTGCGTGCTCTCCCGCAGGGCCTTCACGAGATCGCTTTCGTCATTGCCAATCGATAGTTGAGTCCCCACCCCGATCAGGGTCGCCAGGGCCACGCCCTTGAGCAACTGCCAGGTGTGGAAGTCCACCTCGTCCTCAAGGCCAGCATAGCCAGCGACGTCCGTGGCCGGAAGGTTCTCGATCACGATCGAATTGCCATTCGGCAGGATGAGCCGGCTCCATATGACCAGCGCACGCTTTTGGCCGAATGCGACGACGCTATCGTACTTGCCCACGATCCTTGTCCCCTGCGGGATCAAGAGATGCTCGCCCGTTACCGTGTCGTAGACGTTCTCGGTAACCTGGCCGATGGTAGCCCCGGGCAAATCCGAATTCAGTCCCGTGACGAGGCTCGCCGGAATGATCGATCCGGCCATCACGGCGTAGGTCGATGGCGCCGGCTTGAGCGCATGGGGATTGGTGGTCTCGGTGTCGGCTTTCGCTCCCACGAAGGCAAGCTTGCGCGCTTGCGACGAGGGAATAATCTCACTGGAGCGGTCGATCATTGCCTGCGCCGTCTTTGCGAGCTCCGCAGCAGATGGCCCTGTATCGGATGTTGGAGGCCGGAATGCTGATGGGGCAGCAGCCGTTGCCTCGGTAGTGCTTGTCTGCCTGCGCTTTTCCTGTTTCTCGGACAGCCGGACGAACAAGCCGGACTCCTTTGCCTGTTGAGCGACCCGTGTCTGGCGGATCCGCTCAGCTCGCTCGGCGTCCTCCTCTGGGTTGGTGCGGAAGCCCGTGTCCGATGTCGCGCCGGCCTTCTTCTCGTTTTCGGCAAAAGCCCGACCGATGTCTCCCGGAGATGGTGGCCCAAGCCGCGGGGTCGACGGCGGCAGTTCCTCATAGGATTTCGGCAGCTTGCTCAAGCCCTCGGCGGTCTGCTTGCGGTCCGTGTTGTAAAGCTCGGTCCGCTCCACCTGCTTGAACGAGTGCGGACGGAGCGCAATGAGTATCGCCCCGCCAACGAACAGCGCCGCGACGGCGCAGCCGATCATGAGGGCCCGCCGGTTGAGGCGCCGAACGGGCCGCGGCCGCGCCCGCAGTTCAAGCGGCTCCGGCTCCTGATCCAATCCTGTCGTCATGAGGCGCTCCCGGTGCTGAAGGCCTGCGACACGGGGCGCGCGTCGATACGGATGATCCTGACGATGCGCTGCGGACTCTCACCAAGACGAAGCTCGGCGGCACCGAACATACGATCGACGATGTAGTAGGAACCGCGGACCCGATAGTTGACGAGGTTTGGCCGGCCATCAGCGCCGGCAACGAACAAGGGCGGCGCCTCCCCTTGCGACAGGCCGGAGGGCATCTGGATGTAGACCTTGCGGCCGTCGTCGAAGGCGCGTAGCGGCCGCCACGGCGGATCGTCTCCCTCGATCCGATAGCGGAAGTTCAGGCTGTCGAGCCGCACCCCGCGATCGGCGATGCGTTCCTCGCTTTCCTGGGCGACGACGTTCTGCTTGTGGAGGGCGACCAGCGTATCCGTCGGATAGGTCCATGAGATCGAGGCCATGTAGGTCTGTTTGGTCGAGACGAGCTCGAGGTGATAGGCACGACGGTCAGTTAGGACCACGAGGTTGGTCTGGATATCTGGAAGCGTTGGCTTGACCAGGATGTGCACCCGCCGAGCGCTTCCCTGCCCGCTCGAGGTATCTCCGACCACCCAGCGAACCGTATCGCCGGTGGAGACGTCGATCAGCTCCTCGCCCGGTTGCAGCGCGATGGTCGAGACCTTCTCCGGGCTGGCATAAAGCCGGTAGAGCGCACCTTCCGTCCACGGGTAGACTTGGATGGCGTTGATATAGCCTGCGCGTGTCGGCTCCATCCGTGCCGCCTTGTTGGCCTTGGCGATCGCCTGCTCCGGCGGCAGCTTTTCCTCCTTGGCGCTCTTTGTCGGAAACGGCTTCAACTGGCCCGGCAATGGCAGGATCTTGGGCGTCTCGACGACCTGTACCGGCGCCGGAGGATCGGCGTCTGAAAGCGCCTTCTCAAAGGTCATCTCATCATAGGGCGCTTCGACATTGAGTTTGGTGGCGCATCCGGCAAGCCCAAGAGATAATGCAAGGACGCTGGCCGACGCGAGCTGGGTGAGAGCTTTGGAATTCATTTGGCGTCTCCAATGAGGTCGCGCGACCAGTTGAGGGAATGGACGTAGAGGCCGAGAGGGTTCTTTCGCAGCGTTTCGGCATCTGTGGGCGGTTTGAGAACGGTGGTGACGAGACCGGTAAAGCGCTCTGTCTTTGCGATCGCCCCGTTCTCGTAGGTGTTCTCCTTCCAGCGGATCTCGAAGCTGTCGCCGGACGCACGCACCACCGAGGTGACTTCGGTCGTCACCGTCTTGGACCCAATTTTTGTGAAGGGGTCGGCCTCTCGCGCGTAGTCGTTCAGCGCTTGCGCGCCTCGGTCGGTGACGAAGTCGTAGGCGCGCAGCCAGTTCGCCCGGACAATGATCGGATCGATCGACAGGGAGCGGACGTTCTCGACGAACCGCGCAAGGAAATGCGCGATCTGCGCGTCTGACGGCTGATAGGCTTCGAGCGCCGGCCCGACTGCGCGGACTTCGCCGAGCCGATCGACCTCGACCACGTAGGGAACGACGCCCGAGCGGGCGATCTGGGTAAAGATCGTCAACCCAAGGACACTGGACAGGCCGATCGCCGCCAGCGCTGCGAGCCGCCAGTTGCTCGCCTGCACGCGGGCGGAGCCTAGCCGCTCGTCCCAGACCTGGGCCGCTTTCTGGTAGGGCGTGACCGGCTCTGGCGTCTCGCCATAGCGAACCGACACGCGCTGAAAGGGATGACTTGCCATATCCTATTCTTCCCCCAGCTTCGGACCCGAAGAATGCCCACCTTTGTCACCCTCCTTCAGGGTGTGAGCGGCGACTTGCGCTGCTTCCCTCGCGTATCCCCGTCCTGACGAAGCGGCCCCACGACCTGCGCCTGTAGCAGCCGCTCCGTTCGTTGCGCTGCCAGTGCCCGCACTCGAGAGCTGATCCGCGGTTGCGGCTCGGGCTGACGTGCCCGCAGCCGAAGATACTCCCGTGAGCGACGCTGCGGATCGAACCGCAGTCATTGAACCGCCTGCCGCAACCCGAAGACCACCCGCGGCCACCGCTCCGCCGCCGATCACGACAGCTGCCGCACCCGCCACCGTTCCTGCAGCCGCGCCGGCGCCGAGCTGAGGCGCGCCGGAGACCAATCCCGATGCGATTCCTGGCCCGAAGATGCCAAGCCCAAACAGCGAAAGGGCCGCCAGCAACAAGCTCATGGCCGACGCGATGTCGACCGGCCGGGTCAGCGTGCTCGCGAGCTGGCCGAAGATGGTCGAGCCGATGCCGATGATGATCGCGAGCACCATCACCTTCACCCCCGAGGCCACCACGTTGCCGAGCGTCTTTTCCGCCAGGAATGCGGTTTTTCCCCACAGGGCGAACGGCACGAGAATGAAGCTTGCAAGCGTCGTCAGCTTGAATTCGATCAGGGTGACGAAGAGCTGCACCGAGAGGACGAAGAACGCGAGCACGATCAGGATCCAGCAAAACAGCAGGATCAGGATCGTTGGCAGGTTAGTCAGGACATCAAAGCCCGAGAATTGCCCGGTCTCCTCCAGGAGAGGATGAGCGGCTGTAAATCCGGCGGAGGCAACAAAACCTGGTCGGGCCAGGTCGGCCGCGCTTAAGCTCCCGCCGGCTGCCTTTAAGCCGATGGTCGAGAACGACGCGAAAACGATATCGGCAAGGTTCTTGAAGTTGCCGATGATGAATGCGAACGCGCCGACATAAAGCACCTTCTTGGCAAGCGTGACCATGATGTGGTCGTCCGCGCGCATGCTCCAGGCAAGCCCGGCAAGCGTCAGGTCGATGCCGATCAATGTTGAACTCAGGAATGAGACATCGCCGGACAGGAGACCAAATCCAGAGTCGATGTAGCGCGAGAAGGCCTCGGTAAAGCGGTCAATGACGGAGAGATCAGCCATGGCGCCCTCACCTACTTGCCGGCGGTGTAGGCATGGCCATCGCCTATGAAGCGATTGAATCGCTCCTTCGCGGCGGTTGACGACGCTTGCTGCTCGGCGGCGCGCAACGTCTCAGCGCGCGCCTGCGTTGCCATGAGCGCCTGGGTCTGCAAAGACTGCTTGATCTGGAGGCCAAGCAGCTCGTTGCCGGACTGTTGGGCCTGCAGTGAGCCAACCGCAGCAGACGAATTCGCCATCAGCGTTCGAAGCGTTTGGCCGTCCTGATCCAAAGAACTGACGATAGCCGACTGGATGGTGAGCGACTGCTTCAGACCATCGTAGCTATTGTCCCATCGCGACGTCGCATCCAAGACCAGCTTGTCAGAGGAAACGGCTGCCGCGTATTGGCGAGGATAAAGCCGTTCAAAATCCTGCTGGGTCTTCTGAACATCAAACGAGAGGTTCTTCGCCTGAGCAATCAGGCCGTTCATCTGAGCGATCGTCGATGTGAGCTGGCCAGCTACGCTTGTAGGCAGGCTCGCAAGATGTTTGGACTGATTCAGCAGCGACTGCGCCTGGTTTTCGAGGCTCCTGATCTGGTTGTTGATCTGCTCGAGCGCGCGCGCGGCCGTCAGAAGATTCTGACCGTAATTCGTTGGATCGAAGACGATATCGAACGCGCCGAGCCGCCGCGATCCATTCACCGCAATCACGAACGATAGTAGCGTTGTCAGAATAACTCTTGAGGTTGTTCCCATGAACATGCGACCTGTACTTTCGAGCATGGAAGACTCCAGGGATTGAGGTTGAGGTCAGGCCTTATGGGCCTGTGCGAAGGTGCTGATGAGATTGGCGGCCCAGTTCAGACCGCGTTCGGCGAGGTAGCGCTCGGCGAAATGGTGAGGCCCGGTGCGGGCAAGGACGGCGTCAATGGCGCGCTGATCTTCTGGTGCGGAGGCTCCGACGAACGCGAGCGCGACTGGTCCTAAGCCGAGCTCAAACAGGCGATTTCCGGCACGGGACTGCAAATAGTAGTCACGTTTGGGGAATGCTTCCGCGATCAGGCGAATTTGTGTGTCGTTCAAGCCGAACCGGCGATAGGGTTCGGTCTGGGTCGGCTCCAATGCACGGGGATTCGGCAGGAAAATCCTGCTTGGACAGGACTCGATGATCGCAGGCGCAATCTGGCTGTCGGCGATATCGGCGAGCGACTGGGTTGCGAAAATGACGGCCACGTTCTTTTTGCGCAGCGTCTTCAGCCATTCGCGGATACGGCTTGCGAACAGCGGATCGTCCAGAAACACCCAGGCTTCGTCCAGCACCAGCAAGGTGGGCCGGCCGTCGAAGCGGTCTTCCAGGGTGTGGAAGAGATAGGTCAGGACCGGCGCCACCAGGCCTGGCAACGCCATCAGCTCTTCCATCTCGAACGTCAGCACGTCTGCGCCGGAAAGGCGGTCGGCGTCTGCGTCCAGGAAGCGGCCGTACGGTCCTTCGAGCGTGTAAGGCTGCAGCGCCTGCCGCAGGGCGTCGCGGGCAAGCAACGCGACGAGCCCGGTCATTGTCCTCTGGGAAACGGGCGCAGAGCCGAGGCTTCTCAGCGCCGACCACAACGTCTCCTTGACGTCGGGCGTTACGGTCACGCGCTCATGGGCGAGCACGCCGCAAAGCCAGTCAAGTGCCCAGAGCCGCGATCCCTCCTCCGCAACATCCTTCAGCGGCTGGAAGGCAATGCCACCCTTGGCGCCCAGCTCGTACCAGGCTCCTGATAACGCGAGTGTGGTCGCCCGAGCCGACCGCCCCTTGTCAAAGGTGATCAATTGGGCGTTCGGATAGCGCCGGAATTGAAGGGCGAGCATCGACAGCAGGACCGACTTGCCCGCGCCCGTGGGACCGACGATGATCGTATGGCCGACGTCGCCGGCGTGGAGCGACAGCCGGAACGGGGTCGCGCCCTTGGTCTTGGCGATCAGAAGTGGCGGACCGTCGAGGTGTTCGCACCGTTCGGGTCCGGCCCATACCGCCGACAATGGGCACATGTGGGCCAGGTTCAGCGTATGAACGATGGGTTGGCGGATGTTGGCATAAGCCTGCCCCGGCAGACCACCCAGCCAGGCCTCAACCGCATTGACGCTCTCGCGGATCGCCGTGAAGCCCCGGCTATTGATCACCCGCTCAACCGCGCGGATCTTTTCGTCCGCTTGATGCGAGTCCTCGTCGCTGACGGTAACCGTCGTCGTGATGTAACCAAAAGCAACCAGGTCGTCGCCAAGCTCGGAGAGCGCAGCATCGGCGTCGAGAGCCTTGTTGCTGGCGTCGTTGTCGAGCAGTGCCGCCTGCTCATTGAACATGACCTCTTTGAGGATCGCTGCGAGGGACTTCCGCTTGGCAAACCATTGCCGCCGGTAACGTGACAGCGTCGCGTTTGCCTGCGTGCGATCGAGCGGAATGAACCGGGTGGCCCAGCGGTAGGCAACGCCAAGCCGGTTCAGCTCGTCAAGCAGGCCGGGAAAGGTGACGTGCGGAAACCCGAGGACGGTCAACATGCGCAGATGGCTGCGCCCGATTGCCGGAGATAATCCGCCGGTAAGCGGCTCATCGCTCAGGAAACAATCGAGATAGGCCGGGGTCTTGGGAACGCGCACCGGGTGGCGCTTGGTCGAGACGCAGCTATGGAGATAGGTGAGCGTCTCCGCATCATCGAGGGGCCAGATCTCGGGCAAGACCGACGAGAGCAGATCGATCGTCCGGTCGGTTTCCTGGATGAACCTCTGGAGATGATCGCGATAGCCTTTCTCGTCGCTATCATATCTCTGTTGGGTGTCGATCTCGCTGTCGTCGGTGTCACCTTCCGCAGCCGCTTTAATCGATTGCCCGGGCCGAATGCGTTGCCCTTTTCTGGTCACGCGCCCCTTCGTCTTGGGACGTTCGAGGAATAAACCTTCGAGGCGCGAAACCCTTTCCGCCGGCGGCAGGTACACCAAGGTCAGATGCAGCACGCTTTCAAAATGCTGCCCGCCGGGCCGTGATGGATCCTTCCATGCGACACCAGCGGGCCCTTCGAAACCGGCGCGCCGTTCCTCATCGATCAGCCAGGACACCGGGTCCGGAAACTCGGATCGCGGGTATTCGGAGGCCGGGATGCGCGTGGCATCAAAGAACAGAGCCCAGCCGGAACTGAAGCGCTTCAGGACATTGTTGACGCGCGACGCCACGCTCATCAGCTCGGCCTCGGTCGCACTGTCGAGGTCCGGTCCGCGGTAGCGTATCGTCCGCTGAAAGCTGCCGTCCTTGTTGAGGATGACGCCGGGAGCGACCAGGCACGCCCATGGCAGCCAATCGGCCAGCCGATAGGCATTGCCGCGGAATTCTCTCAAGTTCAGCATGCGAGCCGCCCTTTGTGCTTGGTGTGACGGATCGCGACCTCGACGAAAGCCGGGTCGCGTTTGGCTAGCCAAACGGCCGCGCTGTGGCCGATGACCCAGAGCACGAGGCCGGCGAGCCAAAGCCGCAAGCCGAGCGCCAGCACGGCTGAGAGTGTCCCGATCAGGATCGCCGCGGCACGCGGGGCGCCGCCGATCAGGATGGGCTCCGTCAATGAGCGGTGGAGCACGAGTTCAAAACCATCGGGGCGCATTAGATCAGTGCTCCGCCACCGAACGAGAAGAACGACAAGAAGAAGGAGCTTGCGGCGAAGGCGATCGACAGGCCGAACACGACCTGGACCATCTTGCGGAATCCACCGGAGGTGTCGCCGAAGGCCAGAGAAATGCCTGTTACCGTAATGATGATGACGGCAACAATCTTGGCGACGGGCCCTTGGACGGATTCCAGGACGCGCTCGAGCGGCGCTTCCCACGGCATGCCTGAACCGGCGGCGTGTGCCGCCGTGACACTGAGGAGCATGCAGGCCGAAGCCGCACCGAGTGTGGTCAAAGGCAAACCGCTGACCGAACAGAAGCCACGAAGGCGCGAACGCACGTTTAGACCCAGACAAATGGGCATATTGCAGTCTCCTTAAGGTCAGGGGCGATGGGAGGTGTTTGGAAGTCCGGGCGGGGTCTCGAGCAGGTAGTCACCTGACGGATCGAGGCCCTTGAGCTCGGCGACGGTCTCGACGCGCCGCGCGGGGCCCCGCCCCTTGATGAAGACGATCAAGTCGATCGCCTCGGCGATGAGCCGGCGCGGCACGGTTGCGACCGCTTCCTGAATGAGTTGTTCGATCCGGTAGAGCGCTGCTCGTGCCGAGTTGGCGTGGACGGTGGCGATCCCGCCGGGGTGGCCAGTATTCCAAGCTTTCAGCATGTCGAGGGCTTCGGCCCCTCTGACCTCGCCGACGATGATGCGGTCGGGCCGCAAGCGCAGCGTGGAGCGAACCAGATCGGCCAGGCTTGCCACGCCCGGCTTGGTCCGGAGCGTCACGGCATCCCTGGCACCGCAGCGCAGCTCGCGGGTATCCTCAATGATGACCACCCGCTCTTGGAGGCCAGCGATCTCCGCAAGAAGCGCATTGGCGAGCGTCGTCTTGCCCGAGCCGGTGCCGCCGGCGATCAGGATGCTGCGCGCCTCGGTCACCGCTGAAGTCAGCACTTTTGCCATCAAAGGCGAGGCGATCTGCGCCTTGACGTAGTCGGACAGGCGGAACGTGGTGGTTGCGGGTTTGCGGATCGCAAAGCATGGCGCGAGCGAGACGGGTGGCAAGACGCCTTCGAAGCGTTCACCGGTTTCGGGGAGTTCCGCCGAGACGATGGGAGACGAGCCGCTCGCTTCCGCCCGCACGTGACTCGCTACAAGCCGAATGATCCGTTCCGATTCCTGCGGCGTCAGCACGACGCCGGTGTCGGCGCGTCCCGTCCCGTGCCGGTCAAGCCAGAGCCTCCCATCGGGATTGACCATGACCTCGACGACATCAGGCTCTTCCAGCGCAAGCGCGATTGCTGGTCCCATCGCGGTCCGCAGCATGCCGCGGCGTCGTTCGCGGGTCTCTGGCGAGAGGAGATCAGACATTGCCGACCTCCTCTCGCCCTGCCGGAGAACGCTCCGGCGGCTCACCCGCCGCGTTCGGCGCGCGGGATCCAGTCTCGTTAGCTTGGGCAGCGCCCGGAGAGGCGCCCTCCTCGAGGTTCCGCATGAAGAGATCCGGCTTCGAGGCGCTGACGCGGTCCATGACGTCAGCGACCAGACGGCCACCGGAGGCGACGCGTTTGCCGACCTGGGCGACAAACATCTCGAACCGCTCGCGTCCGAGCGCGCGCGCTGCGTCCTGATCCTGCGAAGGCAGCGGCGGGGTGATGGTCAGGTAGTAGCGGATGAACAGCGCGATGGTCTCCGCGAGGACGCTCACATCGCGGTCGGCTCGCTCGAGTTGCCGGCTCATCCGGTCGAGCCTTCGGATCAGCGCCGCATCGCCGCTCGTGTCCCGCTCGGGGTTGAGGAAACGATCCAGCGCAGCATCGACAATGGCTGATTTGTTGGCTCCGGGGCGCTTGGCCGCGAGCTCAAGCCGCTGCGCGACGCTGTCGGAGACATAGGCCGATAGTTTGGGTTTCATCGGGATGCTCTTTCAGAACGAGGGAAGAAGATCGTCATCGTCACGAGTGACGGCGTGGGCGCGGCGGACGGTGCTGGATGCGTTTGATGCCTGCTGCATCTGGCTGCGATCGGCGGCGACGTCCGACTCGTCGTCGAGCAATCGCTCCTCGATGGAGCGAACATCGGTCGCAGCCGGTGCAGCCTCGTCGAACAACGGCAATTGCTGCTTGAGACCGCCCTCCTCGCCGCCCGTCTGCATCAGTTCGCGATACGGCAGGGTCGCTAGGCGAAGGTCGGTGGTGCGAACCTCGCCGCGCCAATCGTCAGTGCGGGCTGGCGGCCGGTCGGCATACTGATCGCCCGCCAAGGATGGCGGCCTGCGCAATCGACTGACGAAGTTTGCGTCCTCATAGTGCCGCAGCTTGATCGCCCGGACTGGCGCAAGGCCTGAAACCAGCACGATCGCCTGGTCGGGCGGCAACTGCATCACTTCGCCTGGCGTCAGCAATGGACGCGCGGTCTCCTGACGGCTGACCATGACGTGGCCGAGCCATGGAGCCAGCCGGTGGCCGGCATAGTTGCGCTGTGCGCGTAGCTCGGTCGCGGTGCCGAGCGCGTCCGAGATCCGTTTCGCCGTGCGCTCGTCATTGGCGGCGAAGGCAATGCGGACGTGACAATTGTCCAGGATCGCGTTGTTCTCGCCGTAAGCCTTGGCGATCTGGTTGAGCGACTGGGCGATCAGGTAGGCGCGGATGCCATACCCGGCCATGAACGCAAGCGCGCTCTCAAAGAAGTCGAGCCGGCCGAGAGCAGGAAACTCGTCCAGCATCATCAGGAGCTGGCGGTGCTTGAGATCGCCCGCCTTGGTGTTCAGCGTCTCGGTCAGCCGGCGTCCGATCTGGTTGAGGATCAGCCGGATCAGCGGCTTGGTGCGGCTGATGTCCGACGGCGGAACGACAAGGTAGAGCGTGACCGGCTTGTCGGCACTCACGAGATCTGCGATGCGCCAATCACAGTGCTCGGTGTTTCGGCTAACGATGGGATCGCGATAGAGGCCGAGGAAGCTCACGGCGGTCGACAGGACGCCCGAGCGTTCGTTTTCGGACTTGTTGAGCAGCTCTCGCGCGGTCGCGGCGACGACCGGGTGCACCTTCGGCTCGGCCTCGGTGCCGAGATGATTGGTCGCCAGCATGATCCTGAGCGTCTTCTCGAACGACTGCGCAGGGTCGGCCAGGATCTCGGTAACACGGGTGAGCGTCTTCTTCTCTTCCGCATAAAGGACGTGAAGGATGACGCCGACCAGCAGCGAATGGCTGGTCTTTTCCCAATGGGTTCGGCGTTCGAGCGCCCCTTCGGGATCGACCAGGATGTCGGCGATGTTCTGGACGTCGCGGACCTCGGCGGCCCCTTTGCGCACCTCAAGCAGCGGATTGTAGCGCGCGCTTCTGGAATCGGTCGGATTGAACAGGAGGCAATGCGAGAAGGTCGAACGCCAGCCGGAAGTCAATTCCCAGTTTTCGCCCTTGATGTCGTGCACCACAGCAGACGAGGTCCAGGACAGCAATGTGGGCAACACCAGCCCCACGCCCTTGCCCGACCGGGTGGGCGCAAAGCACATGACGTGTTCCGGTCCGTCGTGGCGCAGATAGTTGTTCTCAAGTCGCCCCAGGAACACGCCCTTGGACGCGAACAGGCCAGCGGTCTTGATTTCCTTTGGGGTCGCCCACCGCGCCGAACCGTAAGTCGTCACCAATTGGCTTTGGCGCGCGCGCCACACCGAATTGACGATCGCAAACAGCGCGCCCGCGATGCCGCCGGCGGCGGCGATCGCTCCGCCTTCCTCGAATATCTCGGGCGCGTAGACCTCATAAGCGAACCACCATTCGAACAATCGCCAAGGCAGATAGACGGGATAGCCGACGATCAAGAACCAAGGCTCACCGAGGCGCTGCTGATAGCCGAGAGCTGCGGCAGTCCATTGTGTCGCGCCCCAGGTCGAGACGACAACGATGCCGAGGACGGCGGTGATTTGGCCGACATAGATTTTCGCCGGAAACATTTTCTGCTCCCACTTGAGCTCTCGCGAACGAGCGCGGCGAGATGAAAAGCGGGAGACGCCTTCGCATTCAACCTGAATAAAAAGCGGTCGCGGCAACGAGATCCGTGTCGATCCAGCCCGTCAGTGCAAGATCGTTGATGCGCCAATCTCGGCGTGGTTGAGGAAATGGCTCAATAGACCGTGAGCGGCTTGATCAAGCTGATTCAATTATCCAGCCGACTGCGATCTACTCAGCGCCAAGCCCGTCCCGCTTGAGAGAGCGAATCGGCGGCTTCTCTCGAGCGCAATGTTCGGCGGCGCGCATCGACGGAATGTCAGGAGAGCGGCGCGTTATACTCACTTCATGAAATGAGTATAAGCGCGCACGAGCTCGCGTGCAGCCATCGGGCGAGGTCTGCAGGCAGCACAGCTTTCATCCGCCGCGAGCTTGGCCTCGATCGAAGCGCAAGGGCAGGACGTCAGGCAGCGCTCCAACCAATTCAGCTTGAGATGGTTGGTCCGGTCCGATGCGGAGATTAAGCCCCCTATTCTCCGCATATTTTGCGGTAATTAACCTTGCGAATGCGGGGAAAAGCCGCCATATTCACCGCAAAGGATGCGGAGAATGTCGCAATATATCCACCAACTGCCTGATTGGCCTCACTTTTCCTGGGATACGGATGCCCTCGCAAAGCAGCTTGCGGCCGTTCGCCTGCGCCAGGGGCGGCTCATCGGCCGGATGCAGGCCCTGGGCTTCCCCCAGCAGGAGGAAGCTGTTCTTACCACCCTGACGGAGGAAGTCCTCAAGTCCAGCGAAATCGAGGGGGAACAGCTCGACAAGCACGCGGTGCGCTCTTCGCTCGCGCGGCGCCTCGGCATGGATGCGGGTGCCTTGCCCTCGGCAGACCGCAATGTCGAGGGTGTTGTCGAGATGATGCTCGACGCCACTCAAAAATTCAAAGGCGAGCTCACGGCGGAGAGGTTGTTCGGATGGCACGCCTCGCTCTTTCCAACCGGCCGCAGCAACATGAAGAAGATTGCTGTGGGAACCTGGCGCGACGCGTCGGCGGGACCAATGCAGGTTGTCTCCGGCGATTATGGACGCGAGCGCGTGCACTACGAGGCGCCAGCCGCTGACAAACTCGAAGCCGAGATGATCGCGTTTCTCGATTGGTACAACTCCGAAGAGAAGATCGATCCCGTAATCAAGGCCGCGATCGCGCATCTCTGGTTCGTGACTATCCACCCTTTCGAGGACGGCAATGGACGCATCGCGCGCGCCATCGCCGATATGTCGCTTGCGCGCTCCGAAGGAATTCCGCAGCGCTTCTATAGCATGTCTGCCCAGATACGCCTGGAGCGTAAGACCTACTATGACATGCTGGAGAGCACGCAAAAGGGTGATCTCAACGTCACGCGGTGGCTCGAGTGGTTCCTGGACTGTCTCGACCGTGCCTTCACCGGAGCAGAGACCATTCTCGCAGCCGTTCTCGAAAAGGCAGACTTCTGGAAACGGCATGCCGCGGCCCAAATCAACGATCGGCAGCGCGACATGCTCAACCATCTGTTGGACGGTTTCGAGGGCAAGCTGACGTCCAGCAAATGGGCGAAGATCGAAAAATGCTCGCCCGATACTGCGCTACGCGACATTCAGGGCCTCGTCGATCAGGGCATTCTCACGAAGGACCAGGGTGGAGGCCGCAGCACGAGCTACTCCCTCGTCAGATCTTGAGGACAGGCGAACATAGACGAGCCGATGTTGGCCCGGGCAAGACGGCGCGATGCCCCCGCATCACTGGACGACAGCCGCTTCGCACGCACCGGCTGGTTATACTATTTTCGCAAGTAACCAGCAATGATGTCAGCATCTTGCATGAAACTCGAGAGATTTAGCGCGAACGGCTTCGGAGAGAAACTCCAATTCGCTCCCGCGTAGCCCTGCGCCCTTCAGCGTCCGAGCCCACGCTTGATCCCGATCGACCAGGAGATGCCCTCTCCGCCCACACTGCCGGTGACCAGTTGTCCGCGCGCCCTCTCCAGCACTGGTCTCCAGGGTACCAGTGCGAAATCGTGGGAGCGCTCGATGAGAGCGAAGCGGCCGCTGTTCAGCGTCAGCATGCGCCGGTAGACGCCACTGATGCTGTCACCGCTTTTGACCTCTGCACGCTCGAGCCCGGTGCGGGCGGAGATATCCAAGGCCACCTTGGCGAGCTCCCGTCGTTCCAGCGTCCGCACCAAATCGCGCGCATAGCGCACCTGCCCGTCCTCATCGCGGGCGAGCCCCTGCTCGAGCAACCATTGTCGCCTCGTCCGCAGCGCCGTCTCGACCTCCGCGCCCATCCCGACCGGTCCGAGCGTCTCGGGCGTTCTGGCGAGAAGCTGGCGATCGAGCCACGTTGCCCCCAACGCCTGCGGCAGGTCGTCTAGTCTCTGCCATGAGAGGACGCTGACCCGGACCGGATTGCGTGAACGGTTGAGCGTCTCGTAGCGGAGCACTTTATCAAGATAGTCCTCGCCAACCTTCCAAGTGCCGTCTGGCAGTCGATCCACCAGCCTCTCGCCGCGCAGCGCCTCCAGCCGGCGCGCATGGGAAGCGACATACTCGACCGAGGCTTGCGGATCGAAGCGATGGTGCAGGTGGTCGCTGTAGACACCTTGCTGTCCGGCCGCGATCCCGGCAATCGTGCGATCGACGTCCCGCGGCTCTGCCGGGCGGGACCTGAGCTCGACGATGCTGTTTCGCATCGGGGGCTCCTCATTGACGGCGAGAATCCCGATCTCGGCGTAATGGGATCGCCCATCGATGCCATCGATCACCACATAACGGCGCTCGCTGAGCTCGTCCGAGAAGCCTTCGCCAATGACGCGACCGACGATGCGATTTTCCGTCTGCTCCGAGTCGAAGATCGCATAGTTGCCGCTGGCCCGCGCAACTCCGGCCGCAGCAAGTTCGCGATGCATGGTCTTGATGATATCGCCGCGCTCACCCATGCGCCTGAGCTTTGCTTCGAGTTCGGCATCGATCCGCCAGCGGCCGGGCTCACTCTCCTCTGCCAAGCCCGTGCGCTCCAGGGTTCGCAGTCGTCCGATCCGCGCCGTTTGCCAAGCCGGTTCCCGTCCAGAGAGCGCACCCAGCTCAAGAACTCCGTTCGGAGCATCTCGCAGGATGCTCCGGTCAAGCCGAGTGAACCGTTCGGCCGTGATCTCCTGCTGAAGCTTGCGCGCGACCTCGATCTCCGTTTCAGGGCCTAGCTCTCGTGTAATGAGCTCAGCTGCCCGCGCTCGAAAGCCATGAGCGATGTAGTCGCGGGCGATGACGAGGTCGTGTCCATTGCCGTCATTGCCGCGCAAGACGATGTGCGTATGGGGGTGGCCGGTGTTGAAATGATCAGCAGCAACCCAGTCGAGCCTGGTGCCGAGGTCCTGCTCCATCTGCCCCATGAGGTCGCGGACGAAGGGTTTCAGGTCCGCCAGCTCGGCGCTGTCTTCCGGCGCCACGATAAACCGGAACTGGTGGCGGTCGCCCGCGCTGCGTTCCGTAAAGCTCTTGCCATCGGCCCGGTCACTGCTGGCGTCGTAAAGCTCCCCTGGTTCGCCCTCGCGCGTGACACCATCGCGTTGAACGTAACGGAGGTGGGCCCGCACGGCACCTAGGTCACCTGACTTGATCCGCACGATCCGCGCCTTGATTACGACACGGCGCTGGCCTTTGCTTCGTCCGCGCCCGGCCAGCACCGCACCTTGCGCTTGGCCGCGACCGATGCGGCCGCCAGTAAACGACGAACCTGCCCGAGCGCTTGCGCCAGCCTTCGACGCTTCCTGGCGCACGCGCCGAAGATAGCTGGCCGCCCTTCCGGCTTTGCGGTTGCCAATCCGCCCGAGCTTCACGTCGAACTCGTCGTCATTCTCTCGCATGGCATGCGTCCGCAGTTGGGAAAGCTGCCGATATGTGAAGCCGACGAGCGCTCGCCAAGTCGCAGACGCAATTGCGCAAGAGAGCCATAGCGTTGGGGCGAACCTGTCGACAATGAAGATCCGAGAAGCGTCAAATCGTGGATGTGCAGACAACGGCTTAGGCGCTCTGTAGCGCCAGTGCTTTTATCTTGCCCTACATCCTACCCTGCTCCATACGCATGTCTGGTTGGCCTAGCTTTGCTCAAATCGCCACGTCAATTCACCGCGCGTTTGATCTCAGCGGCATGAATATGAACACTTTCGCTCGAGAAACGAAGGCAATCTAAGCTCTCGATACACAGGCCAACACGCCATTGCGCCTCGTGAGACACGCGAAATTGCCCCATCCCAAACCGAAATCCGAAGGCAAATCCAACGCGAAATCCCGTTCGCTGAGCCAAAACTTCGTCCAAAATCTGTCGGATCGATCGCGTTTTTGGCGGACAGGGAAGCCCTTTTCCAAAGGCATAATGCTTCGCCCGCTTCCCGAAGCGGCGCAGCAACGCCAAAAGCCCCGCCTCCGAGGAGGCGGGGCCGTTGGTTCCGGACGATCAATCGCCGCTGCGGCGCGACCAGATCAGGCTGAAGCCCTCGTCACCTTCGACCTTGACCAGCGAGGCGTAGATCGGGGCCGGGAAGCTCGGATCGTCGAGCTTGACCGAGAGATATTCGCGCTCGCTGTCGCGGGCGGTCTTCTTCCAGGCAGCGCCGAACTCGGTCGCGCCCGCAAAGATGCGGTATTCGGGAGCCTTGTCGTTGTCCTTTTCGGCTGCGACGAGCTTGGCCTTGATGTTGAGCGTCAGCGTCTTGATCGAGCCGGTGTAGCCGGCTTCGGAAGCGGTGAACATGCCGATGGTCGCCATGATGATCTCCGTCTGTTTTGCTCGGGCCGCGTCCATCGCAGCCTCGATGGCGATCCCTTGCCCGGGGAGCGATCGGCCCGCAGCCGTATGGCCCGCAGCGCCAGCGCAGGACGGCGACAAGCCTGCTTTTTTGTCTTCCCGCGAGGAATGCCGCCCCTTCGCGGCAGGGGAAAAAAGCAGGCGCAGCCGTTGCGGGAAGGCGATCGAGGCTCTTGCCGTCCCCCGGGCTTGATCAGCCCAATCGTGGCTGCATTGGACGCGAGCCGATGACCGAATTGACGGAGATCTTCATGGCGACCATCGGCCGTTCACAGCATCAGACGACGGCTGGATCGGTCGAAGAGAAGCCGATCTCCGCGCATCAATCGCGGTGACGACGCAGCCGGATCAACGCAAGCGAACCCGCCCACATTTGCATGCAAGGAACCGATCGCACCGCTGGAATTGTCCGTCCCGAAACGCGTCTCGACGGGCGCGATTAAGAGCAAGATTCGAGCTTCCCCGCCCTGATCTACGCCCCGCTGCTCAGGATCGAAGGAGCCTCGATTCAACCGTCCTGGCGACCGCAAGCAGCCGTTGATCTGCCTAGTCGTCCCCGGATCGGAGGGGGCACTTAGGCGGGCAACCGCCGCTTTCCGTCCACGAAATCGGCCGCGCACCGTCAGGTGCGCGGCCGCGATTTTGCAGCGCGCGGGGGCCGCCCGCGCGGCCCGGCGCTGGTTTCACTCCGCAGCTTCCGCTTGGGGTCCGCTGTCCTGCACCTCGCTTTGCAGACCAGCTTGCCCATGCGGCACGGCCGTCCGCAGCAGCGACGGCAGCCAGGCAGTTGAGGCCAAAAGCTGTTCAGCAGCCTGCGCCATATCGGCCTTCTTCATGTCCGTCAGGCGCCCGGCCGCCTCCTCGCCGATGGCTTCGCGGACCGCTCCCAGTATGCCAGCCTTGGTGACGCGGCCGAGATAAGTCCGCACCGTCGGCCGCCAGTAGGCCGTCATGTCGAGGGCCACGGCCTCGGCCAAACGGCGGGCCGCCGCCAAGGCGCGCGGCCTGCGGTCAAGCGGCAATTTGACCGCATTGACGGTAAGTGCGACGCAGTGCGCGAACAGCGCCATGCGGCTGTCGTGGTCGAGCTCGGCCACGAAGTCCCACAATGCGCCGACGTCTTTAGGCATCTGCCGTGCCCAATCGGCATGGCGATCCGACCATGCTTTGCCGGCCGGCGTGTCCTCGATCCCATCCGCGTGCGCAGCCAGATCGGTCTTCACCGGCTGGATGCCGACCACGTGCGCGGCCGCCCCGAGATAGAAGATTTGGGCGGCGAGCGCATGGGTGACCGCCACGATGGCGACATCCGGCTGCTCACTCAAATTGAGCCGCAGCCCCAAGGTCCGGTGCGCGGTCAGGTCGCGAACCAGAGCGTCGGACAGCTTCTGGTCCTCGTCCTCCTCATCGTTTGCGCCCTCGTCATCTTCGCCATCCGGCGTTCCCTCCTCGCCGTCCTGGTCGTCCTCATCCCGCGCCTCGGCATCGCCTTCCGGTCCGGCTTCAGCCTCGGACTTCTCGTCTCCGGGACGGATAAAGCCGCGCTCGATCCGCACCGTGCCATCGTGATTGAGCGTCACAAACGCGCCGCCGCGCGCGACGTCGGCCGCATCATAGGCCAGCCGTTTGGCCTCCAACCGCTCGATCTCGGCCTCCAGTTCACCGAACCGCGCGTCAACCTCGTCAGGCAGCTCCTCAGCGGTCTGGTGCTGCTCGGTGAGCCGGTCGAACTCGCTCTGGACCGCCAAAAGGGCGGCCTGATCCTCCGCCAACAACTCGACCGGATACGGATAGACGCGGCGCATGCCATGGGCATGCGGGAAGTCGAGATGGGCCTCCGTCCACTTCCATCCCTCGGCCGCCCGCAGAGCATCCGCTTCACGATTGAGCCTTGCCGTCACCAAGAGATCGAGCAGCGCGACGTCCTCCAGATAGCCGCCGCGATCCTCGGTGAAGAGGTCGCGCAGGACCGTGCCGCCCGCCTCCGTATAGGCCTCGAGGCCAACAAAACGCGCTCGGCGATCAGTGGCCGGAACGTGGGTTTCGGTGAGCAGACGGCGGATGGCCGAGGCATCAGGGGTAAAGGGCAGGCGCTCATAGACCGCTTCCTGCCGGGCATGATCATCCGTGATGGCAAACGCCATCAGCTGTTCAAGAGCCAGATCGCCATCGCGATAGAGCTGCATCAATTTGGGCGACACCGCCCCCAGCCGCAAGCGCTGCCGCACCACATGCGCCGTCACCCCGAAGCGCGCCGCGATCTCCTCCGCACCGAGCCCGCGCTCGTCCGAAAGCTTCCGGAACGCCTCGAACTCGTCGGCCGGATGCATCTTCTCCCGGGTGACATTCTCGTCCAGGCTGATCTCGTGGGCATCGTTCGCGGTATCGACAATGCAGCGGATCGGCTCGCTCTTCCTGATCTCCTTGCGCTGGACCCGCAACAGCTGGGCGAGCCGCCTGCCCTCGCCGATGGTCACGCAGAAGAAGCCCGTCGGTGCCCCGTCGCCATCGACCTCCGGCTCGACGACCAGATTCTGCAGGATGCCCTTGGCCGCAATGCTTGCCGCCAAGGCCTCGATCGTCGCCGCGCTGTGCGGCGTCTTGCGGGCATTCTTCGGCGACTTCTTGAGCTTGCTGAGCGGAATGCGAACCTCCGTTCCATCAGGTATTCCGATTGACTTGGCCGACATGATCGATCTCCTTTTTGGCTTGATGGGTGCAAGGCGCACTCCGCGCCTGCGCCCCTGCCCGTCGGCGAGACCGGGGGTAGCAAGCGCCAGGGCGACCCGAGCGGAGGGGGATCGCCCGCCCCAATTGGGGCCGCTCGATAGAAGCGGGTCTGCACAAGCGCGTCCTACATTGTCCAAAGTCGGCAAATGAGCAGAGCGCGGAAGACCGGGGAGACCGCTCGGGTTGGCGCCGGCATCGGCCGGCGCTTTACCCTGGCGCGCGCGAGGGACGGCGTCCCTTAGCTCTCGATGATGAGAACGCTGAGCAACCCGGAACAATTGAAATCAAGCCGCAGGTGACAAGATCAAAAACGCAGCCGCCGATGGGGCAGTGATAGCGACGCGGGCATGCAATGTCCGCGGGCCTTGAGGCGACTGCAGTCGAACGACCGGTCAACAAGGCACCCGAACGCGGGACAGTGATAACGACGCCGGCACGCAATGACGGCGGGGCCCGCGGGCGAGTGCCTCCGGCGAGCGACACATTATATTTATCTCGACTTGCGCGAAGGATCGAAGCCGGATGGCCGAGACGCCACGCGGCTCGGTTCTCGAGAGCCTAGTGCGGCATTGCCGCACGCGCCATGCAATTACAACGTTTGAGGGCTCTGGATCCCGTCGCTACCTCTTATCAACGGTGACGACCATAGCGCCAAAGCCGGGCTGTGCCGGATCCAGGCTGTTGCTGACGACTGAACTCCTCAGCAGCGGAATTGCGATTATGTCCGGAATAATTCCCGCGGAGAGCAATTGAAGGAAGCAGATCGTCCGCGCAATGTCGGCTTCAACGACCTGTCGAAACGAACTATTTCGAACGCGTCGCATTGTGCCACTCCGAACCGCGCGGCATTATTTCAACAGCACGGGACCCGCGTCGATTCTGATCCGAAACAACGTGGTAACAGCACCTGAGCGCGCTCATGCCGATCGGTACGTATTCAAGTGTACGCCCGGGCCGGCTATTCGCTTTGAGCCACGTCAACTCGCGCGGACTGCGACGCCGAGGTATTCCGCGGGACGTCGCGCTCACCGAAGAGGTCGTCGCCCTTCGCCCGCTTCAGGTCGACTTGTGGACGGGCGGCGAATTCATTCACTCGTCGCTCGGACCGGCCCCATCGCCCAGCTCGAGCAGATTCAGCGCCGTCTCGATCTGGGCGAGTAGCGCCTGGATTTCCTCGCGCTCGTTGGGGCCTGGTTCGTTCTCCAGGCGTTCCAGGAGCGCCTGTTTCCGCGCGAGCAGCTTTGCGACCGTCGACATCGCGCCTCCCCACGTTTGCCATCGACAAACGAGGTGGTGCGCCCACGACGAACTTGCCAGTCCCGGCCCTGCGAGGCCCGGACCGGGGTCGGGCCCATTTTTCCCGGCTCACTATTTCGCCGGCGGCCGCAGCGGGCCTTCCACCCAGTTCCGGGCGGCGGGATCGTGCAGCGGATCATCATCGCAATCGGGGCAGACGTAGCGCTCCCCGCCTCTGGCCCTCTCGTCGCGCACAAGCTTCATCGGCCGCCGACAGTGCGGGCACGGCTTCGGGATTGGATGCAGCAGCGATATTTGGCTTTCCCGCCTCGATCAGCGTAGTGCCGTTTGCCAGGCGGGGACAAGCGATCTCTTGACCTGAGCCTCACCGACCATCGAAGATCGGCGTTCGGCGATGTTGTGGGGTGGCGTCATGGAAGAGTTCTACAGCGGCTTCGCGCAGCGGGCGCGCGATCTGGCGGAGAAGGCCGACCCGTTCACCAAGCGGCGGCTTCTCGATCTGGCTCAAAGGTACGAGCTCAAGAGCAGACCGGGACCGAGCTACGGACGACCCTCACCGCCCCCGCGATCAACCCCGCCGACGGTCCTCTTCTCCGGCTCCGGCGAAGCCTGACACCGGGACCCGCTTTCGCCCTGCAAACCGCGGTGTCCAGGGGATCCTCCCGGCGATGTCGCGCCAGCGAGCAGCTGCGAGATGGCGGCCGTCAATTGCGCTGGCGCAAAGGGCTTCTCGATCAGGACGCTGCGGTCGACGCCTTGCGATTCCCAGTCCGTCGCGCTGGCGCTCGTCATGTAGAGCACGGGGAAGTCTGGCGTGATTTCCCTGATCTGCCTCGCCAGCTCCCATCCGCTAATGCCGTCACCCAGGTTGACCGTGAGCGGCGCCCGACATCCCTCGCGGCCGTCGCGAAAGGTGGTTAGGGCCGCTTCCCCCGAATGGACCGGGCAGGCCTCAAAACCGCCGTCGAGCAAGGCGTCCTCGATGAAGCTGCAGATCAGCGCTTCATCCTCCACGACCAGAACACGTACGGCACCACCCACTTTCAGGCCTCAGGCCACCGGCACACCGTAGTAGGCGTTCACGGAGCGCGTGGTCGCGGGGTCGCTCCAATTCCAACTGCTCTCGTCGGCATATTTGGGGGCGCCGCGGAGCTGGTCCTGAGTGATGCCCGTGACGTAGCCGCCGAGGTTGGTGTCGTATTTCAGCGCCTGCCAGGGCAGCGGATAGTGATCGTCACCGATGCCGAGCAGACCGCCGAAGCTGAGCACCGCGTACGATACCTTGCCGCTGACCTTGTCGATCATGACGCGCTCGATGTAGCCGACCTTCTCTCCGTTCGCTCCGTACACGTTCGTGCCCTCGACCTTGTCGCTTCCGATGAGACTGAACGTCTCGCGCTCTTCCCTGGCCATGTTGACCTCCGGGGTGTTGTCCTCCGGAGTCAACCGCAGGATGATCTCACTGTTCCTGGCTAAAAGCCCTAGCCGCGGCCACCGGACCGGATGAGGCTGCCGCGCTGCCCGCCCTAGAAAGGCGCCCGGCCTCGAAGTCCTGCGCGGAAACGGATTGCGGAAAGATACAGCCTCGCTCTTGCAGACCCTAGTTTGGCGCTGGATCGGAGGCTGTTCCGGAGATCAGCCGCCTCGCCGACAGAGCCAGCCCGTCGCGGCTTTGCCGGGGTCCAGGGAGCAAACCGTCGGTACCCGCGTTTTCCGTATCTGTCACGGCGATCAACATGCCTGGAGCCAAGAGGTCATGCGCGCGGCCAAGGAGAGCAGACGGTCCAAGAAGTCCCGCTTCCTTCGCGACGCGATGGTCGACGTCCAGATTGCCAGCCGCGGCGTTCGCAACAAGCGGGTCCTGCTCTCTATGCGGCAGATCCCGCGCGAAATCTTCCTTGAGCGGCGGTTCGCGGAGGCCGCGTATGAAGACGGTGCCGTGCCGATCCCGGAAGGACAAACCCTCTCTCATCCCTACATCGTCGCCAGAATGCTCGAGGCTGCTGCAATCGCGAAGTCCATGGCGGATGCATTTGACCGCTGGATCGAGCACGCGACGCCTTCCGGATCGTGCTCGTCGAACCGTCTGTCGGCGGCTTCGGGGGACGCGAAACACCTTCACCCGATTGCCACGCTCTTCTGAAAGTCCTGGACTTCACGCTGCCGACCACCGGCGCGCCTGCTCACGCTGCTGCTCGAGACCGCCCGCAAGCCGACGATGCGCGTTTGGGCGGAGCAGACCGCTTTTTCCCTGAAGCGCCGCGGGTATCGTTGGAACGACGGCAGCGACGGTAGGCCGAAGTCGATGTCGACGAGGCCGGCCTGGACGACGAGATCGCGTTCCTCAGGGCCGAGATCTACATCCGCGAGGTCGAGCCCAGCGTGCAGAGGCGGACCGCCTTTACTCGCTTCTCGGCCGGCGATCTTGTCGGCGCTATCGGCCCAGACGCTTCTCGACGCGCTTCCGGGAGTTGCCGACTTTCTTGACGGCCTTCTTCACGGCGGATGCCGAGCGGCCGGTCTTCTTCGCTTCGTACCTGACTTCATAGTCCTGGCCCTTGGCCACCCGCGCTCGGTCCTGTTTGCGTCCCCGCGCCGTCTTCGTCTTCTTCGCTGCTGCCACTGGCTCCTCCTCTTGCGAATGATGCCAGTGCAACGCCGCTAGGATTCGCGGGGTTCCCAGTCTGTACCCCGTCGATCCCGACCGAACTAAAGGCGAAAGCCGGCGTTTACCTGGACCATGTCAGACGCATTCGACTATTTCCGAGCCTACGCTGTCCGAGCTCTTTGCATGGCGAGATCGATGCCACGGGGGAGGATGAAGCATCTGCAGCTGGTCGCGGGGCGGATCTACAATCTCCTCAAGAAGGAGGCCGCGTACGGCCCCAATACCCAGCATCTCGAGGACTTTCGCGCAGCTCGGAAGCTCGAGAGCTCTCTCGATGGGCGACCAAGTGACCGCTCGGGCTACCGCCTTGCTGCGGCGCCGCCGCAAAGCGTGGAGCGGGAGGCTCGCTGAATGCCTTCGCTCGACGCTCGCGCTGTGGCAGGTCTCCTGCGAGAGTACGCGCAGCGCACCGCCCTGCGAGGCGGCAACCCCTATCGGTCGAAGGCCTATTCGAGAGCCGCCGATAGCCTGGCGGCAATTGCCGTTCCTCTGGACGTGCTCATCGCCGAAGATCGGCTGACGGAGATCCCCGGGGTCGGTGATGCGATCGCCGACATCATCATCAAGCTCCACAAGACGGGCAGCCATCCGAGCCTCGAAAAGCTGCGGAAGGAGATACCTGCTGGTGTGCTCGAGATGCTCGCCGTGCCCGGCCTTCGTCCGGAGAAGGTGTTGCGGCTCTACAAAGATCTGGGCATCGCTTCCCTCGCCGAACTGGAGGCCGCCGCTAAGGACGACCGAATCAAGAGGGCGAAAGGGCTCGGCGCCGCGCTGCAGGCCAAGATTCTGCAGAACCTGGCCATCGCCAAAAGCGGAGAAGGCCGCCTCCACCTGCACCGTGCCGCCGCCCTGCTGGCGCATGCGAAGGAATCGATCCGCAAGTCTCGCCCCGAACTCAAGCGCGTGACGATCGCCGGCGATTTCCGTCGTGGCTGCGAGCTCGTCGGCGATTTCGCGATGGTCGCAGAAGTTGCAAAGGCGGCGAAGACTTCAAAGGCGCTGGCGGCGGACGGATTGCAGGTTCACGTGTCCGACCGCAATCACTTCGGCGCCTCCCTTCTGTTCGCCACCGGCTCTTCCGCTCACATCGAGCAACTTCAATCGCTGGCCGCCGAGAAAGAGATGATGTTGGAAGCGGACGGCTTGCACAAGGAGCGCACCCTGATCTCCGGGGAGGAGGCCGAAATCTATCGTGCTCTCGGCCTGCCTTTCATCGATCCCGAACTCCGGGAGGGGCGCGGCGAGATCGAGCTTGCCCTGAAGGGCAAGCTGCCGAAGCTCGTCACCGATCAGGACCTTCGTGGAATCCTTCACTGCCACACCGACGCCTCAGACGGGACCGAGACCCTGGAGACCATGGCCAAAGCCACGCGCCAGCGCGGTTTCGAGTATTTCGGGGTCGCGGACCATTCAAAGTCCGCGCACTATGCGGGCGGTCTCTCGGTCGAGGAGATCGCGCAGCAGCACCGAGAAGCCGACCGGTTGAACAAGCGGTTCGGCAAGGATTTCCGGATTCTGAAAGGCATCGAGTCCGACATTCTGGCCGACGGTTCCTTGGACTATCCGGACGACGTGCTGGAGCGCTTCGACTTCGTGGTCGCGAGCATTCACGGCCGCTTCAAACTGGACCGCAAGGCGCAGACGCAGCGCCTGCTGCGCGCTATCGCCAATCCTCACACCACGATCATCGGCCACATGACCGGTCGGCAGCTCCAGCGCCGGCCAGGCTACGAAATCGACATCGAGAAGGTGCTTCGAGCATGCGCCAAGCATGACGTTGTCGTCGAGATCAATGCACACCCGTGGCGGCTCGACCTCGATTGGCGTTGGCACCAGGCGGCCCTTGAGTTCGGCTGCATGATGAGCATCAATCCGGACGCGCACTCGATTCCGGAACTCGACCACATGCACTGGGGTGTCGAGATGGCGCGCAAGGGCGGCGTGCCCGCGGCCCGGGTGCTGAACGCGATGACGCTGCCGGAGATCACGCGTTACCTCCGCCAGAAGCGGCGCTCGCTCGCCCGGGCAGCCTGATGCCGCAGGCGAATCATCTCTCGCTCGAGGGAAAGGTGGTGGCGGTCGCCGCCGATCGCGGGCACCGCTTCAGCAAACGGGTCCAGGAGCGCATAGTCTTGGTGGCAGGCCACGGCGTCGAAGGCGACGCCCACGCCGGCCCTTTCGTCCGGCATCGCTATCTGGCTCGCCGCAGACCCCGCCTGCCCAATCTCCGGCAGGTCCACCTGATCCCGTCCGAGCTGTTCGCGAACCTCGGCAAAGCTGGCTTCTCAGTCGCAGCAGGAGATCTCGGTGAGAACATCACCACCGTCGGCCTGGATTTGGAGCGGATGCCCCTCGGCACCCTCATCGAACTGGGGCCTACGGCCATCGTCGAGCTGACCGGTCTCCGGATGCCCTGTATCCTCATTGACCGCTTCCGGCCCGGCCTGAAACGGCAGGTGCTTTCGTCGGCGGAAACCGGCCCTCCATTCAAATCAGGGGTGCTTGGCCTGGTTCGGGCCGGCGGACCGGTCGCGGCGGGCGATGTCGCGCGGATTCGGCTTCCGTCCTCCTCGCTTCGAGCCTTGCCCGCTCTGTAGAAAGACCCGGCCATGGCCCGAAAATCGACCCTGCCTCATCGCCTGCAGCCCATGCTGGCCACGCTCACCGATTCACCGTTCGACGATCCCAATTGGGTCTTCGAGGACAAGTTCGATGGCTTCCGGATGGTCGCGGAAATCCGGCGCGGTCGGGTGGCGCTCTACAGCCGCAACGGGAAGATCATCAGCCACTCCTATTTGGAGGTCGCGAAAGCGCTGGAGGGCGTGAAGGGCGACGCCGTAATCGACGGCGAGCTCGTCGCGATCGGGAAGGACGGGGTATCCCATTTCCAGTTGCTTCAGAACGCCCTGCGCCACAAGGCCAAGCTCTTGTACTGCGCGTTCGACCTCATGTTCGCGGATGGCGAGGACCTGCGCGCGCTGCCGCTCCTCGAGCGCAAGAAGCGACTAAACGCCATCCTGCCGCGCCACAAGCTGATCGCATTCAGCAACCATCGCAAGGCCAAGGGAACGCAATTCTTCGCCGAGGCCGAGCGGAGACATCTCGAAGGCATTATGGCCAAGCGCGCCGACAGCCCGTACGCGTCTGGGCGCCGGACCGCCGACTGGCTGAAAGTGAAGACCGCGCGGCGGCAGGAGGTCGCGATCGCCGGGTTCACGGCGCCGCGGCGAACGCGGCCCTTTTTCGGCGCGCTCGTGCTGGCGGTACGGGAAGATGATGCATGGCGGTACATCGGCCACGTCGGCACCGGTTTCAGCCACCAGGTCCTTGAAGAGCTTCACGGCAAGCTCATGAGGCTCAAGGCAGCCAAGTCGCCCTTTCCTGCCAAGGTGAAGGATGAGCAAGTCACGACCTGGGTGCGCCCTTCGCTGGTTGCGGAAGTGAAGTTTGCGGAGTGGACGAGCAAGGGCGAGCTGCGTCAGCCGGTCTATCTTGGCCTGCGGTCGGACAAGAAGGCCAAGGGTGTCGTTCGCGAAAAGAGTTGGTCGCGGAAATAACTCCGAGCGTACGACCCGGAATTCAGCCGGCTTCGCGTTCGGATGCTGAAGGCCATGGAGGTAGCGGCGGCAACCCGAGAGCCTTGCGTACAGGTCCGAACGACTTCCGGTGGGCTGCGCATGCACCAAGCTGAGCAAGGGCCTCGTAATGAGCCGGCACCGGGTAGCCCTTGTGATCCGCAAATCCGTAGCCGGGGTGACGCACGTCGAGCGCCCGCATGACGGTGTCGCGCTCGACTTTCGCGAGGATGGAGGCGGCGGCGATGCTGGCGGACTTGGCGTCGCCTTTGATGATAGCTTGCTGCGGGATGTCGATTTCCTTCAACCGCTTCGCATCGATCAGCAAGTGCTGCGGCGTTAACCCGAGCCCCCGGACGGCACGCTGCATAGCCTGGATGCCTGCCCAATAGATGTTAATCGCATCGATCTCCTCGACTTCGACGAACGCCACACACCAACTCTCCGCCTTTTCCTTGATCTCCTTCGCGAGTTCTTCGCGGGCCGCGGCGTCGAGTTTTTTCGAGTCGTCGATTCCGACTATCCGCGTGCCGGGCTTCAGAATCACGGCGCCAGCGGAGACCGGTCCGGCGAGAGGGCTCATTCCGGCCTCGTCCACGCCTGCCACAGCATGTTGGCCGCTTTCCCAGAGAGAAGTCTCGAAGCGGAGCATCTTGCGGAGGCGCTGCCCTTCGGACCTGTTTTCGAAACGCCGTTTATCGATTGAAGCCAGGATGGCGCGAGCTCCCGCGCGGGTGTCGGCCCGCAAGATCTGCTCGACGCTGGCCTCGAGCGGCCTTTTCTCGACGACATAGCGCTGGCGCAATACATCGAGTGAGAACTGGAACATCGCGGCCTACGTGATGACTGACTGTGGAGTAGCGTGTGATGAAACTTTGTGGCGATTGTCTGAAGTTGAGCCCATGCCCTCATCGACTGCGCATGCCTTGTCAAAGGAACCGGGCCAGTTCCCGTCAGAGGGCCGATGTGCACGGTCACCGAATTTACACATCGCGTCCGCCAAACCCAGACAGGAACCAACCCGTGTCTTGATCCCGCCATCATCCGGCGCATCAAGTCCATCGGCATCCCGCCCGCCTACGAATCTGTATGGATCTGCCCCTCGCCCAAAAGCCATATCCAGGCGACCGGGCTCGATGCGCGAGGGCGCAAGCAGTACCGCTACCACGCGAAATGGCGCGAGCTGCGCGACCAGAACAAGTACGAGCACATTATCCAGTTCGCCGCCGCGCTGCCCGCGCTGCGCGACCGTGTCGCCGTCGTTGGCCCTAGCCGAATTCAAGAAATAGGACAGCCAGGCCGAGGCGAAGCGCAACGTCGTCGCAGCGATCGAGAGGGTCTCGAAGCAATTGGGCAACACACCAGCGATCTGCCGCAAGTGCTACGTGCACCCGGAAGTTCTGAACGCCTACATGTCTGGCGACCTCGTGAAGATGATCGAAGCCAAGATCGCGCGGAAGTTCAAGCGCCAGTACGCCAAGCTCACTTCCGACGAGATCATGGTGCTGGCATTTCTCCGCAAGCGCCCTTGCTCTCGTTCGCAGCGAACAACCCGGCGAGCGCCGTCCGCTGCGAGTCCAGATGCCGCGCGGGGGCGATACCGGGGGAACTCCGATACTGATAACCGGATTCGAGACGCGTACTTGATCCGATGGCCGATCTATCCGCGACGTTCTCAAGCTCCTCCTTGGTCACCTCGATGAAGGTAGCGCCAAAGTGCCAACTTTGCCGATGACGCTACTTCAGCTCGAAAACAACAATTGCCCCGATTTATTGGGTGAACGCCACGATGGGTGCAACGCACGCGTATAGCTCGTAATTTCCCGAAAGATCCTGGATGCCAACAAGGTGGGTTTATCAGCGGGAGCTTAGGACTTAGAGTGAATCCGGGTGGATTGACGCTTCTCAACGGCTCCACTTCTGCGTGCCCGTTTCAAGATTCCCGGTAACGACTCGCCGTCCGATGAGATTGCCGTCAACGTCGTAGAGAGCGTAGACGATCCTGAGAGTGTCGCCATCGGGGCGAAGTCGGATCGACATATGCTTCTGCTTATCGACCGGTATTGCTGCTGCTCCACCATCTTGGACGCTCGAACCTTCCAGTTGTAATGTCGAAAAGCTTCCCGGCGGTGCCGAAGAGCTCGGCAGTTTTTCTTGAGCACGCCGGATTTTGCGCCGAGCGTACAATCGAGCGAGGAGGTCGACAACGAGGACATCGTCAAGGGCTACAAGGCTGATGCTGATACGTCTCGCGTCGACTCCAGCGACGACTGACAAGGAGCTTGGCGCTAAAGCAGCGGTCACCTGTCCGTCGCGCTCTGTCCGGCCACTCGGAATCCGAAAAGATCTCGTTCAACCAGCTGAACCGCGAACGACCCGGCTTGGTTCCGACATCGCGGCCCGTCCCACAGGAGGATTTTTCTCAGCAGCCGCCGCTAACTGGAAAGGTTTTCAGCGTCTTTCCCGGCGCCAAGGTCGTCGCCGACACTCCTCTTGCGTATCTCTCCCACCGCGTGCGTAACGCCCGCCAGTTGAGCTTGTTCCGGAACAAAGATGCCGATTCGTGCCTTGATAACCAGGAGGACCGAACATGGCACAAGCATCCTGGAAGCGGCCCGGCTCGCCCATCGGCAAGAAGGGACCGCGCAAAGCCAACCCGAAGTACAAGCGCCGCTCTCGGCAGCCCTGGACGGATAAGGAGGTGAAGCAGCTTCGCTCGCTGGCGAAGGCAAACACCCCTACGGGTGTCATCAGCGTCAAGATGGAGCGCCCACCTGGTTCTATCGCGAGCAAGGCGCAGCGTGAGGGTATCTCACTGAAGCCTATCAACCGCTCGCCCTACAATCGGCGGAAGAAGACGGCTAAGCGCGGCCGATACTAGTTCTCGCTGGGCGGGGTCTCCTTGAGCATCCCACCCATATCCGGCTGTTCAATTCCTGCATCGATATCGGCCGAGCTGTTGCACTCGCACCGCATGCCGGCGCCGCACATGCAGCCGGTGGGTTCGTCGGTCCAGGCGAGATGCGGGTGGTTCTCGCATACCCAGCCGAGACCGTGGCAAATGGGGCAATTAGGGTTGATCACAGCGTGTCGGGGGTACGCAGGGGTGAGCCTTTATCCTCGTTGATGAGTTCCTGCTCGGCCAGGTGCCAAAATTCCTCGTCACGACCGTCCGGCTTTCCAGCCTTCTCCCAAAGCTCGTAGGCGCGGGCAGCAACAGCTTCGTCAATGCGTTTGTTCATGTTATGCGGCTTGTGGCCTGCTCTTTCGGTAAGCGTCAATGGCGCGGTTTGCGAGCATGATTTTACGCCGCTCGCCGCCTGAGGCCAATCGGCCGATGTACTCCACGAGGAAGCGGCTTGTTTCGTACCCGTCAACGATCTCGCCGGAGCCTTCAAGGAAATCCCAGGCGATTTGAACGGCATTTTCTACAAGAACGGGCACGCGCTCACTCATGAGTATAAAACGCGAAGGTGATGGACTTCGTTCCTAAACGCGGAAGAGCCCCGCCATATGCGAGGGCTCTTGGGACTTGGAGGGAGGAGAAAACTCCAAGCCCTTACGTCGGAGGCTGCAGTCCAGATGACGCAGCCCATTGGTCGATGTGAGCAGCCGTATCCGCCCTGCGAGCTTTTTTCAAAAGCTCCTCTCGTTCGGGGCCGGCCGGAAGGTTCTTCGCCTGCTCAAGGCTATCGGCAGCAAACTTCGCCAGCCGCTCCTGGAGGGTTTCGGTTTGTTTGAAACGACGCCGCTTCTTCATGGCGCGTCTCCCTGCTTGAGTGGGGCGGGAGCGCTGTGATGAGCGATCTCATCACCGATGTTTGCCGAGGGCCGTGCGGTGATGAGACTTACTTAAGAATGAAATCGCAGGCCACGCTACAACACGTGTTACTTTTTGGAAATTCCCTTGAACGAGCTTGCGCGCAGCAATCCTTCGGACGTTAGGTCGCGGTACTCGATTTCAGCTGTAAAAACAGGCTCAACCCATGTTGCCTTGGGCTTCCTGAGTGGCTTACTCAATTTACTTTTTGGACTAATGACGCTGTCGAGCGCCTTCCGGATCTTCGCCGACGTGGTGCGATTCCAGCCGGTGCCGACCTTTCCCATATAAACAAGCTGGTTGCCATCCTGCTTGCCAAGATAGAGCGCGGCGACACCTGTCGGGTCCTTGATGAAGCCCACGACGGGGAAGCTGCCTTTGTGGGTCGTCTTCACCTTTAGCCAAGCTTCACCCCGCTCGGACCGATACGGCGCGTCGGTGCGCTTCGAGATAATTCCCTCGTAGTGGAGCTTGGCGGCATGCTCGAACAGTTGCTGACCATCGCCGGTAACGTGCTCACTGAACACCACGGGCGGTTCGAGCTGGTACGCATCAAACAGGCCCTGCAGCATGGCCTTACGTTCAAGCTGCGGTGCTTTCCTGATGTCTTGCCCGTCGAGCCATAGCAGATCAAAGGCGTAGTAGAGTAAACGGTCCTGATTGCCCCTGGCGAGTTCGGCCTGTAGCTCTGAAAAGTTGGTACGGCCCTCGTGGACCACAACGACTTCGCCATCGATGATGGCTTGGCCTGAGATGTCGAAGGCGCCGGCAATGGTGGAAAACCGCTTCACCCAGTTCAGGCCGTTGCGGGTGAACGCTTTGGCTGTGCCGTGATCAAGGTGCAGCTGGATGCGATAGCCATCGTATTTGATCTCATGAATCCAATCGGGCCCTGATGGAGCTTTGCTCCGGAGGGTCGCAAGCTGGGGTTTGATGAACCCCGGCATGGCAATACGCTTGGTCAAAACGCAACTCACAAAAAGCCCGCCGCTGGGGCCAACGGCGGGCAGCGTACAGGTTACTGCTTCCATGCGTGCAAACGCTGGCCATGGCCGCGATGTTCCTGTGGTCCAGGCCGAGCGCCAGCGCTTTGTCGCGATAGCGTGTTCTCCCGTGTTTTTACGGAGTCTGCATTGAGAGCAAGCGAGGGTAGTATCGTCGTGCCCGGGCTAGTTTCATCAAGATCGAATTTTCAGATTTCCGGTTGGGGGCCGTGATGCGTGACACGGCCCCTTTTTATTTGTGCCCGGGCGGGTCAGCTTTCGACCGGGCCCGTTTCGACGAAACCGCCCACCGGGGTCGACTTCCTTTGTTCATTCGGCGGATTGCTGCGGTCGCCCAGGAACGTCGTCGGTCGTGTCTGTTGGAGCAGTGCTTCCGACCGGGCCAAAACCTCGCGTGAACGAGCTATAACTTCGGCCAAGTGGGACGCCATCCGTCGATAGCTGTTGAGGCGTTCGGCAGATTCCGATGAGTCGAGCATCGCCCGCTCCCTCCTTGTGCAGGCGGGAGCGCGATCGGTCTCTCAGCCACCGACGCCCACGGACAGAGCCTTGGCCGGTGATGAACTACTAACCCCGGAAAGTCGGTTTGGTTCAAACGCTAAGGTTACGCGGTTTGGAGAGACGATCGGCCGGCATTCGTCAGGGGACGACTTTTCTACCAGGACCAATGCTATAGGGCCGGTTCAGGAAGAAGGCGCGATTGCCGAGGGCAGCTTCCGCGTATTGGTCAATCGCAACCTGGATGGCCTGAACATGGTGGTAGCACCAGCCTTCCCGGCAAGAGAGCTGCCGGACTTCGTTCAGGGCCTTGATGAACGGCGGCGGGTTTTCCCAATCGTCGAACCACTGCGGGCGCTCGCTCACCATTTCCGGCCTCCCAGCACGCGGCCCTTTGGCTTCGGCAACTGAGCCTTCATCCGATCCCGATCGGTACAAAGGTCGATCCTGTCGAGCATCCGTTGGAGCAAAGCTTCGGCTGAACTGGTCAGGATACCAGCTCTCTGGAGCTGGAGGATTTCCTTGCGCTGGCGGCTGACTTGCACGCGCGTGCGCTCGATCTCCGAGCGGAGGAATTCGAGTGTGGGCATGGTTCGCTCTGGATTGGCGGTAATACGGACCTGTTCGTGCAGGACCTTCGCCAGCGTGTTATTGGCGCGCCGGAGATCAGCACGGACGGCTTCCATCCGTACAAGGTATCGATCCGCGACGCCTTCAATGGCCGCGCCCATCATGGCGTGATCGTAAAGACCTACAGCGTAACCAACCTGGCTGTGAAGGAAGCCGCGCGCCGCTACAGCCCCGCCGAAGTAGTAGCTGTAACCCGCGAGGTAGAGAGCGGCATGCCGGCGAACATCTCGACCAGCTACGTTGAGCGGCAGAACCTGACGCTGCGGATGACGCAAAAGCGGTTTGCCCGGCTCACCAACGGCTTCTCAAAGAAGCTGGATCACCACGCCGCAGCCGTGAGCCTCTATGTGGCGCATTACAACCTGTGCCGCGTCCATGAGGCGCTGCGGACCACGCCAGCGGTCGCGCTTGGCGTTGCTGAGCGGGTGTGGACGATTGGCGATTTGCTGGACGCCGTGCTGCCGCTGGAGCCGAACCGGCCGGTTCGTGTAACCCGAAACTTTACGGTAATTGAGGGCGGTAAAGTTTAAGGTTGGGGAAAATTTTCTAATCAAATCATGGGTTTGTGCACCAAATTGGTGCACATCACCATTGGGCTAACCTACTGAAATTCCTCTTGATTTTTGGAACAAATCAACCACATAGTAACTTGTCTGGTCTACACAGTGATGCGCGTTAGAAAGTGAGCGTGTCTGTCGCCCTTGTCCAGCAACAGAAAGTCGCCATGAAAAATCGGTCATTCAAGGTCACAGTTTGTTTTGAGTCGCGTCCCGACGGTGGACTCCGCGCTTGGAGTGATGACGTTCCCGGGCTCGTGCTTTCACATACTAACATCGATGGTGTTTTGGAGGATGTGACGGAAGCTCTGAGCGTGATCTTGTCTCACCAGTTCAATACTCAGATCGACGTAAAGCCTCTTGGGAATCTTCGGGAAATGCTTGAGGAAAACGGCATCGTTGCCCCGCGCGGTTTTGTGCCCGGACCAAAGGAATACGTGGCAACCGTCCATTAAAACGTGATTGCAAATCGCCTCCTTTCTAGAAGCGAATGGGAGGCGAAACTCCGCCGTTGGCAGTGCAAGCCAATGGAAGGGAAAGGTCCGCTAAACACAGCCGAATGGTGGATCGGGAAGAACGGTCCATTTACTGTCCCCGTCGAGGGCGATGATGATCGATGCGAGTTCTGGGCGCTTCGTCGTCTATGCGATCTCCACGGCCAACATCCGTCCGATCTAGATAACGATAAGCCGCACTGAAAAGAAACGGCCTCAGCGCCCGGAGGAGCCACTGAGGCCGTTCTTTGTTACAGCGGCTCCAGCGATGGCAGGGTGCGCTGGAGCCGTTGTGTCCCACTCTCCTCGACGGGACGAAAGTCTAACGAGAACGGTTGCCACCAGTTCCCGGCCCGTAGTTGCGCGGATGTAAGCCGTGTTCCGCTATGATACGACCAACGCGGGGCCGGCCAACCCACTCAGCACGGGACGCCCGGCCCAAGCCTGCTGCCGGTCGCCTAGCATAGGGGGCGACCGGCGCAGGCTAACTGTGAAAAGAAACGGCCCCAGCACCCTTGGAGGTGATGCTGAGGCCGTTCCTCATTCCAGCCTTCCCGATCCGCCGATGCAATACTTTGGCGGCTCTCTGAGCCCTGAGAAAAATTGTCCTTAATTAAACCGCCATGCCCAGTTCGTCGAACATCGAATCAAAGCGTGAGCCAGTCAATTAACTTGGGTGAATCAAAGGTAAACAAATCGTCCGGATGCTTAACGGGGACGGGTGTCCTAATTCCATTCTGCGGGTGTCCTAATTAGGACAGCACCTAAGCCGCCATAAGAACGAAATGAGAACTTAGAGTCAAGGCTGGAGGCGGCTAGCTCCGACCAATCTACTGCGCGAGCAAGTTCAATCGTACGAAGGAAGTCGGGTTTGGGCGGGAATGCAAGCAATGCCAATCAATCGGTTACTGGCGGCGGAGAAATATCCGCCGGAGAAAATCGAGTGTCTGACCAAGGCGTTCAATCTTGCCTTGGGACGGATGGGGCTGGTTGATCGTGATGATCCGCTTTGCGAACTGGTAGCTCGCAAGGTTTTAGAGGTTGCCGAGACGAGCCCGGGGGATCCCAAGCAGATCGCTGAGGCCGCTGTGGCGCGCATTGGGCTTTGAAGCCGCGCCCGCCTTTGGGTCGACAAAAGCCAGTCAGTGCCGTTCGGCCAGCACGTGGAGGATGCAAACAGGGTTTGCCCCCTCGTCGGTTACTTCCAGGCGCCATTCCTGGCCGGGCTTCAGCGCCCCGTCGAGGTCTTGGAGAAGTTGCCCGGCAGTGAAAGTAGCCTCTTTCCACGCCTCCTCCTCGCCGGAAAGATCTACGCCGGATTCGTCGGCATAGCGCTCGCCATGCTGAATGTGAAAAAAATAGCGAGGCATTCCAGACGACTGTTCGCGGTGGGCTGATGCTGCGGAATAATTAATGACATTCGGGCTCGTTCCAAGCGTAAGCTGGCGGAACCGGATAGCATCCGTCCCGCCCCTCTCTTAAGGAATCTCGAATGCCCGTCGAGATGATGATCCGCAAGTTGCGGCTGCACTCCGAACTGCCTGATGAAAATGTCGAGGCGTTACGCGCCGTCGTGACTCCGGTTAAGAATATGCCCGAGGATTCGCTCATCGTTCGCGAGGGTGATCTCAGCACCCAATGCTGTGTCATCATGAGCGGCTTTGCTTACCGGTCCAAGGTTTCGGAAACTGGCAAGCGGCAGATTCTCTCGTTTCACATCGCTGGTGACATACCTGATCTCCAAGGCTTGCCTCTGAAGCGGATGGACCACGACCTCACCACCCTCTCGCCAGCGAGGCTCGGCTTCATCAATCATGATGCGCTTGAGCGGATCATTGAGTCACGGCCGGCGCTGGCGAGAGCGCTGTGGCGGGAGACGCTGCTTGACGCTGTCCTGTTTCGTCAATGGATTGTAAACCTCGGCACGCGATCAGCCTCGGGGCGCATGGCCTATTTGATCGGGGAGTTGCGCCAGCGGCTGGCGGCCATGGGGCTGGTTGCCAACGAGCAGTTTGACTTTCCCATCACGCAATCGAAGCTGGCCGATGCGCTCGGGCTCAGTGTTGTCCATGTCAATCGGGTCCTCCAGGCGTTCCGGACCGAAGGTGTCCTTGATTTCAAGCGCCGGGTCGTCACGCTCCGTGACCTCGAAAGAATTGTAGAATTAGGCGGGTTTGAGAGCGTGGAGGAGGATGGCGGCAGGGCATAATGCCCGCGCCCCTGGTGACCGCCCGTCTTGGACGATCCTAACATAAGCGAAGGCGTCGATCGGCCATCTGTCTAATCTGGTGGCATGACAGACCAGTTGCTCATGCGCGCTTCGCTTGCGATTGAAGAAGCACGCCGCCTGCGCGAGCAGAGAAGAATGTTCGTCGCGCAACAGGAAGAGCGCGTCACTGAGCTGCGTCGAGCCATCTACGACAGCTCCTCATTGCTCATGGAAGTGAAGGCCTGTCGAGACGACAGCGATTAACCGTCGTTCCCCGCATCGCCGCTCGGTGGTCTTCGGAAGCCCACTCTGGCCCTCGCGTTTTCCGCCAGCTTGGTCCACTCTTCCGCCAACCGCAGCCATGCCTCCCTGTCTAACGGACTGAGGGATCTCTCGGCCTGCCTTCGGCAATCCTCAGCCTGGAGAAAATATCGTTCCGCGTCGGTCATACGCTCGGCCAAGGGCTGATTACAGGCTGGTTCCGAGCAGCACAGCCAAGTTCCGCCTGTATGATTACCGAAGGTGCCAATTGGCGCGGGCCGCAATGCGCTAGGCAATCCGAAGGAATCGCGGAGGCGGCCGTTGCCTGATTGGAAGTCGTTAGCCGCCTCTCCTTGACAGTTTTCAGCGCTTTGCGGGCGGGCCGCTCTTGTTGCCGGGCAGGCCTTTAATGTTTGACGGGTCTTGTTGCTGGACGTGCTGATTTTGAGGGTTTGAGCCTACGGTGCTTCCTGGCGCGGGACCGTTCTTGTTGCCTGGAGCACCACTGATGCCGGTTCCCGAATTCTGAGCGCTTGGAGAGTTCATGGCGCCGCTTGCACCACTGGCCGCACCCGGCCGTCCCGGGGGCGTTGCCGTGGCGCCCGGCTTCTCCTGGTCGCCGACGTAGCCGGACTCGCCCGAGTTGCGGGTCTTCACGCCCTTATCAGCTTCGCTTTGCAGGTTCTGAGCCGCTACGTGTTGAACCATCGCGGGGGCCACTGCGATCACTGCAGCCACAACAGCGAACGTGCTTATCCTCATGAGCATCCTCCTCCAGGTTGCCCCAGACACACAACACGCTTGCCCCGGTTGATTTCCTACGACTCGAAAAATTATGAGGGGCTAGCCCGCGGTCACCTGCGCCATGCGGAAGGACAGACCAAGTGCTGAGCCACCGTCCACGAGGCGACAGGTCGCACCGCGTCTGGTGCGCATCAAGGGTCGAGACGACGGCGGTGCCCGCCCTTGACGCGCACCCGACACGGCGCAAGAGGCGGGCCATCGCTTAAGCCGAGAAGACGGCATAAGCGCCGGAGGGCCATATGAGGAACTTCACATTCTCCGGGTTCGTTACAACTCATGGACCGCACCAGGAATCGACGTTTGAACACCTGAGCAGATTGAAGCCCTTCGGCGTCTACTTTAGAAGGGCGCTTCAATTTACCGGGCCTCGGTCGTACTCAAGCGGATCGAAAATCCCAATAAAATAAGTCACTTAGCTCTTGACATGAGGACTTAATATCTGCCGTGGATCGGGCCAAGATGCCCGGGAAAGTCACTCCACACACGTTGCGCCATACGGCGACACGTGGCTGACGCAGCGCGGCGTGCCGATTTGGGAGGCCGCAGCCGGGTTCCTCGGCATGTCGCCGTAGGTTCTGCAGGGTACTTATGGCCATCACCATCCCGATCATCTGCACGGGGCTCTGAGCGGCGGTCGGAGTGGCAGCATTCGAACCTGCAACCCCTAGGTCCCGAACGCTTCGATCGAGCGTTTGCCCGTCGGGCGAAACCACGTGCCGTCAGCTCAATTCCCGCAGGCGAAATGCTTCGAGAACACACTGCGCAATTGAGCCGGCATTGAGCTTGCGCCGGGCATTCTCAAGGTGGAACGCAACAGTTCGAGGCGAGATTTGAACGAGCACCGCAACATCAGCAATAGTCTTGCCGCGAGCGACCCAAGACAGGCATTGCCGCTCCCGCTGCGTCAGGATCGCGCCTTCGGCGGCGCTCTCGTGCGGCTCCAGTCTCGCGCTGACGTGGGCGTGGAAATACAAGCCTGCCAGCCGCAGGATCTCGACACGCTCCGAAACCAGCCGCTCGGTGTCGTCTATCGTTTCCGTTGTCGCAACGGTGAAAGCTGCCATTCGCCCGAACCCTGACCTGATCGGCACCGTGACGCCCGATCTGATCCCGAACGCTGTCGCCTCCTCGAAGAACCGCTTTAGCTTCCGGTCGTCTGTCTGGATCGAACGACCGTCCCACGCGAACACGTCTTGCTCCGCAGCGGCACGCCGGACCACCGGATCGATTTTTTGGTACTTCAGACCAAAATATCTCTCGGTCCAGGATTTGGGGTACGAGGATATCAAGGTCGGATCATCGGCGGTGAGGCGAAGATATGCAAAGCTCTCGAATCCGAGCCTGCGCGTCATGCGAGCCGCGACGCGCTCGAAGGACGCTTGATCCGAGGCCGTCTCGAGCTCATCAACAAACCCCTGAAATGAATATTCGATGGGCGTCATGACGAACCTTCAAGTGCTGCTCCAGCACCGGTACTCACAAAAAAGCAGCCCCCGCCTCGCGGCCGGGGGCTCAGTTTGGGAGAGCTCTCGAGAACACCGTTCGTGTCGCCAGCGACACGCCAAAGCGGGCGGCGTTCAAATGTTTGATGGCGTGATCGCGAGGCCGCTAAGATGTCTGCTTGGCACTTTTGGCGGCGGCCGCAGCCGGTGCAAGTTACGATCGCCGCCAGCCTGCGCGCGGCCACTCCACCCTTGCAAGCCCACCTCAATAGGTCGGCGCGAGTTGCTCGTCGAGCACCTGGTAGCCATTCTTCATGACGAGACTCGAATCGACGAAGTGGACGATACGGACCGGCGAACAGTGAACGCCCAGCACCCGAACGGTGGCTTGTCCGGCCACTTCGAACGCATGCGGCACATTGGGAGGAAACTCGAACACGTCTCCCGCCTTCCCTCGCTTCTTCTCGGATTCCTTGCCGATGAGCCATGCGTTCGCTTCGCCTTCCAGCACCACCAGGCACTCGGTGTAGGGGTGCCAGTGCATCGGTTGGAAGTATCCCGGCTCGCAGGTTTGTATTCCCATGAACACGGGGGTTTCACCGCGATCGATCAGCGGCTGATAGAAGGAGAGCGGTCCGAACACCACTTTCTCGCTTGCCTCCAGCGATGCCAGCCTGATGTCGACGATGGGCTGCGGGATACTCTTGCTGATGCCACTTGCCGGCGGTCGCGCGCTCATTTTGGGCTCCTTAACTTTTGCTGCGGACGCCACCGTGCAACAACTCGCATGCAGGCAGGTAGCATGAAGAGCCGAACAGCGCGTTGCCGCTAATGCAACGCGCAAAGGGCTCCGTCATCGCTTGGACCGATTGCTCACAGCAAGAAATGACGCGGCGCAGATGGCAAGCCAAAGCCGGTCCGCGCACATCTGGAAGGGTCGCTACGAAGCAAGTATCGTCTGCTCGGGCACTCTTGCCCCTTAATTTGGCGATCAAAATGAACCACGTTTCGCTTCGATATTTTATTGAGGTGGCGGATTGCGGCTCGATCCGGCAGGCCGCCCAGCGCCTTCATGTTGCGGCCTCGGCGGTCAGCCGGCAGATCGCCAACCTCGAGCATGATCTGCAGGCCGAGCTGATCGAACGCGGCCCAGGCGGCGTCACCTTGACGGCGGCGGGCGTCCTCGTTGCCGAGCAAGGCAGGTCGATGTTTCGGGGCTTCGACCGGATCCGTTCACTGGTCGACGACCTAAAACAGCTGCGGCGGGGCCGGCTCGACATCTTCTGCGTCGAAGGGCTTGCCACCGAGTTCCTGCCACGCGCCATCGCGGCATTCCACAACAAATATCCCGATGTCAGCTATCAGGTTATCACCGCCCCAACCGACCGGATCGCTGAAGCGCTCCTGCAGGACGAATGCGACTTTGGCATCACGATCAATCTGGCCGCACGGCCGGAAATCAAGGTCGTCGCATGTCGCACCGAGAAGGTGCATGCCATCGTGTCGCGCCTGCACCCGCTCGCGGCTCGCGACAGCATCACCCTACAGGAAGCGAGCGGCTATCCGGCGGCAATGCTGCTCGGTTCATTTGGCGTCAGGCAACTCCTCGATCAGGCCTTCGCACGCTGCGGGGTCACGCCCCGGCAGCTGATGTCGTCCAATTCGGTCGCGGCAATCAAGGGCTTGGTGCTCGAGGGAGCAGCTATCGCCTTCATGTCTCCCTCCCTGATCCGGCGCGAGCTCGAGGAAGGCAGTCTCCTCGCCAAGGCCATCGTGACGACTCCGCAGACCGCCTATCGCCTGGAACTGTGCGTCCACAACAAGAGGCATCTGTCGTTCGCAGCCCGCGCCATGCTCGATGCCCTGGCCCAGCAGCTCAGGTGAGGTGCGCGACGGACGCGATCTCGACCAGGAATTCGCTCTTGACGAGGTCGGCCCGGATGCAGAAGCGGGCCGGAGGATCGCCTGGAAAGAACTCCGCATATACCTCGTTCATCGCCTGATAGTCGTTCAGGTCCTTGAGGAATATGCTGTTCATCGCGACGTCGGCCATTGTCCCGCCGGCAGCGTTGATCACCGCCTCTATCCGCTGCAGGACGTGCCGGGTTTGCGTCCTGACATCGCCAATTCCGACGGTCTGCCCGTCGGCGGCAATCGGCAGCACGCCAGAGACATAGACCGCGTTTCCGGCCCGGACACCAGCGGAGTAAGGCGCAAGCGGTGCTGCGGAGCCTACGGGATTGATCGGAATCTTAGGCATTTATCGGGTCCTTTCCCTTTGCTGAAATGATTTGCAGTCCGCGGGAACAGCCGCTTGTTGGCGGGCCTGATCGGGCCAGCCGTCGAGCCCATCAGCCGCGCGGCCGCGCGCTACTTGCTGCTCGTTCTTCGGTCACGCTCCGGAAGAATTCGAGCACAATCTCATTGAATTCGGCCGGATTGGTCACCGAGCAGGCATGGCCTCCGCCTGAGACGAACGAGAGCTTTGCTCTCGGGATCAGTTCGGCCAGCTCCTCGGAATAGTAGATTGGCGTCAGGAAATCGTCCCGGGCGCAGGTTACGAGGGTCGGCGCCTTAATGCGGGGAAGCGCATCGATCTGGTTATGCCGCAACACGGCGTCGAGCCTGCTTGCGAGTATGGCGGGAGCTGCGGAGCTCTTGATCGCAAGCTCCTCGCGCCTCGCCAGTTCGGCAGTATTGTCGGCAATCCATCGGCTTGGATAGAGGAACACTGGCGTCGACTTGACATAGGCATCGACACCGACGCCGAGTACGATCTCCTTTCGCATTCCCATCGCCCGGCGGGTGAACTCATCAGTTCGCCCGCGGGTCCCATAAAGAACCTGGCTCAACACTCGCGCCGGATATCTCGAGGAAATCACCTGAAGCATCATGCCGCCGGTCGAATGGCCGAGAAAGTGCGCAGCCTCGATCCCGAGCGCATCCATCAATCCGATCGTATCGGATGCAAGCAGTTCCACCGAGTACTCGATCTGGCTATGGCTCGAGCGGCCAGTTCCCCGGTGATCGAAGGTCAATACCCGAAACAGTTTCGAGAGCGGCTCGAGCTGTGGTGTCCAGTAGGAGGCCAGTCCGCCCATACCGGAGATCAGGATCAATGGTGGCCCCTGGCCGATCGCCTCAAAGTGGATTTCTGCACCTGCGACCGACACGAACGGCATCTCGACATCTCCGGTTCCGCGAACTGGAGCCGGATATAGTCGAGTGGCTCGCTACTCTGGTAACAGCAATGCTCTCACACCGTGTTGCCGGGTGCGCAACGCAAAGGCGACACGCCCTCGTTCTGCTGCCATGCCGCACCGAACCACACGGCCGCTCGAATGGCACGCCGCGCACGCCACTGATCGCCGCGCATATCCTCACTAGACAGCCAATCGCTCTCTCTCTTCCGGGCGCCGATACGCCTCTAGCCGCCCGAAACCTCGAGCCAGCGGCCGATCTCTTCACGCATCTTGTCGTCGGACTGCAGGAAGTCCGCGGTGCCCTCGGTGGTTTTCTGGCCAAGCTCGAGCACATAGATGTAGTTCGAGACCTCGATGCACGGTTTGATGTTCTGATCGACCAGAACCACGGCAAGGCCCTCCGCCGCGAGTGCGCTGATCTTCTCGTAGACGTCGGCCGCAAACTTCGGGGCGATCATGGCGGTCGGTTCGTCGAGCAGGATGATCTTGGGGTCCAAAAGCAGCGCTCGCGCTATCTCCAGAAAGCGGCGTTGTCCGCCGCTGAGCGACCCCGCCAGATTTCGGCGCGCCGCACCGAGCATCGGAAACTCGGTCAGGGTGCGGTCCAGTATCCTGCGGGTCCTGACCCGGTCGTGGCGGATCGGCCAGCACCCGAGCAGAAGGTTATCCTCCACCGAAAGGCCGAGGAAGAGGCTGCGGTTTTGCGGCACATAGGCGACGCCCATCAATGCGAGAACATGGTTGGGGACGCCGGCAAGCGACTTGCCGTAGAGGCGGATGTCGCCGGAGCGCGGTTTGAGCGCTCCCATGAAGGTCTTGAGCACGGTCGATTTGCCCGCCCCGTTGGGTCCGATAATCCCTGTCACGGTCCCAGATCGAAATACCAGCGACAGATTTCGCAGCACGTGGATGTCGCCGAAATACGCGGCGGAGACATCGCAGAATTCCGCGACAACCGCCTTGACGTTGTCAGAAGACAATTCGGTCACGCCGTTCGCTCCTCTAATGCGCAGTGCCGAGATAGGCGTCGACGACCTTTGGATCGGTCTTGATCTGCTCCGGTGATCCCTCGGCGAGGATTCCGCCCTCGTGCATCACGATGATCCGCCTGGAGAGGCGATAGAGAGTTCCGGGGTCGTGACATACCAGCAGGATCGCAACACGCTGCTGCAGCATCTCCTTGAGCTCGTCGATGAACATGCGGCAGAGATCCGAATGCATCCCGGCAAACGGCTCATCGAACAGCACGACGTTCGGCCAGATCATGATCAATCGGGCGAGCTCAAGTAACTTCTGCTGTCCGCCAGAGAGCTCCCAGGCATAGTTGCTTGCCAGCCTGTCGAGCTTGACGCGCTTCAGCGCCTTATGGGCGCGATCTGCTTTCGCCTCCCGATCTGCCTCGCGGGACGGCGCGACGATCAAGTTCTCGAGCACGGTTAGGCCGCGAAATGACCTTGGCACCTGGAACGTACGCCCCACCCCCATCATGCTGACGCGATGTGGCGCCATGCCAATGATGTTCTTGCCGTCGAGCTCGATCGCGCCACCATCCGGCTTCATCAGCCCGCAGATGCAATTGAGCAGCGTCGACTTGCCGGCACCATTGACGCCCATCAATCCAACCGCTTCACCCGGTTCGATATTGAGCGATATCTCCCGCAGCGCCCTGATCGCGCCAAAGCTCTTCGACACCCCGGAAATCCTCAGCATCGCCCTAGGCCCTCCACTCCACCTGCCCCATCAGGCCGGCGGGCCGGACCACGATGACGGCGACAAGTACCAGAAATCCTGCAATCAGCCCGGTGCTCTGGCCGAGGTAGAGCGTCGTCAGTTGTTCGGTCAGCGCAAACACCATTCCCCCAGCCAATGCACCCAGCGGACTGCCCAGTCCGCCGAGGACGATCACGACGAAGCCCAGAATGGTATAGTCCATCCCGGAGAACGGGCTGAACGCGGGAAACACCAACGCGATCAGCACGCCGGTCATTCCTGCAAGTCCGAAGCTGATCGAGAAGGCAAATAACGACAGTCGGTCGATATCGATACCGACGATGCGGAGCGCGTCGCGGTTCATGATCGCGCCACGCAGCGCCTTGCCATAGATAGTTTGGTAAAGCGCCCAGAAGATCACCGGCACCAGGGCAAGCGCAACGCCAGCCGCGACCAGCCTGGCATGGGGCACCCGCAGGCCCAGAAATTGAAACGAAAGCGGCCTGAACTGGAACGAGATGGCGCGCGCGTCGGCGTCGAAGACGAAGAGCAGCGATGCGCTGATCATGAGCGAGACACCATAGAAGAAGAGAAACGAAGCAAGTTCCGGCTCCCGCGAGTTCTGCAACCGCTTGCCGGCAATCCGATACAGGCCGTAGCCGAGCACGGAAAGATAAGTGAACGCGACCGGCAGGGCGGCGATCGGCGAATAACCAAATTTGGCCGTCAGCGCGTACGTGATGAAGCTGCCGGCAACGACAATGTCGCCATGCGCGAGATTGGCTATGCGCATGCCGCCGTAGACGATGGTCAGGCTCAAGCCGAGAAACCCGTAGATGACGCCGAGGATCGCAGCGTTCAGGATGATGTTGGGGACGAGTGTCGCCATGTTTCCCTCAGAACAACCAGCGGCGGAACCGGGGATGGCGGTCGAGCAGCGAGCCGATCAATCCCTTCGGCATGGCGAGGACGGTCAGCGATATCAGGGCGCCGAGAATGAATAGGTTTGCGACCGGAAATCTCGCCCAGATCAACTCATCGACCACGCTCATCAGCAGCGCCCCCAACAATGGCCCCATGACGGTGCCGAGCCCGCCGAGCGCGGCATAGATGATGGCCTTTGCCGAGATCAGCATGTTGAAGGAGGCTGACGGGTCGATCACGGACGAATAGAGCGCCTCGATCCCGCCACACGTCGAGGCAATCGTGGCCGACAGAAGCCACACCGAAAGCCGTAGCCGCGTGACGTCGATGCCGATCATCGCAGCAGCTCCGGCATCGTCCCGGATCGCCTTCAGCCGCAATCCGTAAGGCGTGACCGCAATGAGCGTTGCGATTGACAGCGATACAAGGCAGAGCGCGACCATCAGGTAGTAGGCCAGGCTCGGATCCTTGATGGCGGTAATCGTGACACCTGAGCTTCCACCGGCGACATGTTCTGGCAGGATCGAGACGAGGCTCTTCAGGACAATCGACAGCGAGAGGCTGACGATCGAGAAGAACACGCCGCTCAGCCTCATGGTGGGCGCGAACAGTAGCGCCAGCACAGTGCCCGCCATGGCCGCTCCACAGATGCTCCATCCCGCCAAAACACCGTGGAATTGGGTCAGCACTGCCGCTGCATATGAGCCAATTCCGAAGAACGCCACAAAGCCAAAAGGCAGGTAGCCGACAAGGCCGGCAACGAGATTGACCGCCGTCGCAAGCGTCACCCATTGCAGGAGATAGAACCAGAAGGAAAGACCGTTGCTTGCCCACGGGATCGCTGCCGCGACGGCAAACATAACCGCAAGTGTGGCGTTCCAGATCAGAAGAGAGGAGCGCGTCAGCCTCGACGATGCGCTTTGATATGCGTCCTTGCGGGTATTTTGCGCCGTAGCCTGGCTCAGCTCCGTCACCGGCCCCTCCCCGGTCGCGAACCAGCCGCCGCGTTGGCTGCGCCATATGTCGCCGCAGGCGATCTACCGGCGAGACCGAAACAACCAGCCAACATCAAGCGCGCTCCGCCCAGGTCGGCATCGGATAACGCGGCTTGGCCGTCGCGACTGACGCTGGCGCGATGACATCGCGGCCATCGGCGGTGTTCTGCAGCACCAGGATATTGAACCCGGTTTGCTGGCCGGTCTCGTCGATCGCGTACGTCCCGCTCAGCACGGTGAGCTTGCCGCTCAGGTCAAGCGCCGCCCGCTTCAGCGCCGCGGCGGAAAGATCCGCAGCCTGCTCGATCACCGCACCAAGCACCGTGGTGCCGGCGTAAGCGACCGCGGTATTGATGTCGGGATCCGGCCCCCCCGGATATGTCGCCCGGTAGGCCTTCAGGAAACCTGCCGCATCCGCCCCGCGGGTGACCGGATAGTGCACCCGAGGATCGATGTTGAACTGGCCCCAGAGCCCGATGGCATCGGCGCCGAGCGCCAGGATGGAAGAATTCTGCGAGAAGCCGGAGAAGATCGCGGGGAAATTGATGTCATTTTCCTTCATCTGCCGGAGCATGGCGATCATGTCGGAATCGTAGGAGGTGATGCAGAGCAGGTCCGTGCCGGCAGCCGCAGCCTTCTGCAGCGAGATGGTAAAATCCCGTGCGCCGCGCTGGTATTTCTCCATGGTCCCGATCCGCAGACCGCGCTTCTCGGCGGCAATCTTGATCAGTCCGGCCAGGGCTTCCGAGTATGGCTCGTCGACCGCAATGGTCGAGACCACCCGCCCGCCAACATCCTTGAGCACTTGCACGGGAACGTCAGGCACCCGCGAAATCGGCGTCGTGCCGCCGTTCACGATAAAGCGGTAGCCCTGCTGGAAGACGGTGTCTGCCGCGACCGCCCAACCCATCATGAAGACATCATAACGCTCGGTGACGGCTGCGGCCGCGGCCGTCAGGGTCGAGCCGTAGGGCCCGAGCACCAGGTCGATCTTGTCGTCATTGATCAGGCTTTCATAGACGCGCGGCACCAGCTGCTTGTCGCTGCGGTCGTCGCGGATCAGCAGCTCGATCGGCAGGCGGCGTCCCCTGTGCAGGAGACCGCCCTGCCGGTTCGCATCGTCCAGCCACATCTTGATGGCCCGGCTGCCGGATTGCGCATCATGTGCGAAGGGGCCGGTCGAGGAAATCGACATGCCGATCCGGATCGAGGAGCGCGTCTGTGCGGCGGCCCGTCTCGTCAACAGCGCTGGTGCGGCATTTGCGGCGGCAGCAAGCAAGCCCGCCCGGCCCGACAGTGTCAGGAACTGCCTTCTCTTCATGAGGATCTCCTGAGGAACGGAACGTCAATGATTTTCAGCGCCGGCGCCGAGCGCACGCGCCGGCAAATGAATGTCAGCGGGCGCCGGCGACGAGCGTATCGATCCGGTAGATTGTCGTCGGGCACGACACGAATACCGTCCGGCGGTCAGCGCCGCCAAACACGAGATTGGTCCCACCCTCGGGCAGGGGTATGCGGCCAAGGCGCGTCCCCTCAGGGCTGATGATCCAGACGCCGCCCGGTCCCGCCGACCACAAATTGCCGCGCTCGTCCACCCGCATGCCATCTGTAATGCCAATGCCGGTCTCTTCGCGCAGGTCGGCGAACATGCGGCCATTGGCCACCGTGCCATCGTCCAGCACGTCGTAGCGACGGATGTAATTGTCGATCGATCCGTTGGCGTAGAGCACCTTCTCGTCCGGCGAGAACGCAAGCCCGTTGGTGTTTGGAATGTCGTCGATCACCCGGACAACATCGCCATTTCTGATCATGTAGATTGCATTGATATCGATCTCGCAGCTCGGATCGTCGCCGAGCTTCAACATGCCGCCGAATGTGTCGGTGAAATAGATCGACCCGTCCTTGCGAACCACCACATCATTTGGTCCGCCGAACCGCTTACCTTGATACTTATCGGCAAGGACTGAGCGCCGACCGTCCCTTTCGACCCGGACGATGGAGCGGCCACCCCAGGTGGCGATGATGAGCCGCCCCTCCTGGTCGAGGGTGAGGCCGTTCGAGCCGAACATGTTGAATTGTTCGAACTGGGGATGCTCGGACGCCTTGCCGTTGGTGAAGGGCATGCCGACGCGCCATACGTCGGCGCCTTGGTAGCCGGTCTTCTCCAGGTAAATCTCGGCCTTGTGGCCCGGCTGCCAGCGATAGATCACATTGGCCGGAATGTCGCTGAACAGCAGATGACTGTCGGGACCGGCATTGATCCAGGTCACGCCCTCGGTGAATCCGAACCCGGTGACGACGGCTTCGAGCTTGGCGTCGGAAGAGATCAGCCCGTCGACGCGCTTATCCATCCTTACGATCGGTTCGTAAGTCATCAGCAAATCCTCCATGAATTTCTATAATCTTCGGCCGCGCCTTGCATCGCCGTCGCACGGAAATGGTCCCAGACGGCCGGCCCAGCCGGCCATCCGCTTAAGGGAGCGAAGCCCTCGCCTCGGCGTCGAGCGCCGCTTGAACGTGGGGACGCCTTGCAATGCGCTCCATGTAGGCCTGGATCGCCGGCCAGCGAGCGAGATCGATCGAGAATGACTTCATCCAGAGCAGCACCGTATAGAGATAGGCGTCGGCAATGCCGAAGCTGTCGCCGAGCAGATGATCCTGCGCTTCGAGCGTTGCCGTGATCTCGCCAAACCTGCGGAACAGACGTTCCTTGAAGATCTGCTTGATGTTCTCCGGTATCTCCGCATTGAATAGCGGATGCGAGGTCGCATGAATCTCGCTTGTGATGAAGTTGAGCCACTCCTGCAGCCGCACGCGTTGCAGACTTCCTGACGGAGGCGCGAGCCCGGCTGCAGGCTTGAGATCGGCGAGATACTGCACAATTGCCGGTCCCTCGGTGATGATCTCGCCGCCGTCGAGCTGCAGTGCAGCCACGTAACCTTTTGGATTGATCTCGAGGAAATTGCCGCCCTCGGATGTCCGCTTGGTCTTGTTGTTCACCATCACGAGCTTGAACGGTAGCTCGAGCTCGCGCAGCACGATATGTGGCGACAGGGAGCAGGAATTCGGCGCCGAATATAACTTCATCATGTCATCCCTATCGTTTCGTCTCTGTTGTGCGCCGGGCGTCCGCCGTTCCACGGCACGCTCGAAGGTCGGCCGGTGCGTCCCCGCTTGATCGCCGTCAACGGATAGGGCTCGCCCAGGATCGCGTAAAATTAATTGTCCAGAATCCTCCCATTAGCTCCGCTACTGCTTGGTGGACGGCACGAGTCCAGACTCGATGTCGATGGCAGCAGGCACATTGTGCGAGCGCGCGATCCGCATCGCTCATGATCGCCAGGGACACGCCAGCACGGATTCGGTCGACGCACGGATCGCGCGCGACGGGACAATTCGCAATAGATGCTGATGGCGCGATCAGGCCGGCTGCAGCATGTCGAAAAACGCGCGCACCGCTTTCGTGTTCGCCTTGGTGTGGCTGACAAGGCCAAAGCGCCGGTGGACGGGCTCTGCGAGTTCAAGAATGCGCAGACCTTGCCGGTTATCCGGGAGTGTCAATTCCGGAACCAGCGTCACGCCGACTCCTTCGCGCACCAGCGCAAAGGCGCTGCTCCAGTCACGCACCGAGACGCGGAGATCATCGAGCTTCAGGCGCTGCTCGGCAATGACCTTCTCGGCGGTGGCGCGACACCCTCCGGTCGCCAAAATAAACGGCTCGGCGACCAATTCGCTCAAGGCAACGACGTCGCGCCGCGCGGGGCGGGCAAACCGATGGCCATTGGGGACAACCGCAACCCATGGATCCCTGCCGAGCAGGACGGAATTGCGCGACGCGGGCGGATTGACCACCATGCCGATGTCGACCTGCCCCGCGGCGATCAGCGCATCGATCTCTTCATCGCTCGCCTCGAGGGTGATGACATCGATACCCGGGTGGGATTGCTTGAAGCGCCGCAGGATCGGCGGCAGGATCGTGGCAAGGACGACCGGAAAGCAGGCCATCCTGATCGTGCCGCGCTCGAGCCCTCTCGATTCATCGACCACTGTCCGAATCGTCTCGAGCGCCGACAGCATCACCCGCGCCTGCTCGATGATCTGAAATCCGACGGCGGTCGGAACGGTCTGCCTGCGATCGCGGGTAAAGAGCTGCACGCCGAGCAACTCCTCAAGCAGGGCGATGGCCTGGCTCGCACCCGACTGGGTCAGGCCGACGCGCTCGGCCGCGCGGGTGATATTGCCATAGTCGGCGACGGCAACGACCGTTCTCCAATGCATCAGGTTCATCATGGCAGCAGCCCACCTTATGTCCAGATGATTTGCCATTAGCTTTGCAAATGGAACGCAGGAACGCAATGCTCGTGTTGGAAAAAGACCGGAGGAAACTTCAAGGCTCGCGCCGCGATGCCCCTCCGGTCCAGTTGCCGCCCGATTGCAGCCACCGGGCGCTCAGCCATCGGGATTCCAGATCCAGATCGGGAATGCGACGCCGAGAATATCGCATCGCAGGACGGGCCCGAAGTAGCGGGAATCGAACGAGAATGGGTGCGGCTGCAGCAGGAAATACTCGCCGTCGACGAGATGCACGCAGCCGTCCCAGGTCGGCAGCGGCCGGCCGGCCCGATCCTTGGCCTGCACCTCGGCGAGCACCTTGCCGTTGATGGAAATCGTACCCGGCGGCTCGTTCGAGCGGCAAACGTCGTCACTCGCGGTCGCTGCGACCTGCTTCAGAAGCGGCACAGGTGCCGGCATGATGTCGTGGGCGAGGAGCAAGAGCTCGATGGCGGGTGTCGGCCTCAACACCGCAAGCTCTCCTTTCCCCGGCAATCGCTGCGCAAGATAGTAGAAGCCGAGCGGCGCGCTGCCGGATGCATTGTAGATCACAAGCGGCGTCCCGGCCACAAAGGACACCAGCATGGCAACGATCCCGCCGCATAGCGCCGACAGGATCGTGCACTTGCTTAGCAAGCTGCGATCAATCCGCATCTGAGGTCGATCTCCGCTTGTTCGCCTGCGAATACTCCACGAGATCCTCGATGTGATAGCGCACGTAGCGGCCGTGCTTGCGATAGGCTGGACCGCGGCCGTGGACGCGCATTTTTTCAAGCGTATTCTTGGTCAGCCTGAGCCAAGCGGCCGCCTCAATGGTATTGAGGAACGGCTTCTCAGGCTGCTTGTCTTCCATTTTGGTCATGTCCGAATGATCTCCACATGCGCATCGGCCAACGAGCAGAGCGCAACAGGAAGCGTCGTCAGATCACGCGCGGAAATCGAAGTGGCGAAGGCAGCCGGCCAGCTTTTGCCATCCCCGGACAGCAAGGCTCGTCAAGCCCGCGCAAGGAGATCAGGATTCAGTTGAGAAGATCGCGATATCCGCCGTCCATCAGCTCCTTGCCTTTGGCAACAAGCCGTCTGGTGCGGTCCTTCAGAAACTGGCTTGCCCCCAGCCATTCGTCGGCGACCATCTTTACTCCAAAGATTGTGATCGCGATCTGCCGATAGGTCTTGCCGTTGAGGCTTTCGTCGAGCGCGACCAGTGCGTGACGCAGCCGCTCGTCGCTCGTGAATTGTGCTGCGTGCGGGGCCGCGCGTGGCTGCTCCCTGAAACGCTGCAGCCGCTTGAAGAGTTCGTTTTGAACGGCGAGATCGTCAAGGCCGTGAAGCTCGAACACGGGCCGAAATGGCCGGCTCAGGACCGACAGGCCTTCAACCTTGAGGGCGACGTGAACACCCCTTCCCTTCATGAGGACAAATGGAGTCTGGTCCACGTCGATGATCGCGCGGCGTTCGACTCTGAAATCGGAGAGCCGGTATGTCTGGGCCGCGCGCTCGTTGGGCACGTTGGCCCTCAATCGGACGACACGCTTGAAGGCGCTCGCATGCCAGAACACCGGCGCCTGCTCTGCGCAGAGCGCAGGATCAGCGAATGCGGCAAGGCCCCACTTCTCGGCCTGCGGAAATCTTCGTGGCAACCGCAGCAGCCGCGTACCGTCGTTCAAGGTGACGCACGGCAGGCGCTGCGGAACGGATCGCCGCCAGTCGGCGACATAGCCTGCGTTGCGCCGCAGGAACTCCCACGCCCAGTCGGGGGCGTCGTACTCCGGCTGGTCCTGTGATGTGATCCCGTGGCGGCGTTGCCGGCCAGGCTGGTACTGTGGAGACCTCATTCAAAAGCGGCCCCGTCGCTTTCGCCCCATCGGATCGTTTCGGCCAATTGAGGCAAGAGAACGGCTCCCGCCTGCGGCGCCGGCGGGAGCCGTCTTTCTCAGTCCGCCGGATTCCAGATCAGGCGAACACGCTGTCGTCATTCTGGCCCGCGGCACGGCCGAGATCGGCGTAGAGCTTGCGCGGACCGAACTCGGGCGCGGCGAGCGAGAGGCTGACATAATCGCGGCCGCTGGTCTCGCCGCGGCGGATCCAGCCCGCAGGTGACATATCCAATTGCGGTCATGGTGCTTTCCTTTGAGTTGTTCGCGAGAAACCGATCCCCTTCGCGATGGCGGGACCTGATGGGACGCGAAACGCCCGCGAACCTGAATGGGGCGAAGCGAACGCGGCCGCCCCCAGCTTCGCGCTTTTTTTGCAAGCGTAGCGGCCGCGAGGAGCCGGCGCAGTCCGGCGGGGAAAAAAGCGCGTGAGCTGGGTTTGTCGGGCGGAGCCAAGTCCCATAGGTCTCTCCGCCACGCGAGGGAATCGGTCGTCACAACAAGGGGAAACGCCCGCGCAAATTCAGGTGTCTCCGACACCATTAGCGGTGACAACGGTCAGCTGAGCGTGTGCCGATTCGCCCGGCCTCGAAACCGATGTCAACGGGAAAAGCCCGGCGATCTGCACCTCCTGACTTCAGGTCGCGGTCTCGGATCCGGAGCGGACTGGATTCGGCGGCAGCTGATCAAACATCGCTATGTCAGCCTCTCGCCCGCCCCCGTTCGCTCCGCAGGCCCTGCGCCGATCCGTGCACCGCTTCCCCGTTTGCTCGATCCGGAACCTTGCGGCAGCGGCCTCGACGGCATGCGGCGGCCATGCGTTGCCGCGAGTTGAGATCGATAGTGAGCGCCTCGCTCATTGGTCGGTAAACGCGGAGAGACGGGCGGCGTCCGGGTTTGCGGCTGGCGCGCCAGATATGAAACGTCGCGCCAGCCCGTCGCCCAGTCGCCGCGAGCGGTCATGCACAACTGGCGCCGCCGGCTTGTGCATCTGCTTTGCTCGCGCCGAATGCAAGCAGCAAGTCGGCGGCCCTGGACGCCTTGCTCGCGGCGCGGAAGATGGCCCGGTTGTCCTCGCGCAACACTGCGAGCCATGAACCGAGATAGTCCGCATGGCGGACCGTCGGCCTGATCCTGAGTGAAGCGCAGACGAATGCTGTCGTCAGTTCGGCGACCAGCTCTTCCCTCGCATAGGCTTTGGAGCCAAATGCTCCGGACTGGTCGCGGTCGAGCCGTTTTGTGTGTCCAGTCCAGTGACCGAGTTCATGAAAAAGCGTGCGATAATAGTTGATCTGTTCGAAAAACGCCGGCTGTGGCGGGATGTGAACACTATCGGACGCCGGATCGTAGAATGCGCTGGTGCCTCCAACGCGGATCACGGCGCCCGTTGCGTTGGCTAGCCGCTCGGCTTCCGGCACGATCTCGCGTTCCGGCAACGCCGGCGCCGCGGCAATCAGCTGTTCCGGCAGGTCCTCGCATTGATCGACGTTGAACACCACGTAACGGCGCAAAAACGGAATGGCAGCTTCATCCAAGGCCTGCTCGCCCGCATCGCTTGCGGCGGGTCTCTTGGCGGCCTCCTCGCGCCTGGGAATGAAGCGGTCTGCATAGCAGACGGCGACGCCGTGCTCGCCCTTGCGTATCTTGGCGCCAAGGCTCTGCGCCTGGCGGTAGGTCAGCCAGCGCTGCATGGAGAAGCCGCCTTCGTAGAGCCGCCCCCAGAGGATGAGAATATTGATGCCGGAGTAGTTTTTGCCGGTCGCAGCGTTGCTCGGCAATGAGAAAGCAGCCTTCGCGGGGCTTGCATCCCATGGCCGCGCCCAGGGAAAGATGCCAGCCTCAAGCTCCGCGATGATTTTTGTGGTGATTTCTTCATAGATGCTTTGCCTTTGCTGCGGCGCCTGAGTCTTTCTTGTCATTTTCGACACGACGATCTCCGTTTGCTTTTCCTTTCGCGCCCTGCCCTCGGAAGGCGGGGTGGGCGGCGAAGAGCGACCGGCCAGCCCCGAATGAAGAGGCGAGCCGCACCGGAACGGCCGGAGCGCCAGCGGAGGACCGCGCGGACGCGTTCGTTTCGATAATCTGTCGACATGCGGCCGCGCGGTTGCGGCTCGCCGGTTCGGGGCTATAGGGGAGCGCCGCCCACCGCGCCGTCCTGGGGCACATAAAATGCGGCGGCCGCATATGGCCGGCCCCCCACAAGAATGTCACTTGCAAATGCACGTGAGAACAGGTCGCCGCGCTCTTCGCGCATCGCGCGCAACTGCTCGCGTGGTTTGAAACCAGCGCGCCTCGACACCTCGGAGGCGATCGGAAGATGCCAGCGGAGACGGTTGCAGCTGTCAAACTTGTCATCGATCACAGCGATGACGCTCACGATAAGCCGGCCTGCCGGACCAGCCACGATGTCTACGCGGTCCTCTCAGGACAGCAGCTCGCGCACTTTGCGGATGATCGCGGCATCCCCGAGTGATACCGCCCATTCGAGTGCGGCTTGCCGCATCGTGGTCGCCACGATACCGTGCTGGGCCAGCCGATCGAGCAGCAGAGGACGATCGATTTCAGAGCGCGCTATCGAAAGGTCCGCAAGAATGCGAACGTCGTATCCATATCCGGCTCCCTGCAGCGCAGCGATCAGGACGTCCTCCTCAAGGTATGATCCGCCGAGAAACACGGTACCAATGTCGGATGTTGCGAGGTAGCCGGCAATGCGCGGGTCCGCCCAGAGCGAAAATACGTCAGCATCGAGGTGCTCGATCGAGGCGGCAACTGGATCCGGCAACAAGCCGGCCTCGCACTCGCCGAGGGCGATCTGACGTACATTGAAGAGCCCGCGACAGCCAACGAGCAGAGAGAGGCACTTGTCACGATGGGTAACCAAAACAGCAGAAGCGGCTGCATCGACTCCACGTGTCAAGTTTACCAGCAAAATGCAGCTCTGATGAGGATCGGCCAGCATGAGAACGTCGCTGTCATGGGTGCCCCGCAGGCTCAGGCGGCATGCCGTCCAGCGTCGGCGGTGCCAAGAACCGGGCCATCACAGTTTGCGTAGCTGTACAATTTTTGCAGCGCCGATTCGGAGTTGTGCAAAAACCCCGCAACCGCGTTGGTCTCGCCGATCTGCTGCGGCGGCGCCAATCGTTCGAGTGGCCAGCCGGCTCTCCTCAAGATGCGCTCCATGACGGTATCGGTGACCGTGACGATCGATCGAGCGCTCCTCGCCTGCATGGCTTCAAGCATTGCAGCGAATAGAATGAGGGTAGCCCGATTGAGGCCGTTCCGGCCGAGTTCGGTGGCGCGCTTGGTATCGATACAGAACCGTGAGCTTTCGAGGACTGCTGCATCCCTCGGGGCTTCGCGCTCCGCGAGCAACACGGAAAACGTGTCTGCCAGCATGTTGGGGCCGGTTGTCGGCAGCAGACGGACGCAGCCGATGACGTCATTCTGCTGCGAGAAGACGACCAGATAGGTTGGTTCGACGGCGTCGTAGATGTCGATCTCCAGGTCCCCACAAGCAGACACGTTCCACTCGAGTCGATCCCTGAAGACACGCCGCCGCAGCCGAAACATCTCGGTCAATAGATTGAGATGCTGTCCAACTTGGCGGCGATCGATGGCGATGGCGTACATGGCGAGCTCCTGCTGAAGGGAAGCTCACGACACCAAGATTCCAAACGCGGGGCACCTGTCGTTTCAGACAGGGCAGATGGAAAAGAGAAGAAGCCAGGTCCATCATTATCAAACAGCGGGACAATATTCCACCTGCGCGCAGTTGTAGCCCGCCACAGCAACCTCAGTGCACGAACCTCGAGACGGCTACCAAGAAGCGCCCCTGGCCGCCCGCTCGGCAGCGTGAACGGAGCCGAAATGACCGTCATCGAGGCTGTCAAAGGCGCGTTCGGACGAGAAGAAGCAAAAGCCGCGGTCGTCGCCGACAAAGATACCGACCGTTCGATCGGATACTTCGATGACATAGGTTTGGGACATGTGTGGTCGATCGCCGGGTTTCGACGCTCCTGTCTGACTGTCGATGAACTTGGATTTGCCGGTACAATCAACAACAGACGCCGGTCGCCGCCGAGACGCAGCGATGGGGGATGCGGCGTCACATGTCACACATCAACTGTCCGTCTTTCGCATTGCGATGATCCGGAGCAGCACCACCTGCTCACTGGAATATCCGGCGGAATGGGACCACCGTCAATGAAATCGGTATCCAAAGTTGACGCCTCCGCGCGACGCCCCGTCTGCAGCAAACCGGAAAGCAGGAGGGTTATGGCGATGTCGATTCCCGCTGCTTGCGGATCGGAACGAGCCCGCTCCCGGCGCAATCTGCAGCTTAGGCTCGAAACCGATCATCGATGTCAGATGCGGAACGCGACAGGAGACTGCACCCCGCCCGATTCACGGGTGTCTGCATCGGTCCGCAGAAAATGAATTTTCATCGGCGCTTTCGCAGAGGAAATTATCCTCCTCCAAAGAAACGTGACGCACGCCTTTGATTTCAAAGTTGCCGGCGCCGCCGACACTCTCGTCCGGCCCGCGTCAAGACATGCTATCTTTCAAAACACTTGCAATGCGGAGGAGAGTTTATGCAGCCGGCACAGTCTTGGCTTCACGTTCTTCGTCGTATGACTCGGCGAATACAGAGATGGCGCCGTAAACTTGCGCGCGCGGCAGCGGCCGACGGACGGGATAGTCTCCACGAGCTCTTTCTGTTCGGGCCACATGGCTAACCGCGCCTCTCACGTCGATCAGGCCTGAACCGAAAGCGCTGCCGGACACCACACTGGAGCCGGCGCATCCAGCACCGAAATTGGGTCTCGTATCGGCACCTTCGAAGATAGTTCCTGGCGCCGCACATCGTGCGCCGCGGGCTGATCGGTAGAGTGACAGCATGGCGGGTTCCGGCGGGCGTCACGTGATCATCATCGGCGGTGGCGCAAGCGGCGTCCTGCTAGCTTATCAGCTGCTGCACCAGCCGGTGCGCGAACTTCACGTCACCTTGATCGAGCAGCGCCCCGAGATCGGCCGCGGCATCGCATACCATACCGGCAACCCCGATCACCTGCTCAATGTGCGCGTCGCCAATATGAGCGCGCTGCCGGACCAGCCGGATCACTTCTGGCGCTGGTTGCTTTCGCGCGAGACGGTTGTGCCGGCATGTCCAGATCCTTATTGCTTTGTGCCTCGGCGTATCTATGGCGACTACATCGCAAGCCTGCTCGAAACGATATCAGATCAGGCGGACGCGATACCGCTCTCGATCGTGCATGGCACTTGCGTCGGTGTCAGCGAAGGCGACGCGGATGTCCTCGTCACTCTGGAGGATGGCCGCACGCTGCTCGGGGACACCGTCGTGCTCGCGACCGGACATGACTCAAGAGCCAGCAGTCCGGGTCATGCAGATCCCTGGGCGCCGCCTTCGGCCGCTCCCATCTCTCCCGACGCGACCGTTCTGATCCTCGGTACCGGGCTGACGATGGTCGACTACGTCCTGTCGCTGCTCCGTGATGGGCACCGGGGGCCGATCATCGCGATGTCGCGGCGAGGCCTGCTCGCAAAACCTCATCGTCGCATCGATGCTGTGCGTATCGCAGAGACGGAAGTTCCGTTCGGCGCCAGCATCAGCCGCTTGCTGCGCTGGCTTCGGGACCGCATTAACCGCCACACAGCTGAGGGAGGTGACTGGCGCGGTGTCATTGACGGCCTCCGTCCTTACACCCAGCGGCTATGGCGCGATCTCCCGCCGACCTCCAAGCGCCGCTTCCTGGAGCACGCGCGCGCCTGGTGGGACGTGCATCGCCACCGTATGGCACCCGAGGTCGAGGCGCGCATCGCCCAGGCGCTCTACACGGGACAACTCACCCTGATGGCCGCCAAAGCGATCCGCGTCGAACCGGACGACGCCGGTGTCCGGATCCGTTATCGCCGACGGGGCGATGCCGATATCCGCCACATGGAGGTCGGAGGGGTCGTGGATTGCACCGGCGTCGTCAAGGATCCACGCGCGACCCCCAATCCGGCGGTGCGTAGCCTGTTCCACCAGGGACTCGCTCGCGTCGATCCGCTCTGTATCGGCATCGACACGGATGCCGATTGCGCGATCATCAATCGCGACGGTGTCCGCTCGCAACGGCTATTCGCGATAGGCCCGCTGACCCGCGCTGCCTTCTGGGAGATCATTGCGATCCCCGATATCCGCAACCAATGTGCCGCCCTCGCGGCGCGGCTGGCCAGCGACCGAAGTGAGCCGTCGCCCAAGCCCCATCGAGAGCTTAGCAGCGCCTAACCGCTGAATCCGGCCGGAATGAACGCGGGCAGCTTCTGTTCGATGAACTGTTTCACTTCCGGCGAGTTGAAGACCTGGATGAAGGCCTTCAGGCGCGGATCATCCCTTTTGTCGGGTCGCGCCGTGAAGCGCAACACCAAGCCATCGTCAACGGTGCGGTCGATGACTAGCGCCGATTTTGGGTCGCCGCCTGCGGGTATCAGGTATGTAATATTGACAAGCGCGAACGTGACGTCGTCGAGCGAGCGATAGGTCTGCGCCGGGTCGAGCTCGACAATCTTTAGGTTCTTCGGGTTGTCGACGATATCGAACCGGCTCACAGCAAAGCCCTTGCCGGGCGTCAGCTTGATCAACCCGGCGCGCTCGAGCAGGATCAGTCCGCGGGCGCCGTTCAGCGGCTCGTTCGGGATCGCGACACTGTCGCCGGGCTTGATCTCGTCGAGCGACTTGATCTTCTTCGAGAACAGTCCGACCGGCGCGATCACGCCAACCTTATCGACCTGAACCAGATTGAAGCCACGTTGCTTGTTCTGGATCGCAAGATAGGTGGCGTGCTGGAACAAATTGGCATCGACGTCGCCGCTATTGACCACCTCGTTCAATGCAACCCAATCGGACAGTTCGACGACCTTGACGTCCTGTCCTTTGTCCTTGGCGAGCTTGGCGGCAAACTGAGCAAGTTGCCCGACCGGTCCGGCGCTGGTCGCGATTCTGAGAGGCTCATCCGCGACGGCACCGGCCGTCAATGCAAGCAGCACAGCTGCCACCTGCGCCAAGCAAATCAAAGTCTTCATGGTCTCGATTCCACTCCGTGTTCGTCAAGTCAGCGACGAAATGATGCGTAGGGGAATCTGCGCTGTCGAGACATCGGGGAAAATAGCGATGAGCATGCTGCCGCCAAGAGACCCGTGCGCTGAATGTTTCAGAAAGCACGCCGATCGCAACGGTTTTGTTTTATGCGCGGCCGGGGTAGTCGGCTCTCGACTACCCCTGGCGCTCGAAGCGCGATCCGGACGATCATCGTATCGCTTCGACTCACGCGTCATTTGACGCCCCAAGTCGGCGCACAAATGAAACGTTCCTAAGGTTGATCGACCGACAGCAAGATTTTCACCTCCGCCATCGGAATACAAAACGAAGCCGCGCCGGCTAGATGATAAACCGTCCCGACATGCCGATGACGGAGTAGATCCATGTCTAGATCCAAGAAACTTCGCTTCAATGCGTTCAATATGATGGCTCCGAGCCACAATTGGGCCGGCCTGTGGTCGCATCCGCGCGACGCTTCGCTCGACTATAATTCGCTGGACTACTGGGTCGACTATGCCAGGACGGCTGAACGCGGGCTGTTCGACGGCATCTTCCTGGCCGACGTGTTCGGCGTCTATGACGTCTACGGCAACAGCCCAGAGACAGCGCTCACACACGCCGTCCAGCTGCCGAACGCGGAGCCGACCCTGCTCGTGTCGGCAATGGCGCTGGTTACTAAACATCTCGGTTTTGGCATCACATCCAATCTCATCTACGAGAATCCCTACCAGCTCGCCCGCCGCTTCTCGACGCTGGATCATCTCACCAGCGGGCGGATTGGTTGGAACGTCGTCACCGGCTATCTCGACAGCGGCGCCCGCGGGATGGGTCTTGACGCAAACCGCGCTCATGACGAACGCTACGAGGCGGCCGAGGATTTTCTCGCCGCAAGTTATAAACTGTGGGAAGGCAGCTGGGAGGATGGCGCAGTCCGGCGCGACCGCAAGGCTGGTATCTTTACGGATCCGACGAAAATACACCCCGTCCAACACGAGGGGAGCCATTACCGCGTCAACGGCATTCATCTTGCCGAACCCTCTCCCCAGCGGACGCCGCTGCTGTATCAGGCAGGAACGTCGAAGCGTGGCCGCGCGTTTGCGGCGAGGCATGCGGAGGCGATCTTTCTCAACGGCCAGACCAAGCCGATTCTAGCCCGCGCCGTCAGCGACATCAGGGCTGCCGCAAAGGAGTTCGGACGCGATCCCTACGATATCCGCCTGTTTGCCGGCGCGACGGTCATCGTCGCACCGACCCGGGCGGAGGCCGACGATCTGCTCGCGGAATACGCTGAATATGTCGACCAGACCGGCCAGCTCGCCCTGCTCTCGGGTTGGACCGGCATCGATTTTTCGACGTATCGCCCGGACCAGGCGGTGCAATATGTCGAGAGCAACGCGATCCAGTCGATGGTCGAGAATTTCACGCTGCGCAGCGATCGCCCGGTCAAGGTCGGCGATCTCGCGACCCTTAGCCACGCCGGCGCGCGCTCGCCGTTCGTAGTCGGCTCGCCCCAGGATGTCGCTGACGAGTTGGTCGCATGGGCTGACGAGACTGATGTCGACGGCTTCAACCTGTTCCGCCTTGTCGTACCGGAATCGTTGAACGCGTTCGTCGATCTGGTAGTGCCGGAATTGCAGTCGCGCGGCGCCTACAAGGCGGCCTATTCGGAAGGTACCTTGCGTGAAAAGCTGTTTCCCGGTCGCGGGCCGCGCCTTCATGACACCCACCCGGGCGCGGCCTATCGGCATCCGGCCCCCGACACAGGCCGCCCCGAAGCCGCCGAATAGCAAGAAGCCGACAATTCATCAGGCAGCCTCCTGGGCTAGCGTCTCACCAGCTCGCGATGTACGTCCCCTCGGAGCGTTTATCGAGGAACGCCTTCACCTCGTCGGAGCAATAGGCATCGACGAGCTGCCTGAACCAAGGGTTGTCTTGTCCTCCTCGCGCACAATTGCCCCAGTGACCTCGGCCGCTTCGCGGGCGATGGCGTCGGTGGCGGGATTGAGCCAGGCCTGAACCGCATGTGAGACAATCGACACCGTCGCGACTACCAACTCGGCAACACGGCGCCCTTGAACTTGGTCAGAACGAACGCCTTGACCTCGGGCGTGTGATAGCTGTCCACCAGCACCTTGACCCACGGCTTGTCCTTGTCCGCGGCGCGCACTGCGATCAGGTTGACGTAAGGCCCCTTCGGATCTTCGCGCAGGATCGGGTCCTTGACCGGATCCAGGCCTGCCTGAGTTGCGTAGTTCGTGTTGATGACTGCGGCATCAACGTCATCGAGCGCGCGCGGTGCCTGGGCCGCATCGACCTCGACGAATTTCAGCTTTCTGGGATTTTCCGCGATGTCCAGCGTCGTCGGCTTGAACCCGACGCCGTCCTTCAGCTTGATCGCGCCCTTGTCGCGCAGCAGAAGCAGCGCGCGGCCGCCATTGGTGGGATCGTTCGGAATCGAGATCTTGCCGCCTTCCGGGATATCCGCCCAGCTCTTGTGCTTCTTTGAATAGACTCCGATGGGAAAATTGACCGTCAGCGCAATCGGCTCGATCTTGTAGCCGCGATCGGCTTTTTGGTTGTCGAGATAGGGCTGGTTCTGAAACGAGTTGGCCTGGATATCGCCGGCGTCCAGAGCGGCGTTCGGCACGACGTAGTCCGAGAACTCGACGAGCTGGATATCCAGTCCGTTCTTGGCCGCGATCGGCTTCACTGCCTCTAGAATCTGCGCGTGTGGTCCCGGCGTGACGCCGATCTTGATCGTTTCGGCGGCCACGGCCGCCGACCAGCCCGCAAGGACGCTCGCGAGCACAACAATTGAACGAAACGACATCTTGGTCTCCATGAAAGTCAGCAAAAACGGCCTCATCATCAGCCGCTCCGCGGTGAAAAATCAGCGATGGCGGACGCGGCGATTGACGCGGCGCGCGAGATAGTCTCCGGCAGTCTGCACGGTCTGCACCAGCGCAATCAGAACCACGACGACGGCCAGCATCATTTCAGGCATGAAGCGCTGGTATCCATAGCGAATGCCGAGGTCGCCGAGGCCGCCGCCACCGACGGCGCCGACCATCGCGGAATAGCCGAGCAGGCTGACCACCGCGAGCGTCAAGGCCAGCACCAGTCCCGGCAGCGCCTCCGGAATCAGGACCTTGAACACGATCTGTAGCGGGCTCGCGCCGAACGACGACGCGGTCTCGATCAATCCGCCATCGACCTCCCTGATCGCCGCCTCGACTAAACGCGCGATGAACGGCGCCGCCGCGATCGTCAGCGGCACGATCGCAGCCCCCGAGCCGATCGACGTTCCCGCGATCAGCCGCGTGAACGGGATGATGGCAACGACCAGAATGATGAATGGCGTCGAGCGGGTGGCATTGACGATCACACCGAGGATGCTGTTGGCGGCCGGCGCGGCGAACAGCTCGCCCCTTCGGCTGGTCGCAAGGAAGACCCCGATCGGCACCCCGAACGAGGCCGCGACAAGCGCGGCGACCGACACCATGAACAGGCTCTCGCCCGTCGCCTGAATGATCAGGTTGATGAGTTCACGCGACATAGCCGAGGCGCTCCGCCGAGAATTTCTGCCGGGTCAGATAGGATATAGCCTGAATGGCCGCCGCTTCGCCGCCGGGAACGCCCAATGTCAGCGAGCCGACATGCTGGCCCCCGATCTCGTCGATGCGGGCCGACAGCACCGCAACATCGCTCGACAGCTCGCGCGCAAGGCGCGCAACGATGGTATCGCCGGCGTCCGTGCCGAGGATTTGCAGACGAATGACGGCCTTGCCGCCGACGATCGGCTGCGGCACCAGGCGGCTTGCCAAGGACACTGGAACGCTGTCGCCGATCACTTCGGACAGGAAGGCCTGCGTGACCGGATGCTTGGGATGCGTGAAGATTTCAGCGACATGGCCGCGCTCGACAATGTGGCCGCTGTCGATTACCACGACTTCCTTCGCAAGTTGGCGGACCACCGACATCTCGTGCGTGATCAGCACGATCGTGACGCCGAGCTCGCGATTGATGTTGGCGAGAAGATCCAGGATCGACCGTGTCGTCTGCGGATCCAGCGCCGAGGTCGCCTCGTCCGACAGCAGCACGTTCGGCCGCGTCGCGAGCGCGCGGGCGATACCGATGCGCTGCTTCTGGCCGCCGGAGAGCTCGGACGGGTAACGATCGTATTTGTCGGCGATGCCGACGAGTTCGAGCAGCTCCGCCACGCGGGCGGCAATATCGGCCTTCGACCAACCGGCAATCTCGAGCGGCAGGGCGATGTTGTCGGCGGCGGTGCGCGACGACAGCAGGTTGAAATGCTGAAAGATCATGCCGATCGAACGCTGGGCCAGGCGCAGTTCGCGGCCCGCTAGCGCGGAGACGTCGCGGCCGTCGACGACGACGCGGCCGCTCGACGGCTTTTCCAGCCCGTTGATGAGCCGCACCAGGCTCGACTTGCCGGCACCGGAGCGTCCGATCACGCCGGTGATCGAGCCGCGCGGGATTGCAAAATCGATGTCTTGCAGCGCCTGTACGCTCGGCTTGTCACGATAGGCAGGATAGACCTTCGAGACCGCCTCGAACCGCACCATGGCATCATTTGCGACCGGTGCGGGCGCAACGGGCAGAGATTCGACAGACCGCGCTGCCGTCAGTGATTGATGCACGTTCATTCAGTCATCCAATTGCGGGGCTGGCCTTGGTCGCTCGCGATTGCAGGTCCGAGCTCAATGGCCAAACAGCAGATAGCTACGGTCGACGCCGCGGCGATCCCTTGTGTCATCGGTCCAGCCAACCGCCCGGCGGTAGCTGCCCAACACGTCGGTGCGCTTCAGCATGACGACGTCGATCAGCTGGGCCTCGTCCGCGAAGGGCGAGACATAGAGCGCGTCCTCGGGACAATAGAGCTCGCACAGGAAGCAGGTCTGACAGTCGCTCTGGCGGGCGATTACCGGAATTCCATCGGTCTTGTCAAATACGTTGGTCGGACACGCGGTCACGCAAATGTCGCAGGACGTGCAGCGCTCGGCGTCGATGACCTCGATCATTCCGCGGCCTCCGCATGGACAGCATCGGCATGCGGCCGGACCGAGGTCCAGACTTCGTCGAGACCGCCCGTGGTCACGTAATGACGCTGCCGCCCGTCCTGGTCGGGGAAATCGTCGCGACGATGCATGCCGCGGCTTTCCTGACGCGCCAGCGCACTGCGGTACATCCACCGCGCCGTCGCCAGCATCGCTGCGGCTTCGCGCGCCCGGAACACGTCGGCGGGATCAGCGGGGCCGGCTTCCGCAACATCACGCCACCCGGCGTCAAGACGCGCCAGCGCTCCGTTTAGTCGAGATGCGTCCCGGAAATAGTTTAGTTCATACGGAAAGACTTCGCCCTGGACCGCCTTTGCCAGCGCCGCGGGATCGAACGCGCGCCGCGGCCGGTCGCGAAATGCGACCGTTGCGGCGGATAGCAGCCGCCGCGCGGTGGTCGTGCCAATCTGCCTGGCATAGTCGGCGGCACCCTGCCCGGCCCACAATCCCGACGACATCGCCCAGGCGGCGTTATGGCTGCCGCCGCCGGTGAAGCCACCGCAAATCAATTCGCGCGTGGCCGCATCGCCGGCGGCGTAAAGCCCGGGCAAGCTGGTGGCGCAGGCGTCGTCGATGATGCGAAGGCCGCCGGTACCCCGAACGGTTCCTTCCAGCCGCAACGTCACGGGAAAGCGGTCCCTGAACGGATCAATCCCGGTACGGTCGAACGGCAGGAAGAAATTCGGCTGCGACACCCGCATGTGCCGTTGCACACCATCGTCGGCTTTGTCGAGCCGGGCATAGACGGGACCTCGAAGCAGGGCGCGGGCGATCGCGGAGCGCCCGCCCTTGGACGCCGCGCCCGGAACCACGCTGCCGTCGGCATAGGTGAAGGTTGCCCAACCGTAGAACAGCGTCTTGGTCACCGAGCCGAACGCCGGCGAGATCGCGTAGGGGTTGGAAAACTCCATGCTGGTGAATTCCGCGCCGGCTTCCGCAGCCATCAGATAGCCGTCACCGGTCAGCACGTTCGATCCCAATGTTTTGCTCAGGAATGCGCAGCCGCCGGTCGCGATCACAACCGCCTTGGCACGCACCGTCCAGCGGTCCTGCTTTTGCCGGCGCACACCGCTGGCGCCGGCGACAGCGCCGTTGTCGTCGACAAGCAGTTCGAGCGCCGGGCTATGATCGAGAATGGCGACGCCCGCCTGCTTGGTTCGCTTGCGCATCAGGCGCATATATTCCGGCCCTTGCAGCGAGTTGCGCTGCGACCTGCCGTGCTCGTCTACCGGATAAGGATAACCCCAATCGGCCAGCCGATTGCTCTGCTGATAGGTTCGGTCGAGCACACGCGCCATCCAGCGGCGATCCTGGAGATAACCGCCCATCTTCTCGCGATTTGCCATCGCGGCCTCACGCAACGCGGGATCCGGATCGATGTACCAGACACCGGTGCCGGCCGCAGCGGTTGCTCCCGACGTGCCGCAAAACCCCTTGTCGGCCAGCAAAACGCGCGCGCCGCGTTCAGCAGCACTCACCGCCGCCCAGGTGCCCGCCGGTCCGCCGCCGAGCACCAGCACGTCGGCGTCAAACTCCACAGATCCGGGCTGCGCGGGGAGCCGCTCGGCGCGGTGGGTCTGGATGCTCATAACTGACGTCTCCGGGCGGGCTCGATCGCATCTCGCATTGCAGCAGCATCGTTACGCGCACGAACAGCGCTGGCAATTTCAGATATTTGCAGAGAGTTGGACGAAGCTTTCTCTGCCGTCACCGGCGGAAGAAGATTCCTGTCGCCGGATACCGGATGTTTCGCTACTGCGGTGAGGCGCGACACGGGATTCCGCGCAGGGACGGCCAGCTGAGACGGATATTTCTTTTTTGCGCGCGGACCGCTTGCGATTCGACCTCCCACGCGTGTCCGACGCCGTTCAACGTGAGCCAGCCGCCAGCGCCGGCTTGTCGTTGACCTTGGCCGGTGATGCCGCCCGCACACGCGGGATGATCTCCTTCGCAAAGCGTTCCATTTCCGCCTCGAACGGCTGGAACTGCAGCATGAACAATTCAATGCCGGCGGCATGGAATGCCTGGATCCGGGCGGCCACCTCGTCGTAGCTGCCGACCAACCCCGCGGCTGTGCCACCATTGCTGCCGACCCGCGCCGATTTCTGCATGGTCTGCATCATGACGACCTTCGGATCGGTGTTGTGCTTCTGGATTGCCTTGATCGGCGCATCCTTCTTCGACAGATCGAGCAGCCGCTCATAGGCGGCCTGTGCCTCGGTGTGCGTTTCCCGCGCGATGACGAAGGCGGACAATCCAAAACGGAGTGGAGCCCCGGTTCGTGGTCGAGCCGCCACGTCGGTAATCAGGCCGGCGACGTCTTCCAGCGGCTGGCCATTGATGAACCATACGTCGCCATGATCGGCGACCAGCGCGCGCGCCGGCTCGGATTCCCCGCCGACATAGATCAACGGCCGATGCCGATAGAGGCTTGTCGGCCGCAGCACATAATCACGGACGTCGAAATGCTCGCCCCTGTGGGTCAGCCGCTCCCCTTGCATCAAGCGCGATACTACGGTGATCCACTCACGGCCATAGGCATAGCGAGCGTCGTGCTCTGCGAACCCGATGCCGGCCTTGTCGAGCTCGGGCCGGTTCCAGGCGTTGACCAGATTGATGGCGAAGCGGCCGCGACTGATGTTCTCGATCCCGAGCGCGAGCTTGGCCAGCACGACCGGATGGTAGAGGTAGGGCTTGATCGCCGCGATGATCTCGATCCGGCTGGTGAGCGCCGCGATCCCGGCCGCCGCGCTCCAGGCCTCCAGCTGATCGAGATCCTCCTGATGCGGATTGATGGTGTGCTGCGCGATCAGCGTGGAATCGTAACCCAGCGCCTCCGCCGCGAGCACGAGATCGCGGTTGCGCTCCCATGATGCATCGTACGGCTCTTCGGGATCCTGATAGGCGGCGCGTGAACCGTGCACCAGCGCCCAGATGCCAAACCGGAGCGGTCGTGTCGTCATCGGCTGTCTCTTCGAAATTCCTGCTTACGCCGGTCCGTTGTCGGCAAAGTGTGGCGCGAGATCAAGCAGCGGCGCATCAAAAGATATTCCTTGCCATGTTGCCCACGCAGATAAATCAGAAACCTCCGCAACCACCGACAATTGGAAAAGCGCTCTATTTCTGTTGACGAAAAATCGTGGGACAGTTTCGGACATGTGAACATGGCTTTCCACTCGAACGCAGCACTGGCGCCCGGTCGAGTGAGCGGCGATTTTACGTCGCGCGCATTCGACGATGGTATCGCGCGGCGACGAGCGAGGACGAATTCATCTTGAGCAACCTCGAACAGACCGCGTCATCAGTCGCATTCGATTCAGCGCAGCGCGACGATTACGCGACCGCTCCACAACCTCGAAAGCGCCGTTTGAGATCAGCCGGCGCGGCTTGTTGCTGCTGTCATGGCTTGCTCCGGTCGTTCTTCTGATCGTTTGGGAGCTGTTGGCGCAGGCCGGCTGGCTATCGCCGCAGGTGCTGCCGGCTCCGAGCAAGGTGATTCGGACCGCATTCAAGCTGGTGGTTTCGGGAAGTTTGCTCAACGACCTCGGCGTTAGCCTGCTGCGCGCGGTTGCGGGTTTTGCCATCGGCGGCAGCATCGGCTTCGCGCTCGGCATTCTGGTCGGCTTTTCGCGCGTCGCAGAAGCTGCGATCGACCGCAGCATCCAGATGATCCGCGCGATTCCGTTCCTCGCCCTGCTGCCGCTGGTGATCGTCTGGCTCGGTGTCGGCGAAGTCGAGAAGATCTTTCTGGTCGCGCTTGGCGTGACGTTCCCGATCTATATCAACACCACGCTCGGAATTCGGCAGGTTGACCCGAAGCTGATCGAGCTTGGCCGTGTGCAGGGGCTCGGCACGCTGGAACTGATCCGGCGCATCATCCTGCCGGGCGCGCTGCCCTCGATCCTGACCGGCGTGCGCTATGCGCTGGCCACTGCGTGGCTGGCGCTGGTGGTGGCCGAGACCATCGGCGCGCAATCCGGCATCGGCTTCCTGGCCATGGATGCGCGCGAGTTCCTGCGCACCGACGTGATTGTTCTGACGATCGTGATCTACGCACTGATCGGCGTCGCGGCCGACGCGATCGCGTGTCATCTCGAGCGCCGCCTGCTGGCCTGGCATCCAAACTATGGGGGCGCACGATGACCTTGCACGTGGTCCCCTCCTCGAGCACGGCCTCGCCGGCCGTTGCGGTGACCAACCTTCGTCGCGCTTATGGCAGCCGTGTCGTGATCGACAATCTCAGCCTGCGCATCGAGCGCGGCGAGTTCGTTGCGCTGCTCGGTGAAAGCGGTTGCGGCAAGACCACGCTGCTCCGCGCGCTGGCCGGTCTCGACCCGATCGACGGCGGGCGCATCGCCGCACCGCGCCGGCCCGCGGTCGTATTCCAGGAGCACCGGCTGCTGCCATGGGACAGCCTATGGCGCAACGTTGCGCTCGGCCTGCAGGCGCCCAATGCCCGTGAGCGCGCCGCCGCGGCATTGGCCGAGGTCGGTCTCGGCGACCGGCTCGACGACTGGCCGCGCAACCTGTCCGGCGGACAAGCGCAGCGCGTCGCATTGGCGCGCGCTTTGGTGCAGGAGCCTGAGCTTCTTCTGCTTGACGAGCTCTTTGCCGCGCTCGATGCGCTGACCCGCATTCGGATGCACGAGCTTGTGCGTGAATTGGTCGCCACTCACCGGCCCGGCGTTCTCCTCGTCACCCATGACGTGGACGAGGCGATCGCGCTTGCGGATCGTATTCTGGTGATGCGCGAGGGCCGGATCGCTTTCGAGCATCGCACCCGCGGTCACGGAGCGCAGTCGATTGCGCGCATCGAGCTCCTGGCTGAGCTCGGCGTCGCCGCATTTCAACCCATTCCTGCCTGAGCTCTCCGAAAGGACCATTTCATGTCTGCAATTTCAACGCCGTCCCGCCGCGGCTTCCTCGGTACCGCCGCCGTCGGCATCGGTGCGCTCGCGGGCTTTGATTTGTCCGGAAGCGCATGGGCCGCGACCGGTCGTGTCACCGACACGGTTCGCCTGACCTGGGGCTTGAGTGGGCTTAACCTGATTGCCAAGGAACGCGGCGAGTTCGAGAAGCTGCTCGCCAGGGACGGCATCAAGGTTGAATGGCTGGGGCCGTTCCCGAACCATGCTCCGACGCTGCAGGCCGTCACCGGCGGCAGCGCCGATTTCAGCTTTGGCGGCAGCACGACGCCGGCGCTGGCCGCGATCGTCGCCGGCTCGCCTCTCGTGTTCACCCAGTTCGTGGTCTACGAGCCCCGCACCACCGCGATCATCGCGCGCGATGATTCCGGCATCAATAAGGTCGAAGACCTGGTCGGCAAGTCAGTGGCGGTGAACCGCTCCGGCCTCGGCGAATTCCTGCTGGTCGCGGCGCTCGAGAAGCACAAGGTCGACCGCTCCGCGGTGAAGTTCGTGTACCTCAATCCGCCGGATGCGGCACCGGCCCTCGTCTCAGGAAAGGTCGACGCGTGGTCGATGTGGAGTCCCGGCGTTGATATCGCCCGGCTGGAATACAAGGCGCACGACATCTTCCTCGAAGGCCGCGATCTGGATTTCCAGATCGACTATACGTCCTATCTGACCACCCGGAAGTTTGCGACCGACAATCCCGCGCTGGTCCGTGCCGTCAACGACGCCTTCCGCGCCGAGGGCAAATGGATTTCCGCGAACAGCAAGGACGCCGAATACATCGCCCAGAAGGCCGGAAAGTACAGCGACCAGGTGCGCGATCAGTTCATCGCAATGAACCGGCAGTACCGCTATTTCCCGGTCAGCGACGAGAAATTCCTATCCGAGCTGCAGAAGGCCGCCGATTGGCTGGTGGCACGCGAGGTGCTGCCCGAGGCGGTCAAGGTCACGGACCATCTGGCACCGCTCTGAACGAAATCACCAACCGGCGCATTCTGGGTCGAACCGATGAACAAGCCTGTCGCCGCCACATCACTGCAGCCGTCCGATCGCCTGCAAAGGCTTTCGCCAGACATCGACGCGCTTCTGGGTCGCATTGCGGAGGGTGCCAGCGAACGCGAACGCGAGCATGTCCTGCCATGCCGGAGATCGATCTCATTCGCACGGCCCGCCTCGGTGCACTGCGGCTTGTGGTCGAGGCCGGCGAGGCCGGGGCATGGATACGTGCGCTGTTCGAGATCGTAATTCGCCTCGGCGAGGCCGATGGCGGATGATGAGCACAGACTGGTCCCGCCGCTCGTGCGTGAAGTCATGGTAGACGACACCAAGCACGTCCATTTCCACGCCGGCGCTCACCAATGCGATGTGGACGCATGTGCTCGGGGATGCCGGGCACCTGTGCAGCGCGATGGCGGTCCAGACATCCTCGACGTCGCGTTCGGGTACGCCGTAGCCCTCCATGAAGGCGTGCGGCGTTGGCCCCGTTCACCTCGAAGCGCAGGTCGGCACTTCAATACCTCTTGGTCAACCCCATGTCGTGGAACATGACACCCAGGTAGAGCAACTCCGGGTCGTATTTCAGGCCGCGGCGTTCGCCTGTGAGTGCCCCAAAAGATTGCGAGCGTCGCGCCGGCGCCGAACTGGTGCTTGAGGAGATGGCCTATCGAGATGTCGAAAGCCATCGCCAGCACGCCGCCATGAACCGATCCCTGCGGGTTGAACATGTAGGGCTTGACGTCGAGAGAGACGATGCAGGCGTCGGCGTTGTAGGAGACCGCCATCCCGAAGAACCGCGAAAGAACGATCCGAATTCGTCGCGACCGCGGCCGCAACGACCAGCCTCCCGCACCTGCGCTTCGTCCATCCGTCCCACCTTCTTACTCCGCCGGCTGCTTCAGCGCGGCATCGCCGAACGCGCCCTTCGAGGCGAAGTTTAGCACTTCCTTTCGCGACCACCCGACCCAGTTCTCGAACACTTCGACAGTGTGCTCGCCGAGCGTCGGTGGCGGCGTGGACGGTGCGGGCGGCTTATCGTCGAACCGAAGCGGCCGGGCGACGAATTTGACTTCGCCGGCGACCCTGTGCTTCACGGTCTGGACCATGTTGCGCTGGATGAGCTGCGGCGCTTCGCAGACTTCGCCGACCGTTCTGATCGCGCCGCACGGAATGCCCGCACCGCCGAACAACTCGAGCCAGCGGTCGCGCGGCTCGGCCTTGAAGATCGGACGCAGAATTCCTCCGAGCGCTACGCGGTTCGCCGCGCGCCTGGGGGCCGTCTCGAAGCGAGGGTCGGCTTCGAGGTCCTTGCGACCGATGACTGCGCAGAACAGCGACCAGAACTTGTCGTTGGCGACGCCGAGGTTGAACCAGCCGTCGCTCGCCTCGAACGTTTCGTACGGGCTGATTGTGGGATGCACGTTGCCGCGACGCTTCGGGCTTTCCCCAGACGCGAAGTACATGCCTGCGTTGAACGTCAACAGCGAGGCCATGGCGTCCAGCATGGAGACGTCGACCCGTCCGCCGATACCGGTTCTGTTGCGCTTCATGAGCGCGGCAAGCACCGCCTGCGAAGCGTAGAGGCCGGTGACCAGGTCCGCGATGGATGTACCGACCTTGGTGGGCGGACCGTCCGGATCACCTGTGATGTCCATGACGCCGGACTCGCCCTGCAGGATAAGGTCGTAGCCGGGCCGGCTCGCGTCCGGACCGCTCCTTCCGAACCCGGAGATGCTGCACTGGATGAGCGTGGGGTTGCCGGCACTCAATGTTGGGTAAGACAGGCCCCATTTGTCGAGCGTACCGGGCCTGAAGTTGTCGATCACGACGTCGGCCGCCCTGGCGAGCGCAATCACCGCATCGCGTCCCGCCGGGGACTTCAAATCGATTGCGCAGCTCCGCTTGTTACGGTTGACCGACAGAAAATACGAGCTCTCCCCGTTGACGAACGGAGGGCCGTACCGGCGACTTTCGTCGCCGACACGCGGGTCTTCGATCTTCACGACGTCCGCGCCGAGATCGCCGAGATGCATCGTGGCGAAGGGGCCGGAGACGACCCGGCAGAGGTCAAGGACCTTGATGCCGGAGAGAGCTTCCGTCCTAGACGATCGCATCCGCCAAATCCTTCATCGTGGGAACGGTGATGTCGGGCTTGTGCGGCGTCTCTTCGAACGGACGATCGCGGCGATTGATCATCGCCGTGTGCATGCCGGCCGATTTCGCGCCAATGACGTCGAACGCGTGGTTGGCAACGAAGAGGATCTGATCCATCTTGAGGCCAAGGATCTCGGCGGCCTTCGTGTAGGTCGCCACATGCGGCTTGAAGGAGTTCGCCTCGGCGACCGAGATCACGTTGTCGAACGGGATCTTGTGATACTTCTTGGCGGTCTCGAGCATATCGCGGTCGCCGTTGGAGAGCACAACCAGCTTGTACCTGGTCTGCATCTTGGCGAGCGCCGCCGGCACTTCAGGGAAACATTCGAGCTTCTCGATCTCGCCGACCAGGTACTTCACCTCGTCCTTCGTGTACTTGATGCCCGACCGGTCCATGACCTGGGAGACGGCGCGGTGACCGATCTCGCGGTACGGCGTATGCTCGCGGTGGAGCAGCGCGTCGATCATCGAGTTCTCGAAGTGAGTGCGGCGCCACCAGGTGACAAAGGAGTTCGGATTGCCGGTCCAGCCCTTCTCCTTGAGGAACGGCGTCGCGATCTTGATGAGGCCGCCCTGCATGTCGACGACCGTGCCGTACTGGTCGAACATGCAGACCCTCACGGTGTCCTTCAGAGTCTGGATGTCGGTCATTGCTTCTTCCCTTTGCTCGTTGACTGAGTGGATGATCCGAATTTGATCGCATCCACCGTCATTTCGAAATGGATTGTTCTTCTGCGCACATTCGCGACGTGAATGTCGTCGCGGCTCCACAGGTTCGGTCACAGCTTCTCCAAACGGCTCGACGGCAGGGAGCCCGAAGCGAATCTCCGGGCCCACTGCTACTTGTCCATGTCCGCTAGGCTCCGATACCGACGACCTTCTCTGTCGAGGCCGACGATTCCGTTCCGGTCGGCGCGCCCGAGACTTCCTCAAGTGCGCGACCTTTGGTCTCGAAGCCGAAGATCATGAAGACCACGGCCTGGAAGAGAAGAATGCCCGCGAGCGTCACCAGCACGCCGACGAGCCCCTTCCACGCGAAGATCGCGATGACGACGAACTGGACCAGTGCCGTCGTCACGCGCCCGGCGGTCGCGCAGATGGCCGTGCCGCGGAGCCTGTAGCGGGTCGGGAAGAGCTCAGGAACGTGCATGGCGAAGCCGGTAGCCAACATCACATAGGTCGCGGTGACGAGAAGGAAGCCGACCACGACGAGCGGACCGCCGTCCGGCATGAACGGATACGCCAGACCGAAGGCCGCCGCCGCGATCGACGATCCGATGATCGACGGTCTACGACCTATCGCATCGGCTAGCGCCAAGCCGATCAGCGATCCAATCGGGCCGCCCAGAGACATGAAAGTCGTGTAGCCGAGCGAGGACACGATGCTGTGGCCACCCTTCACCATGAATGTCGGCAACCAGCCAATGAAGCCGTAGAGGCTGAAGCCGACGACGATGTGCAGGAGACTGCCGAGCAAGGTCCGACTGAGGTAAGGAGGTGCGAACAGGCGCCAGACGGATCCGCCCTCGTCTTCCACATGCTGCACCGTCGAAACCGGCGGCAGCGGCCCCTTCTTGACAGCTTCCGCTTCAATGCGAGCGAGGATCGCCTCGGCTTCGTCGCCGCGGCCGTTAGCGGCCAACCACCGAGGCGACTCGGGCATCGACTTTCGAAGGAACCAGACGATCATCGCCAGCACGCCGACGAGGCCGAACATATAGCGCCATCCGAGGCTCGGAATCACCCACAGACCGACCATCGACGAGACGAACAGGGAAAGGTTGGTGATGACGGCCAGGATACCGATCCATCGGCCGCGGGACAATGCAGGGACGAACTCGGTCAACGTTGCGTAACCGACGACAATCTCGGCGCCCAGCCCGATCCCTGTGACGAAGCGCGCGGCGATCAGCGCCTGCATGGACGGAGCAAGCGCCGCCGCCAGAGAGGCAAGGCCGAAGATGGCCAGATTGACCTGATAGGAGAAACGGCGACCGTAGCGATCGCCCAGAATGCCCGAGAACCAGGCACCCAAAGTCATGCCGATGAAGGTCGCGGTGACGAACGCCGCGTTGAGCTCGAGTGTCGACCACCCCTCCTTCAGTACGGCTCCGAGAACACCGCCGGCGAGGTAGATGTCGAAGGCGTCGAGGAACATGCCCGCGCCAATCAGCGCAAGGACCCGCCAATGAAAGCCGCAAATCGGCAGCCGATCGAGGCGAGCGCCCGCGTTGACCGATGCAACCGGTATATCCGAAATCGCTTGCATGCATCCCTCCCAAGGGTCGACTGACATTGACCGAAATTGTTTGGGAGCAGGATGGCCATCGGGATGGCGACGTCTAATCGGAATCCGCTATTCCATTATTTGGCAGACTAATAATCCTGCTGTTGCTCGGGATTATCGCAAGATGGTCGGCGAGCGGCCCTCTCTTAGTCACTATGGGGAAGGCTTCGCGTGGCATCGACGAAGATTGAACGCAACCAGTTCAGGTCCTGACTTGCATCGTGCCTTCGGTGCCAATACATCGACCATTCGAAGGGATTGGACGCGAACGGTAGGTCTCTGATCGCAAGATCTTCTGCGACCATCGCGAAGGCCAAACGTCGCGGCATGACCGACAACAGATCGGAATCCCGCAGCACGTGCGGGACCAGCAGCCAATGGGGAACGTTGACCGCGACCCGGCGGGCCAGCCCTTGCCGGGCGAGCACGTCATCGACGAAGCGGAGGTCTGTCGGCGACATCGAAACCTTGAGATGCGCCGCCTGGAGAAACGTTTCCATCGTAAGCGGCCGCTGCGCCAAAGGGTGACCTTCGCGCATCACGCACACCATCCGATCCTTCATCAGGACGACCGACTTGATCGAATTCGAATGGGCAAGACCCATCGAGATCGCAAGGTCGATTTCGTCCTTCTCCAAGGCCTCAACCGTTTGCGTCGGCGAATAGTGCACGACGTCGAGCTGCGCGAAGGGGGCAGTCGTTTCCAACGTTTTGCCGACGGCGGGAAGAAGAAGACGGCTGAGAAGATCGGACAACCTCACGGAAAAACTTCGTGTGGTGGTGGTCGGATCGAAAGCGGATTCGCTATCCAGAAGGCGCTCCACCTGCCGCAGAAGCCGCTTCACCGGCTCCGCCAGTTCGATCGCACGCGGCGTGGCCTGCATGCCGTTGGCCGTCCGGACCAGGAGCTCGTCCTTGAAAATGTGACGCAGCCTGGAGAGCGCATTGCTCATTGCGGGTTGACTAAGGCCAATCCTGTCGGCAGCACGGGTTACATGAAGGTCTATGAGAAGAGCGTTAAGAGCGACCAGAAGATTGAGATCGACAGATCTAAGGTTCATGACGCGCCAGCATTGATGTCACGAATAATGAAGCCTTGAAAATCCACAATACAAATCTAAATCGATCGGCGTCAACGTCCGCTCTCGCACTGCCGCGCTCCGGCCAAGCGCCTGGCGCGGGCGGAGGCTTGCGACGTCAACATTGCGCGCTTTGGCGTCAGTCTCCTCACTGAGTCAGCGTTGAAAGACAACTTTGCCTCCGACGAGTGTGATGTCCGCCTTGATATCTTTGATTTGCTCTTCCGGAATGGCCATGTAGTCCGCGGAAAGGACCGTGAGGTCGGCAAGCTTGCCCGGCTGGATCGTGCCCTTGCGCGCCTCGTCGAACGTGTAGCGCGAAGCTGCCGACGTGTAGAGACGGAGCGCCTGTTCGCGACTGATAGCTTCCGCGGCGCCGTACACGCTCCCATTGGGATCTTTCCGCGTCACCATGATGTACATGTTGAGGAACGGGTTGATTGGGTTGACGGGAAAGTCAGTTCCGGCGCCGAGGCTGTCCAGCCCCATTTTTTCGATCAAGGTCTTGGTCGGCACGGCGCGATCGGCGGTCGGCCGTCCCAGGAAGCGCTCGACGGTCGCGGCCTTATCCCACATGAAGACGTTCTGGAAATCGACCCTGACCCCCAGCCTGTGAGCGCGCTCCATCTGCTCGGGCCTGATCAGACTCGCGTGAATGAGAACGAAACGACGGTCCCGGATGGGCCTTTCCTTGTCGGCAGCTTCGAAAGCATCGAGCACCTGATCGATGCCGAGATCGCCGACGACGTGCACGCCTACACGCCAACCGTAGCGATTGCAGATCGAGACGAGTTGCACGAGCCGTTCGGGCGTTTGCTGGGCGATGCCATGGTAGTTATCGTGCGAGTCCGGATAGACATCGCGCATTAGCGCCGTCTTCAGGGTCATGCCGCCATCGTAGAAGATCTTGATGCCGGCGAACTTGACCCAGTCGTCGCCGAAGCCTGACGAAGCTCCGTTGCCCGCCATGATCGCCTCCCAAGCGGTTAGCTCGGCGGGCGGCTCGGGTCTGAACATCAATCCCGTCCGCAACGTCGCTTGTCCGGACGCGGCGATCTTCTGCAGTGTGCGGACGTCGCGCGCTTCCGTGGCGCCTTCGACCGCGCTCGTGATCCCGAAACTGTTCAGTGCCCGCTCCGCGAGCGTGAACTGCCTGATTTCGTCGTCTTCGGTCCAAGGCGGAACAGCCTTCTCGACTTGGTCGATCGCCGTCTCGACGAGGACGCCGGTCAGTTCACCGGCGGCGTCGCGCTCGAAGGAACCGCCGCTCGGGTTCGCGGTGGTCTTGTCGACCCCTGCCTTGTGCAGGGCCATCGTGTTCGCCATGGAGAAATGACCGACGGTCCGCAGATAGACCGGATTGTCGGGGGCGACGCGGTCGATCTCCTGCCTCGTTAGATACCGTTTCTCGGCGAGTTGCGACGGCGGGTGCCACGCGCCGCCCACAATCCAGTCGCCCGGCTTCTTCTTGGCCACGAACGTCTTGATCGCCTCGAGCGCTTCGGCGACCGTCTTCGCGCGGCTCATGTTGACGACATAATCGGCGAGACCGGCCGCCTTGAAATGAGCGTGAGTATCGATCAGGCCGGGAATCACGGTCTTGCCGGACACGTCGAGCACTTGCGTGCGCGCACCGGCGAGCGCCCGGATGGCTGCGCTGCTACCGGTCGCGAGAATTTTTCCGTCCCGAACGGCGATCGCCTCGGTCACGCTGGATCGTTCGTCGAGAGTCAGAACTTTCCCGCTGACGAGGACGAGATCGGGCGAGTTGACATCTCCCTGCTGGGCAGCAGCGGGCGCTGCGCCCGCGAATAGAATTCCCGCACCGAGCATCGCGAGCGCCACCGACCTGCAGACCATTCCAACCTCCCGATCGTTGTGTTCAATAGACGAACATCCTTCTTTTCTCGATAATACCCTGCCTGTCGAAGCGGTCCACCGGTTCAGGGGCGTTCGCGACGCGATCGTTGCGCCCCCATCAACGACAACAATCGAACCGGTCGAGAATGGATTGCAGGCGAGAAAGAGGACCGCGTTCGCGATGGCCAATGACTGGCCAAAAGTTCGGCTGATTTGGCGCGAACGCGTCGAGGACGAACCTTGGCACGAAATGGCTTCACGAGATGCTCCGGCGCGCCACCGGAGAGCTCAGGCACGGCCGCAAGCGGCCGCCTCCGCCTCGCCACACCATCGGCGGTCCTCATTGCGCGGCCATGGTACCGGATATCGGAACCCAGCGCTCGCCGTCGAAACGCTGCGGGCGCAGCGACGTGATCAGGCGATAATCATCCGGGCTGGTGTTGACGGTGATGCCCGGGATCAGGCCCGGTAGCGCCACGTTCTTCAGTGCAGTGGCCTGCTTCATGATGTTCTGCCGGGACAGATCGTTACCGCAGGCCTCGATGACCTTGGTCATGAGAACAGCGACGTTCCATCCGGTGAAGTTGAGCTGATCCTCGATATCGCCCTCTGGGTAATACTTCCTCATGAAAGCCAGCCACTCCAGATAGGCGGGATCGTTGGCCCATTCGGGATCGCCGACCGATTTGGTCGGCGTCGCAGAGATCGCTCCCTTGGCGTTGTCGAGCCCGGCCGGCTTGAGGATCGTCGGTACGAAGTTGCTGCCGATCGGCAGGAACTGCTGCGCGCGCCAGCCGAGCTCGCCCGCTTTGCGGATCGCCTGCGAGGTAAATTTGCCGGTCGACGCATTGAGGAAGACGTTGGCGTTGGTGCTCGCCAGCGCCACAACCTGCGAATCCACGGTGGGCGATGTGACTTCGTAAGGCGACGTCGCGAGAATCTCGGCCTTGGGATCGAGCCGGGTCAGTTCGGCCTTGAAGCTGCGAAGATATTCGCGGCCGTAGTCGTCGTTCTGGTACAACACGGCGACGCGGGCACCGGGCGTGTGCTCTGCCACCAACCGCGCGTAGATCGCGGCCTCAGTGCTGAACAGCGTCATCCCCGAGATCGTATAGGGGCTGGTCTTCGGATCGGCAAAGCGCTCGCTGGCCGCGAACACGAACAGCTGAGGGATCTTCTTGGCGTTGAGATATTTCTGTACCGCGGCGTTCTGCGCCGTTCCCATGCTGCCGAAGATCGCAACCGCCTCGTCATTCTCGATCAGCCTGCGCGTCTGCTCCACCGCCTTCGGCGGACTGTAGCCATCATCGAGGGAGATCAGCTTGACCTTGTGGCCATTGATGCCGCCACGATCGTTGATCATCTGGAAATAGCGGGTCTGCACCTTGCCGACGGCGCTCAGGGCCGACGCCGGCCCGCTATACGGCATGGTCTGCCCGAGAACCAATTCAGTGCCCGCCGCCTTGGCCGAACCGCAGGCAGCCAGTGCAGCCGCCAACACCAATGTCGCGCAAAGTCCGTGCATGCGCTCCTCGCTCCATTTTTCTTACCTAGAATATTCTTCCTAGGAAGATATTTGTCAACCGTGCAACGCGGCGGCAATTGGCCGCTGGACGCGGCCATGCACAGGGCTAGAGCGATACCAGGAACTTGCGAGGCGACACCTGAATTTGGCGGTGCTAGATTGCTGCGACGCATGATGCCCGCGCACCTGGCGCGCGGCGAAACGGGACTGGAAGGGAATGAAGAAGAGCAGCGTGTCACGCCGCACCGAACCCGCGATCAAGCAGCCGCCATCGCCTGACAGCTCCCTTTACGACGATATCGAGGCCGCGTGGCTGGAGCAACGGCCCGACCTCGACCTCGCCGCCGCCTGCACCTTGCTGCGGCTGGAGCGCGTCAACCAGCTCCACGAAATGCGCCTGCAGGAAATATCGAAGGCGGTCGGGCTGCAGACCGGCGAGCTCTATGTGCTGCTGGCGCTGCGACGCTCGGGCAAGCCGTACGAGCTGCGTCCCACGGACCTGTTCCGGGCCCTGCTCGTCACATCGGGCGCGATGACCAAGCGGGTAGCACGGCTGCAGGAAGGCGGCTTCGTGCTGCGCGTCTCCGCCAGTGACGACGGCCGCTCCGAGTTGGTCCGCCTCACCGCAAAGGGTCTCGCGACCGCCGACTGTGGCATCGCCGAGGTGGCAAGGGTCGTCGCGCGCACGATCGAGGCAAGCGGGCTGACCAACGCGGAGATCGCGATGCTCGACCGCTGCCTGCGCAAGCTGCTGGCGGTGAAGACGGTGAAGACGCCGAAGAAGTCCGGCCGGCTTACGGCGGCGGACTAGCTGCGGCACCTGCTACGCGACGGCCCTGGCACCCGCCTTCAGCAGCGATCTAAGATCGCATGAACTGTCCTCGGCCTGGCTCGGCGTCGGCGAAATGCCCGCGGCTATCAGGCGCCGCGCCAACATCTGATCCCCGGGATTGTTGATGCTGTCGACGGCGACCAGCCTGCCCTGCCGGTAATTGAATACGGAGAAGCGGCCAGCTTCGATCGAGCCGCGGATCACGACGCGGTCCCTGCGCGCGCCATGACCGACGATCTGAAGCTTGAGATCGTGCTGATCCGACCAGAACCGCGGCACGCTGTTGTATGGCTCATGGCTTTCCGCGATCGCAAGCCCGACCGTGCGTCCCTGGTCCTGCGCGTGCTGAACCGACTCCAGCCTGATCCAGTCCTCGGCAAACCGGTTGAAGTGCGTGGTGCAATCGCCAGCGGCGTAGATGCTCTCGCGTGCGGTTCGACCGTGCTGATCCACCACAATGCCGTTGGCGCATCCGAGCCCGGCAGCGGCTGCGAGCTCATGGTTCGGGATGCCGCCGATGCCGACGACGACCAGGTCCGTGCCGAGGCGGGTGCCGCCGTCCAGTTCGACCGCCACCACTCGTCCCCCATCGCCGACCAATGCCGAAACAGACGTGCCGAGCTTCACCGCGACGCCCGCCCGGGTATGGATGTCGAGCAGGAAGCATGACACCACTGGAGACACCGCCCGCTCGAGCAGCCGGGAGGCGGCCTCGATCACCGTGACCCGTTTGCCGAGCCTGGCCGCCGAGGAAGCCACCTCGAGCCCAATGAAGCCGCCGCCGACGATCACGATTTCGCTCGCCCGGCCGAGCCGCGCCTTGAGATCGGCGGCATCTCCGACTGATCGGAGATAGCAGACCCCGTCGAGTTCGGCCCCGCGGACCGCTATCCGCCGCGCGCGCGAGCCAGTAGCGATGACCAGTCTGTCGAAGTCCAGTACGGCGCCGTCGGCCAGCACGACTCTTTCTGCATGGCGGTCAATCGCGACAACACGGTGACCCAGCAGCAGTTCAATCCGCCTGCTCGCGAAAACAGCCTCGTCGCGCAGAATGAGGCTCTCGGCGTTGACCTGATCAAGCAAGAATTCCTTCGAAAGCGGCGGTCGTTGATAAGGCAGCAACGTCTCGTCGGCGATCACGATCACCGGTTCGGCATAGCCGGCCTCGCGCGCGGTGAACGCCGCCTCGATGCCGGCGTAAGATGCACCGACGACGACAAGGCCGCTCATGGCTTGACGTCCACGCCGCCGTCACCGGCGGCTTGCAGGGCAGCATTGCCGTCAAGCTCGACATAAACCTCGCCGTCACGGATCTCGACCCTGAACGCCTTGATATCCTTGTAGGCGCTGGATCGGCATTTTCCGTTACGGACATCGAACATCGCCCCGTGTAGCGGGCATTCGATCACATGGCCTTCGAGAAACCCCGTCGACAGCAGCGCAAATGCGTGCGAGCAGACGTCATCCGTTGCGAAGACATCGTCGCCGACCTTGTAGAGCGCGATGCGCCGGTCGCTCACCTTGAAGCCCAACGGCTCTCCCTCCGACAGTTTCGCGACGGCGCACAGGCGGTGCCAGATCATGGGACGTCTCCTCGATCAGAGCTGGAACATCGACGCGGACATGCAGTCCGCGCCCTTTGCTTCCGATTCGGTCAACGGGGAATCTGCCGCCAATCCTCGGAGGCGGAGGCGAGCCGGCCGCCGACGGCGCGGATGTCCTTGTAGGACATGGTCTCGCTCTGGCCGCTCTTCGGCGGCTTTCCCGCCATGAAGCCGCGCACCTCATCGAGCAGCTGGCGACGCACCCTGACGATCGCCTGGTCGGCCGAGCAGAGATATTCCTGCGAACGGTCGACTATCGGGCCCATGCTGACCATGACAACGAAATCCTCGATGACGATCTCGTGGAAGCCGGTGCTGTTGCCAGCATCCATGATCTGCCGGTTCTGGCCCCAATTGGTCGATCGATCACCCGGCAGGCCGCCGGCCATCGGCCACTGGTTGGCACGCTGCACCTTGCGCCAGGAATCCACCGGCTTCTCCGGATTGTAGTAGATGTACCACTGGATCAGGTTCTCGTCGTCGATCGGCACCGCGATGATCGCGGTGCGATCCTGCTGTTGTCCGGAATAGATCGGCGCGATCAGGCCGTAATACGGCATCACGAACTCGGTGACGCGAGCGAGACGCGAGCCGTCGGGCGCGGTGCGCAGCGCCGCCGCACGGAAGCCATAAGGCTTCTTCTCGAATTCGTAGCCCACCTCAGTGTTGACGCGCGTTGCGCCGAAGTCGCTCGATGAGGTCGCGGTCCAGCTCTGGTGCAGCAGCGCGACATGCGAGGAATCGATGGTCGCCTCGACGCCCTGCAGCCAGTTCGCATTGAGCTCGATGCCGGCCGCGTAGACCTGATCCGGGGGCAAATCCATCCACTCGAAGTCAGGCGCGGGTGGCGCCTTGCCCTCCCCGAGCCACACCCAGATCAGCCCGGCGCCTTCCCGCACTGGATAGGATTTCGCCTTGACGGTCTTGGCGAATTCCTTCGGGTTGTTCGGTTCATTTGGAACGTCGAGCACCTCGCCACTGGCGCTGATCTTCCAGCCGTGGAACAGACAGGTCAGCGAGCAGTCATCGACGCGCGCAAGCGCAAGCGAGGCTCCGCGATGTGGACAGGCCTCGTCGAGGAAGCCAACGGTGCCATCCTTGCTCCTGAACGCCACGAAGTTGCGGCCGAACAGCTTGACCCGCACCGGCGCCTCGCCCTTGCGCACGCGCACCGAGAGCACTGCCGGCAGCCAGTAATGCTGGCGCAGCATCCGTCCCATCGGCGCGTTGCCCGTGACGCGGCACAGCAATTCGTTCTCTTCCCTCGTGACCATCGCGAACCTCCCTGGTTGACGCCTCCGGCGTTCTCGGCCTAATATCTTCCTAGGAAGATTATTGTCAAGTTATCTTCCAGGAAAGCCATATCGGGGAATCGCATGACCAAGGGACGGCTTGGGGACTGCATTGCGCTGGTGACGGGAGGGAGCCGCGGGGTCGGCAAGGGCGTGGCCATCGGCCTCGCCGAAGCCGGCGCTACCGTGATCGTCACGGCGCGCACACGGAACAGCGGGGGATCGGAATGGCCGGGTTCGCTCGACGAGACCATCGCCGCGATCGACGCAGCCGGCGGCCGCGGCATCGGCGTCCAGTGCGATCACTCGGACGATGCAGCAGTGCGCGAAGTGTTCGACCTCGTCCGGCGCGACCACGGCCGGCTCGACGTACTCGTCAACAACGTGTTTGCGGCGCCGAACGGGATGCCGGTCAACGTCCCGTTCTGGCAGGTGCCGGCCTCGCTATGGGACACCATGCATCGCGTCGGCCTGCGCTCGCATTTCGTCGCCAGCCAGTTCGCCGTGCCGCTGATGCTGCCGCAGCAGCGCGGCCTGATCATCAATACGTCCTCGGGCGGCGGCGTGCGCTACACGTTCAACGTTCCGTTCGGGGTGCAGAAATCGGGCGTTGACCGGATGGCGCGCGACATGGCGCATGAGCTGAAGCCGTTCGGCATTGCCGCGGTCTCGATCTGGCCCGGCTACATCAAGAGCGAGAAGCTTGCGGCGCAGCCCGACCGCGTGCCGCCGACGCTCGCCAAACTGATTGCCGAGCGCGGCGAGACGCCGGTGTTCGCCGGGCGCGCGGTCGCCGCGCTCGCCGCCGATCCCGGCGTGATGGCCAAAAGCGGCCAGATCCTGCTCGCCTCGGAGTTGGCGGCCGAATACGGCTTCACCGATGTCGACGGCAAGGTCCCGCCGCCGCCGAGCCGCGATCCCGCGCCGCTGTCCGTGTTCAAGCCAAACGTCGCGACCTGAAAGAGGAGAAACCCATGCGGATTGCAATCGCAGCCCTGGCGCCGTTCGCGGAGCGCGACTGGCCCCCGCTGTCGTTGGCTGTCGTCACCGGCTTCGCCTGCGCGCTCGGAATCGCCAAGACCCTTGCGCTGCGATGAGCTCGACAACAGCATTCCCGGGTCCGTTGTACGCCGAGATGCCTTCGTCAGGCGCGTCGCTCAACAAGGTCGCGGTGATTTCCTCGCACGCTCTGCCGAACGTACCGGGCAAGCGCGTCACGGTGGTGCGCGTCAGCTACGGGCCAGGCGGCTTCACGCCGCCGCACCGCCACGGCGGCTCGGTGACCGCCTACATCGTCAAAGGTCAGGTCCGCTCACAGCTGAGCGGTGGCCCGCTGGAGACATTCGAGGTAGGGCAATCGTTCTTCGAACCGCCCGGCGCGACACATCTCGTCTCCGTCAACGCGAGCAACACCGAACCGGCCGAACTGATAGCCGTCTTTGTCGCTGATGAGGGAGCTGAATTGACCACCCTTCTCGAGCCATAGTTCAGCGGACCGGCCGGCTTCTGCTGGCCAAGGAGGGGCGAAGAACACGGTCGCAGTCGCCCTGCGTGTCCTGTCCATGACTTCCCGGAGACTACACATTCTTCGGCGCGCCAGCGGGATTGATCGTGAGCATCGACCGTCGCCTGAAAGTCGGAAGCTGGCTCGACCTCTGGATGGCTCTGACCCCTATTTCGCAATATGGCCTGTTTTGGACAAGAAGCAGCATGCTCTGGATCAGGACAGCCGCACGTCGTTTCCTGACAAAGGCTCGTCGGAGCGTTCGCGCCATCAGTACTGCCCTCGGCGCTGCCGCCAACGATCAAGTGATCGTTGATTTCTGGATTCTCTCTGCGTCGATGCTCATGCGAGCGTCTATGCCCTCATGTACGAGGACGGCCGCGTTCTCGCATTCCGTTCTGATCGGGCATACGGATGTCCGCCGCCGGCATTTTTTTTTGGAGATCACCAGCCTTGTGATGAAGCCCGACCAGGGCTTCATATCGTTAGCGCGATCGCGCCTCGTCGCCGGCAACATGCCGCCACGATCGAGGCATGATCGGTCAGCGAACTATCGGAGAAAATCGTAGTTGGGCGCAGAAATCCTGCAAATGGCGGAGAGAGTGAGAGTCAAACCCACGAATCTCGATTTTGCCATTTCGAACAACTAATACTACTCGAAAATGCTTCCCGGCCTCCTGCCCTTGCAATCAGACCAGCAACATGCGCCACAAGACCGCTTTAGTTGGCCGTGACGGTCTTGCGCCAAAACTTGTCGGTGCTCTTAACCAGGCTTCAGGCACCCGACCCTTCTGTACGATCGAGCGCGCTGTAATAGTCCATCAGTGAAGTCGCAATGGATGTCGGACCTCTGCTGGGATAAGCCAAGCTCGCTACTTCGAATTCTCAGTGCGGCGGAAGCGAAGAACGACTCGACCAAACTACGCTAAACAAGGCGATGGCAGCCGGCCGCCCTACTCCCACTCAATTATCTATGACTTCTGTACCACGTTGAGTCCCAAGCACAATTTCTCAAAAACTGACGGACAAACCCCGGCGCTACATCCGTCCCCACTTTTCGATCTTGAATTCACAGTAAAATTTGCGTGGCTCTGAGAGCTGGCTTATTTCGCCAGCTATCGCAGTCAAGCGATAAAGTGAGCGCGTGTGCTTAAGAGCAACCGTTAACGTCGCGCGCCTCTTTTTCGCCCGATACCGTCAATCGCCATCGGTCTCCCTCGACCGGGGCCCGCCGACACGCCGTATACGCCGACCAATACTAGCCCGCGTGATGCACATTGCGCATTCAAGCTGCCGCTAACCTAGCCTCGCTAAAGCGCGCGCGCGAAATTGGCGAAGAACTCGTCGGCAAGCTTCTTGGCCGTTCCGTTGATCAGGCGCTGGCCGAGCTGCGCCAGCTTGCCGCCGATCTGGGCTTGGACGCTGTAGCTCAGGAGCGTGCCGCCGTCCTTGTCGGCCAGCGCGACCGTGGCACCCCCCTTCGCGAAACCTGCAACGCCGCCTTCGCCTTCGCCCGATATCCTGTAGCCGTTCGGCGGATCGAGATCGCTCAAGGCAACCCTGCCCTTGAAGCGGGCGGAGACCGGCCCGACCTTCATCCTCGCGACGGCGCGAAAGCCGCCGTCTTCGGTCGGCTCCAGCTCCTCGCAACCCGGGATGCAGACTTTCAGAACGGACGGATCATTCAGCTTCGCCCAGACCACTTCGCGCGGCGCTGCAAGCTCGATCTCGCCCATCATCGTCATCGCCATCGAAGTCTCCAAGGTTTGGGCTCCGGCGTCTCCTTCAACGATGACGCCTGGAAGCTGGGATGTAACGGCGGCAGCGGGTCATTCCGCGACGGGCGCGAATACCCGCGCCATGTAGGTCGACAGGTCATCCACGATCTCGGCGCGCGACGCGGAGGCCACGCCGGCCAGCGACTTCGCAAGTTCCTTCTTGAAATCGAGCTGCATGGATCGGGCGATCTGGATGCGCTGCGCCTGCGGGGATCCGGCACCGTGCATGGATTCCGTCAGATAGCCGACGGCATTGCGGCCGAGGGTCATGTTCTCCACCAGGCGCAGGATGCGGATCCTGTCCTCGGTCGCGATCTCCGGCCGTCCCTTGAGGTATTTCTCGACGATCGGACCGATAGTGTCGTGCCGCAGCTCCCGCTCCGACGGCAGCGTCACCATCGATCCACCGGCGAGATCCTGCGCCAGCCGCCCGATCTCATAGGGGATTTTCGTCACGTGATGCTTGCAGACGTTCGCGAGCATCTCGTCCGGCAGGTACGCTCCGGATTTCATCGCGACGCCCTGATGGCTCGCGGCGATGCCGGCGCCGTAGATCGTCTCGTTGAGATGGGTCATCTCGACCAGTTTGTCACGGACATGCGAGGCGCGCTCGACGCCGTTGTAGTCCGCAATCGTCGCCGCGGCGCCGATCAGGACGTCGCCGACGCCGCTCTTGCAGACATAGCTGCGGCGATGATAGCAGGTGAAGCGTTCGACCAGCGTGGCGGCGAATTCGAACTCGCCGTCGAGGAAGATGAGCTCACGCGGAATGAACACGTTGTCGAACACGATCATCGCCTCCTGGCCGGAAAAGCGCGCGTTGCCGGCGTCGATGTCGCCGCCTTCGGCGCTGCGGGTGTCGCAGGATTGACGGCCGTAGATGTAGGTGATGCCCTCGGCGTCAACGGGGATCGCGCCGACGACGGCGTAGTCCCTGTCGGCCGGCTCCAGCCTCATGGTCGGCATCACGATCAGCCAATGCGAATTCAGGCAGCCGGTCTGATGCGCCTTTGCGCCGCTGACGTAGACGCCTTCGGACGTGCGGCGCACGACGTGAAGGAAGAGATCCGGATCGGCCTGCTGCGACGGCGACCTGCCGCGATCGCCCTTCACGTCGGTCATCGCGCCGCCGATGACCAGGTTGGCGCTCTGCACGCGCGCGAGGAACCGCTCGAACCGGGCGTGGTAATCGGTCTCGTACTTCCAGTCCAGATCGTGTGTCACCGAATGCAACGCGTTGAGCGCGTCCATGCCGACGCAGCGCTGGAAGCAGGTGCCGGTCAATTGCCCGAGCCGCCGCTGCATCTTGTTCTGCATGACGAGGTCGCGGACACTGCCGGATATGTGAAGGAAGCGGTTCACGCGCCCGCCCGTGAGCGGCGAGATGGCGGACGCAAGTTCGGGGTCCGCATTGGCGAGATCGTAGGTCTCCGCAACCGCGTTGATCGACGGCCTGATAATGGGGTGCTCGACCGGTTCTGCGACCAATTCGCCCATCAGATAGACCTTGAGCTTCCGGCCCCTCAGACTTTCGATGTACTCAGCGCCGGACCGGATCGGATTCCGCGACGGCGTTGAGCCGGCTGTTAAGACGTCCTGATCCATCTCGATGCCTCCATTGGTGCGGGCCCGCGATGCGACCGCATCCGGGCCCTGTGTCGTCGACCTGCGTCAACCCTTCTTGACCAGCGGGCAGGCGCTGTCCTTGAGCGGACGAAATGCCTGGTCGCCGGGGATCACTTCGCGAAGCTTGTAGAAATCCCAATCGGCCTTCGATTCGGACGGCTTTTTGACCTCGTAGACGTACATGTCGTGCACCATGCGACCGTCCTCGCGGATCCGTCCGCCCTTGGCGAAGAAATCGTTGATCGGAAGCTCGCGCATCTTGCTCATCACCGCCTGGGCCTCGTCGGTGCCGGCGGCTTCGATCGCCTTGAGGTAGTGCATGGTCGACGAATAGTCGCCGGCGTCGCCCATGTGCGGCATCCGCTTCGTGCGTTCGTAGAAGCGTTTGGACCAGGCTCGGGTTTCATCATCACGGTCCCAGTAGAACGCATTGGTGAGAACCAGCCCTTGCGCGGCCGAGAGCCCCAGGCTCTTGACGTCGGTGATCCAGACCAGCAGCCCGGCGAGAGTTTGGCCGCCATCCGGAATGCCAAATTCGTGCGCCGATTTGATCGAGTTCACCAGCACGTTGCCGGAGCCGGCCAGCCCCACGACCTGCGCTTTCGAGGACTGCGCTTGCAGCAGGAACGAGGACTGGTCGAACGCGTCAGGCGGATAGCGGGTCGCCCCGACGACCTCGCCGCCCAACGCCTTAACGACCGCCGAGGTGTCGGCTTCGAGCGCGTGCCCGAACGCGTAGTCTGCCGTCAGAAAGTACCACGACTTCTTGCCTGCCTTGGCCAGCGCGGCGCCGGTCCCGCGCGCGAGCGCATAGGTGTCGTAGGCATAATGAATGCTGTTGGGCGTACATGCATCTCCCGTCAGACGCGACGACCCGGAGCCGTTGATGATGGCGATCCGGCTCTTCTCCTTCGCGAGACCGGACACGGTGAGCGCAATCGAGGAATTGATGAGGTTGGCGATCATGTCGACGCGGTCCACGTCGAACCATTTTCGCGCCAGCGCCGAGGCGGTATCGGGCTTGTTCTGGTGATCGGCGACGACGACCTCGATCGGCTTTCCGAGCACCTTGCCGCCGAAATCCTCGACGGCCATCTTGACCGCCGTCACTGCGCCTTCGCCGGATTCGTGGGAGAATTGTCCCGACATATCCGTGAGCACGCCGATCTTCACAACGTCGTCCGAGATGCGCGCGGCCTGCGCGTCCGCCGCATTGTCGAACATCAGGATTGCCGCTGTCGCGACCAGGACGCTTGCTGTCGCGACCAGGACGCTTCGAATATTCAGCTTCATGTCACTTCTCCCCAGGGTTGCTCCGCTTGCGCGTTCGCGTCTTATCACTAGCATAACTAGACCAATGTTACTTGCGTAACTAGACTTATTTTTTCAACGAGTCAACGGCACCGTTGTGCTAGAGGTGCGCAACCTTCGAAGGCCGCCGTCACGCGGCCGCGTGAAATGGACTGATTTGAAATGCCCGCCGCCGCCAAGATCCAGACGACGAAACCCTCTGCGAAGCCGCGGGCCACAGCGCACGCGGCCCGGAAGGTCGTCGCCCGGACCGAGCGCAACTGTTCCGTCGCGCGCACGCTGGATATCGTTTCGGACGCGTGGGCGTTCCTGATCATCCGCGAGGCATTCTTCGGGACGCAGACGTTCGAAGCGTTCCGCTCGGCGCTGGGTATCCCGCGTGCCACGCTGACCGATCGGCTGAGGAAGCTGACCCAGCTCGCCATCTTCCGTCAGGTCGCGCCCGGATCATCCCTGCGCAAGGAATACCGCCTGACCAAAATGGGGTTTGATCTCTATCCAAGCTTCATCGCGCTCATGCAATTCGGCGACCGCTGGCTGTCCAAGGGCAAGCCTCCTCCGCTGACGCTGATCCATGCGACATGCGGTTGCGACAGCCATCCCGTCGTCACCTGCTCCCATTGCGGCGAGAGCGTCGGCGCGCGCGACGCGAAATATCGCGACGGCCCCGGTGCAGGACGCTGCCCCGCCAAGCCGGGCCGCAACACCAGGCGGGCTTCCGACGGAAGCCAATTCGTCCGCGGCCGCCCGAGCTCGGTGTCGCGTGCGCTCGAGATCATCGGCGACAAATGGAGCTTCATGGTCGTCCGCGAGGGCTTCTTCGGCAATCGCCGCTACGACAAGATCTTGAACGAGCTCGCGATCGCGCCGAACATCCTCACCGACCGGCTCAACCGCCTGGTCGCCAGCGGCGTCTTCCAGCGACGGCAATATCAGCGCTCGCCGGATCGCTACGAATACCTTCTCACCGACATGGGACGCGATCTCTACGGTCCGTTCATCGCGATGCTGAGGTGGGGCGACCGCTGGCTCTCCAAGGGCAAGCCGCCGCTGATCCTGACCCATCTCAAGTGCGGACACGACTTCGAGCCTTCGGTGGACTGCGATCGCTGCCACAAGCCGATCGTCGCCGCCGATATGCGCTACCGACTGGCGTACGATCCCAAATCGTTCGGTGCCTCGGCGCCGCGGTCGGTCGACTGAGCGGTCTCGACCTACGACGCCTGGCTCAGCATTTCGACCAGCTTGAAGCGCATGATCTTCCCCGAGCCGGTCCGCGGAATTTCGCCGACAAGATGGGTCGCCTCGGGAATCTTGTAGGCCGACAGTTGCGCCCGGCAGTGGTCCATCAGCGAAGCGACGTCCAACCCGTTCTCCTTTGCCACGACGAACAGGTACGGCACCTCTCCCAGCGTCGCGTGCTTCAAGCCGACGACGGCGCAATCCCTGACCTGGGGATGCCGAACCACGACCTCCTCGATCTCGGCGGGCGCGATGTTCTGGCCGCCGCGGATGATCAACTCCTTGATCCTTCCCGTGATGGTCAGGTAACCAGCCGGATCAGACTTTGCGAGATCACCGGTGTGATACCAGCCCTTGCGCAGCGCCGACGCCGTCTCCGCCGGCTTGTTGTGGTAGCCCTGCATCAGGTTCGGGCCGCGGACGATTAACTCGCCTTCCTCGCCGATCGGTAGGTCCTCGGCCGACGACGGATCGACGATGCGCACGGCAAGACCCGGCACGGGCAAGCCGCACGAACCCATCGGCCTCGCGCCGTGCAGCCAGTTCATCGTCACCATGGTCGAGGTTTCGGTAATGCCGTACCCGTCGAGCAGCCGGATCGAAAAGCGCTCCTCGAACGCCCTGTTCAGGGTCGCGGGCATGATTGCGCCGGCGGAGATGCAAAGACGGAGTCCACCGAGGCGTTCGACGCCGCTCTCCCGCGCGCGGAGCAGGAGATAATGGAACATCGTCGGCACGCCCGGAAGAACCGAATACGTTCCCGTCCGCAGCAGATCGAGCGCCTGTTGCGGCGAAAACTTCTCCATGATGCGTTCGCTCGCGCCCACGGCGAGCACGCCGAGCACGGACAGATTGAGGCCGTAGGAGTGGAACAGCGGCAACGGCGACAGCACGACGTCCTTCTCGCTCAGTTCCGCGATCGGCGCCCAGCACGAGGCGGCGATCCACAACATGCCGCGCAGCGAGAGCAGCACGCCCTTCGCCCGCCCGGTCGTTCCGGACGTGTAGATGATGAAGGACGAGCGGTCGATGTCGCCGGGATCGGAGGGCGATGCGGGACTGGTGGATGCGAGCGCCTCCAGCGAAAGACCCGCCCTCTCTGGGTCCGGACCCGCGAAGATCGAGATCGGCGCGATCGCCGCATCACGGCAGACCTTGTCGACCAGATCCTTCCGCGTGGCCGTCGTGACGACGTATCCGCAAGCCGCGTCGGTCAGGCGATAGCTGATCTCGCCTTCTGCCGCGTCATAGCTGATGGGAACCACGACCGCGCCGGCGCGCAACGCGGCAAAGCATGCTTCGACCCAATCCACGCCGTTCGGCAGATAGATTGCAATCCTGTCGCCGTCCCGCACACCAGCCCTGGTAAGGTTGGCCGCGATCGAAGCGGTTCGCCGGGCGAGTTCCGCGTAAGTGACCGATCGCGACGAGTCCCAATACGCGACCTTGTCGGGACGCTGAGTCGCGTGGCGTTCGAGCAGCGTCGAGACGGGTGCGATCAGATCGACGTGAAGCATGCCTGCCTCCCCTAGACCATGCTGTATCCGCCGTTGACGCTGATCACCTGCCCGGTGATCCAGCTTCCGGCATCGGAGGCGAGCAGCGTGACCAGCGGAGCGACATCGGACGGCAAGCCAAGCCGCCGGATCGCGTAGGCCTTGACCAGCTTGTCGCGGTTCGCATCGACCCAGGTCTTGTCGTGCGCGGTTTCGATCAGGCCGAGCGAGATCGAGTTGGCGGTCACGCCCGAACGCCCCCATTCGCGCGCCAGCGACTTCATCAGCGCGATCGTTCCCGCGCGCGCGGCGGCCGCGAGCGCCAGCCCGGATTCGCCGACCCTCGAGGAGTCGCCCATGATCGAGATGATCCGTCCGCGGCCCGACGCCTCCAGCAGCGGGCCCGCGCTGTGGGAGCAATTCAGCGCGCCGTAGAGGCAGGTGTCGATCTGCTTTTTCCAGTCCTCGGGCGTGCTCTCGCTGAAGCGCTGGCGGAACACCAGGCCGGCATTGTTGACCAGAACGTCGAGGCCACCGAAGTCGCTCTTGATATCCGCGACCATCTTCCTGACGATATCCGCATCCGCAATGTCGGCCTGATAGGCCTTCGCCCTGCCGCCGGCCTTCTCGATCTCGGAGACCACCGCTTCCGCCTCGGCCTTGGAGCTGTGGTAGTTCACCGCAACGTTTGCACCACGTGCCGCGAGCATCGTGGCGATGGCTGCACCCACGTCTCGTCCACCGCCCGTCACCAGCGCGACGCGTCCTTTCAAGTCACTCATCAGCTTTCCTCTTGATTTGAGCTTGTTCCATCAGTCTGAAGATGCGCTCCGGCGTCATCGGAAGGATCGAGACGCCGATGCCAAGTGGCGACAGCGCGTCGGCAATCGCGTTGGCAATCGCAGCGGGCGCGCCGATCGTTCCCCCCTCGCCCATGCCTCTGAAGCCGCCGGCAACGGCGGATTCGCTCTCGACATGGACGACGTCCATGACCGGCACTTCGGGCGCGGATGGGATCATGTAGTCGACAAGGCTCGCGGTCAGCAGCTGGCCGTCCTCGTCGTAGATCAGTTCCTCGAACAGCGCCGCGCCGATGCCTTGCGCCACTCCGCCATGCACCTGGCCGTCGACGATCATCGGGTTGATGATCCGGCCGCAGTCTTCGGCGACGACGAATTTCAGGATCCGCACGAAGCATGTCGCCGGATCGATCTCGACGGCGGCGATGTGGGTGGCCGCCGCGGTCGTTCCGTTGACCGGATCGTAGGTATAAGTCGCACTCAGCTCCTCGCGCGCCTCGACGGGCAGCGTCTTCATGTCGGAATAGACCGCCTTGGCGATCTGTTTGAAGCTCACCGCGCGATCGGTGCCGAGCACGACCGCCTTGCCCTCGGTGACCTCGATGTCGTCAGCGTTGGCTTCGAGCAGATGCGAGGCGACCCGCTTGATCTTCTCCCGCAGGATTTTCGAAGCGTGCTTCGCCGCGCCTCCGCCGAGCACGGCGCTGCGGCTAGCGTAGGTTCCGGTCGACATCGGGACTTCGTCGCTGTCGCCCTGGATCACGCGCACATCCTCGAACCGGGCGCCGAGATCGTCGGCGACGATCTGGGCCAGCGTGGTCTCAAGCCCCTGGCCGTGGGATGCGACACCGAATGCCGCGGTGATGGCGCCCGTCGAGTCGATCGTGATCTTCGCCGTTTCCGAGCCGGTGTTGATCGGCATGCCCGGCGCCACCGCGATCCGGGACCCGATGCCGGTCAGTTCGGCATAGGATGCAATGCCGATGCCGAACAGTCGCCCCTGCTTGCGCGCTTCGGCCTGCTCCTTGCGCAGCCGGTCGTAACCGGCCGCTTCGGCGGCGGCATCCAGGCACTCGATGAAGCCGGCCTTGTCCCAGATGATGCCGGACGCGATCCGGTACGGAAACTCCTCGGCCCGGACCAGATTGCGCCGCCTGATCTCCAGCGGATCGATCCCGAGCGCCGCCGCGCCGAGATCCATCAGACGCTCGGCGACGAAGGTCGAGATCGGCCGGCCGACACCCCGATAGGGACCGGTCGGCGGCTTGCAGGTCGCGACGCCGCGCACGGCGCCCCTGTAGGACCCGATCTTGTAGGGCCCCGGCAGAAAGCTCACGACCTGCACGGGTTCCAGGCCACAGGTCCAGGGATAGATCGAGTAGGCGCCGACGTCCCCGATCACGTCAGCCTGCAGCGATGTCGCGATGCCGTTGGCGTCGAACCCCATCTCCGCATCGACGATCTCGGCGAAGGCCTGGCTGCTGCTGCTCACGTCCTCGAGCCGGTCCGCCGTCCACTTGACCGACCGTCGCAGTTTTCGGGCGGCGATGCAGATCAGAAGCTCTTCCGGATAAAGCGAGCCCTTCGAACCAAAACTCCCGCCCACGTCAGGCGCGACCACCCGCATGCAGTGTCCCGAGAGACCCAGCGATTCCGAGACGGCGTCGCGAACGATGCCGGGAATGTTCGACGAAGTGTAGAGCGTGATGGCATCACGGCGCTTGTCGTACTCCGCTGCGTAGCTGCGCGGCTCCATCGCCAGCGGCGCCTTGCGCGTCATTTCAAAGCGGCCGGCCACCCTGACCGTCGCGGCCGCGAGATCGGCTGTGACGTCGCCCTTCCGGAATTCGCGCGCGATCAGGACATTGGTGCCGGCCGCTTCGTGCAGGAGCGGAGCGTTATCGGCGAGCGCCAGTTCGGCGCGGGCGAGCGCGCCGAGCGGTTCATAGTCGACGTCGATCAAGTCGAGCGCGTCCTCGGCAAGGTAGCGCGAGGTGGCGATGACAGCGACCACGGCCTCGCCGACGTAGCGGACCTTCCCGGAGGCCAGCGGCAGGATCGGCGTCGCGTAGTAGTTCGGCATCCGGGAGAATGGAACGACCGGCTTGAAGTCGTCGGCGATGTCCTCCGCGGTGAATACGGCGACCACGCCCGGCGCCTGCCGCGCGGCGGCGGCGTCGATCCGCACGATCCGCGCGTGAGGCTGACCGCTGCGCAGGAACGCGAGGTGCAACGGCCGGTCCGGTTTCCGGTCGGCCGTATACTCTCCGTTGCCGGTCAGAAGACGCGGGTCCTCGGTGCGCTTGATCGGCGCACCGACGTTCCGCGGCCTCACGACATCGGAGGGACTTGCGCGCCGGTCGCTACTCATAGCCCTCGGATCCCTTGCGCAGGCCTTGCCATTGCGCGTCGTCGTGGCCGCAGACTACGGTGGCGCCGCTGTTCTCGATCCGGCGAACCTCCGCATAGGTCTTCAACTGAAGGTCGACGTTCCAGGTGTTGCGCGGCGGCGCGTCGGTGTCGAGATGCAGCCGCAGGCTGACCGAGTCGGACGCCAGCAGAAACTGGCCGTCGCGATCGAGGCTGACGAGCGCGCCGACGATCCCCGGCGTGTGGCCCGGCAGTGGCACCAGCACGACGCTGGAATCGCCGAACAGATCCTTCTCTCCATGCACCGCCTTGATCGGTTGCCCGTAGTCCCAATCGTTCCTGAGATAGCCGGCCGCTTCCGCGTTCGGCGCCTTCGCGGCTTCGATCTCCTTCGCATGCGCCAGGATCGTCGCCTTCCTGAAGAACTGGTTGCAGCCGCAATGATCGGGATGGAAGTGCGAGTTGACGACGATGTCGATGTCATCAGGCCCGAGCCCGGTGCATGCCAGGCTCGGCAGCAAGGTCTCCTCCGCGCTCATCAGCGGCTTCATGACCTTGGCGAGCGGTCCCCAACGCTCCTCAGCATGGTCGACCGCCGCGGGATGACAGCCGGTGTCGAACAGCACATTGCCCTGCTTGTGCCGGATCAGGGCGCTGCTGACGGGAAGGTCGATGGTTTCGCTGCGATCGGCGCCGGGCACGTAGATGCTCTTCTTCATGCGGACGCGGCCGGCGGCGAGGAAATTGAGCTTCATGACGCTTTCTCCGTGCGCTTGGCCGCGGCGCTTCTGATCGCCGCGACGATGTTCTGATATCCGGTGCAGCGGCAGAGATTCCCGGAGAGCCCCTCGCGGATGTCGTCATCGGTCGCGAGGGGATATTTCCGGAGCAGATCTTCGCCGGTCATCAGCATGCCGGGCGTGCAGAAGCCGCACTGCAGCCCGTGATGCTCGCGGAATTCGGCCTGCAGCACATTGAGCTCATCGGGTGATCCGAGTCCTTCGACCGTGACGATCTCGGCGCCATTGGCCTGGACCGCCAGCATCAGGCAGGCGCGCACGCTGTCGCCGTTGACCAGCACCGTACAGGCGCCGCACACGCCATGCTCGCATCCGACATGGGTCCCGGTCAGTCCGAGCCGGTCGCGCAGGAAGTCGGAAAGCAGCATGCGCGGTTCGACATCAGAGACGTCGTATGTCTCGCCATTCACGGTCACAGATACGTGCATCGTCATCGGATCAGCCCTTCATGGCCAACGCGGTCCGCAACGCGCGCCTGGCGAGTTGCGCGAGCAGATGCTTGCGGTAGTCGGCCGACGCATGCAGATCGTCGTTCGGGGCGACCAGCGAGACGACAATCTCCGCGAAACGATCCGGCGTCGTGTCGTCGAGCGCCATCGCAACGAGCTCGTCCTCAGCCTCCCTCAGCCGCCGCGGCGTGTCGGCCACACCCATCACCGCGACGCGCGCGGCCTCCAAGCTGGCCGGTCCGCGGCGGACCGAGACGGCGATGCTCGCGAGCGCGAAGTCGCCGAAGCGCCGCGCGACTTCCTCGAACGCCCAGCCATCCTGCTTCAGGACCGGGAACTCGACCTCGACCACAATCTCCTCGGGCTCCAGACAATTCGTCAGGGCGTCGACGAAGAAGTTTCCTGCCGCTATCGTCCTGCGGCCCGAGGGCCCCTGCACCGAGATTTCAGCCTCGTAGAAGGTCGCGAGCATCGGCAGCTCGGCGGCGGGATCGGCATGCGACAGACTGCCGCCGATGGTGCCGCGATTGCGGATCGCCAGGTGCGCGACGTGGCGCATCGCCGCCGACATCACCGGCAGTTTGGACGCGATCAGCGGCGAATGCTCCAGCTCACGATGGCGGGCCAGCGCGCCGATAGCGATACGGTCACCGCGGTCTTCAATGTACGACAATCCCTCGATGCCGTTGAGATCGACGAGCACGGCGGGACGAGCCATCCGGAAGTTCAGCAGCGGCAGCAGGCTCTGACCGCCGGCCAGCACCTTGCCCTCGCCGTTCGACGCAACCAGCGCCGCGATCGCGGCGTCGATCGTCGATGGTGAAACGTATTCGAACTGCGCAGGCTTCATCGGATGCCCTCCAGGGCTGCTCGTTTCCGGACCTACGCGCCGCGGAACTGCGGCGGCCGCTTCTCCGCGAACGCGCGGCGGCCTTCCCTGAAGTCTTCGCTCTCGGAGGCTTCGTCGATCAGCCGCTGTACCGCGGCCCGATCGAGCCCGCCGACGCCCATCGAAAGACCGTTCAGCATGTGCTTCGCGCCGGCGATCGACAGCGGTGCGTTGACGGAAAGCCGCCGCAGGAATTGCTCGGCCGCGAGACCGGGATTCTCGTGCAATTCGTCGAGCAGCCCCATCGAGATGGCTTGCTCGGCGGAATAGCGGTCCGCCGAGTAGAGGATACGCTTCGCATTCGAAACGCCCGTGAGGGCGAGCAGCCGTTGCACGCTGTGCAGGCCGTAGACGATCGACAGCCTGGCTGCGGGTATCCCGACCGTCGCGGTGCGGTCGCCGAAACGAAAGTCGCACGCCAAAGCAAGGTGGCAGCCTCCGCCAAGGCAGTAGCCGGAGATCGCGGCCACGACTGGCTTGCCGAGCGCGGCGATCGCGCTCGAGCAGGCATCGACCTCTACTTCATAGGCGGCGCTTTGGTGCCTGTCGTCGCGGATGCTCTCGAATTCGGAAATGTCGGCGCCGACGGAAAAGTCCTTTCCCGCACCCTTCAGGACGACGCCGCGGACCTCCTCTTCGCCGGCCAGGCCCGAGAAGATCGCGGCCATTTCGCTCCACATCGCGAGCGTCACGGCATTCTTAAGCGAGGGCCGGTTCAGAACGACGTGGGCGATGCCGTCGCGCTGCTCGATGTAAATTTCCTCCGACACGTAACCTCTTTGGCATTGGCCGATGAAACTAGGGTTCTCTCGTAGTCGACCATTCAAATTGTTACTTGCATAAATAGACTATTTCGATTGCCCGCGTCAAGTTGCAATGATTACTCGGCATCGCTTCCAATTAAGGAGATGACCGACCGGCCGGATTTGCCGGAACCGGCGAATGCAGATATCAGTGATCGCCACGGCTCGGCAGAGGCCCGATTTATCCGCTCGACACATTCGAAGCGATTTTCCGCCGCTCTCCGACGCACGCCATCCGTGTCGTTAGGGTCATCGATCGCTGGGTTAGATGTCGCCTTCTGGCCGACAGCTTAGCGCCTGACTGAAGATCGGAATGTCGCGTAATGCCAGGCTGCCGCGATGGCTGCCTGCAGACCAGAATCATCAGATAAAGGCCGATCGCAGCCATTCATGGTCGTGGGCAGCTCAACACGGATGTACGGCGGCTTTGGGAGAATGATCGTGTCGCTGAATGGCGACGGTGGGCGCAAGGCAGGCCCGTCTTTGCACACGCTATTCTACGCTAGGGCACTCCCGCCCTCGAAAGCGACTTTACATCATCCTGAAACTGGGCGCAGATCGAACCAGCGAAGCAGAGACGGAGAACGCGAGCTGATCGGAGTGAGGTTCGGACCGCAACGATATTGCGCGATGACGGACGGAATTCCGCGCAAACTACGCTATTGCCGCCGTTGTATCGGTCACTCCCACTCGATTATTCGGGGCCAAGCCAACCATCTTATTTTCCGTATGAAACTATTTTTCAGCGCAATTAGTACCGTCTTCGAGCCCGTCAGAAAACGACGCTACCGATTTTGCTCAGGAATTTTGGATGTTTCGACCGAACCACTAATCGCCGTCTATTGCCAAGTATCGACATTAGAACTGTGTTTTCGCTGTCGATGAATGATGCACGAGAGCCGGATAAAGTACCGTCAGCGTCCATCTTAGTCGGCTCTACGACGGAGGAGAGAAATCTCCATCGAACGTGACGCCGCATCCAAGCTTCCCTTTAAAAAGCTTGATAATTGGCTCGCCGAAGCAACCCACCGCAACCCGTGGGGCTGTCCCAAGGCGATCGCAGCGAAACCCGTGCGTCAGGCCGGGAAATCGACACCTGACAACTCTCCGCATCTCCGCAGAAGGCGATCTTGAAGAGCGACGTCGAAGGCCTCGGGGTTCGCGGCGCGGTGGCGCTGATGATAGAAATATGCACCGGTGGCGCGCGCAGCAGCATCGTCGCTGACCGCGAGCCACGCTTGCGTCCGATGCGCCTTGTCCATGTCGTCCGGCGCGCCCGGCCCACCCATTCGGGTCGGCACCCAGCCCGGTTCGAGCGCATTCGACACCACGTCCGGCCACCGGCGAGCGACCGCGAAGGCGAGTAGGACGTCGAGCAACTTGCTCTCCGCATAGGCCGTGGACCCATCCCAACGACGCTGCGTCCAAAGCATATCGTCCAAATCGGCGCTGGCATGGTGGTGCATGCCGGAACTCAGATAGACGAGACGGGATGGACGCTCCATCAGCGCAGTCAGGAGATAGGGCGCCATCACGTTGATCGCGAAGACGTGCGGCAGGCCGTCCTCCGTCTCGATCCGTCGCGGCTCCCGGTAGCCGATCCCGACATTGTGGATCACGGCGTCGAACCGGCCGAGCCCGTTGGCGCTCTCAGCGAGCGCGCGCGTGCCCGCGATCGTCGCGACGTCGCCCTCGATGATCGCTTCCGCTTGGGAAAGCCCATTTCGAGCGACATCGGCGCGCCGCGCATTGCGCGCGTGAAGGACCACCTGATGGCCTTGCTCCACAAGGAGCTGGCCAGCCATCAGGCCGAGGCCCTCAGAAGATCCGGTGATGAAGACTCTCGCCATCTTATTTGTCCTTTCCGTCAGCGGCGCTCGACGAGCGTGCGGACCACATCGTCGAGTGAGGTCGTCCCGGTGCGCAGCTCTGCGGAGCCGCCCTCGAACACGATCCAGTCGTTGTTGAACCGGTCGAGCATCGCCATCCGGCCTTCGGGATGCTTCATCCCTTCGCTCCGGAATCGCGCTTCCCAGGTGTCGCGCGCGACGGTATCGACGGCGACGTCCGTGCCGAGGGCTCGGCTGAAGGCGTCCGCAATATCCTGCGCGCTGACCTTGCCGGGACCGCGCAGCTCGACAGTCCGAGCGCCCTGCCATGTCTGGCCCAGCAGGTCCGCCGCCGCGGCGCCGATGTCGCGCACCGCAACCATGTCGATGCCGTGATCCAAGGGCTGAAGGAAGCTATGGATGCGCCCCTTACGAGCGTCCGGCACGTCCCAAGCCGCATTTTCGAGAAACCAGGCCGGTCGCAGGAAGGCCACCGGAACCGGGACGCCGCGCAAGGCCTGTTCGACGATCCCGCCATTGTTGAGCAGGTTGAAACGCTCGACCTGCGCGCCGACGGTCGACAGAAAGTCCGCTCGACCCGGCCGGCTTCTCTCCATCGCCTCCGCAAAGGCCGCAGCGACCCGGCTTGTTTCCGGAAAGCCCAGCTCGGGATCGTAGTTCGGCGGATTCATCAGGAACACGCCCTTGGCGCCCTCCAGGGCGGCTCCGAGCGCGCCGGCGTCCGACGCGTCGGGCACGATCGCGATATTGCACCCGCGTTCCGCCCAGGCTGCTCCGCGCTGAGCGTCACGAACGACCGCTCGAACCGGCTGGCCGGTGGCGAGCAATTGCTCTGCCACCGTACCGCCGACTTGGCCCGTAATTCCAGTCACTACAAACATCGTCTTGTCTCCCGTCTCAGGCTGCGGGGTGCAGCAGATCGGACAGACCGACCCGATGCAACATCTCGGCGCGGATACGGTCGATGACCGCGAAGCTCACATCGGCCCCATCCTGGGTCGGGTCATAGGTGACCCGGAACGGGCGCTTGCCGAACGGCGTATCGACGATCTCGACGATCGCATCGGCCACGCCTTGCACGTCGGCGTCGTCGGGCACGATGTTGGCGAAGGCCGTCTGCACCCGCTCGCCGAACCCCTTGTAGGGGCCGTCATTCTCGTACTCGGCGAGACGGTCCTTGTCGGCGGGGCTGCCGGCGTTGGCGAAATGGTTGGTGCCTTTGGTGAAGGCGCCCGGCACGATGATCGAAGTCTCGATGCCGAAGCGGGCCAGCTCGCGGGCATACTGGACGGCGAGCGTGTCCATGGCCGCCTTCGCCGCGAAATAGGGCGAGAGGTAAGGCGGCGCGCCGCCGGCGACGCTCGAGCTCGGCACCCAAACCAGGAGGCCGCTCTTGGCCTTGCGCATGTGCGGCAGGACCGCGCGGTTGACGCGCTGGGTGCCGAGCACATTGACGTCGTATTGCTGGGCGAACTGATCGGGCGTGAAGCTCTCGGCGGGCCCGTACATCATGTGGCCGGCATTGTGGACGAGCACGTCGATCCGGCCGCTTTCGGCGATGATCTTCGTGACGGCGGCGTTGGCCGAGTCCTCCGACTGCACGTCGAGCTCGATCGGGCGAATGTCCTTGTCCGGCATGGCGGCCATGTCGGCGGCATTCTTGGCGTTCTTGCCGGCGACATCGCGCATCGAGGCGTAGACGGTATGCCCGGCCCTGGCGAGCGAGTCGGCGGTCAGCCGCCCAAAGCCGCTGGACGCGCCGGTGATGAGAACGATCTTCTTGGTCATGACGAATTCCTTTTCCTGTCGGGGTTGAGTTGAGCGCGGGATCAGATGATTCCGCCGTTCGCGCGCAGCACCTGGCCATTGATCCAGCCGCCGTCCGGGCCGGCGAGGAACGCGACCGCCGAAGCGATGTCTTCCGGCTGCCCCAGCCGCTCCAGCGGTGCGAGTTTGGTGAGCTGATCGATGACGGCCTGCGGCTTGCCATCGAGGAACAGCGCCGTGGCCGTCGGCCCCGGGGCGATGGCGTTGACCGTGATGTTGCGGCCGCGCAACTCCTTCGAGAGCACATGCGTCATGGCCTCGACGCCCGCCTTCGTCGCGGCATAGGCCGCATAGGTCGGCTGGTAGAGGCCCACGACGCTGGACGACAGGTTGACGATCCGGCCGCCCTCACGAAGGCGCTTTGCGGCCTCGCGCAGGGTGTTGAAGGTCCCCTTCAGATTGATCGCGACCTGCCGATCGAAGAGCGCGTCGTCACTGTCGGCGACCGTCGCCAGCTTCATGATGCCGGCGTTGTTCACCAGCACGTCGATGCCGCCGAAAACCGCTTGGGCGGCGTCGAACATGCGGGCCACCGCAGTCGGATCGCTGACATCGGCTTGCGCCGAAATTGCATGTCCGCCCTCAGCCTCGATAGCCTCGACCAGGGCGTCGGCCTCGCCGGCGCTGCCGGAATAGTTGATCACGACGGTGAAGCCGTCCTCGGCGAGGCGCGTCGCGATCGCTGCACCTATCCCGCGCGAAGCGCCGGTGACGATCGCGACTTTGGCGTTGTCCTTGTTCATTTCGGTTCTCCGTTTGGGCGCTCGTCGATGAGCGATGAGTGCTATTTGCCACTTGGGGAGAACGAGATAATCTGCCTCAAAACAGCAACACTGTTCCAACCGGACAAACAATGGATCGCTTGGACGCAATGCGCTTGTTCACACGGGTGGTTGAACGCCGCAGCTTCACGGATGCGGCGCACGACCTCAGCGTTCCGCGGTCGACCGCCACCCAGGTGATCCGTCAGCTCGAGGAGCGGCTGGGTGTTCGGCTCCTGCAGCGCACGACCAGGACCGTGCGACCGACGCTGGACGGCGAAGCCTATTACCGGCGTTGCCTCGCCATCCTCGACGACATCGAGGACGCCGAGGGCGCGTTCAGCGGCGCGGTTCCCAAGGGCATGCTTCGTGTCGAGGTGCAGGGCACTCTTGCCCGCCACTTCGTCATGCCCGGCATCCCGGACTTCATGGCCCGCTATCCCGGCATCGAGATTGCGATGAGTGAAAGCGACCGCTGGGTAGATGTCGTGCGCGAGGGCGTCGATTGCGTCCTGCGATACGGCGCGTTGCCCGACAGCGACCTGGTCACACGAACGATCGCGCAACTGCCGCGCATCACTTGCGCTTCGCCGGCCTATCTGGACCGTTTCGGGCGGCCTGGCTCACTCGATGAACTGGCGGGCCACCAGATGGTCGGCCTGCGATCCATCACCACCGGCATGCTTGCCCCGTTCGAGTTCGAGCGCCGGGACGGTACGACCGCAATCGAACTTCCCGCCCCCCTGACCGTCACCGGCACGGAGAGCTTCCTCGACGGCGTCCTGCTAGGGCTCGGCTTGGCCCAGATGCCCCTCTTCCACGTTGAGCCATACCTTACAACGGGGCGGCTTGAGCGCGTGCTGCACGACTACCCCCTCTCCAGCGGGCAGGTCTCTGTCCTCTACCCCCGCAGTCGGCAGCTCTCCCCGCGCGTCCGCCTGTTCATCGATTGGGTTGTCGGTCGGTTCGTCTAACTTGCTATTCGCTGACTCTCAGACAGACCTGCGGCGCCCGTGTGGGGCGCCGCACGCTCGCGGTGCTCAGCTGCGGTCTGTGGAGACGGCGACGTGTTTTTGAGCCTCCAGTTCGGCGAGGCGAGCGATCATTGCCTTGTGAAGCGCGGCATAAGCGTCGCTGCCCGTGGCGTGGCGCAGCGGCGCAGGATTTTGATCGACGGTCGCGATGATCGCGTTCACCGTCTTGTCCGCGTTTCCGGGGGACTCATAGGTGCCACCGCCGAAAAAGGCTCGCACCTGAGCCACCGGTCCCGCGGCATAGACCTCCAGCTGCCCGGCTGGACGATGGTGACGCCGATGTTGAACGGCGCCAGCTCGTAGCGCAGCGACTCCATGAAGCCTTCGATGCCCCACTTCGACGTGTGGTAGAGCGACGCGCCGGGGAAAGTCGCCTGACCACCCATCGTCGAGATTTGGATGATACGTCCGCCGCCCTGCTTCCGAAGATGGGGGACAGCGGCGCGCGCGCCCCGCGATCGGCGCTACGACTGGGCCTATCTCTTCGGCGCCGCCTGTCCTCAGCGCCGCGTCGCTGCCGGCCTAGTCATGCCGACCGCCAATGCCGAGACCATGTCGCTGCATCTGGACGCGATCAGCCGCAAGGTCGCCTCCGGCGCACATGCCATCCTCGTCTTCGACGGCGCCGGCTATCACGGTGCCGCTGCCCTCTCCGTTCCAGACAACATCACCCTGCTACGCTTGCCGCCCTATGCGCCCGAGCTCAACCCGATCGAAAACGTCTGGGCCTACCTGCGTGCCAACAAACTCGCCATCACCGTGTTCGATGACTGTGACGACATCGTCAACAAAGCCTGCGACGCTCGGAACTTCTTTGCAACAGATCCACCGCGGATCGCTGCCATCACCACACGCCATTGGGCAACGGTCAGCCCTTAAGGCCGTTGGTATTACTCGCCTCACTCTTGCACCAAATGTCATGCCTCCACAGCGCGAAAGCCGACCGCTCGTTCGACTTGAGGGAGGCATCGTTGCGAAGGAGCAAAAGGGGTCCGGCAGAAGCGAAGACTTTTCAAGCGGCGAATGCGTTGGCTATTTCATTCTGCGAGCGGCTATGCCGCTCGGACGGAGTTCAGGAATTTGCTTACCTCGAGCTTCAGGCGGCTGCTTTCGGCCGATAGCGACTGGGCAGCGGACAGAACCTGCGCGGATGCAGATTGCGTCTGGATGGTTCCGCGCTGCACGTCGGAAATATTCACCGACACTTGCATCGTTCCCTGAGCCGCCTGCTGCACGTTGCGCGAGATCTCCTGGGTCGCAGCGCCCTGCTCCTCCACGGCCGACGCGATGGTTGAGGAGATCTCCGACATCCGTCCGATGGTGCCGCTGATCTCGCGGATCGCGCCGACCGACTCCTGGGTGGCCGCCTGGATCCCCGAGATCTGCAGGCTGATCTCGCCCGTCGCTTTCGCCGTCTGCTCTGCCAGTGTCTTCACTTCGGAGGCCACGACCGCGAAACCGCGGCCCGCTTCGCCCGCTCGCGCTGCCTCGATGGTCGCGTTCAGAGCTAGCAGGTTGGTCTGTCCGGCAATGGTATTGATGAGATGAACGACGTCTCCGATACGCGTCGCGGCCTGGGCCAATCCTTCGATGCGGTCATTCGTTCTACTCGCCTGCTCCACCGCCTGGCCAGCGATGCTGGCGGACTCGTGCACCTGGCGGCTGATTTCGTCCACGGAAGACGACATCTCCTCAGCCGCCGATGCCACTGACTGAACATTGGTAGCGGCTTCGTTCGAAGCCGCGGCGACCAGTGACGTGAGTTCCTGCGAACGCTCGGCTGATCCGGTCAGCGTGCCGGCGGATGCTTCGAGCTCGACGGATGCGCTGGACACGGCCTCCACGATCTGGCCGATCAGAGCTTCGAAATCGCGGGTGATTGCATTGATGCGCTCTCCGCGCACAATCTTGTCTTTGGCGTCGACAGCCGCGGCTTCGTCCGCCGCCTTCTTGGCAACCAACGCTTCCTTGAAGACCTGCAGGTTTCTCGCCATGTTGCCGATTTCGGTGTTCTCTTCCTGATGGGGGATCGCGGCGGTCAGATCTCCATTGCCCAACGCCTGCATCGGAGCTTCGATCGACTTGATCCCGGTCGAGACGTCGCGCACAAGGACGATTGCGGCACACACGCCGAGGATCATCGTCAGCACAAGGGAGGCCAGCACGATCTTCATCGCGGTCGCGTAGCTCACCGCCGCATTTGCGGCGGCGGCGTCGGCACCCTTGTTGTTCAAATCAATGTCCTTCTGAAGGATCTCGTCGGATTTCACCCCGACCAGCGATGCCTTGGCATGCAGCGATCGTGCCTCCGCATCCTCATTCTTGCGAGAAAGCACCAGCACTTGCTTGACGCCTTCGAGATACTCTTCCCACGCAGCTTTCGATTCATTGTAGATGGCGCGTTCCTCGGGCGAGGTGATCATCCGTTCGTAGCGTTTCTGAGCTTCTCCGAGGATGGCGATCCACTTTGCCAGCAGTACCTCCTGCGCCTGCTTGCCGGATTCGTTGGTCGACAGGAGATGCGTACGGACGATTGCGCGATAGGTGATGGTGGCTGCGCGGATCTCGCCGAGTGCGCGAATGCTCGGCAGCCAACTATTCGCGATTTCAACGGTCGAGTCATTGATGTCGCTCATCTGCTTTAGCGCCAACCCGCCTATCGCCGACATCGCTGCCAGCAGAAACAGAACGACGACAGTGATCTTGGTGCGGATCGAGTAACGGGCGAGCATCTGGTAAGGTCCTCTTGGGAGAGTCTGTCGCCGGAATGGATGGAGCGACATACCGAAAGGATCCTACCGGCATTTGGTTAAGTTCCGCTCAAGGCGCCCTTATTCCCCTGCAATTCTGGGCAGGTTTTCGTGGTGATACATTTATACATTGTATCACGCCTCTGACCGAAATCGGACGAGCAGGATAGCGGGTGACAAGTTCATGTCACTCGATGCTGATGCCGGTCGCCTTGATCGGCGCTTCCCATTTCTTGGTTTCGCTCTGTACGAACTTTGCGAGGTACTCCGGGGTAACCTCTTCATCCCTGGCCATGACCAGTCCGGCAGCTTCCAGCTTCTCCCGCACGGCCGGCGTCTTCATGGCTTCGACGGTTGCCTGATTGAGCTTATGTACGATGGCGTCCGCTGTGCCTTTCGGCAGGAAGAACGCATTCCATGTGTAGGCGTCGACATCGAAGCCCTGCTCGATCGCGGTGGGTATGTTCGGCAGGGCCGGAGACCGCTGCTTGGACAGAATGGCGATCGGTCTCACCGTACCTGCATCGATCTGCGCCTTGGCCGTGGTGATGATGTCGCACAGATAATCGACGCGACCGCTTATCAGGTCCTGCATGGCGGGATTCGCGCCCTTGTAGGGCACGTGAACGACGTCGAGGCCGGTGATCATGTTGCTCAGCGCACAGCCCAGATGAATCGCCGAGCCTGTGCCGGCGGAGCCATACTGCATCTTGTCCTTGTTGGCCTTGGCGTACGCAACGAATTCCTTCATGTCCTTGACCGGAAGATCCTTGCGCGCGACCAGGACCAACGGCGCTTCCATCACCAGCGCAACCGGCTCGAAGTCCGTGAGCGCGTTGTATGCCGGTTTCTTGTAGAGCGTCTGGTTCTGAGCCTGGGTACCGACCGTGCCTTGCAGGAAGGTGTAGCCGTCGGGATCGGCCTTGGCGACACGGCCGGCCCCATTCATGCCGCCGGCACCACCCACGTTTTCGACAATGACGGGCTGGCCCAGGATTTCTCCCATGCGCTGCGCCATCAAACGGGCAACCACGTCATTGGGGCCTCCCGGCGCGAACGGATTGATCATGGTGAGCGGCCGGTTCGGCCACTCAGCGGCTTCAGCCGCCTGAGCCACGGTGCTGATGCCAAGACAGATAGCTGCAAACAGAGCGAACCGACGACGCGACATATTCCTCCCCGCCGATCTTTTCTTCGATAGGACATAAGAGAGCCGACTTCCGTCAAACCCGGCCCAAATCGACTGCTTGCTGGCGCCCCCGCCGCCGCACAGCTGGGCGGCTTTGCGTGATCTCAGACAGCCACCCACCTGGCGGCGCGTGTCGAGCCTTGGCTTACGCCGCCAGAACGTGCTGGATCTGGCTTCGGATGGCTTCTTTGCTCTCCTGGGACGCCGCGGGGGTGAGAGGGATGTCGATCGCAATGTTGGCAGGCCGCTTGAGAACCACGATGCGATCTCCGATCTCGAGCGCCTCGTTGATCGAATGGGTGATGAAGACGGCGGTCTTTCCGTTCTCTTTCACCAGCTTGACGAACTCGGTGCGCAGTCGACGTCCCGTCATCTCGTCGAGCGCTGAGAACGGTTCGTCGCAAAGCAGGATATTCGCGTTGGTGGCGAATGCGCGCGCGATCGAAACTCGCTGACGCATGCCGCCGGAAAGCGCGTGTGGATAGTCGTTCTCGTGGCCGCGCAGTCCGAGCGTCTCCAGCCAGCGCTGCGCGATGGCGCGGCGTTCTTCTGAGGTCTTTTCGAGGATCTCAAGGCCGAGTTCGACATTCTGGATCGCAGTCCGCCAAGGCAACAGCCTGTCGTTCTGAAAGACGATCGCCATGCGGCCGCGAAACGCGTCGAAATCGCGAAACGGATTGCGGCCGTCTACCGTGACCCGGCCCTCGGTGGGCTCGGTCAGGCCTGCGATCATGTTGAAGATCGTGCTTTTTCCGCAGCCGGTCTTGCCGAGCAGGGCCAACATCTGCCCCTGCGCGACCTGCAGATCGAGATTGTCGACCGCCAGATAGGCGCCGGCCAACCCCGGCTTGCCGAAACTCTTCGAAACGCCATCGAGACGGATGGCCATTTCGGTTGAATCGTTCGAGGTCATAGCGAGCGCTCCGACACTGCCCGATAGCGGAATGCGATCCTTTCGATCAGCGTCAGGATGGCCTGAACGATCAGAACGAAGAAGACCAGTTGCAGCGTCCATGCCAAAGCTCCTGCCATGTCGAACACCTGCTGCTGCTGCAGGAGCTCATAGCCAACGCCGCCGGTCGCGCCGACCAGTTCAGCAACCACGACCACACGTGACGCATTGCCGAGATTGACCTTCCAGGCCGTCAGAATGTCCGGCAGCACGGCCGGAATGATCATCGATCGAAACAGTTTGATGCGCGACGGTCGGAAACTCATGACCATCTCGACCAGATCCCGCGACATCGCCTGCAGCGCTCCGAGAATCTGGAACGAGAAGGCTGGCAGCGTCGTCATCACCATGATGAAGAAGATGCGCGGCTCGATCCCATGAAACCAAATGATCGCAAACACGACCCAGGACAGCGCCGGAATGCCCTGAAACAGCGTCAGGACAGGCGACAGGAAATCATGCGCCGCGCGCGATTGCGCCATCACGACCGCCAGCAGCGCGCCGATGACGAACGCGCCTGCCAGCCCGGCCAGAATTCGCAGCACGGTGGCGATGACGTCCGAGAACTGAGCCCAGTCGGTGACGATGCCGATGAAGCGCCAGAAAACGTCGACCAGCGAGGGAAACAGGAACGGTGGAAAAAACAACGAGGCGAATTGCCAAACCGCCGCAACCGCCACGAACGGCAAAACGTAGGTGCCCACGCGACGAAGCGCGCTCACGCTGAACCTGGTGGCGTCGGAAAGCTGATATTGAGCCGCCGTCATTGCATTGGTCCCTCGTAGATCGTCGAATCCGACGGGTGCGACGGGAGGAACGAAATCGACTTGCCTGCCTCGTAGACCGCTTTGATTTCCTTCGCGACCGCAGACGCCGGCGTCACGTTCATGCCCAGGCGGTCGTTTGCCCGGATCAGATCGGCGATCGCCTTGCCGGACTCCGCCGACCCCTTCCCGGCAATCAGCGTTGCTGCCTCGTCCGGATGTGCGACAACCCAATCAGCCGCCTGCTTGTACGTCGCATAGAGCTTCGGGATCAGCTCCTTGTGCTTTTCGGCCCAATCGCGATGCGCAGCAACGCCGAGATAGGGAATGTTGGCGCTGCCGGACATCTTCTGCCAGCTCTCCTTGATCTTGAGATCGAGCATCCGAATGCTTGGCTTCTTGGAGTGCAGCGTCGTATAGGCCGGCTCCCACAACTGAACGGCTGTGGCGCGGTCGGCGAGTGCATAGCCGACCAATCCGGGCGTGGCGGTATTGATCACCGAGAACTTGCTCGTGTCCGCGCCGAGTTGACGCGCGAACCAATCGAACATGACGTAGTTGGTCGTACCCTTCGCCGCTGCAAGCTCCTTGCCTTCCAGATCCTTGATGGTCTTGATCTCGGCGCGTGATGTTACCACCGCACCCCAATAGTCGAACAAATTGAAAAGATACGTCGCCTTGACGCCGCGCACGTCGGCGAGTCCGACGGTCAGAAGGGCCGCGCTCCCGCCAACCTGAAATTCCCCGGAATTGAATTGCGCGGTATATGCGTCCGGCGTGCGCTCCTGGAAATCGATCGATATTCCATTCTTCTCATCGAGCTTCTGCGCCTTGATCACCGGAGGAAAGAACGCTCCGAGAGACGGCGCGCCGAACACGACGATCGAGATCTTCGGCAGATCCGCCGCAGGCGATGGCGCGGCCGCTGTTAGCGCTGACAAGAATGCTAGTGCGAATGCAACCTTCTTCATCCTGTCCTCCCTGTTACTCTACCGGTCCCGTTATTCGAGACACGAACTTCTTGACTTCCGCTGCGAAAGCGTCAGCCGCCTCGACCGCGGAAATATGCGCGGCGTCGAGCGTCACCATGGTTGCACCTTTGATCCCCGCCATGATCTCCTCACCCCGCGCCGGCGGCGTCGATGGATCATGGGCGCCGCAGATGACAAGCACCGGGCAATTGATCCGGCCGAGATGAGGCTGCATGTCTGTCGTCGCGAGCACCTTACAGCACGCCGCATACCCCTCCGCCGGAGTCCCTTCGAGCGTCGCGCGGAGCGCTGCCGACCTCTCCGGATGACTCTCCCGATACGCTTTGGTGAGCCATCGTTCGATGGTCGCGTCCGCGAGAGACTGCATCCCGCTGGCTCGCACCTGCTCCGCGCGGTCAAACCACATCCTGGCCGGCGGAAAGCTTGCCGCAGTGTTGGCAAGCACAAGCGCGCCGAAACGCTCGCTGTGGGTTGCGCCGAGCCACATGCCGGTCAATCCACCAAGCGACAGACCGCAAAAGGCCGCACGCCCAATGTCCAGGGCATCCATGATAGCGAGCGCATCCCGCCCGAGTTGCTCTATCGTATAGGGCCCAGCCGGCACATCCGAACGACCGTGGCCGCGCGCATCGTAGCGCACGATGCGAAACTGGTCGGCCGCGCGTGCGACGATCTCGTCCCACATCGTCATGTCGGCGGCGAGCGAACTGCTCAGCAGTAGCGCCGGCTTGTCAGCGTCGCCGGCGGCCTCCACCGCCAAACGAATGCCTGGCTCCACTTCGACCCGCATAATTTGCTGACTTGCGCCAACCATTTCTTATTCCGCCGCTCCGTGAACGGGCTGCTCGAACTCCTTGCGGAGCGCGGTGAAGAAGCGGCCGATGAGATGCTTGGAGACGCTAGAGAGAATCCGCTGACCGACGCCGGCGACGAGCCCGCCAATTTCGCCCGTGCCCTTGTAAATCAGCTTCGAATCCTCTCCGTCGGGCTCGATCTCGAATCGCGCGGTGCCGTTGCCGTGCCCGAGCGAACCTGCGCCTGATACCTTGATGCCGCAGACCTTCGGCGCCTCCTTGTCATGCAGGCTGATTTCTCCTTCGAACGAGCCGCCGACGGCGGCGACGCGAAGCTGCATCTCAACCTTGTAGGCGTCCGGCGCCATCTCGGTCATGCTCCGGCAACCCGGTATGCACCGGGTCAGGACGGCCGGATCGTTGAGCGCAACCCATAGCGCATCGACCGATGCGGGGATGGTTTCCGAGCCTCCGATTTCGAGCTTCATGCTGCCTTCCTCACAGACCGAGCAGTTTCTGGACGAGACCGCCATCGATCGAGGAGCGCTCGGCGTCCGAAAAGTGTGTGTCCTGGACAATCTTGAGCGGAGCGAGATCGCCAATCGGGAACGGCATGTCGGACCCCATCATGATGCGATCGGCCCCGACGATGTCGGCGAGATAACGCAGCGCCCGCGAATCCTGCACGATGGTGTCGTAGTACATGGCGGCCAGCGCCGCATCCGGATCGCCAAGCTTGTCCTTGTCGAGCGAGTAATTCCTGCGCAAACGGCCGATCACATAGGGTAGCGCCGCGCCGCCGATCCCGGCGACGATCTTGGCCTTGCCGTAGCGAGTAACGTGGCCCGCATAGATCAGGCGCGAAATCGCGATCAATGTATCGGTGATACGGCCAACCGCATTCGCCATTCCATAGTCATGGACGCGATCGTCGCCGCTCTCGAACACCGGGTGGATGAAGATCATCGATCCCAGTTCGTTCGCGGCCTCCCAGAACGGGATCAGCGCGGGATCGTCGAGAACACCGCCCTTCCCTTTCGGCTGCGTACCGATCATCGCGCCCTTGAAGCCCGCCGCGTGCGCCTCGCGCAGAGTTTCGGCCGCGCGCGCACCATCCTGCAGCGGCACAGTCGCCAAGGGTATGAAGCGCGGTTGCTCCTTGGCCGCCTGTGCCAGGTGCGTGTTGATCAGTTGCGACCACCGCAGCCCCTCTTCAGCGGGAATCTCGTAGGCGAACATGTCGAGCCATCCACCGACGACCTGACGCTCGATTTTGTTCGTATCGAGCCACTGCAGGCGCCCGGCAATATCGCTCAGCGGCTTCGATACCGGACGCGTCGGCTTGCCGCCCGCAAACGAAAATCCAAGGCTGCCGCTATCCTCGATCACGCGAATCGACGGAAAGCTGCCCTTCTGCGCCCGGATGGCTTCGAGCAGGCTCGGAGGTACAAGATGGGCGTGACAATCGATGATCATGCATAATCCTCTGCTTGCTTGTTTTTGGCGGCCGCGATGGCATCGCTGATTGCCGCGATGCGGATCGGAAGTCGTGAAAACGATATTCCGAGCGGCGAGACCGCGTCGTTGATGGCACCGGAAATCGCGGCCGGCGAACCGAGATAGCCGCTTTCGCCCGATCCCTTTTGTCCAAATACCGTGAATGGCGACGGCGTGCAGTGATGTACGATCTCGACATTTGGCACTTCGTGCGACGACGGAAGGAGATAGTCCATGAAGCTTTGAGTGAGCAGTTGCCCCTCGCTGTCGTAGGAAAACTCCTCCAGCAGTGCTGCGCCGATCCCGTGCGCGATGCCGCCGAGCGTCATGCCCTTGACGATGTGCGGATTGATCACGACGCCGCAATCATGTCCGATCACGTATTTGCGAATCTCGGGTTTAGCGATCTCCGGATCGAATGTCAGCAGAACGAGATGAAACTCGAACGAGTGACACGGATACATCTGCACCCGGCCATTCTCCGGCAGCTTGGTCCCGGTCGGCACCTGCATGACATGGGTCGTCTCGAGTCCCGGCTCCATGCCTGCCGGCAGCGCATGGAACTGACGATGACCGATGTTCACAAGCTCCGCCCAGGACAGCGTCTTGTTGGACCTCGGATCCGATACGCCACCTTGCGCATAGACGACGTTATCGGCGCTCAATCCGAACTGATGCGCACCGATCCGCTTCAACTTCGTCTTCAGCTTTTCGGCGGCGTGGTAGCAGGCGCCGCCGAGCATGATCGCCATGCGGCTTCCCACCGGGCTGTTCGACGGCAGACTGGCGAGCGAATCCGGCCGGACGATTCGGATCAGGTCGGGATCGATCTCGAGGACCTCACCGACGACGGTAGCCGCTAACGTCTCGTGCCCCTGGCCGGCCGATGTCGTATGGATCGTGACCGTGACGAAGCCCAGGCCATCGATGTTGATGCGGCACGAGTCCATCCATGTCGACGTGGTGTTCTTCTCGTTGAGCAACGGCTCGAAGGACGAGTTGCCGCCGCTGGGCTCCAGGCAGGCGGCAATACCGATGCCGGCCATCATGCCGGATGCGCGGAGCGCATCGCGCTCCTTGACCAGCGCTTCGTAGTCCGCGCTCGCAAGCACCTTGCTGACGACTGTGTGATAGTCTCCACTGTCGTAATGCGTGCCGCTCGGGATCAGATATGGAAACTCGTGACTGCGAATGAAATTGCGACGGCGAATCTCAATGCGGTCGAGCCCGACCGCAGCGGCCACTTTGTCGATCGCCGCCTCAATCGCGTAGTTGGTTGGAGACTGACCGAAGCCGCGGACCGCCTCCTGAGCCGCCTTGTTCGATAGCACCGCTATCGCACGATACTGCACGCTCTCGATCTTGTAGGGACCGACAATCGCACCGACGGGCTTGCCGAGCTGGAATGGCGAACGTCCCGCATAAGCGCCGACATTGTCGAGCGCCTTCATCTTCATCGATTTGACGATGCCGTCGTCATTGAATGCGACCTCGACATCGAACGTCCGCTCCGGGCCGTGCGCGTCGCCGGCGCGCATGTTTTCGAGACGATCCTCGATCAGCCGCACAGGCCGATTGAGGATGCGCGAGAGGTGCGAAACCAGCACGGTCTGCTTGATGCCACGCTTGACGCCATAGCTGCCGCCGACATCGACATCCTGATGGACGCGGACGTTGTTGGCCGCAATACGCAGCGCGCGGGCGATCTGGTCCGGATATTTCGGCATCTGGATCGACGCCCAGACCTCAAGCATCTCCCGCCATGCGTCCCATCGTGCCACCACGCCGAAGGTCTCGATTGGCACGGTCGAATTACGTCCCCAGACAACCCGGAACGATAGGTGGCGCGGACTCTCGGCAAAATGTTTCTCGACGTCGCCCCACACGAAAGTTTTGTCCAGAAGCACGTTGGTGCCGTGTTCGGGATGCACCTTCGGGCTGGCGTCGGTCGCGGCTTCCTCGCCATCGATGACGTAAGGCAGCGGCTCGTATGTGACCCGCACCTTCTCCGCAGCGTCCTCCGCCTGCGCGCGGGTTTCGGCCACCACGGCCACGACCCACTCGCCGGCATAGCGAACCTGCCCGACCGCAAGCGGAAAGCGACGGACCTTCGGCGTGTCGAGGCCATTCATCAGCGGATCAACAGCCCTGACCAGATCGTCGCCCGTCAAGGCGTGGACAACGCCCGGCATCTTCAGCGCCGCGCTGGTATCGATCGCCAGGATCTTCGCGGCAGGATGTTGTGAGGGCACGAGAGCCACGTGCAACATCCCATCGAGCACGACGTCCGCGACGTAGCGACCGTGCCCCGCGACGAACCTCCTGTCCTCGCGGACGCGCCGATTCGATGACACGAATCTTAGGGCGACTGGCTGTTGGCTCACGGACGACCTCCATGCGGGGTATCGGCCTGGGCAGCCTTCAGAACACCTTCTTGCGGCGCGTCGGTTTCGGCCGAAAGATCGACATGCGGCTGATTGGCGTCCACCCCTTTCGAACCTCGCGGGGCATTGGCCTTGCGCAGGCGCTCACCGGCGAACTCGATCGCTTCGACGATCTGCCCATATCCGGTGCAGCGACAGATGTTGCCGGAAATCGCCTCGACGATTTCTTCGCGGGTGGGTTCAGGCGTCCGCTGCAGCAGCGCATGTCCCGTCAAGATCATTCCGGATGTGCAGTAGCCGCATTGCAGACCATGGGTCTCGCAAAACGCATCCTGGACCACGCTGAGTTCTCCGGGAGCGGGCGCCAGGCCTTCGATCGTGGTGATCTCGTAGCCATCCGCCTGAACGGCGAACATCAGGCATGAACGCACGGGCTCGCCCTCGAGCAGCACCGTGCACGCGCCGCAGACGCCGTGTTCGCAACCTGCGTGGCTTCCGACCAGCGCCAGATCTTCCCTGATCGCATCCAGCAGTGTCTTGCGCGGCTCGACGTCGGCAGAGCACACGCGACCATTGACCTTGAGAGTCACCTTCATTGCGTGATTCCGCGGTTCGACTGGGTTGCACTGGAGCGTGCATCGGTCATTGCATCCTCCAGAGCGCGGACGCCAAGGGTAACAGCGACGCGCGTGCGATAAGTGGCCGAGACATGGAGATCCGACGACGGCTCAAGAACAGTGGCCGCTTCGGCGACGACGTCCTTCAACTTGGCAGTGCCAGCCGTTTCACCCAGCAGCTTCGCGAGATCGAGACGCACGGCGCGATCACCGACACCGCCGATGCCGAGCGCCGCCGCGATGCACTTTCCGTCGTCGTCGAGCGCAACCTGCGCGGCGGCCGCGACGAAAGCGAAATCCGACTTGCGCGCACTGACTTCATGGAATGCGGTGCCGACCCGCGCATGTCGCCAGATTGGGAAGCGCACCGCGGTCACGCAGTCTCCGGGCATCACCGACGTGAGCATCGGGCCGATGAAGAAGTCATCAGCCGGCATACTGGTCACGCCATCGGGATTAGTGATTTCGATCTCAGCACCCAACGTCACTGCAACCAGCGGGATTTCTGCTGACGGATCGGCATTGGCGACCGAACCACCGACCGTCCCGCGATTGCGCGTCGGCGGATGCCCCACCCAGGGCAGCGCCTTGGCGAGCAACGGTGTCGATTGCGCCGCCAGCGCGCTTCGTTCGACCTGGACCTGACGCGTCGTCGCGCCGATCACGAGGACGTCGCTCTCGACGCGAATTCCATTGAGCTCGGGCAGGCGATAGATATCGATGAGCTTCGCCGCTCGGGCGAGCCGCATCGCCAGCATGGGAACGAGGGTCTGACCGCCCGCGATAATGCGCGCGTCCTCGTCGGCCGCGAGCATCTCACAGGCCTGAGCGACCGAATCCGGTCTGACATATTCGAAGGGGGCAGGCTTCATGGAGTGACTTCCACGCTTGATACTCTCGCCGGCTCGGCTCGCGACGATCGCGTCACCCGAGCAGGAGACCGGCGACCGCCGGCGAAAGCACGGATACGCTCTGATTTTTCAGGAGAGGTCCGTTGCGCTCGGACGCCGCTTTGATCGCTCGCCACTCCTCGTCGGCGCCGAACGCCGCCCAGGCCTTGGTCCTATCGTGCTCGGAATTGAAGCGCGTCAGATATGTGAGGCGGCCATCCTCCGCAGGCGCTTCGAAGACGCCGAGCAGTTCGATGCCGTGACGAGGCAAGCGCGGCACGACGTGCTCCTTGAAGCGCGCCCGCATGGCCTCGGCCCTTCCTTCTGCCGCCTCATAGATGCGAATTTCGTAGATCAAGGACGCTCTCTCCCACTCGTCTTCATTCGCAGCCGGAATAAACATGCTCCATATCAATGTCAAACTTATTCCAGTTCAATCGGACACGTTTGGTCCATTGCAACGCAACAATATGATAAATAGCATCGTCGAGCGGCGGTTTTGCGCGGCTTTTCACCGTTTCTGGAATATCAAACTGCAACATCTTACGTCGTGATTGAAACAATTCGCGAATTGTACTACTCGGTCACGATCATGAAGACCGAGGATAGAATCGTGCCCCAAGGATCGCCCGCCGAATGGCTACCCGCGCTCGCGGGCGGCAACATGCCGCGGTATCTGGCGTTCGTGCATGCCCTTGAGAACGACATCGCCTCAGGAACGCTGAAGCCCGGGACTCGATTGCTGCCTCAGCGTGACATGGCGGCCCAGCTTGGATTGAGCCTCGGCACGATCTCCAAAGCCTATGCCGAGGCCGAGGCGCGCGGTCTGATCTCGGGAGAAGTCGGCCGCGGCACATTTGTTCAAAGGCGGCCCCCCATCACAACGGCCAGCGGACAGACCGCAGCCTCGACGAATCTCGCGCTCAACGTCCCGCCGTCGACCGGCGAAAGCGAGGTCATCGCCAATGTTCTCGAAGAAGTTCTTTCCGACTGCGCATTAACACCATTGCTGGGCTATCTGCCGCATCAAGGCTTGCCGCAGCATCGGGAAACTATGGCCAAGTGGCTCGAGCAGCTCCACGTCGTGACCGACGTGGACCACCTGTTCATCACGCATGGCGGACAACATGGATTGTCTATCGCGCTCGGGATGGCCGCCTCTCCCAATGAGACGGTGCTGACGGAGCGTTTCACCTACTCCGGCATGATCGCTCTGTCGGCGATGAGCGGCTATCGTCTCCATGGCGTCGCCGGTGACATGCATGGTTTGCTGCCGGATGAACTCGATCGCGCCTTCTCGGAAACGAAGGCGCGCGTGCTGTTTTCAACGCCGACGCTGCAGACCCCGACAGGAACGGTTATGCCCCAGGAGCGCCGGCAGGAAATTGCCGAAGTCATCCGCCGGCACGACGGAATTCTGATCGAGGATGACGCTTACGCGTTTCTGTTCCGCGAGCCTCCACGACCGATCTCGTTGCTGTTGCCGGAGCGCAGCTTCTACGTCACCAGCTTCGCGAAATGCCTCGCGCCGGGACTGCGCATCGCTACGATGATCGTTCCCGAAAAATTCAGGGATCGCTGCATCAACGCCATGCGCGCGACGGGATGGATGGCCTCGCCGATCATGGCGGAGGTCGTCGCACGGTTGATCCATAGCGGCGACTTGCATCGTCAGGTTCAGTTGAAGCGAGCCGAAGCGGCGCGACGCGATGCAATCGCCAACGAAGTTCTCGCCGACTGGCTTCCGATCGTGTCGAGCACACCAGGCTTCCATCGCTGGCTGCCCATTCCAGCCGGCCGCACGCTGATCGCGCTGGTCGCACAAGCTGCTCAGGCGGGCATTACCCTTGCTCCCCCCGGCGCATTGCAGCAAGTCGACCGCGGAACCCTCGGCGTGCGGATCTGCCTGGGTCATCCGGCGACAGAAGATGACCTGAAGAGAGCCTTGCTGCAGTTGAGGCGCATCCTGGAGTCCGCTGAGGAGCTTTCCTTCGTTTGAACGATGGTCAATGCGCATCGGGACATATTGTTGAAGAAGCCGCAGTCAGTGAGTTCTCGCCAATGGCGTCTGATCGATTCGCCCGAGTACAAAGACCCGGAGCAAATCGATGTGTCTGGCGTCGAATGTGCTGAGAAGGGGCTGACGAGAAGCAGACTCGAACTGCGCTACTATGATCGTGCGCTCAACGAGAGCCGACCGCTGTTCCGCTTTTCCGGCATCCGGGCCGAGTACAAGGGCGATCGCCGCATCAAGTCCAGCCCCATCGGCGGCGCTTAGAGATTTCGCGAAGCTGGCGAAGAACTCCTCGGCCAATTTCTTGGCGGTTGCCGTTGATCAGCCGTTGGCCAAGTTGTGCCAGTTTGCCGCCGATCTGTGCCTCGACATGATAGCTCGACAGCGTCCCGCAGTGCCTTTCTGCTAGGTTGACTTTTGCACCGCCTTTCGCGTGGCCCGCGACGCCGCCCTCGCCTTCCCCCGAGATCCTGTAGCCGTTGGGGGATCAAGGTCGCTCAGCGTGACCTTGCCTTTGAACCGTGCTGATACCGGCCCGATGAGCCCTAGTGGTGCGGGATGTCGCGCGACCTCTACACGCAGCCACGGCACGCGCCGACGCGCCGTTCAGTAGGACTGGGCATCCTGCAACGGAGAAATTCGGCAACGCGAAGGTGGTCCGGAACTTCAGAGCCGCTCGCCCGCGATCTTTGACGTTCGGCGACGTCCCCTCGCGCCATTAGCGGTCGTGCCATGCGATGCAACGGCATTCTGCGAATGAACCTTTGGCAAATCAGCTCGCCGATTGCTGGCTTGCCGAACGAGATCGCGAGCTGGCGACAGTGAAGCGTGACAGCGCTTCTCTCGTTGGTGCCGCTAGATTTTCTTTGATCTCCCGGTGCACACATCGTGCACACGCCGCCTTCCAACTGATTGAAAAGCTTGAACTCTCGATCCAATCCATCATGGGAGCGACGGAAAATTTCCATTTATTTTCAAGCACTTAAAGGTCTTCTCGTCGGCCTGGTCCTGCGAAAACACGGCAACATATCTATACTGATTTCGTTGGGCTTTTTAGGGATGGTTCGATCATCTGGCGAGCTTTTTGCGGTCGAAGCCAACGCCTCTCGACTGAGCTTCGGCTTCGCCAAGCTGGGGCCCGCGGGCGGTCACGATGCTGATGATTTAGTCCACAGCAATATAGATGCAACCTGGGCCAAGCAGCCTGCAGCGGCACGTCATCAAGACATCGATGCGGATCTCAGGATTCGACACACCGCGCGCGCTAACCCTTCCGCCCTGCGCACGTCGCCGCGCGATCACGGCCTGCGCACGTCGACGTCCATGCGTCGAAGCGCGGCCGTCCTTTTGAGCGGCATGCCGCCTCGCTGTCTCGCGACGAGATCGCTCGGTCGTGGTTCGAGGGGCGCGGCGGAACGGCACTGTCCGCAACGATCCAATCTGTGTAAACTCCTGCGGCACTTACACTCTTGGGAGGATCGCCATGAAAGCCTTCCTGCTCGCCTGCGTGGCCGCCGTCGTCGTGGCGGGTGTCGGCGCCGCAGTCCTTGACCGGGTGCAAGAGCCGGTCGCAGAGGCTTTTGCAACGACGGCCGTGCGGCTCTAGAGCATGATCCGGAAAAGTGTGAAGCGGTTTTCCGAAAAGATCATGCTCAAACAAGGTGCTAAAGCGCGATGACGATTCAACCCCATCTCATCGCGCTTTAGCAGCCTCGCCCGCGGCGGCGCTGCTACTCCGCCGCGGTCGCGGCCGGCTTCGGGCGCGCGTCGTTGGCCGCAGCGCGCGCCTCCTCCTCCTCGAGCCACAGGCTGTGGTGCTCCTTCGCCCAATTGACGTCCACGACGCCACTGCCCATCGCTTCGAACGCGCCCTCCATGCCGATAGTGCCGATGTAGATGTGCGCCAGCATCACCGCGACGAACAGCACCGCCACGATCGCGTGGACCACCGCGGCGATCTGCATGCCTTCGATGCCGGAGAGGTAGAACGGGAGCATCAGCGCATATCCGCTGGTCGCAACGGCAGCGCCGCCGATCACGACGATCCAGTAGACCGCCTTCTGGCCGGCGTTGAACCGATAGGCCGGCGGATGGTCGTTCCCGACGATGCCGCCGCCACGCCTGATCCACTCCACGTCGACCCTGTTCGGGATATTGCCGCCGAGCCACATCAGGAAGATCAGCACCACGCCGATGGTGAACGGGAAGCTCAAATAGTTATGCGCGTACTTCGCCCATTGCGACCATGCGGAGAATGCCTCGTGGCCGATCAGCGGCAGCAGCAGCGGACGGCCGAAGGTGATGTTCAGTCCGGAGACGGCCAGGATGATGAAGCAGGTGGCCGTCATCCAGTGCACGAAGCGCTCGAAAGCGCCGAACCGCACGATGGTGCGTCCCGACCTGCCGTGCTGAATCTGGACCATGCCACGGGTGAGATAGAAGACGACGAGTACGACGAGCATGCCGAGGATGGCAATTCCGCCGACCCAGCGCAGGGTGACGTTGCGGAATTCCCGCCATTCGCGTCCCGCCGGCTGCTCCAGCACGCCCGACCGTTGATCCGGGATGCTGACGCGGCCCTGGATCCGGTTGAGCTCCTGCAGAAGCTGCTGCTCCTTCACCGCGCTGGCGGTCGGGTTGACCTGCTGGGCGGCCGACGGCATCGACGCGGTGATCATCAGCGCAAGCAGCCATGTGCCGAGGCCGAGGCGGATATATCTTGCAAGAGACGCCATGAGCTCCTCCCGGTATTTGCGCGAGCCCGCCTCAGGATTCGATCGTCTCGCGATAGGCGGTTTTCCAGCCCCAGGCGCCCGAGCCGTAGCCGCGCTTCATCACACGTTCCTTGTAAATCTGGGCGATGATCTCGCCGTCGCCGGCGAGCAGCGATTTGGTGGAGCACATCTCGGCACAGAGCGGCAGTTTCCCCTCGGTGAGGCGATTGGCGCCGTACTTCTCGTACTCCGCCTTGCTGCCATCGGCCTCGGGGCCGCCGGCGCAGAACGTGCACTTGTCCATCTTGCCGCGCGAGCCGAAATTGCCGACCTTCGGATATTGCGGCGCGCCGAACGGACACGCATAGAAGCAATAGCCGCAGCCGATGCACAGATCCTTGGAATGGAGCACGACGCCGTCGGCAGTCGTGTAGAAGCAGTTCACCGGGCAGACCGCCGCGCAGGGTGCATCGGTGCAGTGCATGCAAGCCATCGAGATCGATCGCTCGCCCGGCTTGCCGTCGTTGATCGTGACGACGCGGCGCCGGTTGATGCCCCACGGCACCTCGTGCTCGTTCTTGCAGGCAGTCACGCAGGCATTGCACTCGATGCAACGGTCGGCGTCGCAGAGGAATTTCATCCGGGCCATGTGCGTTGCTCCTCTAGGCTGCGACGATCTGGCAGAGCGTGACCTTGGTCTCCTGCATGTTGGTTGCAGGATCATAGCCATAGGTCGTGATCGTATTGGCGCTCTCGCCGAGCACGATCGGATCGGTCCCCTTCGGGTAATTGCCGCGAAGGTCCTTGCCCGCGAGCCAGCCGCCGAAATGGAACGGCATCCAGGCGACGCCCTTGCCGACCCGTTCGGTCACCAGCGCCTTCATCCTGGCACGCGCATTGTTCTCAGCGCCGCTGACCCAGACCCAGCCGCCATCCTTGATGCCGCGGTCGGCGGCATCGGCGGGGCTGATCTCGATGAACATGTCCTGCTGCAGTTCGGCGAGCCACGGATTGGTTCGCGTCTCTTCGCCGCCGCCCTCATATTCGACCAGGCGTCCCGAGGAGAGGATGAGCGGGAATTGCTTGGCGATCCCCTTCTCCACCGCGGCCTTCTGCACCGAGAACCCGATGTTGGGCACGCGGAACTGCTTGGCGTCCGGCAGCGTCGGATACTTCGCGACCAGATCGACGCGCGGCGTGTAGATCGGCTCGCGGTGAACCGGAATCGGATCCGGCAGGCCGAACGCATTCATGCGCGCCTTGCCGTTGCCGTACGGCACACAGCCATGCTTCAGCGCGACGCGCTGGATGCCGCCCGAAAGGTCGAGCGACCACGACACCGCGTCGGGCGTGGCCGGATTGATCTTGTTGATGGTGGCCAGCTCGGCTTCGGTCAGATCCTTGTCCCAGCCGAGCTTCTTCAGGCTCGCCAGCGTGAATTCCGGATAGCCGTCCTTGATCTCCGAGTCCTTGGAATAGGACGCGTCGGCGAGCAGGCTGACCTTGCGCGTCGTGCCGTCGGCAACCTTCTCCTCGCGTTCGATGCCAAAGCGCGGCCGGAACGTGCCGCCGCCATCCATCACGCCGAGATTTGTGTTGTAGAGCAGCGGCGTGCCCGGATGCCTGACCTCGGGCGAGCCCCAGCACGGCCAGGGCAGGCCGTAATAGTCGCCGCCGACCTCCGGATCGTCCTTCGGCGCCCGCATCGTCAGCATGTCGAACTTCGCCTGGTTCTTCATATGCGCCTTGAGACGCTCGGGCGATTGCCCGCAATAACCGGTCGACCAGCTGCCGCGATTCATTTCGCGCAGCACGTCCTCAGCCTCGGGCAGATTGTTCTCGACCTTGATGTTCTTGAACATCTTGTCGGCGAAGCCGAACTTCTTCGCCAGCAGATAGATGATCTCGAGATCGTCCTTGGATTCGAAGATCGGCTTCACGATCTGCTCGCCCCATTGCAGCGAGCGGTTCGAGGCGACACGGGACCCCTTGCACTCGAACTGGGTGGCCACCGGGAGGACGTAGAGACCGTCCTTGCGCCCGACCTCGACCGCGAGCGAAGCCCAGGTGGTCGGGTGCGGGTCGGCGATGACGAGCAGCTCGAGCGCCTTCAGGCCATTCAGCGATTCCGGAATGCGGGTGATGCTGTTGGAGGCGTGTCCCTGCACGAACACCGCTCGCACATTGTCCTTCTGCGCGACCTGGTCTTTCGGCAGCGTCACCGCGTCGAACCAGCGGGTCAGCGGGATGCCCGGCGCTTCCATGATCTGCTTGGAGTCGAAGCGCGACTTCAGGAACTCATAGTCGACGTCCCAAACGCGCGACCAGTGTTTCCACGCGCCCTCGGCGAGCCCGTAGTAGAACGGCAGCGTGACGATATCGAGCCCGACGTCGGTCGCGCCCTGCACGTTGTCATGGCCGCGGAAGATGTTGGCGCCCATGCCCGGTCCGCCGACATTTCCCGTCATCAGCAGCAGGATGCAACTCGCCCGCACGTTGGCGGTGCCGACCGTCTTCTGGGTCTGCCCCATGGCCCAGATCAGCGTCGACGGCTTTTCCGTCGCGAACATCTTCGCGACACGCTTGAGCTGCTCGCCCGGAATGCCGGTGACGCGCTCGACCTCCTCCGGATTCCATTTTTCGACCTCCTTGCGGAGATCGTCGAAGCCATAGACGCGCTGGCGGATGAATTCCTTGTCCTCCCAGCCGTTCTGCAGGATGTGCCACATCATGCCGTAGAGCACCGGAATGTCGGTGCCCGGCCGCATCCGGACATACTCGGTCGCGTGCGCCGCGGTTCGCGTCAGGCGCGGGTCGATGACGATGAAGTTGGCCTTCTGGAGCTCCTTGCCCTCGAGCAGATGCTGCAGCGAGACCGGATGCGCCTCGGCCGGATTGCCGCCCATGATCATCTGGGTCTTGGCATTGCGGATGTCGTTGAAGCTGTTGGTCATCGCGCCGTAGCCCCAGGTGTTGGCCACGCCGGTGACGGTCGTCGAATGGCAGATGCGCGCTTGATGGTCGGTGTTGTTGGTGCCCCAGAACGCACCGAGCTTGCGGAACAGGTAGGCCCCCTCGTTGGTCATCTTGGCCGAGCCGAGCCAATAGACGGAATCGGGTCCCGACTTCTCGCGCACCTCCAGCAGCTTGTCGCCGATCTCGTTGATCGCGGTCTCCCAGGAGACCCGGGTCCACTGCCCGCCCACGAGCTTCATCGGGTAACGCAGCCGCCGCTCGCTGTGCACAAGCTCGCGCACCGAGGCGCCCTTGGCACAATGCGATCCGCGGTTGATCGGGGAATCCCAGGTCGGCTCCTGGCCGATCCAGACGCCGTTCAGCACTTCCGCGGTCACGGTGCATCCAACCGAGCAGTGCGTGCAGATGTTCTTGCGCACCGTCGCGCCCGCGGTGAGCGGCCCCGCGGCAGCGGCTTCCGCCTTGCGGACGCTGCCGAGCGGCAGCGTGCTGAGCGCGGCAAGCGCTCCGCCGGCAAGGCCGGACCGGCGCAGGAACGTGCGGCGGTCGAGGCCGCCGCTCTGCCCGGACAGAACGGTCGCGACGGATCCACGCCGCTCGGAATCGGAACGCTGTGTTCTCCTGATCAGCATGGCCGCCTCCCTCAGCGCGGATAGCGATTGACGCGGTAGTACGTCTTGACGTCCTCGGTTTCCCGGTAGCGCGCCTTGCGCTTGTCGGCTTCGGTCTCGCTGTCGGCCTGCGCGGGTCCGATCAAGGGGGTTGCCAGCGCGGCTCCCGCACCGGCCGTGCCGATGCCGACCTTGCGAAGGAAGTCGCGGCGGCCTGCCGTCATTTTCTTCTCATCGCTCATTGCACCTCTCCTGCATCCGGACAGCCGGTCAATCGGCGAACTTGAAGGCCTCGGTTTCAATCTCCAGAAACACGCATCCCAGCGCCCCGACCGCGCGATAGAATTTCGCGCTCTCGGCCTTCGCCATGTCGGCGAACAGGCGTCCAATCCAGCGCGACACATGCTTCTCGAAGAAGGCGCGCTGTGCCGTGAGCGGCGCCGGGAAGCGACCTGACACAAGCCCCGCCATGATCTCGCAGAGCGTCGCCGCGTGATCCTCGGGTTCTGGATTGCTCTCGATCCGCTCGATGCCGAGCGCGGCGAGATCGTCGCGAAGCCGCGACAGCGGGCGCTCGTTGAGGAAGCCGGTGAGATAGTAGGACGCGTAAGGCAGCAGTTCGCCGCGTCCGACGCCGATGAACAGGTCAAAGAATTCGCGCTCGACCTCGGCCGCGACCGTGATCGAAGCGGCCTCGGCAAGCGCAGCGTGGGCACGCCCAAGCGGCGTCGCATCGCCGTTCAGTTGCGCGAGCTGCGCGAGCAAGGATTGCGACGGCGGCGACGCGAGCAACGTCGCAAGCAGTGCGTATTCCTGCACGCGTCCGGTCTCGATCGGATCGAGCATGTCCGACATCGCAAGCTCGCTGTAGAGATCGGGACGAAGAATTTTTCGCGAGACACCTGTCGCGGTTTCGACGGCAACGACGCGCTGCGCCGGAACCCGGTTCCAGTTCGACACCGAGGGCTGGGCAATACCGATTTTCCGGGCAAGCTGGGCTACGCCGCCCGCAGCATCGATCGCACGTTCGAGGCCCGCATCGCGCACGCCACCCTCCCATCCTAGGGGCCAAGCGCTTGATTGCGTTTGCGTAACAAAGAGTAGTCGGCTGTTTAGAACCGGTCAATCAACGGCCATAGCCTATAACTATAGCATTTGGTCGCATCCTATCGGGGCAGCGCGCCACCATGCGTGCGGCGCCGAAGGGCAGTCTCTTCGTTCGCGTTCTGCAGTTGCAGTGCAGCAGGATTGGATGCCGCGGCTGCGGACTTGTCGGCCAAGGGCAGATCCGCGGGCGCTTCCACCGGGTCTGGCGCGGGCGCCACATCGTCTGCGGCAGGTCGCATGGCGTGCTCGACAGTCTCTCCAATCGCGCCGGCCGTGTTCTCGGCGGCTTGCACGAGCTCCCCGAAAACGTGCCGAACGAGGGCGTCGACCTGCTCGGGCGAATAGTCCAGTGGACCGAAGCCGGGCATGGCCGCCGGGTCGTTGAAGTCCCAGGCGTTCTCCGCCAGCCCAACGAAATCGCGAATGGCGGGATCGGCGCTCCAGGCTCGGCGCAGCGCCGCGCGGCTCAGCTCCTGAGGAATGCCCTTGCGCAGGAAGGCCGTGACGTCGGTCGCGGCATCAATCGATTCGACGGGCGGCAGGTTCGACAAGTCCGGCTCGCTGGGACAGGGCTCCGCGACGTCGGGAGTGATTGCCGCCGTCGCATCCGCCTCGACGGCTTGTCCAGCTATTGGTTCAGCGTGGCCGTTCCTCGCCGCCTGCTTGCGTCGCGACCAGCGTGCCAGAAAGTCGTCTTCGCTCATTCGTGCCCATCTCCACGGCGCCGCTGCGCCAGCGCCTCCGGATCGGCGCGATCGCGCTCGCGCTTGAAGAACTCACTCTCGACGTGGTGTTCGGCGATGAAATCTTCAATCGCCCGGCGCAGCACCTCGGGCATCGGCACCGCTTCGACAAGATTGGCGCCGGCTGCCGTGAACGCCTCCCCTTCGGCGGGATCCGCCGTCACCCCACCAAGGAGGTAGGGCAAGGCTCCCTCGGCAGGGCTCAACACGATCCAGATGCTCGGCGTCCCCGAGGCAAGATTGTCGCGGTAGCGATCGGTTTCCGAGCGGTAGAGATCGACCGTCGCACTGCCGGCGTAGAACAGCGTCACGCCATCCTGCTCGCGGATCACCGTCCACGGCGTCATGTCCAGGACATCGGGCAGCACCCCGACCCCGCGCCAGACGGCGTCGATCCACGGAGAATCCGCTCTGCGGCGTTCGACCACGACGCCGACGGAGACACGCACCAGCGGCTCGGCGACGGGGCTCACGTCACGGCCTCCAGGTGCTTGATCGGCAGGCCCGTCAGCAGGTTCTGCGGCTTCATCCGGATGCCCCGATCGGACGTCATCGCAAGGATCAGGTAGGCCGGCGCGCGCCCCGCAGCCTCGACGATCAGGCCGGGATCCGCAAAGCTCAGCCTGAACAGCGCCAGCACGCGCCCCGCGCTGCGTTCGTCGAGGGATTCGCCCTGCCAAAGCCGGTCGCCGATGCGGGTCGCCTCGGCATCGAGGCCCACATACCAGGTGAGTTCTGCGTCGCGCAGCTCCGTCAGCGGCTCGATCACGACATCGATGCCGAGCAGATGCGAGATCCAGCGCCGCATCGCGCCGGCCAGCGCGGCCTGCCCGCGCCCTCCGCCGGTCAGATCAAGCGCCATATCGAATTGATCACTCCGTTGCCAATAGCTGCCGGCGTTCTCCTCGCTCAGCACGTCGAGCTCGGTATCATCAGCCGCGCCCAGCATCGACATCAGCGACAGCACCGGGGTCGAACTGCGCCCGCCAAGGATTTCGTCGTCGCCCAGCAGCAGCAAATGCTCGTGCGACAGGATTCGCTGCGGCCGAAAGAACAGCTCGGCTGCGCGCAGCTGAAACGGATCCTCGCAGCGATCAAGCGCATTGCGCAGGATCACATGCACAAGCTGGTTCATGAACAGCGGCGGCAGATTGACCGAAGCTGAGCGAACCGTCGCCAGATAGGCCGCCTCCAGCGTCGGATAGCGCAGCAGGAGGTCACGAAATGCCAGCACGAATTGCCAATTTTCCCGTGCATCGGCATCGACGATCGCGGCCACCTCATTGCCCTCGACCGGACGACGCGGATCGGCCAGCAATTGCCGGTGCAAGCGACGCTCGACCGCGCAGGCGTCATCCGGCGGCATCAGCTCGGGACGTGCAAAATAGGCCTTCAGATATTCATCCGTGACGACGAGGCCGCCGCTCGCGTTGCGATCGAGCAAATGGTGGCCGCAGGCGATCCAGAAATCGTTCATCGCCAAGCCCTCATCGCCCCGGCTCCTTGCTCATGTCGGCAAGATTGAGATCAGGATTGAGATCGCCGTCGGATCCGGCGTCATCCTCCATTTCCATGAACGAGAACGCCTTGCCGTGCCCCTGTCCCTCGCGCAGCCGCAAGCTCCGGAAGGATTCACGGACCTCGCCGTCGCGCACCGAGCGGTGCACGGCAATCAGCGTGCTCACCGGATGGCTACAGAGCGATTGCGCAAAGGCGACCTCCTCCTCCGCCGCCGCACGCGCGGTTACGAGATCCGGCGCGCCGAACCGTTCGACCAGCCGCTTCGCCAGCAACTCGACCAGGGCCCGGCGATCGTCCGCGGTTGCGGGAACGATCTGTGCCAGCGTCGACCAGCCCCAGGACTGCACTCCGAGCAAGCCGCCGCGGAACGCGGAACGGTCCTTACCCTCGAGGCGCGCCAGATCGTGGTTGAGGAAGCGGAACGCGCCCGGCACCGCCCATTCGCCGGGCTCCGCCGGCACATCGAATACGAACGTGTCGGACGGATCGAGCGCGATGGTGCGCAAGAGCTTCACCGGCGCGGCCCTCCGAGCTTCGGATCGAGCCATGAGGGCGATCGCAGGCATTTCTGCAAATCGCGCCGCTCGATTGCATCGGCGGCAACCCGGCGCAGCAGAAGATCGCCGTTGTCGGCGATCGAGCGGGAGGCCTGCGGCCCGTCCGTCAACCGGCCCAGGAATTCACGGGCGACGGCGTCAAAACCGTCGGCTTGCCAGGTTTCGGTGGCACGCATCAGGTGCCGCGCAAAGCTTTCCGTGATCTGGGCTGCGCCGGTCTCGCCAAAGCCCTCCTGGTCGAGTGCCGAAGCGAGCGGATGAACGCCCGCTTCCGCGTCGGTCATCGCAACCGTCCGGATCATCGCGCCGAATACCAACCAGCGCGGCGGCTCATCTTCTCTTGCGGACGATGGCCAGCCAAGCCGGCCGCCACCGACGAGCCCGCCATCGATACGAACCGCATCCGGCCAGTCGATCGCGACCTCCTTGTTCGGCGGTGCGTAGGCACGCAGCGCGTCGGTCAATGCCACCATGGCCGCATAGAAGGCGCGGCGCGCAGTGCGCAAGGGCTCCGCCGGCTGCAGCACGACGGCGAACTCGGCAAGATCGAACCGCCCCACATAGGTCAGCGTGCCTGCCCCACTCTCGTCAGCGATGCCGATCGCATCGGCGAATGCGTCGCGGCTCTCGCGCAGCCTCACCAGCGTGAACGGCGGAGGCAGCTCAACGGGCTCCAGCATCGATGCGCGCGTGCGGACGGTCGGCGACAGTCGGTCCTCCAGCTTCCATTTCTTCCCATGTGATAATAGCTTATCCGAGCAAAGCGGACGGCGCGAGTCCGCCCCCTCGTTCTCCGACCGCTTCGGGAGGTGAATAGCTGCGTATGCCGGATTCACCGAAGACGATCCTGATCTGCTCGTGCGAAGACACGATGCGTCTCGATACTGCCGCGATCAAGCGAGGCTGCCGCAACAGCGAGATCGCCGAATTCCGGCACCTCTGCCGGGCCGAGTTGGACCGGTTTCGCGATGCGGCGAAGGTTGCAGGCCCCATGATCGTCGGCTGCACCCAGGAGGCGCCGCTGTTTGCCGATACGATGGAGGGCCGCTCGGAGAGAACCGAGTTCGTCAACATCAGGGAGACCGCAGGCTGGTCCCTGCAAGGGCGGCAGGCGGGGCCGAAAATGGCGGGGCTGCTCGCCGCGGCGTCCGAGCCCGTGCCGGCCTACCCGTTTGTCACCCTGTCGAGCGAGGGCGTGATCCTGATCTATGGCCGCGACGACGTCGCGGTTGAAGCGGGCCGGTTGCTGGCAGATCACCTCGACGTCACGGTGATGATCACGAGGCCGGCGCGGATGGCGCCGCCCGGAACGACATCGTTTCCGATCGTCAGGGGAACGATCCGCAATGCCAAGGGACATCTCGGCGCCTTCGAGCTTGTGGTCGACGACTATGCCGCGCCTCGTCCCTCCTCGCGCGACGCACTGCTGTTCGATGCGCCACGCAACGGCCTGACATCGCGCTGCGACCTGATCCTGGATCTTTCCGGCGCGACGCCGCTGTTTCCCGCGCATGAGCTGCGCGACGGCTATCTGCGCGCCGATCCGGGCGATCCGTCTGCGATGCTGCGCGCGGTCCTCAGGGCGCGTGACCTCGTCGGCAACTTCGACAAGCCGCAATATGTCAATTTCACCGCAGAACTCTGCGTGCATTCGCGGTCGAAGCTGACCGGCTGTCATCGTTGCCTCGATCTTTGCCCGACCGGGGCGATCACACCGGATGGCGATCACGTCAGGATCAATGCGGAGGTCTGCGCCGGATGCGGCCAATGCGCCGCGGCCTGTCCGACCGGTGCCGCAACCTATGCCCTGCCGCCGGCCGACTCGCTGCTGCACAGATTGCGCGCGATGCTTCTGTCCTATCATGCGGCCGGCGGCACCGATGCCGTCGTCCTGTTCCACGACAGCCAGCACGGCACCGCACTGATCGATGCGCTTGCCCGCCATGGCGACGGGCTTCCGGCCAACGTGCTGCCGTTCGCGGTGAACGAGGTGACGCAGCTCGGACTCGAGGCTGTCATCGCGTCCTTTGCCTATGGCGCGGCGGGAATACGCTTTCTGCTTCGCGCAAAGCCGCGGCATGACGTCGCCGGCCTCTTCAAGACGATTGCGATGGCCGATGCGATCGTCTCCGGACTTGGGTTCGAAGGACACCGGGTCAAAGCAATCGAAACCGACGATCCGGACGCTCTCGGCAAGACGCTCTGGTCGATCGAGCCCGCATCGACCGTCGCACTTCCCGCAACCTTCCGGTCGGTCGGCAAGCGGCGCGAATTGCTGCGCCTGGCGCTGCACGAGTTGCACCGTCTCGCTCCGTCGCCGGTCGACGTCATCGCCCTGCCCGAAGGCGCGCCGCTCGGCGCGATCAGCGTCAACGTGGACGGATGCACCTTGTGTCTGTCGTGCGTATCGGCCTGCCCGACCGGTGCGCTGCGCGACGATCCCGAGCGCCCTGTGCTCAAATTCGTCGAGGATGCCTGCGTGCAATGCGGGCTGTGCCAGACCACCTGTCCGGAGAAGGTGATCACGCTCAAGCCGCAGGTTGATTTCCGTGCCGCCAGGGCCCCGGCTGTCATCATCAAGGAGGAAGAGCCGGCGCTTTGCATTCGCTGCAACAAGCCGTTTGGCGTGAAGAGCACGATCGAGAAGATCGCGGCGAAGCTCGAGGGCCGGCACTGGATGTATGCCGCGGGCGACCGGCGGCTCGAGACGGTCAGAATGTGTGCGGATTGCCGCGTGATCACCATGAGCGAACAGCAGTTCGATCCGTTTGCCGGCGCGCCACAGCGCCCGGCGCCCCGCACGACCGACGATTATCTGCGCGAGCGGGAAACCAAGACTTAGAGCCAATTCAATTGCGGGGAGCAACATAGTCAGGAGGGCGCATTATGTCTCATGTCTCCAAAGCTCATTCTACATTCATTGCCGCTGCCGTCGCCCTTGGCATGGCGACGATGCCGGCTCCTGTCGAAGCCGCGCGCCTGTCGAAAGCCGACAAGGTCGCCCTGAAACAGGCGATCGTCGCTTGCAAGGCACAGGCCAAGGGCAAGAAGGTCAAATGGCTCTCGCGCCGGAAATACGTCAACAATTGCGTCGCCGAGGCCCTGAAGGAACATCCGAACGTCGACGTGATCAGGTTGATCAAGGAGTATCCCAACATCACGGACATGCCGGTCGAGAGATGGCCCGGCTACTAGCGCGCAGCTATCGCCGCCCGGAGGTTGCACGCCCCAGGAAATCCGTGAGCGCCTTGCGATCCTCGACCGAGCCGATCCGCTGCTCCGGCATCTTGGTGCCCGGCGTATAGGCATTCGGGCCGAGTTCGAAGAGCCGAGCCACCGTTTCGGGAGTCCAGATGATGTCCATCCTCGTCAGCGCCGCCGAGAAGCGATATCCCGGCAACGACGCGATCCTGCGACCATACAGGCCACCGAGCGTGGGGCCGGCGCGTTGCGGCTCCTCTGCGGACAGCGTGTGACACGCGACGCACGCCCTGAACACTTCGGCGCCACGATCTCCCGCATAGACCGCCAGGGGGTCGCCCTGTGCAGCCCGCAACGGCGGGTCGATGGAATCGCCGGTGCGCGCATTCCAGCGCCGGATCCTGCCGTCGGCGCCTCCGGTCAGCAACGTTGCATTGTCGGGCAGGAAAGCCACCGACCAAACGGGCGCCCCCTGAGCGGTCAGCGATTGCACGATGCTCCGCGCCTTCCGGTCGATGACGAAGACTCCTCCATCAATTCCGGTTGCGACGACCAATGCACCGTCCGTCGAAATCGCCAGCGCGACAATCGGAGCCGATCCGGCCTGAACCTCCCCGGTTTCATCGCCCGCCGATGTCAGAAACCGTATTTTCCCGTCGCTTCCGCCCGTTACGATCTCGCTGTCGGCCGCAACTGCCACGACGTTCAGAGGTGACGGAAACGCTACGACACGCGGCTCTCCCGCCACGATCGGCCATATCCGCAACTCGCGATCGTAACCGACGCTGATCAGCGATTGCGCATCCGCGGAGAAGGCAACTCCGTTCACGTTCTGCGTATGCCCTTTCAGCATCTGTGACGTGCCGTCGGCAAGCGACCAGATGCCAACGTGATGATCCCACGATGCGGTGGCGAGCTTCGTTCCGTCCGGCGAGACGGCGAGCGCAACGATTGGCGCCTGATGGCCCTCGAAGACGCGATCCGGCTGCTCGCGGCCGGGTGTCCAGATCGCGATCCGCGCGTCGGCTCCGGCTGTTGCCATCCGTCCATCCTTCAGGAACACAACCGCATTCACGGCATCGGAGTGAAAGCGAAGGATTTGCTCCGCCGATTCGGTCTTGAGCGACCATCGAATTGCCGACGTGTCGAAACTGCCTGACAGGGCGCTGTTGCCGTCGCGCGAGATCGCGATTGCGCGGACCGGACCGCCGTGACCCGCAAGCTGTGCTCGGGCCGGCGTTGAATCACATGCCCACAGGACGACAACGACACACAGAGTTGAGAGCCAATTCATCGGCGCCTCGCGGATCGGCTCCAGCCGGTAGCCGTCGCCTTGCAGGAAAACTTGCGCGCGCTTGATCGGAGGTCAACGGCTGGAGTCGCTGTCGGGTTTCCATGCTGCGTCGCGGGATCGGGATTGTCCCGCTACTCAATGCCGCAATCGCGTCTTGTCGGCTTGAAGCGCGGGTCACCGGCTCCTATGCTCAAATCCGAAGCGTCAAGGATGAAGGCATGCAAATACGATCCAAGACGTATCTGCATTTCATTTCGGTGTGGCGATCGCTCCGCAATTCGATTGCGCCACACGACGGCGAAGCGCCGCGCCGAACGTCATCATCGCTCATCTGGATCGCGGTCGTGCTGGCGTCTTTCGTGGCCATCCTCGAAGTCGATCTGCATCGAGGTGAGCTGGAGTCGCTTGGTCTGCGCGGAAACCATGTCCCGCTGCCAACCGCGTTCCTGGCCCCATAGCGCCAAAGCGCGATGACGATTCATCCGGTCTCATCGGCGCTTTAGCGAGCCGGTTCTCTCGGAAAGACCAGAGACCGGTCGTCGAAGTCCTCGGCGGCCAACTTGCCTGCGCCTCGGGCGCCTTGCAGGTCCTGCACTGTCAAACCGCGTGCCGTCTCGGCCCGCCCGGTTGTCGAGACCAAGTGTGGTCTCGGGATGCCAAGCACCGCGGCAACAAGAGCGAAAACGGTAACCGCCGCCACCAGACCCTTCATGCGAAATCTCCGTTCGGTTGAAGCTGTCCCCGAAGAAGTTTTGCAGTGGTCTGAATAGTGCGGGCCGTGGCCTTGCGATGTGAAGCGCCTCACTTGCGCTGGACACTTTCCAGTGAGCCCTTCGGGTTCCGCCGGGACGTCGACGGCGAGCACCTCAGCGCAGCAGTAAGCCTGGCCGGCGTCACGCCATCAAGATCGCAGGAACACCAAAATCGAGCCCGGCTGCAGGTTCTACGGGGTCGTTCAGCACCTCGCTGGCCCGGAAAGATGCGACCGGCATACTTCGCTCCCCCCGCCCTCAAGTCCCGGAAGCCGCGAATGGGGCCGGGTCAACCCGGGTTAGCGGAAGAGATAGATCAACGAGAGGGCCGAATGCGGAAGAATTTGTCCCGACCCACGGGACAGGCCCCTTCCGCGGAGCCTCGGCAGGTTGTAATCTCGCCTCGACTAAACCACCCTATGCCAGCCCAAAATGGTTGGTCAGGCCATCCCGCGCTGCATTTTGCGCGCGAGAACCTATGCCTTGACCACGCTCGCCCGCTCTGAAATTCTCGCCGTATGTTATCAAGGTATTTTGAGTGTCGGATTCCCAACTTTATGACGTGATTGTCGTCGGAGGCGGCCCGGCGGGCTCCACGATAGCCTGGTCGCTGGCAAGGCGCGGTGTACGTGTCGCAATCGTCGAGCGCGCCAATTTTCCCCGCGAAAAGGTTTGCGGCGACTTCGTCGAACCTGCAGGTTTGCGAATTCTGCAAGCCATGGGAATTCGAGAGGCGCTGGAGGCCGCGACGTCCTCTCCGATCACGTCCACGCGGATCTATCTCGGGCCCCGTCTCGGCTTTCGCGGCGCAATCCCCTATTATCAGCCTGAGCACGGGCTGCTGCCGCACGGCTCCATTATACCGCGCCACGTCCTCGACCACCGCCTCCTGGAACAGGCCGAGCAGGCCTCCGCCAAAGTCTATGCCGGCTGCGCTGCACGCGGCATCAGGCGCGAAGACGGCTTGATTCACGTCGATGTGCACAGCGCGGACGTCAATCTCACACTTCGGTCCCGGCTGATTGTGGGCGCAGATGGCGCGGAATCGATCGTCGCGAGGTCGTTCAACCTCGAAATGGCCGACCGCGCCCACATCTCGATTGCGCAGCGCGCCTATATCGAGGGCGTCGAGGTCCAAGAAGGCGAAGCCACGGTCTGGTTCGACGAAGACATTGCCCCCGGATATGGCTGGATGTTTCCGATGTCCGGCGGCAGGGCCAATGTCGGCGTTGGCATCCTGAGCGAATCCTGCCACCGACAGGGCCATTCCGTGCCGGGGGCATTCGCAGCGACGATCGAGCGGCTCAAGATCCGGCACCCCGGCTGCGCACGGGTCAAGCTGATCAGCAAACCGATCGGGGGCGTCGTCAAGATGTATGGCGGTGCCGGGTCGAACTACTTCGACGGCGGCGTCCTGATCGGCGATGCCGGCGCGTTCGCCGATCCAATGACCGGTGAGGGAATCACGCAAGGGATGGAATCGGCGCTGATTGCCTCCTCGACGCTGCTGAAAGCTCTCGAGCTTGGAAGGTCTGACGCCGCGTTCCTGGCAAACTTCGAACGGGACTTTCGCCGCTACTTCGATCCCAGCATGCTGTTCCTGAGCTTCTGCGCCGCGGTCATGCGCAACTGGCATTTTCGCGAGTTCTGGATGCGGTCTTCGCTACGGGGCTGCGAGCGTGCGATGGCCGACGGAAACTTTGCACGTGTCGCAGGAGCGGCCTTCGGCGGCCTGAACGTCCATCCTTTCGGAATTCTGCAGCATATCGGGGCAAGCCTCCTGCGCTACTTCGGCGAAGGCACGATCAACACCCTGCGGCACCTCGTCAGCGAAGGCTCGCTCGGTCGGGAAGCGATGCTTGGTGACCTTCTCGAATGGCAGAGCGCATGGAAACGGTCGGCCAGCGACGACCCGGACTGGCACGCCGCCTGGCTGTCCGATCTCCTCCGGCGGGCCGCGCAGCTTGGCCCCACGTTGTTGACGCTCGAGAACCCCAGGATACGTGGATTGTCGATCTGAGCTTTCAGATTCCCCAAGGAGTACGCGCGTGGCCTCTACCGCACCCCAACCAGAAACACCTGGAGCACTGTCGCCGAAGAGCGATATCGCCGTGATCGGCGCGGGCATTGCGGGACTGACATGCGCGCTGCGCCTGTCGCAGCGCGGATACCGGGTGACGCTGTACGAGAAGGACAAGATGCTGGGAGGCAATCTGTCCTCGGTCCTGCACAAGGAGCTGTATCACGACGTCTATACGCATCTGTTCTGCGACTGGTACGTCAATTTCTGGAGCATCCTCGAGAACGATCTCAAGATCGGGCGGGACGAGGCATTCGAGCCCCGGCTGGGCGTCAAGCTGCTTGATCTCATCAATGGCCAGCAGCAACGAACCGGCAAGGCTCCGGGATATGTCGACCTCAAGAACCCGACCTCGCTGAAGAACATCCTGGAGAACCTCAAGTCCGGCGCATTGCCTCCGCCCGACATGTTCCTGGTCGGCTTCACCATGCTCGATCTGGCCTCTCAGCCGTTTCGCCGCTCGGTCACTCTCGAACAGCAGACAGTGAACGGATTCCTGTACTCGCGTCCCTACGCCACGCAGGATTGCGCCGATCTGCACAACACGATCCTGAACGAAATCTGGTCGATTTCGAGCAACGACACCTCTGCCGCGGCCTACAAGGATTTCATCAAGCACTCGCTCGGATCGAGCGCTCCGCCGTTCGCCTGGCTGTTGCGGGGCAGCCTCGAGGAGCGGCTGATCGCTCCCTGGAAGGAGCGCCTCGGTCCCAATTGCCTGATCAAGTCGGGCGTCGCCGTGACCGGCCTGGAAATCGGCGACGACAACAAGGTCCACCTCACCTTGGGCGACCACGCAAAAGTAACGCACGACAATGCCGTGCTGGCCGTGCCCGCGCCCGAACTCGCAAAGCTGGTCGTCACCGGCGGCGGCAAACCGGGCGACACCACACGCTGCGTTGTCGAACGCCTTCCGCAGCTCTCCGAACTGCAGCGGCTGCGAACGGCCAACATTCTCGTCGTGACGGTCGTATTCAAGGAGCGGCTCAAGGACATCCCGCCCGAGCATGTCGGCCTGTCCGGATCACGCGGCTACCTGACCTTCATCGACATTTCGCAGCTCTGGACCAATTTGAACGGCAAGGAGCAGCCAACCGTCCTGATCCTGGCCGCCTCCGATGCCAATGACTACCCGGCGTCCAGGGACGAGGAATGGGCTCATTTGATGCTCGAGGAATTCGCCCGCTACCTGCCTGTGGTGAAGCCCGGCAGCCATTGGGGCGACCCGCACAGCAACATCGACTATTGCAATTCGTTCGCTCAGAACAACCGCAACCACACCCTGTTCCTGAACGACATGAACTCGGAGCATCTGGTGGTTGAACCGGCCTACGCCGAACTGCCGAGCGTGTTCTTCGCCGGCGATTTCTGCCTGAACGAAGTGAAGATGGCGACGGTCGAGGCCGCCGTCCTGAGCGGCCTCCATGCTGCGCGCGCGGTCCAGACGCGCGTCGAGGGCAAGACCGACATCGTGATCGAGCAAAGCGTCATGCCGAGCTCGGGCGAATTCGCCGCCGCAAAGCTCCTGTTGCTTCCGCTTGCCTATGGCGCCATGGCCTGGTCGGCCGTGAACGCTGCCATGCGTGATCTGTCGGACGGGCGGGTCGATACCCCGGAAGAGATCCTGACGCCGGGAACGACGCTCGCCTTGCTTCCGCTGAGATTTGCCGCCGACTGGGTGAAGAGCCTCGAAAACCTGGCGATCGCCGTGTTTTCCTCCACCGGCGAGCCGGGCAGTCTGGGTGCTGCGGCCCAGGAGGGGCTGCGAGCGGCGGCCAAGGGAGTGCTGGCCGCAAGCCCGCATCTCACGTCGGACAAATCCAGCAAACCGCGCGATCTGTCTTCCCTGCTCACCGACATATTCAGGGCAATCAATGCCGGCGCAAGTGAAGCGTCCACGGCGCGGGCCCGCACCGGGCAAGCTTCGCCATCCGCACCCCCGAGCACCGGTGGGCTGCTGCGCGGCTCCGGACGTTACCGTCCCCGGTCAAACTACGTGCGCAGGCATCGCGCCAAGCCTTGACTGGACGGCGCGCGCACCGGGTTGGGAAACAGTTGAGCAATTGGGGACGTCACGGTGTCAAAGGCAAAGACGCAAAGCATCATCTCGCAACTCGGGTTCACGGAGGAGATCCAGCAGCTTCGCGAGATCATCGAATCCTGGATCCGCGGCGCCGATGACCAGATCAAGCCCCTGCTCGAGTGGCAGTTCATCACCGCCTCCAAATATTTCCGGCCCCTCACCGTATTCAGCGTCTATCGCGCCACGACCGACGAGCCGATCCCCAATCGGCTGATCTATTCCGCTGCCGTGGTCGAAATGATCCACAACATGACGCTGATCATCGACGACATCGTCGACGAGTCGGACAGCCGCCGCGGCAGACCAACGCTGCACACCCAGTTCGGATTCTTGCAGGCCCTGATGGCGTCCGGCTATATCGTGGCCGACAGCTTTCGGATGACGGCCGGAGACCGGATCGACACAAGGCTGATCTCCGACCTGATCAAGCGCCTTGGTGCGGCCGAGTGCCTACAATGGAATCTGCGGCGCCAGCCGCTCGGCGTCGAGGACTGGCTGAGGATCGCCGGCGAGGACACCGGATCGATGTTCGAGACTTGTGCATGCATCGCCACGAGAGACGATCTGTTCCGCAAGTTCGGCGGGCTGCTCGGTGTCGTGTACCACGGCTGTGACGACGTGGGCGATGTCAAGGGACTGGAGTCGCTTGGCGGCGGCGGCGAAGAGGACTTGCGGGACGGCATCCTCACGCTCCCCGCCTCGATCGCCATCAAGGACCCGGTGATCGCCGAGCTGTTTTGCAAGGAAACCCGCTCAGCGGACGAACTGGCGCGCATCGCCCAGGCCGTCAAGGCTGCGGTGCCGGCCGCCGAGGAGCGGCTCGATCAACTGGCGGCAGAGGCCAAGTGGGAGGCGCACCTTCATGCCGCCAACCCGGCAATTCTCTATGCGCTTGTCGACCATACCAGGGAGCTGTCCCGTCGCTAGAGCATGATCCGGAAGAGTGCGAAGCGGTTTCCGAATGGATCATGCGCAACGAAGAGCCAGAGCGCGATGACGATTCAGCCTGATCTCATCGCGCTAGCTCAGGTCGCGGGCAGAAGATGGGCAATCTCCGCCAGCAGCGAATCGACGTCGCGTTGCTCGGTCGCGTGCGGACCCTGACCGACGCGGGAGCGGACCGGCAGCAGATTTTCCCGTGCGGCAAGGTAATCGCCGCGGTTCATCAGCAACCGCGCGAGGCTCGTCGCGGCCTGCATTTGCCAGGCCTTGTGCCCGAGAGATCGCGACATCTCGATCGCGTTGCGGAAGTCATCTTCCGCTCCTGCCGTCTGCCCGTTCCTGAGCTTGAGCTCTCCTCGCCAGGTCAGCGTGTATGCACGCCAGATCAGCTCGCGAGGATTTGCCGCCAGGGCGCTCTCGGCGGTGCGCAGCGCCAATTCCGTATCGCCAGCCAGTGCCTGCGCCTGCGACAGCAGCGTGAGGAAATAGGTGATAGCCACTTTTGCACCGGCGTTGGCGAAGCCAACCAGGGCTTGGTTGATCAGTTCGACCCCCTCGGCGGCATCCCCGAGTTCTGCCGTGGCGCGGCCGAGCATCACGCGCGCCAGATCGGACGCATAGCTCAAGCCATGCTTCTCCGACAGCAGGAACAGCTGATTGGCATCGTCCTCGGCCTGCCGCGGCGCCTTGAGGCACAGGTTCAGGTTGCCTTTGAAATGCAGCGCCATCGCCAGAGCGTAGGGGTCGCCGCTCTTGTCGGCCAGATCCATCGCGCGACTCATCCGGTCACGCGCGATATCGATACGCCCTTGCTGCCAGGCGGTGTGGCTGGCAACGCCGATCGGGATAATGAGATAGGACGCTGCTGCAATCGACTTGGTGTCGAGCATCGGGGAGAGTCTTGCAAAATGCTCTTCAACTCCCTCCAGATCGCCCGCGTAGAACCGCGCCTGCACCTGCGCATAATGGGCGAAGAACAGGTGGTTGGGACTACCTTCAGCCACGGCAATTTCGAGGATTTGCTCCGCGAGGGTCGCGGCGGTCTCGTAGTCACCCGTGAAGAAAATTGAAGCCCAGGTCTGGGCGCCCTGGCGAATGAGTTGCGGGAGATCACCGAGCCGTTCGGCGAGCACCCTTGCACGAGCCCCGAGTTGCATCGTCTCCGGCGCCGAGTAGCCCTTGGTCACTTGCAGCACGCGCACCAGCCCACTGCAAAGGTCCAATTCAACCCGATCGCGCAACTGCGACAGCGGCAACCTGCCGAGCAAGGCGTTCGCCTGGCGATAGCTCTCCTCCGCCTCCATGAACGCGCGCCGCGCAAGCGCCGTCTGCCCGGCCTTCTTCCAGGCTTCGATGGCCGCTTCCGCTTCGCCCGCCTCGGTCCAATGACGCGCCAGCAGCGCCGGCTGGACTGCGGCCAATGCCGCAAACTGCTCGCTCAGGGTCCGTGCCACGCGCGCATGGAGTTCGCGGCGTTCGGTCTTGAGCAGGCCCTCATAGGCGGCGTCGCGGATCAATGCGTGCTTGAACTGGTAGGTCGCCTTGGGAGGCTTGCCTTGCATGTAGATCAATTCGGCCTCGATCAGGGCCTCGAGCGCCGATTGAACGTAGTGATCCGAACCCGACACCACCGCCCTGAGCAGCGAGTAGTCGAACGTGCGGCCGAGCACGGCTGCAACCTGGGCTACCCGGCGCACCGGTCCGAGGCGGTCGAGGCGCGCCGTCAACGAATCCAGCAGGGTTGCGGGAATATCGTTGGCCCGCGGATCCCCTTCGCCTTCGACCACGAACGACAGCAGTTCTTCGGCAAACAGCGGCACGCCGTCGGAACGCTTGACGACACCATCGAGGACATCTGCGGCGAGATCATTGGCCTCCAGAGAGCCGGCTATCAGTTCACCGATCTCGGAATGGCTCAGCCGCTCGAGCACCATCAACTTGTCGGCAGCCCGCCATTCCGCGGGCGGGCTGTATTCCGGCCGCGCGGTCGCGATCAGCATCAGCGGGACGTCGACGCTCAGCTCGACCAGCATTCCGATCAATTCGATGCTGGAAGGATCGACCCAATGCAGGTCCTCTATGACGAGGACGAGCGGCTGACGTCTGGCAAGGTTCAGCACCCACTCCGCGAGGCTCGCGAGCAAGCGGCGCCTCGCGCGCTCGGGCCCGATCTCGGAAGCGAGGTTGTCCTCCGGCAAGGGAAGACCCGGCGCCTCTTCGATGAGCGGCAACATCTCGGAGGGATCGACACCGCTGAATCTGATCGCACGTTTGAGCTGAAGGATCCGCGTTTCGGCGCTTTCGCTCCGCTCCCCGTCCAGCACTTGCTCAAGCAGCTTGGTAATCGCATGAAACGGAATGCTCTCGGAGAAGCGTTCACCGGCACATTCCATCCAGGTGTAGTTATCCGTAAGCCTCGAGCGGAGTTCTTCGATCAGGCGCGACTTTCCAATTCCGGGTTCGCCTGTCAGAAAAACGTATTGCGCTGCGCCGTTGCGCACGCTGTGCCAGCTCGACAACAGCGACTCGATTTCGCGCTTGCGGTTGACGAACGGCGTCGGGCCCCGAACGCCCTTGCGCCGCCAGCTCCGCCGAACGCCGCTCGGTGCGATCGGCCGATAAAGCCGTATCGGGCGAGCAATGCCCGGAAGCGGATGCGTGCCATAATCCTCGACGACGAACTGACCTGCGACAAGATCGTGCACGGCGCTCGTGATCAAGACGGCATTCGGGTCGCACTTCGCCTGTACGCGCGATGCGACATTTGGCGTGTCGCCGAATATCTCGACCTTGTTGGTGCCCAATTTGTCGATCACCACCCAGCCGCTGTGAATTCCCACGCGCACGGCAAGCTCGGAGCCCGTCGTCCCCATCAGCCGCCGGTTGAGCGACGCGAAGGCGCTGACGATCATCAACCCGGCCCTGACCGCGCGTTCGGCGGCATCCTCGCTGGCGTTCGGCCATCCGAAATAGGCCAACACGCCGTCGCCCATGTACCGGGCAACGTATCCGCCGAGGTCCGTGATCGCCGTGCTGGTTGCCCCGAGGCACTCGGTCACGATATCGCGCCAATCTTCCGGATCACGTTCGGCGGCAAGACGGGTCGAGTTGACCAGATCGCCAAACAGCACGGTCAGATGCCGCCGCTCGCGGTAGACCCGTCCAGTTGGCAGGATGGCGCCGGAATTGGTTGCGCTGCGTTGGATCGGCTCCGACAAAAGGGCGGCCGGCAGCGAGGCGCCGCAGTCAGCGCAAAAGCGCTTACCTGGTTGGCTTGTCACACCGCACTCGACGCATTGCATGGCGCGCGCTCGACCCATTCATGGCCGCGACCAGCGGCAAGCGAGGCTGTCTGTTGCGCTCCGGCCCGGCAGGCCGCTTCCAAATGAAATTCAACCGAAATGTCCCGCTCGCCGATCCTAGCATTCGATCCAGCCTTCGGGCAAAGATTGATTTTTTGCCGCGCAAGGGCGCTTCTTGCGACCGGCCTTTGCAAAGAACTCGCAAACGTATAGGTCGAAACAGGTCTCAACCTATGATCGCACTTCCCAGGGCCGGCCCGCCGGAACAGCTCAACGTTTGCCGAAAAAACGCGGGTCTAGCGATATCCGGCGGCCGACCTAAAGCATGATCCGGAAAAGTGCGAAGCGGTTTTCCGAAAAGATCATGCTCAAACAAAGAGCTCAAGCGCGATGACGATTCGACCAAACCTCATCGCGCTTTAGTTAATCCGCCGGTTGCCCGAACGCGCCTGCGGCGCCGAGCTCGGCGATCGCATCCGCCGACAGGCCGAGCACGCGCGACAAAACCTCGTCCCGATGCGCGCCGATGGCCGGGATTGCGCGCTGCATCCGGGTATCTGCCGCGGACATCTTCCAGGGCGCATTGACGCCCATGAATTGCCCGGCGGCGTCGGCAATGGCGGCGAATGCGCCGCGCTCCAGGAGGTGCGGATCGGTCAACGCCGCGCCGGGATCGCGATATTCGGCGCAGGGAACGCCGGCGCTGCCGAGGGCGGCCATGCATTCGCGCACCGGATGCCGCGCGGTCCACGTCTCGACGACCTGCATCATGGCGGCCCAGTTCGCGGCGCGGCCCGGCACGGTCTTGAAGCGGGCATCGTCGGCCAGTTCGCGCTGTCCGGTAACCTCGCAAAGTGCGGCGAAATTCCGCGGCGTGATCGGGGCGATCAGGATGTCGCCGTCGAGGGCGCGCACCGGGCCATAGGCCGCGCGCGGCGCCGGACCTGAGAACTGCGCCTCCTGCAATTCGTAGACCAACAAATTCAGCATGCAATCCATCAGCGCGACGTCGATCCGCTGCCCCGTGCCGGTTCGCGCGCGCTGAACAAGCGCGGTCTGGATCGCGGCATAGCCGAAGATGCCGCCGAGCACATCCGCGACGAAGATCGCGCCGGAGGCCGGCCGATCGCGGTCGCCGGCATAGCGCATCAGGGAACGGTCGAAGCCGCTTTCGGCATGGACGATCATCGCATAGGCCGCGCGCTCAGCGGCCGGGCCGGACTGTCCATATCCGGAGATCGAGCAATAGATCAGACGCGGATTGATCGCGCGCATCGCCTCATAGCCGAGGCCGAGGCGATCCATCACGCCCGGCCGGAAATTCTCGACCACAACATCCGCCTGCGCCACCAGCCGGTGCACCAGCGCGATCGCATCGGCGTTCTTCAGGTCGAGCGCCAGGCTGCGCTTGCCGGCATTGAGCTGGCCGAAATAGGCGCTGTGGCCGTCGCGCAGCGGCGTCCGCAGCCGCATGTCGTCGCCCTCCGGCGGCTCGATCTTGATTACCTCGGCGCCGACGTCGGCCAGCAGCCGGGCGCAATAGGGACCGGCGAGCATGATCGAGAAGTCGAGCACGCGCACGCCCTCGAGGGGCCGGCCCGCCGTTTGCTGCTCCTGCATGCACTTCTCCTATCTCGGCAGTCCAAGCGCCCGCTGGGCGATCAGGCTGCGCTGGATTTCATTGGTACCAATGCTGATGACCCACATCAGCGAGTGGCGCAGGTTCTGCTCGAACCGGCCGTTATCGATCGCGCCGGGCATCTGCTCCGACAGCGTGGCGCGCATGCCGAGGATATAGAGCGCGGCTTCGCCGAACCGCTCCATGAGTTCGCCCGAGAACACCTTGCTGATGGCGCCATATTCCGGCGGCGTCACGCCGCCGGCGGCAAGATCCGCGCAGTGCATCATCAATTGGCGGCCGACCTCGATCTCGGCCGCGAGTGTCACCATCTTGTCGCGGACGATCGGATCGTCGCTCAGCGCCGCCCCGGCATCATCCTTTGCCATGACATGCCGGCGCAACTGCTCGAAGGCGTAGGCGACCTTCAGCACGATGCCGCCGCCGACCAGGCCGCGCTCGAAGGCGAGCGCGCCGGTCAGCACCTTCCAGCCGCCATTGACCTCGCCGACGAGACTGTCCAGGGAAATGCGGACGTCGTCGTAGAAGATGTTGGCGAAGCTGCCGTCATACATTGTGGTCGCCGGCCGGATCGTGATTCCTTCGGCATCCATCGGCACGATGAACATGCTGATGCCGGCGTGCGGTGGCTTCGCATCCTTGTCGGTGCGCGCCGCCAGGAACATGTATTTGCCCCACCAGGTCGTGGTCCAGATCTTCTGGCCGTTGATCACCCAATGCTCGCCGTCACGCACCGCGCTGGTGCGCAGCGCCGCGAGGTCGGAGCCGGCCTGCGGTTCGCTGTAGCCCATGCCGTGCATGGCCTCGCCGGCGAGGATTTCCGGCAGATATTTCCGTTGCTGCTCGTCCGTTCCGAACATCATCAGCGCATTGGCCTGGATCGCCGCGCCGACTCGCGGTGCCTCGCCCTGCTCCATGGTTTCCATGAAGGCGATCTGCTCGCGCGGCGATCGCGCCTGGCCGCCGAATTGCTCGGGCCAGCCGAGGCCGATCCAGCCGGTCTTGCCGAGATCGCGTGCGAAACCGGCATCGAACTCCCGCTTGGAGTACGGCCTGCGGTCGAACGCGGCCTTGCGCTCACCGGACCAGTTCCGTGCCAGCCAGCCCCTCACCTCGTCGCGCAGCGCGTTGCCGGCGGGACCGAGATCATATTCGGGAAGCCCTGCGCTTGCCGGATCCAGCAAGGACGACGCCAGCGACCGCTTCGCCTGCCGCGCACCGCCGAGCGCGATCGTATCGAGATGCACCCGCTTGAAATGCAGTGGGGCCTCATGCTCGTCGGCGTAGCCGATCGCGCCGAAGGCGTGATGGGTCTCGAGCGACACCCGCCGCAGCGCATCGCCAGCGAACACCACGGCGCAGTTGGCGAAGTGGCGCCAGTCGCGGTCGCCCTGATCGTGCAGCCGGGCCGCATGGTCGATGACCAGACGAACGCCCTCGAGGGCGATCAAGCCATTGGCGAGCTTGTGCTGGATCGCCTGAAAACGTCCGATCGGTTGGCCGAATTGATGGCGCTCGCGCGCATAGTCGGTCACCAGTTCGAACGCGCGACGGGCAGCGCCATGCGCCCGCGCCGTCAGTGCCAGCCTGGCCTTGATCAGGAGATCGTCAAGCACGCCATCGTGCAGGGCAATGCACGCGATGGACGCCCCATTCAGCCGGACCTCATGGAATCCCCACGCCCCCATGGCGCGGGTCGGGACAATCTCGACTCCTTCCCCATCCAGCGCGACGAGGCCCAGTGTCGAACGGTCGATCGCGACGAGCAAGTGCGTACAACTCGCCGCGGCCTCGACAAAGCGGAGCAGCCCACCTGCATGCCCGCCGCTCACCCGGATCGTGTCGGCGCCGGACTCCGGATCGAGCACTCCGAACGAGAACGCCACACGCGCCGTACCTGCGTGCTGGGCCTTCAGCAACTCGACGGCCGAGTCGGACTGCGCAGCCGAGAGCGCAAGATTGGCGAGCACCGCAGACCACATCGGGGCCGGGCATGCCGCGCGGCCGAGCTCGGCGAGCACGACCACGGCCTCGCGGAGACCGCCTTCACCGGCATCGCTGCCAATGCCGGCCACGCCCAGCCCGACCAGCTTGTTCCATATCGCCGCGATCTCCGGCGCCGCCGCATGATGCCTGACGCAATCGGCGCTCCACTGCGCGGCGAGAGAGCCACGCAGCGAATCCCGCAGCATGTCCCTGACGTCGTCGCCTGACGGCTCCGCCTCCATCGGACGCGCCTAGCCCTGGCCGAACCGTGGCTTGCGCTTTTCCTTGAAGGACATCGTCGCCTCCTTGTGGTCCGCGGTCTCGAACGTCACCTGCTCCAGCGCCATCGACGCCTCGAGCAGCATGTTGACGCGGTCCTTGACGATCTGATTGATCGACAGCTTGGTCCAGCGGATCGCCCAGGTCGGCCCGTTGGCGAGCTCGATCGCGATCTCGCGCGCCTTGTTCAGGACTTCCGCGCGCGGGGCGATGTGATTGACCAGTCCGATCCGTTCGGCCTCGGCGCCCTTCAGCAGCGTGCCGCGGATCAGGCACTCCTTGGCCTTGTTGATGCCGACGAGCAGCGGCCAGATCACCGTGCCGCCGTCGCCCGCGACCAGCCCGACGCGCGACACATGGGTGTCGCCGATCCGAGCGTCGTCGGCCATCACAGTGATATCGCACAGCAGCGCATGCGTCGCCGCAAGGCCGATGGCATCGCCGTTGATCGCGGCGATGATCGGCTTGTCGAGCTCGAGCTGCCGGGTGACGCCGCGACGGCTGATCATGGGATCGTGCACCTCGCCCTCTTCGAGGACATCGCCGCCGGGGCGTTCGGACATCGCCTTGACATCGCCGCCGACGCTGAAGAATTCGCCGGCGCCGGTCAGCACCACGACATTGACGGAGTGGTCGTCGGCCAGATCGTCCCAAATGGTCCGCAGCTCACGGATGAGTTTCTGGTTGATCGCATTGCGCGCCTGCGGGCGGTTCAGGGTCACGGTCGCGACCTTGTCGGCCACCTCGACCTTCAGAAATTCATACTTGGCATAGTGAGACATGACTTCCTCCGTTCGTTTTCTTGTTCGAATGCAATTCACGAGGTGTTCGGCGGCACCTATGGCCGCATGCCGGGCTGCATCTCGGCCAGCGCCACCTGCAGCGACATCGCACCTGGATCCTGCTCCAGCATGCGTTGCACGGCGCCGAGATGGCTGCGCATCAGCCGCGTCGCCGACGACACGTCGCGCTCGCGCAGCGCCGCCAGGAACTTGCGGCGCCGCTCGACCAGCCCCGCCATCGCGACCCCGCTCGACGCCACCTTGGCGTAGACGAACCGCATATGGATCTCGGTGACCGAGTCCATGATCATGGCGATCACCTTGTTGCCGCTCGCTTCGGCCAGCAGCTTGTAGAATTCCCGGGCGCATTCGACACGATCGAGCAGTCGCCCTTCCCGCGTAGCGAGGTCGGTGCGCTCGACATTCGCCTCGAGCGCCTCCAAATCCGATTGCCGTGCATTGGCGCAGGCAAGCCGCACGCCGAGCTCCAGCACGTGGACACGCGCTTCCGACAGCTCGCGCACCGAGATGGTGCCAAGGCTGAGCATGTCGCGCATCACGACGTTCATGCGGCTGGTGTCGCCAGCCTGGACGAACGCCCCGCCCTTGACGCCCTTCTGCAGCCGCAGCACCCCGGCCATCTCGAGGCTGCGCAGTGCTTCGCGGAGCACGTTGCGGCTGACGCCGAGCTGCTGGGCGAGATCGCGCTCGGCGGGCAGCTTGTCGCCGGGCTTGAGCACGCCGAGCGCCAACTGCTCGCGAATCCGCGCGCAGATCTCCTCGAAGGCCCGCCTCGTGTGAATCGGCCGGAAAGTCACGGCGGCAGGCGCGCCGGCGGTTCTGGAATCTGAGGCGCGCTCGCGCCGAGCCGCGGCGAGCGGCCGCGCGCGGGTGGATGGGTGGGGGCTTGACTTGGTCGACATGCGGTGAATTATTAAATGGTTCACCCATTCAATGGAAGCCCCTTTCTGGGCATCCCAACAGAAAATCAGCGACAGCGGAGGTCGTCCATGAGCTTCACCGAGGAGCAGATCGCGTTCCGCGACAACATACGGCGGATGGCTGCGAAACACGTGGCCCCGATCGCCGCCGAGATCGACGAGACCGACCGCTTCCCGCTCGAGATCGTCAAACTGTTCGGTGAAATGGGGCTGATGCAGCTCTGGGTTCCCGAGGAGTATGGCGGCCCCAACGGCAATCTGACCCTGGCGTGCATCGCGCGTGAAGAAATCTCGAAGATCTCGCCGGCCTGCGCCTCGATCGCCGCGCTGAACACCATGTTCATCATGCCGCTGCTGCATTTCGGCTCCGAGGAGCAGCGCCGCAAGTTCTTGCCCATCATCGCCAAGGGCGGCGTCGTGACCGCGATCGCGATTTCCGAGCCGCAGGCCGGATCCGACGTCACCGCCATCAACGCCCGCGCCAAACGCGACGGCGACAGCTACGTCCTCAACGGGCGCAAGCAATGGTGCAGCTACGGCGTCGTCGCCGACTACATCGTCGTGATGGCGCGGACCAGCGACAGTCCGGGCGCCGACGGCATCAGTGCCTTCATCGTCGAGCCGAAGAGGATGCCGGGGATCACCTTCGGCCGGCACGAGCGCAAGATGGGCTTTCGCGGCGCGCCCAACACGCCGATCTTTTTCGACAACGTCCGGGTGCCGCTCGAAAACCTCGTCGGCGAGGAAGGCAAGGGTTTTCGCGCATCGATGCGCGCGCTCGACCTCAACCGCCCGACCATCGGCGCGCAATCCGTCGGACTGGCGCAGGGCGCGCTCGATGCCTGCGTCGCCTATGCCAAGGAACGCAAGCAATTCAAGAAACCGATCTCCGAATTCCAGGGTGTGCAGTTCATGCTCGCCGACATGGCGATGCAGATCGAGGCGGCGCGCGCCCTCGTCTACGAATGCGCCCGCGCCGGCGATGCCGGCGACTGGAAGCGCCTCAACGTCCTCGCCAGCATGGCCAAATGCATCGGCAGCGACATGGCGATGAAGGTGACGACCGATGCCGTGCAGATCTTCGGCGGCTACGGCTACACCATGGATTACCCGGTCGAGCGCATGATGCGCGACGCCAAGCTGACCCAGATCTTCGAAGGCACCAACCAGATCCAGCGCATGGTGATCGCGCGCGAGCTGCTTCGATAAGACAATTTTTCAACAACAAACAAGATGATCGACGGGAGAAAACACCTTGAACAAGACCCTTTGCCGGATGTTGGGAGGCGCCGCGATATCCGCAGCGCTGATCGTCGTGCCAGCCGTCGCCGAGAACGCCTATGGACCGGGCGCCAGCGACACCGAAATCAAGCTCGGCCAGTCGACGCCGCTGAGCGGTCCCGCATCGGCGTTCGGCGCCGGCGCCGGCCGCGCGGTGGTCGGCTATTTCCAGATGATCAACGAACAGGGCGGCATCAACGGCCGCAAGATCAACTTCACGCAGCTCGACAACGCCTACAGCGCGCCGAAGGCCATCGAGCAGTCGCGCAAGCTGGTCGAGGATATCGGCGTGCTCGCCGAGGTCGGCACCATCGGCACGGTGCCGAACGTCGCGATCCAGAAGTACCTGAACGCCAAGCAGGTGCCGCAACTCTTGATCACGGCGGGCGGCCGCCGCTTCAACGACCCCAAGACCTTTCCATGGACGGTGCCGTTCTATCCCGACTTCGAAACCGAGGGACGCGTCGTCGCGCACTACATCCGCAACACCAAGCCGGACGCCAAGATCGGTATCCTATTCCAGAACGACGATTTCGGTCGCGACTATATGAAGGGATTGCGCGCCGGCCTCGGGGCAAAGGCCGCGCAGATCATCGCCGAAGCGTCCTATGAGCTTGCCGATCCCACCATCGATTCCCAAATCGTGCAGCTCAAGGCTGCCGGCGTCGATACGCTGATCGAGCAGTCCTCGGCAAAAGCGGCAGCGCAATCGATCCGCAAGGTACGCGAGCTCAACTGGAATCCGCTGCACGTTATCGGCGGGTCGACCGCATCGGTCGAAACGGTGCTGCGGCCGGCCGGCCTCGAGGCATCGAAAGGCCTCGTGACCACGCTATTCCTCAAACAGCCCGGCGACCCCGCCTGGGCCGACGATGCCGAGGTGAAAGCCTATCACGACTTCCTGAAGAAATACGCGCCGTCGGCCAATCCGGACGATTATTCGGTGCTGGTCGCCTACATGAACGTCAACGCGCTCACCGCAGTGCTGAAGAAATGCGGCAACCAGCTGACGCGCGAGAATCTGATCCGGCAGGCCACCTCGCTGCATGGCGAACGGATGCCGCTGATGCTGCCGGGCATCTCGATCAGCACGGCGCCCGGCGACTACACGCCGTTCAAGACCCTGCGCATCGCCACATTCGACGGCGCCAGCTGGACGCTGTCGGGCGATCCGGTGACGGCCGACTAAAGCATGATCCGGAAAAGTGCAAAGCGGTTTTCCGAAAAGATCATGCTCAAACAAAAAGTTAAAGCGCGATGACGATTCAACCCGATCTCATCGCGCTTTACCGCGGGTGCCTTCAGCATTTCCCATCCAAGCGGACGTTTTCGAGTTCAACGCTCGATTAGTACAGTGGCTCATACTGTTGTTCGCCGCAAATCCTGATCGGGACCGCGCGCTGCGGCGTCTCGCGCATCGCTGGCGCGCGCCATGATCAGCTGCGCAGCGCGTCCAGATCGGCCATCGCGATCGAGATGCGCTCCATCATCGCCAGCGTCGTCGCCTCCGACTGCATGGCCGGCAGCAGCGGCGAGTGGCACAGCGTGATCGTCCACATCAGGAGTGCGTGGACCATCTGCTGCCGGTAGTGCAGAAAGCTGCGGTCCAAATCCGGCTTCGTTCCCGTCAATTCACCGAACCGGTCGAGATAGCGGCGGAGCAGGTCCTCCTCCCAATTGCGGCGGTCATCCGGCGTCAGCGCCGCCGTCACGGCATAGGAGAAGTCCCGCGACCAGTGGCCGCGGGCAAGGCACTGCCAATCGCACAGCCCCATCTTCCCCGCGCCGGTCCGATACCAATTGCCGATATGCACGTCGGAATGGATCAGCCCCTGCGGCTCGCTGTCGTGGACGGCGAGCGCCCGCATGGCAGCCGGCCAGACCGCCTCGCGCCGGGCCAGCACGCTGTTGGGGATGACATGGGCGGCGGCGTCGAAGGCCTTCCTGGTGTAGTGTTCGAGGCTCATCTTCTCCGCGCCGATGGTGAACCAGCGCGGATAGCTGGCGACCCAGCGATAGCGCGCGGCGAGTTCGTCGTCGCCGTAGAAGCGGGCGTGCAGCGCGGCCAGAACATCGACCATATCCTCAGCCGTCGCACGATCGACATAGGTCTTGTAGTTGCAAAACGTCGCCGACTTGGTCGCGACCATATCTTCGAGCAGGAGAATCGAGGCGTAGGTCTGGCGATCGGATGCCGCGTGATAACCGATCGGCGCCTCGATCTCGAGCTGCGGCCGCAACTGCATGTAGAAGCGGCCCTCGACCCGCGCGGTGCCGTTGAAGCCCCCGATCATGCGGGTGACGACGCTGGGCAGTGATTTCGTGAACATCGATGTCGGCAGCCCGGCGCGCTGCCCGGCCTCGTTGTAGCTGACGATCAACTGGTGACGTTCATGGGTGCCCGCGCTTGCCGGTTTCACCACGACGTCGGTGACGACGGCGCCGGGGTTGTTCTGGCAGAGCACGGCAGTCAGCCATTCCGGCGTGATGGCGCCGGGCGAGCACGGCACATCTTCCGCGCGGCGGGCCTTCGGCCGCACCAGACGCTCGAAGGCGACGCGTCCGCCGATCCTGAGCGCAGCCAGCGCCGTTGCACCCGAGGCGGCCATGATTCCCTCCCTTGCCGCCGGCGACCGGGGCATCGCATAATTAGTACGCTTATGTACCATCTGTAGCACAATCCGGGCCGCGTTCAAGGCATGGCTAGCCGCACGGCGCGATCGCCCAAAAGTTCGGATGCATTGCAATCCCCGTCGCAAGCTGAAATCCGGCCGTGACGCGCCGCCGGATATTTTCGTTTGATAGTATATGGTATATATATGTACTTATTAGCCAGAAACATGGTTAGAGTGACAAGGGAGAGAAACATGAGGTTTCCGATACTGGTCGGCATTTCCGCCGTTATTCTCGGCAGCGCGGCCGGCGCCGCCGACAAGCAATACGGTCCCGGCGTCTCCGACACCGAGATCAAGATCGGCCAGACCGTGCCGTACAGCGGCCCCGCATCGGCCTTCGCGAGCTATGGCCGCGTCATGACCGGCTACTTCCAGATGCTGAACGAGCGCGGCGGCATCAACGGCAGGAAGGTCAACCTGATCTCGCTGGACAATGCGTACAGCCCGCCGAAGGCCATCGAGCAGACCCGCAAGCTCGTCGACGACGACGGCGTGCTTGCCGAGGTCGGCACGGTCGGCACCGTCCCCAACGTGGCCGTCCAGAAATACCTGAACCAGAACAAGGTGCCGCAGGTCTTCATCTCGGCCGGCGGCCGCCGCTTCAACGACCCGCAGAATTTCCCCTGGACGGTGCCGTTCTATCCGCCGTTCGAGATGGAGGGCGCGACCTTCGGCAAGTTCATCGCCAGGAAATTGCCGAATGCGAAGGTCGCGGTGCTCTATCAGAATGACGACTACGGCAAGGACTACCTGACAGGCTTCAAGTCGGGTCTGGGCGCCGACGGCACGGCAAAGATCGTGGCCGAGGCGCCGTACGAACTGAGTTATCCGACCATCGACTCCGAGGTCCTGAAGCTCAAAGCGTCCGGCGCCGACACGATCGTCTACTTTGCGACGCCGAAGTTCGCCGCGCAGGCGATCAAGAAGTCGAACGAACTGAACTGGAAGCCGGCGCAGTTCCTGGCCAGTCCCGTCAACTCGATCCAGGGCGTCCTGATGCCGGCCGGGCTTGAGACTGTTCAAGGCGCCTACACGACCCAGTTCGCCAAGCAGGCCGGCGATCCGGCCTGGGCCGACGACGAGGAGGTGAAGGACTACATCGCCTTCATGAAGAAGTGGGCGCCGAACGACAGCCCGAACGATTTCATCGCGCTGTCCGGCTACATCAATGCCCAGGCGATCGCGAAGGGCCTGCAGCGATGCGGCGACAATCTGACGCGCGAGAACTTGCTGGCGCAGGCGACGAGCTTCAGCAAGGAGCGGGTCGGCATGCTGCTGCCGGGAATCGAGCTCTCCAATTCCAGAGAGAATTACGCCCCCTACCGCACGCTGCGGATGGCGATCTTCGAGAAAACGTCCTGGAAGCTGCTCGAGGAATAGCGCTCCCTCCGGCAGGTCTGTACCCCGCGCGAGAAGGGCCGTCGCTGCCGACCAACATCGTCGGTTGCGACCTGGAGAAGATCAAAATCAGTCCGAGGGTGAAGGTTGTGGAAGCCAACCGACGGCGCACCACTGCCGTTCTTCACGGTGGCCTAAAAAGTACCTTCTCCCCTTGCGGGAGCAGGTGGCGCACAGCGCTGGATGAGGGGTGTGTCTCCGCAGTAGGATTATTCTTTTGTGGGGCCAAACCCCTCACCCAAGCGAGTCCGTGGCTATGCAGCTCTCTCCCACAAGGGGAGAGGGCACAACGTCAACCGCTCACGGAAACACACGCGCTGCGGCTCAGCTGATGACGGCATCGCGGCGCAGGTCCGCGATGGCCGCGTTGGTCAAACCCATCTCTTTCAGAACGTCATCCGTATGCTGGCCGAGCATCGGCGGGGGCAACCCCGGGTCCCGCTCCTCGCCGACGAACGTCACGGGGTGGCCGACGCAGTTCAGGCGGCCCGCGGCCGGATGGTCATATTGCATGATCAGCGTGTCCGCCCTGGTATGCGGATGGTCCAGCAGTTGCGCGAGCGTATTGATCAGCGAGCAGGGAATGCCGGCTGCGTTCAGCGCCTCGTTCCAATCCGCAACCGTCCGCGTCGCGATCGTCGCCTGCACGTGATGCAGCGTTTCGGCGCGGTGTTTGACCCGGTCGGCATTGGTCCGGAATTTTGGGTCGTCCACGATCGCGCCGAGTCCCGCGATCACGCAGAACTTGCGCCAAAGATTGTCGTTGGCCACGCCGATCATGATCGGTCCGTCGGAAGCTTCGAATGCCTGATAGGGACAGAGCGACTCGTGGCTGGAGCCGCATTTGGCCGGCTGTGTTCCGCGCTGCCAATAGGTTTGCAGGTTGTAGCCGAGCAGCCCAAGCGCCGTATCGAACAGCGACACCTGGATCGCCCCGCCCTTGCCCGACTTCTGCCGTGCAAGCAGGCTGGCGAGGATGCCGCTGAAGGCATGCACGCCCGTCATCTGGTCGATCGGCGAGATCGGGCTGCGGATATAGCCGCCGCCCTCGTCGCCGGTCATCGACATGATGCCGCCGAAGGCCTGCAGGATCACGTCATAGCCCGGCGAGTTCTTCAGCGGACCGGTCCGGCCGAAACCGGAGATGCTGCAATGGACCAGCCGATGATTGAGTGCGCAAAGCGTTGCGGCATCGATACCCAGCCGCTCGGCGACACCGGTACCAAAGCTCTCGATGGCGACGTCGGCGGATCTTGCGAGCGTGTGCACGAGCCTGCGTCCCTTGTCCGACTTCATGTTGATCGCAATGCTGCGCTTGTTGCGATTGGCGCTCAGAAAGACGGTGCCGAGGCCGGGCGCGGGAAACGGCGGCCATCCCCGCGTCTCGTCTCCCTGCCCCACCGCTTCGACCTTGATGACCTCGGCACCGAGGTCGCCGAGATATTGCGCGCAGAGCGGACCGGCCAGGACCTTCGAAAGATCGAGAACCCTGATGCCATCGAGCGGTCTTGACACGACAGTCTCTCCCTTGCTGCACGATCAGGTGAGCGCGACGGCAAACAGGCCGCCGAGATAGGCCGGAAATCCCAGCTGCGTGACCAGGACGTAGTCGGCGGCGCGCCGCTCCGACTCGTCGAGCTCGTAGCGCCAGCGCGCTGCGGCGGCATCCGCGGCCGCGAGACGCGCACGCAGCAGTTCCTTGCCCCAGCTCTCCGGCTCATCGTCATGCCAATAGACGCCGCCTGCGATCCAGCCGTCAAAACTCGCCTTGCGCTGCCCGTCGCAGCCAAAGCCCGCCCGGGCAAAGGCCTCGGAGAGCTCCTCACCGTGCTCGGCCTGGGCAGCCAGCACGGCTGAAACCGCGCCTGCGGCCTGCACGACCTTGGGATCGAGACCCTTCTTCTTCAGGCGCTCGTAGTCGAGCCTGCCGAGGAACAGCGTCCTGATCATATTGCGCGGCTCCCGGCGCTGGATCAGCTTTGCGAAGATCCGCATCTCGGTCCGGATCGCGGTGTCGAAGTCCTGCGGCAGGCCCTGCTCGACGCAATCGAGGATCGCCAGCGGCGCCGGATAATGCCCGAGCGTGTCGGCGAGCATCTTGCTTCGACGGGCGCCGAACTCTGCCGCGATCTGCCGGGCGGTCGCCGCCCGCCAATCCGGCCGATCCCAGGGCTGGGCGGCCGCGGGACGCGACAGAATCCAACGTTCTGCCGCGGCCACCTCCTCGCCCGGCGCCACCAGCTCATGCGCGAGACCCGCGGCGATCGCCGCCTTGCCATTGAGCCGTGCGCCGTCGAGCAGCACCGGAAGCGCGGCCTCAATGCCGATCAGGCGCGGTAGCCGCTGCGTTCCGCCGCCACCCGGCAACAATCCGACCAGCGACTCCGGCAAGCCGAATGTCGCCTGCGGCTGGTCGGCGAGCACCCTGTGATGGGCCGCGAGCGCGAATTCACAGCCGCCGCCCAGCGCGAGGCCGGCGACCGCCGCGGCAATCGGCTTGCCGGCGGTCTCGAGCCTGCGCAAACCGTGGCTCAGCCGAAAGAAGTGGTCGAAGGCAAGACGATCGCGGTCTTCCGGCGCCGCCGCCATGATCATGTCATAGGCCGTCTCCAGCTCGGCCAGATCAGCGCCGGCGCAAAACGCCGAGGATTTGCCGGAGCTGATGACGACACCGGCCACGTCGCTTTGCCTGAGCCAGTCCGCAAACATACCGAGCTCTTCGATCGCGGCGTTCGAGAACACGTTCATCGAACGATCCGGCATATCGAAGACCAGGTGCAGGACGCCGTTTCCCGCCAGCTCCATGCGAAACTGCTTCAGTTCCGGTCCGCTCGGCATTCTTGCCTCCTCGATTAAGGTTCATTGGTGTACGATCTCGCTTGCGCTGATCCCGGTTCGAGTTGTATACCCAATCAGAATACTGTACACTAGCAAACTAAATCAGGCGGGACGCGTTTTGACAATGATCGAGCGCACGATCTTTCGTGAAGAGCATGAAATTTTCCGGCAGACGGTGCGTCGCTTCGTCGACCACGAGATCGTGCCGTTCCACGCCCAGTGGGAAGAGGACGGCATCGTGCCGCGGGAGCTGTGGCTGAAGGCGGGCGCCGCCGGCCTGCTGTGCTGCACCGTCCCCGAGCAATATGGCGGCATGGGGCTCGATTACCTGTTCGACGTCGTCGTGTTCGAGGAACTCTGGCGGGCCGGCGCGAGCGGCCCGGGCTTCCTGATCCACACCGATCTCGTCGCCACCTATCTCCTGTCGTTCGGCAGCGAGGCGCAGAAGCGCAAATGGCTGCCGAAGATGGTGTCGGGCGAGGCGATCGGCTCGCTCGGCATGACGGAACCTCATGCCGGCAGCGACCTCAAGGCGATCCGCACCAAAGCCGCCCGCGACGGCGACGAATTCGTCATCAACGGCCAGAAGGTCTTCATCTCCAACGGCCAGCTCTGCGACTTCATCGTGCTGGCGACCAAGACCGACAGCCAGGCCGGCGCCAAGGGCGTCACCCTGTTCATCGTCGAAAGCAACAGGCCCGGCTTCAAGCGCGGCCGGAATCTGGAAAAGCTCGGCATGCGGGCGCAAGACACCTCCGAGCTGTTCTTCGACAATGTCCGCATTCCCGCCAGCAATATGCTGGGCGCGGAAGGCAGGGGCTTTGCCCAGATGATGACCAAGCTCTCGCAGGAACGCCTTGCTCAGGCGATCCGGTCGGCCACGGTCACCGAAACCGTGATCGACTGGACGCTGCAATATACCGCAGAGCGGAGTGCGTTCGGCCAGAAGCTCGCCGGCTTCCAGAACACCCAGTTCAAGCTCGCCGAGTTGAAGACTAAGGCGACTGTCGCGCGTGTCTTCACCGACAAATGCATTGCCCTGTTCATGGACGGCAAGCTCGATCCGGTGGACGCCGCGATGGCCAAGATGTTCACCTCGGAGCTGCATTGCGAGACGGTAGACGAGTGCCTGCAACTGTTCGGCGGTTGGGGCTATATGTGGGAATATCCGATCGCACGGGCTTATGCCGATGCGCGAGTGGTGAAGATCGCCGGGGGATCGATCGAGATCATGAAGACGATCATCGCTCGGCAGATGTATTCACAGCGCGGCTTCGACATTCAGAAGAACGGGTCGGCCACATAGCCCCTCTCTCCTTCTGACCGTCGAGGACCAAGGAAGAAAACGACAAACGACAAGGGAGATCAGCGTTGAAGGGCCTATCGGGAAAGGTTGCCGTCGTGACCGGCGGCGGACAGGGCATCGGACGGGGATTGACGCTGCGGCTGGCCGAGGAAGGCTGCAAGGTCGCGATCTTCGACATCAATCCGCAGGGCGGCGAAGAGACCGCAAGACTCGCGCCGCAGGCCATCATCAGGACCTATGCGGTCGACGTCGGCGATGCCGCCTCGGTCGAGGCCGCCGTCGCCAAGGTCGAAGGCGAGCTCGGCCCGATCTGGCTCTTGGTCAATAATGCCGGCTGGGACCGCCCGATGCCGTTCCTGAAGACCGACAGGGAGCTCTGGGACAAGATCATCCGGATCAATCTCTACGGACCGCTCAACACCCACAAGGCGATCGCGCCGCTGATGGCCGAGCGCGGCGGTGGCCGCATCGTCAATATCGCCTCCGACGCGGCGCGGGTCGGCACCAGCGACGAGGCGGTCTATTCGGCCTGCAAAGGCGGCCTGATCTCCTTCACCAAGTCGCTGGCGCGGGAGCTGGCACGCAAGAACGTGCTGTGCAACGCCGTGTGCCCCGGGCCGACCAACACGCCGATGATGGCGGCGGTACTCGGCGAAGGCGAGCATGCCGTGAAGTGGAAGGATGCCATGGTGCGCGGCATTCCGCTCAAGCGGATGGGCGAGCCAGACGATTACGGCGGGATCGTTGCGATGCTCGCCTCCGACGACGGCAAATTCATCACCGGACAAACCATTTCCGTCTCCGGCGGAATGAACATGATCTGATCAGCGGAAGGAAACGCCATGACCGATCCCAAGCAATTCACCGATATCATCTATGAAGTCCGCGACCGCGCCGCCTGGATCATCATCAACCGGCCGAAGGTCTACAACGCGTTCCGCGCGCGCACGCTGGACGAGATGATCTGGGCCTTCCAGCTCGCCGGCAACGATCGCAATGTCGCAAGCATCGTGCTGACCGGCGCCGGCGAAAAGGCGTTCTGCACCGGCGGCGATCAGTCCGCGCATGAGGGGCAGTATGACGGCCGCGGCGTGGTCGGCCTTCCCATCGACGAGATTCAGGGCCTGATCCGCGACGTCCCCAAGCCGGTGATCGCCCGCGTCAACGGCTTTGCGATCGGCGGCGGCAACGTGCTCGCTACGCTATGCGACCTGACGATCGCGGCAGAGCATGCCCAGTTCGGCCAGGTCGGTCCTAAGGTCGGCTCGGTCGATGCCGGTTGGGGCACAGCGTTCCTGGCGCGGCACGTCGGCGACAAGAAGGCGCGCGAGATCTGGTTCCTCAACGAGCGCTATACCGCCGAGCAGGCGCGCGAGATGGGCCTCGTCAACAAGGTCGTCCCGATGGCGCAGCTCGACGCTGCCGTGAAGGATTGGACCGACAAGCTGGCCCAGCGCTCGCCGACCGCGATCGCGCTCGCCAAGCGCTCCTTCAATGCCGATTCCGACAACATCCGCGGCATCAGCAATTTTGCGCTTCACGCCGTCAAGCTGTTCTACGACACCGCGGAATCCAAGGAAGGCGTCGCCGCGTTCAACGAGAAGCGCGATCCGGACTTCCACAAATTCGCGCGCTGATCACGGGCCACGAAGATCAAGCCATGGCGCCTCACAAGGTCATCATCTCCTGCGCGGTCACCGGATCGATCCACACGCCCTCGATGTCGCCGCATCTGCCGGTGACGGCGGCGGAGATCGCCGAGTCCGCGCTTGGCGCCGCGGCGGCGGGGGCCGCGATCGTGCATCTGCACGCGCGCAATCCCGACGACGGCCGTCCTGATCAATCGCCGGAGGCGTTCGAGCCTTTTCTCCGCGTCATCAAGCAGAGTTCGAACGTCGTGGTCAATCTGACCACCGGCGGATCGCCCTACATGACCGTGGAGGAGCGCGTCCGTCCGGCGGCGATCTGGAAGCCGGAGGTCGCGAGCCTCAACATGGGCTCGATGAATTTCGGCCTGTTCCCGATGCTGAAGCGCTACAAGTCGTTCAAGCACGACTGGGAGCCGCAGATGCTGGAGGGCTCCCACGATCTCGTCTTCCGCAACTCCTTCAAGGATATCCGCTACGCGCTGGAGACGCTCAACGGCACCGGCACGCGCTACGAGTTCGAATGCTACGACACCAGCCATCTCTATAATCTGCACTACTTCTGGACCGAAGGGACGGTGAAGGCGCCGCTGTTCATCCAGACCTGCTTCGGCCTGCTCGGCGGCATCGGCTCGCATCCGGACGATGTCATGCACATGAAGCGGACCGCCGATCGCCTGTTCGGCGACAATTATCGCTGGTCCGTGCTCGGGGCCGGCCGCGCCCAGATGCAAGTGGCGGCGATGGCGGCATCGATGGGCGGCCATGCCCGGGTTGGCCTCGAGGACAGCCTGTGGATCGGCGCCGGCCGTCTCGCCGAGACCAATGCGGCGCAGGTGACGCAGGTGCGCAAGATCATCGAAGGCCTCGGCCTCGAGATCGCGAGCCCCGAGGAGGCACGCGATATCCTCCAGCTCAAGGGCGGCGACAAGGTCGCATTCTAATTCCAACAGACGGTTCGACGGACATGCTGCCAAATCGCCCGGTCTACGACGAAGAGCACGCCATGCTGCGCGACAGCGTCCGCCGCTTCGCCGCTGCGAAGATCGAACCGCGCTTCCTGGCATGGGAGAACGCGGGGATTATCGACCGCGCGCTGTGGCCGGCAGCCGGTGAAGCCGGCCTGCTCTGCCCGCAGGTGCCGGAGCAGTATGGCGGCATCGGCGGCGATTTCCGCCACAACGCCGTCATCATCGAGGAGCTCGCCTATTCCGGCTTCGCCGGCCCCGCGACCGACTTCTCGGTGCATAACGACGTCTGCTGCGGCTACCTCTTGAGCTACGGCACCGAGGAGCAGAAGAAGAAATGGCTGCCGCGCATGATCGCCGGCCAGACCGTCTGCGCGATCGCGATGACCGAGCCCGGCACCGGCAGCGATCTGCAGGGCATCCGCACCCGCGCGGTCCGCGACGGCGACGAATACGTCATTTCGGGGCAGAAGACCTTCATCAGCAACGGCCAGATGTGCGACCTCGTCATCGCGGTCACCCGCACCAATCCGGATGGCGGATCACGCGGCATGAGCCTGATCCTGGTCGAGACCGACCGTCCCGGCTTCCGGCATGGCCGCAACCTCGATAAGCTCGGCCACCTCTCCGCCGATACATCGGAGCTGTTCTTCGACCAGGTCCGCGTTCCCGTCGGCAACCTGCTGGGCTCCGAGGGCGGCGCGATGGGCGCGCTGATGAGCGAGCTGCCGCAGGAGCGGCTGACGATCGCGCTCCACTCGATCGCGGCGGCGCAGAAAGCGTTCGACATCACCAAGGCCTATGTGCTGGAGCGCAAGGCTTTCGGCCAGGCGATCGGAACGTTCCAGAACACCCGCTTCAAGCTGGCCGATCTGAAGTCGGACCTGCAGGTCGGCTGGGCCTATGTCGACCAGTGCCTGGCCCAGCATATCCGCGGCGAGCTCACGACGTATGGCGCGTCGACCGCGAAGCTCTGGACCACCGAGATGCACGGACGCCTGGTCGACCAGTGCCTGCAGTTCTTCGGTGGCTACGGTTTCATGCGCGAGTACGAGATCTGCCGGCTGTTTGCCGATGCGCGGGTGCTGCGCATCTACGGCGGCACGTCGGAGATCATGCGGGAGCTGATCTCGCGCAACCTCTGATGTGGGCCGCTTGTGCGCCCGCGCCTTGCTGCACGTCAGTAGCTCTTCGGCAGATCGAGCACCTTCTCGGCGATGAAGCTGAGGATCAGCTGTTCGGTGATCGGGGCCAGACGGGTGATCGAGACCTCGCGGAACAACCGCTCGACGTGATACTCCTTGGCGTACCCGAAGCCGCCGTGGGTCATGATCGCCTGCCACGCCGCATCGTGCCCCGCCCGGGCGCCGAGCAGCTTGGCGCTGTTGGCTTCGGCGCCGCACGGTCGATCGGAGTCGTAGAGCCAGGCCGCGCGCATCGCCATCAGCCAGGCTGACTCCAGATACATCCACTTCTCGGCGAGCGGATGCTGGATCGCCTGGTTCTGCCCGATCGGGCGGTCGAACACCACGCGCTCCCTGGCATAGCGCGTCGCGCGGCGCAACGCGTCCTGCCCGATGCCGATCGCCTCGACCGCGATCAGGATCCGTTCGGGATTGAGGCTGTGCAGGATATAGGAGAAGCCCTTGCCCTCCTCGCCGATCCGGTCGGCTTCCGGAATGAACAGGCCATCGATGAAGATGGCGTTGGAATCCACCGCCTTGCGTCCCATCTTCGGAATGCGGCGCACCTCGATCTTCGAGCGGTCGAGGTCGGTGTAGAAGATGGTGATGCCGTCGGTCGGCCGCTTGCAGTCCTCGAATTTGGTGGTCCGCGTCAGCAGCATGATCTTGTTGGCGATTTGCGCCGTCGACGTCCAGACCTTCTGGCCATGGACGAGATAGCCGCCCGGCACCTTCTCGGCGAAGGTCTTGATCCGTGTGGTGTTGAGCCCGGCATCCGGCTCGGTGAAGCCAAAGCAGCATTGATCCTCGCCGGACACCAGCCGCGGCACCCAGCGCCGCTTCTGCTCGTCGGTGCCCTTCACCACGATCGGATGCGGCCCGAACAGATTGATGTGCACCGCGGATGCCGACGTCATTCCGCCGCCATGGCTTGCGACCTCGTGCATCATGATCGCGGCTTCGGTCACGCCGAGGCCCGCGCCGCCATATTCCTCCGGCATCGTGATGCCGAGCCAGCCGGCGTCCGCCATCGCGCGATGGAATTCACGCGGGAATTCGCCATCATCGTCGCGGGCCAGCCAGTACTCGTCGTCGAACCGGGAGACGACCGCACGAACCCCCTCGCGAATGGCGGCGTAGTCCTCGGGCACATCGAGCTGGTTGGCAAAGGACCTATCCATTCGCGCTGCCCTCCCCGACCGACGCCAGCGTTCGCCTTGCGGCGACCAGATGCGGAATGTCGTACATCTTGCCGTCGATCCCGACCGTGCCGACATCGGGTGCGGCCGCGAACGCGGCAACGACGCGCCGCGCATGCGCGAGATCCTCATCCGATGGCGTGAAGCAGGCGTTGATGGTCGCGACCTGATCCGGATGGATCGCGATGCGGCCGACGAAGCCGTCGCGCCGGGCGATCTTGCAGCTGTCCGCCAGCCCCTGCTGGTCCCTGAAATCGACGTACAAGGTTTCGAGCGCCGCCGCGCCGGCGGCACCGGCCGCGAACAGGCACTGCGCACGCGCCACCTGATATGGAAAGGTCCAGCTTCCGTCGGCTTCGCGCGGCGTGAGCGCGCCGAGCGCCGCGCTCAGATCCTCACCGCCCCAGGTCACTCCGACCAGCCGCTTGTTCCTCCGTGCATAGCCGCTGAAGCCGATCATCGCGGCCGGCGTTTCGGTTGCGACCGTCAGCAGCTTGACATGACCGGCAGGAACGCCGTTGGCGACCTCGAGCACATCGACATAATGCGAGATGAGATCGACATCCTCGATCCCGTTGACCTTGGGCAACAGAAGCCCATCCAGCCCAGGACGAACCACGGCCGCCAAATCTTCCAGCGTCAGCCCGGTGCCGAACGGATTGATCCGGACCAGGAACGACCAGTTCCTCGGACCGCCGCCGAGCAGGTTCTTCACGGCGTCACGCGCGAAGGCCTTGCGGCGGGGTGCCACCGAATCCTCGAGATCGAGGATCAGGGCGTCGGCGCCGATGCCGTCGGCCTTGGCGAATTTGCGTTCGCTGTCGGCCGGCACGAACAGAAGCGAGCGCAGTTTCATGCCGGCCTCCGCATCATCAGCCCGTTGCGGCGGCAATACATCACCTCTTCGTTATGCTGGTTGAAGCCGCGATGCTCGAAGGTCACGATGCCCTGCGTCGGCCGCGACTTGCTCTCACGCACCGCAACGACCTTGGTCTCGGCACGCAGCGTGTCACCGGCGAACACCGGCTTCGGAAACCGGGTGTCCTCCATGCCGAGATTGCCGACGGTGGTCCCCAGCGTCGTGTCCTGCACCGACAGGCCGATGATCAGGCCGAGCGTGAAGATCGAATTCATCAGGGGCTTCCCGAATTCGGTGCCCTTTGCATATTCGTGATCGATATGCACAGCCGCGGGATTATAGGTCAGCGACGAGAACAGGATGTTGTCCATGTCCGTCACCGTGCGCCTGATCTCATGGACAAAGGTTTGTCCGACCGAAAACTGCTCGAAATAGAGCCCCGCCATGGCTTTGCCTCTTTACGATCTGTTGCAGGGTCGCGGACGGCGATACCGTCCGGATGTCCTTGTCTCCCGCCGATTTTCTACCGTATACTCATATCGTACACAAGCGTACTAATTATGAGGATCGCTGATGTCCGCTCGCGAAAATCGAGAGGTCCGGCTCACGGCGCGGCCGCGCGGCATCCCGCAGGCGGAACACTTCTCGGTCGTGACGGAGCCCGTCGCCGCTCCCGGCGACGGCGAGATCCTGATCCAGAACCGTTACCTTTCCGTCGATCCGGCCCAGCGCGGATGGGCCAATGACGAAGGGAACTACAGCGCGCCGGTGCCGCTCGATACCCCGATGCGCTCCCTTGCGGTCGGCGAAATCCTGGAAAGCAATGTTGCCGGCTATCGTGCCGGCGAACACGTCTACGGCTGGTTCGGCTGGCAGCGTTATTGCGTGACGACGCCAGAGGCGGTGCTGCGCCGCGTCACGCCTTCGCGTCTGCCGCTCAGCGCCAATCTCAGCGTGCTCGGCATGAACGGCATCACCGCCTATCTCGCCTTTCACGGCCTCGGTGACCCCAAGCCCGGCGAGCATGTGCTGGTGTCGACGGCCGCCGGCAGCGTCGGAAGCTTCGTCGGCCAGCTCGCGACCATCGCCGGCTGCCGTGCGGTCGGCCTGACCAGCTCGGGCGAGAAGGCCGCCTTGGCGAAAGCGCGCTACGGCTACCGGGAGATGATCAATTATCGCGACGTGGCCGACCTCGGCGCGGCGATCCGGGCGGCTTGTCCTGACGGCAATGACATCTTCTTCGACAATACCGGCGGGATGATCGCCGACGCCGCCATCCGCACCATGCGATTGCGCGGTCGCGTGATCCAGTGCGGCACGGCCGCGAACGCATCCTGGACTCCCACGCCGACCGGGCCGCGGCCCGAACGCGAAATCCTCACCCGCCGCTTGCGGTGGTCGGGCTTCATCATCTTCGATCACCTCGCCGAGTTCGAGACGGCAGCGGCGCAGCTCGCCGAGCTGGCCCTTGCCGGCAAGATCGTGCACGACGAGGAGATCCTGCCCGGCCTCGACCACGCGCCGGGCGCGATCGCCCGGCTCTACCGCGGCGAGAACCACGGCAAGCTGATCATCGCGGTGGACTAGAGCATGATCGGAAAAAGTGCGAAGCGGCTTTCCGAAAAGATCATGCTCAAACAAAGAGCTAAAGCGCGATGACGATTCAACCGAACCTCATCGCGCTTTAGGCACCGCGCGCTATGCGCTGGCCTTGCGCTTCATCACCTCCGGCAGCTTCACGCGGTGGAAGCCCTCGAACGGCACGCTGCGGCTGTGCGGTTCGAGCTTCCAGGTGGTGCGGGCATTCGGCGTTCCTCCGTCGACGCGAAGGCAGGAGCCGGTGATATAGGCCGCCGCCGGCGACAACAGATAGGCGATCGCGGCCGAGATCTCGGCTTCCGTCCCGAACCGCTGCAGCGGTACGCGCTCGGTGAAGTCGTGCAGCTTCTTCTGCATCTCCGGCGTATAGGTGTCGAAGCCGCTCGAGACGATGCCGCCGGGCGCCACCGCATTGACCCGCACGCCCGACGCCGACCATTCGCAGGCCGCCGTCTCGGTCAGGGTCAACATGCCGCCGCGCGCCGCGGCCGAATGGCCGAACTCCGGCCAGCCGTGCCAGATGTCGGCGATGATATTCACGATGACGCCGCCATTGGCCTCCATCCAGCGGTTATAGACCTCGCGCATGAAGATGAAGCCGCCGGTCAGATTGTTGCGAACCACGGCCTCGAATCCCTTGGTCGAGATCGCCTTCAACGGTGCGCGAAACTGCCCCCCGGCGTTGTTGACAAGGCCGTCGATCCGGCCGTAACGCGCCAGCACCGCATCGACGGCGGTGGCGACCATGGTCTCATCGCGGATGTCGCAGACGTGACTCATCGCCTGCCCGCCATCCTCCTCGATCTCGTGCTGTACCTCGACGAGCTTCTCGATCGTCCGCCCGAGGATCGCGACATTGGCGCCGAGCGCTGCCAGCTCATGCGCGGTGCAGCGCCCGATCCCGCTGCCGCCGCCGGTCACGATGATGGTCTGTCCCCTGAACAAATCCGGCCTGAACACCGACTGGTATGGCATCTGCCTGGCTCCCTAGCGCTTGTAACATCATTGCCGCCCGCGCTTTCGGACAGAGGAGGCCGTCAGCGAGCATTGCGCCCGATGATCGTACACTTTATTACTATCTTCAGGCAACGACAATGAATGATGGGAGCGAGACGTGACGCAACCGAACACCATCACGATCGAGACGAACGGCGCGATCGATATCCTGACATTGAACCGGCCCGCCGAGCTCAACGCCGTCTCTCCCGACATGATCGCGGAACTGACCGCCTATTTCTCCGCATTGCACGAGCGGACCACAACGCGCGTCGTCGTTCTGCGCGGCAACGGGCCGCATTTCTCCGCCGGCGCCGAGCTCGGCTCGGACGCATTCGCCGCCCCCGGCAAGGGCCGGCCACAGCGCCAGCTCAAGATGCAGCAGAACTACTCCGGCGTGATCCGCTTGATGCGGTCCTGTCCGCAGCCGATCATCGGTCTCGCCCACGGCGCAGCCTGCGGCGCGGGCTTTTCTTTCCTGCTCGCCTGCGACGTCCGCTTTGCCGCGCCGGATGCGCGGATGAACGCCGCCTATATCCGGATCGGCGTCGGCGGCTGCGACATGGGGTCGGGCTATCTGCTGCCGCGTCTGATCGGCCTTTCGGCCGCCTCCGAATTCCTGCTGACCGGACGCTTCCTCAAGGCCGAGCGCGCCAAGGCGATCGGGCTGGTGAGCGACATCGTGCCCGCCGAAGATCTCCCCGCGAAGGGGATGGAATTTGCGCAGGAGATGCTCCGCGTATCGCCGATGGGACTGCGCATGACCAAGCAGGCGCTCAACACGCTGATCGACGCGCCGAGCCTCGATGCCGCGCTGATGATCGAGGACCGCCAGCAGGTCATCCTGCTTGAGACGCATGATCACGCGGAAGCCGTCGCCGCGTTTCGCGAGCGACGCGATCCGATCTACTCCGATCAGTGAATCCTAGCCTGCGCCGGCGAACGCCGCGGCGATCTCGCGCAGCTTGAACTTCTGGATCTTGCCGCTCGCCGTGCGCGGCAGCTCGGCCACCAGTTCGACGCGCTCGGGCCAGAACTGCTTCGCCATCCGCGCCTCGGCCAGATAGGCCTGCACGGCCGCCAAGTCGATCGTGCTTCCGCTGCGCGGCACGATGAATGCACAGCCGCGCTCGCCGAGCCGGGCATCCGGAAATCCGACGACCGCGACCGCGGCGACGGCGGGATGCTTGTAGAGCAGGTTCTCGATCTCGACGACCGGCACATTCTCGCCGCCGCGGATCAGGATGTCCTTCACCCGGCCGGAGATGCGGATGTAGCCGTCCGCGTCCATATAGGCGAGGTCGCCGGAATCGAACCAGCCGTCGCCGTCGAAGGTTTGCAGCTCCGGCCGCCTATAATAGCCTTTGAACATCTGGGCACCGCGCACCAGCAGTCGCCCCGGCTCGCCTGCCGGCAGCGGCCTACCGTCCGCATCTGCGATCCTGACTTCCATTCCCTCGAGCGAGCGACCGTCCGTGCTGGCCGATTTCTCCGCAGCGCGCGCCGGCTCGGTCAGCGTGCCGGACAGCACTTCCGTCATGCCCCAGAGCGAGCAGACCTTCGGGCCGAGCTCATCGGCCGCGCGCTCGATCAGCACCGACGGGATCGGCGCGCCGCCGCACAGGAAGGAGCGCAGGCTCGTCGGCTGCGGCGCGCCGCCCTTCACGGCCTCGCAGATATCTGCGAGGAACGGCGTCGACGCCGCAGTGTAGGTGACGCCTTCGCGCGCCATCAGGCCGACGCCGCGCTTGGCTTCCCAGACGTCCTGCAGGATCATGGTGCCGCCCAGATAGACCGAAAGCAGGACGATGGCGGCATAACCCGTCATGTGGCCGACCGGCGAAGCCACCAGCAGCACGTCGCTGCTATCAAGTCCGAACCGGCCGGACAGCGCCTTGCAGCAGGCAATCAGCGAATTCGAGGTGTGCATGACGCCCTTGGGCTCGCCGGTCGTGCCCGATGTGAACATCAGCACGGCCACATCATCAGGACGCAGCCCAGGCGGAAGCTTTGCCGGCTCCGACGACAGCATCACCTGTTCGAAGCCGGTTTCGCCCTCGCCATCCGCGACAATGACGTGCTTGAGATGCGGCAGCTCGGAGCGCATGCCCTCCGCCATCGCGGCGTAATCGAATCCGCGATAGCTCTTCGGCACGATGAAAACCTTGGCCTGACAGAAGTTCAGGATATAGAGCAGCTCGCGCTCGCGCAGGATCGGCATCACCGGGTTCATCACCGCACCGATCTTGCTGCATGCAAAGGCGGTGACGACGAACTCCCACCAGTTGGGCAATTGCACGGTGACGACATCGCCGCTGCTGACGCCGAGCTGCAGCAGCGAGCTCGCCGCCCGGTCGGCCAGATCGTTCAGCTCCCTATAGGTAATGCGCGGCCCCTGCTCGCGATCGGCACGGTCGGCGACAATCGCGACCTTGTCGGGCGCTCTGGCAACCGCCTCCGTCAGCAACTGGTCGACGGTCTTGTCGAGCCAATAACCGGCTTCCCGAAAATTCGCGTGAGAGGTGTCGCGCATGGCGGCGGCCGTGATCATCTTTCCCTCCTGGTGGTGTCGTGCGCGTCCAGCTTGGTGCCGGTTATTTTCGTTCACGTGTGTACGTTATTGCAGAGTACGATTGACTGCCAATGGTCAGATTGTCGCTTCCCCGCCGCGTCGCCGGTCATTTCCCCGAGAACACCGGCTTCCGCTCTCGACGAAGGCCCTGACGCCCTCTTGGGCATCCGCGGTTCGCGAAATCGCGGCCAGCGTCTGCGCCTCCTCCTCGAGCTGACTTTCGAAGGACCGGTCATTGGTTTGCGAGAACAGCCGCTTGATGGCGCCGAACGCAAGTCCGCCGTCGATCGTGCATTCAAAACTCTTGGTCGCTGTAGCCAGTCCCATCGGCTCCCTCCTCAGATCGACCGCGCCTGCTTTTCTTTCTGCACCGAGGCCTGAATGGCCTCGCGCGCCCGTTGCCAGTCGGCCGGCGAAAGCTTCGAGAGTCCGGCGAACGTGCTCGGCGCGGCCAGGTGGTGACCGCCGTCGATGCTGATCGTGTCGCCCGTGATGTAGCTGCAGCCATCCGACATCAGGAAGATCAAGAGATTGCGCAGCTCGTCCATCTTGCCGAAACGCCGGAGCGGCACTTCATCGGCTTGCGTCGCACCGACGCCGGTCTCTGCCAGCGGATTGAGCTTGTCCCAAGCGCCCTCGGTCGGAAACGGCCCGGGCGCAATCGCATTGACGCGGATATTCTTCGGTCCCCACTCCACCGCGAGCGACATCGTCATGGCGTGCACGGCCGCCTTCGCCATCGCCGCCGGCACCACATAGGCCGACCCGGTCCACACCCAGGTCACCAGATTGCTGATGATGACCCCCGGCAGATCAGCAGCGATCCAGCGCTTGCCGCAGGCCAGCGAGGCGTAGAACGAGCCGTCCATCACCGTCGAGCGGACCGCCTCGTAGCCGCGCGGCGACAGGCTTTCGGTCGGCGCCAGGAAATTCGCGCCGGCATTGTTGACGAGTCCGGTCAACGGTCCGTCGGCCCAGATGCGATCCATCATCGCTTCGATGCCGTCGGGGTCGCGCACATTGGCGAGCAATGCCGACGCCTGTCCTCCCGAGCGCGAGCGAATTTCCTGCGCGGCTTGATCCAGAACCTCCTTGCGCCGTCCGCAGATGTAGACCTGGGCGCCATGGGCGGCAAAGCCGACTGCCATCTCCTTGCCGAGCCCGGTCCCTCCGCCGGTGACCAGGATACGCTTTCCCTTGAGCACGGCAGCGTCGAACATCGAAGGCTTCCTTCCCTGATGGCTGAAATTGGCCGCCGGCTCGCCGGCAGGTAGCGGCGCCTATATCCGTATTAATACACTAGCGTACTTATTCTGTAAATCACCCGATGCCACCGGCTCAAGGCGTTCCGTTCATTCGACGACCTTCCCTTTAAAATACGCTGGTGTATGGTATTGCTGAACCGCCCCCGACTCGGGCTTCAAAAGGAAACAGCATGGTCGATCAGCCCGATTGGGATCTGCGGCTCGGATACCTGATCCATGACGTATCGCGGCTCAGGCGCATGATGTTCGACCGCGCCCTGGCGCCGCTCGGCATCACCCGTTCGCAATGGTGGGTGCTGGCGTTCATCTCGCGCAAGGACGGCCTGCCCCAGACCCAGCTCGCCAATGAGCTCGATGTCGGCAAGGTCGCCGTCGGCGCCCTGATTGACCGGCTCGAGGCTTCCGGTTTCGTGCTGCGCCAGGCCGATCCGGTCGACCGCCGCGTCAAGCGCGTCTATGTCACCAAGCAGGCGCGCGGCTTCCTGGAGAAGCTGCGCAAGGAAACCGACAAGTTCAACGCCCAGATCGTCAACGGCATCGATCGCAAGCAGCTCGAGGCCGCCTCCGATGCGCTGCTCGCCATGAAGCACAATCTGCTCGCCATGTCGGACGGTGCAGCCCCCAACGACGACGAACAGGAAGAGGCTCAACCCGCCAAGGCCCGGAAAAAGAAGCGGGCGGCGGCTTGATGCCGAACCACCCGCCCCTGCGGATCGCGGCGTCGGGCGTCTCTGAAATACTGGATGACCGTGTGCGCGGGTGATGACACCGCGTTGTTCACGCGATGCCAACCCACAGTCCGCGTCGTCCCTGCGAAAGCAGGGACCACCGATGTCGGTTGTTGTGCGATGCTGGTACCACCAATCCTACCTTAAAGCGCGATGAGATTTGGTTGAATCGTCATCGCGCTTTAGCTCTTTGTTTGAGCTTGATCTCCGCGCAAACGCGTCCCGCGTTTGTCGCGAGTGAAAACCGCTTCGCAGTTTTCCGGATCATGCTTTAGCGGCAGCCTTGCCGCCTCACGCCGCCGCCACCTCGTGGCCGGCCATCACCTCCAGCGCCCGCAAGATGCCGGAGTGATCCCACGCCTTGCCGCCGAGGGCGGTGCAGGCGTTGAACAGCTGCTGCGCGGCGGCGGTGCCGGGCAGCGACAGCCCGAGCGCCCGCGCGCCCTCCAGCGCGAGGTTGAGATCCTTCTGATGCAGCTCGATGCGGAAACCCGGATCGAAATTGCGCTTCAACATCCTCTCGCCGTGCACTTCGAGGATCCGCGACGACGCAAAGCCGCCCATCAAGGCCTGGCGCACCAGCGCCGGATCGGCGCCGGCCTTCGACGCGAACAGCAGGGCCTCGCTCACCGCCTCGATGGTCAGCGCCACGATGATCTGGTTGGCGACCTTGGTGGTCTGGCCGTCGCCATTGCCGCCGACATGGGTGACGTTTTTGCCCATCGTGTCGAACACCGGCTTCATTGCGCCGAACGCCCGCTCCTTGCCGCCGACCATGATGGTCAGGCTCGCGGCCTTGGCGCCGACCTCGCCACCCGAGACCGGCGCGTCGAGATAGTCGGCCCCGAGCGCCTCGATCTTCCGCGCGAACTCCTTGGTCGCCAGCGGCGAGATCGAGGACATGTCGACCACGATCATGCCCTTGGAGACGCCCTCCGCGACGCCATTCCTTCCGAACAGCACCGCCTCCACATGCGGCGTATCCGGCACCATGATGATGACGGCATCGGCCTCCTCCGCGACCTGCTTCGCGGAGTCGCAGGCAATCCCGCCGGCGGCAACCAATTCCGGCGGCAGCGCCGCGACGTCGTGCAGGAACACACGGTAACCGGCCGCTAGGATGTGCGCGGCCATCGGGCGTCCCATGGTGCCCAGCCCGATGAATCCAATGTCTTTCATTTTGCCTCTCCCGTCGGCTGACTTCAGGTCTCGAACGTATGCGCGGCGTGCCAGCCGAGGCTCTCGACCGTGGTGGTGCGCGGCTTGTATTCGCAGCCGATCCAGCCGCGATAACCGATGCTGTCGAGGTGCTTGAACAAATAGGAATAATTGATCTCGCCAGTGCCAGGCTCGTGGCGGCCCGGATTGTCGGCGAGCTGCACATGCGCGATGCGGTCGAGATGCTTCTGCACGGTTCGTGCGATGTCACCCTCCATGATCTGCATGTGATAGATGTCGTACTGGATGAACAAATTGGGCGAGCGCACCTCGGAGATCAGCTGCACCGCTTGCTCCGTTCCGCTCAGGAAGAAGCCCGGAATATCCAGCGTGTTGATCGGCTCGATCAGCAGCTTGATGCCGTGCTCGGAAAGCCTGCCGGCGGCATAGCGCAGATTGGAGACGAGCACCTCGTTGAGGTCCGCCCTGTCCGTCCCCGCGGGCGCGATGCCGACCAGGCAATTGAGCTGCCGGCAGTCCAACGCCTTGGCATAGTCGATGGCGCGCGCCACGCCATCGCGGAACTCGTCGACGCGATCGCGCAGGATCGCGATGCCGCGCTCGCCAGCGGCCCAGTTGCCGGCAGGAAGGTTGTGCAGCACCTGGGTCAGGTCACAGCGCGCCAGCTCCTCGCACAGCTGCGCCTTGTCGTAGTCGTAGGGGAACAGATATTCGACCGCACTGAAGCCGGCGGCCTTGGCGGCCGCGAAGCGGTCAATGAACGGCAGCTCGTTGAAAAGCATGGTGAGATTGGCGGCAAATTGCGGCATGGGTGATGTCTCCGCTTGAAGCAGTGCAAAAGGATCGCGTCAGGCCGGCAGCAGCGTGCCGGATCGTTGCGCGCTCGGCATGTCATCGAGCGGCAGGTCGAGCACCTCCTCGAATTCGACGATGTTGTCGATCTCCGTCCCCATCGCGATGTTGGTGACCCGCTCGAGAATGAACTCGACCACCACGGGCACCCGGTGCTTGGCCATCAGCTCGCGCGCGGCCGCGAACGCTGCCTGGGCGTCGTTCGGATCGGTGACCCGGATCGCCTTGCAGCCCAGTCCTTCGGCGACGGCCACATGGTCGACGCCGTAGACGCCGAGTTCGGGTGCGTTGATGTTCTCGAACGAAAGCTGGACGTTGTAGTCCATGTCGAAGCCGCGCTGCGCCTGCCGGATCAAGCCGAGATACGAGTTGTTCACGACGACGTGGATGTAGGGCAGATTGAACTGCGCCCCGACCGCGAGCTCCTCGATCAGGAACTGGAAGTCGTAGTCACCCGAGAGTGCGACGATGTCCCGGTCGGGATCGGCGGCACGCACACCAAGTGCGGCCGGCAACGTCCAGCCGAGTGGACCGGCCTGCCCGGCATTGATCCAGTTGCGCGGACGATAGACGTTGAGGAACTGGGCTCCGGCGATCTGCGACAATCCGATCACGGTCACGTAACAGGTGTCGCGGCCGAACGCCTTGTTCATCTCCTCATAGACGCGCTGCGGCTTGATCGGGATGTTGTCGAAGTGGCTCTTGCGCAGCATCGTGCGCTTGCGGTCGCGGCAGGCGGCGGGCCAGGCCTGCCGGTCGCGCAGCTTGCCCGACTTGCGCCACTCCTTGGCGACACTCACGAACAATTCCAGCGCCGCCTTCGCGTCCGACACGATGCCGAGATCCGGATTGAAGACGCGGCCGATCTGCGTCGGCTCGATGTCGACATGAACGAACTTGCGGCCCCTGGTGTAGGTCTCGATCGAGCCGGTATGGCGGTTGGCCCAGCGATTGCCGATGCCAAGGACGAAATCGGAGTCCAGCATCGTGGCGTTGGCGTAGCGATGGCTGGTCTGCAGGCCCACCATGCCCGCCATCAGCGCGTGATCGTCGGGAATGGCGCCCCATGCCATCAACGTCGGGACCACGGGAACGTTGACAGCCTCCGCGAAGGCAACCAGCAGCTCGGACGCATCGGCATTGACGACGCCGCCGCCGGCGACGATCAGCGGCCGCTCCGCGGCATTGAGCATCTCGAGCGCCTTCTCGATCTGCTTGCGCGTCGCCGCCGGCTTGTAGACCGCCAGCGGCGCATAGGTCTCGTCGTCGAACTCGATTTCGGCCAGTTGCACGTCGAGCGGAAGATCGATGAGGACCGGTCCCGGCCGTCCCGACCGCATGATGTGGAACGCCTGGCTGAATACGCGCGGCACCAGCGCCGGCTCGCGCACGGTGACGGCCCATTTCGTCACCGGCTTGGCGATCGCTTCGATGTCGACGGCCTGGAAATCCTCCTTGTAGAGCCGCGCCCGCGGCGCCTGCCCGGTGATGCAGAGGATCGGAATCGAATCGGCGATCGCCGAATAGAGGCCGGTGATCATGTCGGTTCCGGCGGGTCCCGATGTGCCGATGCAGACGCCGATATTGCCCGCCGTGGCCCGCGTGTAGCCTTCGGCCATGTGCGAGGCGCCTTCGACGTGCCGCGCCAGGATGTGCCTGATCGAACCGTTCCGCTTCAAGGCAGAATAAAGCGGGTTGATCGCCGCGCCGGGAACGCCGAAGGCACACGTGATGCCTTCGCGTTCGAGAATGCGCACCGCTGCATCGACTGCTCGCATCTTCATCTGATGATCCCACTTCGCTACGAGTTGGCTTGGCAGGATCATCCGGTGCGCGCGCGTCGATCTCAACGCCGTCGCTACAATTTTCCGCGCTGTGGCAGCGTTCGCGATTTTCTGTATGTCTCCAATCGATTAGCGTCGGCAGAAAAATGGAAATCGTTGCGCAGCGAGAGACGCAACGGGCGTCACGCCGGTTCCTGCTGCGCAAGGCTGTTGCCGCGGAGCTCGGCCGTGAGCTCGGCCGCAATGCGGTGCACGACAGCGCCGATCTCCGGCAGGCGCTCATGCATCATCCGGTCCGCCATGCCCGAGACGGAAATCGCGGCAAACGGCTCGCTGCAATCGTTGAACACCACCGCGGCCACGCAACGCAGGCCAAGCCGCGCCTCTTCATCGTCCACCGCATAACCCTGGCGCCGCACCGTCTCCAATTCCTTGAACAGTTCGCCGGGCCGTATGATCGACTTTTCCGTCAGGCGCGGCATGCCCTGACGGCGGATGATCGCATTGACGTCGGCATCGGAATAGGCGGCGAGCACCGCCTTACCCAGTCCCGACGCGATCATCGCGACGCGTCCGCCCACCTTGGTCACCGAACGCATGATCTCGCGGCTTTCGATGCGGGACACGATGATGATGGATTCATCGTCGACCACGGCAAGATTGGCGGTTTCCCTGGTCTGGTCACGCAGCTTGCGCAGATAGGGCAATGCCCGCGCTGCAAAATTCCGCCGGCGCATGAAGGTCGAGCCGACCACAAAACTTTGCGCGCCGATGTGCCATTTGGATTCCTCGCGGTCGAACTGCACGAACCTGCGGTTTTCGAGCGTCGTCAGCAGCCGATGAACAGTCGACGGCGACAGGCCGGTGCGGATCGCAAGATCGGTCAGCCGATAGCCTTCGTCATCCTCTGCGAGGGTCTCCATGATCTGCAGCGCGCGATCGACGGATTGTACGCCGCCATCGCGCGCGTCGGGGTCCGGCTGTGCGCGAAGATCGGGGTCGGACGGCCTGCGCCGGATCGGCTCTCGTTTCATCACGACATGCCCCTAACCAGTTGCGCTTCAGAGCGGAATTGCTCGCGGCGAAGCCACCTAGATTTGGCATTTGGCATGCCAGTTAGCTTGGAAGTCAAGGCATCCAGCGTCGCAAATATGTCAGCATAGGTGCCATTTCTTTCGAATATCTGGTCGATTCTTTTGTTTGACTTCTGGGATAATGTATACCACCATTATCATAGCTACCCTCACCCGACCGGGAGAACGCCGCGATGTACGTCGGAGACATCCTTCGCAACTCCAGCCCACATTTGGTGACGATCGGTTCGAACGAGACCGTCAGCATCGCGGCAAACCTGATGTACGCGAGCAACGCCGACGCGCTCGTGGTCAGGAAGGCCTCGCGCAGCAAGGATGCACCCGTGGCCGGAATGTTCTGCGAGCGGGACGTCGTTGCCGTCATCGCCGAGCGCGGCATCAGCGGCCTTGCCATGAAGGTCGCGCAGTTCATCTCGCCGCGGCCGCTCGTGTCCTGCAATTCGCAGGATGCACTCACCGATGTCGAGCGTCTCATCAACCGTCACCGCATGCGTCATGTCCCTGTGATCGACAACGGCCGGCTCGTCGGCGTCGTCAGCATGCGGGACATCGCGCTTGCCTTCGAGCACGCCGCCGGCACGGCGGCTTGAGCGGCCTTTCCAACGCCATCGCCACACCTCGGTTCGGGCCGGCGTGCCCGTGCTGTGTCTTCACCTGCTTGCGAGGATTTCATGAGGATCTGCATCTACGGCGCCGGCGCGATCGGCGGTTATCTCGGGGTCGAATTCATGCGCGCGGGGGCCGATGTCAGCCTGGTGGCACGCGGCGCTCATCTCGCAGCGATGCGGCAGAACGGGCTCAAACTCCTGATCGGCGCCGAGGAGCGCGTGGTGCATCCGCGCTGCACCGACGATCCCGCTGAACTCGGCGAGCAGGACGTCGTCATCATCTGCCTCAAGGCGCATTCGATCACCGCCGTCATCGAGCGCATGCAGCCGCTGCTCGGCCGGCACACCCGCATCGTCACCGCAGTCAACGGCATTCCCTATTGGTATTTCTACAAGCATGGCGGACGCCACGAAGGATCGACGCTCGAGAGCATCGATCCCGGCGGCCGGCAGTGGCGCGAGCTTGGCCCCGAGCGCGCTATCGGCTGCGTGGTCTATCCGGCCACGGAGATCGAAGCCCCCGGCGTGATCCGTCACGTCTACGGCAACAATTTTCCGCTTGGTGAGCCCTCCGGCGAGATGACGCCCGACGTCGAAAGCCTGTCCCGCCTGTTCACGGCAGCCGGCATGAAGGCGCCGGTGCTCGACCGCATTCGCGACGAGATCTGGCTCAAATTGTGGGGCAATGTCTGCTTCAATCCGATCAGCGCGCTGACCCACGCCACGCTTGACGTGATCTGCACCAATCCCGGCACTCGTGCGCTGTCGCGCGCCATCATGCTCGAAGCCCAGACCATCGCGGAGAGCCTCGGCGTCAAGTTCCGCGTCGATGTCGAACGCCGCATCGAGGGCGCGCGCAAGGTCGGCGCGCACAAGACCTCGATGCTGCAGGATCTCGAGCGCGGACGTCCGGTCGAGATCGATCCGCTGATCACCGTGGTCCAGGAGATGGGCCGGATGACCGGGATTGCGACCCCTGCCCTCGATGCGGTTTTGGCCCTGGTCGCGCAGCGCACCAGGCTGGCGGGCCTCTATGACGGCATCGCCGGCGCCTCCGAAGCCAAATCGCTCGAGGTGGCGTAACGCAGATGGCCGCTGTCACGCGCTGGGTCCGCTTCCGCCATGATGCCGAAACCGGTTTCGGTCAACTCACGCCATCCGGCATATCCGTCCACACCGGCGAGATGTTCGGCGATACGCGTCCGACCGGCCAGACGCTTGCCCTTGATGACGTAGAACTGCTCGCGCCGGCACAGCCGAGCAAGATCATCGCGCTGTGGAACAATTTTCATGCGCTCGCCGCGAAGCTGAAATCGCCTGAGCCGCCCGAGCCGTTGTACCTGTTGAAGGCTCTGACCAGCGTCACCGCGCCCGGCGCCGTCATCAACCGTCCGCCAAGCTACGGCGGCAAGACGACCTACGAAGGCGAACTCGGCATTGTTATCGGCAAGACCTGCACTGCCGTCGCTCCGGAAGAAGCGGACGGCTACATCTTCGGTTACACCTGCACCAACGACGTCACTGCCGCTGATATTCTCAATCGCGATCCAACCTTCCCGCAATGGGCGCGGGCCAAGGGCTTCGATGGCTACGGCCCGTTCGGTCCCGCCATTGCGGTCGGCGTCGATCCCGCAAACCTCGTCGTCCGCACCATCCTCAACGGCGTCGAGCGGCAGAACTACCCGATCGCGGACATGATCTTCAGTGCGCAGGAGCTGGTCAGCAAGATCTCGCACGACATGACGCTGCTGGCGGGTGATCTGATCTGTTGCGGGACATCGATCGGCGTCGGCGTGATGAAGGAGCCGGTCAATACGGTCACCATCGCCATCGACGGCATCGGGGAGTTGACCAACGAATTCCGTCAGTAGCGATCGCAGCAAGACGCCAGGTGATCTGTCCGAGGCCGAGCAATTGAACGCTGAATTGACTGACCAGCGCGCCCGGACTGCCCTTCGCAAAATCTTCGCGGCGCGGACAAGGCCTCGCGGCGATGGCCGCGGGCCTCGACGCCGCAGCCCGGGAACTCGGCACCTTGACGAGCAGGATCGCGCGTTCGCTCGCGGCACGAGCGCAGCCCCACCCTGCTCCGGCCGTGCTGCCGCGAGACGACGGTGACGATCGGCCGCGGGCCGGCGGCCGCGGCGGCCGAAACACCGAGTTCCTGCTGGGGCTTGCCGCTGTCAGGCGCGCCGGGTATCTGGGCGATCGCGGGAGACAGCGACGGCATCGATGGAACGGAAGACGCGGCTGGTGCTTTGATTGGTCCGGATACGCTCACCCGCGCCGCCGCGAAGGTCTTGACGCGCGCGCAGCCCTGATGGCCCATGATAGCTACACATTCTTCGATTACCTTGGCGATCTCGTGCGCACCGGGCCGACGCTGACGAATATCAACGACATTCGTGCCGTGTTGATCGCAGGCGGCCCGCCAAAGACAAAATGAGGTGATCCATGCGTCGACATCGACGAGCCAAGATCGTTGCCACCGTCGGCCCCGCGACCAATTCTCCGGAGATGCTGAAGGCGCTGCTGCTGGCGGGCGTCGACACCTTCCGCCTCAACTTCAGTCACGGAACGCAGGGCGATCACGCCAAGGTGCATGCGGCGATCCGGAAACTGGAACAGGATGTCGGCCGTCCGATCGGCATCCTGATGGATCTGCAGGGACCGAAGATCCGCGTCGGCACCTTGCGCAATGGCAAGATCGCCGTCGAGGCCGGCGAGACCATTCGGTTCGTGCTGTCGGGATCGGACGGCGACCGCTCGGCCATCCCGCTGCCGCACCGGGAGATCTTTGCGGCGGTGGCGCCCGGCCATGATCTCCTGATCGACGACGGCAGGGTCCGCGTTCGCGTCACCGGGCTTGGCGACGATTTCATCGAGGCCAAGGTGATCGTCGGCGGCGCGATCTCGAACCACAAGGGAGTCAATCTGCCGGGGACGGTGCTCGACCTTTCACCGCTCACCGCGAAGGACCGCGAGGACCTCGATTTCGGTCTGAAGCTCGGCGTCGACTGGGTCGCGCTGTCCTTCGTCCAGAAACCGTCCGATATCATCGAGGCGCGGAGCCTGATCGGCGACCGTGCCGGGCTGATGGCCAAGATCGAGAAGCCGGCGGCGCTCGAGCGGATCGACGATATCATTCAACTCTGCGATGCCATCATGGTTGCGCGCGGCGATCTCGGCGTCGAAATTCCCCACGAGGACGTGCCGGGCCGGCAGAAGGAGCTGGTGCGGGCCTGCCGGCTCGCGGTGAAGCCCGTGATCGTGGCGACACAGATGCTGGATTCCATGGTCGCGGCGCCGACGCCGACCCGCGCGGAGGTCTCCGACGTCGCGACCGCGATCTATGACGGCGCCGATGCGGTGATGCTGTCGGCGGAGTCGGCGACCGGCCGCTATCCCTGCGAGGCGGTCGAGATGATGGACCGCATCATCCGCAGCACGGAGCAGCACAAGATGTATCGCTCGATCGTCGAGGCGACCCAGCCCGGCGAAGAGCAGACACCGCCGCACGCCGTCGCCACTGCGGCGGCCGACCTCGCCTCCGTCGTCCACGCCGCGGCCATCGTGGCCTATACGTCGAGCGGGACCACCGCGGCGCGCGTGGCGCGCAAGCGGCCGAGCCTGCCGATCCTCGCTATCACGCCGAGCCGCGAGGTGTCTCGCCGCCTGTGCCTGCTGTGGGGCGCGCACAGCGTGCTGTCCGAGGATGTCCGGAGCTATGAGGAGATGGTCGAGCGCGCGACCACATTCGCGCTCGCCGAGCAATTCGCATCGAGCCGCGATCTCCTGGTTGTCGTCGCCGGTATCCCCTTCGCGCAGGCAGGAACGACCAATAACCTGCGCGTCGTTTCGCTGCCATGATGGTCTGCGCTAAAGCATGATCCGGAAAAGTGCGAATCGGTTTTCCGAAAAGATCATGCTCAAACAAGAGCTAAAGCGCGATGACGATCCAACCAGATCTCATCGCGCTTTAGCGGCGCAGCCTGTACCCCGCGGCCTCGCGATCCCAGGTGTCGGGAGTCTTGCCAGCGTCGCGCAGCGCCACCTTGCGGATCTTGCCGTTTTCGGTGAGCGGCATCTGGCCGACGATCCGGACAAAGCGGGGAATGGCAAAATGGGCCATCCGCCCCTCGCAATGCCTGACCACGTCGGCGGCATCGAGCACATGGCTGCCCTCGAGCTGGATCGCAACGGCGACTTCATCCTCGCCGAGTTCGGACGGCAGCGGATAGACGGCGCAAGCGGCGATCGCCGGATGCGTCAGCAGCACCTGCTCGACCTCCCAGGACGACACGTTCTCGCCACGCCGGCGGATCGAATCCTTCATCCGGTCGATGAAGCGGTAGTGTCCGTCGGCGTCGCGCACGACGCGGTCACCGGTGTGGAACCAGAGATTCCGCCAGGCTTCGACTGTCTTGTCCGCCATCCCGAAATAGCCGGTGGCAAATGCAAAGGGCTCGCATGCACGCAGCAGCAACTCACCGGCGACGCCGTCGGGCAGCACCGCATCGTCGGCATCGACGATGCATGCTTCGATGCCCTCGGCGAGATGGCCCATGGTGCCGGGACGATCCGACGGGATCGTGCCTGCAAACACGAAATTGGTTTCGGTCGAGCCGTAGCCGTCGAGCAACGGCACGCCGAACCGCGCCAGAAATGGCGCGTGAAACTGGCCGGGCACGCCGCCGCCGAGCGCAACGCGAACACCATGCGCCGCGTCGTCGGCCGATGGCGGCTGCGCCAGCAGCATCACGGCCATTGCGCCGAGCAGATAGCCCACCGTCGCATTATGACGCCGCGCCGCGGCCCAGAATCCGGAAGCGGAGAATTTCGGCTCGAGCACGTAGGTGCAGCCATTCAGCAGCGCCTGATAAAATGCATTCAGCGCGTTGGTGTGGAACAGCGGCAGCGTCGTGAACAGCACGTCGCCCTCGACAATGCCGAGCGCACGCGCCGAATAGACGCCCCACCAGAACATCTGCGCCTGCGGGCAGCACACGCCTTTCGAAGGACCCGTCGTGCCCGACGTATAGAGGATGGCCACGGTGTCTCCCGGCCGCAGCGGCGCGGGCGCCACGCCCTCGCCGAGCGCGGGCAGCGGCACCATGTCTTGCCGCGCGGCCAGCGGTTCGGCCGTCTCTCCGACCGTCCAGATCAGATCCGGCGGCGCAACGTCGTGCTCCAGCGTCGCAATCGCCGGCGTGAGCGCGGCTTCGATGACCAGCAGGGCCGGCGTCGAGTTGCGCAGGACGTGGCTGAGCTGGATGCCGCGCAGCGCGGTGTTGATCGGCACGCATACGGCGCCCATCCAGGCGCAGCCGAGATAGACTTCGAGAAATTCCGGGCGGTTCGAACACATCAGCGCGACGCGGTCGCCGGTGCGAATGCCGGCCCGCAGCAGCCGCGCCGCCGACGCCGCGGCAATGGCCCCGGTCTCGGCATAGCTCCATCGCGTCTCGCCGAACACGAACAATGTGCGCTCGCCATATTGCGCGGCCTGCCGTGTCAACATGGTCGAGAGAATCCGGTCCGCAGGCGCGAAACGTTCGGGCGCCTGAGGCCAGATCGGCCGTCCCGGGCCTTGCCCAACCGCGCTGCCATCATCTGCGTGCACCCGAACCTCCACCGATCGCCGTGCCCGATCCGCCGCGATCGACACTGGCCACCGAAATAGTTTAGGCTTAAAGTATCGACGAATGCCGCCGCCACGGCAAGTGCCGTGTGCGGGTTCCGGCACCGTCCCATCTGGCGGCGCCGAGCGTCAACAGGAGCTAGTCCCGCGATGAGCCGCGACATTCCATATCGATCGCCCTTCGATGCCTTCGCAGCCACCGCCGCCAGACGACCGGACGCGCCGTTCCTGCTTGCGCCGGCCGCCGCCGCTCTGCCCTACGCGCCGGACGGCTTCAGCTACGCCTACGGATTGTTCAAGGCCGAGGTCGATCGTCTTCGGAACGAATACGCCGCCGCCGGCTATGGACACGGCGCGCGCGTTGCCTTGCTGCTGGAAAATCGTCCGGTCTTCTTCCTGCATTGGCTCGCGCTGAACGCGCTCGGAGTTTCGATCGTCCCGATCAATCCCGACGTCCGCCCTGACGAATTGTCCTACCAGCTCGAACTGTCGGAGGCCGACCTGCTGGTGGCGACACCGGATCGCATGCACCTCACGAGGGATGCCGCGCTCGGCCGCGCCCGCCTGATCGACACCGACGGCCTCATTCCGCTCTGCCGGAGCGAGGTCATCAGGCAGACACCTGAATTCAACGACGAATGCGCGCTGCTGTTCACCTCGGGCAGCACCGGCAAACCGAAAGGATGCATGCTGTCGAACCGCTATTTCCTGCAGGTCGCCGACTGGTACCTCGCGCAAGGCGGCGTCGCGGAGCTGCAGGCGGACCGCGAAATCAACCTGACGCCGCTGCCGATGTTCCACATGAACGCGCTCGGCTGCAGCGCGGTCGGCATGATGGTGCTCGGCGGCGCCGTGGTGCCGCTCGACCGCTTCCATGCCACCCGCTGGTGGCAATGTGTGGCCGAGAGCGGCGCCACCATCGTGCATTGTCTCGGCGTGATCCCGGCCATCCTGCTGCAACTGCCGACGAGCGAGATCGAACGGCAGCACCGCGTGCGCTTCGCCTTCGCGCCCGGCGTCGATGCCCGCCACCGCGCCACGTTCGAGGAGCGCTACCGCATCCCGATCGTCGAGGCCTGGGCGATGACCGAGACCGGAGGTGCCGCGGCCACCACCACTGCGCGCGAGCCGGCTGGCTTCGGCGCGCGCTGCGTCGGTCGGCCGCACGCGGGCATGGAGCATCGTCTCGTCGACGATCAGGGCGCCGATGTCGCGCTCGGCAAGCCCGGCGAACTGCTGGTCCGCGCCAAAGGCGACGACCCGCGCGCCGGCTTCTTCAGCGGCTATCTGAAGGACAAGGACGCCACCGCAGCGGCCTGGCAAGGCGGCTGGTTTCACACCGGAGACCTGGTGTTCGCGGATGAAGATGGGCTGATGTATTTCTTCGATCGCAAGAAGACCATCGTCCGCCGCAGCGGCGAGAATATCGGCGTGCTCGAGGTCGAGAGCGCGCTCTATATGGATACGCGCATCGGCGGCTGCGCGGTGACGCCGGTGCCTGACGACATTCGCGGCGAGGAGGTGTTTGCCTTCATCGTGCCGAACGCGAAAGCCGATGACACCGAGGCGCTCGCCACCTCGATCGTGACGGCCTGCGCCGAGCGCCTCGCCTATCACAAGGTGCCCGGCTATGTCGCCATCGTCGACGAGCTGCCGCTGTCATCGACCCGCAAGCTCGCCCGCGGCGAGATCAAGACGCTGGCGGCCGCGGCGGTAGCCGCAGGCCGCGCGAGCGACCTGCGCAAGCTCAAGGCTAAGCTGCGCCAGGGTTGAGCTGCTTTCGTCTCACCTCTCCCCGCGTGCAGCGAGAGGTCGGAACGCATCGTCAGATGCGTTCCGGGTGAGGGGGAGCCTCCGCAAGCTCAGCTATTTCTGTATATGCGGAAGCGGCCCCTCATCCCAACCCTCTCCCCGTAAGAACGGGGGAGAGGGAGCGCACCGCCTCCATGGCTGCCGCTTCAACTGATCTATTGCAGCAGCTTGTACTTGCCGTTCTCGATCTGCACCAGGATGCGTGCGCGCTCGTCGACGCCGTGGCGGTCGGCCGGCGTGTAGCTGTAGATGCCGTGCGTGCCGACCACTTCCTTGGTCGTGAACAGCGCCTCGCGCAGCGCGTTGCGGAACGCCAGCGTGCCCGGTGCCGCACCGGTTGCCTTGGCGCGCTTCGCCGCATCCATGAACACCAGCCAGCCGTCGAAGGCATAAGGCGAGAACGCATCGGCGGGCGCCTCGCCATTGGCCTTCTCATAGGCGGCGCGGAATGCGAGCGCGACTTTGCGGATCGGGTTGCTCTCGGGAAGCTGCTCGGCCGCGGTCACCGGCCCGGTCGGGCAGATGATGCCTTCGGCCGATTTGCCGGCGAGCCGCAGGAAGTCGGCGCTGATCATGCCGTGATTGCCGTACAGCGGGCCCTTGTAGCCGCGCTCGGCGAGCGCGATCACCGGCAGTGCGCCGGGCGTTCCGGTGCCGCCCAGCATGATCGCATCAGGGCGCGCGGAGACTGCGCGCAGCACCTGCGCGGTGACCGAGGTGTCGGAGCGCGCATAGCGCTCGTTGGCGATCACCTTGATCCCGGCCTTCTCGGCGCTCTGCGCCAGCGAATTGTACATGAGATCGCCGAATGCATCGGAGAAGCCGACGAACGCCACGGTCTTCACGCCGCGGCCCTTCATGTGATCGACGATGCCCTGCACCAGCAGCGGGGTCGGCTGCGGGGTCTGCACCACCCATGGTCCGCCCTCGCCGGCAGGCAGCGGCGCGATCGGCGAGATCGCCACCATCGGCACCTTCATTTCGACGGCAACGGTCGCCATCGCCAGCGTCTGCGGCGCACCTGACGTGCCGATCAGGAAGTCGACCTTCTCCTGCTCCACCAGCTTGCGCGCATTGCGCGTCGACGCGGCGGGGTCCGATCCGTCATCGAGCTGGATGACGCGGACCTTCTCGCCGTCGACCTCGCCGATATACGCCTGGCCGGCAGCGAGTCCCTTGCCGTTGGGCACGCCGATCGACGACACCGGCCCGCTGAGCCCGGTGACGAAGCCGACCAGAATTTCCGCGCGTGCCGGCGCCATGACGCCGAGCAAGAGCGCGGCGCCGATCAACAAAGTCTTCTTGTTCATGATTTCACTCGGTGTGGAAGATAACGACTTAGGACCCCGCTACGAGCGCCAGCACGCGCAGCGGACTGCCGGAGCCGTTCTGGATCTTCAGCGGCGCGGCAAAAATCACCGCGCCGGTCGGCGGCAGCTGATCGAGATTGCACATGCATTGCAGGCCGTAGCGCCCGCCGCCGTGGAGGAAATGGTGCGCCGGATAGGGCGGATCGAGATGACCGGCCTGGCCGGCGTCCGTGCCGATCGTCTCGGTGCCGAAGCCGATGACGTTGCGCTCCTCGACCAGCCAGCGCATCACGGCGGCGTCGGGCCCGGGCGTGTGCGCACCGTCGTCCTTCAGATTGGCGTAGTCGCGCCAGCCCTTCTTCGACCAGTCGGTGCGCAGCAGCACCCAGTGACGCGGCGGAATTTTGCCGTGGCGCTTCTCCCAGGCCTCGACGATCGGGATCGACAGCAGGAAGTCCGCATCCTTTGCGGCCTCGGCCGAGCAATCGATCACGCAGGCCGGCGCGATCATGTCGCGGACCGGCAGCGTGTCGACCGAATTGTCCGGCAGGTCCTTGCCGGTGAACCAATGGATCGGCGCGTCGAAATGCGTGCCTGTGTGTTCGCCGAAGGTGAGATTGTTCCAGTACCAGGCCGGGCCTGCGGCGTCGTATTGCGAGATCTTCTGGATGCGCACCGGCGCGGCCTGGCCGAACTCGGGCGGCAGCACGATGACCGGAAAATCCGGGCTGAGCGTGAAGGTCAGGTCGACGACGCGCACCGCGCCCGATGCGACGGCGCCGGCGAATTGCATGAGGCTGTTGCTGTCCATGGCGCTTCTTCCCTCTTGTTTCAGCAAGCTCGCTTATCTGCCCAGTTCGCGCTCGACTGCCTTGGGGTTGACCGCGAGGCGCTGGCGAATCTCCTCGGCGACATCGCCCACGAATACGTCCTCCAGCCCGCGCTTCAGCGCCGACACGATGGCGGACGCGACCGCGCGCGGCGCGACCTTCGGCGGCGGGACCGTCTGGAACCATTCGATATCGAGCGGGCCGGTGAACACGTTCGCCACCTTGACGCCGCCGGGCCGCAGTTCTGCGCGCAAACTGTGCGACAACGAGAGCGCGGCGGCCTGCGACGCCGAATAGGCGCCGAACACCGGCCAGTTCGCCAGCGCATAGACCGACAGGATGTTGACCCACGCCGCGGCGCTGTTGACCCCGTCGGCGCCGCGCATCCGCATCGCCGGCCCGAACGCCTGCGCCAGATGGACGAAGCCGAGATAGCTCTGGTCGATCTCGTCGCGCAGGATGCTGGTGCCATGGCGATCGAGCAGCCCGCCGGCGCGGACGTGCTCGGTCGTGTTGACGAGGATATCGACCTTGCCGCCGATATCGGCCGCAAGATCGGTCACCGACTTCTCGTCGCCGATATCGAGCGGCACGATCTGAACACCGTCCAGCGCCCGCAAGCCGTCCTCGCCGCGGAACGGCTTCCACGGCTCGGCGATGCCGACGAACACGGTCGATGCGCCAGCCGCCTTCAGCGCGGCCACCGCCTCCTGTCCGACCGCACTGCGCCCATTCGTCACCAGCACGCGGCGGAATTTCGGATCGGCGGTCATCTCGCGCCACTGCCTGTCGTCAGCCATGTCCGGGGTCTCCCGTTCGGGGTGCGCGAAGGCCACCGCCTGCCCGCTCTTGTCCAGTTGCAACGACATCACGACCGGCTGCCCTTCGGCGCAATCGGCATGCAGATGCGCCAGCAGCGTCGGGCCGCACTCCATCGCGACCAGGCCGACGCGCCACGGCGCGCGCTCGCGGAAATGCACGTCGGCCGGAACGTGCAGCGTGGTCTCGCTGAGCAGCATGCCGCGCCGCGGCGCATCGACAAACACCAGATCCGCGGAAAGGCATGCCGGGCATGCATCGCGCGCCGGATAGCAGAACGCGTTGCAGGCACCGCAGCGCTGCAGCATGAAGCGCCCCTCGGCCGCGGCACGCGTAAATCCATGCGAGGCGCGGCTGCGCGGCGCCGGCGGCGACGTCGGCAGCCGCGTCCGCAGCAGCGGATTCTTCCGGCGCGGTTTTGCGATCGGCTCGATCATGCGCCGGGCCCCGCAAGAATCGCGGCGCCCGAGGCGAGGCCGCGATCATAATTGATCATGCCAAAGCCCGACGCCAAGCCGATGCGCGCATCCTTGACCTGCGTCGGCCCGGCAAGGCCAAGCACCTGCCGCATCGCCTCGACCACCCCAAGATACGCGCCGCCGGCGCCGGCCTGCCCGACCGACAATTGGCCGCCGGAAGTGTTGTGCGGGAACGTGCCGTCGATCGTCAGATCGTGCTGCCGCACGAAGTCCGGCCCCTCGCCCTTGCGGCAGAAGCCGAGATCCTCGAACTGCATCATCGAGATCACGGGATAGTCGTCATAGGTCTCGACGAAATCGAGATCATCCGGTTTGACACCGGCCATCGCGTAGAGTTCATCAACGTCCATCGCCCAGCCGCCCCGCACCTGAACGGGGTCGTCGCCGAACGCGTTGTGGCGCTCGATGGTGGAGAGGATCTTCACCGCCGGCAGATTGAGCGAGGCGGCAACGTCCTCCCTCATCACCAGAAACGCTTCCGCGCCGGCGCATGGCATCACGCAGTCGAACAGGTGGATCGGATCGGCAATCGGCCGCGCTGCCATATATTGCTCGATGCTCAGCGGCGTCTTCATCAGGGCGTTAGGATTGCGCAGTGCGTTGGCGCGCTGCGCGACAGCAATCCTGCCGAAATCCTCGCGCCGCGCGCCGAACGTATTCATGTAATTGCGCGCGATCAGCGCAAAACTCGCATTGGCGCCGCCGGCGCCATAGGGATAGACGGCGTCCTGGTTGAACCGCGAAAAATTTTCTAGCGTGGCGCGGAACGAATCGACATGGTTGGTGTCGCCGGCCACGCAAGCCACGATGCTGGCATCGCCCGCCTGCACCGCCCGCGCCGCGCGCCGCAGCGCGGCGATCGCACTGGCACCGCCAAGCGGAATGGTGTCGACCCAGCGCACGCACAGGCCGAAATGCTGGGTGAGTCCGATCCCGCTGTCGAGCCCGGCGGTGAAACTCGATACGCAGAACCCGTCGATGTCTCGCGGCGTGATCTTGGCACCATCGACCAGCGCCTTCAGCGCGCGGCCGATCCACCATTGCGCACTCTCAACCGAGTAACGCACGTAGGGGATCGTCACGGGAACCGCCATCACGACACGGTCGTAAGGTGTGCGGATGGAGGTCTGCATCGGGGTGCCGGGGTCCAGCCTAGAGCACGGTCAACTTGACATTGATATTGCCGCGCGTCGCGTTCGAATAAGGGCAACGCTCATGCGCGCCGGCGACGACCTCCTCGGCAATGGCGCGCTCCACGCCGGGAATCTGCACCTTGAGCTCGACCGTGAGCGCGTAGCCGACCGCGACCGGCCCCATGCCGACCCTGGCGGTGACGGTCGGCTCCGCCGACGGCGTGATCTTGCGCGTGCGTGCGACCAGCTTCACCGCGCCGAGAAAGCACGCCGCATAGCCGGCGGCGAAAAGCTGCTCCGGATTGGTGCCCGGCCCGCCGGGACCCCCAAGCGATGTCGGCAGCGATAGCGCGACCGACAACAATCCGTCGTCGCTTGCAGCCTTGCCGTCGCGTCCGCCGGTTGCGGTCACTTCGGCTTCATACAGAATCTTGTCCGGCTGCTGCATGGATGTCCTCGGCGTTTCTTGTTTCTCAACGTATCTTGGGCTCGTCGATTGGCATACGCGCGGCCAGCGCGCGAAAATCCTGACGGGCCCGCTCATTGGCCAGCGCGAAGCTCGGCCCGCGGCTCGGCTCGGTGCCGTTGAGACGCTGCAACTGTACCCACATCTCGGCGCTCTTCAGCGCGACCGCGGCGCAGTTGACCACCGGCGCATGCCCGATCTTGAAGCCGTGCTCGCTCGCGATCAGCAGGCCCGGCAGCACGCCTGCCGGGATGATGACATCGGCGCCGCGCTCGAGCAGCGGCCGCGCGCAGGCCGCAAAATCGCGCAGCATGCGCGCCTTTGTCTCGGCATCGCCGGCGAACGCGGCGCTGAAATCCTCGGGCCTGCATCCCATGCCAGTGACGTGCACCACGCGGCCGGAAAGGCCGTAACGATCGGCCTGCTCGTAATGCCAGACCTCAAAGGCCTGATCGAGCGTCACGAGGCCGAGGCGGCGTCCGAGCTGCGAGGCCGCGAGCAGCGTCGCCTCGCCGACGCCGGTCACCGGTATCGTCAGCGCCGAGCGCAGCTCGTACAATCCCGGATCCTGGAAATGGCCCATGACATACGCGTCGAAGCCGCGCTCCTGCGCCGCGAGACCGTTATCGACGGCCTGGATCGCGCAACGAAACTCGCTCAAGCGGCCGAAGTCGCGATCGGCGGGCGTGATGCCCTCGACATGAACGCTGGTGCCGGGTGCGGCGATCTCGTTGAGGTAAGCGGCGAGCCGCGCCGTATAGGGCGCGCTGGTGATCCGGTCGACGAAGCTCTGCCAGAAGATGCGCACAGCGGATATCCTGTTCACAGGCGATCGTGCCGATCCTCGAACCGCTGAAACTGGGCTGACGACACACGCGAGCCTGTCGCTACGAACGCACCGCAGCAAGGACGGCGTTCGCATCGACCGAAATATTTCAAGCACAAAACAATTTTGACGTCAATTGAACGGCGCGACGGCGCACGCCGCACACGATGGAAACGATCTGCCGCAACGACAGGCAGCGCGCGCCCGTCGATTTTGCAGCGGCGAATGCAGGCTCTGCTACCCTGCGCCCCACCGCAAACTTTTCCCCGAACCGCAAACTTGACGTATTGACCTGCCGTCGAGAGATACTTTAGGCTTTAAACAATTGACAGGCATCGACCCTGGCGGGCGCGCAACGCCAATTGTTGCGCGGATGAAGGTTCCTCGATCGTGGCTGAGATCATCGAGCTCGGAACAGCAGGTGCGACGGGCGGTTTCGCATTCGTCGCGATCGGCCGCGGCGTCTCAGGACCGTTCGGCGCTGACAGTCACGAAATCGCGCACCAGCTCGGAAAACACCTCCGGCATCTGATCGGGCAGCGGCACCATGCCTCCTGAGAGCTCGCGCAGGACACTGCCGCCGATGGCTCCAGCAACCTTAGGAGCTGCCGGATGAGCGTGAGGATCGTCGGTTGGGGCTATGACCAGCGTGGGGCATTTGATGAGCCCCAGACGATCCTCCATCCGATAGCGGTTCACCACGCGGTGGCCTTCCGCCGCCATCTCCCCGGCCCGCAACGCGTCGATCATGAAGCGATGCAGCAAGTCGGTATCACCGGCCGGATAGAACGGCTGCCGGCGCGCCCACAACTCGGTGAGATGGGCGCCGTCGCTTCGCGCCGCGACATCGTCGATGACTCGCATGGCCTCGTGCCTGGCGCGTCGCGCGGCATCGACGAACGGACAGGCCGAGAGCACCAGCGCGCTGACTCGCTGAGGCGCCGACGCTGCGATCTCGACCGCGATCGCGGCGCCGGTGTGGTGGCCGACGATCGCAGCACGCGGTACTTCCAGTGCATCGAGGGCCGCGAGCGCGCCCTGCGCCCACAATTCGATGGAAGGCGCGTCCGCGGGCCGGTCGGAATCGCCAAAGCCGAGCGTGTCCATCGCGATGGCGCGGAAATCGCGGCCGAGCAGCGGCAGCACGTCGCGATACTCGTCCCACGAACGCGGCGTCTGGTGCAGCAGCAGGACCGGGAAGCCTGCTCCCGCCATGGCCAGATGAATGCGGCCAAGATGCGTCGCGACGAAGCGGCGTTCGACGGCAAAGCCGGCCTTGCTCGCGCTCATCCCGCGCCTCCTTCCGATCCGATGTCGATCCTTTCTGACATGTCGCAGAGCTAGCGGCTGTTTTCAACCATGGGGAACTCAATGCGCAAGATCTTGAGTTTGACTGCACTCGTCGCAAGCCTCGTCGCGGCATCGACCGCACAGGCCGATATCACGGTCGGCTTTGTGACCTCGCTCAGCGGCCCCGGCTCCTCGATCGGCATCCCCTATGGGAAGGGCATCCAGGCCGCGATCGAATACAAGAACGAGGTCAATGGCGAGAAGATCAAGCTGATCCAGCTTGACGACGGCTCCGATCCCTCCGCGGCAACGCGCGCCGCGCGCAAGCTGATCGAGGAAGAAAAGGTCGATCTGTTGATCGGCACCGCGACCGCCCCGTCGACCATCGCCATGATGGCGGTCGCGACCGAATTGAAGGTGCCGATGATCGCCGTCTCGCCGGTCACCGGCCAGCCGAACCCGGCCGATCAATGGGGCGTCTCCGTGCCACAACCGGCCTCGCTGCTGGTCAAGGTCGTCGCCGACCGCATGAAGCGCGACGCGATGAAGAACATCGGCTATATCGGCTTCTCCGACGCCTGGGGCGATCTCGTGTACAACGGCGCCAAGGCGGCTGAGGCCGAAGACGGCATCAAGGTGCTGACCAACGAGCGCTACGCCCGCGTCGATACCTCGGTCACCGGCCAGATCCTGAAAGTTCTCGCGGCGCGTCCCGACGCGGTGCTGATCGGCGGCTCCGGCACGCAGGGCGCGCTGCCGCTGCTGGCACTCGGCGAGCGCGGGTTTAAAGGCAAGACCTACGGCACCGTCGCGCTGATCAATCCGGATTTCGTGCGCGTCGGCGGCAAGTCAGCCGAAGGCATCCAGGTCTCGACCGGTCCGGTCATCGTCGCCGATCAGCTTCCGGACGACCATTTCGCCAAGAAGCTCGCGCTGGAATTCCGCGCGGCCTACCAGAAGGCCAACAATGCCCCGACGACCGACGTCTTCTCGGCCTATTCCTTCGACGGCTGGATGATCTTCACGTCGGCCGCGGCGCGCGCGCTGAAGGCGGCGAAGCCCGGCACCGCCGAATTCCGCAAGGCGCTGCGTGACGAGATCCTCAGCACCAAGGAACTCGCCGGCGTGCACGCGGTCTATAACTTCAAGGCCGGCGCCTATCACGGCGTGGACGAGCGCTCGCTGGTGATCGTCCGCCTCATCAATGGCGCCTGGACCTACCAGCCGTGAGCGGCAAGCATAGCGAAGGACGGCTGACGGCATGACGGCAGACATCGCGGCAATCCTTGCGATCGACGGCATTGCGACCGGGGCAGTCTACGCCCTGGTCGCGATCGGAACCGTGCTGATCTTCACCGTCACGCGGGTGATCTTCATTCCGTTCGGCGATATCGCGGCGTTCACCGCGCTGACATTGGCGGCGCTCGATGCCAGGCAGCTTCCTGGAACGGTCGGGCTGGTCGTCGTGCTCGCCTGCATGGCCTGTGCGATGGAGGTGAGCACACTGGCGCGAGCCGGCGAGCTCCGCGCGGTGCCGAAAGCCGTGCTCGGCTATCTCGTGCTTCCGTTGATCGCGGTCGGGATCGTCTGGCTGGCGATGCGCCTCTATCCGCCGATGCCGGTCAGGATCGTGCTGGCGCTGCTGCTGATCCTGCCGGTCGCCCCCCTGCTCGACCGGATCGTGTTCCGGCCGATCGCCGACGCATCGGTGTTGCTGCTGCTCACCGTCTCGGTCGCGCTCCACTTCGCGCTTGTTGGTCTAGGCCTGTTGTTCTTCGGCCCCGAAGGCGTCCGCACCGAGCCGCTGACCTCGCTCGCGATGGAGATCGCCGGCGTTCACGTGCCCGGGCAGACCGTGCTGATCCTGGTCGCCGCGCTGGTATTCAGCGGATTGCTGTTCCTGTTCTTCGATTTCACCCTGCTCGGCAAGGCGCTGCGCGCGACGGCCTTCAACCGGACCGGCGCCAGGCTGATGGGAATCCGGCCGGCGCGCGCCGGCATCATCGCCTATCTCTTGGGATCGCTGATGGCCGGCGTGTCCGGCATCCTGATCGCGCCGGTCAACACGATCTTCTACGACTCCGGCTTCCTGCTCGGCCTGAAGGCTTTTGTCGGCGCCATCATCGGCGGCATGACCAGCTATCCCGGGGCGGCGCTCGGCGCGTTCGGCGTCGGCCTGCTCGAGAGCTTCGCCTCGTTCCAGAGCAGCACGCTGAAGGACGTCATCGTGTTCTCGCTGCTGATCCCTGTCCTGCTCTGGCGTTCGCTCGCCTCGCAGCACTCCGAAGAGGAAGTCGAGGAATGACCCGGCCGCAGCTCCGCCTGATCGTTGCCGCGGTGGTCGCCTGTTTCATCGCCGCGCCGTTCGTGCTCAATCCGTTCAGCATCACCTTGCTGAACTATATCGGCATCTACGCGCTTGCGGCGATCGGGCTCGCGCTGCTGACCGGCGTCGGCGGCATCGTGTCGTTCGGCCAGGCCGCCTTCGTCGGTGTCGCCGCCTATTCCACCGCATGGGTGACGGCCCTGAACGGCTATTCGCCGTGGCTCGGGCTGGTGCTGGCCGTCGCCCTGACCTGCAGCATTGCGGCGATCCTCGGCTTCGTCACGCTGCGTCTGCAGGGACACTTTCTGTCGCTGAGCACGGTCGCCTGGGGCCTCGCGATCGCGTTCCTCTTCGGCAATATCGAGGGGCTCGGCGAACACAACGGCATCTCCGGCATTCCACCGATCTCGATCGGCCCGGTCGCCTTGGCCGAGAGCTGGCAGATCTATTTCCTGATCTGGGCCATCGTCGGCGCCGTCCTGCTGGTCTGCTACAACCTCCTGGACTCCCGCGTCGGCCGCGCGATGCGCGCGCTGCGCGGCGGCAATACGCTGGTCGAAAGCCTCGGCATCAGCGCGTTCCAGATCAGGCTTCTGACCTTCGTCATCGCCGCCTTCTTCGGCGCACTGTCCGGCTGGCTCTACGCCCATCTCGGCCGCTTCGTCAGCCCCGGGCCGTTCGACGCCAGCATGGGCATCGAATATCTGATGATGGCGATGGTCGGCGGCGCCGGCAGCGTGCTGGGCGGCGTGGTGGGCGCTGCGATCGTCACGCTGCTGAAGAATTCCGTGCAGGACTACCTTCCGCTGATCGCCAAGGGTGCCTCCGGCCAGCTCGAGATCGTCGCCTTCTCGGCGCTGTTCATCCTGTTCCTGCAGCGGGCGCGGCAAGGCATCGTCCCATTCGTCGCGGGCTTCTTGCCGGATCTGAAATCGTCCCGTCCGGAGCCGGCCGCTCCGCTGCCGCGCCGCGAGCAGCCGGCGCCCGGCACGCCGCTGCTCAAGGTCAGCAGCGCGCAGCGGCGCTTCGGCGGGCTCGTCGCCGTCAACAATGTCAGCTTCGAGGTGCGGTCCGGCGAGATCCTCGGCCTGATCGGGCCGAACGGCGCCGGCAAGACCACGATGTTCAACCTGCTCACCGGCGCGCTGCGCGCCAACAGCGGCGAGATCAAATTCGCCGGACGGTCGATCACCCATGATCCGCAGTTCCGCATCGCCCGCTCCGGCATTTCCCGCACCTTCCAGCACGTGAAGCTGCGCCCGCGCATGACGCTGCTCGACAATGTGCTGCTCGGCACCTATTCGCGCACCAGGACAGGCCTGCTTGCCGGCGCCCTGAACCTGAACCAGGCGGAGGAAGCCAGCGCGCGCTACGAGGCCCTGCGGCAGCTCGAGCGGGTCGGGCTCGGCGAGAAGCCGTTCGAGCTCGCCGGCAATCTGCCGCTTGGCAATCAGCGCGTGCTCGAAATCGCCCGCGCGCTCGCCGCCGATCCGACGCTGCTCGTGCTCGATGAGCCGGCGGCCGGGCTGCGCCGCCAGGAGAAGCTGAAGCTCGCCGAGTTGCTGCGGTCGTTGCGCGCGGACCATCTGACTATCCTGCTGGTCGAGCACGACATGGAATTCGTGATGTCGCTGGTCGACCGCATCGTCGTGCTCGATTTCGGCTCGAAACTCTGCGAAGGCGGGCCGGCGGCGATCCGCAGCGATGCCCGGGTGCAAGAGGCTTATCTCGGGGGTGTCGCGTGACGCAAATGCTCTCGATCGAGAACGTGTCGGTCGCCTACGGCAAGGTCGAGGCCGTGCGCAACGTTTCGCTGTCGGTCGAGCAAGGCCAGATCGTGACCGTGATCGGCCCGAACGGCGCCGGCAAGACCACCCTGCTGATGGCGGCGATCGGCCTGCTGCGATCGACGGGCCGGATGATCTTTCAGGGCAGCGATCTTGCTAAGCTCGACGTCGAGGGACGCGTCGAGCGCGGACTCTGCCTCGTGCCCGAGAAGCGCGAGCTGTTCGCCGACATGACGGTCGCCGACAATCTCTTGCTCGGCACCTACAGCCTGCGCGACCGCTCGACGACACGCAAAAGCCTCGACGACGTGTTCGACCGCTTTCCGCGGTTGAGGGAGCGCAGCAAGCAGGCGGCCGGCACGCTGTCGGGCGGCGAGCGGCAGATGCTGGCGCTCGGCCGCGCGCTGATGGCAAAGCCGAAGCTGCTGGTGCTCGACGAACCCAGCCTCGGCCTCGCACCGCTGATCGTGCGCGAAATCTTCCGCACCATCGGCTCGCTGCGCAGCCTCGGCGTCTCGGTCCTGCTGGTCGAGCAGAACGCCCGCGCCGCGCTCGAGACCGCGGACTACGGCTACGTGCTGGAAACCGGCGAGATCATCCAGTCCGGCCCGGCGGAAACCCTGATCCACGATCCGAAGCTGATCGCCGCCTATCTCGGCGGCCATTGACCGAAGCGATAATGGTTCATAATTGAAATATTATTGGAGACATCGGGCCGAGGTCTGCAGTGCTCACGCGAGGCGAAAAGCGCTTTCAAGACGCAGGAAATGGAATGCGCGGTGTTTTGCTTCGGCGAACGCCGCGAGCCCGATTGACACCATTTTTGTTTGAGGTCTAAAATTAAATCCGGTCGTTCCGGGTTCCGGGCAAGGCCGAGGAGACGAGCATGGCAGAACGCTCTTTCGCGCGCGAGGTCGAAGACCTCAAGCTCGGCGCCGGCGACGAATTCCGCGGCGAAGGCATCCTCGCCATCACCAAGGCCCTGCTCGAATGCGGCGTCAGTTATGTCGCCGGCTACCAGGGCGCACCGATCTCGCATCTGATGGACGTGCTCGCGGATGCCCAGGACATCCTGTCCGATCTCGGCGTGCATTTCGAAAACAGCGCCAGCGAGGCAACCGCGGCGGCGACGCTGGCGGCGTCGGTGATGTATCCGGTCCGCGGCGCGGTCACGTTCAAGGCGCCGGTCGGCATCAATGTCGCCTCCGACGCGCTCGCCAACCTCACCTCGGGCGGCGTCACCGGCGGCGCGCTGATCATCATCGGCGAGGATTACGGCGAAGGCTCCTCGATCATGCAGGAGCGCTCGCACGCCTTTGCGATGAAATCGCAGCTCTGGCTGGTCGATCCGCGGCCGGACGTCGCCTCGATCGTCAAGGCCGTGCACGACTCCTTCGAGCTGTCGGAGGCGTCGAACACGCCCGTGATGCTCGAGGTGCGGATTCGCGCCTGCCATGTCCACGGCCGCTTCGCCACCCGCGACAATGTCCGCCCGTCATTCCCGCTGTCCCGCGCGCTGGAGCAGCCGTCGCGCGACACCAACCGGATCGTGCTGCCGCCGGCGTCGTACCTCCACGAGAAGGAGAAGATCGAGAAGCGCTGGCCGGCCGCGGTCGAGTTCATCCACGCCCGCGGCATGAACGAGACGTTCGCTGGCGACATCGACGATATCGGAATCATCATGCAGGGGGGCATGTATAACGGCGTCATCACGGCGCTGCGCGAGGCGGGGCTCGCCGACATCTGGGGCGAGACGCGCATTCCGCTTTACGTGATGAACGTGACCTACCCGATCGTCGATGCCGAGGTGATCGAGTTCTGCCGCGGCAAGAAGGCGGTGCTGATGGTCGAGGAGGGTCAGCCGGAATTCATCGAGCAGGCGCTGCACAAGATCCTACGCAACGCCGACATTCCGGCGAAGCTGCATGGCAAGGACCTGTTCCCGATGGCTGGCGAGTACACCGCGCAGGTGATGAGCCAGGCGATCGGCGCCTTCATCCGCCGCTGGCGCGCCGACGTGCTGCCGGACGCGGCACGCGCGCCGAACATCGACCGCGTCGAGGTCGACGGCAAGATCCGCGCGCTCGCCGAGGTGGTGCCGCCGCGTCCGCCGGGCTTCTGCACCGGCTGTCCGGAGCGGCCGATCTTCTCCGCGATGAAGCTCGTGGAGAAGGAGCTCGGCCCGCACCATGTCGCCGCCGACATCGGCTGCCATCTGTTCTCGATCCTGCCGCCGTTCAACATCGGCGCCACCACGATGGGCTACGGGCTCGGGCCCGCGTCGGCCTCCGCCTTCAACATCCCTGCCGGCAAGCGCTCGATCTCGATGATGGGCGACGGCGGCTTCTGGCACAACGGGCTGACCAGCGGCATCGGCAATGCGGTGTTCAACCAGCACGACGGCGTCATCGTCGTAGTCGACAATTACTATTCCGCCGCGACCGGCGGCCAGGACATCCCCTCCTCGCGCGCCGACAACCGCTCGCGCTCGACCAAGCATCCGATCGTCGAGGCGGTGAAGGGCGTCGGCGCCACATGGGTGCGCCAGATCGACCGCACCTACGACGTGACGCGGATGCGCGACACGCTGCGCGAAGCGCTGACCACGGAGCAGAAGGGCCCGAAGATCATCGTCGCCTCCTCCGAATGCATGCTGAACAAGCAGCGCCGCGTCAAGCCGCTGGCGGCGGCCGCCGCCAAGCGCGGCGAACGCGTCGTGCGCGAACGCTTCGGCGTCGACGAGGACGTCTGTTCCGGCGACCACGCCTGCATCCGCCTCTCGGGCTGCCCGTCGCTGTCGGTGAAGCCGACCAGCGATCCGCTCAAGGACAATCCGGTCGCCGCCGTCGACAATTCCTGCGTCGGCTGCGGCCATTGCGGCGAGGTCGCCGATGCCGCCGTGCTGTGCCCGTCGTTCTATCGCGCCGACATCGTTTCCAATCCGACCGCGGCTGAAGTGTGGTTCGACCGCCTCTGGCGGCGGATGATCGGCGCCTTGCAGCGCCGGCGGGCCGGACGGCGCATCATGTTCACCCAGGAGACGGCATGAACGTCTCGGTCGCACCCATCTCCGTCGGCCTCAGCCAGGCCCGTCCGATCAGCATCGCGGTGCTGGCGATGGGCGGCCAGGGCGGCGGCGTGCTGGTCGACTGGATCGTCGCGCTGGCCGAGCGGCGCGGCTGGTACGCGCAATCGACGTCGGTGCCCGGCGTCGCCCAGCGCACCGGCGCCACGATCTACTATATCGAAATGATCGCGCCCGACCCGAGCCGGCCGCACCGTCATCCCGTGCTGTCGCTGATGCCGGCACCGGGCAAGGTCGATATCGTGATCGGCGCCGAATTGATGGAAGCCGGCCGCGCCATGTTGCGCGGATTGGTCTCGCCCGACCGCACGCTGCTGATCGGCTCCTCGCACCGCTCGCTCGCGGTGATCGAGAAGACCGCGCCCGGCGACGGCACCGCCGACGCATCACAGGTCTACGAGGCCGCCAACGTCGCCGCCAACCGCTTCATCGCGTTCGACATGGCCGAGATTGCAGATAGCACCGGCAGCGCGGTCTCCGCGGTGCTGTTCGGCGCGCTGGCGGGCGCTGCTGCCCTGCCCTTCACGACCGAGGATTTCGAAGCCACGATCCGCGCCGCCGGCGTCGGCGTCGATGCCAGCCTGCGCGCCTTCGCCGCCGGCCGCGAGCGCGCCGCCGCTGAGCTCAAACAGGATCCGAAGATCAAGCCGGCGGCAAAGCCGCCACTCGCTAAACACTATCCAAAACTCGAGCCGATCGGCGATGCCGGCTACGACGCGCTGGTCGCGCGGGCGCTGCACCTGCCGGCTGAATTGCACGGCATCGTCGCGGCTGGCCTGCAGCGCGTGGTCGATTTCCAGGACGTCGCCTATGGCCAGGACTATCTCAATCGGCTGGAGGCCATGCCGCGTGACGCGCTCGGCCTGATGCAGGCGTTTGCCAAATATCTCGCCATCGCGATGGCCTACGACGACGTCATCCGCGTCGCCGATCTCAAGACCCGCCCCGGGCGCTTCGATCGGGTGCGCCGCGAGGTGCGGGCCGGCGACGACCAGGTGCTCGCGATCACCGAGTTCTTCCATCCGCGGATCGAGGAGATGGCGGGACTGCTGCCGCCGCGGCTCGGCGAGAAGCTCGAACGCAACGCGCGCCTCGCCCGGCTCATTGATCGCGGGCGCAAGCTGCGCACCACCGGACCGCTGGCGTTCCTGCTGCTCTATGGCGTCGCGGGCCTGCGCCGCTTCCGCCGCGGCACGCTGCGGCATGCCCGCGAGATGCGCCACCTCGAGGATTGGGCGCAGCGCGTCCGGACATTCGCCGCACATGACCTCGCGCTCGCGACCGCCGTTTGCGAGGCACGCCGTCTGGTCGGCGGCTATTCGGATACGCATTCCCGCGGCGAATCCAAGTTCGACAAGGTGATGCGCGCGGCCGACCGCCTCGCCGGCCGCCCTGACGCCGCCGAATGGGTGCAGCGGCTGACCAGGCTTGCGCTCAAGGACGCCGATGGTGCCGAGCTCGACGGCGCGCTGCGCACAATCGAGACGCTGTTCGAGGACACCTGACGATGGATCGCTTCGAAGTCGTGGTGTCGAAGGCCGAGGCGCTCACGTCCCGTGTGCGGGAGTTCGTGCTTGCCCGCGCCAACGGCGCGCCGATGCCGGGCTGGGCCGCCGGCGCCCATATCGACGTCCATCTGCTCGATGTCGGCCGCCGCTCCTACTCGCTGATCGAGACCACTTCGCCGCGCGCCACCGAGCATCCGACCTCCTATCGCATTGCCGTGCTGCAGGAGAGCAAGGGCCAGGGCGGCTCGGCGTGTATGCACAATCTCAAGGTCGGCGATCGCCTCGAGATCTCACCCCCGGCGAACAACTTTCCGCTTCATGCCGGCGCAGGCGAGGTCGCGCTGGTTGCCGGCGGCATCGGCATCACGCCGCTGCTGACGATGGCCTGCGAGCTCAGTACCGCGAAGCGGCCGTTCTCGTTCCACTATGCCGGTCGCAGCCGCGCCGAGCTCGCTTTCGTCAGTGAGGTGGAGCGCCTGGCCGGCGGCAATGCGACCATTCACGCCGATGACGAAGCCGGCCGCTTCTTCGATCTCGAGGGCGTGATGACGCGGCTCGCGCCCGGCGTGCCGCTCTATCTCTGCGGCCCGCTGCCGATGATCGAGGCGGCAATCGCGCTGGCCAAGCGGCTGGACTGGCCGCAGGGCCGGCTGCATTTCGAGATCTTTACCGCGCCCGAAGAAAAGTCCGGCGACAGCAGTTTCGAGGTCGAGCTGAAGAGCAGCGGCCGCGTCTACGAGATTCCGCCCGGCAAGACCATCCTGGACGTGCTGATCGAGGCCGGCGAGGACCCGATGCATGACTGCAAGCGCGGCGATTGCGGCATCTGCCAGACCGCCGTGATCGAGGGCATCCCGGATCATCGCGATTACATCCTGAGCGACAGCGAGAGGGCGTCGAACAAGGTGATGCAGATCTGTGTGTCGCGCGCGAAGACAGCGCGGCTCGTGCTCGACCTGTGATGGAGGAACGCATGTCCCGATATGCCGGCAACTCGGCGGCGATCCGCGCGCTGGTCCGCGACCACGAAGTCCACCGCGACATCTATGTCAGCGAGGAAGTGTTCCAGCTCGAAATGGAGCAGATGTTCCCGAACAGCTGGGTCTATGTCGGTCACGACAGCCAGGTGCCCAACCCCGGCGATTATTACGGCACCACGATCGGCACCCAGCCGGTGCTCATGGTCCGCCACACCGACGGCACCGTGCGGGTGCTGTTCAACCGCTGCCCGCACAAGGGCACGCGCATCACCTCCGAGACCTGCGGCAACACCGGAAAATTCTTCCGCTGCCCCTATCACGCCTGGAGCTTCAAGACCGACGGCTCGCTGCTCGCGATCCCGCTCAAGAAGGGCTACGAGAACACCGGCTTCGAGCAGAGCCAGGCCGCGCGCGGCATGACGCCGGTGCGCCACGTGCACAACTATCGCGGCTTCGTGTTCGCTAAGATCAACGACGGCGGGCTCGATTTCGAGGAGTTCTTCGGCGACAGCCTGTCGAGCTTCGACAACATGATCGACCGCTCGCCGGTCGGCCAGCTCAAGGTTGCCGGCGGCGTGCTGCGCTACATGCACAATTGCAATTGGAAGATGCTGGTCGAGAACCAGACCGACACCTGCCACCCGATGGTGGCGCACGAATCCTCCGCCGGAACCGTGGTCGAGGTCTGGAAGAAGGCTCCGCCCGGCACCAAAAAGCCGATGGCGGTCGAGATCATCGCGCCCTTCATGAGCCCGTACGAGTTCTTCGAGAATATGGGCATCCGGATCTGGGACAACGGCCATGGCCACACCGGCGTGCACCACTCGATCCACTCCGACTATTCGGCGGTGCCCGGCTATTTCGAGAAGATGACTGCGGCCTATGGCGAAGAGCGCGCCAAGGCGATCCTCGGCGAGAGCAGGCACAACACAGTCTACTTCCCCAACATCATGATTAAGGGCCCGATCCAGCTGCTGCGGCAGTTCAAGCCGATCGCGGCCGACAAGACGCTGGTGGAGTCCTGGACGTTCCAGCTCGTCGACGCGCCCGACCTCCTGCTCGAGCGCACGCTGATGTACAACCGCCTGATCAACGCGCCGACCTCGATCGTCGGCCACGACGATCTCGAAATGTACGAGCGCGCCCAGGAAGGCCTGCATGCGAACGGCAATGAGTGGGTCAACCTGCAACGCCTCTACAGTCCCGATGAAGCCGGGCAGACCAATGTCGCGGTCAACGGCACCAGCGAATGGCCGATGCGCCATCAATTCCGGGCCTGGACCAAGTTCATGACGATGGGGATGTGAGATGACTGACGTCAGCGAAGCCCCGCTGCAGAATGCCGTCCCCACCGATCAGGACCTGATCGATTTCGTCATCCGCGAGGCGCGGCTGATCGATCAGCAGCGCTTCGACGAATGGCTCGACATGTATGCCGACGACGCCTTCTACTGGATGCCGCTGGAATGGAACCAGACCGACCCGCGGCTGACCTGCTCCTTGATGTACGAGGACAAGCTGCTGCTCTCGATCCGGGTCGAGCGGCTCAAGGGCGCGCGGACCTTCAGCCAGAAGCCGAAGAGCCGCTGCCACCACGTGCTGCAAACGCCGCAGGTGGATTCGCGCGACGCCGCCGCCAACAGCTACGTCACCTGGACGCCGCTGCACTATATCGAGACCCGGATGGACGAGCAGACGCTCTATGCGGCCTGGGCGACGCATCATCTGAGTGTCGAGAACGGCAGGCTGAAGATCAAGCTGAAGCGCGTCGACCTGGTCAATTGCGATGCCGCGTTCGGCAACATCCAGCTCTTCATGTAGGGGACGATCAGCGTGGCCAACTACACGGCAATCGTCAGCGGCGGCAATACCGGCATCGGTGCGGCGATCGCGCGCGGCCTGCTCGCCGACGGATATGAGGTGATCTCGCTGTCGCGGCGCAAGCCGGACTGGAGCGACCCGAAGCTGACGGCCTACGAGGTCGATCTGCTGGATGTTGCGGCGACGCGACAGGTGACCGCCGAGATCGCGGCAAAGGTCGCGATCACCCATGTCGTGCACAATGCGGGCGCGATCCGTGCGGCGCAGCTTGAAGAGGTCAAGGACGAGGACGTCGGCGCCCTTGCGCAGCTGCACTTCGGCGCCGCGATTGCGCTGGCGCAGGCGGCGCTGCCGTCGATGAAACAGGCGCGCTTCGGCCGCATCGTGCTGCTTTCGTCCCGCGCTGCGCTTGGCGCCGTCACCCGCACGGTCTATTCGGCCACCAAGGCTGGCATCATCGGCATGGCGCGGACCTGGGCGCTGGAACTCGCCCCGTTCGGAATCACCGTCAATGTGGTGGCGCCGGGTCCGATCGTGGATACCGAGATGTTCGAGAGCGTGATGTCGCCGGACTCCGACCGCGCCAAGGCGCTGGCGCGCGCGATACCGCTCGGCCGTCTCGGCAAATCCAGCGACGTGGCGCGCGCCGTCAGTTTCTTCAGTTCACCGGATGCCGACTTCATCACCGGACAAACGCTTTATGTCTGCGGCGGAGCCAGCATCGGGTCGATTTCCATCTAGCTCGGTGAGCACGCCCGCCATGGACGCCACGGTCAAGCGAAAGGCCCGATCCCCGAAGAGCGCACGCCCGCCGCCGCTGCTCGCGGTGGAGCCGGTGCAGGAGTCCGATGGCGCGCATCTCGAGCTGCGCATCTGGTTGCGCCTGCTCTCCTGCGCGACAAGGATCGAGAAGGCGCTGAACGCTCGCCTGCGCAAGGAATTCAACACCACGCTGGCTCGCTTCGATCTGCTGGCGCAGCTTGCGCGCAAGCCCGAAGGCGCCAGCATGTCCGAGGTTTCCGACCTGCTGATGGTCTCCAATGGCGCCATCACCGCGCTGGTGCAGAAGCTGGAAGCCGATGGATTGATCCATCGCGAAGTTTCCTCCGAGGACCGCCGTACCTTCCGCCTGCGGTTGTCGCAGGACGGCGCCAAGGAATTCGGCCGGATGGCGCGCCGTCACGAGGAATGGGTGATCGCGCTGATCGGGGAGCTGTCGCCTGTTGCGCAGTCGGATCTGCTGCAACATCTCACCTTGCTCAAGCGCCGCCTCGACAAGTACACCTGACGATAGCCGTTTCAGGTTATTTCTTCAGCTCGGTGTAGAGCTGCATCACCCGCTGCGGCAGCACCTCGATCCGCGGCACGCGAAACGCGCGGCGCTCGCCGAAGATGCGGTCGAGCTGGGCAAATCGTCCGCCGCCGATCCCGAATGCGAAGATGTCGATGCCGCGCCGGCGCAACTGCTGCACCGCGCGCCGCGCGTCCTCGGTGAGATATTGCGGGTCCGGCGCATCGATATCCGACGGCTCCCCGTCCGTGAGAACGACCAGCACCTTGCGGAACGCGCGGCGCTCGGCGAGGTAGCTGCCGGCGTGGCGCAGGGCGGTGCCGAGCCGCGTCGAATGGCTGCTGCCGATGCCAGCGAAGCGGGCGCGCACCACCGCATCCATCGGCTCGTCAAAGCTCTTGATGCGAAGGTAACGCACGCGTTCGCGGCCATCCGAGTTGAAGCCGTGCACCGCGATCGCGTCGTTGGCGGTCTCCACCGCCGCCGCCATGATTGCGGCCGCCTTGCGCTCGACATCAAGCACGGTGCGGCCGGCACGGTCGCGATCGGCGGTCGATTGCGAGAGGTCGAGTCCGGCGCATCGCGTCGCTGTCGATCGGCAAATCGAACGGCTTTCCCGACGGCGCGGCATCCGCTTCAAGAACGGTCGTCCAATCCATCCGCTCGGTGCCCGCGGCATAATCCCATTCCGGATAGGTTGCGACCGGAAGTCCGTCCGGCAGCGCCACCGCGCTGGCGCGCGCGCGCAGCGTCTCATCGGGTCTGGCGGCATCGTCGGTGGACTGCCCGCTCGCGTCCTCGCGCCGCTCGATCCGCACGGAATCGACGGCAAGCTCGATCGTCTCGGCCGGGGCATCGGGCTGGTCGCCGAAATCCCACAGAGCGAGATTGTCGTCGCGATACGCAGGCTCGACGATATAGCTCCTGGCGTTGAACTGCAGCCGCATCTGACCGATGTCGTTGCCGAGCAGCCCGCCGATCTCGCGGCTGATGGCAGGCTCGGTCCAGCGATCGGATGTGGCGGCAAACAGCGCCCGCCCCTTGGCCACCCACGCATCCGGATCCTGATAGTCGGGATCGATCAGCGCCCGCGCCAGCCGGACCATCAATCCCGCCGCAGTGGCCTGGCCGGAGGGCGCCGCCGTGTGGAACGGCAGCCAGAGCCGCCGCAGGCCGGGCATCTCGCGCAGCGCCAATGCCTCGACCCTGGCATCCTCGATCAGCGACACCAGCGCGATCTGCAATGCCTTCAGCCGGCCGACGGGGAAGCGCTCGGTGGAATGAACGAGATGCGCGCCGGCATGCGCAACGGCTGCGAGATAGATCTGATCGGCACGCTGGCCGTCGAAGCCGGCGAAGGTCTCCGGCAGTCCGACGAGACCGGCCGCCAGCGAGGTTCGTCGCGGCACCGGCGTCGGCGCAATCGCCAGCTTGCGGAAGCGCGGCTTCCTGTTCCACAGCGCGACCATGGTCGCGGCGAGACGCTTCTCCAGCCGTGCAAAATCATCGCCGGTCCGGCCGAGTGCGAACAGGCGCGCCGAGAGCGCGTCGTCCAGCGCGAAGTAAGCCCGCCGCCGCGCCGCGCGGCCGCCGCTGGCGCGCAACCCGGCGGAGACCCAGGCCGAGAAATCCTCGGCGCCGGCATGGCTCAACAGCTGCTCCAGCCGGTTGATGGCAAGGCCGACGGATTCCGGCCCGGCGTCGGCGAGCTGGCAAAGTGCCGCAAGAACGGCCGATAGCTCTTCGGCATTTCCGAGCCGAGGCAGGACTTTCGACAATTCGGTCAGCGCCGCGTGAGCAATCCGGCTTCCGGCGCCGCGGCCGATATCGGCAACGCCGCGTCCGATTGCGAGGAGATCGTGGACCGACCGCTGCGCCGGCCAGTGCTCGGACAGCCGGAGAAAGCCGAGGACCACGGCCTCGCCGAGATTGGCCTCGAAGAGACCGCGCACCACCACGTCCCAGATCGCAAGACGGCCGGCCAGCTCGGGGCGGCGCTCCAGCGCCGCGCGCGTCGCCTGTACCGCCGCGCCGATATCGTCATGGCCGCGCAGCAGCGCCGCGAGCCTGCGGCCCGAACGGACATTCTCCAGTGAGCTGATTTGCGCGCCCGCCACCCGCCACCTCAGGCACAGGCTGAGATCACGTCGCGCAACGTGTTCCTGGTGTCCGCATCGTCGGTCAAGGGAACGACGATCGTGGTCTCGCAGGCCTTGTCGAGGCTGATGCCATAGCCGATCATCCGGCCGGCATTGACCAGCATCCGGGTCGACGCCCCCTCGTCGAGCCCCTGCCCTTTCAGGTTGCGGCTGTGCGCGGCGATCTTGACCAGCAGGTCGGCGATTTCAGGCTCGATACCGGCCTCGCGCGAGACTACCTCGATCTCGACCGCGTGCTCGGGATAGCCGAAATCCAGCGCCGCGAAGCGCTGCTTGGTAGATTCCTTGAGGTCCTTGATCGCGCTTTGATAGCCGGGATTGTACGAGATCACGAGCTGGAAATCGGAATGGGCGTGGATCAATTCGCCGCGCTTTTCCAGCGGCAGCACGCGGCGATCATCCGTCAGCGGATGGATCACCACCGTGGTGTCCTGCCGCGCCTCGACGATCTCGTCGAGATAGCAGATCGCACCGAGCCGCACCGCCGTGGTCAACGGCCCGTCGCTCCACACGGTACCCTGGGCATCGAGCAGCCAGCGCCCCACGAGATCTGCGGCCGTCATGTCTTCGTGGCAGGCCACCGTGATCAGCGGACGGCCGAGCCGCCAGGCCATGTACTCGATGAAGCGGGTCTTGCCGCAGCCGGTGGGCCCTTTCAGCATCACCGGCATACGGCTCGCATAGGCCGCGCTGAACAGCTCGACCTCATCCCTGAGCGGCCGGTAGTACGGCTCGTCGCGGATGCGGTACTGATCGAGCAGGAGTGCGGGATTGGACAAGCTCACGCCTCCCATGATCGCGCAGCCGGCCGTTCGCAACCAATCGTCATCACGATGCGAGCAGCTCCTTGAGCCTGGCATCGATGAAGGCGACGTCGACCGGATTGGTGCCCGGTCCGCCCGCGAAATGTCCCCAGATCGACGGCACCGGCACGAGTTTGGCGTTCGGCATGTGTGCGACTTCGAACTCGCTATCTTCCGGCGGGAAGTAAAGGTCGGTCTGCCCCGGCATCACATAGGTCTTGGCCTTGATGGCGCCGAGTGCGGCCTTGAAGTCGCGCTTGTAGATCTCGTTGTCGCTGATGTCGCCGTTCTGCCAGGTCCACAGCATGGCCAGCAGGTTGTTGGGATCCTTCGGCAGGAAGAAGCCCTCCCAGAACGCCACCAGGAAATCCTCCAGCGACGAATAGCCCATCGTCTTGATGTCGAGCTGCTCGCGATAGAAGGCCTGCGAAAAGCCCCAGCCGGCATAGACCCGCGCCGCGGCGCGCAGGCCGCGGGCCGGCTTCTCGGTGTACCAGCCCTCCTTCCAGGCGGCATCCGCAGTGAGTGCGGCCTTGACGCCTTCGAGGAACACGAAGTTGTGGCGCGAGCATTTCGCCGAGCCGCAGAACGGCGCCAGCAGGTCCATCATGTCGGGATAGAGCGCGCCCCAATGGAAGGTCTGCAGCGCGCCCATCGACCATCCGACCACCAGTCGGATGTGCTCGATACCGAATTTCTCCGACACCAGCCGGTGCTGGGCCCGGACGTTGTCGTAGGCCGTCACCTGCGGGAAGCGCGGCCCGTTATACGGCTCCGGCGTATTGCTCGGCGACGACGACAGGCCGTTGCCAAGCATGTTGGGAATGATGATGAAGTATTTTGCGGGATCGAGCGCCATCCCTGCGCCGATCAGCCATTCATTGTCGTAGTGCTGGCCGGAATACCAGGTCGGATAGACGATCACATTGTCCTTGGCCGCATTGAGCTGGCCGAAGGTCTTGTAGGCGAGCTTGCAGTCGCGAAGCGTCGCGCCGCGTTGCAGCGTGACATTGCCGAGATCGTGGATCTGATAGTCGACGCTCATTGCCGCGTCCTTCCCATTTCATATGTCATCGACCGGCGAGAGCGCCGGCGCGATGTGCCGCGCCGGCGCAGTTCGCAGGCGCATGGCCTCAGCGATGCGCGACCTTCTGGTTCGGAATGCCCTCGATCGGACATTCATCGGTGCCGACGGTCGGACGGGTCATGGCTTCGACCATTTCCCGGGTGCCTTCGGGGTCCGTGATCCAGTTCTTGTAGAACGTGTAGGGGCAGACCGCATGACCGCGGTCGCCGTCGCCGGAGTTGATCAGGCCGGTATAGCCGCGATGCATCAGCTTGAAGAGATGATTCTGCGACTGCATGTTGCGGCGGGCATCGCGGATCAGCGACACCGACATCTGGGCATACTGGATGCCGTTCTCCTCGGTGCCGCATTCGCCGAGCGTCCGGCCGTCGAAGCCGATCAGCGCCGAGTGGCCGAAGTAGGAGTAGACGCCGTCGAAGCCGGAGGCGTTGGCAACCGCGACGTAGCAGTTGTTGGCCCAGGCCATCGACTTCGAGATCTGGATCTGCTGTTCCTTGGCCGGATACATGTAGCCCTGGCAGCGGATGATCAGCTCGGCGCCGCGCATCGCGCAGTCGCGCCAGATCTCCGGATAGTTGCCGTCGTCGCAGATGATCAAGCTGATCTTCAGCCCCTTCGGCCCATCCGAGACGTATGTGCAATCGCCGGGATACCAGCCCTCGATCGGCACCCAGGGCATGATCTTGCGATACTTCTGCACGATCTCGCCCTTGTCGTTCATCAGGATCAGTGTGTTGTACGGCGCCTTGTTGGGGTGCTCCTCGTGGCGCTCGCCGGTCAGCGAGAACACACCCCAGACCTTCGCTTTGCGGCAGGCATCGGCGAAGATCCGCGTCTCCTCGCCCGGCACCGACGACGCCGTCTCGTACATCTCCTTGGAGTCGTACATGATGCCGTGGGTCGAATATTCCGGGAAGATCACGAGGTCCATGCCCGGCAGGCCGAGCTTCATGCCCTCGATCATCTTGGCGATATTGCGGGCGTTATCCAGCACTTCGGCCTTGGTGTGCAGGCGCGGCATCTTGTAATTGACCACGGCAACGCCGACCGTGTCCTTGCTGCTCGATATGTCTCCATGCAACATGTGTCTCGACTCCCTTTCAAGTGGACGATAGTGCCGGCTACACCGCCATGTGCAGCTGGATCAGATCATCGGTGAGTTCACCGATTTCGCCCTTGGCGACGACGCGCCCCTTCTCCAGCAGCGCGAAACGGTGCGACGCGCGGCGGGCAAAGGCGACATTCTGCTCGACGAGAACGACCGTGATCTTGTGCTCGCGATTGAGTTTCACGATCACGTCCTCGATCTGCTCGACGATGTTCGGCTGGATGCCTTCGGTCGGCTCGTCCAGCAGGATGACCTTGGGTTGGGCGAGCAGCGCCCGCGCAATCGCGAGCTGCTGCTGCTGGCCTCCGGAGAGATTGCCGCCATAGCGGTTGAGGAATTCCTTGAGCACCGGAAACAGCTCGAGCACCCAGTCCTCGATGCCATTGGCCGAGCGCGCGGCGAAGGTGCCGAGCGTCAGGTTCTCCCGCACCGTGAAGCGCGGCAGGATGCCGCGTCCCTGCGGCACATAGGCGATGCCGGCCTTGGCGCGCTGGTGGGTGCGCAGAGCGGAAATGTCGGCGCCGTCGAGCGACAGCCGTCCGGTGACCCGGTCCATCAGGCCGAGGATGCTGCGCATCAGCGTCGTCTTGCCGACGCCGTTGCGGCCGAGCACCGAGATGAACTCGCCGCTGCCAACCATCAGGTTGATGCCCTGCAGGGCGCGGCTGTTGCCGTAGAAGGCGTCGATATCGGAAAGCTCAAGCATGGCTGATGCCTCCCGATCCGAGATAGGCGCGCCGCACCTCGGGGTGCGCCTCCACCTCGGCCGCGGTACCTTCGGCGAGCATCTGGCCCATATGCATCACCGAGATCACGTCGCCGATCGCCTTCACGAAACCCATGTCGTGCTCGACCACGATCAGCGTGTGCCTGCCCTTCAGCCGCGCGAACAGCTCGGCGGTCTTGCGGGTTTCCTGCGCCGTCATGCCGGCGGTGGGCTCGTCCATCAGGATCAGCTCGGCATCCTGGGCGACCAGCATGCCGATTTCGAGCCATTGGGTCTGGCCGTGCGAGAGATAGGCGGCGGGCCGGTCGAGCTGCTCGGTGAGTCCGACCAGCTCGGCGAGCCGCTCGACATGCGCACCGCCGGCATTCCTGACGTCCCAGCGCAGATTGCCGACCACGCTGGTGCGGCGTGCCCGCGCCACTTCGAGGTTCTCGCCGACCGTAAGCTCGCGGAACACACTCGGCACCTGGAACTTGCGGCCGACGCCGGCGCGGGCGATCTCGTACTCCTCGAGGTCTTGCAGCGCCGTTCCGGCGAACGTCACGGTGCCGCCGCTCGGCTTGACCTTGCCGCAGATGATGTCGAGCGCCGTGGTCTTTCCGGCGCCGTTCGGCCCGATCAGGCAGCGCAGTTCGCCTTTGCGCACGCGCATGTTGAGGCCGTTGATCGCCTTGAAGCCGTTGAAGCTGACGGAGACGTCGTTGAGGTCGAGATGAGCGGTCATGTGCTGCCCTCCGTCTGGCCGACGCCCTGCGCAACGCCGCCCGCGGCCTGCCGGCGCTGCACGATCCAGCGCCAGACCACTTGCGCGAGGCCGGCGAGGCCCTTGGGCAGGAACAGCACGACGAGCACGAACAGCGCGCCCATCACCAGCGTCCAGGTTTCCAGGAACGCCGCGGATTCCGACAGCGCGCCCTGCATGCCTGCCACCAGCACCGCGCCGAGGAACGAGCCGACCAGGCTCTGCCGGCCGCCGACCGCACACCACACCACCACCGACAGCGACAACTGCACGCCGAGGAAGGTCGGCGAGGCGAACTCCATCACCACGGTGTAGAGCATGCCGGCAAGCCCCGCGATCGCCGCCGACAGCGCGAACACGAAGATCTGGTACAGCGCGACGTCGTAGCCGAAATAGCGCACCCGGCTTTCGTGATCGCGGATCGCCTGCACGATCAGGCCGGCCCGCGACTTGGTGAACGCGAAAGCAACCAATAGGCTCAGCATCATGCATCCGGCGACGAGATAGTAGGTGGCGCGGCCATAGGCATCGAAGGCGACGCCGAAGATCTCGAGCTGGGCGAGATCCGTGATGCCGTTGAAGCCGCCGGTGTAGCTCTGCTGATCGATGATCACGAGATTGATCACCACCATGGTGGCGAGCGTGATGATCGAGACGTAGACGCCGGTGACGCGGCCGCGGAACATGAACCAGCCGAGCGCCGCCGCGACCAGCGCCGGCACGATCATGCCCGCGGCGATCGCGAACGGCAGCGAGCGGAACGGCACCCAGAACCAGGGCAGCGCCTGCACATTATTCCAGACCATGAAGTCCGGCAGGCCGCTCGCGCCGGTATGCACCGGGATGGTCTTGAGCTTCAGTGCCATCGCCATCGCGTAGGAGCCGAGCCCGAAGCTCATGGCCTGGCCGAGATTGAGGATGCCGCCGAATCCCCAGGACAGGCCGAGCGAGATGGTGAGGATGCCGAGCACCAGATAGCGCGCGACCTTGTTGAGCAGGAAGTCGTTGTTGAGCAGCACCGGCAGCGCGAACACCAGTGCGCAGACGATCAGCAGCGGTGCCAGTTGCGCCGTCAGGCGCTGCAATCCGTTCGAGGTGGAACCATTCAAGGACATGGACAAGCGATCTCAGGCCCGCACGCGTGCGGTGAACAGCCCCTCGGGGCGGAAGCGGATGAGCACGACGATGGCGAGCAGCACGATCGCCTTGGCCACGGTGTCGTTCTGCAGGAAGGCGATGCCGCCGGAGAGCTCGCCGAGGATGAAGGCGCTCGCCACCGTGCCGGCGAGGCTCTGCACGCCGCCGAGCACGACCACCATGAATGCATCGACCACATAGCCGGTGCCCATGTCGGGCGACACGCTCTTGAGCGGCGACACCAGCGCGCCGGCAAGCCCCGCGAGCCCGGCACCATAGGCAAAGGTCAGCGCATAGACCCGCTTGGCGTTGACGCCGAACGAGGCCGCCACCGAACGATCCTGGATGATGGCGCGCAGCTTCATGCCGACGGTGGTGCGGTTCATCAAGAGCCAGGTCGCCGCGAACAGCGCCAGCGACACGATGAACAGGAACATCCGATAGGACGACACCGACAAGCCGAACAATTCCATGCTGCCGGATAGAGCCGGCGGCAGCTGCACGTAGCGCAGCTCGCTGCCGACCATCAGCCGCACCGCCTGCTGCAGCATGATGCCGACGCCCCAGGTCGCAAGGATCGTATCCAGCGGCCGGTTGTTGAGCAGGCTGAGCACGAAGCGCTCGATCACCCAGCCGAACGCCGCGACCACGAGGAAGATCGGCACCAGGCTCGCCAGCAGGCCGAGCCCGAGATAGGTGTGAAACACCCAGGCCGCATAGGCGCCGAGCATCACGAACTCGCCATGGGCGAGATTGATGATGCCCATCGAGCCGTAGATGATCGACAGGCCCAGCGCCACCAGCAGCAGGATCGAGCCGATGCTGAGGCCGGTGATGATCTGTTCGATGAATTGGTCCACGCCGGAATCCGTTCTTCAGGATACGCTTTGCGACATGCCGGCCGCCGGCGCGCACGCCGACGGCCGTCGTCAGCTCTTCTCGACCAGGCCCTTCTCGGTGCAGGACTGCCCGGGATAGGCCGCGTACGGCACCGGCTTCAGCCACTCCTTGGCCTCGACGAGGATTTCGAACTGGCCGTCCGATTTGGCTTGCGCGATCTTCGGCCACAGCCAGGTGTGGAGATTTTCCGCCTCAAGGCGAACCTTGCCTTGCGGCGCGATGGTCTCCTGTCCCTTCACAGCGTCGCGGATGTTCGGCGGCGTCAGGTCGCTGGTCGCGAGCTTCTCGACCGCCTGCTTGAACAGATAGGTCTGGAAGTAGCAGGCCTCCGACACGAAGTGTGTCACCTTGTCGGCGCCCCAGCGCTTCTTGTAGGCCTCGACGAACTTCTGGTTCTCCGGCGATTTATGCACCATGAAATACGGCGCCGAGGTGAAGTGGCCGGCGGCCGCCTCGCCGCCCATCGCCGCGACCTCGTTCTCCGACGTGGTCAGGCTCGCCATCGGCATCTTCTCGGGATCGAGACCGGCGGCGCGATACTGGCGATGCAGCGCGACCACGGAATCGCCGACCACGGTGGAGAAGATCACGTTCGGCTGGGTCGAGCGGATCTTGTTGATGACGGAAGAGAATTCCGAGTGGCCGAGCGGCACATATTCTTCCGCGACGACCTCGCCGCCGTATTTCTCCAGCAGCTTCTTGCAGTAATTGTTCTCTTCCTTCGGATAGATGTAGTTGGAGCCGATCAAGTAGAACTTCTTGCCGAACTTCTTGATCAGCCAGGGCACGAATTCGTCCTGCTGCTGGTTCGGCACCGCGCCGGTGTAGATCACGTTCTTCGAGCACTCGCGGCCCTCGTAGAGCGTCGGATACCAATAGAGATTGTTCTGCCGCTCGAACACCGGCAGCACCGCCTTGCGGCTCGCCGAGGTGTAGGAGCCGAACACGCTGACGCATTTGTCGCCGACGACGAGCTTGCGCGCCTTCTCCGAAAATGTCGCCGGATCCGACGCGGGGTCCTCGACGATGGGCACGATCTTGCTGCCTTTGATGCCGCCGGCCGCGTTGATCTCCTCGATCGCCAGCAGCGTCGCCTTGTTGAGCGATTCTTCGATGATCGCCGTCGTTCCGGTCAGCGAGAACAGCACACCAACCTTAATCTCGCCGCCGGCGGCGTAAGCGAGATCGGCATTCTTGATCCAGATGTGCGGAAACCCGGCGCCGGCCAACGCGCCGAACGCCGCCGTATTTCGCAGTAACCTCCGCCTCGAAATGCTCATCCCTAGCTCCCTTCAGGACTGAAAAAACAAAAAGCCCTCCCGATGCGCGCTGACGCGAGCATTGGGAGGGCTTTGTTGCCGGTTGTGTCGAGGGCGGCGCTGTCGCCGCCGGCCCCGCTATTGGGGCTTACTGTTGATGATCGTAGCCAAGCAGTTCGAACGAGTCAACAATTGCCGCGGCGACCGCGCTCGCCGACACGCGGCGATCCATCGCCTGCCGCCGGATGAAGCCGTAGGCTTCGGTTTCCGGCATCTGCCGCGTCGCCATCAGGATCGCCTTGGCGCGTTCCACCGTGCGCATCGAGCGAAGATTGTCGTCGAGCTTCTCGATCTTGCTGCGCAGCCGCCGCTCATAGCCGTACTGGCTGCGCGCCAGCACGAGGCTGGACAGCACCGCGTTCGGCGTGAACGGCCGCGGCAGGATCGCATTCGGCGTCGCATGACACAGCGCGTCGGCATGAATGGCTTCGCTCGCCGGCAGGATCACGACCAGCGCGGAGCGCGCATCGCCGGGAATCCACGGCAGGCGCCGCGCCAGATCGGGCGAATATTCGCAGTACACCACGTCGGCATCGGCCGGCACGCTCTCCGGCATCGGCCACACCTGGCGGACGCGCATCCGAAAGCGCTGCAATTCGCGCAGCAGCATGCCGATCTGATCGTCGACCGGGGCGACCACCACGGCGGAGAGATCGGCAAGCTCCTGCACCATGGTCTTTCGTCCGCCCGGCTCCCGGCTGGCCGACGCCTTGCGCGACATTTCGTTCATTGGACGCTTCCCGTTTGCGTTGCGCGACCATACCCGATCAGGAACGGATCGGCGTGCACCGGCTCCTTCGACTGGCGCACGACGTCGAACTGTCCGTGATTGTTGGCACGCCCGATGCGGGTCCACAAGTCGGTATGGCCCGACATCGGATTGACGGTGACGGCGCCCTGCGGTGCCTCGAAGCTCGAGCCGAACACCATCGAGCGCAGCACTTCGGTGTCGAGCGTGTTGACCTGCTCGAGCGCCTTGGCGAACAGCCGCAGCTGGAAATACGACGCCTCGGCGCACATGTTGGTCGAGACGTCGGCGCCGAACCGCTTCTTGAAGCGCTGCACAAAGGCCTGGTTGGCGGTGCCCTCGATGCCCTGGAAGTAGGACGCAGCGGTGATGTGCCCCTCGCCGACGTCGAAGCCCATCGCCGCGATTTCGGCTTCCGTTGTCGTCAGGCTGGCGATCGGCGTCTGCTTCGGATCGAGCCCGACATTGGCATAGGCCTGATAGAGAAACACGGTCCCCTCCCCGACGACGGTGGAGAAGATCACGTCTGGCCTAACCCGCTTGATGTCTTGGATGATCGGCAGGAAATCCTGCCAGCGCGCATAGACGTTGACGTAGCGCTCGCCGACCACCGAGCCGCCATTGGCCTTGAGCAGTTCGCGCATCACGCGGTTGGATTCGCGCGGGTAGATGTAATCCGAGCCGACGAAGTAGAACCGCTTGCCGAAATTGTCCATCAGATAGCGGCACAGCGCGAGGCTGTTCTGGTTCGGCGATGCGCCGGTATAGATGACGTTCGGCGACGCCTCGAAGCCCTCATAGAGCGTCGGATACCAGAGCAGGCCGTTGAGCCGTTCGACCACCGGCAGCACGGCCTTGCGGCTCGACGAGGTGTAGCAGCCGAAGATGGTGCTGACCTGGTCCTCGATCATCAGCCGCTTGGCGTAATGCCCGTAGGCCGATGAGTCCGAACCTGGATCATAGGCGACCGGAACCAGTTCGCGGCCGCAGACCCCGCCGGCCTCGTTCACCTCCTCGATCGCGAGCTGCGTTCCCTGGAACTGGGTCTCCTCGATGACAGACATGAAGCCGGTCCGCGAGAACAGCACCCCGATCCGCCATGGCGCGGAGGTCGCTTGCGTAAGGTTCGACATGATCAAGCCCTCGACGGAGCTGGAGGGACGAGAGTGGTTGTTGTTCTTGTTGCTCTCGAACAGGATTGCCGGCCGCGGAGAATTGCACGGCCTCCGCCGCCAGACAAGGACCGAACATTGTGCGCTGGTGACGAAAACGGAGGCAAGCGAAGTGTCGTCCGGACGCAATCAACCGGCGTGATGCATGGCGCGACGCCTATCTCTGGTAGACGCCCTGACCAATTCGCGCATCAGGCGCGCTGCCGTTGCGCGCCCGCATGCTCCTTCGCAGGACCAGGCGCGATCAGCCCGTACAGGAACTGATCGACGATCATGTCTGCGAAGTCAGCCGGCCCGATGCCGCCCTTCGGGTCGTACCAGGTGTGGCTGAAGTTCAGGATGCCGAACAGCATCATGGTGTAGACCTTCTTGGTCCGCTTGACGATCTTGCCCTGCGCGTCGAGCCGCACCAGAAGATCGGAGATGATCTCGACGATCTGGCGCTCGAGCGACTTGATGGTCTGCTGATCGGCCTCGCCGAGGAACGACAGGTCGTTGAGGATGAGGCGCTGCTCCTGCGGCGAACGGGCGTTGAGCTCGACGATGGCGCGGATCGCGCTGCGGAATTGGTCCAGCATCGCCGGCCTTCCGGCGATCGCGGTCTCCACGTCGGCGATCATCTGCCGCACATGGGCATCGAGGATCGCGAACAGGATGGCTTCCTTGGAATCGAAGTAGTGATAGAGCGCGCCGCGCGATAGCTTGCAGGCGTCAGCCAGTTCGCCGATCGAGGCCCGCATGTATCCCTGCCTGGCGAACAGGTCGCACGCGGCGCGCAGGATGCCGCGCTGAATGTCGTCGTAATTCTCCGAACGCGTCCGCGCCATTCAAAGTCTCTCAGTCCCGGCGGCCGCCGAATCCGCCGCGCCTAAGGAATTCTCTATACCAGCGCCACCGCGAATGCGCGCATGGCGAAGGCGTTTGTGCGTCCGGCGCTGCGACATCGACCGGCCTGCTCCCGTTCAAAAATAATTTGAACGGACAGTCGGATTATAATATCATCCCGGTCGAGTTCGCAACAACGCACCGGCTCAACCGGCGGCTCATGGGAGGGTTTCTGGTGGCTGATCAACGGGTTGATGCTGTCGTCATCGGTGCCGGCGCAGGCGGCCTGTGCGCGGCGGCGCGGCTTGCGCATGGCGGGCTGCGCACGCTCGTGGTGGATGACAGGGATCGGCTCGGCGGCCGCGCCTCGAGCGAACAGATCGACGGCTTCACCGTGAACATCGGCGCCATCGCGATCGAGTTCGGCGGCGTCTTCGAGGAGACCTTTCATACAGTCGGCGTGCCGCTCGACATCCGCGCGCCGGAGCCGGCGAGCTCGTTCCTGATCGACGGCAAGCTGGTCGACGTCGGCCGCGGCGGCTGGTCGCTGCTGCTCGGCCAATTGACCAAGCAGGCCTCCCGCATCCTGGAGAAATTCGCCGACGCACGCTCGGGCAATCTGCCGGACGGCCGGCAATCCACCGAAGACTGGCTGAAGGGCTACACCAGCAACGCGACGGTGCACGCCCTGTTCCGCAATCTCTGCGCGGCGATCTTCGCCTGCAACGCCGCCGAGCTGCCGGCCCGCGCGTTCCTGACCTATTTCACCAGCAAGGGCGCCTTCAAGCGCTTCGGCTTCTGTCCGCAGGGCACGATCGGCGTATGGAATGCGCTGGCGACCGCCGTTCAGCGCAACGGCGAGATCTGGCTCGGCACACCAGCCACGCAGATCCACATCACCGACGGCCGCGTTGCGGGCGTCACCGTGCGACGGGACGGCCAAGTGCTCCGCATCGACACCGATCTCGTCATCAGCAACGCCGGACCGAAGGCCACCGTCGCGCTCGGCGGAGAGGCTGCGTTCCCGGCCGATTATGTCGAGAAGGTCAGGCACACGCTGCGGCCGGCGGCCAACATCGTGATCAATATTGCGAGCCAGGAGCCGCTGCTCGGCCATCCCGGCATCGTCACCTTCGGCAAGACGCGGCGTCTGTGCAACATGGCGAACCTGACGGCGACCTGCCCCGAGCTCGCCCTTCCCGGCTGGCATCTCTATGTCGCCTATGCCGTTCCGGTGCCGGCGCTCGGCGACTTCGACTCGGATGCCGAGGTGGCGCTGGCGCTCGCCGATCTGCGCGAGCAGTTTGCCAATTTCGATCAGGCGAAAATCCTCTCGATCCGCGTGATGCGCGACGAGTGGCCGGCCCAGCGGAGCTGCGCCGGCTACGATCTGCCGCGCGAGACCGGTGTCGAGGGACTGTGGTGCGTCGGCGATGCCGTGAAGCAATATGGCAATGGCGGCACGCAGGCCTGCGCCGAAACCGCCAAGCTCGTCACCGACGCAATATTGGCGGCACGCCCGCGCCAGCAAATCGGCAGGGTGTGAGAGCGATGCTGACCACAGACCGCAAGACCACAGCGGATGAAGCGGCGGCGCCCGACCGCGCGCCGCTGCTCGAATTCCGCAACGTCCGCATCGTCTACGACAACGCGATCGAAGCCATCCGCGACGTATCAATCGCGGTGCCCGAAGGCGGCATCGTCGCCCTGCTCGGCTCCAACGGTGCCGGCAAGTCGACCCTGCTCAAGGCAATGTCCGGCATCCTCTACACCGAGGAGGGCGAGATCGAGAGCGGCGCGATCCGCTTCCAGAACGAGGACGTCCACCATTTGTCCCCCGATGCGCTGGTGCGGCGCGGCCTCGTCCAGGTGCCGGAAGGACGGCGCGTCTTTCCTGCCCTGACCATCGACGAGAATCTGCAGATGGGCGGCTACACCAGGACGGCGGCGGAGGCACGCGAGCGGCGCGACAAGGTCTTCGCGCTATTCCCGCGCCTGTTCGAGCGCCGCGACCAGATCGCCGGTTACATGTCCGGCGGCGAGCAGCAGATGCTCGCGATCGGCCGCGCGCTGATGACGGACCCGGTGCTGCTCGCGCTCGACGAACCCTCGCTCGGGCTCGCGCCGCTGATCATCGACCGCATCTACGAGATCATCATCCGGCTGCGCGACGAGATGAAGATGACCGTGTTGCTGGTCGAGCAGAATGCGCAGCGCGCGCTCGATATCGCCGATTACGGCTACATTCTCGAAACCGGCCGCGTCGTGCTCGACGGCACCGCCCGGAAGCTGACCGCCAACGAGGACGTCCAGGAGTTCTATCTCGGTGTCTCCGCCACCGGCCGCAAGAGCCTGCGCGACGTCAAGCACTACAAGCGCCGCAAGCGGTGGCTGTCATGAGCGCCCTGCTCACCGTCGAGAACCTGAGCAAGCGATTTGGCGGCCTGCAGGCGGTCGCCGACGTCAGCCTGTCCGTGACGGCCGGCGAGATCTGCAGCGTGATCGGTCCGAACGGCGCCGGCAAGACCACCCTGTTCAACATGATCTCCGGCGTGCTCCGCCCGAGCGGCGGGCGCATCAGCTTCGACGGAATCGATCTTGCAACCGTCTCGCCGTGGCGCTTCGCGGCCATCGGCATCGGCCGCACCTTCCAGAATCTCGCGCTGTTCAAGCACGGCACCGTGGTCGAGAACATCCTGACCGGCCGCCATGCCCATCTGCGCTCGACCGTGCTCGATGCCATCATCCACTTCGGCCGCACCCGCACCGAGGAAATCGCCGCGCGCCGGCATGTCGAGCGCATCATCGAGTTCCTCGAGATCGAGCAGATCCGCGACGCCGTGGTCGGCACCCTCTCCTACGGCCAGCAGAAACGCGTCGAACTCGCCCGCGCGCTCGCCTGCGAGCCGAAGCTGCTGCTGCTCGACGAGATGGTATCCGGGATGAACCAGGAGGAGACCGAGGATATCGCCCGCTTCGTGCTCGATATCAGGGACGAGCTCGGCATCACCGTGCTGATGATCGAGCACGAGATGCGGATCGTGATGGATATTTCCGACCGGGTGCATGTCCTGAATTTCGGCCGCAAGATCGCGGAGGGCACGCCCGCCGAAATCCGCAACAGTCCTGCGGTCGCGGAAGCCTATCTCGGCCGCCAGCGCGCCGATCAAGCGGCAGGGGTGAGCGCCTGATGTCGACCCTCGATACGCTGCGGACCGTCCATCCATCGGTGCAGGCAGACGCTGCACCGTTTGCGCGTGCGGACGCCGACCCGCTGCAGGACGCGCTGAAGGATGCCGCGATCACCGTGCCGCAACTTCTGCGCCGCCGCGCGGCGATGCATGGCGACAAGCTCGCCTTGCGCGAAAAGGATTTTGGCATCTGGAATCCCTATTCCTGGAGCCACTATTACCAGACCGCGCGCGCCGTCGCGCTCGGTCTGCTCGCGCTCGGCATCAAGCCCGGCGACCGCGTCGCCATTGCCGGCGAGAATACGCCAGAATGGTTCTACGCCGATCTCGGCGTCCAGATGATCGGCGCCGTCGCGGTCGGCATCTACCCGACCAATCCCTGGGTCGAGCTGCAATACATCGTCCGGCACAGCGGCGCCCGCGTCGTCGTCACCGGCGACCAGGAGCAGACCGACAAGGTGCTCGATGCGATGGCCAATAATGGCGGCCTGCCGGCGCTCGAGGCGATCGTCTGCGTCGACATGAAGGGCATGCGGCACTACCGGCAGCCGAACCTGATGTCGTTCGAACAACTGTGCGAGCGCGGCACCGTGCACGCGCGCGAGGTGCCAGACGCGGAAGCCACGCTTGACCGCCTGATCACGCAAGCCTCGCCCGACGATGTCAGCATCTTGGTCTACACCTCGGGCACCACCGGTCCGCCCAAGGGCGCGATGCTCACGCACCGCAATCTGGTCTATGCGGCCTACACCTATGCCGTGACGGTCGGCATCGCCGACAAGCCGTTCGAGGCCGTCAGCTACCTGCCGCTGTGTCATGTCGCCGAGCGCTGCTATGGCGAGGTTATGCATCTCGTGCTCGGCGGCACCGTCAGCTTCGCGGAATCGATCGACACCGTCGCGATCAACATCCGCGAGATCGCGCCGACCTTCTTCGTCGGTGTGCCGCGCATCTATGAGAAGCTGCAACAGGGCTTCCTCTTTCGGCTCGGCGAGAGCGGCAAACTGCGCCAGCGCCTGACCAGGGCCTGCCTCGCCTGGGGCCGCACGCTGTCGGACCGCCGCCAGGAGGGCACGACGCGCTGGACCGATCGCCTCGCCTATGCCGCGCTCTACCTCGTGATGTTCCGCAACATCCAGCGCCATCTCGGCTTCGCCTACAGCCGCCACCGGCTGTGCGCCGGCGCGTCGATCTCGCCCGAGACGCTGCGCTTCTTCGACATCGTCGGGCGGCCGGTCTCGCAGGGCTATGGCCTTACCGAATCCGGCGGCGTCGCCTTCGTCCAGACCGGCAGCCACCACCGGCTCGGCGGCTGCGGCATTCCGATGGCGCAGACCGAGTGGAAGCTCGACAGCGACGGCGAGATCCTGCTGCGCAACCCCGGGGTCTTCAAAGGCTACTTCCTGGATGAGAAAGCCTCCAGCGCATCGATCGAGCCGGGCGGCTGGCTGCGCACCGGCGACATCGTCGAGCTGCTCGAGAACGGCGAGATCGCGGTGGTCGACCGCAAGAAGGCGATCATCATCACCGCCGGCGGCAAGAACATCGCGCCGTCAGAAATCGAGAATGCGCTGAAGGACTCCGAATACATCAAGGAGGCGATCGTGGTGGGCGAGGCCAGAAAATATCTCGGCGCGATCGTCCAGGTCGACTATGAAAGCGTCGGCCGCTGGGCCCGCGACCGCGCCCTGCCCTACACCAACTACAAGTCGCTGTCGCAGCTGCCCGAGGTCCACGAGCTGGTCGAGCGCGTCGTCACCGACACCAATAAGCGCTTCGCCCGCGTCGAGAACATCAGGCGCTTTGCGATCCTGGAGAAGGAGCTCGATCACGACGACGGCGAACTGACCGCCACCCAGAAGGTCCGGCGCGCCATGATCGAAAAGAAGTTCGCGCGCGAGCTCGCGCTCATCTACCCCGCGGAGGCCTGATGCAATATTTCTTGCAGCTGCTGATATCCGGGCTTGCGATCGGCGCCATCTACGGCCTGATCGCGATGGGCTTCGCCGTGATCTACAAGTCGACCGGCCTGGTCAATTTCGCCCAGGGCGAGATGACCATGATCGTGGCCTATATCGCCTGGACCGTCTCCACGACCGGGAGCGGCAATATCTTGGTCGTTTCGCTCGCCGCCATCCTCGCCGCTGTTAGCCTCGGCCTAGTCATCGAGCGCGTCGTGATGCGGCCGATGCTCGGCGAGCCGGTGTTTGCCACCGTGATGGTGACGATCGGCCTTGCGGTGATCCTGCGCTCCTCGATCAATTTCATCTGGGACGCCTATCCGCACGGCCTCGACATCGGCGTCGGCCGCGGCATCGTCCGGGTCGGCGGCATCGGCGTCCGCACCGGCCAGATCGCCGTCATCGCAACGCTGTTGCTGCTGCTCGCGGCGATCTGGGCGTTCTTCCGCTACAGCAAGACCGGCGTCGCGATGCGTGCCGTCGCCGCCGACGACCGCACCGCGCTGCTGATGGGCATCAGCGCGACCAGGGTGCATGCCCTCGCCTGGGCGGCCTCGTCGGTGATTGCAGGCATTGGCGGGGTGTTCTTCGCGCTGTCCTACGACCTGTCGCCGGCCATGTTCCAGCTCGGACTGAAGGCGTTTCCGGCCACCATCCTCGGCGGCCTCGATGCCGTGCTCGGCTCCGGCATCGGCGGCCTCCTGATCGGCCTCACCGAGAATTTCGCCGGCGGCTATATCGGCTCCGGCATGAAGGAGGTCGCGGGCTTCGCGATGATCATCGTGGTCCTGATGATCCGCCCGTTCGGCCTGTTCGGCGAACGCGACATCGAGAGGGTCTAGGGCGATGCGTACCGGCGACTACAAGCAGAGCTATGGCGAGCTCGTCACGCTGATCGATTCACCGCCGGTCTGGCTGTGGTCGACGGTGCTGGTGCTGGCGCTGGTCGTCGCACCTTACGTGCTGAATGCCTATGCGCTGTCGTTCCTGACCATCATCCTGATCACGGTGGTGGGCGCGCTCGGCCTCAACATCCTCACCGGCTATACCGGCTTGATCTCGCTCGGGCATGTCGGCTTTCTCCTCACCGGCGCCTATGGCTATGCCGTTTTGGTCTCGAAATATCAGCTGCCGCCGCTGGTCGGCTTTCTCGGCGCCGGCCTCGTCCCCGCGGCCGCCAGCCTGATCGTCGGCGCGCCGTCGCTGCGGCTGAAGGGGCTCTATCTCGCCATCACCACCCTCGCCTTCTCCTTCATCATCAACACGGTGATCCTGGAGATGCGCTGGCTGACCAACGGAGCGCGCGGCATCGCGGTGCAGCGGCCCGAAATCTTCGGCGTCAGCTTCGAGAGCGACGCGGCCTTTACCCATCTCTGTCTTGCGACGGCGATACTGACGCTGTTCGCCACCCTCAATATCCGCCGCAGCCGGGTCGGACGCGCCTTCGTCGCCATCCGCGACAACGACACCGCGGCGCGGGTGATGGGCATCAACCTGCACGCCTACAAGCTGCTTGCCTTCGTCACCAGCGCCTTCATCACCGGCATCGCCGGCGCGCTCTACGGCATCTACCTCTCGTTCGTGAACGTCGAGGGCTTTCCGTTCCTGCTGTCGATCGAGGCGCTGGCGATCCTGATCGTCGGCGGGCTGGGCTCGGCGCTGGGCGCCGTGCTCGGCACCGTCCTGATCGTGCTGTTGCCGGAGGCGACGCGGCTGGTATTCAGCCTGTTCAGCGCGCAAATGGACGCGATGTTCACGACCGGCGCGCAGGAGCTCAAGAGCATGCTCTACGGCCTCGTCATCATCCTGTTCCTGCGCTTCCAGCCGCGCGGCCTGGTCGGCGTCTGGCACGATCTCAAGCGGACCTGGGTCAACTGGCCGCTGCGTTACTGACACAACAAACAACACGATCACGATCAAAGGGAGGAAGGACAATGCGAAACCATCTGGCGACTGTATCACTCCTCACAGCCGCGCTGCTGTCCGGCGGCGCGCTGGCCGCCGATCCCGGCGTGACCGATACCGAAATCCTGATCGGCGACGTCGAACCGCTGACGGGTCCGCCGGCGCTGCTCGGAGTCGCGGCCTCGATCGGCCACAAGATCGCGATCGCGGAAGCCAACAACGCCGGCGGCATCAACGGCCGCAAGATCAAATACGTCCTGGAGGACGACGGCTACGTCACGGCGCGGACCATCCAGGGCGTGAAGAAGGTCATCGAGGTCGACAAGGTGTTCGCCATGCTCGGCATCTCCGGCTCCGGCCAATCGATCGCTGTCATGCCGGTGCTGGAGAAGGCCGGCATTCCGACGGTGATCGACGTCGCACCGGTGAAGCTGCTGTGGGAGCCGGCGCGCAAGAACGTCTTCGTGGTCGGCCAGTCCTACGAGGAAGGCATCATCCATCTCGTCAACTATCTCGCCGACAAGAACCCCGGCAAGACGTGGGGCCTGATCACCCAGGACGACGATTACGGCATCACCGTGCGTGACGGCTTCGATTCCGTGGTCAAGGCCAAGAAGCTGAAAGTGGTCTACAGCGGCACTTACAAGAAGGGCCAGCAGGACTTCTCGTCCGACATGCTGCAGCTCAAGGAATCCCGCGCGGACGTGTTCCTTGCCGGCGGCATCATCGCCGAGAACATCGCGATGATGAAGGAGCTGGAGAAACTCAACGTCAAGCCGGTGACCGGCATCTTCTGGCCCGGCCGCATCGAACCGGTGCTGAAACTGATGGGCCCGGCCGGCGACGGCATCTATGCCGTCGACTATGTCGAGCCGTTCGCCGGCGAGGCCGGCAAGGCATTCCTCGAAAAGGCCAAGCCGCTGGTCACCGAGGCCGAGTTCAAGGGCATCAACCGCTACACCATGACGGGCTATGCGGCCGCAAAAGTGCTGATCGCAGCGATCGAACGCTGCGGCAAGACCGTGACCTGGGCCTGCACCATCTCCGAGCTGGAGAAGACCAAGAATGTCGAAACCGGCGTCATGGCACCGATCAGCTTCGGCCCCGGCGTGCGCTTCTCGAACCAGAAGCTGCAGATCATGCAGGCGGATGCGGCAACGCTCAGCTTCAAGCCGGTGAAGTGAGGCTTCAGCCGGAGCCATCAGACGATGCGTTCCGGCCAAGGCTTCGCGCGTTTCCACCTCGTCATGGCTGACCTGCGCGGCCATGGCGAGCTGATCGCCACCCAATTTCGGAATATTGGAATAATACCCCTGAGTTGCCCGACATGTCAAGCGGCCGTGTCGAACGCTGGCCGCCGCGACGGCTCCTTTGCATGGGCTGTTTTTCGATATTTGGCAAAGCACCCCCTGCGAGCTAGGGCGAGGTGCAGACATCCCGCTCACATCCGCTTGGCGACCTCTTCCAGCATTACCTCGGTGGCGCCGCCGCCGATGGTCAGCACCCGGGCATCGCGCGCCATGCGCTCGATCGGCGTGCCGCGCATGAAGCCGGTGCCGCCGTGCAGTTGCAGGCAGCCGTGCACGACCTCGTGCAGCACTTCGGGCGACAGCGCCTTCACCATCGAGACTTCGCGCAGGCAGGGCTGCCCGGCCGCTGCCAGCTCGGCGGCGTGATAGGCGAGCTGCCGGGCGGCCGCTGCCTTGGCCGCGAGCTGCGCCAGCTTGAGCCGCACCGCCTGCTGGTTCCAGAGCGGGCCGCCGAACGCCTGCCGGGTCTTCACGTAATTGGCCGTCAGCTCGATCGCCTTGGCCGATTCCCCGGCGCAGATGCCGCCGATGCAGATGCGCTCGTTCTGAAACGTCTCCATGATGCCGTAGAAGCCCTTGTTCTCTTCGCCGAGCAGGTTTTCGGCGGGGACGCGGACGTCCTGGAAGCCGAGCTCGGCGGTATCGGAACAAAGCCAGCCATGCTTCTCGAGCTTGGTCGCGGAGATACCCGGCGTATTGCGCTCGACGATGAACAGCGAGATGCCGCGGCTGCCCTTCGCCTCCGGGTCGGTCCGCGCCGCGACGATCAGGATGTCGCCGTAGACGGCATTGGTGATGAACATCTTCGCGCCGTTGATCACCCAGGAGGCCCCTTCGCGCCGGGCCCGGGTCTTGAGCCCGGCCACGTCGGACCCGGCATCCGGCTCGGTCACGGCGATCGAGCAGATCGTCTCGCCGCGGATGATCGCCGGCAGATATTTTTGCTTCTGCTCCGGCGTGCCACGCAGGGTGATGTGGACGGCCGACATGTCCGAATGCACCAGGACCGACGACGTGAAGCCGCCAAAGCTTGAGCGCCCGAGCTCCTCGGCGAACACCATGGAGGCGAGCGGCCCCATATCGGTGCCGCCATACTCGACCTCGTGGCGCATGCCGAGGAAGCCGAGCGCGCCCATCCTGCGGAACACCTCGCGCGGGATCTTGCCGGCGCGCTCCCATTCCTCGCCATGCGGGATCACCTCCCGTTCGACGAAGCGGCGCACCTGCTCGCGCAGCATCCTGAGCTCCTCGGAGAGGCCCGGCTGCTCGGAGAACTGAAACTCGGTCTCGCCGGCTTCGCGCGGATCGGCTGGCATGAGGTTCATGGTGCGGCCTCCTCGGCCCTGATATGCAGATGCCTACGAAGGAAATCCGCAGCGGACGCGATCGCTTCGCCCGCCTGCGGAATCTCCGGGAACATCTGAAACACGTGGATCATCCCGGCAAAGACCTCGAGCGCCACAGCGACGCCGGCGTCTTCGGCTTTCCGCGCGAGCATCACGGAATCGTCCCGCACCGTCTCGCGATTTCCGACCTGAATCAGCAGCGGCGGCAGCCCCGCAAGCTCGGCATACAGCGGCGACGCCAGCGGATTGCGCGGATCGCCCTCTTCACCCAGATAATCCTTCGCCAACGCCAGGATCATCTTCCGCTGATGGATCGGATCGGCCTCCGCCCGGCTCTGGTAGCTCGCGCCGGTCGCGGCGAGATCGGTCCACGGCGACATCAGCACGGCAGCCGCCGGCAACCTCTCGCCACGATCGCGCAGCGCCAGCATGACCGCGAGGGCAAGATTGCCGCCGGCGGAGTCTCCGGCCAGCGCGATCCCATCCGGCTTCAAACCCTGCTCCAGCAGGAACGCATAGGCCCGCCACGCATCATCGAGCGCCGCCGGAAAGCGATGTTCCGGCGCCAGCCGATAGTTGATGGCCAGCGTGGCGCAACGGCTCGCCTCGGCGAGCCGCGCGATCAGATCGCGATGCGACGTCACCGACCCCATGCGAAACCCGCCGCCGTGGAAATAGAGGATCGCCCGACCGCCCGGCGCCTTGCGCGGCGTCAGCCACTCGGCATCGACACCGCCTGCGGTGACGCGCTCGCAGGCGACCGGCACAGCATGAGTGCCAAAGGCCGCGTCCCAGTCGCGGCGCATCTGCGCGACCGGTGTGTCACGGGTCCAGCCGCGATAGACCGAGCTGATCCGCGCGATCGCGCGATCAACCGGTGAGTCCGCCAGTTCGCGCTCGCCCGCCATGTCAGCCGCCTAGCCCCATGCCGCCGGACACTCCGAGCGTTTCGCCGGTGATGTAGCCGGCCTGGTCGGACGAGAGGAACAGCGCGGCCGACGCGACCTCGTCGGGTTCACCCAGCCGCCGCAGCAACGTTGCTTCGGTCATCGCGCGCAGCAGCCGCTCGCCGCCGGTTGCGACCGCCTGCTCCAGCATCGGGGTGCGGATCGGCCCGGGCGCGATGCAATTTGCCGTGATGCCGAAGCGCGCATTCTCGCGCGCCAGGCTCTTCGTGAACGCGATCACGCCGCCCTTGGCGGCCGAATAGACCGCCCCGCCCTTCGAGCCGAGCCGCGCCGCTTCCGACGTGATATTGACGATGCGGCCAAAGCCCGCCGCCTGCATCGCCGGCAACACCGCCTGCGTGCAGGCCAGCACGCCGACCAAGTTGACGCCGATCAGCTTGGCCCAATCAGCTTCCGACGTATCGGTGAAGAAGGCGTGCTGGTCGATCCCGGCATTGTTGACGAGAATGTCGAACGGCCCGTGTTGCCCCACCGCAGCGCGCACCGCGGCTGCATCGCAGACGTCAAGTTTGATTGCGGTCGCTCCGATGCGTTCCGCAAGGCGAGCGCCCGCGGCGACATCGAGATCGGCGATCATTACCTGTGCCCCGGCATCAGCAAATCCGCGCGCGATGGCGGCACCGATGCCCTGCGCCCCGCCGGTGACGAAGGCGCGCCTTCCATCGAGCCGGCCGAACGGACGCTGATCGGTCACCGGCACGGCTCAGCGCCCGGTGAAGTTCGGCTTGCGGCGTTCGATCACCGCGGCGAGGCCTTCGCGGGCGTCGGCTGTGCCGGACAATTCAGCGACGGTGCGCGCCTCCTCCGAGAGGCACTGCTCGATCGATAGCGCGGTGCCGGCCCAGACCAGCCGCTTGGTGGCCGCAAGCGCCTTCGGCGCACCGGCCGCCAATTCCTTGGCCAGCGCCAGCGAGGCATCGGCCAGTTCATCATCGGGAACAACCCTGGTGACGATGCCGAGCTCGAGTGCCTCGGCTGCGGGGATCACCGGATTGGTGAGCAGGATCGACATCGCGCGGCGCAGCCCGACCAGCCGCGACAGCGTGACGGAGACGCCGGCATCCGGCGCCATCGCCACGCGCGTGGCACCGGCAAGAAACTTCGCCGATTCCCCGGCGATCACGATGTCGGACGCGCAAACCAGACCGAACCCGCCGCCGCCCGCGGCAAATCCCTGCACCGAAGCGATCACCGGCGCCTCCAGACGCAGCAGCCCGGTGACGGCATTCTGCAGATAGGCGGTAGCCTGACGGATGTAATCGGGCAGCTTCTCGCCCTTGGACGCGAAGGCGCGGACATCGCCGCCGGCACAGAAATTGGCGCCCTCGCCCGAGATCAGCACGACGTGCAAATCCGGATGCCCATGGCAAACCATGATGGCGTCGCACAGCGCGCTCAGCAGCTCGATGCTCATGCCGTTGGCGGCATCCGGCCGATTGAGCCGCAGCCGCGCAATGCCATCCGTGATGTCGAGCAGCACCGGTCCCTTGTCGATCATGTCACGTCCTCACCTAGACCAGGAACGACAGCGTGTAGATGGCCTTGCTGTTGTTGACGAGCGTGACCTTCTTGTAGGCCATCCGCAATTCGCCCTCGACGAAGCGCAGCCGGTAGTCGTTGCGGGCCGCCCACAGCGTGTCGTCGCGCAGGCTGGACTCGAAGATCATGCTGTTGCTGGCGACGGCGATATCCTCGCCCGCCTCTTCGTCCATCAGCTCGATATTCGAGATCAGCCGGCGCAGGTTCGATTGCGGCGTCTGCGTATAGTGCTTGCCACTCATCAACTGCCGCACGCGCAGCGCGATGCGCGAGCGGTTGTCGTAGATGATCGACATTTCCTTCTCGGGATTGATGTCGGCTCCGTTGGCCGGCACCCAGTAAACGCCGTCCTCGGTCCAGAGCTTCTCCCACGCCTCGTATTGGTGCTCGTCCTGCAGCCGCGCCTCGCGATAGAGGAAGGCGGTGACGGCGGCCAGCAGCGTGGAGCTGCTCTCGCGCGACAGCATCAGACCGGCTCCATCAGCTTGCGATAATGATCCCAGATGCCGCGTGACGGAACCTCGTCCGTGACATGACCGACGGTGAAGCCGAGCTCGTCGCGCCGCTCGCGCTTCTCGCCACGGCCGAGATAGACCCATTCGGGGCTACGCGCCTGCACGCCGCGATGACAGCGTTCGTACATCTCGGAATCATCAGCGAGCAGGAAGCCGGCCGGGCCGACCGAGCCCATGGTCTGCTGCCGCAGCCGCCGATTGAGATCCGGCGCGCCCTTGAACTGCAGCGCCGTGACGTGCTGCACGCTGTCGTCGACGGCGAGCGGCTGGATCACGAACATCTGGATTTCGGCGATGAAGAGGTTCGGGAAGATCATGACATGCGGCGTGCCGTCGACCATGATTTCGCGCGCCGTCTTATCGCCGTAGGCCGCCTTCATCCTTGCCGCATAGTCCGGCAGGCGGTCCTCCGAGGTGCCGAACCAGCTCAGCGGCTCGTCGCGCTTGCGGAATTCCGGGCGCAGGTCGATCTCGGTGTGGCCGTTGCCATAGTCGCGCGTCAGCGCCGTCGAGGCGCCTCCGTAGAGCTTGCCGATCGAGCTGTCGGCGACGCCGAAGATCGAGGTGTGGACGAACGCCGGGTGATAGCCGTCGCATTCGTTCTCGAGAATGAACTTCCAGTTCGCCTTGACGCGGTGCTTGAGAAAACCCGCGGTGATCTCGACCTCGCCTTCCGGTGAGGTGCGGACCAGCCGGTCGATCGTTTCCGCGGCACCGCCGAGATGCTCCTTCAGCGTCGGGCCCTCGGCGGCAAGGGAGCCGAAGATGAAGCCGCGATAGGAGTCCATCCGCGCGACCCGCGCCAGCGAAAGTGCTGCGCGATCCTGCCCCTCATAGCCGTCCGGAAAGGCATAGCCGACGAGGCGGCCGTCATTGGCGAAGGTCCAGGCGTGGAACGGACAGGTGAAGGAGCGCGCGTTGCCCTTATCGAAGGAGCAGACCTGGTTGGCCCGATGCGAACACCGGTTGAGCAGAAGATGGATTTTGCCCGCTTCGTCCCGCGTCATGATGATCGATTGCGGACCGATCGACTTGACGACGTAGTCGTTGGCGTTCGGCACCTCGCTCTCATGCCCGACATAGACCCAGGTGCGGTACCAGATGCTCTCGAGCTCGGCCGCGAAGATCGCCGGATCGGTGTACAGCGACCCGTGCACCCGGTCGCGCCGGATCAAGCCATCCCACGCGCGTATCGCGATGTTCATCGCCTCCTCCCGCCTTTATGGCTGCACGGCCAAATAATAATCCGGACGACCGTTCTAATAATAGCACAAGCGATCGTGTCCGCAAGTCCTGTTTTTGGCTCCCGATCTCGGCTGACGATCGCGGTGCCGTTTGTGCCGAAGGCAGCGACGGTATGGCTGTCGATCAGACGCAGATGCGCGAGGTGGCCAGGCGCGGGCTGAGGAACCTGTTCTCGCTGGATGCTCGGCTCATTGACGACTTGAATGCAGCTTCTCCGTGCTGCTCGCGATCCTGTTCGCGCATGCCATCTGTGTCGCCAACGTGTCGTGGGCTGCATACTCCGGCTACATGGTGATGCGTGGGCACGTCGCCGAAAGCACGCTGCGCGGCGTGCTGCGGTTTCTCGGGATATGTGCGGGCGCCGCATGCACCGAGCCGAGGCTTCGCGCGCCAGCGTTATCGACGAATGAGGGAGAATAATTTTGGCTCGGTTGAGCTTCGGGCCGTCGTCGACGGTCAATGCCTCTCATGTTCGTGCCCTTTTTCTGCCACGAGCGCGCCGACTTGAGCCTCGGATCGCGCGCAAGCTGGGACGCGGCTATGCCGGCATGGTGAGAAAGGCGGCCGAGAATGGCCGGATCGACAGCAACATCAATGCCATCCGCGCCTATAACAAGCCGACTGATCCTTCGCCCGTCACCTTGCTTCATCAGGACGGGGAAGCATCTTTTTGCCCCGACCGACCTGCGCGCCATTCTGTACAGACGGCTGCTGCATCCTTCGCCATTGTGCCGGAGTGACCCCGATGTGGCTCTTGAACGCACGCTGAAATGCGGCTTCGGACTGATAGCCCACCATCTCCGCCACGGCAGCCGTGGAGAGCGACGATCTCGTCAATTCATTCGCTGCGAGCGTCATCCGGATGTCAGCCAGCAGGTCGCTGGGCGAACGGCCGAGCTTCTCCTGGAACTGGCGCGCCAGCGTGGCGCGCGACATGTTGCAGAGACGGGCGAGCACCGGCAGCGTCCACGCGCGCGCCGGATCGTTGAACAGCGCGGCCACCGCCGGCGCCAGCCGCGGATGACCCAGCGCGAGCAGGCCGCGCGGCGCGGCCTCGGACTCGCTGGCGAGCCGCAGCACCAGCGCAAACATTGCCGTCGAAAGTGCGTTCAGCATCGCGCGGCCGCCCAGGTGATCGTCAGCCGCCTCGCTGCGCATCATCGCGACGAGTCCGGCAAGTTGCGGCGCCGTGCCCTCACCTGTCTGTGCCCCGGCATGCACGACGAGACGCGGCGGCAGATAGCTGCGCAGCACGCGATCGTGCGGCGGCGTGATGGCGAAGTGTCCGCACAGCAGGTCGAGCCGCTGCTCCGCACCAGGATTTTCGCTGATCGTGAAATTCTGCACCGGCCGGTTGCGCGCGGGCCGCGGCGCGGCGCCGCTGCCATCGTGCATCACATGCCGCGGATTGCCGGGAAGCAGCAGGATATCGCCGGCATTGAGCCGCAGCGGCCGGCCGCCGACGGAATCGTCGAGCATTGCCGAGCCGGCCAGCACCGCATGGTACGGAATTTCATTAGCCGCACCCGGTCCCTGCTCGATGCGCCAGGGAGCACCGTAGCTGCAGCGCAGGTCGAGTCGGCCGCGCACCGGCATCATCTCGAATATTCGGCTGAGCCAATCCACGGCGAGCCTCCAAGGCCAATGTGAGACGATAGAGCATATAGTTGAGATTTATCGACATTCAATGTCTCATCAAGCGAGCCTACCGTTTCTTCGTGATCGTCACCCCCAAACACGGAGAGCCACCATGTCCCGTCTCGCAGTGCCCAATCTCGAAACCGACACCGGCCCGTCAGGCCAGATCTATGCCCAGATCAAGAAGGCGATCGGCAGCGTACCGAACACCTATGCGGCGATCGCCGCGCACGGTCCCGCCGCGCTGAAGTCGGTGCTCGCCGCCGACGCGGTGCTGGCCGGCGGCAGCCTGCCCAAGCGCGATCAGGAGATCATCAAGCTCGTGATCAGCGATGCCGGCGGCTGTGACTACTGCGTCGCCGCACACTCGCATCTTGCCAAGCTCGCCGGCGTGGATTCCGACGTGCTCAGGCAAATCCGCGAGGGCGAGCAGACCGGCGACGCCAGGCGCGATGCGCTGGTCCGTTTCGTTCGCAAGCTTGCACAGTCGAGCGGCACGGTCAGCGACGCGGATTTCGCCGCGATCAGGGCCGCCGGGTACAGCGACGCGCAGCTGGTCGAGATCAGCCTCGCATTCGCGACCACCGTCTTCACCAACGTCTTCAACCGCATCAACGACACCGACATCGACTTCCCTGCCGTCGCGTGACCCGCCAGTGCTCAAGTCGCATCGAAAGGATCACGGCCATGACCACGATTTCCACCACCACGCAGAACCCGCTCGTGCGCGCGCTTCACAGGTCCGGACTGCTTGCCGGAGACATCGACTATCACGTCGTCCGCGCCGCGATGGTGATCATGTTTCTCTTCTTCGGCTACCAGAAGTGGTTTCCCTACGAGTTCGAACGGCTGGTCCCGTTCATTAGCAACGGGCCGCTGATCTGGTGGCTCTATCCGGTCTTCGGCCACGCCGGCGCCAGCTACTTCCTCGGCGTCTCCGAGTGGACGTTCGGCGCGCTGCTATTCGCGGGCTTCTTCGACAAGCGGCTCGGCGTGCTCGGCGCCCTCGGCTCGACCGGAACATTCGTCGCCACCGTCACGATCATCCCGTTCATGCCTGAGGGCTGGGACGTCGCCGCCGGAGGTTTCCCCGCGATGACGGGCAATGTACCGTTCCTGATGAAGGACGTCGTCCTGCTCGCCGTCTCGCTCTATCTCCTCAAGCAGGATCTGGTTCGCCTGACGCGGCAATAGGTGGCCCTGCGAAAGCGATGCGTCGCCGGCGAGTCCCCAGCTCGCCGGCGATTGCGCATCGAATAAATCATTGTTGGATCTGACGAATACGCCGCGGTCGCCGGTCTGTTCCGATCCAGATTGCCGGTTCGAAGATATTCGGCTTGTGCATGCAATGTCCGTAGTTCTCCGGCCGTGAACATAGTTCCGCCGCGCCGCCTGCGTTTAAGAGAACGCCGGTGTTGTTCTGGGGTGAGACAATGAAGAAGGACGATGTGACGTGCCCGCGCTGCGGCGCCGGATTTCGACGGTTGGAGATTGCCTCCGAATCGGGAACCCGTGGAGAGTACAGCTGCCCGCTCTGCGAGACCACGCTCGAGCAGTTCGACGGCAACAGGCTCGTCGCCTACCGCCTGACCATCCAGCCCTCGATCCGGGGGCTCAAGAGTTAGGAAGCGTTCGAGCGGATGGACACCGGTTCGCGACGACAACGTGTCCAAATACCAAGTGTTCGGATCAGGATTTTCGTTTGAGGATGTAGCTGTCCATGATCCAGCCGTGCCGCTCACGCGCTTCGCGACGTGCGGCGGCGATGCGGGTGCCGCACTCGCTGAGCTCACCAGCCATGATGATCTGGTCAGGCATGCCGAGATAGGCGCCCCACCAGATCTGCAAGCCCTCGGGATCCAGCGTCTGGAAAGCCGCGCTGCCGTCGAGCATCACGACGACGGTGTCGACGCCGGACGGCCAGCCGTTGTCGCGCAGGCGCCGCCCGGTCGTGACCAGGAACGGCTCGCCGATCTCGTTGAGCGGCAACGCATGCGCCGCACACAGCGCCTGGATCGATGTGATGCCCGGGATCATCTCGATGGCCGGCAGCGGATCGAGCCTTCGGGCTATCCGCAGGCTCGAATCGTAGAGCGACGGATCGCCCCAGATCAGCAGCGCGACGCGTCCCTCGCCGCCGAGATGCCGTGCGATCTCGCGCGACCAGGCGGCCGCGACCGCATCGTGCCAGTCATCGACGCCCTTGCGATAGCCCTCGTCTGCGGCGGCGCGCACCGGCAGGTCGAACTCCGCGATGCGCGTGTGCGCACTGGTCAGCACATCGGCGCAAATGGTTCGCCGCAGCTCGGCGAGGTCGGATTTTGCGGCGCTCTTGCGCGGGATCAGGATCAGGTCGGCGGCATTGATGGCGCGGATCGCAGCCTGCGTGAGCTGCTGCGGGTCGCCACAACCGATACCGATCAAAGAGATCGTCAACATCGCCGCATCACTCAAGAGGCGGCGCCAGCGCGCCGAACATGATGATCGCAGCCGTGGTGGCGGCAGGCGCGTCGGCAAGCTGCGCCACGAGCCCCGCGATCGTGGTGCGCACCAGTTTCTGATCGGCATGGCCGAGCTGCTCGGCCAGCACCGCCGGCGTATCGGGGGCAAGGCCGTGCGCGATCAGTTGTGCGGCGAGCGCCGGAAAGGTACGCCGGCCCATATAGACGACCGTCGTCGCTTCAGGGTCGGCCAGTGCCGCCCAATTCAGGTTCACCGGCAATCCGCCGGTGACGTCAGCTCCGGTCACGAACTGGACCCGGCGCGAGGTCAGGCGCCGCGTCAGCGGAATGCCGGCCTGCGCAGCCGCAACGCAGGCCGAGGTGACACCCGGAATGATCTCGTAGCCGATGCCTGCCGCGCGCAGCGCCTCGATCTCCTCTTCGAGCCGTCCAAAAATTCCGGCATCGCCGGATTTCAGGCGCACCACGCGCATGCCGGTCGCGGCATAGTCGACCAACAACCGGTTGACATGCTGCTGCCGCGCCGACGGGCGGCCGGCGCGCTTGCCGACCGCGACGAGATTGGCGCCGGCGCGGGCGAGATCGAGGATCGGGCCCGAGGCAAGGTCGTCGTAGAGCACGACGTCGGCCGCGCCGAGCCGCGCAGCGCCTTTCACCGTCAGCAGCTCGGGATCGCCGGGACCGGCCGAGACGAAGGAGACAAGACCGCTCACCGATCCTCCGCAATCAGATGGAAGAATGTTCCCGTCGCAAGACCGCGCCGCGAGCCGGTCTCCGCGACAACAGCACCCGTCGCGTCGCGAACGGTTGCGAGCGGCGTGTCGGGCTGCGCCAGAATCGTCGAGTAATGGAATTCGTGGCCGCGCAGGCGCGCGCCCGCGCTGTGCCCGGGCATCGCGGCGGCAAGCTCGGCGAGCCGATAGCCGAGATGCATGCGGCGCTTGGCATAGCTGGTCTCGAGGCCGAGCAATCCCGCCATCTGATGCCGCACCCCGTCGGCATCGGTCAGGGCGCTGCCCAGCACCATGTAGCCGCCGCATTCGCCATGCACCGGCCGTGTCCCGGCAAAGCCGCGCAGCCCGCCGAGGAAACGCGAATTGGCGGCAAGCTGGCCGGCATGCAGTTCGGGATAGCCGCCGGGCAGCCAGCACACGTCGGCATGCGCATCGGGGCCTTCGTCGGCGAGCGGCGAGAAGGTCACAATCTCGGCGCCGGCGCTGCGCCAGCCTTCCAGCATGTGCGGATAGACGAAGGAGAATGCGGCGTCGCGCGCCAGCGCGATGCGCTGTCCGGGCGGCGTGACGCCGGGGCCACCCGCGGCCGCGTGCGGCGACCAGGCGCGCGCCGATTGCAGCACCGCGTCGAGCTCGACATGCTCGGCGACGAAGCGCGCCGCCTCCGCGATAAGACTATCGACCTCGGCCTGCTCCTCCGCCTGCACCAGGCCAAGATGCCGCTTCGGCAGGCTGATCTCGGCGTGGCGCGGCAGCGCGCCGAACACGGCAATGTCAGCGTCCGCCATCGCACGGCGCACCAGATCCTCGTGCCGCGGACTGGCCACTCTATTCAGAATGACGCCGGCAAGCGTCACGCCGGCGCGGAAATCGCGCAGTCCCGCCGCGACCGCCGCCGCGGTTTGCGCCTGGCCGGAGGGATCGATCACCAGCAGCACGGGCCAGCCCATCATCTCGGCAATGTCGGCGGTGGCGCCGGTGCCGGACGCACCGCGCGCGGCGACGCCGTCGAACAGGCCCATCGAGCCCTCGGCGAGCACGAGATCGGCATCGGCACCGCGCCCCGCCAGCCGCGCGATTGCGTCGCGCCCCATCGCCCAGCTGTCGAGATTGACCGATGCGCGCCCCGTGGCGACGGCATGGAAAGCGGGATCGATATAGTCGGGCCCGCTCTTGAAGCACTGCACCTTGAGTCCGCGATCGCGATAGGCGCGGGCCAGCGCCAGCGTCAGCGTGGTCTTGCCGGCACCCGAGGCCGGCGCCGAGATCAAGAGTCCCGCCGTCATCGCGATGCATCCGGGAAGCGCGGTGCCGGACCCACGGGCCGGTAGCGGCGATCGTAGTCGGCCGCATAGAGCCGGCTCTCCGAAAATTCCTCCGCACCAAGCGTCCTGCCGACCAGAATGAGCGCGGTCCGCTCGAGCTCGGGGCCGATCGCGGCATCGAGCGTCGCCAGCGTGGCACGCACGATGCGCTGGTCCGGCCAGCTCGCGCGCCAGACGACGGCCACCGGGCAGTCCGGCCCGTAATGCGGCGTCAGCTCGGCAACGACCTTGTCCAAGAGATGGATCGACAGGTGGATCGCGAGCGCCGCGCCGGTCGCGGCGAAGGCAGCGAGCGTCTCGCCGTCGGGCATCGCGCTCGCCCTGCCCGGCGTGCGCGTCAGCACCACAGATTGCGCAAGGCCGGGCAGCGTCAGCTCGACCTCCAGCGCCGCCGCCGCCGCCGAGAAGGCCGGCACGCCGGGTGTGATCGAATAGGGAATTTCCAGCGCGCGCAGCCGGCGCAACTGCTCGCCCATCGCCGACCAGATCGAGAGATCGCCGGAATGCAGCCGCGCGACGTCCTTGCCCTCTGCATGCGCCGCCGCGATCTCCGCGATGATCGCATCGAGCGATAGTGGCGCGGTGTTGACGATGCGCGCGCCCGGTGGGCAATGCGCGAGGACCCCTTCCGGCACCAGCGAGCCGGCATAGAGGCAGACCGGGCACGCGGCGATCAGATCGCGGCCGCGCAAAGTCAGGAGGTCGGCAGCGCCGGGTCCCGCACCGATGAAATGCACCGTCATTCGCGGTCTCCTTCCGCGATCGCCGCGGTGGCCATCCGGTCCTGCGATATGGCGCGGGCCGCAATCAGCCGCGCGCCGCGGCCTGCGGCAGCAAGTGCCGTAGCCTCGGCGATCGAGCCCGTTCCGAACCTGACATCGATCAGCTCGGACTGCGTCGCCGTTTCTATTCCGGCCAGCATGACGGCCGGAACGCCGCAGATCGGCAGCCCTAATTCGCGCGCCAGCGAGGTCAGCGCCGGCGCATCGGCCTTGTCGTTCAGCGTTGCGATGGCCGCAAGGCCGCCAGCGCCCCCGGCCGCGTCGAGCGCGTCACGCAGCGATGCGGCGCTGGCATCGTGCCTGAATCCCACACCTGCCACCTTCATCGCACCACGCTCCATTGCACCACCGGCCGCGCCGCCTTCCATGAGCGATAGCGCCCCAGTTGATCCGCGTGAGCGATCTCGACCCGCATCAATTCGCCGCCATGGCGCTGCTGCAGATCGCAAAGCAGCGCTTCGGTTTCCAGCGTCACCGCGTGCGCCACCAGTCGCGTGCCCGGCACGATCTGCGACCAGAGGGTATCGAATAGTTCCATATCGAGGCCGCCACCGATGAACACCGCATCCGGCGCTGCGAGGCCCAATAGTGCATCGGGCGCCAGGCCCTTGATCACGATGATCCGGTGCGTTACGCCGAAACTCGCAGCATTGCTGCGGATATTGGCGGCGCGATCCTCACGCGCCTCGATGGCGGTGGCGGTCCCGCCACACAACGCCCATTCGATCGAGATCGAACCCGAGCCTGCGCCAACGTCCCACAACCTCTCGCCGGCGCGCGGTGCCAGCGCCGAGAGTGCGAGCGCGCGGATCGGCCGTTTTGTCACCTGCCCATCATGCGCGAACAGCGCGTCCGGAAGGCCCGAGCTCCGAGCCATTCCTTCCCCACCCCTCGCCTCCAGCGCGACCGCGACCAGATCGTTGTCCGGATCGGCCGTGTAGCTGTCAGCGCGCTGCTGCGCGATGTGTTCGCGCGGACCGCCAAGCGCGGAAAGGGTCCACATCGATGACGCTCCCCAGCCGCGTTCGCCGAGCCATTGCGCCAGGTCGCGCACCGCCTTGCCGTCGCGCAGCAGGCAAATGATCCGCACGCCGCTCGCCAGATGTTGCAACAGCCGTTCGAACGGCGCGGCATGCAGGCCGAGGCAAATGACATGTTCGAGGCGCCATCCCAAGCGCGCCGCCGCAAGCGAGAATGTCGACGGCGCGGGATACGCAATCCATTCGCCGGCCTCCAGCTGCTCCGCAAGCGCTCCGCCGGCGCCATGCCAGAACGGATCGCCGGACGCCAGCACCGCCGTGGGCCGGCCGCGGCAACTCAGCACGATGTTGGCATCGAATGGCACCGGCCAGGCGCGGCCGCGATCGCCGATGCCGGCCAGTGCGAGATGCCGTTCGCCGCCGAACACAGTCTCGGCTTCGCGCAGCACCTTTCGGCTTGCATCGGAGAGGCCGGCAAGGCCATCTTCGCCAATACCGATGATGCTCAACCACGGACTACCCATGATGCGCGCCCTGATCCTGGGCGGAACCACCGATGCCAATCAGCTGGCGGCCGCGATCGCGCGCGCTGGGATCGACGCGGTCTATTCCTATGGCGGACGCACCCGCGCGCCTGCCGGCCAGCCGCTGCCGACGCGCATCGGCGGCTTCGGCGGCATCGCGGGTCTCGTGGAGTATCTGCGCCGTGAGCGCATCACCCATGTGATCGACGCGACCCACCCTTTCGCGGCGGAGATGAGCCGCAACGCGGTGGCGGCGTGCGCGCAAACCGGAACGCCGCTGCTCGCGCTCGAACGCGCAGCGTGGATCAGGACCGCCGGCGACAATTGGATCGAAGTCGCCGACGTTATATCCGCTGTCGCGGCATTGCCGGAGCATCGCGCCAACGTGTTCCTGGCCATCGGCCGCCAACACGTCGCGCCGTTCGGCACGCGGCCGCAGCATGCCTACACGCTGCGGTTCGTCGATCCACCCGACGCGACGCTGCCGTTGCCCGAGGCCGACGTCATCGTCTCGCGCGGGCCGTTCACGCTCGACGACGAGGTTGCGATGCTGCGCACACGCGGCATCGCATGGATCGTCGCCCGCAATTCCGGCGGGACCGGCGCGCGCGCCAAAATCGATGCCGCTCGTGGGCTCGGCATCCCCGTCATCATGATTGACCGCCCCCATTTGCCGGAGCGGGCACGGGTTGAGAGCGTCGCCGATGTGATGCAGTGGCTCGGTCATCGCGCCTGCCTCGGCGCATAGACCCAGCGGCCGACCCGGCGCGTCGCCGAATTGCAGAGGATCACAAGCGTCCGCATGTCCGCCATCTCGGGCCGCGCCTCGCGCACCGCGATCGTTTCGATCCGCTGATCGGGCGTGCTGACCGCCCGCGCGAACACCATGAGGCGCTCGCCATAGCCTGCGTCGCGAAAGAGCTCGAGCGCGCGGGCAAATCCCTCGGACCGGCTCGCCGAGCGGGGATTGTACATCGCGATCGCGAAATCGGCCTCCGCCGCCAGCCGTAGCCGCCGCTCAATCACCGGCCACGGCTTCAGATTGTCCGAGAGATTGATCGCGCAGAAATCATGGCCGAGCGGCGCGCCGGCGCTCGCCGCGGCCGCCAGCATTGCCGTCACGCCAGGGAGGACGCGGATCGGCAGATCGTGCCGTTGCGGTGCCTGCTCGAGTGCCTCGAACACGGCAGAGGCCATCGCGAAGACGCCGGGATCGCCGGAGGATACCACGACGACGTTGCGCCCTTCGGACGCCAGCCGCAGCGCCTCGCCGGCGCGCTGCAGCTCGACGCGATTGTCCGACGCGTGCAGCGTCAACCCGTCGCGCGGGCGCACCCGCGCGACATAGGGCGCATAGCCGACGATATCGGTCGCACCCACGAGCGCGGCGGAGACTTCAGGCGTGATCAGCGCCTCGTCGCCCGGTCCCAGTCCCGCGATGGTCAGCGTACCCGTCATTCGGCGGCCTCCGCGCGCCGCCCCTGGCCGTGCACCAGCACGATCGCAAAGTACGGACACTCGGCCTCGCCGATCTCAGCGAGCCGGGCGACACGCTCGCCCGGCATGGTGCCGCGCTCGACCAGCCAGGCATCGTCGAGACGGCCGGCGGATGCCAGCGCACGGCGCACCTTCGCAAGGTTACGCCCGGTCTTCATGACGACCAGCGCGTCAGAGCCGCGTATCCGCCGCGCCAGCTCGGCCTCCGGCAGCGTCCCCATCAGCACCGTGGTGACGTCATCGCCGAGCGCGATCGGCCGGCCGACCGCATTCCAGCACCCTGCCATGCCGGGAATGCCGGCGATCACCTCGATCTCGACGGGCCCCTGCAACCGGGCATGAAGATGCATGAAGGAGCCGTAGAAATAGGGATCGCCCTCGCACAGCACGACGATGTCGATCGCGCCGGCCATCCGCGCCAGCCGCTCCGCCCATTCATCATAGAAGCCGGCGAGCAGCCGCGTGTATTCCGGATCGTCGAAGGCAATCTCCGTGGTGACCGGATATTCCATCGGATATTCGCTGACATCGGCCGCGAGCAATCCATCGACGATGCGGCGCGCCTGTCCGGGACGCCCTTTCTTGCGGAAATAGGCGACATGCTTGGCGGTGCGGATCGTGCGGTCGGCGCGCACGCTCATCAGGTCAGGATCGCCCGGGCCGAGGCCGCAGCAGATGATGCGTCCCATCCTATTCGCTCCGGCTCGCCAGCGCGTTGACGGCGGCAACCGTGATCGCCGAGCCGCCGAGCCGTCCTTCGACCGTCAGCGCCGGCGCCGGCGGATTGGCCAGCAGCGCGGCCTTCGACTCGGCCGCGCCGACGAAGCCGACCGGACAGCCGATGATCGCCGCTGGTCTCGGACAATCGCCTTCTTCCAGCATGTTGAGCAGGTGGAATAGCGCCGTCGGCGCATTGCCGATCGCGACGATCGCGCCGTCGAGATGCGGCCGCCACAACTCCAGCGCCGCAGCGGAACGGGTGTTGCGCATCGACTGCGCAAGCGCCGGCACTGTCGGGTCGCCGAGTGTGCAGATCACCGCATTGCCGGCCGGCAGCCGCGCGCGCGTGATTCCCTCCGACACCATGCGGGCGTCGCAGAGGATCGGCGCGCCGTTCTGCAGGGCGGCCCGCGCAACCGATGCCATATCAGGCGTGAAGCGGATATGCGCTTCGAGCCCCACCATGCCCGCGGCATGGATCATGCGGACGACCACCGGCTCCTCGTCGGGCGTGAAGCGGGCAAGATCGGCCTCGGCGCGAATGGTCGCGAAGGACTGCCGGTAGATTGCTGCGCCATCGGTTTCGTAGACGCGGGGCATCAATGCCCTCCCATCAGAACGGAGGGATTGGCGACGATGCCAGCGCCGCTCAGTCCACGCATCACGGGCGCATCCCGCGTCGAGCCGTGACGAACGAGATCGAATCCGTCGCGCGTCGCAACAAGCGTGATGTCAGCCGAAGCGGAATGGGCGCAGCCCTTGGCGCAGCCGGAGACGTGCAGGCGCGCATCGGAAGGAACATGCGGTGCAAGCGCAGCTGCCAGCGCACGCGTATCAGCATGCGCCTCGCTGCAGCGCGGCGCGCCGCTGCAGGCGATCACGCGCAGTGCCGGATCATCGGCCCGCATGATCAGCCCGACGCCGTCAGGCATCTCGCGCATCCCCTCGGCGAGCAGCATCCGCCATGGTGTGAGCCGCAGGGCTTCCGCGCGAACGGCGAGTTCGCCGAGCGTTCGATGCTGCACCTGCCCGAATGCGACGGCGACCATCGCACCTTCGCGGCGAAGACCGGGAGCCGGATCGGCCGATCGGCGCGCCGGCTCGGCGCGACCACGAAGCGCCTCCGGCAGACAGGCTCCAGCTGCGAGATGCGTTTTCATGCGCCGTCGTTCGACTCCGCCGGAGGCGACGAACCATTCGGACAGCGCGAGCGCAATCGGCACGGCTTCGCTGCGCGTGACCGCACGGCCGTGCGTCGCACCATCGGCACGCACCAGCAGGCCTCCCCCGCCATCGCGCTCGATCCGGACATCGGCGGAGGCACCGGCAAGCACGCGCTGGTCACCATCATCGACGGCAAAGCCGAATTTGGTCGGGAGTTCGAAAGCCGCGCCGGACAGCGCCTTCTCAAGCTCGGCTGCGAGCGACGGGCTCTCATCGCCCGTGCTCCAGAACGGCGTCACCAGCACGTTACGCCGCGCCTCGCTGTCCGAATCCGGATCGAGCAGATCGAGCCGCGCAAGCCCATCGATCAGAGAGGGATAGCCCTGCTCGCTGACGCCGCGAATCTGCAGATTGGCGCGGCTGGTCAGATCGATCAGGCCGCTGCCGTAGCTCTCCGACAATTCGGCGACCCCTGCCGCTTGCGATGCATCGAGCCGTCCGCCACGCGGGCGAATACGCACCACGAGCCCGTCGCCCGACCGCATCGGCCGCAGCGCGCCGGGACACCAGCCCTTGACCGCGACCGCGCTCATGAGGCCTCCTGCAACGCGGATGCGATCGAATTGCGCCGCGTCCTCCAGAGCGCGGCTTCATGCAATCGGGCGAAGCATGTTTCCATCGCGGCGAGCGCCGCCGGATTTTCGCGTGCCAGGAATGCACGAACCTGGTCATTCCCCAGCGTCGCGTCGTAGTAGAGATCGAACAGATGCGGCGGCACGGCGCCGGCAAGATGCGCGAACGCCGCCATGTGCTCGAGCGTTGCGGTAACCTCGGCGGCACCGCGAAAGCCGTGGCGCATCATGCCGGCGATCCATGCCGGATTGGCGGCGCGCGCGCGCACCACGCGCGAGATTTCCTCGGGTAACGCGCGCGCACGCGGCTGGTCCGGCCGCGTCGAATCGAGGTGATAGAGCGACGGCGGCCTCACACCGAGGCGCCCGGCGGCCGCCGCGATGCCGGCCTGATGCGCGGCATAATCCGCCGCCAGCAACAGGTCAGTCTCCGGCAAGTCCTGGGTATGGACAAAGCTGTCGGCCGCAGCGAGCCTTGCCTCGATGCCGGCGCGGTCGGGCCGCATCTCGCCGTCGGATGCAAAGGCCCACGACGATGCGGAGAGCCAGGCTTCGCCGGCCGCGTCGCGTGAGTCTTGCGTGAAGACATCGGATGTCGCAGCGATGCCGGCGCCATATTCGCCGGGGCGGGGCCCGAACACGCGCGAGACCTGTAGTAGATAGGGATTTTCGTCCGCTTCCTCGCTGCGTTCGGACAGCGCTTCGGTGGCCGCCTCGAACAGTTGGGCGAGACCGGAAAACACATCGCGGAACAGGCCGGACACGCGCAGCGTGACGTCGATGCGGGGGCGGCCGAGCTCCGCCGGCGCAATGATGTCGTAGCCTGACACCCGGCCCGAGCCGTGATCCCAGCGCGGCGCGACGCCCGCGAGATGCAGCGCCATCGCAAAATCCTCGCCGGCGGTGCGCATCGTCGATGAGCCCCAGAGATCAACGACGAGGCCTTTGGGCCAGTCGCCGTGATCCTGCAAGTGACGGCGCAGCAGCTCCCCGGCGAGCTTGACGCCTTGCGCATGCGCCGACGGCGTCGGCACTGCGCGCGGATCGACGGCGAACAGATTGCGCCCGGTCGGCAGCACGTCGCTGCGCCCGCGATACGGCGAGCCCGATGGCCCCGGCGCCACGCGCTTTCCCGACAGCGCGTCGGCCAGCGCGCACCTTTCCGCAGCGCCGCAAGCGCCCTGCCCGAACACGTGCAAGCCGTCGCCGAACTGGCTCTCCTTGAGATCGCAGACGAAGCGATCGATCTGCGGGATAGCTTCGGTTGTGGAAGCCGATGCCGCGAGGCCGAGATCGTCCTCCACCCCGGCGATGCGCGCCTCGTCGCGGATATCGGCGATCAGGCGCTGGCGTCGCGCGGGATCGAGCCCGTCCGCGGTCGAGTATTCGTCCAGCAACTGCTCGAGCCGGCGCAGGCCGTCGGGCAACACCGCCTGCGCCAGCGCCGGCGGCAGATGGCCGATCGTCACGGCGCCGATTCGCCGCTTGGCCTGCGCCGCCTCGCCGGGATCGTTGACGATGAAGGGATAGATGACAGGCACGTCGCCGATCAGCGCCTCCGGCCAGCAGCACGGCGACAGCGCGACCGATTTGCCGGGTAGCCATTCCAGCGTGCCGTGCGCGCCGATGTGGACGACGGCATCGACGCGCTGCTGCCTGAGCCAGAGGTAGAACGCGACATAGGCATGGCGCGGCGTGCGCAAGAGATCATGATAATCGGCATCGCGCTGCCGTGCGTCACCGCGCTCCGGCTGGACCGCGATGATCGACTTGCCACACCGGATCGCCGCGAAGCGGAACGCACCGTCACGACAATCAGGATCATCCTCCGGAGCACCCCATGTGGCGGCGAGATCGTCCCGTAGCTGTTGCGGAAGGCTCGACAGTGCCGTGCGATACTCCGCGACACTCCAGGTCAGCTTCTCTCGCAACAGCACGCCGCCCAACGGCTGTACCGGCGCGACGTCGAAACCTGCCGCGGCGAGATCGCCCAGCATCGCATCGACCGAGGCCAGCGCATCGAGCCCGACGGCATGTGCGATCTGGTGCGGACGGCCCGGATAATTCGAGAGTACGATCGCTAGCCGCTTCTGATGCGCCGGCTTGCCGGCCAGCCGATGCCAGGCCGCGACCCGCGCGGTCACCGCCGCGACGCGCTCGCCGTCCGGCTGGTGCGCGAGGTGCGCGAATTGCAGATCGGGATCGCGCTCGGCTGCCGACTTGAAGCTCACAACGCCCGCGAATAGCCGGCCGTCTACCTCGGGCAGCACCACATGCATCGCCAGATCGCCAGGCGACAGGCCGCGCAGCGACCCGGCCCAATGCTCGCGCCGCGCGGTCGACAAGGCGACCTGGAACACCGGGCATGATGCGAAATCAAACGGCGTCGTGCCGTCGTCGCCGCCCGCGGAGAATGCGGTCGCGTTGACGACGACCGCAGGCGGAAACTGGGCGAAATGGGTTCGGAACCAATCGGCGACGCCTGCTGCCTTCAGCGAGGTGACGAACACCCCGCACGCAGCAAAGCCCTTGCTGCGCAACGCGTCGATCAGCGCGTCGACCGGCGCCGTGTCACCCGCCGCGAGATAGGAGCGATAGAAGGTGATTAGCGCTAGCGGGCGCCCATCTGATTCCGGCGGCGCGACGACGCCGCGTTGCGGATCGTAGCAGCCGATCTCAGGAAGATCGAACTCGCCTGTAACGGGCCCGGCATAGAGCCCGGACGCCAGCGCCAACTGCGCGATCACGGCTTGCGCGGCGACCGGGCCGCCCTTGTCGCACAGCGCCTTCAAGCGCCGCAGTGTCGATACTGGCAATGTCGAGTAGTCATCGAGCCGCAGATCGTCGCGGCCGTCAGCCGGCAGCACCACCAGCGCGATGTTGCGTTCCTTCGCTAGCCGATGCAGTGCTGCCAGCCCGTAAGGCCAATAGGTTTCGCCGCCGATCAGCCGCACCAGAATGCCGCGCGCATGCGAGGCCGTCCGTTCGACGTAGGTGTCCACCGACAGCGGGTGACGCAGCTCCGCGAGATTGGCGAGCCGCAGTGATGGCAACGCGTGGCGGCCGCGTCGCCAGCCGGCCGCGAACGCCGCGAGATCGCTGTCGGAAAACGACAGCACCACGAGATCGGCCGGATCCTGGCCGAGGTCCCTTGGCGTCGCGGTCTCCTCGAGACCGCGGCTCTCGCGGAAGACGACGTGCATCAGACACCAAGCCGCGCCCGGATCGCAGCCTCATCAATATCGCCGTGCTCGCCGATCACGACCAGCTTCGACCGCCTGGGACGCGCGCCCCATGGCGTGTCGAACTGATGGCGCACCCGTTCGCCGACCGACTGCATCAATAGCCGCATCGGCTTGCCCGCGACCGCGATATAGCCCTTGGCACGCAGCACGTTCTGCTCGCGCGCCAGGCCCTTGATCGACGCGACCAGCGCCTCGACATCCGCGATCTCGGGCAGATCGATCACCACCGAATTGAAATCGTTGTGCTCGTGCTCATCCTCGCCGTCGTGGTGCGACGGACGCGATGCGAGGTCGTCCTCCGCCGCCGCCTCCAATCCCAGGATCACGCGGGCGTCGATGGCGCCGTCGACGACCGGCAGCATCGGCACCTGCCGTGGCATCTCGGCCTCGATCGCGAGCTTTGCTGCGTCCAGCCCCTGCGCGCCCGCGAGGTCCGCCTTGGTCAGCAAAACGATGTCGGCGCAGGCGATCTGGTCCTCGAACACTTCCGACAATGGCGTCTCATGGTCGAGATTGTCGTCGGCCGCGCGCTGCGCATCGACCGCCGCTGGATCGGGCGCGAAGCGGCCGGCCGCGACGGCCTCGGCGTCGGCGAGCGCGATCACGCCATCGACGGTGATCCGGGAGCGGATCTCCGGCCAGTCGAACGCCTTCAACAGCGGCTTCGGCAGCGCGAGCCCCGATGTCTCGATCACGATGTGATCCGGCTTCACCGGGCGCGCCAGCAACTGCTCCATCGCCGGGATGAAATCGTCGGCGACGGTGCAGCAGATGCAGCCGTTGGCGAGCTCGACGACGTTCTCGGCCGGGCAATTGGCGTCGGCGCAGGACTTCAGGATCTCACCGTCGACGCCTTCGCTGCCGAACTCGTTGACCAGCACCGCGAGCTTGCGGCCGTTGGCGTTCCTGATCAAATGCTGGATCAGCGTCGTCTTGCCCGATCCGAGGAAGCCGGTGACGACGGTGACCGGCACCTTTGCGAGCGTGTTCATTCTGCAGCCTCCGGCACGACGGATAGAGGTGGGATGCGGGCAAGCGATTGCTTGCGGAAGATTTCGGGACGGCTGCGCCACGGCACGATGCCGTCGGGCGCCGCCGCATAGGCCACGCTGCCTGCGATCACATCCGCAGCATTGGCTGCGGACAGCCGGCCATAGACGTAGGACCAGCGCCCCGCCGCGCTGAGCGCGACCGAGCAGCCCTGGCTGCAGGCCGACAGGCATTCGATGGGAACCAGATTGACACCGTCTGGCACGCCGGCGTCACGAATCGCGGCATGCAGCGCTGCACCGGGCGCGACCTCGCCTTCGGCCAGGGTCTGGCCGGCGCGGCAGGTGATGCAGACATGAAGCGTAACGCTCATCGCCTTTTCCCAGATTGACGGCGGGAGGCGATGAGGCACACGAACCGGTGGACATAGGTTCGCACCCCGTCGCGGAACACCCCGTCCGCCGGTTCTCAAATCTGCGTTGGCAGGTCTCCCGGCTTGCGGAGCAGGGTTTCATCCCTTCGATGCCCGCCTTCCCGATCCCCTCAGGGAATCAGTGGCTTTGGACATCTCTCCGGTCACGGTCGCGGGGGCGGCTGCGCTTCCGGCCCAACCTCACGGGCCCTATCGCATTCCCTCTTCGCCTGTCATAGGACAGGAACCAACGCAGCCACACCATTCGTCCGCGGCACGGACTTGTCAAGCCAAAGGAACGTCATGACGTCAGAAGCAAATGTCGGCGCAGACGGCGCGGCCGACGCCGAGGCGCGTCACGCCGCCAAGATGGCGAAGAAGAAGGCTGCGCGCGACAAGATCATGGCGACGAAGAGCGGCGAAAAGGGACTGATCATCGTTCATACCGGCGCCGGCAAGGGAAAATCATCCTCCGCCTTCGGCATGATCGTGCGCTGCGTGGCGCATGGCTTTCCCTGCGCGGTGGTGCAATTCATCAAGGGCGCCTGGGACACCGGCGAGCGCCGCCTGCTCACCGGGCATTTCGGCGATCTCTGTCAGTTCCATGCCATGGGCGAAGGCTTTACCTGGGAGACGCAGGACCGCGCCCGCGACATCGCGGCGGCGCAGGCCGGTTGGGAGAAAGCCAAGGAGCTGATCGCAGACCCGAGCCTGCGCATGGTCGTGCTTGACGAGATCAACATCGCGCTGCGCTACGATTACCTCGCAATATCGGACGTCGTCGATTTCCTGACCAACTCGAAACCGCCGATGACGCATGTCGTGCTGACCGGACGCAACGCCAAGGACGAGCTGATCGAGATCGCCGATCTCGTCACCGAGATGACGCTGGTGAAGCATCCGTTCCGCTCCGGCATCAAGGCGCAGCCGGGCGTCGAGTTCTGAGCGGATCATGGCGCGCGCATTGATGATCCAGGGCGCCGGCTCGGACGTCGGCAAATCGCTCATCGTCGCCGGGCTCGCGCGCGCGGCGCGGCGGCGCGGCCTGCGCGTGCTGCCGTTCAAGCCGCAGAACATGTCGAACAATGCGGCGGTGACCGTCGACGGTGGCGAGATCGGCCGCGCGCAGGCGCTGCAGGCGCTGGCGGCCGGCGTCGAGCCGCACACCGACATGAACCCGGTGCTGCTGAAGCCGGAGAGCGATGTCGGCGCCCAGGTCATCGTGCACGGCAAGCGCGTCGCCACCGCTCGCGCGCGCGACTATGCCGCGATCAAACCCACATTGATGGGCGCGGTGCTGGAGAGTTTTGCGCGGCTGAAGCAGCGCGCCGATCTTGTGCTGGTCGAAGGCGCGGGCAGCCCCGCCGAGGTCAATCTGCGCAAGGCTGACATCGCCAATATGGGCTTTGCCCGCAGGGCCGATGTCCCCGTGGTGCTGGTCGGCGACATCGACCGCGGCGGCGTGATCGCGCAGCTCGTCGGCATCAAGACGGTGATCGATCCCGACGACGCCGCGATGATCGGGGGTTTCGTCATCAACAAGTTCCGCGGCGATCCCTCGCTGTTCGATGACGGCTACCGGCTGATCGAGGCGCGCACCGATTGGCGCGGCTTCGGCGTGCTGCCCTGGTTCGCGCACGCCGGCGAGTTGCCGGCCGAGGATGCACTCGGGCTCGGCGAATCGCGAAAGCCCGGCCAGTGCAAGGTCGCGTTCCTTGCACTGTCGCGGATCGCCAATTTTGACGATCTGGACCCTCTCAAGCTCGAGCCAACCGTCGACCTCGTGATGGTCCGTCCGGGCAACGCGATCCCGGGCGATGCGAAACTCGTCATCGTGCCGGGCTCGAAATCGACGCGCGGCGACCTCGCCTTCCTACGCGCACAGGGTTGGGACATCGATCTCCTGGCGCATCACCGCCGTGGCGGCCACGTGCTCGGCCTGTGCGGCGGTTACCAGATGCTCGGGCAGAGCGTCGCCGACCCCGACGGGATCGAAGGGCCCGCCGGCGAAACGCGCGGGCTCGGTCTGCTCGACGTCACCACGATCATGACGGAGCAAAAGACGCTGACGCGCGTCGCCGCCGTCCACGCCGCGACGGATCAGCCGATCAGCGCCTATGAAATCCATATCGGCAGGACCGACGGAGCGGATCGGGCGCGGCCGTTCGCCTTTGTCGGCGGTGCGCCGGAAGGCGCCAGCTCGGCAGACGGACGCGTTCACGGCAGCTATCTGCACGGCCTGTTCGCGTCGGACGAGTTTCGCAAGGCGTACCTCGCGCAACTCGACATTCCCGCAGCCGACCAGCCCTACGGTACGAGGGTCGAGCGCGCGCTCGATGCGCTTGCCGATCACATCGAGACGCATCTCGACGTCGACGGGCTTTTCGCGCTCGCCCGCTGAGCTTCAGCGCGCCAGCACCGCCGCAAGCCGCGACCATTCGCGCTCATCGCTGGGCAGACCGAGGCGCAACCATCCCGGCTGCTGCCCGAACACCCGCGACCAGATCCGGCCGCGCGCGAGCATCTCTTGCGCCGTCGGCGCGTCGCCGGTGTCGTAGAGCCGGAACAGCGGCGTGCCGCCGACCAGCGTCCAGCCCCGCGAGCGCACCGCCGCATCGAGCAGGGCGGCATCGCGCACAAGGCGCGCCGCTGTCGCCCTCGTCCATTCGTCATCGCGCAACGCGCGCCGCCCGATCGCAATCGCCGGGCCGGATACAGGCCACGGCCCCGCCATTGCCGCCAGCGCTGCGATGTCTCCCTCGCTACCGAGCGCAAAGCCGAGCCGCAGCCCGGCTAAGCCATAGAATTTTCCGAACGAGCGCAGGATCACGAGCCCCGATCGTCCCGCCTCGCGTGCAAGCGACACGCCCGGAACGGCATCGGCAAAACTCTCGTCGACCACCAGCCGGCGCACGCGGGGCAACAGCCCTAGCAACTCACCCCGATCATGCTGCCGGCCATCTGGATTGTTCGGGTTGACGACCACTGCAAGATCGGCACCCGCGAGCGCCGCAAGATCGGAGACTTCGCTCACGTGCCAACTGGCGGCCGACAGAACCGCGGCGTATTCATTGTAGGTCGGTGCCAGGATGCGCGCGCGGCCGCGCGCCACCAGATGCGGCAGCAGCTGAATCGCGGCTTGCGCGCCCGCCAGCGCTATGATCGGCGCGGTGGTGGCGTAGGCGTGCCGCGCGGCATCGTGGAGCGCTTCAATGTCGGATCGGGAGGGCAGCGCGTTCCAGCCGTTCGGCTCGACATCGCGCACGGGGTAAGGCACCCGATTGATCCCCGTCGACAGATCGATCCAGTCCTCCGCGCAGCCGCCGAAACGTTGCCGGGCGACGTCGAGATTTCCGCCGTGCTCACGCATGCCCTGCTCCTTCACACGACGGCCAGCAATGCAAGGAGCGCGGCCAGCAGCAGCATCGCGCGGCGATAGAGCTTTAGCCCGCGGCCGATATCGGCGGCATCCGGATCGCGCGCGCCCGCGTTCAGCCATGGCTCGTCCGCCGTGCTGCCGTGATAAACGCGCGGGCCGCTGAGCCGCACGCCGAGCGCGCCGGCCATCGCCGCTTCCGGCCAGCCGGCATTCGGCGAGCGATGCCGCCTGGCGTCGCGCATCATGCACGCCGATGCCTGCGCAGGCGATGCAGCGAGCAGCACGAACAGCCCGCCGGTCAGGCGCGCCGGGATCAGATTGGCGAGATCGTCGATACGCGCAGCGGCCCAGCCAAAGGCTTCGTGCCGCTCGGTGCGATGGCCGATCATGGAGTCCAGCGTGTTGATCGCCTTGTAGCCGACGATGCCCGGCAACCCGAACAGCGCCCCCCAGAACACCGGCGCCACGATGCCATCGGACGCATTTTCGGCCAGACTCTCGATCGCCGCGCGCGCAATGCCGGCTTCATCGAGTGTGGCGGGATCACGCCCCACGATCTGTGATACCGCCGCACGCGCGCCGGCGATATCGCCGGATGCCAGCGGATCCGCGACCGCCGCGACGTGATCGTGCAGCGAGCGCGAGGCAACCAGCGGCCACGCCAGAATTCCCAGCAGGAAAACTCGCATCCATCCGGAGCCAAGCGCGGCCTGGATGGCCCAGGCGAGCGCAGCCGTCACCGCGATCACCAGAAGAGCTGCCCCAACACCGGCCACACGGCGCAACGCCGGCGGATCAGCGCTCCGGTTCCAACTCGTATCGATCGCGTTGACCAACCCGCCGAGCCAGGTCACGGGGTGGCCGATCCGCGCGAACAGCCAGCTCGGCCAGCCGATCAGGGCGTCCACCGCCATCGCCACCGCCATCGCTCCCGCAAAGACCACGCATACTTCTCCCGCCGCGATCCCCCTGATGCGCAAGACCCCGGCCAAGCGCAAGCCCCTCCACGTTCGATTTCGGCTTTGTCTTTCACGGCAATTGGTGGTTAGAGCGTTTTCGAGCGACGTGGATTCCGTTGGCGTAAATAAAATGCGCCAAGACGGGAGCCAGGGCGCAACAGGAGATCATGATGACCGTTATCCTGGTCACGGGCGGAGCGCGATCGGGAAAGAGCCGTCGCGCCGAGCTTCTTGCACGCGGCTTTGCGGGCCAGCCCGTTTACATCGCCACCGCCGAGGCGCTGGACGCGGAGATGGAGGTGCGCATCGCCGGCCACCGTGCGCGCCGCGGCCGCGACTGGCTCGAACGCGAGGTGTCGCTCGATCTCGTCGAAGCGCTGACCGCGACCGATGGCGGCGGCGCACGGCTGGTCGATTGCCTGACGCTGTGGCTGTCGAACCTGATGCACGCCGAGCGCGACTGGCCGCAGGAGATCGCGCGGCTTGCCGACGCGCTGCCGCGACAGAAGAGCCCCCTCGTCATGGTCACCAACGAGGTCGGCCTCGGCATCGTGCCCGACAACGCGCTGGCCCGCGCGTTTCGCGACGCCGCGGGTATGATGAACCAGACCATCGCCGCCGCCGCCGATACCGTGGAATTCGTGGTGGCGGGCTTGCCGATGAAGCTGAAATGAGCGTCACTGTGCTGCAGACGAGTCGAGGCTGATGGTCGCATTCGACGAGGCGTTTCGCCGGCAACTGCACGAACTGTTCGTGTGGCGCCGCGACGTGCGGCGCTTCCGCACCGACCCGCTGCCGCCGGGCACCATCGAGCAACTGATCGAGATCGCCTGCCTGTCGCCATCGGTCGGGTTGAGCCAACCCTGGCGATTCGTCATCGTCGAGGATGCGGTGCGCCGCCGCGCCGTGATCGACGATTTCAAATCCTGCAACGCCGATGCGCTGCGCTCCTATTCGGGCGAGCGCGCGGCGAAATATGCCACGCTGAAACTGTCGGGCCTCGCGGAGGCGCCCGGCCACGTCGCGGTCTTCGCCGACGCTTCAGGCGCGATCGGCTCTGGTCTTGGGCGCGCCACGATGCCCGAAACCGTCGACTATTCCGTGGTCGCCGCGATCTGCTCGATGTGGCTGGCGGCACGCGCCGAAGGCATCGGCCTCGGCTGGGTCTCGATCCTCAATCCGGCGCGCATTCACGACATCCTCGACGTCTCGCAGTCCTGGAAGTTCATCGGCTATCTCTGCATCGGTTATCCCGAGGCCGAGTGTGACCGGCCGGAGCTCGAGCAAGCCAAATGGGAATCGCGGCGAGGTTCGGGTGACTTCACGATCCGACGCTAATCCCGGCGCGCAGTGGCGCGCCGACATCGCCTCGCTGGTCTTTCCGGTCACAGGGCACGGCGCGATCTGTGCCGTGCATCGCGGCGCTTTCCGGACGCTGCTCGGCGTGGACCCAACGCCGGAGGATTGCCTCGTCTATTTCCAACGCTTTGAAATTGCATTCGAAGCTGCGGCACGCGCCAAGATCGCGCGCAAGCGGGTTGCGCCGGGCACCAATCTGCATCTTACCAGTCGCGACATCGCCCGAAAGCTGCTAGAAGCCGCTCAAGTCGAAGGTGGAGAACTGCCATGAGCCAGGCCCAGATCACGGAATCGCAAGTCACGCATCTGCCCGTCGCCGGACAGGTCGGTCGGCTTGCCCAGTCGCTGATGGCGATGGCGCTCGGCCTGTTGATCGTCGGCGTGGTCGGCTTCTCGCACATTGACGTCATCCACAACGCCGCGCACGACGTGCGCCATTCCAACGCATTCCCCTGCCACTGATCGTCAGGGCATGAGCACCTTTCGCGCGATCGTATTCTCGTCGGTCGTCGCCGGATTCATCGTCGGCCTTGTCGTCACCGCGGCCCAGCAATTCGGCACCGTCCCGCTGATCCTGAAGGCCGAGGTCTACGAGAAGGCTGCCGAGCATCGTCACGACGCGGCCGCGGCGCCGCAGATCATCCTGGTCCACGACCACGCCGAGCAGGCTCCCGGCGCACAGGCGTGGGAACCGCGCGACGGGCTGGAGCGCAATCTCTATACCGCGGGCGCAAATATTCTGACTGCGATCGGTTTTGCGCTGCTGCTCGGCGGCTTCCTTTCATTGCGCAGCGGCGCGACCGGTGTGCGGCCGTCCTGGCACGAAGGCCTGATGTGGGGGCTGGCTGGCTTTGCCGTGTTCACCATCGCTCCGGCGCTCGGCTTGCCGCCGGAGCTGCCAGGCGTTCCGGTCGCTCCGCTGCTCTCGCGTCAGATCTGGTGGGTGATCGCGGTGGCGGCGACGGCCGCCGGTCTTGGGCTGATCGTGTTCCGCCGCTCGATCCCGGCGGCGATCGCCGGCGTGGTGCTGATCATGCTGCCGCATCTGATCGGCGCGCCGGAGCTGGAGCACATCGAGACCAACGTGCCCTCGTCACTGTCGCATCAGTTCGTGGTCGCCGTCACGGTGACCAGCCTGATCTTCTGGTCGCTGCTGGGCAGCCTGACCAGTGCCGCGTTCGCCTGGTTCGATCGGCCGGCCTCAACCATTCGCGCCTGACAATCTCCGTTTGAAGAACGCCAGGATTTCATCGCGCGCCGCAATTGTCGGCTGGCCGGCCTCGTCGATCAGATGCACGGTCACCACGCTGTGCGGCGTCGTGACGAACTTGTCGAAGAACGGCGGGACGTCGCGGTTCGCCGCGTTGTCGGGCAGAACGCGCCCGACAAAGCGGTCGCCCAGCGCCTCGGCATAGGCTGCGAAGCGCTGCGCCATGCAGAACTTGTCGCCCTCGAAGCGATAGGCGAGCACGGTCAGGTCCTCGCGCTCGAGCCGTTCGCGGACCGCCTTGACCTCGTCCGGCGCGATCTCGATGCCGGCCGGATCGTTCAGCGGCAACGACGGCTGCGACAGCACCGGCGCCAGCATCGACGGCTCCAGCATCATGGTCAGCGCGAAATTGCCGGTAAAACACATGCCGATGGCGCCGACGCCGGGCCCGCCGCATTCGCCGTGCGCGAATCGCGCGAGCGCCCGCAGCCATTGCGTCACCGGACTGGACTGGTTCGCAGCCATCGCGCGAAATTCCGCGCTGACGCAAGCGCGCTGGAACACCGCGGCACCCTGCTCCGTGCCGGCCACGGCGCCGTCGCGGCCGAACAATGATGGCATGTAGACGGTGAAGCCGGCATCGCGAACCCAGCGGGCGAAGCGCGCGACATGCGGACTGATGCCTGGCATTTCCGCCATCACGATCACGGCGGGCCCCTGCCCTGCGACGTAAACAGCCTTGCCGACGCCATCGAGCGTGATCTCGCGGCGCGCGAAATCCTCCAGCGGATCGTCCTGGGTCATCGGCCGTGTCGGCATCGGCGGTTCTCCTTATCGGGATCGGCAGCGAAAGTTGCGATTTTCCGCTGCTCCGGCTAGTGTCAAAAATGACATTGTTCGCGGATTTCTTGACATGACCAAAGTCGCGGTGGTCGAGATCGAGGGTGGCCTCGCGTCGGGCGCCGCCATCACTTACGACGTGCTGGCAACGGCCAATCGGATCGGCACGGCCAAGCGCCCGCGCTTCGAGGTGACGACGCTGCGCTACGGGCCAAGACGACGCGACGGCCAATTGCGCGGCGCCGATCTCGTGATCGTCCCGGGCCTCGGATCGGCCTCCGCCGACGCGCTCGAGCGGAAGCTCGCAACACCTGCGTGTCTGCGCGCGCGCGACATGCTCGCGACGGCATTCGCCGACGGCGCCATGCTCGCCGCGTCCTGCGCCAGCAGCTTCCTGCTCGCGGAAACCGGGTTGCTCGACGGCCGGCGTGCGACCACCACATGGTGGTTGGCGCCGCTGTTCCGCCAACGCTACCCGAAGGTCGAACTCTTGACGGAGCGGATGGTGATCGCCGATTGGCCGATCGCAACCGCGGGCGCTGCCATGGCTCAGATGGACCTGATGCTCGCGGTGATCGCCCGCTTCGGCAGCCCAGGCCTCGCAAAGGGCTGCGCCAACTATCTGCTGCTGGACGAGCGGCATTCCCAGGTGCCGTTCATGGCGATCAACTATCTCGCCAGCCAGGATGCGAAGGTCGCCAGTGCCGAGAAGTGGGTGCGCAGCAATATCGCGCGCGACTTCACGATCAAAGATGTCGCCGACGCCGTCGCGCTGACAGCGCGGACATTTGCCAGGCGATTGGAGTCCACCTGCGGCGTCTCGCCGATCCAGTTCGTGCAGCGGATCAGGATCGAGACGGCGCGCGCGCTGCTCGAGACCACCCGCCTCTCGGTCGAACAGATCGCCCGCGAGGTCGGCTACGCCGAACCCTCGACGTTGCGCCGTTTGATCCGGCGCGACACACGGCACTCACCGCGGCACTTCCGGTCCGCTGGATGAAGCGCACGACAGGTCCGGGCACCGTTACTTCATCGGGCAGCCGAAGGCACGCCGCAGGAATGCCGGCGCGTCCTCCTCGACCGGCGTGCCGTGGGCCATCAGCACCTTTTGCATGGGCCAGGTCAGAGGGTTCGGCACCTCGCCGAGATAGGCATCGCCCGGCTGTCGCGCCCGCCCGCTGGTTCGAATTCCTTTACCATAAGTTGCCTGACAGTCCGCGCATGAGCGACCCGCGAGTTCCCCACTGGTCCAGGCGGTATCGCGCCGATCCCGCCTTGCCGCACAATTGCGCCAATCGGATTTACCCGGCCTTCAACGATCTGCTTGCAATGTTCGGCCGTGCACACAATTGACATCATCAAGCGGCCGACAATGGCGGAGCCGGATTGCGGGGAGTGCTCATCGGCGCTCGCTGATGATGCCGCGCGCCGGCCGCTAGTCGTGCATGATGCCGCAGACGCGCCGGTGTCGGCGATGGCGACATTGCGCGAGGCCGACTGGCTCACCCAGGACCGGGTCACCGCCTTCACCCGCGTCTTCCTCGTCCTGCTGGTCGGCTGCATCGCAAGCATTCCGTGGACCGTGCCGACGATGGCGGTTGGTCACGATTTTGCGGCGTTCTGGACCGCCGCGCGCCTCGCACTCGAGGGCCGCGCCGCCGATGCCTATGGAGACGCAGGCCGCGCCGCGGTTACCGCCCTGCTCGGTCAGAAGATCTTCGCGCCGTTCTTCTATCCGCCGACCGCGCTGTTGGTCTGTCTTCCTTTCGCGCTGCTGCCGTTCGCGGCGGCAGCGACGCTCTGGATCGCCGCGACCGGTGCAGCCTATGCGGCCGCCGTCAGGGCGATGCTGAAGGGCGGATCGATCGTTCCCGCGATCGCCTTCCCCGCCGCATGGGTCTGCGCGCTGTTCGGCCAGAACTCGCTGTTCTCGGCAGCCCTGCTCGGCGGAGCGGCCGTGATGCTGGATCGCACTCCGGTTGCCGCCGGCGCACTGCTCGGCTGCCTCACCTACAAGCCGCAGATCGCGCTGCTTGCACCGCTGGTGCTGCTCGTGACGCGGCGCTGGCGCGCGCTTGCCGCGGCAGTCGTAACGACGCTTGCGATGATAATGGCGGCGACCGCGCTGTTCGGGATCGATGCATGGATCGGATTCATCCGCGTGCTGCCCGAGGCCAGCGCGTGGAATATCGGCGGCGCGCCCGGCTTCGATAAATTCGCAAGTCCCTACGCCGCAGTCCGGCAGCTCGGCGGCTCGGGCGACCTCGCCTGGATCGTTCAGCTCGCGGCCGCCGCCGGCGCGGCCGGGATCCTCATCGCAACATTGAGGAAGCGGCCTGGCGGCGCAGCCGAGATCGCGCTGATGGCGGCGGCGACCGGCCTGTGCGTGCCGTTCTTCGGCAATTACGAGATGGTGATCCTGGCGATCCCGGGCGCCTGGCTGATCGCGCAGGCGATCGTGCAGGGCTGGCTGCCCTACGAACGCATCACGCTCGCGGCGCTCTATCTGACGCCGTTCGCCATGGTGCCCGCAGGCAGCAACAACGTACCGCTCGGACCGTTCGCCATCGCGGCGCTGATACTGCTGGTCGTCAGGCGCATCAGGCATTTGCACTTGTAGCCCGGATGAAGCGCAGCGAATCCGGGCTACGGGAAAATACACATTCGCATTTTCCGAATTCGTTCTTGACACCCACCCCAACTCAGATGTTCAATGTCGCCGTCTCACCCGATCGAGGGGCGCTGCGCATCGTCATTAGCGTCGGGTCGAGATGCGGTGGCCGCCGCGCGTGCCAGTGACGACAGCACGCGAGGCGGACGGCGAAGTCGTGCAGGCCGGACGCCCTAGCGGCAGGTGTCCTCTCGCTCGATGCAATTGCGTCTTGCGAGGGCGGTGACAAACAAGCCAAGTCTCGCCGGGGTAAGCACGTATAAGCCGTAACCCATCGCGCAGGGAAAGCCGGGTTGTTTCCGGTTACACCTGTGGTCCTACCCCCGTGCTTTCTACCCATCGCACGGGGCCCATGGGTGCGATCGGCACCCGGCTTTCCCTGCGCCCTCTGCTCTCGGAGCGGCGAAACGAAATGCAAAGCTCGGACAATTTATGTCGCGAGAACGCGAAGCCATACCCCACCCACAACTGTCATCGCCGGCTCGACCGGGCGATCAAGTATTCCAGAGGCCGCAGTGCTTGAGCCGAAAGGCCGCGGCGTACTGGATCGCCCGGTCCATATGCGCAATTGCGCAAAGGCCGGGCGATGACACCGAGCAAGCTGTCTGAAATGTGTCTCACCATCACCGTCATTCTGAGGAGCGCGCTCTTGCGCGTCTCGAAGGATGAATCGGCCCGGCTAGTGGCAGTCGATCCCTCGAGGCTCGCAAGAGCTCGCACCTCGGGATAACGGGTAGAACAGCGGTGCAACATATCCAGTGTCGTCCCGGCGAAGGCCGGGACCCATAACCACAGGGTTCGATTGTTGAGAAAGGGTGTAGCTCCAGCGCTGCCTAACAATGGCCTTCGGTGGTTATGGGTCCCGGCCTTCGCCGGGACGACACTGAACATTTGGTGCCAGCTGGTGAGCCATACGTTCACATTCTCTCAGGATGACGGGTGTCGCAGTGCCATTGGCCACTCATCCACCCGGCGTCAAGATCGCCTGTTTCGCCGCGTGCCAGCTCTCCTCGTCCGGCGCGCACAGCAAGCCGCCGGTCAGGTTGACCGGCTTGTACGGTGAGCCGTCGAAATGCGCGCTATAGCCGCCGGCCTCGCGATGCAGCAGCCAGCCGGCCGCGTGGTCCCACGGCATCAGCTTGTTGTAGAACAGAAGATGGCAATGGCCCGACGCCGCCATGCGGTATTCATGCGCGGCGCAACGCAGCCACGCGCTCATGCCGAGTTTTGCAACATTGCCGGCCACGATCGTCCGCAGTTGCTCAGGCAGGAAGTTGATGCCGATGATCGCATCCATCTGCTTCACCGGCACGGAAGGCGCGACCTTCAGGTCATGCCGCTTGCCGTCCGGCGTCGCGAGCCAGGCGCCCTCGCCGCGCAGCGCAAACGCCGTGTCGTTGCAGACGGGATCGTGGATCGCGCCGAACACGATCTCGCCGCGCATGGTGGCGGCTACCATGGTGCCGAACAGCGGCAGGGCGGAAGTGAAATTCCGCGTGCCGTCGATCGGATCGATGATGAAGGCGAGCTCCGCGCTTCCGACCTGATCGAGCGCCGCCGGATCCCGCGACGTGCCCTCTTCGCCGATCACGACGGCATTGGGGAACGCACGCAGCAGCGCCGCCGAGATTGCCTGCTCGGCGGCCTCGTCGGCTTCGGTGACAACGTCGAAGGCGGAAGTCTTGGTGCGGACCTCGATCTCCCGCACCCGGCGGAACCGCGGCATGATCTCGGCCACGCCGGCTTCGGCGATGATGTTCCCGATGGTCAGCGCATCGGCATGGGACAGTTTCACGCGGCACTCTCCTGTTTTGATTCGAGATGCTACCGCAGAAATATGACCACGCGGCCGCCGTCACCGGCGCTGGTTGTAGACATCGATGCAGACTGCGCCGAGCAGCACGAGGCCCTTGATCACCTGCTGGTAATCGATGCCGATACCGAGGATCGACATGCCGTTGTTCATGACGCCCATGATCATGGCGCCGACCACGGCGCCGCCGACGCGGCCGACCCCGCCATAGGCCGAGGCGCCGCCGATGAAGCAGGCGGCGATCACGTCGAGCTCGAAGCCGAGCCCGGCCTTCGGCGTCGCGGTGTTGAGCCGCGCCGCGAACACGAGGCCGGCAAGCGCCGCCAGCACGCCCATGTTGACGAAGGTGAAGAAGGTCAGCCGCTCGGCCTTGACGCCGGACAGCTTCGCCGCCTTGGCATTGCCGCCGACGGCATAGATCTGCCGGCCGATCACAGTGCGCCGGGTGACAAAGCCATAGAGCGCGATCAGCGCCGTCATGATCACCAGCACGTTGGGCAGGCCGCGATGCGAGGCGATCAGATAGGTGAAGTAGAGCACCGCGCCGGCCAGCGCGACGCTCTTGGCGAGGAAGAACGCGTAGGGCTCGACCTCGATTCCGTGCGATGCCTCGCGCGCTCGGCTCTTGGCGCTCGCCAGCACCAGGACAAACGCCAGCGCGATGCCGATCAGCAGCGACGTCGGATACAGCGTGCCGGCGCTCGGGAACAGCTCGGGAATATAGCCCGACGACAGCTTCTGGAAGGTTTGCGGGAACGGCCCGACCGACTTGCCCTGCAGCACCGCGAGCGCAAGGCCCTTGAACACCAGCATGCCAGCCAGCGTCACAATGAAGGACGGAATGCCGAAATAGGCCACCCAGTAGCCTTGTGCCGCGCCGATCGCCGCACCGACCATGAGGCAAAAGACGAACGCGACGGGATAGCTGACGTGGTATTGCACCATCAGCACCGCCGCGACGGCGCCGACAAAGCCCGCGACCGAGCCGACCGACAGGTCGATATGCCCGGTGACGATCACCAGCAGCATGCCGAGCGCCATGATCACGATGTAGCTGTTCTGCAGCACCAGATTGGTGAGGTTGAGCGGCTGCAGCAGCGTGCCGTCAGTCATGATCTCGAAGAACAGCATGATCGCAAGCAGCGACAGCAGCATGCCGTAATTGCGCAAATTGTTCTTGATGAAGCCGGCATGCTTGGGGGTCTCCGGCAGTGACACCGTCTTGTCGGTCATCGCACGGCTCCCTGCGCCAGCGCCGCGCCGGCACCGGCTCCTTGCATCCTGACATTGCGCATGATGGCGCGCATGATGTTCTCCTGGGTCGCCTCGTCCTTCGCGAACTCGCCGACGAAGGCGCCGTCATTCATGACGCAGATCCGGTCGCAGATGCCGAGCAACTCAGGCATTTCCGACGAGATCACCACGACGCCCTTGCCGGCCTCCGCGAGCTCGTTGATGATACAATAAATCTCGTATTTCGCCCCGACGTCGATGCCGCGGGTCGGCTCGTCCAGCAGCAGCACCTTCGGGTCGGTCATCAGCCATTTCGACAGCACCACCTTCTGCTGGTTGCCGCCCGAGAGCTGGCCAGTCTCCTGATAGACGTCGGAACAGCGGATCCGCATCCGGTTGCGGTAGTCGCTCGCGGCCTTCAGCTCGATGAGATCGTCGATCACGCCGCGCTCGGAGACCCGGCGAAGGCTCGACAGCGTCACGTTCTTGCGGACGTCGTCGGCCAGGATCAGCCCGAGCTGCTTGCGGTCCTCGGTGACATAGGCAAGGCCGGCATCGATCGCGGCCGGTACGCTGGAGAGATCGGGCTCGCGGCCATCGAGGTGCACCTTGCCGGAGATGTTGTAGCCCCAGGACCGGCCGAACAGGCTCATCGCGAACTCGGTGCGGCCGGCGCCCATCAGCCCGGCGATGCCGACGACCTCGCCGCGGCGCACCGTGAAGTCGACATTCTTGATCACCTGCCGCGCGGTATGCAGCGGGTGATGTACCGACCAGTTCACCACCGTCAGCACCGGCTCGCCGATCTCGACCTTGCGTTCCGGGAAACGGTGCGCGAGATCGCGGTTGACCATGCTGCGGATGATGCGGTCCTCCTCGATCCGCTCGGTGCGGCAATCGAGGCTGTCGACGGTGCGGCCATCACGCAGCACCGTGATGCGGTCGGCGACGCGCGCGACCTCGTTGAGCTTGTGCGAGATCAGGATCGAGGCGATGCCCTGGTCGCGGAACGCCAGCAGCCGTTCGAGCAGCGCGGCGCTGTCGGCCTCGTTGAGGCTCGCGGTCGGCTCGTCGAGGATCAGGAGCCGCACCCGCTTGGACAGCGCCTTGGCGATCTCGACGAGTTGCTGCTTGCCGACGCCGAGATCGGTGACCAGCGTGTCCGGCTGCTCGCGCAAGCCGACTTGCGCCAGCAGCTCCGTGGTGCGCCGGTGCACAATGTTGCGGTCGATGACGCCGAACCGCGACGGCGGGTGCGACAGGAAGATGTTCTCGGCGATCGACATCAGCGGGATCAGCGCGAGCTCCTGATGGATGATGATGATGCCGAGCGCCTCGCTGTCGTTGATGTCGCGGAACCGGCGCTCCTCGCCGTCGAAGATGATCGCACCGTCATAGCTGCCGGCGGGGTAGACCCCGCTCAGCACCTTCATCAGAGTCGACTTGCCGGCGCCGTTCTCGCCGACCAGCGCGTGGATCTGGCCGGCCTCCACGGTGAAGTTGACGTCGCGCAGCGCCTGCACGCCCGCAAAGCTCTTGCTGACGCCGCGCATCTCGAGCATTGCCGTCATCGGATCACGTCCCGCGCTGGCCGGCCTCGGCGCGCCCTAGTCGAATTGCGCGCGCTTGTAGTAGCCGCTGTCAATCAGGACTTTCTCCCAATTGGTCTTGTCCACCACAACCGGCTTGAGCAGATAGGATGGAACCACCTTGACGCCGTTGTTGTAGGTCTTGGTGTCGTTGACCGCGACCTCCTTCTTGTTGAGCACGGCATCGACCATATCGGCGGTGACCTTGGCGAGGTCGCGAGTGTCCTTGAAGATGGTCGAATACTGCTCGCCGCGCAGCATCGCCTTGATCGAGGGTACCTCGGCATCCTGACCGCTGACGAACGGCATCGGCTGGTCCTTGCTGCCGTAGCCGACGCCCTTCAACGAGGAGATGATGCCGATCGACAGCCCGTCATAGGGCGACAGCACCGCATCGACGCGCTTCTTGCCGTAGAAGGCACTGAGCAGATTGTCCATGCGCGCCTGCGCGGTGGCGCCGTCCCAGCGCAGGGTCGCGACCTTGTCCATGCCCATCTGGCCGCTGGCGACGACCAGCTTGCCGCTGTCGATGTAGGGCTTCAGCACCGACATCGCGCCATCATAGAAGAAGTAGGCGTTGTTGTCGTCGGGCGAGCCGCCGAACAACTCGATGTTGAAGGGGCCCTTGCCTTCCTTCAGCCCGAGCGCCTTCTCGATCGACTGCGCCTGCAGCACGCCGACCTGGAAATTGTCGAAGGTCGCGTAGTAGTCGACATTGGGGGTGTCGCGGATCAGGCGGTCATAGGCGATCACGGTGATGCCCTGGGCCTTGGCCTGCTTCAGCACGTCGGACAGCGTGGTGCCGTCGATCGCCGCGATGACAAGCACCTTGGCGCCCTTGGCCACCATGTTCTCGACCTGCGAAAGCTGGTTCGGGATGTCGTCCTCGGCATATTGCAAGTCCGTGCCGTAGCCGCGCTCCTTCAGCACCTTGACCATGTTGTTGCCGTCGTCGATCCAGCGCGCCGAGGATTTGGTCGGCATCGCGATGCCGATGCTGGGCTTGCTCTGGGCCAGCGCGTCCGATGCGGCGCCGCCGAGACCTGCCAGTGCAAGAGCAAACAAGGTGGCCTTCAACCTGAACATGCGTCACTCCCTTTCTTGTTGAACTGTTTTCGCTGTGCAGTCTGCGTCGCCGTCGTGCATCACGCGCCCGGCCGAAACTACAAGGTGCGGGTCGGCTCAGCCACACGTGATGGGAGCGACGGAAGCAGGCACAGGAATGGCGTTGGGAAGCATGAGGCGCGGTCTCCCGGATTCGTTCGCGAGCACCACCCCACCCCAGTTCATGGGTGTGACGGCACCGTTTGGCGGCCCTCTTGCGGGGTGCGGCGCGGCTACTATTCCATGGATGGGATGCGCCGACTAGTCATATTATTTGACTATTTAGGACTTGACCGGTCCGACCCCTCAATAGTCGATCTCGGAGAGGTCATCGACGACCAGCAACGCCCCGCTCCAGTCCTCGTCGCTGAAATAGGCGCTGCGGGTGATCACGACGGGAATGCCGGCCTGCGACGCCGAGGCGAGGCCGTTGCCGGAATCCTCGATGGCGATGCAATCGGCAGGCGCAAGCTGCAACCGGGCCAGCACCTCGACATAGACATCGGGCGCCGGCTTCTTGCGTGGAACGTCGTCGCCGGCAACGATCGCCTCGAACAGGCCGCCCCAATCGCTGCCGAGCGCGACCGAGAGCAGCGCGTCGATATTGCCGTGCGAGGTCGTGGTGGCGATCGCCAGACGCTGGCCGCGTTCGCGGGCACCGGCGAGCCAGGCTTCGACGCCGGGCCGCAGCGGGCAGCCGCCGGCCGCGATCAGCGCGGCATAGTGCGCCGTCTTGGCCCGGTGCAGGTCAGCGATCTCGGCAAAGGACAGCGAGGGCGCGGCGTTGCGCTGGTCAAAGGCACGGATGCGCTCCTTGCCGCCTGCCGTGCGCAGCAGCCGGGCGTAGGTCGGTTGGTCCCAGAACCAGTCGAGGCCAGCCTCCGCAAACGCTTCGTTGAAAGCGCGGCGATGCACCTCCTCGGTTTCGGCGAGCGTGCCGTCGACATCGAAGATCAGCGCACGCGCGGTCGCGATGACGTCCCGCAAGCCGGCGGTTCGGATCGCCGCGAGCGCCTGGGTCATCGCCCCTCGCCTGCTGCAGTTGCCTTGGCGAAGACGCGGCTGGCCAGCACATCGCTGGCCTCGATCGCCATCACATCGTCGGCGGTCAGCGTGCGGTCAAGCTTCGCCACGATCCGGTTGGCCTGGCGCAGCCGGATACGGTCCAGCGCGTTGCGGATCGAGCGGGCGTTGGAGAACAACGGCTGCGTCTTGCGCGCGGCGATGTAGCGGGTGAAGGCCTCGCGTGCTTCCGGAGAGAACCGATAATTCTGCTGCTGCAGCATCAATTCGGCGATCCAGAGCAGTTCCGCGTCCGAATAGTCGGGGAAGTCGACATGGTGGGCGATGCGCGAACGGAAACCCGGATTGCTCTGGAAGAACTTTTCCATCCGGTCGCCATAACCGGCGAGGATCACCACCATGTCCTCGCGCTGCTGCTCCATCACCTGCAGCAGGATCTCGATCGCCTCCTGGCCGTAGTCGCGCTCGTTCTCGGGCCGGTAGAGATAATAGGCCTCGTCGATGAACAGCACACCGCCCATCGCTTTCTTCAATATTTCTTTGGTCTTCGGCGCGGTGTGGCCGATATACTGCCCGACCAGATCGTCGCGCGTGACGCTGATGACGTGGCCGCGGCGCACGAAGCCGAGCTTGTGCAGGATGCCGGCCATCCGCAGCGCCACCGTGGTCTTGCCGGTGCCGGGATTGCCCGTGAACGACATATGCAAGGTGGGAAAGGTCGTCGCCAGCGCCATCTTCTGCCTGATCCGCTCGACCAGCAACAGCGAGGCAATCTCGCGGATGCGCGTCTTCACCGGCTTGAGCCCGATCAATTCGGCATCGAGTTGGTCGAGCACCGCGCCGACGCCGAGGTCGGCGAATTCATGCCGGAGGTCCACGGTCGCGAGTGGCGCCTCCCGGGTCTGTTCTTGTGGCTTGGTCTGTTCCTGCAATTGGGTCATGTCCTCTTTCATTGAAAAGCTCCGTCGCCGCACTGCATGCGACGACGGAGAAGTGCATCCGGACCAGGACGGTCGAGGGAGCAATCCGTCCTGGCTTGTGTGCCGGACGCGGTCACTGATCGGCGTAACGCTCGCCTTCGGGGCGCGAGGCCGCGTAGGAATGCGTCGCGTAGCGGATATTGCGGCCAACGGATTCCTGGCGATCGAGCCGGAAGCCGGGCTCCTCGCGCGGCCGGTTCACGATGAACGAGATCCGGACCGACTCCCAGCCATGGCTGGAATCGAAACCGGACACCCGGATGTAGCGGTCGCCATAGACCCGCCGGCAGTCGGCGAGTTCCTTCATGATGCCGGCCGCGTCGCGCAGGTCGAACATCGGCAGGCCCCACATCTCCCAATAGGTGTTGCGGGGATGCGGGTCGTCGGTGAACTCGATGTTCACCGCCCAGCCCTTGTCGAGGCAGTATTGCACTTGCGCCGCGATCTGCTCGTCGGTGAGATCGGGCAGGAACGAGAAGCATCCTTGGGTAACACGCATAAGAAACTCCTCTCAGACCGCCATGCTGGGCGTGGGAACGAAGTCGGGTGCGTCGGTCGATTCGTAGTTGAACGTGACGTCCTTCCAGACATCGAGCGCCTCGCGCAGCGGCGTGCAGGTCTGCGCCGCCTTGGCCAGGATCTCGGGCCCTTCATGGACGTAGTCGCGGCCCTCGTTGCGGGCGAGGATCATGGCTTCCAGCGCAACGCGGTTGGCGGTGGCGCCGGCCTGGATGCCCTTGGGATGGCCGATGGTGCCGCCGCCGAATTGCAGCACGACGTCCTCGCCGAGCAGATCGAGCAGTTGGTGCATCTGGCCGGCATGGATGCCGCCGGATGCCACCGGCATCAGCTTGTTGAGGCTGGCCCAGTTCTGGTCGAAGAACACACCGTGCTCGAGCTGCGTCGGATTAAACTCCTCCCGGCAGATGTCGTAGTAGCCGCGCGTCGTATTGGGATCGCCCTCGAGCTTGCCGACCACCGTTCCGGCGTGGATGTGGTCGACACCGGCGAGCCGCATCCACTTCGCGATCACGCGGAACGAGACGCCGTGGTTGCGCTGCCGCGTGTAGGTCGAGTGACCGGCACGATGCAGATGCAGGATCATGTTGTTCTTGCGCGCCCACTTCGCCATCGACTGGATCGCGGTGTAGCCGATCACGAGATCGATCATGATAATGTTGGAGCCGATCTTGTGCGCGAACTCGGCACGCTCGTACATGTCCTCCATCGTCGCCGCGGTGACGTTGAGATATGTGCCCTTGATCTCGCCGGTCGCGGCCTGGGCGCGGTTCACCGCCTCGATGCAGTAGAGGAAGCGCTCGCGCCAGTGCATGAAGGGCTGCGAATTGATGTTCTCGTCGTCCTTAGTGAAGTCGAGCCCGCCCTTCAGCGCCTCGTAGACGACGCGGCCGTAGTTGCGACCGGACAGGCCGAGCTTCGGCTTCACGGTGGCGCCGAGCAAGGGACGGCCAAACTTGTCGAGGCGCTCACGCTCGACCACGATGCCCGTCGCCGGTCCCTGGAACGTCTTCACATAGGCGACCGGCAGCCGCATGTCCTCGAGCCGCAGTGCCTTCAACGGCTTGAAGCCGAACACGTTGCCGATGATCGACGCCGTCAGGTTCGCGATCGAGCCCGGCTCGAACAGATCGAGGTCGTAGGCGATGTAGGCGAAGTAGCTGCCCGGCGAATTCGGCACCGGATCGACGCGGTAGCACTTCGCGCGATACTTTTCGGCGGCCGTCAGCCGGTCCGTCCACACCACGGTCCAAGTCGCGGTCGAGGATTCGCCGGCCACCGCGGCGCAGGCCTCGGTCGGATCGACGCCGTCCTGCGGCGTCACACGGAACAGCGCGATGACGTCGGTGTCCTTGGGCTCGTAGTTCGGCTCCCAATAGCCCATCCGCTTGTATTCCATCACGCCGGACTTGTAGCGATCCTTGCCGCGCACGGTGATCGACTGCTGCATATTCATCAAAATCTCCTGTCGTTCGTGGCGGCCGGTTCAGGCGGCCTGGGTCATGCTTCCAATCTGCGGATCGAGCGCGCCCGCCCGATAGCGCCGCGCCATCTCCGGCAGCGGCACCATCTTGATCTTCGCGGCATTGCCGGCGGTGCCGAACTGCTCGAAGCGGTCGCGGCAGAGCTCGCGCAGCGCGTCCATCGCCGGCTTAAGGAATTTGCGCGGGTCGAACTCGCTCTTCGACTGGGTGGCGACTTTCCGGAACGCGGCGGCCATCGCGAGGCGGCAATCGGTGTCGATGTTGACCTTGCGCACGCCGTGCTTGATGCCGCGGACGATCTCCTCGACCGGAACGCCCCAGGTCTGCGGCATCTCGCCGCCGAACGCGTTGAACATGTCCTGCAATGGCTGCGGCACTGAGGACGAACCATGCATCACCAGGTGCGTGTTCGGCAGGCGCGTGTGGATCTCCTCGACCACGCGCATCGCCAGGATCTCGCCATCGGGCTGCCGCGTGAACTTGTAAGCGCCGTGCGAGGTGCCCATCGCGATTGCCAGCGCATCGACCTTGGTCGCGCGGACGAAATCGACGGCTTGATCCGGATCGGTGAGCAACTGGTCGTGGCTGACAGTACCTTCGACGCCGTGACCATCCTCCTGCTCGCCGCCACCGTGTTCGAGCGAGCCGAGCACGCCGAGTTCTCCCTCGACCGAGGCGCCGACCCAATGCGCCATGTCGACGACGCGGCGGGTGATGTCGACATTGTAGTCATAGTCCGCCGCGGTCTTGGCGTCGGCCTTGAGCGAGCCGTCCATCATGACGGAGGTGAAGCCGTAGCGGATCGCGGTGGCGCAGGTCGCCTCCTCGTTGCCGTGGTCGAGATGCAGGCAGAGCGGAATCTGCGGATACATCTCCTCCAGCGCATCGATCATCTTCGCCAGCATGATGTCGTTGGCATAGGCCCGCGCGCCGCGCGAGGCCTGGATGATGACCGGCGCATCGCAGGCCGCCGCCGCCGCCATGATGGCGAGGCCCTGCTCCATGTTGTTGATATTGAAGGCGGGCACGCCGTAGCCATGCTCGGCGGCGTGGTCCAGCAACTGCCTCAGGGTAATCCGCGCCATGGTGACGTCCTCCTTTCAGTTCGCTCGTTGCATCACGCGCTGCGCTGCGGCCGCGACGGCCGCCGGCGTGATGCCGAATTCGCGGTAGAGCACGTCCGCCGGGGCCGAGGCGCCGAATCCGGTCATGCCGATGAACTCGCCGTCATCGCCGAGCCAGCGCGCCCAGTCGCCTTCGACCGCCGCTTCGACGCCGACGCGCGGAGCGCTGCCCAGCACCTTGGCGCGGTAGTCGCGCGGCTGCTGGCGGAACAGGTCGAAGCACGGCGCGGAAACGACCGCCGCCTTCACCCCTTCTTCCGCCAGCAGCTTTGCGGCTTCGAGCGCGATCGCCACCTCCGAACCCGTTGCAATCAGGGTGACGTCCCGCCCGAAGGCCGGCTCGACGAGGACATAGGCGCCGAGCCCGACCTGGTTGGTCTTGACGTTGTCGCGGACCGTCGGCGGCAGCGCCTGCCGCGACAGGCAAAGAATCGATGGCGAGGTCTCCGCCCGCAGCGCGCAGTCCCAGGCCTCCGCCGTCTCGACCGCATCGGCGGGACGGAACACCAGCAGGTTCGGGATCGCGCGCAGCGAGGCCAGATGCTCGACCGGCTGATGCGTCGGCCCGTCTTCGCCGAGCCCGATCGAGTCATGGGTCATCACATGGATGACGCGGATACCCATCAGCGCCGCAAGGCGGATCGCGGGCCGGCTGTAGTCGGCGAAGCTCAGGAACGTGCCGCCGTAGGGAATGAAGCCGCCATGCAGCGCGATGCCGTTCATCGCCGCGGCCATGCCGTGCTCGCGGATGCCATAGTGGATGTAGCTGCCGGCGAGCGTGTCCGGCCGCGCCGGAACCTGGCTCTTCGCCATCGTCAAATTGGAATGCGTGAGGTCGGCCGAACCGCCGAGCAGGTTCGGCAAGGCCTCCGCGATCACATCGATGACCTGCTGCGAGGCCTGCCGGGTCGCGAGCTTCGGCCGCTCGGTCGCGAACTTCGCGATCAACTTCGCCATCGCCTCGGCATAGGCGCAGGGCAGCTTCCGGTTCAGCGCATCGTGGAATGGCGAGCGCTCGCCATTGCCGGCGCGCCGCGAACGCTCGATCCAGGCACGACGCGCCTCGCGACCGCGCGCACCGATCTCGCGCCATTCGCTCAGCACCGCATCCGGCACTTCGAACGCCGGATAGGGCCAGCCCAGCGCCGCGCGAGTCTTCTCCGTCTCGTCGGCGCCGAGCGGTGCGCCATGCACCTTCTCGCTGCCCTGCCGGTTCGGCGCGCCGAACCCGATCACGGTGCGGCAGGCGATCAGCGACGGACGGTCGCTGACTTTCGCCTGCTTGATGGCCGCCGCGATCGCCTGCGGATCGTGGCCGTCGATGCTGCGGACATCCCAGCCGCTCGCCTTGAACCGCGCGGTCTGATCGTCCGAGCAGGATAGCGACGTGGCGCCATCGATCGAGATCTGATTGTCGTCGAACAGCACGATCAGGCGGTTCAGGCGCAGATGGCCGGCAAGCGAGATCGCCTCATGGCTGATGCCTTCCATCAGGCAGCCGTCGCCGGCGATCACATAGGTGAAATGATCGACCAGGTCGTCGCCGAACCGCGCATTCATCAGACGCTCGGCGAGCGCCATGCCGACCGCGGTCGCAATCCCCTGCCCGAGCGGACCGGTCGTGGTTTCGACGCCCGGCGTATGGCCGTACTCCGGATGCCCCGGAGTCTTCGAGCCCCACTGCCTGAACGCCTTGAGCTGGTCGAGCGTCATGCTCTCATAGCCGGTCAGATAGAGCAGCGCGTAGAGCAGCATCGAGCCGTGACCCGCTGAAAGGACAAAGCGGTCGCGATCGGGCCAGGCCGGGTCCGCCGGATCGAACTTCAGGAAATCGCCGAACAGCACGGTCGCGACGTCGGCCATGCCCATCGGCATGCCGGGGTGACCTGACTTCGCCTGCTCGACCGCGTCGATGGCGAGGAAGCGGATCGCGTTGGCCAGCTCGGCATGGCTGACTGCGGCGCGCGGGAGGGTGGCAACGGACGCGAGTGCGGTCATATCGTTCGCCTCTTTCGTTCGATCAGTTGCAGGATCAGCGGTGTGAGGATGAGCTGCATCGCGAGGTCGAGCTTGGCGCCATGAATCACGATCGAGTTCGCGCGCGACATGAAGCTGCCGGCGATCATCGACAGCAGATACGGAAAGTCGATGCCGCGCGGGTTCTTCAGCCGGATCACGACCATCGATTCATCGGGAGTCGGGATCCAACGCGCGATGAACGGGTTCGAGGTGTCGACCGTGGGTACGCGCTGGAAGTTGATGTCGGTCTCGGTGAACTGCGGGCAAATGTAGTTCACGTAGTCGGGCATGCGCCGCAGGATGGTGTCGGTCACCGCCTCGGTGGAATAGCCGCGATGGCTGCGGTCACGATGCAGCTTCTGGATCCACTCGAGATTGATCACCGGTACGACGCCGACCTTCAGATCCGCATGCTGCGCGACATTCACCTTGTCAGTGACGACGGCGCCGTGCAGGCCTTCGTAGAACAGGAGATCGGAGTTCTCCGGCAGCGGCTCCCAGTCGGTGAAGGTGCCGGGCTTGGCGCCGTAGAGCCGGGCTTCCTCCTCGTCATGCACATAGTGCCGCGTCGTTCCGGTGCCGGTCTCGGCGTAGTCGCGAAACAGCTTCTCGAGCTCCTCGAACAGGTTGTTCTCCGGGCTGAAGTGGCTGAAATGCTTGTTTCCGCGCTCGGCGTTCTCCACCATCATCTGGCGCATCTCGGCGCGGTCGTAGCGGTGGAAGGCGTCGCCCTCGATATAGGCGGCAACCACGTTCTCTCGGCGGAAGATGTTCTCGAACGTCCTCTTCACCGACGTGGTGCCGGCGCCGGACGAGCCGGTGATCGAGATGATCGGATGTCGGCGCGACATGCGTTCCCCCGTCAGCGAAACAGGCCGCGCCGCGCGAACAGCGGGGCATCGCTGCTCTCGAACAACGGCTCGACCGTCAGGTGGACCGCATCGACATCGCGCACCGCGCGGGTCGACCCCATGATCAAAGGCACGCGCTGATGCGGCGTGCGAGCCGACAGTTCGAGGATGCGCGAGCGGCCGTCCGAGGCGGCGCCGCCGGCCCATTCCATGATCAGGGCGATCGGATGCGCCTCGTACAGCAGCCGCAGCCGGCCCTCGCGATAGCCCTGGCGCGCATCCGCCGGATAGAGGAACACGCCGCCGCGGATCAGGATGCGATAGGTTTCGGCGACCAGCGAGCCGATCCAGCGCATGTTGTAGTCCTGTCCGCGCTCGCCGTTGACCCCGGCGAGGCACTGGTCGATATAGCCGCGCACCGCGCCGCTCCAGTGCCGCCGGTTCGAGGCGTTGATCGCGAACTCCGCCGTATCCGGCGGCACCTGCAGGTCGCGTCCGGTGAGGACGAATTCACCGCTGCGCGGGTCGAGCGTGAAGCAATCGACGCACTGGTCGAGCGCCAGCACCAGCACGGTCTGCGGGCCGTAGATGAAGCAGCCGGCAGCGCACTGCGCGGTGCCGGGCTCGAAGAAGGTCGAGATCGCGTCACGGGTCTTCGGCCGGATCGAGAAGATGGTGCCGACCGAGATGTTGTTTTCCAGATTGGCCGAGCCGTCGAGCGGATCGATCGCGACGCAAAGCGGCGCATCGGCATCCAGCGTTTCGGGCAGCTCGACCTCCTCGGAGACGACCGCAGCGACCGGCGCCGTGCGCAGCGCGTCGCGCATCAGGCGGTCGGCCACGATGTCGAGGGTCTTCTGGCGATCGCCGTCGGGATTGACGCCGCCGCACTCGCCGCCGATCGCGGCAAGCGAGCCGGCGGCAATGATGCGTGCGAGCTCGATGGCGGCGCCGGCGAGCGCCTCGATCACCTCGACCGTGGCGGCACGCGTCGGGTTCTGCCGCGCCGGCCATTCCAGATACGCATGCAATGCAGGACGAATCTCCACGGGTCTCTCCCTTTGATCACGCCCTCTATGCCGAGGCTGCTTCGATCGACGACCCGCAGTGGAGTCGCCTTCGCCACTATCAACGCGCGATTTGCCGAATTAGGGAAATTTCTTTATCTTTGGCGGCGCCAAAGTTTTTCTTATGGAGCCCGCGATGGCCGGCCACTTCACGCGAGACCTCACCATCCGCCAGCTGCGCGCACTGTCGGCCGTGCACGAGGCCGGCTCGATCACCGCGGCGGCGGGCCGCCTCAACTTGACGCAGCCCGCGGTGACGCTGCAGCTGCGCAACCTGCAGGAACTGGCCGGCCTGCCGCTGATCCAGCGCACCGGCGAGGGCATGGCGGTGACCGATGCGGGAGCGCACGTGCTGTCGCTGATCGAACGGATCGAGGCGGCGCTCAAGGATTGCGAGCAGTCGCTCGACATGATCGCGGGCCGCAGCGGCGGACGCGTCGCGATGGGCGCGGTCTCGACCGCGAAATACTTCGTGCCGTTCGCGATCGCGGCGTTCTCGCGCCGTTTTCCAAAGATCGAGGTCACGCTCAGGATCGGCAACCGCGAGGAGATCCGCGATGCGCTGCGCGGCTACGATCTCGATATCGCCGTCATGGGCGCACCGCCGGCCGACGTCGAGGTCGAAATGAAGCCGCTGGGCCGGCATCCGCACTATATCGTCGCCGCCTCCGATCACCGGCTGGCACGGCGGCGGCACGTCGAGATCTCCGAGCTCGCCAACGAGACCTTCATCACCCGCGAACAGGGATCGGGCACGCGGATGCTGATGCAGCAGTTCTTCGAGCGGGTCGGCCTCGCGCCGAAAATCGGCATGGCGATGGACAGCAACGAGACCATCAAGCAGGCCGTGATGGCCGGGCTCGGCATCGCCTTCATCTCCCAGCACACCATTCATCACGAGCTGGAGGACGGCCGGCTCGTGGTGCTCAAGGTGCGCGGCCTGCCGATCGTTCGGCAGTGGCACGCGATCCGGCGCGCCGACAAGGTGCTGCTGCCGCCGGCGAAGGCAATGCTGGACTTCCTCGGCAAGGACGGCTGGCGCTATCTGCCGAACACGCGCTAGCGGGCGCAGGGCCGTCGACGAAGTCGCATGTGCTCGCCTATCGCGCTCGCGAATTCGCGATCGCAACCGCTGGTGTCTGGAACTTTGCGCCGGCGGCCGCTGCGCGGGGCCGAAAAGCCAAGGCGATACCATGCGTTAAGCATTGCACTCGACCGAACTGCATGTCACATCTTTGGTCGTGGAGCGCGCGCTGGACCATAGCACTGCGAGGGAGGCTGACTTGCAGACCCCGTCCCCGCCCATGCCTGACTTCAAGGCGTTGTTCGAAGGGGCGCCCGGCCCCTATCTGGTGCTGACCCCACCCGACTTTCGCATCGTGGCCGTCACCGACGCGTATCTGCGCGCCACGATGACCGAGCGCGCCGCGATCCTCGGACGCTGGCTGTTCGACGTGTTCCCGGACAATCCGGACGATCCCGCCGCCGACGGCGTGCGGAACCTGCGGGCTTCGCTCGAGCGCGTCGTCCAGCTGCGACGCCCCGATACGATGTCGGTGCAGAAATACGACATCCGCAAACCCGACTCGGAAGGCGGCGGCTTCCAGGAGCGCTTCTGGAGCCCGCGCAATACGCCGGTGTTCGGACCGAACGGGCAGATCGCCTACATCATCCACCGGGTCGAGGACGTCACCGAGTTCATCCAGCTGAAGCGGCGCGGCGCCGAACAGGACAAGCTCACCGACCGACTGCGCGAACGTACCGAGCAGATGGAAGCCGAGATCTTCATGCGCGCGCGCGAGGTCGAGGCGGCGCGCGAACAGCTCGAGGTCGAGCAGAAGCTGCGCCAGGTGCAGAAGATGGAGGCCGTCGGCCACCTCACCGGCGGCATCGCCCACGACTTCAACAATATCCTCACCGTCGTTACCGGCCTGATCGACATCCTTGCCGAAGCCGTGGCGCACGATGCCGCGCTGTCCTCGGTCACCAAGATGATCAGCGATGCGGCCTCGCGCGGTGCCGAGGTGACCAAGCATCTGCTCGCCTTCTCGCGCCAGCAGCCGCTGCAACCGCGTGAAGCCAACCTCAACGCGCTGGTGCAGGACACTGCGCGCCTGCTGCGCCCCTCGCTTGGCGAGCAGATCGAGATCGATACCTCGCTCGAGCCCGATGCCTGGCCGGCCTTCATCGACCCCAACCATTTGGCGACCGCGCTGCTCAATCTCGCCGTCAATGCGCGCGATGCGATGCCCGACGGCGGCAAGCTGATGATCGAGACCAGCAACGTCATCCTCGACGAGACCTATGCCGCCAGCAATCTGGACGTGCGCGCCGGCGAATACGTCATGGTCGCGGTCAGCGATACCGGCGCCGGAATTCCCGAGGCGATCCGCGAGAAGGTGTTCGAGCCGTTCTTCACCACCAAGGACACCGGCAAGGGCACCGGCCTCGGTCTCAGCATGGTCTACGGCTTCATCAAGCAGTCCAACGGCCACCTCAAGATCTATTCCGAAGAGGGCCACGGCACGTCGGTCAAACTGTATCTGCCGCGCAGCAGCGGCGACATGGTCGACGCCGAGCCGCTGCCGGCTATCGATGCCCGCGGCGGCAACGAACGCATCCTCGTTGTCGAGGACGATCCACTGGTCCGCAACTATGTCAGCGCCCAGCTCGAGCAGCTCGGCTACCACACCATGGTCACGGCAAACGGCCCGGAGGCCTTGGCTGCGATCGACAAGGGCTTCGTCTGCGACGTGCTGTTCACCGACGTCATCATGTCCGGTGGCATGAACGGCCGGCAGGTGGCCGACGCCGTGGTCGCCAAACTGCCCTCGGTGCGTGTGCTGTTCACCTCCGGCTATACCGAGGACGCGATCTTCCATCACGGCCGGCTCGACCCCGACGTGACGCTGCTGCCAAAGCCCTATCGCAAATCCGATCTCGCCCGGATGATCCGGCAGGTTCTGACGCAACCTCCTGCTTCGGTCTCGGCCAAGTAAGACTATTAAGGACGGAAGCTCGAGTGGCTCTGGATCTTCCATGCGCCGCCGGACAGGCTCAGCACATAGAGCGAGTCGTAGACGCCGATCACCGAGCCGTCCTCGCGATAGCGCGCGTAGCGGATGGCGTAGTGCGCGTCAGCACGGCTTGGCATTTGGCCTCGTCGCCGGGTGAAATCCGCGCTTCGACGGTGTAGGTCTCGGCCGACATCATGCATCTCCGCTCTGCTTATTGGCATTGTCGGTGCGCACAGCGGCCCCCGAAAGGAACAGCGCCGCGCAGGCCTTGGCGCGGGCTTCGAGCTCCTGCCACGACGGCGGCGATCTGCGTCCGTACATGACATCGCGCTGCGGCTGGAACACGAGCATGCCGAGCAGCATGCCTGCCGCTGCCGGCGCGTCGTCCACCGCGATCCGTCCCCGCCGCTGCTGCGTGCCCAGCCACGCCGCGAGCGCGCCAAGCGTCCGCTGCATCGCCTTCTCGTAGAACATCTCGGCGATGTCAGGGAATTTGTCGCTCTCGGCCAGGATGATCCGCTGCAGCGCGATGACTTCGGCATCGAGAATGAGCTCGGCGCAGCTCAGCAGCGCAGCTTCCAAAGCCGCCGCGATGTCGCGGCCATCACAGGCGCCGAGATTCACGATCGACACGAAGCGGTCCATCCGGTCCGTGACCGTGCTCTCGAACAGCGCGAGCTTGGTCGGGATCAGCCGATAGAGAGTCTTGGTCGAAACGCCGGCGCGGCAAGCGACGTCGGCCATGCTGGTCACCGCAAACCCTCGCGTCGCGAATTCATGCCGCGCAGCCTCATAGATGACGGCGCGGGTTTCGTCGTCGGAGCGCAGCTGCGGCCGTCCGCGGCCGCGCCGCTCCGGCGCGCTGCCATCCGACTGAGCCTTGTCCCTCCCGATCATCGCGCAATCCGAGCCATGCTTTAAGATGATGCCTGTCATTCCATTGACAGTCCCAATATGCGCTCTATTTTGGAAAACATCAAGTTTCCTAATTTACCGAGATCAGCTCGGAAGATTGTTCGAGACTTTCCAAAGGGATAGACGACCAGGAGCGCCGCCATGAGCCAGCACGAAACGTCTTTCAAGGCTGAAAGCCAAGTTCCCGCCGACACCGCCAAGCAATTGATTGCCACTCCGGAAGTGCCCGTCACTGCCCCCGCCGCGAAGGGCAAGCTTCGCCGCCTGCTGCTGGCCGGCGCCGCGGTTGCCGCCCTCGCGGGCGCGGCCTGGTACGGCTGGGACTACTGGACCGTCGGCCGTTTCGAGGTGTCGACCGACGATGCCTATGTGAAGGCCGACAACACCACGATCGCACCCAAGGTCTCCGGCTATCTCAGCGCCGTGCTGGTCGGCGACAACGAGCATGTGCGCGCCGGTCAGGTGCTGGCCCGGATCGATGATCGCGATTTCAAGGTGGCGCTCGATCAGGCCAAGGCCGATGTCGCCGCGGCCGAAGCCGCCGTCGCCAGCAAGCACGCCCAGCTTGATGTGCAGCAGTCGGTGATCCAGGCCGCGCAGGCGACGCTCGACGTCGACACCGCGACGCAGACCTTTGCCGCGCAGGAGAACAAGCGCTACACCGACCTCGCCGGCACCGGCTACGGCAGCGTGCAGAACGCGCAGCAGGCGCAATCGCGCTACGCCAGCGCGCAGGCCGCGGTCGCCCGCGATACCGCCAATCTCGCCTCCGCGCTGCGCCAGGTCGAATTGCTCAAGGCCGAGATCGCCCAGGCCGTCGCGGCGTCGGGTCGCGCCGCCGCGCTGCAGCGACAGGCTGAGCTCAACCTCGGCTACACCACGATCACGGCGCCGATCGACGGCGTCGTCGGCAACCGCACCTTGCGCACCGGCCAGTTCGTCCAGGCCGGCACGCAATTGATGTCGCTGGTGCCGGCGACCGGCGCCTATGTGATCGCGAACTACAAGGAGACGCAGCTCACCAACGTCCGCAAGGGCCAGCCGGTGGAGATCGCCGTCGACATGTTCCCCGGCCATGTCGTGCGCGGCCATGTCGACAGCCTCGCACCGGCCAGCGGCCAGGAATTCGCACTGCTGCCGCCCGACAATGCGACCGGCAATTTCACCAAGGTGGTGCAGCGCATTCCCGTGAAGATCGTGCTCGATGCCACCCCGGTCGAGTTGCGGCCCGGCATGTCCGTGATCCCGACCATCGCAACGCTGTCGCATGCCGCGGAGCAGGCTCCGACCGCCAAGGCGAAACCTACACCGAAGCTTGCAGTCGCCTCGTCCAAATAGGTGATGTCATGTCCGACCTCGCGCTCTCCTCTCCGGCTGCTGCGCCCCGCGCAGCCGCCGGCGTCGACCCCAACCGCGCCACCATGGCCGTCTGGGTCTCGATCGTCGCTGCCATGATCGGCGCCTTCATGGCGATCCTCAACATCCAGATCACCAACGCCTCGCTGCTCAACATCGAAGGCGGCATCGGCACCGGCGTCGACAACGGCTCCTGGATCTCGACATCCTATCTGATCGGCGAGATCGTGGTGATCCCGCTCACCGACTATCTCAGCCGCGTCTTCTCTTTCCGCAAGATCATCATCAGCTTCGCCACGCTGTTCGCGATCTTCTCGGTCGCCTGCGCCTTCACCCACGACCTGCCGTCGATGATCGCGATGCGCGGCCTGCAAGGCTTTTTCGGCGGCGTCCTGATCCCGATGGCGTTCACGCTGGTGTTCACCAAGCTGCCGAAAGTCCAGCAGCCGATCGGGCTTGCCATGTTCGCGCTCGCCGTGACCTTTGCGCCGGCGATCGGCCCGACCATCGGCGGCTACCTCACCGAGAATTACGGCTGGCAGACCATCTTCTTCGTCAACGTGCTGCCGACCGCGGTGATGGTCGTCACGCTCTATCTCACGCTCGACCGGCAGCCGATGCAGCTGCATCTGCTGCGCGAAGGTGACTGGCTCGGCATCGTCACGATGGCGATCGGCCTGTCGTCACTGCAGGCGGTGCTGGAAGAAGGCAACAAGAACGACTGGTTCGGCTCGCCCTTTATCGTCAAGCTCGCGATCGTCGCAGCCGTCAGCCTCACTTTGTTCGTCTGGATCGAGCTCACGGTGGAGAAGCCGCTGCTGCGGCTGCGCCTCTTGACCCAGCGCAGCTTCGGCTTCGGCACGATCTCGGCGGTGTTCGTCGGCTTCGCGCTGTTCGGCTCGGTCTACCTGCTGCCTGCCTATCTCGGTCAGGTGCAGCGCTACAATGCCGAGCAGATCGGCCAGGTGCTGGCCTGGACCGGCCTGCCGCAGCTGATCCTGATCCCGCTGGTGCCGAAGCTGATGCAGCGCTTCGATGCCCGCTTCATCGCCTTCACCGGCATGATCCTGTTCGCGGTGTCATCCTTCATGAACATCTCGATGTCGCTCGATTACTCCGGTGACCAGTTCTTCGTCCCGAACATCGTCCGCGCCGTCGGCCAGGCCATCATGCTGGCGCCGCTGTCAGCAGTCAGCCTCGGCAGCGTCGCGCCGCAGGACGCGGCCGCCGCCTCCGGCATTTCCAACATGATGCGCAACCTCGGCGGAGCGATCGGCACCGCGCTGCTCGCCACCATCGTCACCAAGCGCGAGCAGTTCCACTCCAACATCATCGGCCAGTCCGTCGACCTCGGCCGCGAGGAGGTGCGGACCAGGATCGCCCAGGTGACCGACTACTTCCTCAGCCATGGCATCTCCGATCCGGCCACCGCGCACCATCAGGCCATCGTCGCGCTCGGCAACATCGTCAAGCGCCAGGCGCTGGTACTCGGCTTCAGCGACACGTTCGCCGTGATCGGCATCGTGCTGGTGTTCGCCGCGATCGCGATCCTCTTGACCGGCAAGCCCAAGAACGCGGCCGGCGGCGGCGCGGCGCACTGAATCCTGCGGCGGCAGCGCCACCGCCCTGCGCTCAACTCGCCTCGCGCAGCTTGAAGCGCTGGATCTTCCCGGTCTGCGTCTTCGGCAACGCGTCGACGAAGCGGACCGCGCGCGGATATTTGTACGGCGCGATCGTCGCCTTGACGTGATCCTGCAGCAGCTTGATCTCGAGCTCGTCATTCCGCGCGCCGGGCTTCAGCACGATGAACGCCGAAACGATCTGCCCGCGCTCCTCGTCCGGCGCGCCGATCACGGCGCATTCGGCGACGTCGGGATGCCCGAGCAGCGCCGCCTCCACCTCGGGACCTGCGATGTTGTAGCCCGCGGAGATGATCATGTCGTCGGCACGCGCGACGAACGACAGCCGGCCGTTCGCGTCACAGACGAAGGCGTCGCCGGTGACGTTCCAGCCGTCGCGGACGTAATTGGTCTGCCTGGCATCGGCGAGATAGCGGCAGCCGGTCGGGCCGCGCACCGCGAGCTTGCCGACATCCCCCGGCGGCAACTCCTTCATGTTGTCGTCGACGATCTTCGCCTCATAGCCGCTGACCGGTGTCCCGGTCGTGCCGCCGACCGCGCTGCCGACCCGGTTGGAGATGAAGATGTGTAGCAGCTCCGTGCTGCCGATACCGTCGAGGATCGGCTTGCCGGTCTTCTTGGTCCAGCTCTCGAACACCGGCGCCGGCAACGTCTCGCCGGCAGAGACGGCAATCCGCAGCGACGATAGGTCGGCGCCCTTGTCCATCGCCGCCATCATCGCCCGATAGGCGGTCGGCGCGGTGAAGCAGATCGTCGCCTTGTAGGTCTCGATGATCCTGATCATCTCGTTCGGCGCCGCGTTCTCCAGCAGCGTCGCGGTGGCGCCGAAACGCAGCGGGAAAATCGCCAGGCCCCCGAGGCCGAAGGTGAAGGCCAGTGGCGGCGAGCCGACGAACACGTCGTCCGGCGTCACCTTCAGCACTTCCTTTGCATAGCCGTCCGCGACGATCAGCAGATCGCGGTGGAAATGCATGGTCGCCTTCGGCTCGCCCGTCGTGCCCGAGGTGAAGCCGAGCAGCGCGACGTCGTCGCGGCCGGTCTTCACCGCGTCGAACTTCACGGGCTTGTTGAGCGCAATTCGGTCGAGTTCGGCATCATGGTTCTGGGTGCCGTCGAAGTTGACGACCTGCTTGAGAAATTTGCTGGTCTTGGCGCACGCCACCAGTTCGTCGGCGATGCGGCTGTCGGTCAGCGCCAGCGCGATCTCGGCCTTGTCGACGATCTTCGCGAGTTCGCCGGCGCGCAGCATCGGCATGGTGTTGACGACGACAGCGCCGGCCTTGGTCGCGGCGAGCCAGGCGGCAACCAGCGCCGGGTTGTTGCCGGAGCGGATCAGCACGCGATTGCCGGGCTTGACGCCGTAATTCTCCACCAGCGCATGCGCCAGGCGGTTCGACCAGTCGGTCAATTCCTTGTAGGTGCGCTGGCGGCCATTGCCGATCAGCGCGATGCGATCGCCCATGCCCTGCTCGACGATGCGATCCGTCAGCTCGACCGCGGCATTGAGATAGTCAGGGTACTGGAATTCCGGCCGGTCGAGCAGCAGCTTCGGCCACTGGTGAAACGGCGGCAGGTTGCGCCGCGCGAAATCGTCGACATGGCCCGACGGGCCCAATCCGGGATTTTCACCTGACATTCGATTGCCCTCGCTTTCCATTCAGAAAGGACAAGACCTGATCGAGAAGACCAATATCGAGGACGCCCGGCAGCGTGCCAGCGTCGATCATTTTATACTTAAAATAATTTGGCGCAAGGGGCGAATGAGGGCGGAGATGACGCATTCCTCAGCCTTCAGACCTGCCCCCAGCTTCAGGCCTCGCGAGGTGCTATGCCGTCCTCGCTTTGGCGGAGCGTTGCGCCGATCCCTTGGCCTTGGCGAGCAGCCGCATCAGCTCACGGATGTCCTTCGGCGACAGGTCGGCGAAGATGTCGGCGATCCACTTCTCGTGCTCGGCGGCCATCTTGCGGAATTCGGCGCGGCCGAGCTTGGTCAGCCGGATGAACTGCACCCGGCGATCGGTTTCCGAGGTGCGGCGATCGATATGGCCTGACTCGACGAGGCGCTCGACCAGGCCGGTGACGTTGCCGTTGGAGACCATCATGCGCTTCGACAGGTCCGACAGCGTCATCCCGTCGGCCACCTTGTCGAGCTGGGCCATCAGATCGAACCGCGGCAGCGTGACGTCGAACGTCTCGCGCAGCTGGCTGCGCACCTCGCCTTCGATCAGGGTGGTGCAGGTCAGAAGGCGGAGCCATAGCCGCAGCTCGGTGCCGTGGTCATCGGGCAACTCGACGGCTTTGGTTTCGGAATCGAGATTCATGCGACGATCGCGCCTCCGCGGCGGTTCCAGCCGGACTTGATATTTTGAGCTTCAAGCAATTTGCGGCACGCCGCAAGGACAAATGCGAATCGCGGCGCTGCCGCCGGCCCGATCCTGCAATTTCTTTAAACTTCAAGCAATTGGCGCGGCGCTTGCATGGGGTTCGCCTCAGGTCACGGCGCGACGCCGCATCGCTTGCAGCGATCGCGCTCGTCAGAATAAGCTGCGGCCAAGCGATCGAGAGACAGGCCGTCAAGAAACCAGCCGGGGGAGTTCAATGAAACAATTGACGACGATGGCGGGACTGGCAGCGCTGCTGAGCGTTGCGATCACCCCGGTGGCCGCGCAAGACAAGATCAAGATCGGCGTGCTGGTGACAACATCAGGCCCGGCGGCGGCGCTCGGCCAGCAGGTGCGCGACGGCTTTGCGCTCGCGGTGAAGGACCTCGGCGGCAGGATGGCCGGCCGCGAAGTCGAGATCATCAACGCCGACGACGAGCTCAAGCCCGACGGCGCGGTGGTCAAGGTACGCAGCCTGCTGGAGCGCGACAAGGTCGACTTCGTCGTCGGTCCAATCTTCTCCAACATCCTGCAGGCGATCCATCGCCCGGTCACCGAGAACAAGACCTTCCTGATCAGCCCGAATGCCGGCCCCTCCAGCTACGCCGGCAAGGAGTGCAGTCCGTTCTTCTATGTGACCTCGTACCAGAACGACCAGGTGCACGAGATACTCGGCAAGGTGGCGCAGGACCGCGGCTACAAGCGGGTCTATCTGCTGGTGCCGAACTATCAGGCCGGCCGTGACTCCGTCGCCGGGTTCAAGCTCGACTACAAGGGCGAGATCGTCGAGGAGTCCTACACGCCGCTCAACACGCTGGATTTCCAGCCCGAGCTGTCCAAGATCGCCTCGCTGAAGCCGGACGCGTTGTTCACCTTTATGCCCGGCGGCATGGGCGTCAATCTGGTCAAGCAGTACAAGCAGGCCGGCGCGACCGTGCCGGTCCTCTCAGCCTTCACCGTCGACGAATCCACCTTGCCCGCGCAACAGGACGCCGCGGTCGGCATGTTCGGCGGCGCCAACTGGGCGCCCAACCTCGATAATGCCCAGAGCAAAAAGTTCGTCGCCGCCTATGAGGCGGCCTATGGCGGCGTGCCCGGCACCTACGCGATGCAGGCCTACGACGCGGCGCTGTTGATCGACAGCGCGGTCAGGTCTGTGAAGGGCGACCTTTCCAACAAGGACGCGGTCGCGGCGGCGCTGAAGAAGGCCGACTTTAGCTCGCTGCGCGGTACGTTCAAGTTCAGCAACAACGGCTATCCGATCCAGGACTTCTATCTTACCAAGGTCGCTAAACGGCCGGACGGCAAATTCCAGACCGAGATCGTCGAAAAGGTGTTTTCGAACTACGGCGACCGCTACGCCAAGGACTGTGCGGCCAAATAGAACACGCCGGTTCGCGTGAAGAGGATGCGTCAAACAAGAGCATGGAGCAATCATGAAAGACGAGATCGCCGGCATCACCCGCGCCAATGAGGGCATCCAGGGCATATCCTGGAGCATCCTCGGCCAGACCTACGTTCCGAAGAGCCGCAGCGAGCATTCCTTCTCCTGGCACGCCACCTTCCCGCCCGGCACCTTCGTTCCGCCACACATCCATCCGGACCAGGACGAGTATCTCTACATCCTCGAGGGCAAGCTCGATTTCATGCTCGACGGCGCCGACGAGTCCGCGACACCAGGCGATCTGGTACGGCTGCCGATGGGCAAGCCGCACGGCATCTTCAACAAGTCGCAGCAGCCGGCAAAGACGCTGTTCTGGGTCTCGCCGACCCGCAGGCTGTACGACCTGTTCTGGGCGATCCACAACATGAAGGAGCAGAACCCGGACGACGTGGTACGGCTCGCCGCCGAGCACAACATCCACTTCCTCCCCCCGCCCCCGGCGTAGCGTTCAGGCAGCCTCTGTTCCGTCATCTGGGAGGATGTGAGGCTATATCCTCATCCACCGCTGTCATCGCCCGGCCTTGACCGGGCGATCCAGTATTCCAGAGGATGCCAGCGATAGAACCGAGGGCCGCGGTGTACTGGGTCGCCCTGTCAAGCCGGCGACGACACCGATCAAGTTGGGCATACCAACCCCCGTCACCCTGAGGTGCTCGCCTCTTCGGCGAGTCTCGAAGGATGAATCGGCCACCAGCGGGGCCGTCGACCCTTCGAGGGCCGCTGAAGAAGCGGCCGCCTCAGGGTGACGGATGACTAATCTCAGTTCTGGTGCCTACTGCCGCGCCACCACGCGCGCGGCAAAGCCGGCTTTCGCCGCGTAGCCGCGCACGATGGCTTCGCGCGCCTCGTAATTCAGGATGGTGTCGACATCCGTAAAACCCTGCGGCGCGAGCTGCTCGACGGCGTCGATCACGCCTTCCGGGCCGCCGCGGCGGTTGGAAGCGACGATGTCGGCGGTCGTCGGCAGGCGCTGCCGCTCATAGGCGGCGAGCGCCTGGCGCGGATGTTCCGATCGCACCAGCATGTCCGCAAGGCATCGCGCATCCAGCACAGCCTGCGAGGCACCGTTCGAGCCGACCGGATACATCGGATGCGCGGCGTCGCCGAGCAGCGTGACCCGGCCGCTCGACCAATACGGCAGCGGATCGCGGTCGCAGCACGGATACTCCCAGAATTCCGGCGTCGCGTTGATCAGGCCGGCGAAGTCGACCTGCGGGATCGTGAAGCCGGTGACATAGGGCATCATCTCCTCGCGCCGGCCGAGATTGGACCAGCCCTCGCGGCGCGGCGGCGGAGAGGAGCCATCGCCGATCCGCACCAGCACCGCCCAGTTGGTGAGCCGGCTTGCCGGGCTCGAGCCCGGCGCGATCGGATAGATCACGGCTTTTGCATTGAGCCCGCCGGCGATGATCATCGAGCGTCCGGTCAGGAACACGGGCCAATCGGTGGCCCCGCGCCACAGCATCAGCCCGTTCCAGCACGGACCGCCCTCATCCGGGAACAGCGTCTGGCGCACCTTGGAGTGAATGCCGTCGGCCCCGATCAGAATATCGCCGCGCGCGGTGTGGACATGGCTGCCGCTGCGATCGAAGAAATAGGCCGACACGCCGCCCTCGTCCTGCGTGAAGGAGCCGAGCCGGCAGCCGGTGCGGATCGCATCGGCGCCGAGGCGCTCGATCACGGCCTGGTGGATCACGCCTTGCAGGCGGCCACGATGGATGGAGAATTGCGGCACCTCGTGGCCGGCATCGAGCCCGCGCTTCTCGTGCCAGACCTGCTGGCCGTGTCGTGTCAGATAGAACAGCTCGTAGGTACGGATCGCGACCTCGTCGAGTCTATCAAGCAGGCCGAGGCCCGCGAGCTCGCGGATCGCATGCGGCAGCGTGTTGATGCCGACGCCGAGCTCGCGGATGGTTTCCGACTGCTCGTACAGCTCGCACTGGATGCCGCGCGCACGCAGCATCAGCGCAGTGGTGAGGCCGCCAATGCCGCCTCCGACGATAATCGCTTTCATCGTCCTCTACTCCACTCACACCAGGACGGCCAACCAGCTTCGCCTAGGGTCGCATGCCCCCTCGCCTGGCCGCAAGCGGGTTTGTCGTTCCGGCCTCCGCGCGCTCGCCTTGTCTCGCCTTAGGATTAACATTGGCTCAGCGCGTCCCTCTATTGGACCCGTCATCCTGAGAGGGTCTGACATTAGGCCGTGACTATCCTTCAATCCGGCACCACCGCAATCGCCTGGATCTCCACCTTGGCGCGGTCCTCGATCAGGCCGGACACCTGGATCGCCGTCATCGCCGGAAAGCGGCGGCCCATGACGTCGCGATAGACTGCGCCGATCTCCTTCAGCCGCGCCGAGTATTCCTTGCGGTCAAGCAGGAACCAGGTCATCGACACGATATGCTCGGGTCCCGCGCCGCCGGCCGCGGCGACGGCGACGATGTTCTGCAAGGTCTGGCCGATCTGCGCGACGAGATCGTCCGTCTCGAATACGCATTGCCCGTTCCAGCCGATCTGGCCGGCGATGAATATCTGCTTGCCGCGCGTGGCCACGCCGTTGGCGTAGCCGACCGGCTTGGCCCAACCGTCCGGTTGCAATATCTCGATCATCTCAATTGCCCTCGAAGGCTGGTTTCTGCTTGGCGGCGAACGCATCGAAGGCGCGGCGGAAATCGCCTGTGACCATGCAGATCGCCTGCGCCTGCGCCTCGGACTCGATCATCTCGTCGACGCCCATTGCCCATTCCTGGTTGAACATGGTTTTGGTCACGCCATGCGCGAACCACGGGCCATCGGCGAGCGAGCGCGCCAGTTCGTGCGCTGCAGCGGCAAGCTCGGCCGGCGGCACCAGGCGGTTATGGAAACCCCACGCCAGGCCTTCGTCGGCGCTCATCGCCCGTCCGGTGTAGAGCAGGTCCGCGGCGCGGCCCTGGCCGATCACGCGCGGCAGCAGCCCGCACGCTCCCATGTCGGCGCCGGCGAGGCCGACGCGGGTGAACAGGAACGCGGTTTTGGCCTGCGGCGTCGCCAGCCTGAGATCTGAGGCCAGCGCAAGCATCGCGCCGGCGCCGGCGCAGATCCCGTCGATCGCGGCGACGATGATCTGCGGGCATTTGCGCATCGCGCGCACCACCTCGCCGGTCATGCGGGTGAAGGCGAGCAGGTCCGGCATCGCCATCCGCGTCAGCGGCTCGATAATCTCGAACACGTCGCCGCCGGAGCAGAAATTGCCGTCGGCGCCGGTCAGCACGATCGCACGGACATCGGAGGCAGACTTGAGGTTGGTGAAGAGATCGCGCAGCTCCTCGTAGGATTCGAAAGTCAGCGGGTTCTTCTTGTCCGGCCGGTTCAGCGTGATGGTCGCGACACGGCCGCTGTCATCGGCCTGCCAGCGGAAGTGCTTTGCGGGGTAATCCTTGAACGGACGGAGCTTTGCTTTCATCTCGGACATGATCTGTTCCTTCACCCGGTAAGGACTTCGCCGCCGGCGACCGCGACGGCTTGTCCGTTGATTGACGATGCGGCTTCGGACGCGAGCCAGAGGACGGCATCGGCCACCTCCTCCGGCGTCACCAGCCGCTGCATCGGATTGACCTTGGCCAGCGCGGCGCGTGCTTCATCCTCGCTGCGGCCGGTCTTGGCGACGATGTTGGCGGTGGCGTCCGCCACCAGCGGCGTGTCGGTATAGCCGGGGCAGACGGCATTCACCGTGACGCCGCGCCGTGCATATTCCAGCGCCAGCGAACGCGTCAGGCCGACGACGCCGTGCTTGGCCGCGACATAGGCCGAGACGTAGCCATAACCGGTGAGCCCCGCGGTCGAGGCGACGTTGATCACGCGCCCGCGGCCGCGTTTGGCCATCCCGGGAAGCACGGCGTGCGTCACCAGGAAGACGCTGGTGAGATTGCTCGCCAGCATGTCCGCCCACAGCACCGCATCCGTCTTGTCGAACGGCGCACTGCCGGCCTTGCCGGCGTTGTTGACGAGGATGTCGATCGGCCCGGCCTCGGCCTCGATCTGCGCAACGCCCTTGCGCACCGCCGC
>NZ_JAGKJJ010000021.1 GCF_020329505.1 Bradyrhizobium semiaridum
CCTCTCCGTCCTGCCCCAATTCACGCCGGAACTGGTCCGCAGCTATATCGACGCGCAACTCGAAGGCCTGCGCACGCTGGGCTATGACGTCGAGAGCTGCCTGATCGACCTCGGCGACACCGCCGAGCCGGTCGCGACGGCGGCACTGCGGGCAAAGCGCTATGATTGCGTCGTGATCGGCGCCGGACTGCGCGAACCGCCGGAGCGGTGCTGTTCGAGACCATCCTCAACCTCGTACACCGCCTCGCCCCCGATGCCCCGATCTGCTTCAACACCAGCCCGGCCGACACCGCCGCCGCCGTGCAGCGCTGGGTCAAGCCGTAGATCCGAATTGGAATGGAGCCACAGCCGGGGGCACCGCCAAATCTCGAAAAACAACCCCATGCAAAGGAGTCGGCGGCGGCGAGTCGAACGTATCTTGCCACCGGCCGCTTGGCGCTGTTGCACGACTGTCATACTGGCGTGCAAATCGAGACGGCAACGGGCACTCCCTCAGTTGCTATTGCGAATTAGTTGCAATAACACGGGGAATGTTTGTTGCTGATCTGTGCTCTTGGATGGGATGGCACAGATCAGGACCTGGGACGACGGGGCGATGACTGCAAATATGGGATGGCGAGCGGCCGCCAAATCTGCCGTGATGTCTGGCGATTCTGCCCGCCGCCTGCCGGATAACGCCGCGTCATGACCTGCGTCCGCCTCTTCCGCGTCCAGCTCGCTGCCGGCGCCGCGCTCGGCGCGGCCGCGTTCGGCGCGCCGGTGAATGCTGCGGATATCGCACTGAAATCGCCGGCGGCCCGGCAGGTCTACAGCTGGACCGGTTTCTACGCCGGTGCTCATGTCGGCTATGGCGACGGCAGCCTCGGTCCCGGCACCAATCCGCTGCCCGAACAAGGCGCGCTGTTTCCGCCGACCATTACCGGCGGGATCGGCGGCTTCCAGGCCGGATACAACAGGGAGTTCGCCAACCGCTTCGTGGTCGGCGTCGAGGCGGACGCGACGTTCACCAGCCCGACCGACGTGGTGCGGCGCCAGCCCGCCCCGTTCCACGCGACGATCGACTATGTCGGAACGCTGCGCGGCCGTATCGGCTACGCGTTCGGCTCCTGGATGCCTTACCTCACCGGCGGCTTCGCCTGGGGCCACAGCCACGTCAAGATCAACGACGCCGACGGCGCGACGCTCTCCGAACCGGGCCAGTACCAGACCGGTTGGACCGTCGGCGCCGGCGCGGCATTCGCGCTGAGCGGCAATTGGACGGCGAAGGTCGAGTACGAATATGTCGACCTGACGCGCAAGACGCTCGGCCTTGCCGATTTCGGCATGCCCGGCGTGGCCATCGAGCCGCGGCTGCATCTGCTGAAATTCGGCCTCAACTACCAGCTCGGCGACTCGCCATGGTCGGCGGCGCCGAGCCGGACCATGCTGCCGGAGTCCAGCGACTGGAGCGTGCACGGGCAGACCACGCTGATCGCGCAGGGATACCCGTCGTTCCGCGCGCCCTATAGCGGCACCAACAGCCTGCCGGGCCCGGGACAGGCGCAGCAGACCTGGACCACGACGGCGTTCCTCGGCGTGCGGCTGTGGGAGGGCGGCGAGCTCTATTTCAACCCCGAGACCGCGCAAGGGTTCGGCCTGAATGGCACCCTCGGCCTCGCCGGCTTCTCGAACGGCGAGGCGCAGAAGGCCGGCGCGCCGTTCCCGAGGATCCGGCCGCAGCGCTACTACTTCAAGCAGACCTTCGGCTTCGGCGGCGAGCAGGAAGAGGTGGCCGACGGTCCGAACCAGATCGCGGGCAAGCGCGACATCGACCGGCTGACGCTGATCGTTGGCCGCTTCGCGGTCGGTGATTTCTTCGACGCCAATTCCTACGCCAAGGACCCGCGCGCCGACTTCATGAACTGGGCGATGTGGGCCTCGGCGGCCTACGACTTCCCGGCCGACCTGCCCGGCTACACCCGCGGCGCCGTGGTCGAGCTCAACCGCAAGGATTGGGCGGTGCGCGCCGGATTCTTCCAGGTGCCGAACGCGCCGAACAGCGACGTGCTGGTCTACAACACCGGCGGCGCGGTGGTGGAATTCGAGGGCCGCTATGCGGTGTTCGACCAACCCGGCAAAATCCGCGTCGGCATCTTCGGCAACCGCGGCAACACCGGCAACTACCGCCAGGCGCTCGCGATCGAGGACGCCAATCCCGGGCTCGACATCAACGATGTGATGGCCGGCATCCGCAAGGAGAATTCCAAGTACGGCTTCTATCTGAATGGCGAGCAGCAGATCGCCACGGATGTCGGCCTGTTCGGCCGCCTGTCCTGGAACGACGGCCAGAACGAGATCCTGTCATTCACCGATGTCGACCGCAGCGTCTCGGGCGGCCTGTCGATCAAGGGCAGCCGCTGGGGACGGCCGAACGACACCATCGGCATCGGCGGCGCGGTGAACGGCCTCTCCGCCGCGCACCGCGACTTCCTCGCCGCCGGCGGCCTCGGCCTTCTGATCGGCGATGGCGCGCTGAACTACAGCCCGGAGCGGATCTTCGAGACCTACTACGCCTATCAGGTGAACAAGAATCTGACGCTGACCGCGGACTATCAGTTCATCACCAACCCCGCCTACAACGCCGACCGCGGCCCGGTGCACATCTTCTCCGGCCGCGTGCACGGAGAGTTTTGAGGCTCCGCTTTCACCCCATCTCCAATGCGTAGCCCGGATGCAGCGCGGCGCAATCCGGGGCGGTAGATCCGCTGACAGTGCGGCCCCGGATTTCGCTTCGCTGCATCCGGCTACGAACTTGCATCGTCGCATCGTCATTGCGCGCGAAGCGAAGCAATCCATGCGTCCGCATGCGAGGAAGCATGGACTGCTTCGTCGCTTCGCTACTCGCAATGACGGCAGGAAATGGGGGTGGGCCAAATAAGCCCTCTCCCCACTCAGATATATGTAGACCCCCTGGGCTTGCCGCAAGCCCGGGGTCATCCCGTAGAACGCGCGCCCGATCGATCGAACTTAAGGGGAGTGCGGGATGCAGGGACATGACGTGGTGATTGCCGGTGGCGGGCCGACCGGGCTGATGCTGGCAGGCGAACTGGCGCTGGGCGGTGTCGATGTTGCGATCGTCGAGCGGCGGGCCAGCCAGGAACTGGTCGGCTCGCGCGCCGGCGGATTGCATGCGCGCAGTATCGAGGTGCTCGATCAGCGCGGCATCGCCGACCGGTTCCTCGCCGAGGGCCAGCGCCATCCGGTGGTGCATGTCCATCCGATCCCGCTCGACATCAGCGACCTGCCGACCCGGCACAATTACACGCTCGGCCTGTGGCAGAACCATATCGAGCACATCCTCGCCGGATGGGTCGGAGAGCTCGGCGTGCCGGTCTATCGCGAGCGCGAGGTGACCGGCTTCACTCAGGACGACGACGGCGTCGACGTCGCGCTGTCCGGCAGCGGGTCGCTGCGGGCGCAATATCTGATCGGCTGCGACGGCGGACGCAGCCTCGTCCGCAAGGCCGCCGGCATCGATTTCCCTGGCTCCGATCCGACCATCAGCTGGCTGATCGCCGAAGCCCGGATGTCCGAGGAGCCGGCATTCGGCCTCCGCCAGGACGCCGCCGGCATCCATGGCATCGGACGATTGGAGGATGGAGCTGGCGTGCGGATCGTGCTGACCGAGCGGCAGCTCAGGAGCGGCGAGCCTGGCCTGAGCGACGTGCAGGACGCCCTGATCGGCATCTACGGCACCGACTTCGGGATCCACAGTCCGACCTGGATCTCGCGCTTCACCGACACGACCCGCCAGGCCGCCGCCTATCGCGAGCGCCGTGTCCTGCTCGTCGGCGACGCCGCGCATGTCCACGCCCCGACCGGCGGACAGGGCCTCAATATCGGCGTACAGGACGCCGTCAATCTCGGCTGGAAGCTGGCCCAGGTGATCAAGGGCATCGTGCCGGACAGTCTGCTCGACACCTACCATGCCGAGCGCCATCCGGTCGGCGCCCGCGTGCTGCGCCGGACGATGGCGCAGGTCGCGCTTCGCCGCACCGACGACCGCAGCAAGGCGCTTGAGGAGCTGATGGCCGAACTCCTCGGCATGGACGCGCCGCGCCGGCACTTCGCCGCGACGATGACCGGGCTGGATATCCGCTACGACCTCGGCGACGGCCATCCGCTGCTCGGGCGCCGCGTGCCCGATCTCGACATCGTCACCGCCGACGGCGACATGCGCGTGTTCGCCCTGCTGCATTGGGCGCGGCCGGTGCTGCTCAATCTCGGCGAGCCCGGCAGCATCGACATCACCGGCTGGCGCGACCGGGTTCAGCTCGTCGACGCCGCATACAGCGGCGCGTGGGAGCTTCCGGTGCTCGGCACGGTCGCTGCGCCCATGGCCGTGCTGATCCGGCCCGACGGATATGTGGCATGGGTGGGAGATCAGAGCCGGTCGGGACTGACCGATGCGATGGCGAAATGGTTCGGTGGGCCCACCTAGTTCCACATCGTCGTCCCGGCGCAGGCCGGGACCCATAACCACCGAAGTGTGCGGCTAGAGCCGGCTGGGGCCGCAGCGAGTTGCAACCATGTAGTCCTGTGGTCATGGGTCCCGGCCTTCGCCGGGACGACACTGAGATCGCGGCGCGAGCGTGCCAGCCCTACCCTGCCGGCTGGAACGAATCCGCGCGCGCCATCGCCCAGGCGTCGCGGTAGCGGCGGTCCTGGGTGCCTTCGAGCAGCTCGCCGGGCCGCAGCGCCGGGTAGAGCTCGGCGAAGGTGCTGACCTCGGTGGTCGAGCTGCGCTGCGAGAAGTGGATCGGGCGCAGGTCCTTGGTGTGCTCGAGGCCGGCGGCGGCAAGCAGCTCGCTGAGCGCGTGCAGGGTCGAGTGGTGGTAGTTGTACACGCGCTCGCTCTTGTCGGGCACGAACAGCGCGCGGTTGCGCGACGGATCCTGCGAGGTGACGCCGGTCGGGCAGCGGTCGGTGTGGCAGCTCAGCGACTGGATGCAGCCGAGCGCGAACATGAAGCCGCGCGCCGAATTGCACCAGTCGGCGCCGATCGCCATCGCGCGCGCCATGTCGAAGGCGGTCGCGATCTTGCCGGACGCGCCGATCTTGATGCGGTCGCGCGCGCCGATGCCGACCAGCGCGTTGTGGACGAAGTTGACGCCCTCGCGCATCGGCATGCCCAAATGGTCCATGAACTCGAGCGGTGCGGCGCCGGTGCCGCCTTCATTGCCGTCGACCACGATGAAATCGGGATAGAGCCCGCTCTCCTGCATCGCCTTGCAGATCGCCAAAAACTCCCAGGGATGGCCGATGCACATCTTGAAGCCGGCCGGCTTGCCGCCCGACAGTTTTCGCATGTTGGCGACGAACTCCATCATCTGCAGCGGCGTCGAGAACGCCTTGTGATAGGCCGGCGAGATGCAGTCCTCGCCCATCGGCACGCCGCGGATCTTGGAGATTTCCTCGGAGACCTTGGCTGCCGGCAGCACGCCGCCATGGCCGGGCTTGGCGCCCTGGCTGATCTTGAGCTCGACCATCTTGATCTGGTCGTCGCCGGAGATGCGCGCGAACTCGTCGGGATTGAAGGTGCCGTCGCGGTTGCGGCAGCCGAAATAGCCGGAGCCGATTTCCCAGATGATGTCGCCGCCCATCTCGCGGTGATACGGGCTGACGCCGCCCTCGCCGGTATCGTGGGCAAAGCCGCCCTTTTTCGCGCCGGCGTTCAGCGCCCGCACCGCGTTCGGGCTCAGCGCGCCAAAGCTCATCGCCGAGATGTTGAAGACCGAGGCCGAATACGGCTTGGTGCACTCGGGGCCGCCAATGGTGATGCGGAATTTGTGGCCGGCGTTCGGCTTGGGCGCCACCGAATGGTGCATCCACTCGTAGCCCTCGCGATAGACGTCCTCCTGAGTGCCGAACGGCCGCTTGTCGAGCACCATCTTGGCGCGCTGATAGACCACCGCGCGGGTGTCGCGCGAGAACGGCATGCCGTCCTTCTCGCTCTCGAAGAAATACTGCCGCATCTCGGGGCGGATTTCCTCGAGCAGGAAGCGCACATGCGCCGAGATCGGATAGTTGCGCAGCACCGCATGGTGCTTCTGCGTGAGGTCGCGGATGCCGAGCAGCGTCAGGGCGCCGAAGATGACCAGCGGGATCAGGACGATCTTGAAGACCTTCGGGTCGAAAATGCCAACCAGCAGCAGCAGCGCGGTGACGACCGAGCAGATCGTCATGATGATGAAGCGCGGCGAGAACGGCAGCAGCAGCGTTTCCATAATTCCCTCAACCCAGACCGGCAGGCCGTCTTGTCGGCAGCAAGCCTAATCCAACTCAGCAATCGAGCGCTACAAGGTTATATCCGCCGGGCAGTCACGGATGTGACAACCGCCCGAATGGGTGGGTATCGCTGTCGTAGTCGGGCGGACCGAAGAGTGCTTTTGCGGTGCAACGAAAGACGTCCGTGGCGCGCGCTGTTACTCCCTCTCCCCGTTCTTACGGGGTCGAGACGAGCGAAGCTCGCTCTTGGAGGGTTGGGGTGAGGGGCTGCTTCCGCAGCACTGCTGGCAGATGAACTCGCGGAGACTCCCCCTCACCCGGGTCGCATCTTGCGATGCGACGTAGCCGAAGCTTTGCTTCGGCGTGCTCGCTCAGAACGGCCGCCAAAGGCGGCCTACGCCTCTCCCCGCAAGCGGGGCGAGGTGAAGGGAAATCACCGCGCGAGGTTGCTCGGCTTAATGAACATGCGGCTACTTCCACCATCGTCATCCTGGCGAAAGCCAGGACCCATAACCACAAATGCAAAAGGCTGGAGCCCGATGGGGCCCCAGCCTTCGCAAAACAGAGAATGGTGGTAATGGGTCCTGGCTTTCGCCAGGACGACGAACCCAACTAGCGAGTATCAGCGCTCGACGAACGCCTTCTCGATCACGAAGTGGCCGGGCGTGTTGCCGCTGCCTTCCTTGAAGCCGCGGGTCTCGAACAGCTGCTTCAGCTCTTCCAGCATCGCCGGGCTGCCGCACATCATGATGCGGTCGGTCTCGATGTCGAGCGGGCCCTGATGCAGGTCGGAGAACAGCTGGTTGGAGGTGATGAGGTCGGTGATGCGGCCGCGGTTGCGGAACGGCTCGCGCGTCACGGTCGGATAGTACAGGAGCTTCTCGGAGAGCAGCGGCCCGAACAGCTCGTCGTCGCGCAGCTTGGCGACCAGCTCCTCACCATAGGCGAGCTCGGAGACCTGGCGGCAGCCATGGACCAGCACGATCGAGTCGTAGCGGTCGTAGACTTCGGGGTCCTTGATCAGGCTCGCGAACGGCGCGAGGCCGGTGCCGGTCGACAGCAGCATCAGCCGCTTGCCGGGAATCAAATTGTCGGTGATCAGCGTGCCGGTCGCCTTGCGGCCGACCAGGATGATGTCGCCCTCGCGGATCTTCTGCAGTTTCGAAGTGAGCGGGCCATCCTGCACCTTGATCGAGAAGAACTCGAGCTCTTCCTCGTGATTGGCGCTCGCCATCGAATAGGCGCGCAGCAGCGGGCGGCCGTCGACCTCGAGGCCGATCATGGCAAACTGGCCATTCTGGAAACGGAACCCGGAACCACGGGTGGCCTTGAAGCTGAAAAGCGTATCGGTCCAGTGACGAACAGAAAGAACCTTCTCTCGATAGAACGCGCTCATGGGATTTCGTTTTCTCGATTGACCAGATTTAGAATGGCTTGATTTTTAGGTGGCCTCGGACGGCGCAGAAGTGTCCGAAATCACTGAAGATCTCGCGTGTCCATCGCGCCGATGAAAGAGATAGTCAAGATCAACTGGCGTGCAATTGCGATCTCAGAATGGCAGTCGTTCGAATCCGCAAAGAAGTTCAGCCACGACATCGTTAATGCCCTGTGACGGCAGCAATTTACTTGCTGAGATCGCCGCCGATCTGGCAAATAATTGCTGCGAGAACCGCGGCGAAGGGAAAATCATTCAGTGGTCCTGATCAGCCAGCGAATCTTCCTGGAAACCATCAAAAAATATTGTCTGGCGCACGACATCGCCGTCGAGATGCGGTCCGGCGGCTGGCTGGTGATGATGCGGCGAGGCGCCGAGCGGCGGCTCGCGATCGGCTATGACCTCGGGCTGAACAGCGCGGTGGCGCATCAGGTCGCGAGCGACAAGGCAGCCTGCGCCGAGGTGCTGACCGCGGCCGGAATCGACGCGATCCCGCACACGCTGTTTCTCGGCCCGCGGCACAGCCCGCATATCCCGGGATCGGGATCGATCGACACGATGGCGCAACTGCTCGATGCGCATCCACGCGGGCTCGTCGTCAAGCCCAACGAGGGCACATCGGGCGAGCTGGTGTGCCGCGTCACCACGCGGGCGCAACTGGAGACGGCTGTCGCGCGGATTCTCGCCGAGTACCGCGCGCTGGCGATCTCGCCCTATGTCGAGATCGATGACGAGATCCGCGTCGTGCTGCTCGATGCGCGCGCGCTGATCGTCTACAGCAAGACGCGCCCACAGGTGACCGGCGACGGCGTGCATTCGCTGCGCGAACTGGCGCAGCGCGCGGCGACGGCGGAGCAGCTCAAGGCCATCACTGCGGATTTTGAAGCAGCCGAGCTCAATGCCATTCCACCTGCGGGCGAACGGCGCCTGCTGAACTGGCGGCACAACCTCGATGCCGGCGCGGAGCCCGTGCTGCTCACGGATGGCGCGACGCACCGCGCCTGCGTCGCGCTTGCGCTCAAGGCCGCACAGGCGGTCGGCATCCGCTTCGCTTCGATCGACGTCGTGCGCGTCGACGGCGGGTGGAAGGTGCTCGAGGTGAATTCCGGGGTGAAGATGGAAGCGCTGGGGAAGCGGCATCCGGCGCTGGTCGAGGCGGCGTATCACGCGGCGCTGGATGCGGTGTTTGCGTAGAGCGTGTGGGGGGATGGGTCCCGGCCTTCGCCGGGACGACGATAATGCTTGCGGCTTGTTTCGCGTCACTCGCTCTCGTCGAGCACCTTGAACGCCTCCTCGAGCTGCGGCGAGATGGCGACGTTGAGCTTTTCGCCGGTCGGCAGGCGGGCGATGAACCACTTGTTGTAGAGCGGGACGATGTCGCGGTTGGAGGCGAGCTTGCGGAAGGCGCGCTCGACCACGTCCTTCATCTGCTTCTCGCCCTTGCGGTACATGATGCCGTAGGGATCGTAGGACAAATAGTCGCCGGTGACGCGGTACTTGTCCTGCGACTTGTGCCGCGCGATCCAAGCTGCCGCTTGGCGTTGACATTGTTGATCGCCTGCTCGTTGGTGGTGCCCTTGGTGACGACGATGGTCTTGCCCTTCAGGTCGGCGATCTGCGTGACGCCGGAGGCCTTCGCCACCATCAGCTTGGTACCGGCCACGAACATCAGCGGCGCGAACGCCACCAGCTTGCCGCGCTCGGCATTCGCGGTGGTCGATCCGCATTCCAGATCGATCTTGTTCTCGACAACCGCCTGAATGCGGTCGTCCGAGGTGACCTTGACGTAGTCGACCTTGAGGTTGGCATCGTCGACCTCGATCCCGATCTCCTCGACGATCGCATCGCACAGTTCGAGGCTGTAGCCGATCGGCCGGTTGGAATGATCGAGGAACGAGAACGGCGGCGAGCTCTCGCGATAGCCGATCCGCACGGTGTGCGTGGCCTTGATGTTGGCGAGCGTGGGGCTGAGCCCCTCGCCCGCGGTCTGCGCGGAGGCCGGTGCCGCCAGCAGAGCTGCCAGCAGCATCAGGCCTTCAGCCGGTATCGGCCTCCAGCGAGGGCGACGCATGCATCCCTCCCGTCAATGGCCGGCCATCACGGCGCCGGGCACCGCATCCGACGGCACCGCATCGTCGGGCCCGAGCTCGTGCTCCGCCTTCAGCTCGCCCTCCCACTTGGCGACCACGGCGGTCGCCAGCGAGTTGCCGATCACGTTGGTGGCGCTGCGGCCCATGTCGAGGAAGGTGTCGATGCCCATGATCATCAACAGCCCCGCCTCGGGGATGCCGAACTGCGCCAGCGTCGAGGCGATCACGACGAGCGAGGCGCGCGGCACGCCGGCGACGCCCTTCGAGGTGATCATCAGCGTCGCCAGCATCGCGAGCTGGGTGCCGAGCGACATCTCGATGTGGTAGGTCTGCGCGATGAACACGTTGGCGAAGGTGCAGTACATCATCGTGCCGTCGAGGTTGAACGAGTAACCCAGCGGCAGCACGAAGGACGAGATCCGCGACGAGGCGCCGAACCTGTTCAGCCCCTCCAGCGTCTTCGGATAGGCCGCCTCGGACGAGGCGGTCGAGAACGCGATCATCAGGGGCTCGCGGATCAGCCGCAGCAGATGGCTGTAGCGCGGGCCGATGACGATGAAGCCGACCGTGGCCAGGATGACCCACAGGATCAGCAGCGCGAGATAGAAGCCGCCCATGAAGACGACCAGCTTCCAGAGCACGCCGAGGCCGTTCTTCGAGACCGTGGCCATGATCGCCGCCCACACCGCGAGCGGAGCGAACAGCATCACATAGCCGGTGACCTTCAGCATGATATGCGCGAGGTCGTCGATCAGGCTCATGATCGGCTTGGCGCGCTCCGGCATGGCGCCGAGCGCCACCGCGAAGAACACCGCGAACACCACGATCTGCAGGATCTCGTTCTGCGCCATCGCATCCGCGATCGAGGTCGGCACCAGATGGATCAGGAATTTCTCGAACGAGAACGCGGAGACCGGAAGACCGGTCGACTGACCCTTGTCGGGCAGCGTGCCGGGGAAGTTGGCGCCGGGCTGCAGCAGATTGACCATCACGAGGCCGAGCAGCAGCGAGACAAAGGAGGCGGAGACGAACCAGCCCATGGTCTTGGCGAACACGCGCCCGAGCCGCGAGCCGCTGCCCATATGGGCGATGCCGCCGACCAGGGTCGCGAACACCAGCGGCGCGATGATCATCTTGATCAGGCGCAGGAACAGCATCGCGATCAGATTGACGTCTGCTGCGATCGAGGCACGGCTGTCAGGAAAGTAGTTGAAGACGATCGACCCCATCACGATGCCTAGGACCATCGCAATCAGGATGTACTGCGTAAACCTGCTGGACATTCTCTTACCCCCGTAAGTTCCCGGCGAAGGTCAAGTGTGGCAGATTTACGCAGCGACGCAACACGCTTCGCGCCTGGCGGGATTTTCCGAAACGTTCCCGTTGTGGAATGCCACCGTGCGGACTAGCGTTCATGCAGCGCACAATCTGTGCAATCTGCTGCGCGCGGCGCAGTCAAATTGCGGCGCAAACGGCCACGACGAGGGGAGACAATCGCCATGAACGACACCGTCAATCGCCAGATCCTGCTGGTCGAGAAGCCGACCGGCAAGCTCGGTCCCGAACATTTCCGTCTGGTCAGCGGCGCGATCCCCGAGCCGAAGGACGGCGAGGTGCTGGTGCGCACGCGCTACATCTCGCTCGATGCCGCCAACCGCGCCTGGATGCATGGCGCGACCTACCGCGCCGCGGTTGAGGCGAACACTGTGATGGCCGGCGGCAGCATCGCCGAGGTGGTGGAATCGAAGGCGCCCGGCCTGAAGCAGGGCGACCTCGTGTTCGGCGACACCGGCTGGCAGGACTATGCCGCGCTGCCGGCCAAGCACCTGTCGAAGATGCCGAGGCTGGAGCCGATGACGCATCTGCTCAGCGTGTTCGGCATCGCCGGCCTGACCGCCTATTTCGGCCTGCTCGACGTCGGCAAGCCGAAGCAGGGCGAGACCGTGGTGGTGTCGGCCGCGGCCGGCTCGGTCGGCTCGATCGTCGGCCAGATCGCCAAGATCAAGGGCTGCCATGTGGTCGGCATCGCCGGCGGCAAGGACAAGTGCCACTGGCTGACAAGCGAGCTCGGTTTCGACGCCGCGGTCGACTACAAGGACGGCGCCACCTACAAGGCGCTGCGCGCCGCGGCGCCCGATGGCATCGACGTCTATTTCGACAATGTCGGCGGCGACATCCTGGAAGCCTGCCTGTCGCAGATGAACAATCGCGGCCGCATCGCCTGCTGCGGCGCGATCTCGCAATATGACGGCGTGCCCTCCGCGCACGGCCCGCGCGGCGTGCCCGGCCTGATCGTGGTGAAGCGGCTGGTGATGCAGGGCTTCATCGTGATGGACTACATGGACCAGCGCGATGCCGCCCTCGCCGAGCTGCAGTCCTGGGTCGGCGCCGGCAAGCTCAAGGTGCAGGAGGACGTGATCGACGGGCTGGCGAACACGCCGCAGGCGCTGATCGGACTGCTCGCCGGCGAGAACCGCGGCAAGCGGATGGTGAAGGTGTAGCGATCTTGCTTACCTCTCCCCGCCTGCGGGGAGAGGTCGGATCGCGTCGCAGATGCGATCCGGGTGAGGGGGTACCGGACACGCAATTCACACCGCCTGGCGGTGAGAGCCCCTCACCCCAACCCTCTCCCCATGAAGAACGGGGAGGGGGAGTTTCAGTGCACCGTGCCCGTCGCCCGCGGCTCGGCTTGCGGCGGCGCGGCCTTGCCTTTCTTCGCCTTGCGCCAGTTCTCGAAACTCTGCACCACGACGAAGAACGCCGGGACGAACAGCACGGCGAGGCAGGTCGAGGCGATCATGCCGGAGAACACCGTGATGCCGATCGACTTGCGGGCGTTGGCGCCGGCGCCGGTGGCGAGCACCAGCGGCAGCACGCCGAGGATGAAGGCGAACGACGTCATCAGAATCGGCCGGAAGCGCGCCCGCGCCGCGTCGATCGCGGATTGCAGCACGGTGTGGCCGTCGCGCAGATGGCGCTCGAGCGCGACCTCGACGATCAGGATCGCGTTCTTGGCCGATAGCGCGATCAGCAGGATGATGCCGATCTGGGTGTAGAGGTTGTTGTCGATCCGCAGGCCGGTCAGCACCAGCATCGGGCCGAGCAGCGACAGCGGTACCGCGAGGATCACCGAGATCGGTGCGTACCAGCTCTCATACTGTCCGGCGAGCACGAGATAGACCAGCAGCAGCGCCAGCGCGAATGTGTAGTAGATCTGGCCGCCGACCGCCTTCTCCTGGTACGACATCGCCGTCCACTCATAGCCCGAGCCGGGCGGCAGCGTCTTGGCTGCGATCTCCTCCATCAGCGCCATCGACTGGCCGGACGAGTAGCCCTGTGCCGGCAAGCCGATGATCGAGGCCGACGGATAGAGGTTGTAGAGGCTGATCAGCGACGGCCCGACCGACGGCGTGATCTTCGCCACCGTGCCGAGCGGAATCATGTCGCCGTTGCTGTTGCGCACCATCATGTTCTCGATGTCGCGCAAGGTCAGGCGGTACTGCGCCTCGGCCTGGGTGTAGACCTGGAAGGTGCGGCCGAACTTGGTGAACTGGTTGACGTAGCTGGCGCCGAGATAGGACGACAGCGCCGAGAAGATCTGGTCGGTGGTGACGTGCAAGGTCTGCGTCTTGATGCGGTCGACCTCGACGTCGTATTGCGGCACCATCGAGCGGAACGAGGACTGCACGCGCTGCAGCGCGCTCTGGGTCTGCGCGTTGGCGACGATCGCGCCGGTGATCGCCTGCAGCTTGCCGTAATCGGCATTGCCGTCGCGCAGCTCGACTTGCATGGCGAAGCCGGCGGCGTTGCCGATGCCCTGGATCGGCGGCGGCGGGATCACCAGGATGCGCGCCTCCGGGATCACCGCGAGCTTGTCGTTGAGTCCGAACACCAGCGAGCGCAGGTCTTCGCCCGGCCCGCGCGCACTCCAATCCTTCAGGATCAGGTAGGCGACGCCGGCATTGGCGAGGCTCGACGAGTTGTCGAGCGCGGAAATGCCGGCGATCGAGATCACCTGGTCGACGCCAGGCGTCTTGCCGGCGATCTCGGTGACCTTGTCGAGCACCTGCTGGGTGCGGTCGAGCGCGGCGCCGTCGGGCAGCTGCACCGCTGCCAGCAGATAGCCCTGATCCTCGATCGGGATGAAGCCGGTCGGCACCCGCGACAGGCCATAGCCGGCGAGCCCGATGATGATGAGCGCGATCGCGACCGATGTCTTGGCGTGCCCGGCGATGCCACCGATGATGCGGGCATAGCCGCGCTCGATCCGGTCATAGACCGCATTGAAGCCGCGGTAGAAGAAGTTGCGCTGCTCGGGCGGCGCCGGCGGGCGCAGCCACAGCGCGCACTGGGTCGGCTTCAGGGTCGCGGCATTGATCGCGCTGAGCAGCGCGGTGGCGGCGATGACCAGCGCGAATTGCGCGTACATCCGCCCGGTCAGTCCCGGCAGAAAGGCGGCCGGCAGGAACACCGAGATCAGCACCAGCGTGATGCCGACGATCGGTGCGAACAACTCGTCCATCGCCTTGATCGCGGCGTCGTGGCCGGACATGCCGTGCTCGATATTGTGCGCCGCGCCCTCGACCACGACGATGGCGTCGTCGACCACGATGCCGATCGCCAGCACGATCGCGAACAGCGTTGACAGATTGATGGTGAAGCCGAGCGCGGCCATCGCCGCGAAGGCGCCGATGATGGTGACCGGCACCGTCGTCGCCGGCACCAGCATCGCCCGCCAATCCTGCAGGAACACCAGAATCACGACCAGCACGAGCAGGCCGGCCTCGATCAGCGTCTTGTAGACTTCTTCAATCGAGGCGTTGACGAATTTGGTGGTGTCGAACGGCGTGTCGTATTTGATGTCCTGCGGGAACTGCCTGGCCAGTTCCGCCATCTTCTTCTCGATCGCCTTCTCGACCTGCAGCGCGTTGGCGCCGGGCGACTGGAACACGCCGATGCCGACCGCGGGCTTCTGGTTCAGCGAGAAGATCTGGCTGTAGGTCTGCGCGCCGAGCTCGACCCAGCCGACGTCGCGGACGCGGGTGACGTCGCCGACGGTGCCGGTCTTGACGATGATGTTCTCGAACTGGCCGGCGTCGTCGAGCCGGCCGTTGACATTGAGCGTGTACTGGAACGCCTGCCCCGCCGGCGTCGGCGGCGCGCCGACCTGGCCGGCGGTGACCTGCTGGCTCTGCTGCTGGATCGCCTGGATGACGTCCTGCGGCATCAGCCCGCGCACCTGCAGCTTGTTGGGGTCGAGCCAGACCCGCATCGAGTACTGGCCGGCGCCGAACACCGTGACGTTGCCGACGCCGGGCAGGCGCGACAGCTCATCGCGGATGTTGATGGTGGCGTAGTTCGACAGGAACAGGCTGTCGTAGGTCTTGTTCGGCGAGGTCAGCGTCACGAACAGCAGGATCGAGGTCGACCGCTTCTGCACGGTGACACCCTGGCTTTGCACCGCCGACGGCAGCTGCGACAGCGCGCTGGAGACGCGGTTCTGCACCAGCACCTGCGCGAAGTTGAGATCGGTGCCGATCTTGAAGGTCACCGTCAGCGTATAGGTGCCGTCGGCGCCGCTGTAGGACTGCATGTAGAGCATGTCCTCGACGCCGTTGACCTGCTGCTCGATCGGCAGCGCCACCGTGTCGACCACGGTCTGGGCCGAGGCGCCGGGATAGCGCGTCGTCACCTGCACGGTCGGCGGCACCACGTCGGGATATTGCGCGACGGCGAGGTTGTACAGCGACACGCCGCCGAGCAGGATCATCAGGATGGCGATGACGTTGGAAAGGACCGGGCGCTCGATGAAGAATTTCGAGATCATGGCGCGTCCTATTTCGTCGCTGTCGGCGTCGCGTCGCTCGTCCTGACCTGCGGATCGACCTTCTGGCCGGGGATCGCGCGCAGCAGCCCGGCGGTGACCACGCGGTCATCCGGCTTCAGCCCGGTCTCGATGACGCGGAGTCCCTGATCGAGCGGGCCGGTCGTCACCTTGCGCTGCTCGACCACATTGTCGGCATTGACGACCAGCACATAGCGCCCGGCCTGGTCGCTGCCGATCGCGGTGTCCGGCACCAGCAGCGCATTCTCCTGCTTGTCGAACGGCACGCGAACGCGGACGTAGAAGCCCGGCAGCAGCGCACGATCCGGGTTCGGGATCAGGCCGCGCACGGCCAGCGTTCCGGTCGACTGGTTGAGCGTCGGCGAGATGTAATCGAGCTTGCCCTTGTGCGGATAGCCGGTCTCGGTCTGCAGGCCGACCTCGACCGGCAGTTGCCTGATCTCGTCGATCGAGATGCCGCGCCGCCGCGCCTCGTCGCGCATGCGCTGCACGTCCTGCTCATTGACGTTGAAGTTCACATAGATCGGGTCGAGCTGCACGATGGTGGCAAGCTGCGTCGGCGAGGAGACGCCGACCAGCTCGCCGACCGAAACCAGATGGTTGCTGACGATGCCGTCGAACGGCGCGACGACGTTGGTGTAGCCGTAATTGACGGCGGCAAGCTTGGTGTTGACCTGGGCTTGCTGCAGACTGGCGGTCGCGTTGTCGCGCGTCGAGGTCGAGGTATCCAGCGTCGCCTGCGACACCGCCTGGCGCTGCACGAGCACTGCCTGCCGCTTGTAGTCGGTCTCGGCCTGCTTCACCGTCGCCTGCGCGCCGACCTCGGCGGCCTGCGCCTGCTCGAGCTTCAGCTTGTAGGTCTCCGGCTCGATCGTGAACAGGGTGGTGCCCTGCTTCACGAAGGTGCCGTCCTTGTAATTGATCGACTCCAGAAAGCCCTGCACGCGCGCAACCAAATCGACGCTCTGGATCGGCGCGGTATTTCCGGTCGCGTCGAGATAGCGCGTGATGGCGCGCTGCACCGGCGGCGCGACCTCGACCTTGGGCGGCGGTGGCGGCACAAAACTATTTTGTTCGCAGGCACTTAAACTGAAAAACGCCGCTATGACGAAAACATCGCGCGGAAATGTCGTGGTTCGCAGCCGCACAAAACTGGCTAGCCTGGAATTTGCCGGCGCGCGAGCATGCCTCATTTCCGAGCCTCGATTCAAAATGCCTAATACAAGGACGTCGTATCGAGTGAACAGCAGCCTTACCTCATGCATAGCAACAATCCGCTTGCAGTGGAACTCGAAAGCGAAAATGATGACGCACGCTAAGGTTGTTACAAGAAGATTTTTTCAGAACTCAGTTCGGCGGCTTCCCGCGCAAACAAAGAGATTTAGTTCAAATGATTGACGCGTTGACACGTGCAGCGAGGCTGTCCGCATGGCTGGCGGCCGTGGCCCTGATAAGCGCTGCCCCGGCCTTGTCGCAGGCTCCAACCCAGGCGCAGCGCGACGCCGTCAAATCGCAATGCCGCAACGACTACATCGCCCACTGCTCCAGCGTTCCGCGGGCGGTGAACCGTCGCTGCAATGCCTGCAGAAAAATATGAGCAGCCTGTCGTCCAGTTGCGCCAGCGCGGTGAAGGCGCAATCCCGGATTTGAAGTGTCGCCACAGGCGAGACCGCCCGGATCGCGCTGCGCGCCATCCAGGCTACGAAGCTACGAAGCCGAATGGCTGCGCGCATTTTCCCTCTGGCGTTTCCGCCGGAGGCAGATTAGTCTGACCTCAATTAGTAAGTACACTGTCAATCTGGGAGGCAGACGTTGCGCATCGCCGTGATCGGCGGAGGGCCCGGCGGGCTTTACTTCGCCTATCTCTGGAAGAAGCGTCATCCCGACGCTGAAATCGATCTGTTCGAGCAGAACGCCGCCGGCGCCACCTGGGGCTTCGGCGTGGTGTTCTCCGAACAGGCGCTTGAATTCCTGCGCGCCGACGATCCCGAGACGGTGGGCGCCATCGCGCCGCAGATGGAGAGCTGGCAGAACATCACGCTGAACCTGCGCGGCGAAAGCGTCGAGATCGACGGCGTCGGCTTCTCCGCGATCGGTCGCCTGGCGCTGCTCACCATCCTGCAGCAGCGCGTCCGCAGCGTCGGCATCACGCCGCGCTTCGACACCGTGGTGGAGTCGACTGGCCAGCTCAAGGGCTATGACCTGATCGTCGCCGCCGACGGCCTCAACTCGATGGTCCGCCGCGGCTTCGAGGCAGCGTTCGGCGCCTCGGTGTCGCATTCGACCAACAAGTTCGCCTGGTACGGCACCACCAAGCCCTTCGCGACGCTGTCGCAGACCTTTGTCGCCACCGACCGCGGCCACTTCAACGCCCATCATTATCGCTATGCCAGGGACATGAGCACCTTCCTGGTCGAATGCGACGCGGCGACCTGGGCCGCCTACGGCTTTGCCGACAAGAGCATCGAGCAATCGCAGGCGATCTGCGAGCAAGTGTTCGCGGCGACATTGGACGGCCACAAACTGATCTCGAACAAGTCGGTGTGGCGCAATTTCCCGTGGATCTGGAACGAACGCTGGTCGCAGGGCAACATGGTGCTGATCGGCGACGCACTGCATTCGGCGCATTTCTCGATCGGCTCCGGCACGCGGCTGGCGATCGAGGACGCCATCGCGCTGACCAAGGCGCTGGAGGCGGAGCCGGCGATCCCGGCGGCGCTGGCGCGCTACGAGGCCGAGCGCAAGCCGATCGTGAAGAAACTCGTCGCCGCGGCGCGCACCAGCGCCGACTGGTACGAGAATTTCCCCGCGCACATGCAACTTGGCTTGATGGACTTCGCCTACAGCTACATCACCCGTTCGGGGCGGATCGACGATGCGCGGCTGCGCGCGATGTCGCCGGCCTTCATGGCCCGGTATGAAGCCGCAAAGGGCAATGCACGAGAGGGCAAGTCATGACCGCGATCATCGACCAGGTCCCGCAGGACAATGCCGGCGCGCGCGAGATCGGCTTTGCGATCCCCGAACGCTACAATGCCAGCTGCATCCTGTTCGACAATCTCGTGAACGGCAACGCCGACCGCATGGCACTGACCGGCCCGGCCGGCACGCGGACCTATCGCGAGCTCTGCACCGAGGCGGCACGCTGGGGCCACGGCTTCAAATCGCTCGGGCTCGCCCGCGGCGACCGCATCCTCTTGTTCCTCGACGACACCCCGGCCTATCCGGCGGCGTTCTTCGGCGCGGTCCGCGCGGGCTTCGTGCCGCTGCTGATCAATACGCTGACGCCGCCGGAGTTGCTGCAATTCTATCTGTTGGACGCCGGCGCGCAGGCCGCGGTGGCCGATGCCGAATTCTGTACGCGCTTCAACGCGGAAGCGTGCAAGGACACGCCGCTGCGCACGCTGATCGTGGCGGGCGGCGCGGCCGGCGATCATGCAGTTGCCGAGACCCGCAATGCTGCCGAATGGCTGCAACAGTTTCCGGGCGAGCTCGACGCGGCCGACACGCACCGCAACGAGATGGCGTTCTGGATGTACTCGTCGGGCTCGACTGGCCGGCCCAAGGGCATCGTTCATCTGCAGCACGACATGGCCTACAGCGAGCTCGCCTTTGCCCGCAGCGTGCTGAAGCTTTCGCCCGGCGACATCTGCTTCTCGGTGCCGAAGATCTTCTTCGCCTACGGGTTCGGCAATTCGATCACGTTCCCCTTCTCGGTCGGCGCCGCGACGCTGCTGCTGCCGGGCCAGCCGAAGCCGGCGGCGATCTTTGCCGCGATCGGGCAGTATCGCCCGACCGTGTTCTTCGGCCTGCCGACGCTCTACACCTCGCTGACCAAGGCCGAAGGTGCCGACGCGGCCGACTTCTCCTCGCTGCGGATGGCAATCTCGGCCGCCGAGGTGCTGTCGGCTGACGTCTTCAATGGCTGGAAAAATCTGACCGGGCTCGAAATCATCGAGGGCCTCGGCTCGACCGAGGTGCTGCACATCTATCTCTGCAACCGCGCGGACAACAAGAAGCTCGGCGCCGCCGGCCTGCGCGTGCCCGGCTACGAGATCATGCTGCGCGACAGCGACGGCCGCGAGGTCGGCGACAATGAAGAGGGCATTCTGTGGGTGCGCGGCGATTCCGCGACGCCGCTGTACTGGAACCGGCCGGACAAGACGGCCGAGACGGTGCGCGAGGCGGGCTGGATCTACACCGGCGACCGCTTCGTGCGCGACAGCGACGGCTTCCACTTCTTCCGCGGCCGCGCCGACGATTTGGTGAAGATCTCCGGCCAGTGGGTCTATCCGCTCGAAGTCGAGCTCTGTCTCGCCGATCACCCCGATGTGCGCGAATGCGCGGTCTACGCCGCCGAACTGCCGGATCGCCGGATGACGCTGCGGGCGGTGGTGGTGATGAACAAGCGCAGCTTCGATGCCAGCGAGGCGACGCGGCAGTTGCAGGATTACGTCAAGGCGAAACTCCTGCCTTACAAATATCCGCGCGAGGTGACGTTCATCGACGAGCTGCCGAAGACCGGAACGGGCAAGATCGACCGGCAGGCGGTGATGCGGATGTAGCTTCGAAGCTGCGTGCTGCAAGGGCTGCCTTCGCGCATGCGTCGCACATCTCGTCCCCGGGCCACCCCTCTCCCCGCCCTCCCCCGCAAGGGGGGAGGGAGCCTGAGCAGCTTGCTCACCTCACTTGTATTCATCTTGCGGACCGTTCACGCAAGCAGCTCTTGCTACACGATGCGCGTCTACCTCGATCGGATGTAAGGAGCGCACCGGCGGAAGGGCTCCCTCCCCCCTTGCGGGGGAGGGTTGGGGAGAGGGGTGCACACGGCGCTCTCTCGATCAGATTGCGGCGGCTACGCTGCCAGCCCCGTCCCGCCATACAGCCACGCGATGTCATCGCACCACTGATCCTGCGACTTCGCGCTCATGATCGCGTTGCGGATGCGGGCGTGGTCGCCTGCGGGGTGGTAGATGTGCTCGCCGATGGCGCGCGACATCAGTTGCACGCGCGCGGTGCGCGGGAAGCGCCTGATACGATAGGCTTCCAGCGCCGCGGCCTGATCGTCGTGGTTGGCCAGCATGTGCGACAGGCACACCGCGTCCTCCATCGCCTGGCAGGCGCCTTGCGCGAAATATTGCAGCATCGGATGCGCGGCGTCGCCGAGTAGCACGGCACGGCCGTCGATCCAGTGTTCGGCGGGATCGCGGTCGCACAGCACCCAGAGCTTCCAGTTGGTGCCGTGGCGGATGATGTTCTGCGCCCGCTCATGGACGTGCGCAAAACCCTTCATCACTTCGTCTTCCGACACCGGCTTGCCAGCGACCGGCTCCGGCGCATCGTTGTGATAGGTGACGACGAGGTTAAATACCTTCCAGCCCGACAACGGGTAATGCACGATGTGACATTTCGGGCCGGCCCACAGCGTCGCCGCGTTCCAGCGCAAATCCTCCGGCATCTGCTCGGTCGGGATCACAGAGCGATAGGTAGTGTGGCCGGAGACGCGCGGCGGGCCGTCCGCGATCACCTGCTTGCGGATGTTCGACCACAGGCCATCGGCGCCGATCAGAAGACGTCCGGTGATACGCTCGCCGCTGGCGATCGTCGCGGTCACCGATGCGCCGTCCTGTTCGTAGCCGACCACCTCGCTCCTGACACGCAGCTCGATCAGCTCATGGTTCTGGCAGGCGCGCAGGAATACGCCATGCAGATCGCCGCGATGCACCACCGCATAGGGATTGCCGAAACGCGCGCGGAAGCTCTCGCCAAGGTCGATATGGGTGATCTCGTCGGCGGTGAGCGCATCCATCAGCCGCAGCTTGTCGATATAGACCGCCATGCTGCGCGCCGCCTCGCCGACGCCGAGATAGTCGAAGGCGTGGAAGGCATTCGGTCCGAGTTGGATCCCGGCGCCGATCTCGCCAAGCGCGGCGGCCTTTTCCAGCAAGATCGAGCGGATGCCCTTCTGCGCGAGGCCGAGCGCTACGGCGAGGCCGCCGATACCGCCGCCCGCGATCAGGACTGGTCCAGTCTCCGCCATCAGCCCGACTTTCCCAGATGTTCGAGCGCGTCCTCGGCGCGCAGCGGCACGCGCGATGCCTCGTTGTTGAGATCGACCAGTTGCGTCAGCAGCGCCAGCAGCGTCTTGCGGTCGGCCGGCTTGAGCGGCTGCAGCATCCGCGCCTGCGCCTTGTCGACCGACGGCATGATCTCATCGAGCACGGCCGCACCGGCCTTGGTAAGATACAGCAGCTTGACGCGCCTGTCCTCCGGTGCCGGCTTGCGGACGATGAACTCCTTGGCCTCCAGCCGCTCGATGACGTTACCGAGGGTGGAGCGGTCGAACGCGATCACCGCCGACAGGCGGGTGGCATCGATGCCGGGATGGGTCGAGATCGCGATCAGCGCGGCGTATTGAACGGGGGTCAGGTCGAACGCCTTGCACTCCTCGATGAACAGCGCAACCGCGATCTGCTGCATGCGGCGGAACAGATAGCCGGGCGCGGTGTAGACCGCGTCCATGGTGACGGGCTTGTTATTCGGCATCGGGCTGCTTGTCCGGAGCGGCGTCGGCGAACGCCTTGATTTGTTTGGCCGCGGCCTCGGCCTTCAGCAGGCGCGGATAGGCCGAGACGTCGACGCCGAAGCGCCGCGCATTGGCGAGTTGCGGCACCAGACAGAGATCGGCCAGCGTCGGCGCATCGCCGAAGCAGAACGGCCCGCCCTCCCCCGCGATCAGGATTTCGCAGGCCGAAAGACCCTCGCGATTGGCCCAGGCCGCCCACTCCGTCACCTTCTCTTCGGGCAGGCCGAGCTGCCGCAGCCGCGCCAGCACCTTCAGATTTTGCACCGGGTGGGTGTCGCAGGCGATCGCCTGCGCGAAGGCACGCACCTTGGCGCGGCGCAGCGGATCCTTCGGCAGCAGCGGCGGATTGGGATGGGTCTCATCGAGCCATTCGATGATCGCGAGCGACTGGGTGAGGATTGCGCCGGCATCGTTCTCCAGCGTTGGCACCAGGCCTTGCGGGTTGATGGCGAGATAGGCCGGCGCGCACTGCTCGCCCTTGCGCAGATGGTGCGGCAGATGCTCGGGCGAGAGTCCCTTCAGATTGAGGGCGATCCGGACCCGGTAGGACGCGCTGCTGCGGAAATAGCCATGCAGCTTCATCGGAACCTCCCTTGCATTTCGTGATTGGCTTGGTTGATTGACGCTAGCCATATTGTCAGTATACTGTCAATTAAATTGAACCGACAAGAATGACGGGAGGCTCGCCATGGAAGCCGTGCAGAAGACCCCGGAGCGCGAGGCGTTCTACAAGAAGATCGACGGCGAGAATCTCTCGGCGCTGTGGAACGTGCTGGGCGATCTGGTCACGCCGGAGCCGCGCAGCGCCTGCCGCCCGCATCTGTGGAAGTTCGATCATATCCGCGACTACATGAACGAGGCCGGCAGACTGATCACGGCCAAGGAAGCCGAACGCCGTGTGCTGGTGCTGGAGAATCCCGGCCTGCGCGGCCAGTCCAGGATCACGACCTCGCTGTTCGCCGGCGTGCAGATGGTGGTGCCGGGCGACGTCGCGCCGGCGCATCGCCACACCCAGTCGGCGCTGCGTTTCGTGCTCGAGGGCAAGGGCGCCTACACCGCCGTCGACGGCGAGCGTACCGCGATGGCGCCAGGCGATTTCGTCATCACGCCGTCGATGACCTGGCACGATCATTCCAACGAAACCAATGAGCCGATGTTCTGGCTCGACGGCCTCGACATCCCCATGGTGCAGTTCTTCGATTGCTCCTTCGCCGAAAGCGCCAAGGAGGACCAGCAGCAGATTTCGAAACCGGCCGGTGCCAGCTTCGCGCGCTACGGCCACAATCTGTTGCCGGTCGATCAGAAACGGACGTCGAAGACCTCGCCGATCTTCAACTATCCCTATGACTACACCCGCGAGGCGCTGGAGAAGGCGCGGACCGCCGAGGAGTGGGATGCCTGCCACGGCCTGAAGCTGCGCTTCTCCAATCCCGAGACCGGCGACTTTGCGATGCCGACCATCGGCACCTTCATCCAGCTGCTGCCGAAGGGTTTCAAGACCGCGCGCTATCGTTCGACCGATGCCACCGTGTTTGCCGCCATCGAGGGCAAGGGCCGCACCAGGATCGGCGACCAGACCTTCGAATGGGGTCCGCGCGACCTGTTCGTGGTGCCGAGCTGGCACTGGGTCACGCACGAGGCCGATGCGGACTCGGTGCTGTTCTCGTTCTCCGACCGCCCGGTGCAGCAGAAGCTCGACCTGTTCCGCGAGGATCGCGGCAACGCCTGAATGCGTCGTCCCGGCGAAGGCCGGGACCCATTACCACCGATGCAAATTGTTGAAGCCGGCTGGCCCCCAGCAAACACAACCACAAAATCCTGTGGTTATGGGTCCCGGCCTTCGCCGGGACGAGGGCGAAAGGCGGCGGACCTCACCGCCAGTGCAGCAGCCGCGCCTCGAGCAGGTTGATCAGCTTCCCTACCGCGAGCCCGAACAGCGACAGGATCACGACGCCGGCGAGCAGCTGGTCGGTCTGCATCAGGTTGCCGGCCTGCAGCACGAAGGCGCCGATGCCGTATTGCGCGCCGATCATCTCGGCGCTCACGACCAGCAGCAGCGCGACCGAGGCGGTGATGCGGAAGCCGGCGAGGATCGAGGGCAGCGCGCCCGGCCAGATCACGCGGCGCACGATGGCGTGGAACGGCACGTTGAAGCTCTGCGCCATCCGGATCAGGTTGCGCGGCACCGCGTCGACGCCGCTATAGACCGAGATCGCGGTCGAGAAGAACACCCCAAGTGCTATGGTCGCGATCTTCGGCTCCTCGCCGATCCCGAGCCACAGGATCAAAAGCGGCAGCAGCGCGATCTTCGGAATCGGGAACAGCGCCGAGATGAACGTGATGCCGACGCCGCGCGCCATGGTGGACAGCCCGATCGCAAAGCCGACGATGACGCCGGCGATCGTGCCGATGAACCAGCCCGATCCGATGCGCATGATCGACCAGGAGAGATGCTGCCATAGCGCGCCCGAGGTCGCGAGCTTGTAGATCGCCACCGCGATCGCCGACGGCGCCGGCAGGAACAGCGGATTGACCCAGCCGGCGCTGCCGGCGAGCTGCCAGATCGCGATCACAAGGGCGAGCGCGACCCAGCCCGAATAACGGCTGCCGCCTGGCGCGAATCCGGCGCCGCGAAACTCCACCGGCCGCGGTGCGTCCGTCGGCTGCGCTTCTGTTTCCGGAGTCGCACGGTCAAGCATGCTGGACCTCGCGCTCGGCGTCGATCGCCTCTTTGCGGATCAGCGACCATAGTTCGCCTTGCAGCTCGGCGAGCTGCCCGCGCGCATCCGCCGCGCCGCGCTCGGCGCGCGTCATCGGGATCGTCACGATCTCCCTGATACGGCCGGGGCGGCGCGACAGCACCAGGACGCGGTCGGCGAGCCGCACCGCCTCTTCCAGGTTATGCGTGACATAGACCGCGCCCATCGTGCCGTCGGCGAGCAGACGAACGAAATCCTCCATCAGCAGCTCGCGAGTCTGCGAATCCAGCGCCGACAGCGGCTCGTCCATCAGCAGGATCGCCGGCCGCACCGCGAGCGCCCGCGCGATGCCGACCCGCTGGCGCATGCCGCCGGACAATTGCTTCGGATAGGCGGAGGCGAAATCCGTCAGGCCCGTGCGGCGCAGCGCGTCGTCGATCACCGCGGCGCGCTCGCCGGCGCTGAGGCCGGTATGCAGCAGCGGAAAGGCGACGTTCTCCTCGACCGTATTCCACGGCAGCAGCGCAAAATCCTGGAACACGAAGGTCAGCGGGTTGAGGCTGCCCGCCGGCGCCGCGCCGCGCAATTCGGCCGCGCCCTTGCCCGGCCGCAGCAGGCCGCCGAGGATCTGGAGCAACGTGCTCTTGCCGCAGCCGGACGGCCCGACGATGGCCACGACTTCTCCGGCGCGGACGGTGAAGGAGACATCGTCGAGCACGTCGAGTGCCCCGAAGCGATGCGAGATGTGGTCGGCGATCAGGTCCATGGCGCCTACAAGCTCACTTCCAAACCCGTTACCCTAAGGAGCCGCGCAGCGGCGTCTCGAAGGGTCGACGGCCGGGATGGAGCCGGGCCGTGCATCCTTCGAGACGTGCGCAAGTGCGCACTCCTCGGGATGACGGGGTGGGTGTAGATTGCGCGAGGCCGTGACATCAATCCGCCTTCACATAGTCCTTGGCGACGATCGCATTCGCATCAAAGCCCTTGTCGACAAAACCCTCGCCCTGCAGCCATTTGATCTGGTTGTCGACGTTCTTGACGTCGAGCTTGCCGTCGGGATCGACATAGGCGCAGTTGCCGACCACCTGCTCGACCGGGAGATTGGTGTACTTGGCGATGATCTCGAGCAGCGGCTTTGTCGTCTCGTTGATCGGCACCACGCCGTCCCTGATCGTCGCCAGGATCACGTCGTGATATTCGCGGTCGGCGCGCACCAGCGCCGCCAGCAGCTTCGTCACCATCTGTGCGTTGGTCAGCGTCTTCGGCGAGGCGAAGATCGCGCCGAGCTGCCACGGCGTCTCGTCGCCGACCCAGCCCAGGAACTTGGCGCCGCCGGAATCCATCAGCGTACGCGCGGTCGAGATCGGCAGCAGCGCGGCGTCGACGGTCTCGCCCTTCAGCGCCGCGGCAGCGTTCGACAGCGATTGCAGCGGCACGATCTTCACATCCGACAGCTTGAAGCCGTATTTGTCGGCGAGCAGGCCGATCGAATAGTGGAAGCTTGAGCCGACCTGGGTCACCGCAATGCGCTTGCCGGCGAGATCCTTCGGCGTCTTGAGGCCGCTTGCATAAGCGTTGTTGCTGGCGAAATAGCCGATCAGCGGATAGCCGGCCTTCTCGCGGCTCATGCCGCCGATCACCTTCAGCGTGCCCTTGCTGGCGAGATTGTAGAGCCCGGCGGTGAAGGCGGTGATGCCGAAATCGACATCGCCCGACGTGGTGGCGACGGCGATCGGCTGCGCCGCGTCGAAGAACTTCAGCTCGACATCGAGGCCGGCGTCGCGAAAATAGCCCTTGTCCTGCGCGATGAACACCGGCGCCGAGGACGACAGCCGCAGCACGCCGATCTTCGCCTTCAGGAGATCGTCGGCGCGCGCGATGCCGCTCGCCGCCCACATCACGAGACCCGCAAGTGCGAGACGCATCCACCCCTTCATTATTATTTCTCCGCCTAGATCCCTTCGGGCACGGCCTGATCGCGGCCGATGAACGCGCCCTGCCTGCCAAGCTGTTGTTGCAACTTTTCGACGGAAATGTCGCGCGGAATCGTGTTGCCCGACAGCGCCAGCGCGGCCGCGGTTCCCGCCGCCTCGCCCATCACGAAGCAGGCACCGGAGACGCGCGCTGCGGATTGCCCCTCATGGGTCATCGAGGCGCAGCGGCCGGCGATCAAGAGATTGTCAACACCGCCGGGCACAAGCATGCGATACGGCAATTCATTGTAGCCGCGCGATTCCGGGATCGGCGGAAACTCGAAGACCACGTCGCCCGGCACATGGGATTCCTTCGGCCAGCCGTTGACGCCGATGGAATCCTCGAACGAAGCACAGCCCAGCACATCCTCGCCGGACAGCATGTAGCCGCCGATCACGCGCCGCGTCTCGCGGATGCCGAGCTGCGGCGGCAGATCGACGATGTAGGAATTTTCAAAGCCCGGCAGCGTGCGCAGGAAGGCGAAGGCCTCGACTGCCTGGCGGCGGCCCTCGATCTCGCCGCGCGTCATGTCGTCGGGATCGATGCCGGAAATCGCGCTGCCGTCGCTGCGCGCCATCTGGGTGAAGTTCACCCGCCATTCGATCTGCGATTTCTGCGGCCGCACGATCGCGGATTTGCGCGGGAATTTGTGGGTGCCCGCGGCCTCCGCCTGCGCCATCCGCTCCGGAATGGTGCGCCAGGCATCGCCAGCCTTTGCCGGATCGATGCCGTTGAGGCGGAACATCATCGAGGGATAGAGCATGCTGCCGGCATTATCGCCGACCTCATAGGGTGCGCCGGCCCACACCGCGAGGTCGCCGTCGCCGGAGCAATCGATGAAGATGCTGGCCAGCACGGCCTTCCGGCCGGCCTTGGTCTCCACCATCAGCGCGCGGATCTGCGCGCCGTCCATCACGACGCCGGCACCGAGCGCATGGAAGAGGATGTCGACCTTGTGCTGTGCCAGCAGATCGTCCGCGGCGATCTTGTACGCCGCGGTGTCGTAGGCCTGCGCGAGGATCTTGCCGAGGATCAGATGCGGCGCGTTGAGCCCGCCGAGCCGGTCGATCCGCGCCAGGAGGTCAGAGGCGATGCCCTGCACCACGCGGTGCATCTCGCCGAACACATTGGCGTGCAGCCCGCAGAAATTGGTCACGCCCGCCGCGGTGCCCATGCCGCCGAGGAAGCCGTAGCGCTCGATCAGCAGCGTCCGCCGTCCGGCGCGCGCCGCGGCCACCGCGGCTGCGATGCCGGCCGGTCCGCCGCCGAGCACCACCACGTCATATTCGCCGTAAACCGGGACCTGCCGCGCAGGTTCTGCGATCGTGTTCGCCCGCATCATTTCCGTATTTCCGCCCTGAACAAAGTTGATTGGGCGAACTATGAATTGATGCGGATTGCAGTACAATCCACCAAATTATGTAATCAGTTTTCTCGAATCGAGAAAGGCAGATGGATACGCTGGTCAACCTCGAAGCCTTCCTCGCGACTGCCGATGCCGGCGGCTTTTCCGCTGCCGCGCGAAAACTCAACGTCGCGACATCGGTGGTGGCAAAGCGCGTCACCCAGCTCGAGGAGCGGATCGGCACCGCACTATTCCACCGCTCGACGCGGCAATTGCGGCTGACGGAAGCCGGCCAGCAATATGTGCATCGCGCCCGCGGCGTCGTCGCCGATGTCGGCGATCTGTTGTCGCGGATGGGCGAGAAGCAGCGCGACCTCACCGATCATCTGCGCGTCAAGGCGCCGACCTCGCTGACGGTGGCGCGGCTCGCCGACGCCTTCACGATCTTCCAGCAACAGAACGCCAGCGTGAAGCTGGAGATCGTGATGATCGACCGCCCGGTCGATCCAGTGACCGAAGGTTTCGACATCGCAATCGGCGCCTTCCCGCATTCGTTCGGCGGCGTCGTCGACGAGCCGCTGTGCCGGCTGCCCCGCCTGCTCTGCGCTTCGCCCGCCTATCTGAAGAAGCACGGCACGCCGAAGCATCCGCGCGACCTGGTCGACCATCGCTGCCTCAGTTTTCTGCCGACCGGCCCGGAATGGCCGTTCGAGGGATCCCGCGGCCGCATCAACATCCAGGTGCGGCCCTATTTGTCCTCGAACGAGGGTCGCGTGCTGGCGCAGAGCGCGGTCGCCGGCAACGGCATCGCGCTGCTCTCGCACTATCTGGTCGCGGACGCGCTGCGCGATCGCACCTTGCGGCCGGTGCTCACGGAATTTCCGATCCCCGAATTGTGGGTGAAGGCCACTGTGCCCGAGCGCCGCATCGACGCCGCCGCGGTGCAGGCCCTGCTCAAGTCGCTGAAGACATCGCTGGCACAGCCGCTGTGAGGTGAAGCCGATCTTGCCTCGGTGGCGCGGACCTGAGACAACAGTGCGAAAGGATCGCCGTCTTGAAACTGCTGGTCTCAGCTTCGCTCGGTCTTATCGTCGTTGCCACGCCGGCAGCAGCGATCGAGACCTGCCGATTCATCCAGGACAAGGCTGAGCGCGATGCCTGCTACCAACGGCAAGAGCAAGAGCTCACGGTCCGGCGCAAGCCCGACGCTGCGCCCATGGCCGCGCCATCAGCGGAAGCGAAGACGTTGCAATCACTGCAGCAGATGCGCCGCGACGACGAGCAGGTCTATCGCAGCATCCGCGGCATCTGCAACGGCTGCTGAGCGGCGAGGCTTACGCCGTGCCGCCGCTCCAGCGGCCCGCGCGCTTCTCGGCGAATGACGCCAGCCCTTCGGCGGCCTCGGCGGTCTGCCGCTTGGCGGAATGCAGATGAACCAGGCGCTTGTAGGCCGCGTCGTCGACGGCCATGCCGCCGAACGAGCTTTCCAGCGCCAGCTTCTTGGTCTCGGCCAGCGCATTCGGCGCGTTCGCCAGCAGCTGCTCGACCACCTTGGCGCCGGCGCCATCGAGATCGGCCAGCGGCACCACCTCGTGCACGAGACCGATGCGGCGCGCATCGTCGGCACCGAAACGCTCGCCGGTCAGTGCGTAGCGGCGCACCTGGCGAACGCCGATCGCATCGCAGAGCTGGGGAATGATGATCGCCGCCGTCAGTCCCCAGCGCACCTCGGTGATCGAGAACAGCGCGTTGTCGGCCGCAATCACCACATCGCACGCCGCGATCACGCCGGTGCCGCCGCCGAAGCAGCCGCCCTGCACCAGCGCCACCGTCGGAACCGGCAGCGTGTTGAGCCGCTGCACCGCTTCGAAGGTGGCGCGCGAGGCCGCCTCGTTCTCCTCTGATGATTTCGGCCGCACGCTGTTGATCCACTTCAGATCGGCGCCGGCCTGAAAGTGCTTGCCATTGCCCTTGAGCACGACGACACGCACCGGCTTGCCCGAGAGATCGTCGATCGCCGCCAGCACGCCCTGGATCAGCGCGCCGTCATAGGCGTTGTTCACCTCGGGGCGGTTCAGCGTGACGGTCGCGACCCCGCGTTCATCGAGACTCCACAGGACTGGGCTGGCGGACATGGACGATCTCCCTCGTTCGGCATCTTGTCGTGCGAGGCACTATGGCCGAGAGACGATGGCCCGATCCATCACTTTCCGGCGCGCCGGGCCGCGTCAGGCGCATGACCGGTTGCGCGAGGCCGCCTGCTCATGGAAACTGGCGCGACATCTCGGCAAGGACTCCCCTCCATGCGCATTTGCATTTTCGGCGCCGGCGCCGTCGGCAGTCATTTTGCGGTTCGGCTGGCGCGCGCCGGACATGACGTGTCCTGCGTGATGCGCGGGCCGCACCTCGACGCGGTCAAGGCTGGCGGCCTGACGCTGAAGGTCGGAGACACCGCCGTCACCGCGGAAGTGAAGGCATCGGCCGAACCCGCCGAGCTCGGGCCGCAGGATGTCGTCATCAGCACGCTGAAGGCGACCGGCGTCGATGCGCTCGCAACCGGCCTTGAGCCGCTGCTGCATGACGACACGGGAGTCGTGTTCGCACAGAACGGCATTCCCTGGTGGTACGATCTCGGCCTGCCGGCCCATCACCCCGACATTCCCGATCTCGGCTTCCTCGATCCCGGCGGACGGCTGCGCGCGGCCGTCGCAAAACAGCGGATCATCGGCGGCGTGATCTTCTCGTCCAACGAGGTGATCGCGCCCAGCGTCGTCGCGAACCTCTCGCCCGAGCGCAACCGGCTCCTGATCGGCGAATGCGACGATCGCCGCAGCGAGCGCATCGCCGAGCTGCGCGCGGTGCTCAGCAAGGCCGAGATCGAATCGCCCGACGTGAAGGAGATCCGCGAGACGATCTGGTCGAAGCTGCTCACCAACATGTCGATGTCGGTGCTGTGCCTCCTGACCGGGCTGACCGCGCGCGGCGTTCGCGACGATCCGGCGATGCAGGAGGTGATTCCGCGCCTGCTCGACGAGGCCACTGCGATTGCGACGCGCTATATCCCCGACGTCAAGCGCGTCACGCGCTCGGTGCCGGCGCCGGACCACAAGCCATCGATCCTGCAGGACTACGAGCTCGGCCGCGCCATGGAGATCGACGTGCTGGTGCGCGCCCCGGCCGCCTTCGCGCGCGCCGCCGGCCTCGCCACCCCGATGCTCGACCTGATGGCCGCGCTCGCCATCCAGAAGGCGCGTGACAAGGGGCTGTATCAGGGCTGACAATCGACGCAACGACAACAAGCAGGGAATCGCAGCATGCAAGTCAGGAACAAGGTCTGCGTCGTCACCGGCGGCGCGAGCGGGATCGGTGAAGCGGTGGCGCGGGCCTATGCCGAGGCCGGCGCGCGCGGCGTCGTGGTCGCCGATTTGAAAACCTCGCGCGACCGGCTCGCCAGCGTCGCCGGCGACATCGACGGTCTCGGCGTCACGGCCGATGTCGGGCTCGAGGAGGACGTCAAGGCACTGATCGCCGCCGCCGAGGACAAATACGGTCCGGTCGACGTGTTCTTCTCCAACGCCGGACTGTCGCGCAAGGGACAGGAGACAGCGTCGGACGCCGACTGGGACGTCAGCTGGCGGGTTCATGTGATGGGCCACGTATTCGCGGCGCGGGCGCTGGTGCCGGGCATGCTGGCGCGCGGCTCCGGCTACCTGCTCAACACCGCGTCGGCCGCGGGACTCTTGGCGTCGCTGAACTCGATGGCCTATGGCGTGACGAAGAGCGCCGCAGTCGCGCTCGCCGAGCATCTCGCCATCCAGTATGGCGATCGCGGCATCCGCGTCTCGGTGCTGTGCCCGCAATCGGTACAGACCGGCATGACGACGCCGGGGCCGAGCGCGGCGCGCGTCGACGGCGTGCTCCAGCCGGCCGAGGTCGCCCGCATGGTGATCGCGGCGATGGCGGAGGAACGCTTCCTGATCCTCTCGCATCCTCAGGTACAGGAATACATGCAGCGCAAGGCCACCAATCGCGACCGCTGGCTGTCCGGCATGCGCCGCCTGCGCGACAAGATCTACGGCGGGCCGGTGTGATTGACCGTAGCCCGGACGCAGCGAAGCCCACTGTAACCGCGGATGATCTGTCCCGGATTGCGCTTCGCTCTATCCGGGCTACGAAACTTCGCTCGCAATGACGCCGTCACTTCTTCGGCGCAAACCGCTCCAACAGCCCGATGTATCCCTTTGCTGCCGGCGAGGCGTAGGCGCCGCGGCGTGACGTCGTGAGCTTGAGGCCGGCGAGCGCTTCGGCCTGCTTCACGGCGGCGGCGACGCCGTCGACAACCGGCACGCCGAACTGCGCCGAGAGTTCATGCGCGAGATCGGCCATGCCGGCGCAGCCGAGCACGATGGCATCAGCGCCCTTGTCCAGCGCCCGCGCGATCTCCGCCTGCAGCTTCGTCTTCGCCCCCGAGCCCGGCTTCTCGAGATCGAGCACCGGAACGTCGCAGGCGGTGACCACGGCGCGGCCGGCAAAGCCGTAGCGGCGGACCAGATCCTCCAGCGGCACGATCGAGCGCGGCAGCGTGGTGACGATGCCGATCCGCTTGCCGATCTGCCCTGCGGTGACCAGCGCCGCCTCGCAGATGCCGACCACCGGATAGCGCGCCACTGAGCGCGCAGCGTCGAGCCCGGTGTCGTCGAAGCAGGCGATGATGCCGGCATCGGCGTCAGGCGCATTCAACAGCGCCTCGATCAGGCCGGGAACGGCAAACGCCTCGTCATAGAAGCCTTCAATCGAGGCCGGTCCCGTTGACGAGGTGACGGCCGAGATCTCGGTGCCCGGTGCGGCAACCGCCTGCGCTGCGGCGGCGATGGTCGCGGTCATCGAGGCGGTGGTGTTGGGATTGACGATCAGGATTTTTGTCATGGCTGGAGGTTAGTATCCCCTTTCGCGGCGAAGCGTAGCCCGGATGGAGCGCAGCGCAATCCGGGAAGTCTGACCGCGGATGATCTCTCCCGGATTTCGCTTCGCTGCATCCGGGCTACGAGATCTTCGCCACCCACGCTGCGAACGCATCCAGCACCTCGGTCATCACCTCGGCATCGTTGCGGCCGGAGCGCTTGAGCACGTGGAAGGAATGATCGGCCTCCTTGACCAGATGCAGCGCCGCGCGGGCACCGAGCCCCTTCACCACAGGCTGCAGCAGATCGAGCTCAGCCAGCGCATCGCGCGTGCCCTGCACGAACAGCATCGGTATCTTCACTTCGGCAAGGTGCTTGGCGCGATCACTCGACGGCTTGCCGGCCGGATGCAGCGGAAAGCCGAGGAACACCAGGCCGCGTACGCCGGCGAGCGGCGCCTTGGCCTGCGCCTGCGACGTCATCCGGCCGCCGAACGACTTGCCGCCGGCGAACAGCGGCAGATCGCCGCAACGCCGCGCCGCCTCCGCCACCGCGGCGCGCACGGCGGCTTGTGCGACCGCGGGCGGATCGGGCCGCTTGCTGCCATTCTCCATATAGGGGAATTGATAGCGCAACGTCGCGATGCCGCGCGCAGCCAGGCCATCCGCGATCGCGGCCATCGACGGGTGTGTCATGCCGGCCCCCGCGCCATGGGCCAAAACGTAGACCGCGCGCGCCTCCGCCGGGTGCAGCAGCAGCGCGGACACCTTGCTGGTGTCCGAGACTGCGATGGTCAGCGGTTGCGCGACGGGAGCGTTCAAGCGGTGCCTCGCGAAAATTGCTCCATCGTTCTAGCTGCCCGCCGCAATGCGTGCAAATGACACCGCGACCGCCGTTGCGAAAAGTGAACTGGCTCACAGCGATTCAACATTTCCGTTGTTAGACAAAGCGCCGCCACTATAGGATGGCGCGCAGCACGATACACGCATAGCGTGAATCGCGATTTGGCGATTCTTAATACCTCGGCCATATGACGCGCGGTGACCGGGAATTGGGGGACGGCATGCCTCGCAAGACGATCGTTATCATTGGGCTGTTGCTTGTTGGCGGCCTGCTTTACCTCAAGGACGATCTCGAGACGCTGGCGAGCAGCTTCCATGTCAAGGCCGTCGCCTACCAACCGGCGGCCAAGACCGTGTGGCTCGACCAGAGCGTCAGCGCCGAGCGGCTGCGCTGGTTCTACCACGCCGACCAGGGCACCCGAACGTTCGGCATTCCCCATGAATGGTTCATGGTGCTGGAGCAGCCGACGGTCTGGCCGCCGTTTAGCGCCGCGCCGCGGCTGTCCGACACCAATTATCTCGGCCGCTTCGGCTTCATTCCCGATACCGTGATCCCGGGCAAGCCCGATCCGCTGCCGATCGGCTTTGCGCAGGGCGGTCCGATGGCGGATGCCAACGGCGCGCCGTTCCGCAACCCTCGCACCAAGGCCGACATGACCGGCATCGGATTGACCTGCGCCGCCTGCCACACCGGCAGCTTCAATTATCGCGGCACCGAGATCGTGATCGACGGCGGGCCGGCCAACACCAATCTGTTCGAATTCCAGAAGAGCGTCGGCCTGTCGCTGCTGCTGACCCGGTTCTGGCCGGGCCGCTTCTCGCGCTTTGCCGAGGAGATCCTCGGCAAGGACGCCAGCCTCGACGAGCGCATGGCGCTGCGTGGCCAGCTCGATCTGGTGCTGAAGCAATACGCCAATATCAACGCATTGGAGACCAAGGTTGCCGCCAACAGCGTCGAGGAAGGCTACGCCCGGCTCGACGCGCTGAACCGGATCGGCAACCAGGTGTTCTCGATCAACCTGAACAATCCCAACAACTACGCCTCGCACTCCGCGCCGGTGCATTTCCCGCGGATCTGGAACGCGCCGTGGTTCAGCTGGGTACAATACGACGGCTCGATCATGCAGCCGATGGTGCGCAACGCCGGCGAGGCGCTCGGCGTCAGCGCCGAGCTCAATCTGCTCGACGAGTCCGCCGGCCTGTTCAAATCGAGCGCGCGGATCGACGTGCTGCACGAGATGGAGCGGATGATCGCCGGCGAGCCGCCGAGCGAGGACAAGGGTTTTGGCGGGCTGAGTTCGCCGAAATGGCCGGAGAACATCCTGCCGCCGATCAACATGGACCTCGCGAAGAAGGGCGGCGAGCTCTACAAGACGCACTGCCAAGAGTGCCATGGCCCGGCGATCGACAGCAAGGCGCTGCCCGCGAGCGAGGCCTATGCGCTGTTCAAGGACAAGAAGCGCTGGATCAAGAACGAGGCCGGCCAGCCGCTGCTCGACGTCGAGCTGATCCCGATCAGCCATATCGGCACCGACAGCGCGCAGGCCGAGGGCCTTGCCAACCGCACGGTGGAGACGCCGGCCAATCTGAAGATCAAGGACGGCGCGTTCGGACCGGCGCTGGGTGAGCTAGTCGAGAAGACCGTCAACTATTGGTACGACCAGAACAAGATTCCGCCCGAGGATCGCAAGCGCTTCGACGGCTATATGCCGAACAAGATCCAGGCGCCGCTCGCCTACAAGGTGCGGCCGCTCAACGGCATCTGGGCGACGCCGCCCTACCTGCACAACGGCGCGGTGCCGACCATCTACGCGCTGCTGTCGCCAGTGAAGGACCGGCCGAAGACGTTCTATCTCGGCAACCGGGAGTATGACGCCAAGGATCTCGGCTATGTCTGGCGGGACAACATCAAGAACAGCTTCCTGCTCGACACCTCCAAGCGCGGCAACTCCAATTCTGGTCATGAGTTCTCGAACGAGAAGCGCCGCGGCGTGATCGGGCCGGAGTTGAAGGAAGACGAGCGGCGCGCCTTGATCGAGTTCATCAAGACGCTGTAGCGCGTCGCACACGCGCCGCAGAGCCGCTGCACCTCTCCCGCTTGCGGGGAAAGTCGCATCGCATCGAAGATGTGATGCGGGTGGGGCTCTCTCCACAGTGCGATTCGTGGAGAGAGCCCCCACCCCAACCCTCCCCCGCAAGCGGGAGAGGGAGCCCAGTTTCTGTGCGGATGTTAGCAGTACATCGCCTCACCCCTTCGGCGCCGGACCTTGCCGCCGCGCCGGGCGCGTCATGGCTTCGAGCTCGAGCAGCTGGTTCAGCTGCTCCTCGGTCAGGAGCTTCTCCTCCAGCACGATGTCGGCGACCGAGCGGTTCTCCTTCAGTGCGCGGCGGGCGACGCGCGAGCTCGCTTCATAGCCGAGGCTGGGCGCCAGCGCCGTGATCAGGCCGATCGAGCCCTGCACCAGGCTGCGGCAGCGCTCGCGGTCGGCCTCGATGCCATCGACGCAGCGCCGGGTCAGCGTATCGACCGCCGCGGTCAGCATGCGCAGCGAGCTCAGCACGCAGTAACCGATGGTCGGCTCGAACGCGTTGAGCTGCAACTGCCCGCCCTCCGCGCACATCGTCACCGTGAGATCGTGCCCGATGACGAGGAACGCGACCTGGTTGACCACCTCGGGGATCACCGGATTGACCTTGCCGGGCATGATCGAGGAGCCGGCCTGCACCGCCGGCAGCCGAATCTCGCCGATGCCGGTGCGCGGCCCCGACGACAGCAGCCGCAGATCGTTGCAGATCTTCGACAGCTTGACTGCGACGCGCTTGAGCACGCCGGAGAACAGCACGAAGGCGCCGAGATCGGAGGTCGCCTCGATCAGGTTCGAGGCCAGCACCATCGGCTGTCCCGACAGCCGCGACAATTCCTCGACGGCGAGCGCGGCGTAGCGCGGATCGGCATTGATGCCGGTGCCGATCGCGGTGGCGCCGAGATTGACCTCGCGGAACAGCGCCGAAATTTCGTTGAGCCGCGCCACGTCCTCCTTCACCGTGACGTGGAAGGCATCGAACTCCTGGCCCAGCGTCATCGGCACCGCATCCTGCAACTGGGTGCGGCCCATCTTCAGCACGTCGGCGAACTCCACCGCCTTGCCCTTGAAGGCATAGGCGAGATCGTCGAGTGCGCGCACCAAGGGCTGGGTGGCGAAGATCACGGCGAGCCGCAGCGCGGTCGGATAGGCGTCGTTGGTCGACTGCGCCATGTTGACGTCGTCGTTCGGATGCAGCGCGTGATAATCGCCCGGCTTGCGGCCCATCATCCGCAGCGCGACGTTGGCGATCACCTCGTTGGCGTTCATGTTGGTCGAGGTGCCGGCGCCGCCCTGGATCGCGTCGACCACGAAGGATTCGGCATAGACCTTGTCGGTCGCAACCTGTGTGCAGGCGGCCTCGATCGCATTGGCCTTCTCCGCCGACAGATAGCCGAGCCGCTTGTTGGCGCGCGCGGCGGCCTGCTTGACCAGCGCCAGCGCGCGCACGAATTCCGGGAAGTGGCCGACCGGCACGCCGGTGATCGGAAAGTTCATCACCGCGCGCTTGGTGTGGATGCCCCACAGCGCATTGACCGGCACCTCGTCCTCGCCGAGCAGGTCGTGCTCGGTGCGCGACTGCGCCTGCTCGATCGGCACGGTGCGGACGGTCGCGACCGCAAGTTCGCTCGGGCTCGAGCTCTCGCCGGATGGCGGCGCGGCGCCTGCGGTGCTCGTGGTCTCAACCCTGGATTCGGCCATCGCTGCACTCCGTTACCTGCTGCAGAGGACTCTGCGGTGTCCGACATGATGCCTCCGGCCGTGGGCCAAAGCCAATGCCGCCCGTAGCCCCGTCGCGCCGTTTTGCGTGGATTGTCGGAGCGAACACTGCGGCGAGATGGTTGCCGCGGCGGACATTCGCAGGTGCGAAGCGCGGGTGCGCTGGCGCCGCCATGGCCGGCGCGGCCTCGCTCCCCTCTGGTGGACGCCGGCTAAGCAATTGTTTCTAAACATTTCTCGAACCACGCACGCGTTTGTGACGACCTGACGCGCCGGCGATCCGTTAACAGCAGGAGAAGCGCTGACGCCCCGGGCGGCAACAAGAACAGAACATCGTGCTCAAGACTGCTGACGCCTTGACCCTCACATTCCGCTGTCCGGCGGAGCTCGAAGGCAAGATCCCGCCGCCGGTGCCGGCGAGCCTGGGCCTGCCCGGCTGGCTCAAGACGATGCCGACACAGGCGTTCAATGCGGTCAACATGCGCGACGAGGATACCGTTAAGCGCTGCCCGCCTTTCGTCGATGCCATGACGTCGGGCTTCCTGCTGCCGCTGATCTGCGACCTCAAGGTCGAGAACGGCGCGATCACTTGGGAAAACGACCTTCCCACCGGCGAGCTCGACTTCCCACGCTCGCCGATCGGCTTCCATGACGGCAGCCAGGTGACGGGCACGCCGCTGTTCGAGGCCGACCGCTTCGTGATCAAGTTTCACAATCTGTGGAGCATCGAGGCGCCGGCCGGCTATTCGCTGTTCTTCACGCATCCGGTCAATCGCTTCGACCTGCCATTCACCACGCTGAGCGGCCTCGTCGATTGCGACCTGTTCCACGACAGCTGGATCCATTTCCCCGCACGCTGGTACGACACGCGCTTCAACGGCGTGCTGCCGAAGGGCACGCCGGTCGCCCAATGCATCCCGGTGAAGCGCGACAACTGGGTCGCCCGCACCGCGGCGATGTCGCCGCAGGAGACGCAGCGCGTGCAGGCGCTGACGAAGAAGATCAGTCGCGAGCCCGGACTGTACCGGCGGCAATTCCGGACGTAGGCGCGGGCGTCGGCGGGATGACAGCGAGTGTGGTGCGCGACCGTCATTCCGGGACGCGCATAGCGCGAGCCCGGAATCCATCAGGCCGCATGCATAGCGGATAAATGGATTCCGGGCTCGCGCCAAGTGGCGCGCCCCGGAATGACGGAGACGGTCCTTAGGCTTTGCCCATCCTGCGGTTTTGGTAAGAGCTACGGCGCCCCTAACCCGGCTCGCTCAGGAACTTCGCCATTGCGCTTGGGCGGAAGAAGAAGCGGCCGTGCGAGGACTGCGCCAGCGCGTAGGTGGCGCGGCCGATCAGCTGCGACTGGCCGCGCATCGCCTGGCGCAGATTGGCCTCGCCGGCCTCGCGCTCGCCCATCTCCAGGAGGCACGCGGCAAAGTCGGCGCGGGTCGCGGCATCGCCGGGGCGCAGCGCCAGCACGCGGCGATAGAGATCGGCGGCGGCAGCGTAGTCGCCGTCGAGCAGCAGCGCGCGCGCCAGCGCCGTCAGGATGTCGAGATGATCCGGCGCCGCCGCACGCGCCATTTCGAGGATCGCCCGCGCTGGGCCGCGCTCGCCGCGATGGAGCAGGAGCCGCGCGAGATCGAGCTGCAGTTCGACCGCGTTGGGCGCGAAGCCAAGTGCGCTCTCGATCACGGCGATCGCCTCGTCGCCGTGGCCGGCTTTCGACAACTGGCCGGCGAGTTCCTGAAACGCCGGCAGGAACGGCGGACGCCGCGCCGTGGTCCGGCGCAACAGCTCGATCGCCTCGCTGCCGCGCCCCGCCCCACCCAGCGCGGCGCCGAGCAAGGTCTCGAGACCCGAATCCTCGGCGCGCCGCGCGACCCGCTCCAGCGGCGCGACCGCTTCCGCCGCACGGTTCTGCGCCAGCAGCGCCCGCGCCAGAATCGATGCCGCGGCAACATCGGTGCGACTCGCCTTCAACACCTCGGCCGCGAGGCGCTCCGCCTCGGCAAGCTGCCCCATCTGCAGCGCGAGCGCAGCGCGCTGCAGGGCTGGCGACGGAGACTGAGCACGGGTTGCGGTGGGTGGAGGTGGTTTGGGCATGCGCGCGCGACGATGGTTGTCCAGCCTTTATCACCGCCACGGCGCGAGCCGTCCAACAACAGTCGCGTGATGAGGCGGCGGGCGGATCGCCGCGGCCATCAGTAGAGCGTCGCCCGCACCGTCTCCTCGCGGGTGTGGTCGCGTTCGCGATAGCCCTGATCCTTGCTGAGATCGGCCAGGATCGTCCCGTTGCTCGGCAGGGCCGAACGCTGCAGGAACCGGTCCGGATTCCAGAGGTCGGCGCGGACGGCTGCACGCGGACACTGGAAATAGACGGTCTCGACGTCGACGATCACCACCGAGCGCGGCGGCTTGTCGCCCATCGCAAACCTTGCCAGTAGCGTGGGCTCGATCGAAATCGTCGCTTTGCCGTTTACGCGCAGGGACTCGGCGATGCCGGGCACCAGGAACAGCAGGGCGATGCGCGGATCGGCAACGAGATTGTGCAGTGTGTCGACCCGGTTGTTGCCGCGCCGGTCGGGAATCAACAGCGTATGCTCGTCCTCGACGACGACAAAACCTGCCGGATCGCCGCGCGGCGACGCGTCGAGGCCGCCGGCCCCGCTGGTCGCCAGGATGACGTAGCTCGACGCTTCGATGAAGGCGCGATAGTGCGGATGAACGTGATCGACTTCCTTGACCAGCGAGGCCGGGCTGCCATGGCCATACAGCGCAACCAGCCCGGCTTCGTCGCGGATGAAATAGCTCGGGTCCATGATCGGCTCCCACGCATCGAAGGACTGGCCGGAGGCTGCCATGCGGCGCGCGCAGCGACAAATACATAAGTGCGCTGGCCGCCAGATGCCCTTCCTCTGGGTCGCCTTGCCGCAGCGCCAGCAATGACCGATAGACAGCCTCGCGGCAGCTCCGCATTGCGCAGCCCTCGCTCAGCCAACACGTCATCGCGCTCGAGAACGAGCTCGGCGTCAAGCTGCTGGAGCGCGAAGCGCGCGGCATCAGGCTCACGACGCCGGGCAGCACATTCCTGGAACACGCCCTGACGGTGCTGCGCGACCTGGAGCGTGCCCGCGAAGCGGTCACCGCTTCCGGCACCGGCATCGTCGGACGGGTCGCGATCGGATTGCCGACCACGGTGACGCCGGTGCTGGCGACGCCGCTGCTGCAGGCCGCGTTCGCGTCGCTGCCTGATGTGACGATCCATCTCGTCGAAAGCCATTCCGGTTTCCTGCGCGAATGGCTCGATACGTTCCGCCTCGATGTCGCGGTGCTGTTCAACATCACCGAGGCGCAGGGGCTCGAATTGACGCCCTTGATCGCCGAGCAACTGTACCTCGTCAGCCGCAGCACGGCGACGCGGGGCCGGCCGATCACCTTACGGGAGATCGGCAAGCTCGACCTCATCATGTCGAGCAGACCGCACGACCTCCGCAAGACCCTCGACAGCGCGATGATGCTCGCCTCGGGACATCAGCTGCGCATCAAGGCCGAGATCGACTCGCTCGCCACGATCAAGCAGATGGTCGCGGCGGGTCTCGGGCAAACCATCCTGCCGTTGTCCGCGGCGCGCAGCGAATTGGCGGCCGGCAAGCTCGCGGCCCGTCGCATCATCCGCCCCGTCATCGAGCGCCACGCCGCCATCGCGTGCGTCTCGCGCCGTCCCAGGACGCGAGCGCAGCAGGCGGTGGCGAGTTTGATCCTGGAGATCGCAAACCGCCTGATCGCCAGCGGCGACTGGACCGGACGGCGGCTGCACAAGCTCAAGTGAAGGGGACCGGCCAGCAGGGCGATTGAGGAGTGGCGATCCCGGGAAGACTCGAACTTCCGACCTACGGTTTAGGAAACCGTCGCTCTATCCGGCTGAGCTACGGGACCGCGAACCCGCAAGCAAGCGGGCGTGGGCAATCCCATAGCAGAGACGCCGCCTGATCGCCAGCCCGCGCGATGGACTGGAAATGCGAAGTTGCGCGATGACGCGCCGCCTCGGGGCGGTGCAATAAATTATGACGACTTCGGAGCCTGATGGCCGATGGCGGCATTGCGGCGGTAGATCTCCAGCAGGCCGCGAATGGTCAGATCGGGATCGAAATGATCGATTGCGGTGGTGGCGCCGCGGAACAGCGAGGTGACGCCGCCGGTGGCGACCACGGCCATCCCTTCGTTCCGCTCGGCCTTGATCCGCGCGATCATGCCCTCGATCATCGCGACGTGGCCCCAGAACACCCCCGATTGCATCGCGCTGACCGTGTCGTCGCCGACCACGCGGCGCGGCCGTTGCAGGGCGACCCGGGGCAGCTTCGCGGCGGCGGCGTGCAGCGCCTCCATCGAGAGGTGGACGCCGGGCGCGATGATGCCGCCCTCGAAGGCGCCGTCCCGGCCGATCACATCGAGCGTGATCGCGGTGCCGCTGTCGACGATGATCAGCGGCGGCGCATATAGCGCGCGGGCGCCGAGCGCGTTGACCAATCGGTCCGCTCCGACCTCCGACGGCTTCAGCGTCCGCACCTCGATGCCGAGCTCGATGTTCTCGCCGACGATCAGCGGTTCGACGCCGAGGTAACGGCGCGACAGGTTGCGCAGATTGAAGATCGATTGCGGCACGACGCTCGAGATCACGCAGGCATCGAGCCCGGCGACGTCGAGCTTCTGCATCGCCATCAGATGCGACAGCCAGACGATGTATTCGTCCGCGGTACGGGTCGGCTCGGTGGCGGAACGCCATTGCGCCACCCAGTTCGCGCCGTCGTGAACCGCGAAGACGCTATTGGTGTTGCCCTGCTCGATCGCCAGCAGCATCGGTTCGCCCCCTGTGATGCGCGCGCGGATCGCCAGCCATAGCAGAGGCATTGCCCGGTCGCCAGTTCGCACCGAGGCGGGTGCACGATGCCGCGCGGCGTCGACAGGCCGTTCGTTACGCGACCTGCCGCGCCGGCGCCGCTGACGGCCCGGCTGCGGCCGCGGTCTTGCCGGCGGGTCGGAATTCGAGCGCCTCGTCGGCCAGCGAACCGTAGCGCAGGGTCATCAGATCGAGCGCGTAGTTCTGGTAGAGCCGCCACGGCCGGCGCGAGCCCTGCTTGGGGAATTTGTCGACGGCGCGCTGGATGTAGCCGGAGGAGAAGTCCACCCAGGGCATCTCGGTGACGCTGGGGTCATTGCGCCGCGGCGTCACCTGCGCGTAGCCGCTGGCCTTCATGTAGTTGAGCAGGCGGCAGACATATTCGCAGGACAGGTCGCATTTCAGCGTCCAGGACGCGTTGGTGTAGCCGAAGGCGGCGGCGAGGTTGGGCACGCCGCTGCACATCAGCCCCTTGTAGTTCATCGATTTCGACAGATCGACGGGCACCCCGTCGACCTTGAAGGCAAGCCCGCCGAGCACCTGCAGATCGAGCCCGGTCGCGGTCACCACGATATCGGCGTCGAGCGTCTTGCCGGATTTGAGCTTGATGCCACGAGGCGTGAACGTCTCGATGTGGTCGGTGACGACGGACGATTTGCCGCTGCGCAGCGACTGGAACAGATCGCCGTTCGGCACCAGGCAGAGCCGCTGGTCCCACGGGTTGTAGCGTGGCGTAAAATGGGTGGCGATGTCGTAGTCCGGACCGAGCGCGTGTCGCACGCCGCCGAGGATCAGCTGCTTGACCCGCTCGGGGCTGCGCTTGCACAGCCGATAGAAATACATGCCGAACAGCACGTTCTTCCAGCGGGTGATGCCGTAGGCGAGTTTTGCGGGCAGCCGCGCGCGCAGCCAGTCGGCGATCTTGTCCTTGTCGGGACGCGCGACGACATAGGTCGGCGAACGCTGCAGCATCGTGACGTGACCGGCGGCCTTGGCCATTTCCGGCACCAGCGTCACCGCGGTCGCGCCGGAGCCGATCACCACCACCTTCTTGCCGGCATAATCGATGTCGTCGGTCCATTTCTGCGGATGGACGACGCGGCCGGCGAAATCGGCGATGCCGGGGAAGTCGGGCGTATAGCCGTGCTCGTATTTGTAGTAGCCGCTGCACATGAACAGGAAGTTGCAGGTCAGGCGCTCGACGGTCTTTTCCTGGCCGCGCTCGACCTCGACCGTCCAGCGCGCCTCGGCCGACGACCAGTCGGCACTGACGACGCGATGGTTGAAGCGGATCTTCTTGTCGATGCCGTAGAGCGCCGCGGTCTCGCGCACGTAATTCAGGATCGACGGGCCGTCGGCGATCGCTTTCGGCTCGGTCCACGGCCGGAACGAATAGCCGAGCGTGTACATGTCGGAGTCGGAGCGGATGCCGGGATAGCGGAACAGGTCCCAAGTGCCGCCGATGCAGTCGCGTCCTTCGAGGATCGCGTAGCTACGGTCCGGACAGTTGGTCTGCAGATGATAGCCGGCGCCGATGCCGGAGAGGCCCGCACCCACGATCAGCACGTCGAAATGACTGGACACGGCTGCACCTCCCGTTTTGACAATCTATATTGTCAGATAACTTGACATCTGACAATATGCCATGTCAATACGTATTCATGGAAAGCAGCCGCAAAGCGCGCCTCTATGGCGGCCTCGACGCCGAGGAACGCCGCACCGAACGGCGCCTCAAGCTGATCGACGCAGCGATCGAGGTCTATGGCGAGGTCGGCTACCGCAGCGCGACCGTGAAGGCGATCTGCGAGGCGGCCGAGCTGACCGAGCGCTATTTCTACGAGTCGTTTGCCAACAGCGAAGCGCTGCTGATCGCGGCCTACACCCATGTCGTCGATCATTTGTACGCAGACATGACCGCGGCGGCTGCCGCCGCGGGCGACGATGCCGACGCGAGGCTGCGCGCGGCGCTGACGCTGTATTTCACGCGGCTGAAGGAGCATCCGAAACCTGCGCGGGTCTTCCTGCTCGAGATCTCCGGAATCAGCCCGGCAGTCGAGGCCGTCACGCTCGATGCCGGGCGCGTCTTCAGCGAGATCCTGGTGCCGCCGACTTTCGATCCGAGGCGGAGCGGAAAAGGTCCGGCGACGCTGCTCGCGGTCGGCATGATCGGCGCCGTGATCTCGATCGCGCGGCGCTGGGTGTCGCGGCAATATCCTGAGCCAGTCGCGGAGGTCGCGGCGACCGCGGCGAGCTTCTGCCGGGTGGCGCTTGGCGCTGCGGATCATCCGAGTCACGCCGTTCCAGGCTGACCGGTTTCGTAGCCTGGAGCTGCAAAACAGCCGCTGGGCCACCAATCCGGTCGATTCGGACCGATTTCGCCTGAATTACCTGATCCGATGCCGCCCGTCATTGTACGGGCATTGATTTTGCTTGCACATCCGGCTGCGCTGGCCTTTTTAAGCATGGTAGCGGGCGCAAGCAGCGGCTGACTGCTTCGCCTGACGAAGCGAGAATAGTGCGTCTAGGGAGTTGTCGAGCCTTGGTCGACCTGCGCAAGCTTGACGATGTCGCCGCGCGCCTCGGCGACGTGGTTCTCGATCCTGCACGCTGGCTGCCCTTCATGGACGATGTCTGCGCCGTGGTCGGTGCGACCGGCGCCGCGATGCTCCAGAGCGACATCCGCACCGAGGACATTCCGCGCACCGACTCTATTACCGAGTATTTCACCAAGACCTACTTCCCCACCAACCTGCATCTCACCGACATCCGCGCCGCGCGCGGCGTGCCACTGATGCACGCCGGCGTCGATGTCATCTCCGATGCCGATCTGTTTGAATCAGAAGCCGAGATGCTGCGCGATCCGCTTTACGCGACGCTCGGCGAGTTCGGGCTGAAATGGTTTGCCGCCGTCGGCTTCCGCGCCGGCCCGGCATTGTGGGCGCTGACCATCCAGCGCTCGCCGCAGGAAGGCATGTTCGACGCCGAGGAGATCAAGGCACTGTCGACGCTGTCGGCGCGGCTCACCGAAGCCGCGACGCTGTCCACCGCGATCGGCCGCTCCGCATTGTCGGGCATCACCAGTGCGCTCGACCTGATCCAGACCGCGGCGATCGCCGTCGGCCGCTTCGGCGGCGTCATCGGCATGAACAGCCGCGCCGAGGCCTGTCTCGGCGACGACCTTGCGATCCGCAACAATCGCCTGACGCTGCGCGACCGCCAGGCCAATGCCGACCTGACGCGATTGGTCGATCAGCTTGACCACACGTCGGATCTGCTGGCGGTAGCATCGGCGCCGATCATCGTGCGCAGGGCCGACCGGCGGCCGATCGTGATCCAGATGCAAGGCGTGCCGGCCGCGGCGCGCTCGCCGTTCCTCGGCGCACGCGCGATCCTCTTGATCCGCGACCTCGAGGGCAGCGCCGCATTCGATCAAGCACTGCTCGCCGCGACATTCGAGCTGACCCCGGCGCAGGTCCGGCTCGCGACACAGCTGGCACGCGGCGATTCGCTCGAGGACACCGCGGCGCAGGCCGGCATTGCGCTGTCCACCGCGCGCAATCAGCTCAAGGCGATCTTCCAGAAGACCGGCACGCACCGGCAGGCGGAACTGGTCGCATTGCTGCACAAGGTGAAGTGAACGATTCGATTCGAATCGTCGCAGTTGCGCACGCGACCGCACATAAGAGTTGGGTCAAACGTTGCAGTGATGCGAAACGCTGTGTTCCCTCCGACACAGCGCCCACATTTGCGGTTCCACGCGCCGCAAAATTCATCACCTGACGGGGTGACAAGCGCCGTCAAAATGGCGACAATCAGCCAAATCCGTGTCGTTCGAGTTTGTCTCAATGTCCGTGATACCATCACGATCATCGACGTTGGCTGCTGCCGCTTGTGCCGCCTGCTTCGTGCTCGCGCATTCAGATGCGCATGCGCAATGGTGGCGCAGCGGGCCGAAGGACTTCGAGGAGTGCGCCGACCTCGCCGAGAAGGCGAAGACCAAAGAGGACAGGACCGCACAGCTCGGCGACTGCAACGCCAAATTCGCCGGACGCCGCAAGCCGGGCGGCGGCTACACCTATTACGATTTCATGCAGGATCACAGCTTCGACATCGCAGGTCCCAATCCGACGCCGGACGAGCAGAAGAAGATCGACCAGGAATATACCTCCTATCTCGAGAAGCAGCGCCGCTCCACCATCGTCGCGGCGTTCAACGCGCGACAGCAGCAGGAAAAGCTGCAGGAACAGCCGCCGCCAACGCCGCAGCCGGCGCCGCAGCTTCAGCAGGTGACGCTGCGCAGCCAGCCCGAGCGGGTGCCGGTGCCGGTTGCGAGCCCGGTGAAGCAGGCCGCGCGGATCAGGGCGGCGCAATGCGCCAAGAACGCCTTCTCATGCGAATGGCCGCGGCTGTCGCAGGGGATCGAGGACATCAAGAAGCTGTTCACCCCGCAGCCGACGGCGCCGATGCCGACCAGGGCCGCAAGGCGCGGCTGAAATTCTCGCGTCAGGAAATTCTGGTCAGTCGGTGATCAGCATCGCCCAGAACCTGCGGTAGGGCGACTTCGCATTGTCGGCGAAGGCGACGCCGACGCGCCTTGCGCCCGGCATCAGCAAATTCTCGCGATGGCCGGCGGAGTTTTCCCACTGCTTCAGCATCTCGGCGAAGCTGATGAACCCGGCGCCGATGTTCTCGGCCGCGCGCTGCTTCTTCAGCGGCTTGATGCGGGTGAAGAAGCTGCCGCCGGCGGAGTGGCTGACCGATCCGCTCGCCGACATCGCCTGCGCCTGCTTCAAGGCGACCGCGTTGAGCTTGGCATCGAGCTTCACCGCCGGCATCCCCTTGCTGCGCCGATAGCTGCTGATGGCGCCGGCATAGTCGGCGGCCACGGCAGCGGTGGAGATGCCGAGCAGCAGGCCGAGTGCGAGAACCGCTGATCGCATTTGAAATCGTCTGACCATTACGTGTGGGGTGGAGTTACCGTTGCGGATTGCGCTTGGTGTGGCGCGGCTTCGTCCGCGGGGCAACGGGCGTCACCTGCCCGCCCGATCGCGCCGACATCGCGGCACGCTGCTCCTGCAGGCGCGCGTCGTAGCCCGGTGACGGAACGACGGTCGGCGGCGCGGCGTGTGCAACGGTTGTGCTGAGTCCTGCAATCGCCACCAGCATCACGACAATCGATCTCATGACATCCTCCTTCCGAATGCCCTACCCCGCGCGAATCTGCTCCGGCGTCAGCCCGGGCGAGCCCTTGCCGGCAGCCTCCGCCTTGCGGATCAAATCGATGACACGGCGCGACAACGGCACGTCCAGTCCGTGGCGATCGGCAATCGCGGTGATGACGCCTTGCAAATAGTCGATCTCGGTGCGGCGGCCGCGTTGCAGATCCTCCCACATCGAGGAGCGCGCCTCGGGATCGATCTTCATGGTGCGGCCGAGCAGCATCTCGAAGATCGCGTCCGGCAGCCGCAGCAGCGGCGGCATCCAGCCGGACGGCAGCGGCGTCGGCGACACCGGCGTGATGCCCTCGGCGCGGACCGCGGCCAGTCCTTCCGCCATCTGGTCGGCGAACAGGCGGCGCCAGTTGCGTTGCGCGAGCTGCTGGCGCAGCGGAATGTCGGAGAGCGCATTGAGCGCGTTGTTGAGATTGACGATCAGCTTGCCCCACTGCACGCCGTCGATGTTGTCAGTCGCACGGATGGCAAGGCCTGGCACCGACAGGCGCGCCGCCGTGCCGGCGTCGTCGTTGGCGATCACGATGTCGCCCGAGGTCGAGCGATGAAAGCGGCCGTCGCCGAGCGCCACCACATTGAACGGCACCATGCCGCCGAGCACGCTGCGGCCGGCGAGATGCTGGCGCAGCACCGGCACGTTGCCGACGCCGTTCTGCAGGCTGACCACGACGGCATCATCAGGCGCGTGGCGCGCGATCAGCCCGGCCATCGCCGGCGTATCGGCGCTCTTCACTGTCACCAGAATCAGCGGCGTGTCTTTGAAGATCGACGGATCGTCCGACAGCGTCAGCGCGGCCGCGGGGACCGTCCTTTCCGACTCGTCGAAATTGCTGACGCGCAGTCCCCCGGCGGTAATTTCCTTCACCACGCGCGGCCGGGCCAGCAGCGCGACGCGGCGTCCGGCCGCAGCCAGCATGCCGCCGACGAAGCAGCCGATGCTGCCGGCGCCGGCAATGCCGATCGGCTGGTTCTCGTTCATCTGGCTAAACGTCCATTCATCGCACATCGATAGCAGACCGCATGACCGATGCCCATCGACCTCGCCGCCACCCCCGCAACGCTGCCTTGTAACCGTCATGCGCCACAGCTATGTTTTGGCATCGGGGCACGGTTGCGGCAGGAGACGATCATGGGTTTACTCGACGTACTCAACGGCATGCAGAACGGCCCGCGCGGTTCGAGCGCGCCAAGCACACAGTCCGACAGTTCGAGCGGCGGCGGCATGTCGCCGATGACGATGGCGATCCTGGCGCTGCTCGCCTGGAAGGCCGTCAAGCATTTCGGCGGCAGCGGCCAGCAGCCGACTGAAGCAGCTCCGGCGCCGCGGCCGACGCAGGCTCCGCCGCTGCCCGGCAACGTCACCGCCGGCCTGCCCGGCGGAACGGGCGGCGGCGGGCTGTCCGATCTGCTCAAGGGCGGGCTCGGCGGCCTGCTCGCAGGCGGCGCCGCCGGCACCGTGCTGAGCGGCGGCCTCAGCGACCTGCTCAAGCAGATGCAGGACAAGGGCCATGGCGACACCGCCAATTCCTGGGTCAGCAACGGCCCCAACAAGCCGATCGAACCCGGCGATCTCGCCAACGCGCTCGGCGCCGACCAGATCAACTCGCTGTCCTCGCAGAGCGGCCTGTCGCGCGACGATCTGTTGCAGGGCCTCAGCCAGTATCTGCCCGAGGTCATCAATCACCTGACGCCGGACGGACGGCTGCCGAGCGGCGACGAGCTGAACGGCCGGCTGTGATCTGATTTTAGTGGAGGTCGATCATCATGGGCGGCATCATCTGGGTCATCATCGTCGGCTTCGTCGCAGGAATCATCGCGCGCTTCCTGTCGCCGGGGCCGAACAATCCGACCGGCTTCATCCTCACCACGGTGCTCGGCATTGCCGGCGCCTTCCTCGCCACCTTCATCGGTCAGGCGATCGGGCATTACGGTCCGGACCAGGGCGCCGGCTTCATCACCGCCACGATCGGCGCGCTGGTGGTGCTGTTCATCTGGAACCGGCTGGTCGCCGCGCGGGTGATTCCGGATCCGGGTAACAAATAGCGGCAGACGCGAAGCCGCTCTTTGACATTGTCATGCCCGGGCTTGACCCGGGCATCCACGTCTTCCCATCCGCGCGCCAAGCAAGTCGTGGATGGCCGGGTCAAGCCCGGCCATGACGCGGATGGAGTCCGCCTCACTGAATCAAATGCATGCCGGCGTCCATGCGGACGAACTCGCCGGTCATGTTGCTCGACGCCGGGCTCGCCAGGAAGCAGACTAGGTTGGCGATATCTTCCGCCGTTGACGCGACCTTCAGCGGCACCCGCGCCACCACCGCATCGCGCACCTGCTTGGCGCCGGCCTCGCCGCGCCCCTTGGTGAACCAGGGCGTATCGATATAGCCCGGGCAGACCGTGTTGACGCGGATCAGCGGCGCCAGCGCGCGGGCCAGCGACTGCGTCATGGTGTTGAGCGCGCCCTTGCTCGCGGCATAGGCGACCGACGAGCCGCCGCCGGAAATGCCGGCGACCGAGGACACGTTGACCACCGCCGACGGCCGGCCCGATGCCTTCGCGCCCGCTTCGAGCAACGCCCGCGCGGCGCGGACCATCTGGAACGGGCCGATGGTGTTGACGGCATAGATGCGCTGGAAGTCGTCCGCCGTGAGACCATCCATATCGTGATGCGGCACATGCTTGGTGGTGCCGGCATTGTTGACGAGCACATCGAGGCGGCCCCAGCCCTGCGCGGCGGCCGCGATCTTCTGGCAATCCTCATCGCGCGAGACGTCGCCCTGCACCACCAGCACCTCGGCGCCCTGCTTGCGGCAGAGCTCTGCGGTCGCCTCGGCTTCCGCCTTGCTGTTGGAATAGTTGACAATGATGCGCGCGCCCTCGGCGGCGAGGATTTGCGCGGTGGCGGCACCGAGCCCCGATGCCGACCCCGTCACGATCGCGCACAAGCCTTCCTTCGACATCTGCGTTTCCTTGTTGTTGTGAGCCAGATGAATTGCGGTGGCATACCATATCGTGCAGCCAAATCCCTGAAAATCTGGCTCGTGACAATCTGCGAAATCCGCACTGCGGAATTAATTCTTCTGAATGGCCGCTCGCATGCCATCCGCGCAAGTGGCCCTGCGGGCAGTGCTTGTCACGGCTATGGCTTTTCCTCATCATTGAGCGCAAGACGACATCGCAAGCACGGTCTGCCTGATGGCCGGACCCAAGCCAATCAACACGAGGAACGCTGTGGCGGAGAGTGAGAACATCGTCGCCGAGACCGCGGAAAAGATTTTCGCCGATCTCGCGGATGCCCAGACCATCAATCACGACAGGCAGGGCGCGTGGAAGGCGCCGCTGTGGCAGGCGCTGACCGAAGCCGGCCTGCCGCTCTCCTGGGTGCCCGACGATCTTGGCGGTTCCGGCGCCAGCCTCGCTGAAGGTTTTGCCGTTCTCAACGTCGCCGGCCGCCATGCCATCGCTGTTCCGCTGGCCGAAACCATGCTGGCCGGCTGGCTGCTGACGCAGGCGAAGATCGCCTCCCCCGAAGGCGAGATGACTGTGATGCCGGCCGCGCCGAAGGATCGCATCACGCTGGCCGCCGACGGCTCCCTCTCCGGCCGCGCCCGCGGCGTGCCGTTTGCGAAGGAGGCAAAGCATTTCGCGGTGCTGGCTGATGGCAAGGACGGCGTCATGATCGCGCTGGTCGACGCCGCGAAGTGCCGGATCGCATCCGGCATCGGGCTCGGCGGCGATCACAGCGACACCGTCACGCTGGACAAGGTGCAGCCTGTAACGATCAAGCCTGTGCCCAATGGTTTCGACCAGACCACGCTGATGCTGATGGGCGGTGTGGTGCGCAGCCTGCAGATCGCGGGCAGCCTGGAATCGATGCTCGACATCTCCGTGCGCTATTCCAACGAGCGCGTCGCCTTCGAGAAGAAGATCTCGAAATTCCAGGCGGTGCAGCACAACCTCGCCCGCCTCGCCGGCGAATCCGCCGCAGCACTGGCCGCTGCGACCTCGGCGGCCGACACCATCGTCAATGCGAAGTCGCTCGATACCGACGCGGTGTTCCTCGAAGCCGCCTCGGCAAAGATCCGCTGCTCGGAAGCGGCGGAGAAAGGCGGCGGCATCGCGCATCAGGTGCACGGCGCGATCGGCTTCACCATCGAGCACATCCTGCACCGCTACTCGCTGCGCGCGCTGGCGTGGCGCGACGATTTCGGCTCCGAAAGCTACTGGGCGGTCGAGCTCGGCAAGCTCGTCGCCGACCGTGGCGCCGACGAATTGTGGCCGCTGGTGGCTTCGCGCTGAGATCAGGCAGAAAGATCAGGACTGGACATCATGACCGCAGCCCTTCGTTTCGATCCGATCCGCCTGCCGGAAAAGTGCGAGCAGCTTCGTAAGGAAGTCCGCGCCTTCCTCGCCGAGGAGATCGCCGCCGGCACGTTCGATCCTCACGCGCCCAACCGCGAAGACAACGACGCGCCGGAATTCTCCCGCCGCGTCGGCGCCAAGGGCTGGCTCGGCATGACCTGGCCAAAGAAATATGGCGGCCAGGAGCGCTCGTTCCTCGAGCGCTACGTGGTGACCGAGGAGATGCGGGTAGCGAATGCGCCGACCCGGCGCTTCTTCGTCGCCGACCGCCAGAGCGGGCCGGTGCTGCTGAAATACGCGCCCGAGCACATCAAGATGGACATTCTGCCGCGCATCTGCCGCGGCGAGATTTGCTTTGCGATCGGCATGAGCGAGCCGAATTCGGGCTCCGACCTGTTCGCGGCGAAGACGCGCGCGACCAAGACCGACGGCGGCTATCTGATCAACGGCACCAAGATCTGGACCTCGTCGGCGCACATCGCCGACTACATGATCGCGATCTTCCGTACCTCGCCGCCGACCAAGGAAAACCGCCGCCACGGCTTGACGCAATTCTTGGTCAAGATGAAGCAGCCGGGTATCCAGGTGAATCCGATCGGCCAGATCACCGGACAGTTCGAATTCAACGAGGTCGTGTTCACCGACTATTTCGTGCCCGACGATCACGTGCTCGGCGAGATCGACGGCGCCTGGAAGCAGGCGACGAGCGAGCTCGCCTATGAGCGTAGCGGTCCCGAGCGTTTCCTCGAGACCTATTACGTGCTCACTGAACTCGTGCGCGCCGTCGGCAAGAACCCGGACACCCGCTCGGCCGAAGGCATCGGCCGGCTGGTGGCCCAGGTTCACACCATGCGCCGCATGTCGGTGTCGGTCGCCGGCATGCTGCAGGCCGGCAAGGAGCCGGTGGTGGAGGCCTCGATCGTCAAGGACATCGGCACGGTGTGGGAGCAGCAGCTCCCGCACCGCGTGCGCGATCTCGCGGCGTTCGTCGAGGAGACCGCGACCAATCGCGAAACGCTGGAGAAGCAGCTCGATTTCGCCATCAAGACCGCGCCCAAGCTGACGATCCAGGGCGGTACCACCGAGGTGCTGCGCGGCATCATCGCCCGCGGATTGGGTTTGCGCTGACGACGATGACACCGACGATCTCACCGCGATCACTCGCACCTCTCCCGGAGGGAGAGGTCGGCGCGCAGCGCCGGGTGAGGGATTACGGTCCCACGAGAGAGCACAACCCCTCACCCGATTTGCTGGCGCAAATCGACCTCTCCCCTTGGGAGAGGTGAAGAGTCCCGCGCCAAACCAATGAAGCCTTACGGAGACAATAAATGACCAAATACACGGATATCGGCGTCGAGACCCACGGCCATGTCGGCCTGATCGAGATCCGCAAGCCGCCGCTGAACTTCTTCGACGTGGCGCTGATCAACCAGATCGCCGACGCGCTGGAGGAGTTCGACAACAATATCGAGATCCGCGCCTCGGTGCTGGCAGCGCAAGGCAAGGCGTTCTGCGCCGGCGCCAATTTCGGCGATCCGGCCCGCCAGGAGCAAGAGGAGCGCGCCAAGACCGATCCGGCCTCCAACCTGCCGATCAACCATCTCTATGTCCAGGCGGTGCGCATCTTCCGCAACAAGAAGCCGATCGTCGCGGCGATCCATGGCGCCGCGATCGGCGGCGGCCTCGGCCTTGCCGTGTCGGCCGACTTCCGCGTCGCCTGCCCCGAGGCGCGCTTCTCGGCCAACTTCACCAAGCTCGGCTTCCATCCGGGCTTCGGCCTCACCGCGACGCTGCCGGAGTTGATCGGCAAGAACAATGCCGAGCTGATGTTCTACACCAGCCGCCGCGTCACCGGCGAAGAAGCCTATCGCTGGGGCCTCGCCAACGTGCTGGTGCCGCAGGACCAGGTGCGCGCAGAGGCGATGAAGCTCGCGCAGGAGATCGCCGAATGCTCGCCGCTCGGTCTGGTCTCGACTCGCGCCACCATGCGCGCCGGCCTCGCCGACCGCGTCCTCGCCGCCACCAACCATGAGCTGGCCGAGCAGACCAAGCTGCGCGCGACCGAGGATTTCAAGGAAGGCGTCAAGGCCACCGCCGAGCGCCGCGTCGCGAATTTCAAGGGGCGGTAAGGCCCGCAACCGCGCAGGGTGGGCAAAGCGCAAGTGTGCCCACCTTCGCGAGCAGCGATGCGTAGCCGGATGCAGCGCAGCGCAATCGGGGGCCACATTCTCCGCGGACGGTGGCCCCGGATTTCGCTTCGCTGCATCCGGGCTACTGTCGTTTACGTCAGGCGGAACGTCACGCCGCAGAGGAAAAATCCATCGCCTGACACGGCGCAGCCCCTCGCTTTCGCCGCGTCGAGCACCTTCGTCTTGTCGGCGACCGTAAACGTCAGGCCGCTCATGATCTCGGCATCACCCTGCACGAAGCGGAAGGTGGCGTTCGGCAGCTTCACGGTGGTGCCGTCGGCGGAAATGCCGACGATCCTGCCCCAATGCTCCGCCAGCGCTTGCGGCTCGGGGCTCTGCATCTCGACCTCGGTCAGCGCCAGCGTCGTGTCCTTGCGGATCGACTTTTGCCAGTTCGGGCCTGCCGGCGGATACGGCCCCAGAATGTCGTCGCTGCCGTCGGTGTGGTTGAACTCGATGAAGGCCGCGCGGCAATCGCGCGGGTGCAGCTGCACGCCGCGATACGGCGCGTGCGTGATCACGTTGGCGGTGCGCACGCCCATCGCATTGGCTTTCGCGCCGCGCGCGTTGGGATCTTCGCAAGCGAAGATCGCCATGTAACCGCCGCGGCCGCCGGTCTTCTCGATGAAGCGGCCGGCCGCGGTTGCGGGCCCTGGCTCGAACGGCGCGACGACTTCGAGCAGGATGGTGTCGACCGGCATCAGCGCGTTCTCGAGGCCGTATTTGGCGACGTTGCCGTCGCGGTAGCAGACGTCGAGTCCCATGATCGCGGAGATATCCGCGATCACCGGCGCGAGCTGCGGCGCCACCAGGCAAATCTGCCGCAGCCGGATATATTCGGTCATGGCCTACTGCCCCTGGAAGGTCGGCTTGCGCTTCTCGACGAAGGCCTTGGCCGCTTCCTTGTGGTCGGCGGTGTCGCCGGCACGGGTGTGATGGATCGCCTCGCCGTCGAAGCAGGCTTCCAGCGTCATGGTCTCGGCATTGTTGATGTTGCGCTTGATGTAGCCGAGCGCGACCGACGGCCCCTGCGCCAATGAGCGCGCGAGCTCCAGCGCCTCGGCCTCGATATCGGCATCGGGCACCACCTTGGAGACCATGCCGAGATTGTAGGCTTCCTGTGCCGACAGCACGGGGGACATCATGTAGAGCTCACGCGCCTTGGCGCTGCCGAGCATCTTAGTCAGGAAATAGGTGCCGCCGTAATCGCCGGAGAAGCCGACCTTGGCGAAGGCGGTGGTGATCTTGCAGGAGGCGCTGGCAACGCGCAGGTCGCAGGACAGCGCGATCGAAAGCCCGGCGCCGGCGGCCGCGCCATCGAGCTGCGCCACCACCGGCTTGGGCATCTGGTGCAGGATGCGCGAAACTTCCATGCCGCGGCGCAGGTTTGCCATCTTGGCCTCGAACGGCAGCGGCGCGCGGCCGGCCGCCATCGACTTGACGTCGCCGCCGACGCAGAAGGTGCCGCCGGCGCCCCGGATCAGCACCGCGCGCACCTCGGGATCGCCTTCGGCGCGCCGCGCCGCCTCGACGAGGCCCTGCGTCATGTCGGGGTTGAGCGCGTTGCGCCGCTCTGGGCGGTTCATCGTGATGGTGAGCAGGCCCTGCTCGAGGGATTGGAGAACCATCTGACTGTCGCTCATGGCGTTTTGCCTTTCGTGTTGTTGATTTGCGCGACCTTTGTCCGCACCTCATTGCGAGGAGCGAAACGACGAAGCAATCGATTCTTCATGCTGCGCGAGATGGATTGCTTCGCTCGTTCGCAATGACGGCCGTCCGTCATTTCTTCACCAGCGGGCAGCGCGAGGCTTCCAGCGGCTGGAACGCCTGGTCGCCCGGCACCGTCGCGAGCAGCTTGTAGTCGTCCCAGCGGCCCTTCGACTCCGACGGCTTCTTGACCTCGAACAGATACATGTCGTGGATCATGCGGCCGTCCTCGCGGATCTTGCCGTTCTTGGCGAACATGTCGTTGATCGGGGTCTCCTTCATCACCTTGATGACCGCGGCGGAATCGGTGGTGCCGGCGGCCTTCACCGCTTTCAGGTAATGCGTGACGGAAGAATAGACTCCGGCCTGGGCCGAGGTCGGCACCCGCTTGACGCGCTCCATGAAGCGTTTCGAGAACGCGCGGGTGTCGTCGTTGAGATCCCAGTAGAAGGCTTCTGCCAGCAGCAGGCCCTGCGCGGTCTCGAGCCCGACGCTGTCGATGTCGGTGACGAAGGCGAGCAGCGGCGACAGCTTCTGGCCGCTCTTGGTGAGACCGAATTCGGCAGCCTGCTTGATCGCGTTGATGGTGTCGCCGCCGGCATTGGCAAGGCCGATCACCTTGGCCTTCGACGCCTGCGCCTGCAGCAGGAACGACGAGAAGTCCGAGGTGTTGATCGGATGCCGGACGTTGCCGAGCACCTTGCCGCCCGACTTGACCACCACATTGCTGGTGTCCTTCTCCAGGTCCTGTCCGAACGCATAGTCCGCGGTGAGGAAGAACCAGGTGTCGAGGCCGGACTTCACTGCGGCAAGGCCGGTGACGTTGGCCTGCGCGAACGTGTCGAACACATAGTGCACGGTGAAGGGGCCGCAGGCCTCGTTGGTGAGGCGGATCGAGCCCGGACCGTTGAACATGATGATCTTGCCGCGAGCCTTGGCGATCTCGCCGGCGGCGAGCGCGGTCGCTGAGGCCGCGACGTCGAAGATCATCTCGACGCCCTGGTTGTCGAGCATGTCGCGGGCGATGTTGGCGGCGAGATCGGCCTTGTTGAGGTGGTCGCCGACCACGACCTCGATCTTGCGTCCGAGCACCTCGCCGCCGAAATCCTCCACCGCCATCTTGGCAGCGGTCTCGCTGCCCGAACCGGTGATGTCGGCATAGAGGCTCGACATATCGAGGATGCCGCCGAGCTTCAGCGGGGGTTTGTCCTGCGCCAGCGACACATTCGCCGAGATCGCAAACACGCAGGCCAGTGCACCGGCCAAAACTCGTCTCATCCACAGCCTCCCATCAAGCACGGACCTCATTCCAGGCGGTCCGCTTCGCGGGCGGATCATGCCGCATGGCCACCAGCGCAGCAAGCAGCGGCGTTGCAATGTTGGCGCACGCTTTTTCCATTCAACGGAATGGTCGAAATGTGCGAGCATGGCTTAATGCGAATCCAACGCGCCATAATTTGCTGTCCCCTGCTTGCATCGGCGATCGTCGCGTTCGCTATCTGCCGGGCCGAGGCGGCCGCATGCCATTTCGAGAGCCAGGACGACGGGCGCGTCGCCGCCATTGTCGACGCGCGCAGCTTTCGCCTCGACGACGGCCGCGAGGTCAAGCTGGCCGGCATCGAGGTGGCGGACAGAGTGAAAGCCGCGGCAGTGCTGTCGGCACTGCTGGTCGGCCGCGAGGTCGGCCTGCGCGGCGGCGACGACGCGCCGGACCGCTACGGCCGCCAGCCGGCCTACGTCTTTCTTGCCGGCAGCGAAACTACCGTGCAAAGCGAGCTGCTGCGACAGGGACTCGCTCTGGTGTCATCCGAGATCGCCGACAAGGACTGCGCCACGGCGCTGATGGCAGCGGAGGCCGAGGCGCGGCAGGCCCGATCGGGAACCTGGAGCGGGTCAGCTGTCATAAAAAACGCCGAAAGTCCGGGCGATATTTTGGCCGGGATCGGGCGCTTTATGGTGGTCGAGGGCAGGGTTTTGTCGGTGCGTCAGGCTGGGTCAGTGACCTACCTGAATTTCGGCCGAAACTGGACACGGGACTTTGCGGCGACTATTTCAGGGCGCATAGTCCCTGCGTTCGAGGCGGCCGGGCTTGCACCCAAGTCCCTCGAAAATCGAAGGATTCGTGTCCGAGGCTGGGTGGAAGCGCGACGTGGGCCGCGAATCGAATTGCTCCGGGTGGGGCAACTGGAATTGCTCGGCGGGAACTAGGGGACGTGGGACTCACAGCATCGGCCATGCCCCGGTCAATTCGCTCGAAAATTGTGAGTTTGAGACGTGATTGAGCGCGCAGGACGGCGTGGGGAAGTGACGGGCCGCTGCCTCGTGGCTGCGCCGGCGCTGATCTGCGCCGCGCTGACGCTCTCGGCCTGCGGCAATGTCGGCCGCTTCGAGCAGCCCGGGCCGACCGCCGCGGTCGCCGCGCCGGCGAAGCCGAACCGGGTGGTGCAGCAGACCCCCGCGACCGAGCGCGAGCATGAGCGCATCCTCTCCACCTATGGCGGCGCCTATGACGACCCGAAGCTCGAGGCCCTGATCAGCAAGACCGTCGAGCGGCTGGTCGCGGCCTCCGACCGGCCCGATCAGGCCTACAAAGTCACCATCCTCAATTCCGGCGCGGTCAACGCCTTCGCGCTGCCGACCGGCCAGCTCTACGTCACGCGCGGCCTGATCGCGCTCGCCAGCGACACCTCCGAACTGTCCTCGGTGCTGAGCCACGAGATGGCGCATGTGCTGGCCAAGCACGCCGCGATGCGCGAGGATCAGGCGCGGCAGGCTGCGGTGGTGACGCGCGTCGTCACCGACATGAGCACCGATCCCGATCTCACTGCGCTGGCGCTGGCGAAAACCAAGCTGACGATGGCGAGCTTCTCGCGGCAGCAGGAGTTCGAGGCCGACGGCATCGGAGTCGGCATCGCCGCCCGCGCGCATTTCGATCCCTACGGCGCGGCGCGCTTCCTGACCGCGATGGAGCGCAATGCGGCGCTCAAGGTCGGTCGCACCGCGCTCGATCCGCGCGCGCAGGATTTCACCTCGTCGCATCCGGCAACGCCCGAGCGTATCGCCAATGCGCAGACCACCGCGCGGCAGTACACCGCGCCCGACAACAGCGAGCGCGACCGCGAGACCTATCTCGCCGCGATCGACAACATCGTCTATGGCGAGGACCCCAGCGAAGGTTTCGTCCGCGGGCGCCGCTTCCTGCATCCCAAGCTCGGCTTCACCTTTACCGCGCCGGAGAATTTCACGCTCGACAACACCGCGCAGGCGGTGATCGGCGTGCGCGAGGGCGGCAGCCAGGCGATGCGTTTCGACGTGGTGCGGGTGCCGGCCGAGCAGTCGCTCGGCGACTATCTCAATTCCGGCTGGATGGAAGGCGTCGAGAAGTCCTCGACCGAAGACATCAACATCAACGGCTTCCCGGCAGCCTCGGCCACCGCGCATGGCGACACCTGGCAGTTCAAGGTCTACGCGCTGCGCTTCGGCAGCGACGTCTACCGCTTCATCTTCGCCGCCAAGCAGAAGACCACCGAGAGCGAGCGCAATGCCCGCGAGACCGTCGGCTCGTTCCGCCGCCTGACGCTCGAGGAGATCCAGGCCGCCCGCCCGCTGCGCATCAAGGTGATCAACGTGCAGCCCGGCGACACCGTGGAATCGCTGTCGCACCGCATGGCCGGCGTCGATCACCCCATCGAGCGCTTCCGCGTCCTCAACGGCCTCGACGCCCACGCCCAGGTCAAGCCGCGCGACCGCGTCAAGATCGTGGTGGATTGAGTCCGTAGGCCCTCGGCTTCAGCCCTCGGCTTCGCGCAGGCCGCTCAGCCACAGCGCCAGCAGCGTCCACACCGCGCCGGACAACAGATACGCGCCGGCCGAGATCAGGCCGAAATGGGTTGCCAGCAGGAGCGCGGCGAGCGGCGCGAAGCCGGCGCCGAACAGCCAGGCGAAATCCGAGGTCAGCGCCGACGCCGTATAGCGGTAGGTCGGCGCGAAGCTGGAGGCGATCGCGCCCGACGACTGACCAAAGGAGAGACCGAGCAGCACGAAGCCCGCCACCATGTACACGGTCTCGCCGAACGGGCCGGCATCGAGCAGTTGCGGGGCGAAGCCGCTATAGACCGCAATCGCCACCGCCGATCCGAGCAACAGCGGCTTGCGGCCGACGCGGTCGGCGATCATGCCCGAGGCGACGATCGCGGCGACGCCGACCATCGCGCCGATCATCTCGATGATCAGAAAGCGCACCGGGCTTTCCTTGGTGAACAGGAACACCCAGGACAGCGGAAACACCGTGACCATGTGGAACAGCGCAAAGCTCGCCAGCGGCGCGAAGGCGCCGAGCAGGATGTAGCGGCCTTCCTCCTTGACCGTCTCGCCGACCCGCGAGGGCTGCAGGTCGCGGCTCTCGAACAGCTCGGAATATTCATTGGTCGCCACCATGCGCAGCCGCGCGAACAGCGCCACCACGTTGATGGCGAAGGCGACGAAGAACGGATAGCGCCAGCCCCAGTCGAAGAAATCGTCGGCCGAGAGGTTGCCGGCGAAGAAGGCGAACAGCGCGCTGGCCACGATCAGCCCGAGCGGTGCGCCGAGTTGCGGCACCATCGCGTACCAGCCGCGGTGATGCGACGGCGCGTTCATTGCCAGCAGCGAGGCGAGGCCGTCCCATGCGCCGCCCCAGGCGACGCCCTGCAGCACGCGCGCGGCGGCCAGCAGCCAGATCGCCGCGGCGCCGATCGTGTCGTAGCCGGGCAGGAACGCGATCGCGACCGTCGAGGTGCCGAGCAGGAACAGCGCGATGACCAGCTTGGCGCCCTTGCCGTGGCGGCGGTCGACCGCCATGAAGATCACGGTGCCGAGCGGCCGCGCGGCGAACGCCAGCGCGAAAATAACGAACGAATAAAGCGTGCCGGTCAGTTCGTTGACGAACGGAAACACCAGCTTCGGAAACACGATCACCGAGGCGATCGCGTAGACGAAGAAGTCGAAGAACTCCGAGGTGCGCCCGATGATGACGCCGATGGCGATCTCGCCCGGCTTCGCCTGCCCGTGATCGCGGCGGGCTTCCGGGGGACCGAGAGTGGTTGCAGGGGCCTGTGCCATCGCCATTCGCGCCGTGAATCTCGTTGAACATGAGGGCCGCGGACGGAGTTCGCCAGCCGGTCCAGTGGATTGTCTGCGCCTTCATCCCGCACTGCAACATTGGACAAATTGTCCAATGTCCCGTTTGCTGCATCGCAGCTACCCCTTGGCGGAACTCATAAAATTCCAATGGGGTGAGCCGTGCGCGCCTTGAAATTATTGGCCTTATTGCCGTTTGCGGCCCTGCTCGGCGGGTGCGATTTCGTCGTCCTCGCGCCCGCCGGCGACATCGCCGCCCAGCAGCGGGACCTCGTCGTCATCTCCACCGTGCTGATGCTGATCATCGTGCTGCCGGTAATGGCGCTGACCGTGCTGTTCGCCTGGCGCTACCGCCAATCCAACACCGAGGCGGCCTACGAGCCGGAGTGGGATCATTCCACCCAGCTCGAGCTGGTGATCTGGTCGGCCCCGCTCCTGATCATCATCTGCCTCGGCGCGCTGACCTGGATGGGCACGCATCTGCTCGATCCCTACCGCTCGCTCGGCCGCATCGCCGCCGACAAGCCGATCGAGCGCAAGGACAGCGCGCTCGACGTCCAGGTGATCGCGCTCGACTGGAAGTGGCTGTTCATCTATCCGCAATACGGCGTCGCCGCCGTCAACGAGCTTGCCGCGCCGATCGACCGCCCGATCCGCTTCCGCATCACGGCCTCCTCCGTGATGAACTCGTTCTACATCCCGGCGCTGGCCGGCCAGATCTACGCCATGCCCGGCATGGAGACCAAGCTGCACGCGGTCTCCAACAAGGAAGGTACCTTCCGCGGCTTCTCCGCCAATTACAGCGGCGCCGGCTTCTCCGGCATGCATTTCGACTTCAAGAGCCTGTCGGCATCCGAGTTCGACAAATGGGTGGCCGCCGCCAAGGCGAGCAAGGACATGCTCGGCCGCAGCGACTATCTGCAGCTCGAGCGTCCGAGCGAGAACGTGCCGGTGCGGCTCTACGGCACGGTCGACCGCGATCTCTACAAGGCGATCCTCAACATGTGCGTCGAGCCGGGCAAGATGTGCATGAGCGAGATGATGGCGATCGACGCCAAGGGTGGCCTCGGCCGCGAGGGCGTCAACAACACGCTGCCACTAACTTACGACAAATACGCCCGCCGCGGCGCGCCGCTCGGCAGCGAGCCGACTTTCGTCGCCGGCATCTGCTCGATCGACGAGCTGAAGGATACGCCGCTGCGCGAGGTCACCGCGCCGCTCGACCTGACGCCGCTGCGCGGCGTCGGTCTGAGGCGCCCGCCGTTCTCTCCCGCTTTCTCCCCTGCTCATCCATCGTCGACGTCGCTGCTGCTGTCAGGCCAGCGTTCGAAATCAGAGTCCTGAGAGGGCCGCATGTTCGACAATCCTGAACTCCTCAAGCTGATCTTCGGCCGCCTCACCCTGGACGCGCTGCCGATCCACGAGCCGATCCTGGTCGGCACCTTCGCCGTGGTCGCGACCGGCGGCCTCGCGCTGCTCGCCATCATCACCTATTTCCGCCTCTGGGGCTATCTGTGGCGCGAGTGGTTCACCACCGTCGACCACAAGCGCATCGGCATCATGTACATGATCCTCGGCATCGTGATGCTGCTGCGCGGCTTCGCCGACGCCATCATGATGCGCCTGCAGCAGGCGATTGCCTTCGGCGGCTCCGACGGCTACCTCCCGGCCCATCACTACGACCAGGTCTTCACCGCCCACGGCGTGATCATGATCTTCTTCGTGGCGATGCCGCTGGTCACCGGCCTGATGAACTACGTGATGCCGCTGCAGATCGGCGCCCGCGACGTCTCGTTCCCGTTCCTCAACAATTTCAGCTTCTGGATGACGGTCGGCGGTGCGGTGCTGGTGATGATGTCGCTGTTCGTCGGCGAATTCGCCCGCACCGGCTGGCTCGCCTACCCGCCACTATCCAATATCGGCTACAGTCCCGATGTCGGCGTCGACTATTACATATGGGGCTTGCAGGTCGCCGGCGTCGGCACGACGCTATCGGGCATCAATTTGATCTGCACCATCGTCAAGCTGCGCGCGCCTGGCATGACGATGATGAAGATGCCGGTGTTCACCTGGACCTCGCTCTGCACCAACGTGCTGATCGTCGCCTCCTTTCCGGTGCTGACGGCCGTGCTGGCGCTGCTCTCGCTCGACCGCTACATCGGCACCAACTTCTTCACGAACGACTTCGGCGGCAACCCGATGATGTACGTGAACCTGATCTGGATCTGGGGCCACCCCGAGGTCTACATCCTGGTGCTGCCGGCATTCGGCATCTTCTCCGAGGTGACCGCGACCTTCTCCGGCAAGCGGCTGTTCGGCTACACCTCGATGGTCTACGCCACGGTCGTCATCACCATCCTGTCTTATCTGGTCTGGCTGCATCACTTCTTCACAATGGGCTCCGGCGCCAGCGTGAACTCGTTCTTCGGCATCACCACGATGATCATCTCGATCCCGACCGGCGCGAAGATGTTCAACTGGCTGTTCACTATGTATCGCGGCCGCATCCGCTTCGAGCTGCCGATGATGTGGACGGTGACCTTCATGCTGACCTTCGTGATCGGCGGCATGACCGGTGTGCTGCTCGCCGTGCCGCCGGCCGACTTCGTGCTGCATAACAGCCTGTTCCTGGTCGCGCATTTCCATAACGTGATCATCGGCGGCGTGCTGTTCGGCCTGTTCGCCGGCATCAACTACTGGTTCCCGAAGGCGTTCGGCTTCAGGCTCGATCCGTTCTGGGGCAAGCTGTCGTTCTGGTTCTGGGTATCCGGCTTCTACTTCGCCTTCATGCCGCTCTACGTGCTCGGCCTGATGGGCGTCACCCGCCGGCTGCGCGTGTTCGACGATCCATCCTTGCAGATCTGGTTCGTGATCGCGGCGTTCGGCGCCTTCCTGATCTTCCTCGGCATCATCGCGATGCTGGTGCAGTTCGCGGTCAGCATCCTCAGACGCGAGCAGTTGAAGGACGTCACCGGCGATCCCTGGAACGCGCGGACGCTGGAATGGGCGACCTCCTCGCCGCCGCCGGACTACAACTTCGCCTTCACGCCGGTGGTCTATGACAACGATGCCTGGTGGGACATGAAGCGCCGCGGCTACACGCGTCCGCTGACCGGCTTCAAGCCGATCCACATGCCCTCCAACACCGCGACCGGCATCATCCTAGCGGGGCTGGCGACCGCGATGGGGTTCGGCCTGATCTGGTACATCTGGTGGCTCGCCGCGGTCTGCTTCATCGCGCTGCTCGCGGTCGCGATCGGCCACACCTTCAACTATCACCGCGACTACGACATTCCGGCTGACCAGATCGGCAAGGTCGAAGACGCCAGGACGCGCGTTCTCGCCGCGGGAGCCCAGTCATGAGCATCGCAACCGTCTCCACACAGAGCTCCGAGCCGGTCTTCCACGTCATCGACGAGCATCCGCATCCGGAAGGCGCCAGCACCATGCTGGGCTTCTGGATCTACCTGATGAGCGACTGCCTCATCTTCGCGATGCTGTTCGCGACGTACGGCGTGCTCGGCGGCAACTATGCCGCCGGCCCGGCGCCGAAGGACCTGTTCGACCTCAAGCTGGTCGCGCTCAACACCACCATGCTGCTGCTTTCCTCGATCACCTATGGCTTTGCCATGCTGACGATGGAGAAGTCGAAGCTCGGCGCGACCCAGTTCTGGCTCGCGATCACCGGCCTGTTCGGTCTCGCCTTCCTCGGCATCGAGCTCACCGAATTCCACCACATGATCCATGAGGGCGCGACGCCGCAGCGCAGCGCCTTCCTGTCGTCGTTCTTCACGCTGGTCGGCACCCACGGCCTGCACGTCACCTTCGGCCTGGTCTGGCTGGTGACGCTGATGATGCAGTCCGCGCGCTACGGCCTGACCGTGGCCAACCGGCGCCGCCTGATGTGCCTGTCGATGTTCTGGCACTTCCTCGACGTGGTCTGGATCGGCGTCTTCACCTTCGTCTATCTCCTGGGAGTGCTGCGATGACCTCTGACTCTCACGCCGTGCACGGCGATCACGGCCACCACGACCATGGCGGCGCGGCGCACGGCTCGCTGAAGAGCTATCTGATCGGCTTCGGCCTCTCGGTGATCCTCACCGCGGTGCCGTTCTGGCTGGTGATGACCGGCGCGATCGCCGACAAGGCGATCACGGCGCTGATCGTGCTGGTGCTCGCCGCGGTCCAGATCGTGGTGCACATGGTGTACTTCCTGCACATGAACACGCGGTCCGAGAACGGCTGGACCATGATGGCGATGATCTTCACCGTGGTGATGGTGGTGATCGCGCTGACCGGCTCGCTGTGGGTCATGCATCATCTCAACGTCAACATGATGCCGGTCCACGACATGAGCCAGATGCCGTGACGAACGATCGTCGCGACGAGCTCCCTTCACCTCTCCCGCTTGCGGGGGAGGTCGGATCGCATCGGAGATGCGATCCGGGTGGGGGCTCTTGCCGCGATGCGATTCGTGGAGAGAGCCCCCACCCCGACCCTCCCCCGCAAGCGGGAGAGGGGGCGCAGCGCCCGCGCGGCCGCAATCCTGCGCTTCGTCGCTGCACACTGCTCTCGCTCGGCATGCTCGGCGTCGTGTTGCTGACCGCGCTCGGCGTCTGGCAGATCGAACGCAGGACCTGGAAGCTGGCGCTGATCGAGCGGGTCGAGCAACGCATGCACGCCGCGGCGGTCGCGCCGCCCGCGCCGTCAGCATGGCCAACGATCACGGCCGCCAGCGACGAGTATCGCCGCGTCACCGTGAGCGGCACGTTCCTCAATAACGACGAGACGCTGGTGCAGGCGGTGACCGCGGAAGGCCCCGGCTTCTGGGTACTGACCCCGCTGCGGATGGCCGATGGAACCACGGTGCTGGTCAACCGCGGCTTTGTCCCGCCGGATCGGCGCGATCCGGCGACGCGGCGCGAGGGCGAACCACAAGGCCTGGTCAGCGTCACCGGTCTGTTGCGGATCTCGGAACCGAAGGGCGCCTTCCTGCGCAACAACGACCCGGTGGCCGGCCGCTGGTACTCACGCGACGTTGCCGCGATCGCGGCCACGCACGGATTGCCGCAGGCGGCTCCCTTCTTCATCGACGCCGATGCCGTGCCGAATGCCGGCGGCTATCCGGTCGGCGGGCTCACGGTCGTGCGCTTTCCAAACAACCACCTGATTTACGCGCTGACATGGTTCACGCTGGCCATTATGCTGGCAGCCGCGCTCCTGCGCACGGCACGCGGCAGGAGCCGCGCCGGCGCCTCCACGTCACGACGCGCCGCCGTGCGCCGGCTGATCGGCGCAGCACGCAAGCTGTCTCGCAACCCAGGCCCAGATGCTCGAGCGCACGTCGGATCTGCATGAGGAGAGATCGGCCGCAGGCAAGGCGGTGATGCCGGCCGGCGTGGCCGGTGCCCTGCCGTTCGACCTCGCCGCACCGACCGACGTCGCCACCAACCGCAAGAACATGGCCCTGCTGGTCCAGCTGCGCTGGACCGCCGTGATCGGACAGATCGTCACTATCGCCTTCGTGCAGTTCTGGATGGGCATCGAGCTGCCGCTGCTGCCGATGGCGGTCGTGATCTGCGCCCTGATCGGCCTCAACCTGGTCAGCCATGCCTGGGTGCGCTACCGCGCCGACGTCAACAACCGCGAGCTGCTGATCGCACTGACGCTCGACGTCGCCGCGCTGACGGCGCAGCTCTATCTCAGCGGCGGCGCCACCAATCCGTTCACCTCGCTCTATCTGCTGCAGGTGACGCTCGGCGCCGTGCTGCTCGACGCGCCCTCGACCTGGTCGCTGGTCGGGCTGGTCTGCATCAGCTTCGCCTGGCTGACCGGCGATTACCGGCCGCTGGCACTGCCGCAGCACGGCTTCGCCGATGCCTTCCAATTGTACATTGCAGGCACCTTCATCGGCGTCGTGCTCGACGCCGTGCTGCTCGTGGTGTTCGTGACCCGCATCAACCGCAATCTGCGCGACCGCGACGCGCGCCTCGCCGCGCTGCGCCAGGACGCCGCCGAGCAGGACCACATCGTCAGGATGGGCCTGCTCGCCTCCGGCGCCGCGCACGAGCTCGGCACGCCGCTGGCCTCGCTCTCTGTCATCCTCGGCGATTGGCGGCGGATGCCGGCGCTCGCTTCCGATCCCGAAGTGTCGGCCGACCTGTCCGAGATGGAGACCTCGCTGCAGCGCTGCAAGACGATCGTGACCGGCATCCTGCTCTCGGCCGGCGAGGCGCGCGGCGAAGGCTCGGCGCCGACCACGGTCGCGGCGTTTCTCACAGCGCTGGTAGAGGAATGGCGGACCACGCGGCCCTCGGCGACGCTATACTTCCGCAATGCGTTCGGTGCCGATCTGCCGATCGTCTCCGACATCGCGCTGAAACAGGCGATCTTCAACGTGCTCGACAATGCCGCCGAGGTCTCGCGCGACTGGATCGAGCTGACGGCGGAGCGCAACGGCGACACGCTGGTGCTGCTGGTGACAGATCGCGGTCCGGGCTTCGCGCGCGAGATGCTGCCGCATGTCGGCAAGCCCTATCAATCGACCAAGGGCCGGCCCGGCGGCGGTCTCGGCCTGTTCCTGGTGGTCAACGTCGTCCGCAAGCTCGGCGGCGTCGTGACAGCGCACAACCGGGCCAATATCGGCGCGGCGGTGAAGCTCGAGCTGCCGCTGTCGACGCTCGCGATCGGAGACCATCTTGACGGATGAACGCCAGCTCCTGATCGTCGAGGACGATGCCGGCTTTGCCCGCACGCTGAAGCGCTCGTTCGAGCGCCGCGGCTACAGTGTTGCGGTGGCGACCTCGCTCGACGAGGTCCGCCCGCTGCTCGAGCAGCAATCGCCCGGCTACGCCGTGGTCGACCTCAAGCTCGCCGGCGGCGCCTCCGGCCTTGCCTGCGTCGAGGCGCTGCACGCGCATGATCCCGATATGCTGATCGTCGTGCTGACGGGTTTTGCGAGCATCGCGACCGCGGTCGAGGCGATCAAGCTCGGCGCCTGCCACTATCTGGCAAAACCCTCCAACACCGACGACATCGAGGCCGCCTTCCAGAAGGCGGCCGGCAATGCGGATATCGAGCTCGGCGCGCGCCCGACCTCGATCAAGACGCTGGAATGGGAACGCATCCACCAGACCCTGATCGAGACCGACTTCAACATCTCCGAAGCCGCCCGCCGCCTCGGCATGCATCGCAGGACGCTGGCAAGGAAGCTGGAGAAGCAACGGGTGAAGTAGCTGGGGCCCGGTTGCGTGCGAGAAGTTGTAGCCGGATGAGTGAGTGATCGGGCAAGTCCGCTCATTCCGGCGGGTGCTCTTTCTCCGGTTCCTGCCTGTTCCGCCGGAACCAGGTTCGAGGCTTGCGCGTCATGAAAGCCGATCGGCTATCACGGCAAGGAACCGAAGCTCATGCGGAACCCACTTCGCCTCGCCCAAAATTCTTATGGTGCGGATCGCGCTGATCGCTCTGCCGCGCCATCCAACCATCTGACGTCGGTCGCTGAAGACGAAGCCGAGTTGCGCGAACTCGGAGAACGGCAGGATCGTATCGGCCGCCCCCTGACCGCGCAGCAACGCTCCAGCGGCCGCCAGTTGCAGGACATCATGTCCGACATGGAAGCGGAGCTGAAGGAGCAGGTCGATAGACTGATCGCGGAGCGCCATTAGTGCTGCGGCCCGGACGAAGAGGCCAAGACGGGTCGCGTGAAATCGCGCCAACGACCCGTAGCCTGGATGGAGCGCAGCGCAATCCGGGAGGGATCATCCGCAGTGACTTGCCCTGGATTTCGCTTCGCTGCATCCGGGCTACGCAAACACATCACCAAACAAAAAGCCCGGTCGTGCGACCGGGCTTTCATCAAAGCTCTGTCCGTGCTGCTTACGCAGCCTCGTCCTCGACGGTCGCGTCGTCGCCGTCGGAATCGAGATCCTCACCGTCGGCATCGCCCTCGGCGTCACCTTCAGCGGTCTCGGTCTTGGCGCCGCGGCGCGGGCTCTTGGCGAGCTGGCTCTCGATTTCCTTGACCGCTTCGGTCTCCGTCGAGTGCTGCACGACGGCGATCTCGCGCGACAGGCGGTCGAGCGCCGCTTCATAGAGCTGGCGTTCAGAGTAGGACTGCTCGGGCTGCGATTCCGAGCGGTAGAGGTCGCGGACCACCTCGGCGATCGCGACGATGTCGCCCGAGTTGATCTTCGCTTCGTATTCCTGGGCGCGGCGCGACCACATGGTGCGCTTGACGCGGGCACGGCCCTTCAGCGTCTCCAGCGCCTTCTTGACCAGCGCCGGGTCGGACAGCTTGCGCATGCCGACATTGGCGACCTTGGCCGTCGGGACGCGCAGGGTCATCTTGTCCTTCATGAAGCTGATCACGAACAGCTCGAGCTTGGCGCCCGCGATCTCCTGCTCCTCGATCGCCAGGATCTGGCCGACGCCGTGTGCCGGATAGACCACGAATTCATTGGCCTTGAAGCCCTGGCGCTGGGTCACGACCTTCTTCTCTTCCGGGCGCGGCGCGGCGGTCTTTGCAGCGGCGGGAGCGGCAGCCTTCGGAGCAGCCGGCTTCGGCGCTGCGGCAGGCTTGCTGACCGGAGCCTTGGCAACCGCAGCCTTGGGAGCGGCCTTGGCGGCAGGGGTCTTCGCAGCTGCCGCTTTCGCGGCAGTCTTGGCAGTCTTTTCTGGCATCAGGCTTCTTTTGTTCTTTGAGGACTTTGCGGCCGAAGCCTTCCGGGCAACCTTCACAGGCGCCTTGGCACGGCCCTTGGATGCGCTGCGAGCAACTACAGCGGCTTTCTTCGCGGTCTTTGAAGCACTCTTTTTACGCGTTTTCTGTGACACAGCCTGCGCGTGGAAACTGCCACGCCCCTGTTCGATGTTTGCGGGAACCTCGAGGCCACAAGATACGCATGGCAGGGTTCTTGGCTTGTAATGTGTCCCATATAACACATTTTCCGCAAAAATCAATGATTTACGCCCGATTCCGGACATAAGCGGCCCCGCCGGGGTCATATGTCCGTCATTAGGGTTAAATCGGCAGGGCCCAATCAGGCCGGAAACGACCGGAGCGCTTTACCTCCGGCTAGGGACCCGCAAATCAATCGCCGGTGCCCGGGTTCGGAGAAAAATATTTCTCGAACTTGCCTTCCTTGCCTTCCCACTCCTTGGCGTCCTCGGGCGAGTCCTTCTTCTGGGTGATGTTCGGCCAGTTCTTGGCGTAGTCGCGGTTGACCTCGAGCCACTTCTCCAGGCCCGGCTCGGTGTCGGGCTTGATGGCATCCGCCGGACATTCCGGCTCGCACACGCCGCAGTCGATGCATTCGTCGGGATGGATGACCAGCATGTTCTCGCCCTCGTAGAAGCAATCGACGGGGCAGACCTCGACGCAGTCGGTATATTTGCACTTGATGCAGGCTTCAGTGACGACGTAGGTCATCCAAAACTCCGAAACGATCCAGTTTTTCTGGGGTTGCCTAGCGCAGGAATACCGCAGCCGCAAGGGAAGCGGGGCTCCAAAAAGGCAAGGAATTGCCGACCCTAGATAGCTATTCCCTGCCGCCTTGCAAATCATCATAGAGAACGCGTGCCGAGGCGGCATCGCCGCGCCGCTCGGCAAAGCCGGTCACCTTCAACACACGCACGCCGTGGTCGAGCGCGACGGTGACGACGTCGCCGAGCTTGATCGCATGTCCCGGCGATTTCTCGCGCGTGCCGTTGATGCGAACGTGCCCGGACTCGACCAGCGCGGCCGCGCTGGTGCGGGCCTTCACCACCCGCGCGTGCCACAGCCATTTGTCGAGGCGCTGCCTGTCCAACTTGGTCTGATCAGTCCTTCCGGCCGGAGAGCTGCTCTTTCAGCGCGGCGAGTTTTGCGAAGGGCGAATTCGGATCGATCGGCCGGTCGCGCTCGCGCGGTGCGCTCGAGGCGTAGGGGCGATGCGACGGCCCGCTCTCGCGCTTGTCGCGGCCGCCCTTGTCACGGCCGAAATCGCGGCCACTACGGTCACGATCGCCGCGTTCGCCCTTGCGCTCGCCGCCGCCGAACTTGTTGTCGCGACGCCGCTCGTTGTTGTCGCGATCGCGGCCTTTCCCTTCGAAGCGCTCGCGGCGGTCGCCGCGCTGCTCGCGATTGTCGCGGGGAGCCTGCTGAGCGCCGTCGGCAGGCGCGGCCGCAGCCTCGGCCGGCGCGCCCTCGCGCGGCTTGTGACGGAAATCCTGGTGACGGCGCGGCCGGCGATGCTGCTCGCGCTTCGTGCCTTCAGCCGCTTCAGCCGCCTTCTCGCCGCCCTCGGCCTGCTGGCCCTGATGACGGCCGCGGTTGCGGTCGTGACCGCGATGATGCGGACGGCGTTCGTCGGGGCGGCCGCCGGGACGCCAGACCTCGACCAATTGCGGCTCGGCCGGTGCTTCCGGGGCAGCGGCAACTGCCTCTGCCGGCGCAGCCTCGGCGCTTGCGCTCTCCGCAGGTGCCTCGGCCGCAGCCTCCGCCGGCGTCTCGGCGGTGGCGGCCCCCGTGGATGCGGGCTCGGAAGCAGCCTCAGCCGGGGGCGCTTCGGCGGCCGGCTCGGGCGTGGCTTCAATCGCCGGCTCGGGCTGTGCCTCGAGCACGACGGGCGTCGCCTCGCTGGGCGCGACGGTGGCGAAGCCGACATCGGGCAGCAGCGCGGCTGACGGCGCGGGATCGCCGGAGACCGGCTGGTCCACGGCAGCCTCGGCCTCGGGCGCAGCAGCGGTCTCGACGGCAGCGGTCTCGGCAGCAGTCGCGACGGCTACGTCGGCATCGACCGGAGCGTCGGCGGCGGCCTGCGTCGTGCCCTCGGCCGGCGGCGTTTCGGCAGCAACCGTTTCGGTGATCTCGACCGGCGCCGGTTCGGCTGCCGGCTTCGGCGGCAGCGGCGGACGGCGGTCCATGCGGTAGCCGAGAGCGCGCAGGATCGAGGCGAAGTCTTCACCGGCCGATCCCGTCAGCGAGGTCATCGCTTGGGTGACGACGAAGCCGCGGCCGTCGAACGCGCCGGCGGGCTTCTCGCCCGGCGAGGTCTCGCGCCAGGCCAGCGCCGGGCGGATCAGGTCGGCGAGCCGCTCCAGGATGTCGACGCGCACCGCGCGCTCGCCGCACTGCCGATAGCCGAGCACGCGGTAGGCATCGCGCGGCAGCGCCTTGTCGACCGGAAACGAGGTGCGACCGCTCGAGGCGAGATGCTGCACATTCGACATCGCAGCCATGTCGACATTGCTCTGCTTCTCGGCCCACAGCAGCGATGCCAGCGAACGCGCCGCGGGCTTCAGCAGTTGCGGGAAATAGATGTGGTAAGCACCGAACCGCACGCCGTATTTGCGCAGCGTCGCGCGCGACGGCTGGTCGAGGTCCTTCATCTCGGCAGAGATCTTCGAACGCTCCAGCACGCCGAGCGCTTCGACGAGCTGGAAGGCGATGCCGCGCGCGATGCCCTGCAAATCCTCGGCCTTGGAGAGCTCGAACAGCGGCCCGAGCAGCTTCTCGATATGCGTCTTGAGCCAGAGATCGAGCCTGGTCTGCACGGCCTCGCGCGAGGCGCCGGTCAGCCGCTCGTCGGAGATGATGCGCAGCCGCGGATGCAGCGCGTCGTCGGCCGCGACCAGTTTTGCCACCGCATCGCCGGTCCAGCGGATGGTGCCGTCGGAGGTCAGCACGAACTGCTCGTCGGGCGCGGCGCCCAGTTTCTCGGCCCGCGTATCGATCTCGCGCGCCAGCACCTGCTGCGCGGCCGCCTGCAGCGCCTTGGCGTCGCTGCCGGCCTCCGCCGCATCGGGCGCGAAGGTGAAACCATCGAGCCGGCCGATCACGTGACCTTCCACGATCACTTCGCCGGTCTTGCCAATTTCCGTATTCAAAACTGAGTTCTCCCGCAGGCGGCGCATCAATACACTGGTCCGCCTGTCAACGAAACGCTCCGTGAGCCGTTCGTGCAGCGCATCGGATAATTTATTTTCCAGCTCGCGCGTGATCCCCTGCCAGTGGTCGGGGTCATACAGCCAGTCCGGCCGGTTGGCCACGAAGGTCCAGGTCCGGATTTGCGCGATCCGGCCCGACAGGGTGTCGATATCGCCGTCGATGCGGTCGGCCTGGTTCACTTGCGCGGCGAACCATGCGTCAGGGATACGGCCCCTTTGCATCAGGAAGCCGTACAGGGTGGTCACGAGTTCGGCATGGGCCGCCGGCGAGAGCTTGCGGTAGTCGGGAACCTGGCAGGCCTCCCAGAGCCGCTCCACCGCCGCGCCGCCATGCGCCATGTCGCGCACCTCGGCATCGCGCGCGACATGCTCGAGCACGCGCATGTCCTCGGTGACCGGCGCCCGCGTCAGCGCCTCATGGCCGGGCGAGACCGCCAGCGACACCTGCAGCGCGCCGAGCGAGGCGAAATCGAGCTTTGCATTGCGCCATTGCAGCACCTTGACGGTATCGAACGTGTGGTTCTGCAGCGCATTGATCAGCTCAGGCTCGAACGGCGCGCAGCGGCCCGTGGTGCCGAAGGTGCCGTTGCGCGTCGCGCGCCCGGCTCTGCCTGCGATCTGCGCGAATTCGGCCGGCGTCAGGCGGCGGAACTGGTAGCCGTCGTATTTGCGGTCGGAGGCGAAGGCGACGTGGTCGACGTCGAGATTGAGGCCCATGCCGACGGCGTCGGTGGCGACGAGATAATCGACGTCGCCGTTCTGGAACATCGCGACCTGCGCATTTCTTGTGCGCGGCGAGAGCGAGCCGAGCACCACCGCGGCGCCACCGTGCTGTCGGCGGATCAATTCGGCGATCGCATAGACCTCGTCCGCCGAGAACGCGACGATGGCGGTGCGGCGCGGCTGCCGCGTGATCTTGCGGTCGCCGGCGAATTCGAGCTGCGACAGCCGCGGCCGCGTCACCATCGAGGCGCCCGGCAGCAGCCGCTCGATGATCGGCCGCATCGTCGCCGCCCCGAGCAGCAGCGTCTCGTCGCGGCCTCTGCGGTTGAGGATGCGGTCGGTGAAGACATGGCCGCGCTCCAGATCGGCCGCGATCTGGATCTCGTCGACGGCGAGGAAGGAGACGTCGAGATCGCGCGGCATCGCCTCCACGGTCGACACCCAGAAGCGCGGCGCCTTCGGCTTGATCTTCTCCTCGCCGGTGATCAGCGCGACGCTCTCCTCGCCGGCGCGCGCCGCGATCTTGTTGTAGACCTCGCGCGCCAGCAGCCGCAGCGGCAGCCCGATCAGGCCGGACGAATGCGCCAGCATCCGCTCGATCGCGAGATGCGTCTTGCCGGTGTTGGTCGGCCCGAGCACGGCAGTGACGCCGGCGCCGGGCGCGCGGTCAGTTCCGAACGAAGATGAGAAGGCCATATTTTGCAGGTGTTTCTTGTTGCCGCGTGTCGCGCGGATGCGCGCCTAGAAAATCACCTCGCCCTGCCCTTGTCCGCCGAAGCCTTGGCGAAGGCGGATGAAGGGAAGGGTCGCCGCGCTTGTGCGGCGGGCGAGGGGGAATCTCCACGCGCTGCGCCCGTGATGAGAGCCCCTCACCCCAACCCTCTCCCCGCAAGCGCGGGGCGAGGGAGAACATACAGCGCGTTCTTTCAATGTCGTCACTCCACCGCAGTCCGACAACACGTCGGACTCGCGCAATATCTGTCTCACAATGCGACGCTTTCCGCTGTCCGCTTAAGCTTCGGAACGAGTCTAGAACGAATCGCGGCCGAATCGCTGACTCCATTCCAGGCCTGAAACGTTCACCGCAACATCTCGGGTGCTGCCCAGGCGCCGGCACTAGATCAAGTTTGAACGGGCTCCACAAGCACAGGATATGCGGACTGAATTCCTTAAGTTCCAGAGGTGCACGAGTCGAATCAGAAGCGGGCCGGAGTCAACTGGATTCCGATGACGTTTGTTGACGGCCTGGGCCCGTGGCCCGCATGAGCGAAGCGATATGCGGGATCACGCCATCCGCGGACGGGCCGCCCCCGGATATCGCTTCGCTCATCCGGGCTACGAACGCGCAGCGCCTCGAGAGCACCCTCTCCCCTTGTGGGAGAGGGTGGACATAGGCGGCCTTTGGCCGCCGTCCTCTTAAGAACGCCGATGCCTCGCATCGGCTATGGCGGCAGCATCGAAGCCGGGTGAGGGGTATCTCTCCGCCGATGCCAACCCCTCATCCGGCGCGGACTTCGTCATGCCCGGGCTTGACCCGGGCATCCATCAACAAAAAACCTTCTCGAAACGAATGGATTGCCGGGTCAAGCCCGGCAATGACGAAACGTCCTGTCCGAGCTACTGCGTTTTCGCGACGCGCGGCGGCGCGGCTGTGGTCACGAACGAGGTCGCCTCCAGCATGGCCTGGCCGAGCGGGGTCGGGATCGTCATGCGGAACGGCACCATGAGGCGCGTGCCGGCGATCGGCGCGAAGGCGATCTCGATGTTGCGCTGGGCGGCGAGATATTTGATCACGGGGCGATCCGGGATGTAGCCCGCGATCGGCACGAAATAGACTGCGCAGACCAGCACCGGGCCGTGATAGCCGCGCTCGGCCTTCACCATCTCCACCCGCTTGAAATCGAGCTTGAGATCGTAGCGCATGCGGCCGTCGAACACGCCGGCGGAGGTGCGGCAGACATCCGGGCTCATCAACTCGGCATTGCCGGGCACGCGGAGCAGCGAGCCGGTCATCGGATCGAACACGCCCTTCTTCTGCGCCTCGGTGACCGGGATGCGGTCGGCATCGACCGGCGGCTCCGGGTCGATCGTGGATTCCTTGATGGTGCCGCTGGCCAGCACCATGCGGATGGTCTCGGACTTCTTCGCGGTGGTGGTGGTCGCGGTATAGGAGGTGGCGACCGGCACGCCGCCGACGACGCGGCCCTGCGAGGCGCCGCTGCCGGTGCCGCCGGAAAATGCTTTCAGGAGCCCAGCGGTGCCGCCTTGGGCCGAGGCCGAGAACGTCTCCTCGCCGATCTCGACGGTCCAGGTGCCCTTGCCGACCGGGATACCGGCGAGCGTCGCTTCATACTGGGCATCGAGCCGGCCCTGCGCTTGCGACGTCTCGGGGGCGAACAGCAGAATCGCGCCGGCCAGAAGGCCGACGAGCCACCCAGACGGGGGCAAAATGGCAATCGGGGTGGTCACTTACCTGACGGTCCTGCTATCGGCGCGGCGTTCTGTCATTTAGGCCGTAAATCCGGCTCGACAACGCGTATTCCGCAAAAGTGGATACCGGTTTTGCGAACGGAGCACGCGTCACCAAAATCCCGCGTCCTTATGGAACTGAGAATTGCAGCCGAATGCGCCCTTTATATGGTTGCCATATCGGCCGTTAAGTGGCTGGAACAGCTTATGAACCGGGAATCTGCGGCGCGCCATTGGCAGTTTAGAACCTTGACGCTTTGGCATTCTGCCCCTATACACCCGCGGTTCCTGGAAAATGGACGCGAATTCAAAACCCCTGCACGGGCCGCGTGACTGCACGCTCCGCCCGCAAGAGGCGGGGATGGAAAAGGATTTTGTGACATGTCGCGGCGCTGCGAACTGACGGCCAAGGGCCCCCAGACGGGCCACAAGGTGAGCCACTCGAACATCAAGACCAAGCGGCGCTTCCTGCCGAACCTGGCCAACATCACCTTCATCTCCGAAGCGCTCGGCCGCAACGTGCGCCTGCGCGTCTCGACCAATGCGCTCAAGAGCGTCGACCACAATGGCGGCCTCGATGCCTATCTGCTCAAGGCCAAGCCCGACGTGCTCTCGCCCCGCGCCCTCGAACTGAAGCGCGCGATCGAGAAGAAAGTCGGCAAGCCGGCGCCGGTGAAACAGGCGAGTTGAGCGAGAAGCGGAAAGCGCGGAGAGAGATTTGAGCGGCCGGGTCGAATGACCCGGCCGTTTTTCTTGTGGGCAAGAAAGCCTTCTCTCCTACAACCTTAAGGCGCAGGCGTAAAATGGGTTGGTTTTTTAGAATCAGATGAAGAAATGGATGAACTGCCAAAAGGCTTGCTGCCGATAAAATTCAAAGGGCGAGCGGTTGCCCCACACAAGGCAATCATCTCTCCCGTAATCGGATCGCGGAACGTTCTCACGAACAGTCCCTGGACATACGTTGCACTCTGGCTGAAGCGAAGCGGAAAAGACAGAGCACTATTCTATTGGCAGCAGGCACAGGAATTCCACAAGGCTTCATTAGGACTGCCGCCGCAATCAGCGCCACTATTGCTGTACTATGCGTTCCTCAACGCGACCAAGGCGTTGTTGTCGGCAAAAGGAATTATTTTTAACGAGCGACACGGCGTCTCTGAACACTCGAACACATCTCAAGGAGGCGCAGCTCTCAATCATCTCGGAATAAGGATTCAGCCACACGGAGTGTTGCCCAGTCTGTCGGCTTACTACGGCGAGACAGAGTCAGGCAGAACCCACACGCTCCAAGCGCTCTTTTTTAACATGGTCTTCATTCACCGCACATATTGCCTAACCTATACCTCGCAGCCAGAGATGTTTATCCCGATTGCAAACTGCGCCTTCGTTGCAGAAAAATCGACAAAGCAGATATATTTTAGGGCCGACGTCACGAAGAATATGTCATTTGATCGCGCAGCAAGGCGCCTTCCGGTTCAATTCGCGGCAGATCGGAAGTTCGGCCCGCGAGCCATACGCTCGACCGACTATGTTACCAGCCGAAAGCCCGGCAGAATAAGCCAGACCGACTTGAATCAAATAACTGTTCTGAATGCCCGATTGCGGCGCGAGCTTTTTTTCATCAATGGGTCGGAGCCTCTTTGGTACATTAAATCAAGAACAAGAGGTCCTGCGAGAATAGAGCGTCAGCTACCGACCTTGATCCTTGGCGCTATGCATCGCCTCAGTGAGATTAGTCGCTACAACCCGCCGCAGATGGCGTCTCTCCTCGCTGGACAGAAGAACTGGCTCCTTACTGAGTTCATCCGGATGTCCGCCGATCAGTTCATCGACGAGATCGCTTCGGAACTCACCGGGTTTCAATTTCTCATCCCCAATATTCGAGCCGCTGCCTAATGAAGATCTATATCGCATGCGCACTGACCCATGTGCCGAGATCACGTTTCGATGAACACGTTGCCTTCATTCATCAACTCGCAGACGCATTGCGCAGTAGCGGTCACGCCTCACAGGTCAGGTACGCACTGGTTGATAGCGATCCGCAACTTGCCGCGCGCCCCTCTAGTGAGCGTCCACGCCTCTGCTACTTGTGGGACAGAGCAATGGTCGAGGAGGCTGACTTGGTGGTCGCGGAGGCGTCCTTTCCGTCGACCGGACTTGGAATCGAACTACAACTGGCTGAGTCGAGGGGGATACCGATAGTCCTTTGCTTCCGCGATTTCGGCACAAATAAGGTCGACTCGCAGACTTACGAGAATCCTGACCACACGCAGCACGAACTACAGGTGGGCGAAGGCTTCGTAACTCTGATGGCCCTCGGAATACCGACCATCTTTCGCACTATTCAGTACAGCGAACGAGAACAAGGAATCGAGCAAGTTATCGACGCTGTAAGCGCAGTGGAGCGACGCTAAGGCCACCAGAGTTGAGACCGACAGGACCGATGTCGTGGAGGAAATGGCACGATGGCATCGTTCGAGCAGGATATTCTGATCCTTTGCAAGACTTATCCATCTCCAAGCGGGAAATATGTTGAGACCTCATGCGTTGCTGGAACAGACAGCAACGGCAAACTGATCCGGCTCTATCCGGTACCCTTTCGACTTATCGATGGAGCCCAACAGTTTAGAAAATGGCAATGGGTAAGAGCCCGCATCGATCGGGCAATTGGCGACCGCCGACCGGAGAGTCACAAGCTGTTTGTCGATACAGTAAAGTTCAATGGACCGCCACTCTCAGCAGCTAATGAGTGGCAAGCGCGGCGCGCACCACTAGGCATGGTCAAAGTGTTCAGTGACTTCGCAGCCCTAGACGCAGATCGGATAGCATACGGTACTACACTCGGCTTAGTTCGCCCGTCCTGTGTGCGTGCACTCGAGGTCTCCGCAGCGGCGAGACCTGACTGGACCGATGATGAAAGGGCAAAATTGCTTCAGAGCCAGCGCCAAGGAGGACTCTTCGACGATTCCGACGCAAAGGCGCTGACAATGCTGCGGAAGCTGCCATATGATTTTCATTACCACTATGAATGCGAGGGAGCTCATCAAACGTACAAACACAAGATTGTCGATTGGGAGGCTGGCGCCCTATTCTGGAATTGCTTGCGACGACACGGCAACGCTTGGCAGGAACCGTTCAGACAGAAGTTAGAAGTGGAGCTGCCGACGGCCGACCTGATGTTTCTGATGGGCACAATTCACAGATTTCCGGACCAGTGGCTGATTGTCAGCCTAATCTATCCACCTAGGCAGCCACCCTCGCAATCCGATCAACAATTGACGCTATCGTTGTGAGATGAACGACGTTCGCATTGAGCGCCGGAGCCGCCGCTCTTGCAACAAACGTCCGATGGCAATAATTGAAATCTGCTTCAAAACAAATGAGGCAGGAGCGCGACTGCTCCGCGATCGACGCTACCCGAGCAACGGCTTCTTCTTGATCTGCGATGTAGTCAAGGAACCCCCTAGTGTACGCGGTCCAATCGCGGTCTGCCTTGTAACGATCGCGGACTGACTTCGGGCAGCCCATCTCGACGAGGTGAACATACTTTATTTCCGCGTTCGAGAGGTGCTCCGCGAGCGCCCTCTTTGAGAGTCCTGGCTTCCGTGAAAGCGGATTTGCCCGAACATCGATAACCGTTTCGATCATCGCCGAACGCAAGCGGGCAACAAAACGTTCAACGCTCAGTCCCTCATAGCCGAATGTAAATATTTCCCGGTTCACCGCTGGTGGCCTCTTTGAGAAACTCGACGATACTAGAGATGCTCCTGGTTAATTCTTTGCGTATTCACAATTCTTGAGTTGCACAAGGCCCTTACGATTTTGCGCCGATCAGTCGGCCGCCTTGGTTGCAGTGGTCGCGCCCATGACCTCGCGACCTCGCTCCATGGCCGGCGATCACAGCCGCCCTTGCCGCCGCGTACGCCGCCATTAGTCTTGGTGACAGCAAGGTCACCCAGCACAGCAGAACCCGGCCTCCGCCTCTTCCGCGTGGTCAATCGCTATGTCGGCAACCTGCCGCCGATGCCGGGGGTGTTTCCGGATTATCCGGCCGGTGGTGCGCCATGCCGGCGGCGAGCGGGAGATGGTAATGATGCGCTGGGGCATGCCGCCGCCGCGGCGCAGCGGCGGGCTGCCGGTGACCAACATCCGCAACACCTCTTCCCTGCACTGGCGCGGCTGGCTGACGGAGCAGCACCGCTGCCTGGTGCCGCTCAACAGCTTTGCCGAGTACGCGCCCGAGCCGAACCTGGCGACGAAGAAGGACGTAGTGTGATTCGCGCTGTCGGACGATCGCCCGCTCTGTGCGTTTGCCGGCATCTGGACTAAGACCAAAGCGGATCGCGGCACCAAATCGAAGCCGATGCCCGGGCCGCATCTGGTCTATGGCTTCGTCACCACGGCGCCGAACGCGATCGTCGCGCCGATCCACGACAAGGTGATGCCGGTGATCCTGACCGCGGACGAGGAGCGCGATGTCTGGCGGCACGCGCCGTGGAGCGAGGCCAAGGCGTTGCAGCGGCCGCTGGCCGACGACGCGAAGAGCGTGATGCGCGGCGAGGAAGACAAGCCGGCCGCGTAATTCTACGTCGGCGCCTTCAATCCGCGCGACGCCACCCAAGCGTCGATGCGCGACGCGGTTTCGGCCTGGCGGGCCATGCGCATGAGGCGGTCGCGGGCGACGCCTGACGGCATCGCGCTGGCCTGCTCGCGCAGGCGGATCGATTCATCCGCAAGGCGCTGCTGCGGGGATTTGCGGGTGTTGGGAAGCTTGATCTGCATCACGCGGCTCCATTCCAAGAGGGGGCGGGAGCGCAACGGGCGTCCTCGGTCACCGCTAGCTGCCAGGATGTCGTGCGGTGGTGAAAGAACGCTACGCCTGCCGCGGCGGCAAGACTGTCCACTCGTGAACATAGCGGCGAAGAATTCGGGCGGCGCACCGGCGTGCGCATGGAGGCTAATTTTCACAGCATTTTCAGTGCGATATATCCTGTCCAGTCCTTGCCAAGAAAATATTCCGCTTTCAATTTACGGAAATCAGCATTACAAAATGCGCATCCCGCCTCCTCCAGGAGGGGCGTATCGCGGTCGTCACGGACGTTGGAAGCGGGATGCGGTGGACGCGAAGGGGCTCGCCCGACGATGCGGGCCTTGATCGCGGACGGTGAAGTCGTGTGGTCCTTACGTCCCAGTGGCAGGCGTTGCGCCGCGCATGACGAATGCGCGGCAGCGGTGACAATCAAGCCAGGTCTCGCCGGGGAGAGCACGTATAAGCCGTAAACCATCCGCGCGGGGAACGCCGGGTTACCCGGCCGTACCTGTGGTCCTACCCCCCGTGCTTTTTGTTGCACGGGGACCATGGGTGCGTGCTGGCACCCGGCGTTCCCTGCGCCCTCTGCCCGACAAGCGAGGGTTACCGGCTGCAAAGCTCGGGCCTGACCGGCCGCGAGGATGCGCGCGCTCACCCGCTGTCTGACATGTGAATCGAGTGGCGATGACGGCGTCGCGAGCTGCGACGGCGCCCGGGAGATTTGTTCTCTGCATCTGAGCGCATGGAGCAAAGCAACCCACGGCGCTGCGCGTCGAGAGATTGATCCGCCTGCGCCAAGGCTTCGGCGCGACAAGCTGGCAGCAGATGTCACGCGCATCATCACACAGCGCGCGCGAGGCGGAGCGCGGTGAAAGAATGCTTAACGCAAGCGATTTGCTCACGACATTGCGAGCACATGAGGCGCATGCAAAAGACCGCTACCTCGCATCGCGCATTCTGTGCGAACGAGGCTGCCCGCGATGCTCGCGATTCGGCGCGATTGTTTTGGAGCCGTTCCAGCGTTGCAGGAAGATCACGGTCAGCACAACTCATCGTGAGGCGCTTGCGCCGCACTCTTGGGAAGATGCCGCACCGCACCTAGATCGTATCTCAAGAACGACCTCAACGAAGGAATTGGTCAATGCAAGTTCGCGCAGCCGATCCGCGCGGAAGACTGGTGCCTGCGCTCGCAGCCGCTGCCGTGGCAGTGCTGGCGACGACGGCGCTGTTTCTCCTCGAATTCCACCCGCCCCGCAACGTGACGGTCGGCCAGACCGGCATGATCACATCAGCCGCCGCCAGCCGCGCCGGCGCCACCGTGCTGCCGACCGATCCGGTCACCACCGGCAGCGTGCGGGTAAGGTAAGGGCACGCTCTCTCATCATCGTCGTCCCGGCGAAAGCCGGGACCCATTGCCCCAACTGTTTATGTGACGCGAAGCTGGGGCCACATTCCGTCTAACGGCAAACAGTTGTGGTTATGGGTCCCGGCCTTCGCCGGGACGACGAAAATAATTTAAACCTCGCCACATTTCTGCATCCCTGCCCCGGCGTCTCGCCGCAAGCCGCATCCCACGGCGTCACGTAAGCTCTGCCTCCCAACAACAAGAACGCCACAGGGAGGCTCCCAGATGACATGGAAGGCCATCACGCTCACCGCCGTGCTCGCGATCGCGACGCAGGCGCACGCCGCCGAGAAGAAATACGGCCCAGGTGCCAGCGACACCGAGATCAAGCTTGGACAGACCTCCCCGTTCTCGGGCGCGGCATCCGCCTACAGCGTGATCGCGAAGACGCAGGCTGCCTATTTCAAGATGATCAACGACAATGGCGGCGTGAACGGGCGCAAGATCACCCTGATCACGCTCGACGACGGTTACTCGCCGCCGAAGACGGTGGAGCAGACGCGCAAGCTCGTCGAGCAGGAGGAGGTCGCGGCGATCCTCAATCCGCTGGGCACGCCGACCGGCCTCGCGGTGCGCAAATATCTCAACGACAAGAAGGTGCCGCAGCTGTTCGTCGGCGCCGGCGCCACGCTGTGGGGCGACTACCAGCATTATCCGTGGTCGATCGGCTTCCAGCCGTCCTACCAGGCCGAGACCGCGGTCTATGCGAAATATGTGCTGACGCAGAAGCCGGACGCCAAGATCGCGCTGTTCTACCAGAACGACGACGCCGGCAAGGATTACGGCAATGGCTTCAAGAAGGGTCTGGGTGCGGAGAACACCGCGAAGATGGTGGTGGCGGAGGCGACCTACGAATCGACCGATCCGACGGTCGACAGCCAGATCGTGAAGCTGAAATCGTCCGGAGCCAATGTGCTGTTCATGCACGCGATCCCGAAGCAGGCGGCGCAGGCGATCAAGAAGATCGGCGAGATCGGCTGGAAGCCGGACCTGTTCTTCCTCGCGGCGACCTCGACCTCGGTGTCCTCGGTGCTGAAGCCGGCCGGCTTCGATCACTCCAAGGGCATCATCTCGTCCTACTCGCTGAAGGATCCCAACGATCCGCAGTGGAAAGCGGACCCGGACGTGATCGCCTGGCAGGACTTCATGAAGAAGTATTTTCCGGACGGCAATCTGCAGGACCAGCTGATCGTCTACGGCTATGTGGTGGCGGAGGCGACGGTGCAGGTGCTCAAGCAATGCGGCGACGATCTCACCCATGAGAACATCATGAAGCAGGCGGCCAACCTCGACATCGCGCTGCCGATGTTCCTGCCCGGCATCAAGGTGAAGACGTCGGCCACCGACTACTTCCCGGTCGAGGCGATGCGGCTGCAGAAGTTCAACGGCGAGACCTGGGAGCTGTTCGGGGATACGATCGGGAATGATTGAGGGGAGTAATTAACCTCTGAGCGCTCCACACGACCGATGTCGTCCCGGCGAAGGCCGGGACCCATCACCCCGACTGCACATTTGGTACGACGCTGTGGCCGCAACCCGCTCCCGCAACGGGCTGCGGTGGTTATGGGTCCCGGCTTTCGCCGGGACGACGAGGAGGCTAGGCGCCCTTCTCCAACAACGCCTTGAAATCTGCCCGCGCGCGCCGCGCTTCCGCGCGCGAGGTCTCCGAGGCATCGCCGAGGCCGAAATAGCCGTGAATGAGACCCTCGCCGGAATGATACATCACCGGCACACCGGCGGCCTTGAGCGCCTTCGCATAGGCGTCGCCCTCGTCGCGCAGCGGATCGAACCAGGCGGTGGTGACCACCGCCGGCGCGACACCGGCGAGGCTCTTCGCGCGCAGCGGCGAGACGCGCCAGTCGGCGCCCTCGGCCTTGTCGGCGAGATAATGGCCGCAGAACCACTCCATCGTCGCGCGCGTCAGGAAATAGCCCTCGGCATTCTCGGCGCGCGACGGGAATTTGGCGTTCTCCGCCGCATCCGCAAAATTGCCGACCACATCGGTGACGGGATAGACCAAGAGCTGCCCCGCAAGCTTGATGCCGGCATCGCGGCAGGCCAGCGCCGTGGTGGCGGCGAGATTGCCGCCCGCGGAATCGCCGGCGACGCCGACCCGCGCGGGATCGCCGCCGAACTCGGCGATGCGCGCGATGACGTCGCGCGTGGCGGCAAAGGCATCCTCGAACGCGCCGGGGAAACGCGTCTCCGGCGGGCGGCGATAGTCGACCGAGATCACCACCGCGCCGGTCTCGATCACCAGGTTGCGCGCCTGGCGGTCGTGCGTCTCGAGATCGCCGGCGACCCAGCCGCCGCCGTGGAAGAAGATCACCGTCGGCGCCTTGCCGTTGCCGTTGCGATAGACCCGCGCGGGACGCTTTCCGGCACCACCCTGCACTTCGATGTCGGCGACATGCTCGACCGGCGGCGGCGGCACCGCGGCGCGGGCATCGGCCAGCGCGCGCAACTGCTCGCGCGCGCTCTGCGGCGTCATCACGGTGGGATCGCGCAGCGGCAGCAGCGGGATGATTTTTTCTACGACGGGATCGAGGGGAAGCGGCATGAGGATGCTTTCTTTCGGGAGCAGTTGCCAGCCATCTGACAACATGCTCCCGGAAAGCACAACCCGTCCGTCATGCGACGTGCTGCTGCGGCTCCCGTTCGGCCTCCTCGCCGGCAGGCTCGGCCTGCGGCGCGGACGCGGCGGCAGATTGCTCGGCCAGTTCCTTGGCCAGCGCGGTGGCGCCGACATAGTCGGTCTTGCCGGTGCCGAGCAGCGGCACCTTGTCGACCACGCGGATGTCGGCGGGCACCGCGAGCTCGGACGCGCCGCTGCTCTTGGCCTGGCGCTGCATGGCGGCGCGGTCGGCGTCCTTCTGCGTGGTGAGCAGCACGACGCGTTCGCCCTTGCGCTGGTCGGGCAGCGTGACCGCGACCGACATCGCCTGCGGCCACAGTGACGTGGCCATCGCCTCCACCGCCGCCAGCGACACCATCTCGCCGGCGATCTTGGCGAAACGCTTGGCGCGGCCCTTGATGGCGATGAAACCTTGCGCGTCGACCGTGACGATGTCGCCGGTGTCGTGCCAGCCCTCGGCGAGCGGCTCAAGCACGCCGGGATTTTCCGCGCGGAGGTAGCCGAGCATCACATTCGGACCCTTCACCGAGAGACGGCCACCCTCCGTGATGCCGGGGACCGGATCGAGTCGGTATTCCATCAGCGGCGAGATGCGGCCGACGGTGCCCTGGCGGTTGGCCATCGGCGTGTTCATCGCCAGCACCGGCGCGGTCTCGGTGACGCCATAACCCTCGAGGATGCGGATGCCGTACCGCTCCATGTAGATCTGCCTGGTGCGCTCCTTCACCGCTTCCGCGCCGGCGATCACGAGCCGCAGCGTGCGGAAGTCATAGGGATGCGCCGAGCGGGCGTAGCCGGTGAGGAACGTGTCGGTGCCGAACAGGATGGTGGCGCCGGTCTGGTAGATCAGCTCGGGCACGATCCGGTAATGCAGCGGCGACGGATACATGAAGATCGGGATGCCGCCGAGGATCGGCATCATCATGCCGCCCGTGAGGCCAAACGAGTGGAACACCGGCAGCACGTTGAAGACCTTGTCGCGCGCATTGGCGTCGACCCGCGCCAGCGCCTGCGCGGCATTGGCGAGGATGTTGCGGTGGGACAGCACGACACCCTTCGGCGTGCCTTCCGAGCCCGAGGTGAACAGCACCACGGCAGGATCGTTGGCCTCGCGGGCGACGCGCGGCGCGATGCCGGCGCGGAAGCCCGCGATCTTGTCGCCAAGGCCGATGCTTGCGCGAACGTCCTCGAGATAGACCACGCGGGCCTGGCCGGCGATCGCGGCAACCAGTTTGTCGAGCTTGCCCTTCTCGATGAAGGCCTTCGAGGTCAGCACGGTCTTCACCCGCGCCGCCTTCATCGCGGCCAGCACGTTGACCGGGCCGGCCGAGAAGTTGAGCATCGCCGGAACCCGGCCGATGGTCTGCAGCGCCATGAACACCACGGCGACGCCGGCCGAGTTGGGGAGCAGCACGCCGACATACTCGCCGACCGCCGTGCCCTGCTCCAGCTTGCGGCTGAGCACCTGGGCGCCGAGGATCAGCTTGCGGTAGGTCAGCTTGGTGCCGAGCGCATCCTCGATGATCGGCTTGCCGGTATCGCGGTCGCGATAGGCATGGCCGAGGCCCTCGAACAGCGTCTGGTCGAGCATCGCGTTCTTGACCATGGCGTCGATCATAACGTCCTGCAGCGCAGCGCCGGCAGCGTTGCGGCGGGCCTTGCCGCGCAGGGACTGGTCGACCGGCAGCTTGACGGGCGGCAGGATCGTGATCGTCACCTTGGGGAACCAGGAGCGCTTGATCTCGCCTTGCTTGAGATAGCTGAGGTGCGAGCGCTGCGCGCCCTCGATGCGGACCGGAACGACCACGGCGTCGGCCTTGTCGGCGATCATCGCAGTGCCGTCGTAGACCTTCATCAGCGAGCCCGACAGCGTGATGCGGCCCTCAGGAAAGATCACCACCGGCTCGCCGGCGGCGACCAGCTTGATTAGATCGCGTGCCGCCAGCGGCTTCGACGGGTCCATCGTGTAGTGCCTGATCATCTTCAGGAACGGTTTTGCCCACCACGCCTTGGAGATGCCAGTGTCGACCGCGAAGCTGGCGTCGATCGGCAAGGTGGCGTGCAGCAGCGGGCCGTCGACCAGGCTGACATGGTTCGGCGCGATCAGCATCCGCGTGCCCGCGGGCGGCAGATTTTCCATGCCGCGGACCTCGACGCGGAACAGCGCGCGGAACAGTAGCGCGCCGAAATCGCGCACGCCCTCCTTGCCCCACTTGCTCAGCACGAACCACACCGTGCCGAAGCTCGCGATCGCAAGGCCGAAGAAGATCCACGCGATCGCAAGGCCCGCAGCCTGCAACGCCGCGACCAGCAGCGCACCGGCGACCATGAAGCCCGCCTGCAGGATGTTGCCGGCGGCGATGATGCGGGCACGCTCGGACGGCGCGGTCCAGGCCTGCACGGCGGCAAAGGACGGCACCACAAATAGGCCGCCGCCGAAGGCGAACAAGAAGAAGTCGACCAGCATGCGGAAGCCACTGAGCGAGGTCGCGAACGCCGCCGCGCTGACATCCTTGCCGAGCGAAGTGTGGCCGATCGCCCAGGCGAGATCGAGCCCGACCACGCCCATGATGATGGCGCCGATCGGTACCAGCGCGAGGTTGGGACGGACATGGCTGAGCTGGGCGGCGAACAGCGAGCCGGCGGCGATGCCGATCGCGAAGATCGCAAGGCACAGCGTCACGACGCCCTCGGTGCCGCCGACGCCCTCCTTGATCAGCGCGGGCAGCAGCGACAGCACGATCGCGCCGACCATCCAGAACCAGGACACGATCACCATGCCGTCCCAGAGCCGCGGCTCGGCATAGAGCGACTTCAACAGACGCACGGTCGAGGTCCAGGGGTTCTTGGTGATCGGCAGATCCGGCGCCGAGGGCTGGCTCATTGGGATGCGCGAGGCGAACGCCCAGGACAACACCGAGAGGCCGACCACGGCCGTGCTGATCCAGCCCATGTGGCTGGCACCCGCAACGAACAGACCACCGGCGATAGTGCCGATCAGAATCGCCATGAAGGTCGCGCCCTCGACCAGCGCGTTGCCGGTGGCGAGCTCCGATACCGCGAGCTGGTCCGGCAGCACGGCGTATTTCACCGGGCCGAATAGCGCGGCGACCGTGCCGAACAGCGCCAATGCGACGAACAGCAGCGGGATCGAGTGCAGGAAGAAGCCGGCGGCAGCGAAGGCCGCGGCGAAGATCTCGAAGAACTTCAGCCGCCGCGCGACCACCGACTTGACGTATTTGTCGGCCAGCTCGCCGCCGAGCGCCGACAGCACAAAAAACGGGAAGATGAAGACCGCGCCCGCGACCGTCACCAGCATCGGCCCCTGCTCGTTGGCGACGCCGTACAGCAGCATGATCACCAGCGCGTTCTTCAGCACATTGTCGTTGAGGGCCGAACAGAACTGCGCCCAGAACAGCGGCGCGAAGCGGCGGGACGACATCAATTCCTTGATCATGACCGTTTCCTTGGGTGCGCGCACACGGCGCTAAGGGACTTGCGAGCTGGCGCGTCCTGCGATCGCGAGAGAGGTGAAATGAACGGGATGCCGCAGCCTTTAGTCTTTTTCGTCACGTATCGGTTCGAACCGGCGCAAATCAGCCGCACCGGGGCGCAGCGAGATTGCCGGGCGAAGATGTATGGGACCTTAGCTAGGGCTGCGGTCGACCGACGCGGGCTTCGACAAAGGCGGGACATGGTGAGTGCTTTGTTGCGGATTCGGCGACAATTCCCGGTTGGTTGGCCCAGTCCTCAGGTCAGTTCGCCGAGGTTGCCGAACGGCGACATCGGGCAGTTGCGCTGGCTGCAACGTCCGCCGCCCGCGACCGCGGGGCGCGGCGCGCGCCGGTTGGCGCGCCGCTGCTCGAGCACGCCGGCAACGTCGCTGGCGCGGGCGATCCGCTCGATCGGGGCGGTCACCAGTTCGACGATCGAGTGGGCGAAGCCCTTCACGAGATCGATCGCGTAGTCGAAGGTGGAGGTCTGTCGAAGTGCTAGGGTCTGCATGTGAGTGGCCTCCTGAGCCGATTTGAGCAACGCTCAAGTTAGTAGCGCGAAAATGAACAATGTTCAAGAAGAATCTCGGCGGGACCGGAAAAGACTTCAGCGGCGGGTTGTGCTGATCGAGATCGCCCGCCGCCTAATTGCCGCTAACGGCTTGAGATCGTTGAAAGTTCGCGACGTCGCCGAGGCTGCGGAATGCTCCATCGGCAGCGTCTATAACGAGTTCGGCGACTTCGACGGGCTGATCCTGACAGTGAACCGGGACACGGTTCAGGCGCTCACCGACCGGCTCAACGCCGTTCCGGCCGACGACCCGATCCGCCAGCTCCACGACCTTGCCGATGCCTACCTCGGCTTCGCGACCGAGCACGCCAATCTGCTGCGCGCGCTGTTCGAGCACCGGATGGAGGACGACCGGCCGTTTCCGGATGACATCCTTTCGATGGTGATGGACGCGTTCGCGCTGATGCATGCGCCGCTGGTGCGGCTATTGCCCGACCGCGACGCGAGCGACGTTGCGCTGCTGTCACGGATGATGTTCTCCGCGGTGCACGGCATCATCTCGCTCGGGCTCGAGGAGCGCATGGTCGCGGTGCCGCCGGAGCAGCTGCGCGAGCGGCTCGCGCTATTCATCGACACGCATCTTGCGGGGCTCGGCTTGCACGGATAGAGCGTTTTCGAGCGAAGTGGACACCGGTTCGCGTAAAGAAAACGCGTCAGACAAGAAACCAGAGTCCCGCTTCGATGCAATCGGAACGGACGGGCCCTGAAAGTCAGGCGCGGCTGCGCGCGATCGTGCCGGCGACGATCTGCATGGTAACGCCGAGCACCCAGCCCACCATGATCGCCGCGGTCCAGCTGATACCCGGCTCGCTGCGCAACACGATGACGCCGACCGAGAAGAATGCGACCAGCGTCGCGAGGAAGGTGCCGACCGCGCTGAGCAGCTCGGCCGCATCGATCTTGCGGGTCGAGGCCGAATCCTTCGGATGGAACAGCTTCGGCGGCGTATCGATGCCGAGATAGAAGCCGATCGCGCCACCCAGCATCATGATGAGCAGGAAGGCCTGCGAGGTCAGCGCCGCGACGCTCGAGCCGACATGGATGGCGACGAACAGGCCGCTCGCTGCGCCCGCCATGGAGAGGCCGAAACGTTCAAGGACATGGGCAAATTTTCTGACGCGGCTGCGCATTGCTATGCCTCATCAATGAATTGCACCGCCGTTCAGCGTAGGCCTTTTCGTTGCATCGCGATAGTCGCCGCTCTCTCACATGACTGCGACCAGCCGACGCTTTGTGCGCCAGTTCACACCCAGCGCGGCAGGGAGTGATTAAAGAACGATCAAAGGTAGCATTTGCTCCTGCGCCACCAGCGCGCGCTGTTCGTTTTATTCCTTTCAGCGAGCAACTTCGATGCCGAGCCCGAAGATCATCATTCTCTCAGACGGCACCGGCAACGCCGCCTCCAGCGTCTGGCGAACCAATGTCTGGCGGATATTTCAGTCGCTCGATTTGCAGAGCAATTGCCAGGCGGCGAAGTACGATGACGGTGTCGGCACATCCTCCTTCGTTCCGCTTGCGCTGCTCGGCGGCGCCTTCGGTTACGGCCTCAAGCGCAACATCCTGGACGCATACAAGTTCATTTGCCGGAACTACGATCACCAGAGCCATTCGAAGATCTACCTGTTCGGATTCAGCCGCGGTGCATTCACCGTACGCGTGCTCGCCGCACTGATCCTCGATCAGGGTCTGGTTGTCGCGGACACGGAGTCTGAGCTGCACGACGGCGCAGTGAAGGCGTACCGCGCGTACCGTGCCAAGGGCTACCATTCGATATGGCGCATCGAGGTGATCTTCCGCGCGCTTCGCGATTACATCCTCGTGCCGGTGTGTGACCGCCTTCGGGGCAACAAGCCTTATGCGAAGATCGTTCGGAAGGCGGTCCCGACGATCGAATTCATCGGAGTCTGGGACACCGTCGCGGCCTATGGCCTGCCCATCGACGAGATGACCCGCGGCATCAGCAACTGGGTATGGCCGCTCGAACTGCCGAACCGGATCCTCAGCCCGCGGGTCAATTGCGCACGACACGCGCTTGCTCTCGACGACGAGCGCACCACCTTCCATCCGGTGCTGTGGACCGAGCAGGAGCCGGGACACCCTCCGCCTCCGGTGCCGACGACCATCGACGGCGAGCGCCTCGTCCAGGTGTGGTTCGTCGGCATGCATGCCAATGTCGGCGGCGGCTATCCGGACGATGCCGTCGCGTTCGTGCCGCTGGCATGGCTGGTCGATGAGGCCGTCAAGCGCGGTCTCGTGTTCAAGAGCGCGCCCGCTTCCGACCCCGACGCGATCAAATCGATCACGTCCTCTGAGGACAAGGACGGCCGCCTGTACGATTCACGCGCGGGCCTCGGCTCCTACTACCGATATGGGCCCCGCAAGGTCGCCGATCTCTGCAACGACCGCTATGTCGACGTCAGCGTGCCGATGCCGAAGATCCATGAAAGCGTGTTCGAGCGGATCGACAGCGGCTGCAATGCCTACGCGCCGATCGGACTTCCGCCGAATTACGTGGTCGTCTCGCGAAGCGGTAAGGTGACCCCATTGGGCGATGACACGTTCGAGACCCCGGCCGGAGCGCCGGCCCGCTACGCGGCGCAGGAGAAGCTGTGGAATTACGTTTGGCTTCGTCGGATCGCCTACTTCGCCACGCTGGCGGCATCGCTTCATTTGGCCGCGTTCTGGCTGTTCCATAGCCAGCACAAGGAGCACGAATTCAGTTCTCCTGTCAGGATGATTTCGGAGCTCGTGCGCTTCATCGAATCGTTCCTGCCCGATTCGTTTCATTGGTGGACCGATTGGTATGCCGGAAATCCCGAGTGGTTCGCCGGCGGAATCCTTGCTGTCGTCGTGCTAATGCTGGTCGGCAGTTCGCTCAGTGCAACGATCAGCGACCGGATGCGGATCATCTGGCGCGATCGCGCCAACCCGGCTCCGTTGTCCGGGGCCATCCACGACGCGATCTATCGCTTCCGCACCTGTGCGATCTATCAGTGGATCCTCAATGTCGGAAAACGACATGTCGTTCCGCTCGTGCTGACTGCCCTCATGGTCTGGTTCGGCGCCACGCTGCTCAGCCATTTCCTGTTCAATGCCGCCGATTCGATGGGCGCCTTCTGCAAGGGGACCGCGGCCGACAGACTGGTCGCCGTCGACAAGGGCATCCCTCAGGACGCGGCCGACTTCGATACGACGGCCATCTGCGCGCCGACCGGACTCAAGGTCCGGACTGGCTTCAAGTACGAGATCGCGATCACCATGAGCGAGCCATGGGAGGACGCCGATCGGTCGGTCACGCCGATCGGCTACCGGACGTCGACCATCGAAGCCTCCAAACGCTGGCGTGGCTATGCGACCATCTTCCTTCGCCGCATCCTGTTCCGGCCATGGTTCAGGCTGATCGCGCGGGTCGGAGAAACCGGCGTCGACGAGTATTTTCTTGATCCGATACCCGCGCCGAACACCGATCCGCAGGTCTACAAGGCAAGGTTCACCGCCAATCGCAGCGGCGAGATATTCCTCTATGCCAACGAGGCCGTGATCGGCCTTCCCTGGATCTACGATTGGTTCTACGGCGATCACAAGGGCAAGGCGAAAGTGACGGTGCGGCTGCTGTAGGCGCCGAAAAGCGGGCCGCGCGCATCGCCGCGATCTCAACCAAATCGTGCAATCCGTGATCCAGCCGACAGACCGGGGTCTGGATCGGCTGTCATACTCCTCTGGTCAAACAGCTTCGAGGCTGCGGGGCGATCCCGCCGGGCACCGGCGGTTTGTTTCTGACCAGCAATACGGAAGGCATCACCCATGATTTCCAGGATTCAGGCGTTTCCGACCACCGACGGCATCTTCGTGGTCTGGGACGTGCCGAAGATGATTCCGGATTGTCTCGGCTTTGCACTCTACCGCCAGCCGAAGGGCAAGAGCGCGAAGGTGGTTGATACCTGGGTCGGCTTCGAGGACCAGGCCGAGGGCCACAAGGACGGCGAGCATCGGCCGAGCACCGAATGGCCGGTGCAGAAGACCAGTTGGACCGACTTCCTCGCACCGATCGATGCGCCGGTCCGTTACGGGGTAGTTGCCGTGCTCAAGGATGGCGGCACCAAGGTGAAGCCCGCCGCCAACGCACCATCGCAGTGGACCGATTATGTCTCCGCGATGCCGTCGGGCGCGCTGAAGCCGTGGTTCAACCGCGGCACCATCTCGGCGCAATGGCTGGCGCGGGCGATCGGCGGCGACCCCAAGCCGGCGCAGACCCTGGACAAGGCGATCGCCACCAAGGGCAACAAGATCCGCGACTTCCTCAAGGGACAGCTCGGCGCCCGCCTGCTTGCGCTGCTGGCGGAGGCCAGGGCAGGCAAGCACGACGTCTATCTCGCGCTCTACGAGCTCAATGATCCCGAACTGATCGCCGCATTGAAGGCGCTGAAGGGCAAGGCGCATGTCGTGCTCGGCAACAGCACCGGCAAATCCGATGCCACTGCAAGGGACACCGAGACCAATGCCGGCGTTCTGAAGCAGGCGGGCGTCGATATCGTTCGCCGCAAGATCGCGCCGAGCCGCTACGCCCACAACAAGTTGGCCGTGTTCTGTGACGGCGCGCAAAAGCCGAAGGTGGTGTGGACCGGCAGCACCAATTGGACCCGCACCGGTCTCTGCACCCAGAACAATAACGGACTCGAGATCTCCGACGACAACATCGCCGCGGCCTATCACGCGCACTGGAAGTTGATTTATGCCGACGGCGACACATCGCCGAAGGCGCTGGCCGTCGCGGGCGACAAGGAGTGGCCGTTCACGGTCGGCAAGTCCAAGGTCAGCGTGTGGTTCACGCCGACCACCAAGAGCGGCGACCTCAAGGAGGCCACCAGGCTGATCGAGGACGCCGAGCACGGCGCGGTGTGCCTGATGCTCAATCCCGGCAACAAGGGCCTGCTCGGCCCCTTCCTGGAGAAGGCGCAGGACAAGAACCTGTACGTGCGCGGGGTGCTCAACAATTTCCCGGCACAGGGCAAGGACTCTCCGAAGGATCAGCTGCAGCTCTTGACCAGCGACGGCCAGCAGCAGGTGTTCAAGGGCAAGCAGATTGCCGATGTCATCCGGCCGGCCGGGATCGACAAGACCGCGGACTGGTGGCAGCGCGAGATCAAGAACAGCGGCAAGTTCATGATCGCCGTGCACAGCAAGGTGATCGTGCTGGATCCCGCCGGCAAGAACCCGATCGTGATGACCGGCTCGCATAATTTCAGCGACCGCGCCAGCACCAAGAACGACGACAATCTGGTGATCATCCGCGGCGACTCCACCCTCGCGCTGACCTATGCCGCGCGCATCGTCAGCATCTACGGCCAGTATCGCTGGCAGGCCTGGCGCAACACCGCGGAAGGCCGAAAGGACAAGGGCCTCAAGCGCAACGACGACTGGCTGAGCAAGCGCATCGGCAAGGGCTGGGCCGAGACCGAGATGCGATTCTGGCTAGGGACGACGTGAGGTCTTGTCAGCCGACCCGACCCGTCACCCTGAGAGGGTGTGAAAGTGAAACACGGGACGATACACTGCCCCGCGTCTCTTACGCGATGCTACGCCGCGCGGCCGACCGAGGCGTCGAGGTGTTTCAGCTTCGGCAGCACTTCCTGCTTCAGCAGGCGCAGCGAATTGTGCCAGGCCTCGGGCTTGTGCTTGTAGTCGAAGCCGAATACCAAGAGCACGCCGAAGCCGCCGACCTCGCGGTAGATCTTCTCGATTTTTTCGGTGACGGTCGCGGGCGAGCCGACGATCCAGTTGTTGCGGGCGCAATATTCGACGGTGACGTCGCTGTCCGGCACGTCGGGCGTCGCTTTCAGATAATCCTTGAAGCCGAAATGGCCGAGCAGCGGCAGGAAATACTCGCTCATCATCCGGCCCATCATGTCGCCGGTCGAGAGCTTCCAGGCCTCTTGGTCGGTGTCGGCGACGAACACCTCACGTACCATCCGCCAATCCTTGCGGCTCGGTGTGCGACCGGTCTTCGCGGCGCCGGCTTCCACCGAATCCCAGTGGCTGCCGACATAGGCCGGGTTGAGGTTCAGGCTCATCGGGATGAAGCCGCGCTCGCCGGCAAGCTTCAGCGTGTCGGAGTTCTTCGATAGCCCCGCAACACCGATCGGCGGATGCGGCGCTTGCTGCGGCCTGATGTGCGGTTTAAGGAAGTCGAACATCGTGTCCGGTTTGGTCACCGTCCAGAACTTGCCCTTGTGGGTCCACGGCGCTGGCTCGGTCCAGAGCTTCAGGATGATTTCCAGCGCTTCGCGGGTCATGTCGCGATTTTGCCCGCTCATGCCGTCGACGTTGAACATCGCCCAGTCGCTCGGCAGGCCGGAGGCGGCGACGCCGAAGTTCAGCCGTCCGTTCGAGAGGTGATCGAGCATCGCGACGCGGTTGGCGAGCTCGGCGGGGTGGTGATACGGCAGCAGGAAACCGCCGGGCCCGATGCGCAAATTCCTGGTCTGCAGCAGCGCCTGCGCGATCAACAGATCGGGCGACGGGTGCGGCTCCCACGGCGCGGTGTGGTGCTCGCCGATCCAGGCCTCCTGATAGCCGAGCTCATCCAGCCAGCGCAGCACCTGCAGGTCCCAGTCGTGGCCCTCCTTCAATCCGCACTCCGGCGGGTGCGAGGGCATCGCGAAGTATCCGAGTTCCATGGGTTTCCTCTCACCTTGTTTGGTGCGTGTCTTGCGCACGCGATTGGAGAGTAGCTGCGCCGGTTGCGGCGGAATAGAGGCTTTGCGTAGCCCGGATGGGAGCCGTCAGTCACCTCGCCCCGCTTGCGGGGAGAGGTCGGATCGCATCACGGATGCGATCCGGGTGAGGGGGACTCTCCTCGAACGCATCAATCACCGTCCTTGCCGAGACTCCCCCTCATCCCGACCTTCTCCCCGCACGCGGGGAGAAAGGGGGATAGAGCTACCGCGCCCCGAACGTGGTCTTGCCGAACAGCGCCTTCTGCGTCGAGGGTTGCGAGCGCCAGTATTGCGGCGGCGCGGTGACCTCGCCGCCGAGCTCGGCGGCGGCATGCCAGCCCCAGCGCGGGTCGTAGAGCATGCCGCGGGCCAGCGCGACCATGTCGGCCTTGCCGGACGAGACGATCTCCTCGGCCTGCTTCGCCTCCGTGATCAAGCCGACCGCCATCGTGGTGACGCCGGTCGCCTCCCTCACCGCCTGCGCCGCCGGCACCTGATAGCCCGGCCCGAGCGGGATCTTCTGCAGCGGCGAGACGCCGCCCGAGGAGACGTCCATCCAGTCGACGCCGCGCTTCTTCAGCTCCTTGGCAAATTCGATGGTCTGCGCGAGATCCCAGGCGCCCTCGACCCAGTCGGTCGCCGACACCCGCATGCCGATCGGCTTGTGATCCGGGAATACGGCGCGCACTGCGTCGAACACCTCCAACGGGAAGCGCATGCGGTTTTCGAGCGAGCCGCCATAGCGGTCGGTCCGCTTGTTGGCGATCGGCGACAGGAACTGGTGCAACAGGTAGCCGTGCGCGCCGTGCAGCTCGAGCGCGTCGATGCCGAGCCGGTCGGCACGCTTCGCGGAGGCGACAAAGGCCTCGCGGATGCGCGTCAGGCCGGCATCATCGAGCGCCACCGGCGCGGCCTCGCCGTCCTTGTGCGGCACCGCCGACGGCGCCACGGTCTGCCAGCCGCCTTCTGCAATCGGGATCAACTGGCCGCCGTCCCAGGGGCGGTTGCTCGATGCCTTGCGGCCGGCATGGGCGAGCTGCATCGCCACCGCGGCTTTGGAGTGCTTGCGCACCGAAGCCAGGATCGGCTTCAGTGCCGCCTCGTTGGCGTCGTTGTAGAGCCCGAGGCAGCCCGGCGTGATCCGGCCGATATCCTCGACATGCGTCGCCTCGATGCAGAACATCGCCGCGCCCGACAGCGCGAGCATGTTGATGTGGGTGAAGTGCCAGTCGGTGGCGGAGCCGTCCTCGGCCGAATACTGGCACATCGGCGAGACCATGATGCGGTTTGAGAGTTTCAGGCCGCGCAGTTCGATCGGCGAAAACAGGGTGCTCATGCGGGGAATATCCGGACCGGAGGAAAGGGGGCATTGCTAACATAGAGGCGGTGCGCACGATCACCAACCACCCGGAATGTCGCGCGGACCGGGATGCAGATCAGCAATGCTCTGACGGCGTCCCTGGCGCGGCCGCTCACTCCACCAGTGTGAACTGCAGCAGCAGATTACGCTGGATCAGGGAAAAATTGTCGTCGGAGATCATGGTCAGCACGGTCTCGCCCTCCGGCGTCACGGTGGCGTCGATGCCTTCCATGTTGTCGATCTCATTGCCGAGATCGGCCTTGAAGATCACGGGACCGTCGACCAGGGCGCCGGGCGCGATCTGCGCCAGCGCGATGCGCCGGATGCGGATGCCGACGCCGCCGAACCAGGAGAATTTCCGCTCCAGGATCAGGACATCGCCGGACGGCAACAGCACCGCGTCGCTGATGTCGAAATTCTCGGTCCGGTGCACGCCGAACTGCCCCGGCGTCTTGCCGCCGACCAGAAAGGCGATGAGGTTGCCGCTGGCATCGAGCCCGCGCTCGGAGAACGCGATCAGCGTGCCGGCCAGCGGAAACGGTTTTGGCACGAAGACCAGCGCCTCGAGCCCCTTGTTCGACGGCAGCTTGCGCGCCGCCGGCGGCAGCGGCACCACCTCGCCGCGCGACCGGGTAAAGCCTTTGGCGAAATCGTAGCGCAGCAGCTGGTTGACGCGTTCGAGCCCGACATAGACCAACGAACCGTCGAGCGCGAGCGATTCCGAATCGTACCAGCCGCGGGTCGCGGTGATCGGCCTGCCGTCGGCGCCGAGCAGCGGGGCTGCCTCGACATCGGCGAGGCCGACCATAGTGCGGCCGTCATAGACAATGCGTCCGGTGAACCAGGTGCCCTGGTCGCTGACCGCGATGAAGCGTTCGCCTTTGGGATCGAGCCGCAGCCCCGACAGGCCGCCAAAGCCGGAGAACGACGACGTCAGGATCAAGCCGCTGCGATATTCCAGCGAGCCGAACCGCGTCCGCGCGCGATCGCGGATGTCGAATGACGGCAGCGGCCGCGCGTTGACCTCGACCGAAACGGGCTCGTTGACGCGATACGGGCTGGGAGTGGCGGCCGGTCGCGGCAGCGGCTGCGTGACGCTCTGCGCCTGCGCGACATCGCCATCCCCAAGCCGGGGCAGCACGGCGGCCGACAGCCCCGCCGCCACACCCTCGAGGAAACGGCGGCGGCTAGGGGATGGGGCCATGTCTCACGAGTGGAGGCGGCGACGGGTGCCCTGAGCAGGCGCGGCGCCGTGGGTCTCGCTGAACAGCTCCGCGAGCTTTTCGGTAATGGCGCCGCCGAGTTCTTCGGCGTCCACGATAGTGACGGCGCGGCGATAGTAGCGCGTGACGTCGTGCCCGATGCCGATCGCGATCAGTTCGACCGGCGAGCGGGTCTCGATCTCGTCGATGATGTGGCGCAGATGCCGCTCGAGATAGTTGCCGGGGTTGACCGACAGCGTGGAGTCGTCGACCGGCGCGCCGTCCGAGATCATCATCAGGATGCGGCGCTGCTCGGGACGCGCCAGCAGGCGCTTGTGCGCCCAGTCCAGCGCCTCGCCGTCGATGTTCTCTTTCAAGAGACCCTCGCGCATCATCAGGCCGAGATTCTTGCGGGCGCGCCGCCACGGCGCGTCGGCCGACTTGTAGATGATGTGGCGCAGGTCGTTGAGGCGACCGGGATTGGCCGGCTTGCCGGCGGCAAGCCACGCCTCGCGCGACTGCCCGCCCTTCCAAGCCCGGGTGGTGAAGCCGAGGATCTCGACCTTGACGCCGCAGCGCTCCAGCGTGCGCGCCAGGATGTCGGCGCAGGTGGCGGCGACCGTGATCGGGCGGCCGCGCATCGAGCCGGAATTATCCAGAAGCAGCGTCACCACGGTGTCGCGGAAGGTCGCCTCCTTCTCATGCATGAAGGACAGCGGGTGATAGGGATCGGTAACGACGCGCGACAGCCGCGCCGGATCGAGGATGCCCTCTTCCAGATCGAACTCCCAGGCGCGGTTCTGCTGCGCCATCAGCCGGCGCTGCAGCCGGTTGGCGAGCCGCGCCACGATGCCCTGCAGATGCGCCAGCTGCTTGTCGAGATAGGAGCGCAGCCGCTCCAGCTCGTCATGGTCGCAGAGATCCTCGGCCGCGATCACCTCGTCGAACTTCGGTGCGAAGGCGTGATACTCCGGACCGCGCGGCTCGTTCTGGCCGCGCGCGTTGGGCCGCGTCGCCTCGCCTGGCGTCTCGTCGTCGCCGAGTTCGCCGTCGTCGAAAGTGTCCGATGTCGAGGCCTGCGCGCTCTCCATCGCGCTTTCGCTCATCTCTTCCGCGCTGGTCTGCGCCTGGTCGGCGCTCATCTCCTGCGCGGCGTCGGAATCCGGCGAGCCCTCGGCACCGGACTGATCGCTCTCGCCGTCCTGGTTCTCGTCCTGATCTTCGTCATCGTCGGAGTCCATGTCGCGCTCGTCGCCGAGGTCGAGCGCCGACAACAGATCATGGACGAGGTCGCCGAACTTGGCCTGGTCCTCGGTGAAGCGGCTCAGCTTGTCGAGCCGCGTGCCGATCTTGTCCTCCAGCAACGGACGCCAGAGATCGACCATCTTCTTGGCGGCCGCGGGCGGCGCCATGCCGGTGAGGCGTTCGCGCACCAGCATCGCCAGCGCGTCCGACAGCGGCGCATCGGCGCGGTCGGTGATCTCGTCATACTTGCCGCGGTGGAAATGATCGTCGAGCATCGCGGTGAGGTTTTTCGCAACCCCCGCCATCCGCCGCGAGCCGATTGCCTCGACCCGCGCCTGCTCGACCGCCTCGAACACGCCGCGCGCCTGCGGATTGCCCGGCATCAGCTTGCGATGCACCTTGGGATCGTGACAGGCGATCTTGAGCGCGATCGAATCGGCGTGGCCGCGCACGATCGCCGCGTCGCGCTTGGTCATCTTGCGCGCCGGCTCCGGCAGCCGCGCCTTGCCGGGCGCGAGGCCCGGCCGCTCGGCGGCGAAGCTGACCTCGAGCTCGGGCTTCTTGGCGATCGCCTTCAGGCACGCGCTGACCGAGCGCTTGAACGGCTCGGTCGGCGCTTCCTTCGAACCCGGACGGAATTTGATGTTGGAGGCTGTCATCGCACCCTCACCGCCGTCGTCCCTGCGAAGGCAGGGATCCATAACCACAGGCGGCAGTTAGTTTCCCGATCTCTTGCACCATCATTCCAGCGAAAGGCCGCGCCGGATCGGTCCCGGCTTTTCGCCGGGACGGCCACGACTAGGACAACGCCACGTTGACCGAGGATTCGGCCAGCTCGACGTTGAAACACCGCTGATAGAACTCGGCGACCAGCGGCCGCTCCAGTTCGTCGCACTTGTTGAGGAAGGTGACGCGGAACGCGAAGCCGATGTCGTTGAAGATGTCGGCGTTCTCCGCCCAGGTGATCACCGTGCGCGGGCTCATCACCGTCGACAGGTCGCCGTTGGCGAAGGCGTTGCGGGTCAGGTCGGCCAGCCGCACCATCTTGTTGACGATGTCCTTGCCTTCTGACGTGCGGTAGTGCTTGGCCTTGGCGAGCACGATCTCCACTTCCTCGTCATGGGCAAGGTAGTTCAGCGTGGTGACGATCGACCAGCGGTCCATCTGGCCCTGGTTGATCTGCTGCGTGCCGTGATAGAGGCCCGAAGTGTCGCCGAGGCCGACCGTGTTGGCGGTCGCGAACAGGCGGAACGACGGATGCGGCTTGATCACCTTGTTTTGGTCGAGAAGCGTCAGGCGGCCGGAGACTTCCAGCACGCGCTGGATCACGAACATCACGTCCGGACGGCCGGCGTCGTACTCGTCGAACACCAGCGCGATGTTGTGCTGCAGCGCCCAGGGCAGGATGCCGTCACGGAATTCGGTGACCTGCTTGCCATCCTTGACGACGATGGCGTCCTTGCCGACGAGGTCGATACGGCTGATGTGGCTGTCGAGGTTGACGCGCACGCAGGGCCAGTTGAGGCGGGCCGCGACCTGTTCGATGTGGGTCGACTTGCCGGTGCCGTGGTAGCCGGTGACCATCACGCGGCGGTTCTTTGCGAAGCCGGCGAGGATCGCGAGCGTGGTGGCGCGGTCGAAGCGGTAGTCGGTGTCGACCTCCGGCACATGCGGATCGACTTCCGAATAGGCCGGAACTTCCAGATCGCTATCGATCCCGAAGACCTGCCGGACCGACACCTTCATGTCGGGCAAGCCGACGGGTTCTTGCTGTTTGGTCTGGACGGCGGTCGTCATTCATCCTCCGAGGTCCCGGGCAATCCCGAAACCAGATTAATCGTTTGGCTGCGGATGGGGTGCTACGCACAAGCCTAGCAGAGAGCATCGACCGGCAGAAGCCCGCGGGGAAATCAAAGTTCCGTTGTTGTATCATAAAGATAGTAACGGAAAGCAGTTTTTGGAAGGCTGCTCTGCGAATCCCGCCGTACTTTTACCGCAGCGCAAGGGCACGGCCCGGCTGGGCACTTTTCGCTTCCGCAGGGGTTTGTTAGCTCTCACACCCCGGCCCGTCGCCGCAGCAAGGGATTTTTGTGACTTCTTTCCTTGACCCGTTCATCGCCTTCGTTTCGGCCCATGCCTGGCTCGCCTATCTGACGCTGTTCCTCGCCGCCTTGCTGGAAGCCGTCCCGGTGGTCGGCTCGCTGGTGCCCGGCTCGACCATCATCCTGGCGCTCAGCGCGCTGGTGCCCGGCGGGGAATTGAAGCTGTGGCCCGTGCTCGCCGCCGCAGCCGCTGGCGCACTGCTCGGCGACGGCACCGCCTATCTGATCGGCTATCGCAGCCAGCGCGAAATCCTGTCGAATTGGCCGCTCTCCAACTATCCGCGCGTCGTTACGCAGAGCGAGGCGTTCTTCCAGCGCTGGGGCGTGTTGGCGGTGTTCTTCGCCCGCTTCGTGCCGCCGATCCGCGCTTTCGTGCCGATCACGGCCGGCGCGCTCGACATGCCGCCGTCACGCTTCTACGCCGTCAACATCCCCGCGATCCTGCTGTGGGCGCCGGCGCATGTGCTGCCCGGCGTGCTCGCCGTCACCGCACTGCACGACTACGCCGGGCTGCCGCACCACGTGCATATCGGCAAGAATATCTGGATCATCGCGGTCGTCGGCGGCGCGTTGATCATCGCGGTCGCGATCAAGATCATCCGTCACCGAAACGGCCGCAGCCAGGTCGAGCCGGCAACACCGGCAAGATAGTCAGAGACTGTTGGTGGTGCCGCTGCGCCCAGGCGCCGGACCGACATAGCGCGCGCGGGGCCGGATCAGCTTGCCGAGTTGCAGCTGCTCGCTGGCATGGGCGATCCAGCCGACGCTGCGAGCCATCGCGAACAGCGCAAGCTCGCTGCCGGCGGGCATCCGCAGCGCGTGCACCAGCACGGCAAGCGCGTAGTCGATGTTGACGAATTCGCCGGTCGCCTCCGCGATCCGCTCCGGCACCTCGCGGGTGAATTTGCGCGGCGCACCGGCACGGCTCAGCGCCTCGAGCAGCGAGATCGCGCGCGGATCGCCCTTCTTGTAGACACCATGGCCGAAGCCGGCAAAACGCTCGCCGAGCGCGACGCGCTCGCGGATCACGGGGGCGACGTCGTTGTCGACCATGGTCTTGACCAGCCGCGAGGCGAGCACGCCGGCACCGCCATGCATCGGCCCCTTCAGCGCGACGAGGCCCGCGATCACCGCGTCGTAGAGATTGAGACCGGTCGATGCCGCGCAGCGCGCCGTGAAGGTCGAAGCGTTGAGTTCATGGTCGGCAAGCAGCACCAGCGCACGGCGGATCAGGTCTGGCGCATGCTTGTTGTCGGGCGTCCAGACCCGCGCCACCTGCTGATGCAGCGGCGCGGCCGATGGTACAGCGTTCAGCATGGTCGCCACCAGCAGACGCAGGATCCGGCCGCCGACCATCGCGCGGCCGTCCGGCGCGCGGGTGAAGGCGCCGGGATCGGCGCTGGATGCGAGCGCCAGCACCGCGACCGTCCGCTCGATCGGTTGCGCGCGCCGTGCGGCGTCCGCGATCGCGCGCATCTCATCCGAGACATGAGGGCAGTTGTCGGGCGCGAACGGATCGACCTCGGTGACGTCCCACAGCAGCGTCGCGGTGTGCTCCAGCGTGTCGCGCTCGGCGAGGTCGACGCAGTTCACGCCGCGATAGATCGGGCCCTGCTCGGTGATGGTCGCGATCGCCGAATCCATCACCGGCAGGTCGGCATCGAAATTGCGGAAGCCGCGCGGCTCCGGCGACGGGACGCGGCGCTCCTTCAATCCCCTGATGTCCTCGGCGCGGTAGCGGTGGCTGCGCGAATCCGGCGACGGCTCGGAGCGGATCAGTCCCCGGCTGACATAGGCATAGAGCGTCGCCGGCGAGATCGCGAGCTCGGCGGCGGCTTCCCGGGCGGAGAGGTAGAGCTCGGCGGATTTTTTCATATTGATTTATATAATCAAGATTGATCAATGCGTCGAGAGGCCTGACCTTGAGCTGGATGAAGCAAGGAGATCGGGCCATGAATATGCATCTCACCAAGAGCCAGATCGGTCTGGACGGCATCCCCGCCGCCGAGACCGTGTTGAGTCACGTCGACGGCGAGCGCGGCGAGCTGATCATCGGCGGCGAGCACGTTGCCAACCTCGCCGGCAAGTCGAGCTTCGAGGGCGTCACCGCGCGGCTGTGGAACGGCGCCACCGGCAAGGCGCTGAACGAGGCCAATGTCCGCGCCAGCCTAGGCGCGGCCCGCGAGCGCGCCTTCGCGCGCCTGCCGGACCTGCTGCCGGCGACGCGCGGCATGTCGATCGTCGACGGCTTTCGCGCCGCCATCGCAGGTCTGCGCGGGGAGAGCGGGCTGGAGCACGAGGCGACCATCGTGGGCGCCTTCCCGGTGATCGCCGGCGCCCTGGTGCAGCGCGCGAAGGGCAGCGATCCGATCGCGCCCGACCCGAACGTCGGCCACGCCACCGACACGCTGCGGATGCTGCTCGGCCGCACGATCGCGCCGCGCGAGGCCACCGCGCTCAATGCTTATTTGGTCACCGTCTGCGACCACGGCATGAACGCTTCGACCTTCACCACGCGGGTGATCGCCTCGACGCAGGCCGACCTGTTCGCGGCGATCACCGGCGGCTATTGCGCGCTGACCGGTCCGCTGCACGGCGGTGCACCGGAGCCGGTGCTGGAGATGCTGGACGCGATCGGCACGCGCGAGCGGATCAAGCCGTGGGTCGACGATGCGCTGGCACGCGGCGAGCGGCTGATGGGCTTCGGCCACAGGGTGTATCGCGTGCGCGATCCACGCGCCGACGTGCTGAAGGCCGCGATCGAGCGGCTGGCGGCCGACGGCGCCGACCTGCCCTTCGCCGGCGAGGTCGAGGCCTATATCCGCCAGGCGCTGCGCAAGAAGAATCCGGAGCGGCCGCTCGAGACCAATGTCGAGTTCTTCACCGCGATCCTGCTCGACGCGCTGGAAATCCCGCGGCAGGCCTTCACGCCGATCTTCGCCGTCGCCCGCGCCGCCGGCTGGACCGCGCACGCCCTCGAGCATCGCCGCACCGGACGATTGATCCGGCCGAGTTCGTCCTACGCGGGCGCAATGCCGAAGGGCTGAGGAAGAGCGCGCCGCAACCTCTCTCCCTTCTCCCTTTGTGGGAGAAGGTGGCGCGCCGGATGAGGGGTTGTCACCGCTTGCTCGAAACGGGGAAGACGGACTCGCGGAGAGATACCCTCACCGGATCGCACTGGCATGCGATCCGGCCTCTCCCACAACGGGGAGAGGCGAAGCGGAGTATGCGCAGGCGTAAAGCGGTTTACGCCTCGCGCACTACGGTCTTCAGGTAATTATACGCCTTGATGATCTCGATCAGGCGATCCTCGGTGGAGCGATCGCCGCCATTGGCGTCGGGGTGGTGCTGCTTGACCAGCGCCTTGTACTTGGCCTTGACGTCTTCCAGCGTCGACCCGGCAGCGAGGCCCATCACTTGCAGGGCCTTGCGCTCGGCATTCATCACCTTGCGCGTTTCCGGCTTGGCCTGCTCTGCGCCACCCGGGCCGGGCCGCCAGCGACCGCGGCCATTGAGCTCGGAGAACATGTGGAACGGATCATGCGCGGCGTCGAAGCCGCCCTCGTCCTTCTTGCCGCTGTTGGCGCCCATCTTCCAGGTCGGCCGATGGCCGGTCAGCGCATCCTTCTGGTAGCGCGCGACATCGTCCGGATTCATGCCCTGGAAGAAATTGTAGGACTGATTGTACTCGCGGACGTGATCGAGGCAGAAGTGCCAATACTCGCGCGAGTTCTCACGGCCTTTCGGGGCGCGGTGCGCGCCCTTGTTCTGGCAACCCGCCCACTCGCAGGCAACCGCCTGCTCGCCGGCCTGCGCCTGGCGCTTCGCACTCACCTTGGTCGGCTTGATGCGAATGGAGTCGAAGAATTTGGATGAATCGATCGGCATGCTGTCTTTGACTACGCAATGCACAATTCTTCAAGTCTTGACATTGCGCAGACCTCGTTTCCCGCTAGCACCATTGACGAAAAGCCGTCGCGAACCTAACTCCGCCGCCATGAGCACCAAGGACGTTATCATAAACAAGTTGCGTGAAGCTTTCTTGCCGGAAAGCCTCGACGTGGTCGATGAGTCACATCTGCATGAGGGCCACGCCGGCCACAGGCCAGGCGGCGAGACGCATTTCCGAGTATATATTGTATCTCCGGCCTTCGAAGGGAAGAGCCGGATCGACCGCCATCGCATGATAAATGCGACACTGGCGCCGGAACTTGCCGGCTCGGTGCACGCGCTGGCGCTGCATGCACACGCTCCCGGGGAAAGCCGCGCTAGCGCCCGCTTGCCTTGAGACGCCGCCGGTTTTCATCTATCCATGATGGAGACTTGCGGCGATCGACCTGCTCCAGAACTGAACAGGGTATCACGGACCGCATCGACATCGATTGGAGGGGCCGTTGACGATCCCTTGCAGGAAGCGCTTCCGGTCGATTGCAGCGATTGCCGGCCTCGTCATGATCACCGCGACGCGCCCGGCCGCCGCGCTGGACATGCCAAGCCCATTCGTCCAGGAGGTGTTGATCAAGAGCATCCTGATCTCACTCAATGACGCCGTGGCGGCCAACAATTTCACTGTATTCCACGCCAAGATATCAAAGCCGTTCCGCGACCAGTTTCCGCCGGACAAGTTGCAGGCGATCTTCAAGGACCTGGTCGACAAGCACGCGGTATTCGATGCAGTCGTGGCCAAGCCGATCATTGCCGACGAGGACGCCAGGATCGACGACAAGGGCGTGCTGCGGCTGAAGAGCCATTTTGACACTTCGCCCAAGCAGGTGAAGTATCAGCTCGGCTTCGTTCCGTCCGAGGGCGCGTGGAAGCTCTCGGGCATTTCAATCGATATCGAGTGAAGGGCGCATCGGCATGTCGGAGGTGAGATGCGCCACCCACGGCCTTCAGCAAGCGACCTTCGTATGTCAGCACATCGCTGACGGGCTGCTGACGCGCAATCGGGTCGGATTTTTCTGGACCGACGAGACTCCCGAAAACCCGCGCCCCGATGCCTGGTGTTCAGCCTGTAACGACAGGGTCCAGGCGACGAATGGCGACTGGATTGGCGAGGCTTTGGCGCATCTTGAGGTCAAGACCCTGTGCGGCGCCTGCTACGACATGGCCAAGGTTTTCCATACAGGTGACAATCCCTGGTCCTAGAGCATGATCCAGAAAAGTGCGAAGCGGTTTCCCTCGCGACAAGCGCGAAGCGCTTGCGCGGAGATCACATTCAAACAAAGAGCTAAAGCGCGATGACGATTCAACCAACCTCATCGCGCTTTAGACCGCGCGGGATCCGTTTCAGAACGCCGTTCCCGCGCGCTTCGGCTTCTTCTCGTCGGGCTCGGACTCGCGCGGCACCGCGACGATGCGCAGCGCGGTGATGCGGTTGCGCTCGCGGCGGAGGACGCGGAAGCGGAAGCCGTGGAAGGTGAAGCTCTGGCCGCGCTCGGGGATCGAGCGCGCCTCGTGGATCACGAGGCCGGCGACCGTGGTCGCCTCCTCGTCCGGCAGGTGCCAGTCCATCGCGCGGTTGAGATCGCGGATCGGCACCGAGCCGTCGACCACGACCGAGCCATCCGGTTGGGCGCGCACCCCGGCGACGACGACGTCGTGCTCGTCGGAAATGTCGCCGACGATCTCCTCCAGGATGTCCTCCAGCGTCACCATGCCCTCGACCTCGCCATACTCGTCGACGACCAGGGCGAAGTGGGTCTTGCGGCGGCGGAACGCCTTGAGCTGCTCGGAGACCGGGCGCATCTCCGGCACGAACCACGGCGGCAGCGCGATCGACGACGCATCGATCGTCGACATGTCGCCGTCATTGGCGCGCATCGCGCGCAGCAGGTCCTTGGCGTGCAGCACGCCGATGATGTTCTCCGGCTTCTCGCGCCACAGCGGAATGCGGGTGTACTCGCTCGCCAGCACCTCGCGCACCAGTTCCTCCGGCGGCAGGTCGGCATTGACCATGGTCATTTCGGTGCGGTGGACCATCACGTCGGAGACCTGCAATTCGCGCAGATCCAGCAGGCCGCCGAGCATGTCGCGGTCCTGCTTCTCGACCTTGCCCTCATGATGCAGCAGGTCGACCGCGCCGCGCAGGCGCTCGGTCGGCGACAGCACCGCCTGATGGGTGCCGACCTTGATGCCGAGCAGCTTCATCAGCGCCAGCACGATGGCCTCGATGATCGCGAGCAGCGGCCCGAGCAAAAGGATCGTCAGCCGCATCGGCCGCGCGACCAGCAGCGAGATGCGGTCCGGCGCGTTGATGGCGATGGTCTTGGGCAGCACTTCCGCGAACACCACGACCATCACGGTCATCACGGCGGTGGCGTAGAGCACGCCGACATCGCCGAACCAGGCGGTGAAGACGCCGGTCGCCAGCGCCGAGGCGCCGATATTGGCGATGTTGTTGCCGAGCAGCAGCGCGCCGATCATGCGCTCGCGCATGTTGATCAGCCTCGAGACGACGGTGGCGTCGCTATTCCCCTGCTTCGACAGCCGCAGCATGCTGGCGCGCGAGGCGCCGGTCAGCGCGGTTTCGCTTGCAGCGAAGAACGCGGAGACGAACAGGCAGAGCAGCACGATCGAGAAGGTGAACCAGCCCACTGAGTTGATCCGTGGTTTAGGCCTTCAACTTGGCTTGCAGGAAGTCGCGCACCAGCTGTGGCTCGACATCGTTTGATATCACCGCGCGGCCGACGGCCTCGAGCAGGATGAAGGTGAGCTTGCCGCGCTTGACCTTCTTGTCTTGCGCCATCAGCGCCAGCAGCGCGTCGGCGTCGGCGAGGCCCTCCTGCCTGAAGCCGGCGATATCCTGCAAGCGCGTCGGCAATCCGACCGCCGACAGATGCCGCGCGATGCGGGCGGCATCATCAGGCGAGATCATGCCGAGCTGCGCGGAAAATTCCGCGGCCAGCACCATGCCGACCGAGACGCCCTCGCCGTGGAACAGGCGATCGGAGAAGCCGGTCGCGGCTTCCAGCGCATGACCGAAGGTGTGGCCGAGATTGAGCAGCGCGCGCTCGCCCGTCTCGCGCTCGTCGCGGGAGACGACCCCCGCCTTGGCGCGGCAGGAGGTGGCGATCGCATGCTCGCGCGCCGCGCCGCCCGAGAACAGATCGGCATGGTTCTTCTCCAGCCAGGCGAAGAACGCCTCGTCGCCGAGGATGCCGTATTTCGCGACCTCGGCGTAGCCGGCGCGAAACTGGCGCGGCGACAGCGTGTCGAGCACCGAGGTGTCGGCGATCACGAGCACCGGCTGGTGGAACGCGCCGATCAGGTTCTTTCCCTGCGGCGAGTTGATGCCGGTCTTGCCGCCGACGGAGGAATCGACCTGCGCCAGCAGCGAGGTCGGCACCTGCACGAAATCGACGCCGCGGCGCAGGATCGCCGCCGCGAAGCCGGCGAGATCGCCCACCACGCCGCCGCCGAGCGCGATGACGAGGTCGTTGCGCTCGATCTTGGCCGCGATCAGCGCCTCGCTTACCTCGGTCAGCGTGGCATAGCTCTTCGAGCCCTCGCCCTCCTCGACGACGATCCGTGAGGTCGGAATGCCGGCGGCGGCGAGCGACGCCTCGGTCGGCTCCAGCCAATGCTTGGCAACCGTCCGATCGGTGACGATGGCGGTGCGCACGCCGGGGCGCAGCGCCGCGACACGTTCACCCAGCGAGCGCAGCACGCCGCGGCCGATCACGATGTCGTAGGCGCGGTCGCCGAGCGCGACGTCGACGGTAACGGAGGCGGCGTGTTTCAAGGGCGCAGTCATGAGGTCGTGTTCATTCCATCAGCAGGTGGCTCGACGGCCGGCCGCGGGCCGCACAGATGCGCGTGCAGCGCTTCCAGGCATTCGTCGACGATGCGATCGTGCGGCACGTCGCGCGAGGCGACCGTGAGGTCGGCATTCGCGTAGACCGGCTCACGCTCGCTGAGCAGCCGGTTGACCGTCGCCTCGGGATCGGGCGTGTGCAGCAGCGGGCGGT
>NZ_JAGKJJ010000022.1 GCF_020329505.1 Bradyrhizobium semiaridum
CGCGCTGCGCCAGCATGCGGTTGCCGACGAAACCGTCGCAGACGCCGACCACCGCCGGCACCTTGGCGATCTTGCGCGCGATCGACACCGCGGTGACCAGCGCGTCCGGCGCGGTCTTGTCGGCGCGCACGATCTCGCACAGCTTCATGACGTTGGCCGGCGAGAAGAAGTGCATGCCGAGCACGTCCTGCGGACGGTTGGTCGCCTTCGCGATCTCGTCGATGTTGAGATAGGAGGTATTGGAGGCGAGCACCGCACCGGGCTTGGCGTATTGATCGAGCTTGCCGAACACTTCCTTCTTCACCGCCATGGTCTCGAAGACGGCTTCGATGACGAGATCGGCGTCACCGACGTTCTCGATGCCGACGACGCCGTTGATCAGCGCCATGCGCTTGGCCGGCGCATCCGCCGGGATGCCGCCGCGCGCCGCGGTGGCCTCGTAGTTCTTCTGCATGATGCCCATGCCGCGCTTCAGCTGCTCCTCGCCGGTCTCGATCAGCGTGACCGGGATGCCGGCATTGGCGAACGACATCGCGATGCCGCCGCCCATGGTGCCGGCGCCGAGGATGGCGACGCGCGCGACATTGCGCGGCTTGGTGCCCTCGGGCACGCCGGCGATCTTGTTGGCCTCGCGCTCGGCGAAGAAGGCGTAGCGCTGCGCCTTGGACTGCTCGCCGTTCACCAGCTTGAGGAAGCCTTCGCGCTCCTTCTTCAGCCCCTCGTCGAACGGGAGGTCGATCGCGGCGCCGACTGCGTCGGCGGCGGCGAACGGCGCCTCGAGGCCGCGCGCCTTCTTGGTCAGCGCAGCGACCGCATTGGTGAAGATGGAACGATCGGCCTTGGCCGCCGCAAGCTTGCTGTCGTCGTCGCGCAGCCGGCGCAGCGGGCGCTTCTCGGCCACGACCTTGCGGGCGAAGGCGATGCCGCCTTCCGCGGGCCCCTCCACGATTTCCTCGATCAGGCCGGCCTTGAGCGCCTCCGACGCACCGATCGGATCGCCGCCGACGATCATCTTGACCGCAAGCTCAGGTCCGACCGCGCGCGGCAGCCGCTGGGTGCCGCCGGCGCCCGGCAGCAGGCCGAGCTTCACCTCGGGCAGGCCGAGCCGCGCGTCCTTGACGGCGACCCGGTAATGGCATGCCAGCGCGACCTCGAGGCCGCCGCCGAGCGCGGTGCCGTGAATGGCGGCGACGATCGGCTTCGGCGAGTCGTCCATCAGCGTCAGCACGTCGCCGAGACCGGGCGGCTTCGGCGGCTTACCGAATTCGGTGATGTCGGCGCCGGCGATGAAGGTGCGGCCGCCGCAGGTCAGCACGATGCCCTGCACCTGCGGATCGTCGATCGCGCTCTTCACGCAATCGAAGATGCCGCCGCGCACCGCTGCGCTCAGCGCATTCACAGGGGGGCTGTTAACCGTGATGACGGCAATGTTGTCACGACGCTCGAGCTTGACGACTTCACTCACCGGGACTCTCCCTGGATGCTTTGTTCTTGAACTTGTGTTGAGTAGCTGCGCGACTTGCGTCGAGACGCTACATTTCCCGCTGCTTCATACTAATTTCGCACTGCGAAATTAAATTCCACATCTTGACAGCGAGGGTTATTTTGAAGCACGTGCGTTGTCAACGAGCATGACAAAGCGGCAGGGAATGAAACGTCCAGTTAAGAAGGCAGCGACCGATCGTAATTTCGTCGTCGCGCTTTCCCGCGGCCTCGATGTGCTGCGCGCATTCCAGCCCAATGACGGGCTGCTCGGCAATCAGGAAATCGCGGCCCGCACCAAATTACCGAAGCCGACCATATCCCGCCTGACCTACACGTTGACCAAGCTGGGATACCTTACACCTGTTCCAAGGTTCGAGAAGTACCAGTTGGCGCCGTCGGCGATGGCGCTGGGGTATGCGGCGCTCGCCAATCTCGGCGTTCGGCATTTGTCCGAGCCGTATCGAGAAGAAGTGATGCGCGCGACCGGCGGCGCGGTCGCGATCGGCGGCCGCGACCGTCACAGCATGATCTATTTCGGGCAGAGCCGGAACGGCCTTGCGCTCGGCGTGCAACTCGACGTCGGCTCGCGGGTGCCGATCGCAACCACGGCGATGGGACGTGCCTATATTTGGGCATTGCCGCCCGACGAACGCGCCGCTTTACTGCGCGAGCTGCGCGATCACTACGGCAGCCGCTGGGCCAAGATGCGCGACGGCATCGAGCGTTCCGGCGAGACGGTAGCGAAGCATGGCTTCGCGATGTCCGCCGGCGACTGGCAGGACGATGTTGCCGCGGTCGGCGTCGCCTTGAAGCTGAACGACGGAACTGGTCCCTATGCCTTCAACTGCGGAGCCCCGGCATTCCGCTTCACGGAAGACCGATTGCTCAACGACATTGGACCTCGCCTTGTCGCGATGGTAAGGAACATTGAGCTGGCGCTTGGTGGGATGGCGCCGCAATCCAAAAAAGAAGACGGCAAGAAGTCCAGAGTAGGAGGGAAAGTTGCACGTTTGGCCGAGGGGATCTGACAGCCGCCATCATGACCGGCGATGCACATCGCAAGGTCGCTCGCACCGCGTGACGATGGCGGGCGAGACGAGATGACGCAGGCACAGCTCGCGCAGGGGAATAATCCCCTGCTCGCGGTTCGCGACGTCAGCGTCGTGTTCGGCGGCATCATCGCGCTCAATGGCGTGTCGTTCGACATGCGCAGCGGAAACATCCTCGGCCTGATCGGACCGAACGGCGCCGGCAAGACCACGCTGTTCAACTGCCTGTCGCGGCTCTACCAGCCCTCCTCCGGCGACATCCTGATGGAAGGCAAGAGCATACTGTCGCGCCCGCCGCACCGGATCGCGGAGATCGGCATCGGCCGCACCTTCCAGAACGTCGCGCTGTTTCCCAATCTGTCTGTCATCGACAATGTCCGCGTCGGCGCGCATGCGCGCACCTCGAGCGACATCGTCAGCGACTCGCTGAAGCTCGCCTGGGTCCGCCGCGGCGAAGCCGACATGAACAAGAAGGTGCACGAGATCCTCGCTTATCTCGACCTCGAGAGTGTCGCGCACACCGTGGTCTCCGGCCTGCCGTTCGGCACCCAGAAGCGCGTCGAGCTAGGGCGCGCCTTGGCCGCGGATCCGAAGATCCTGCTGCTCGACGAGCCGGCCGGCGGCCTCAACCACGAGGAAGTCTACGTGCTCGGCGACCTGATCCGCAAAATCCGCGACGAGCGCAAGATCACCGTGCTGCTGGTCGAGCATCACATGGGACTCGTGATGTCGATCGCCGACCACGTCGTCGCGCTCAACTTCGGCCGCAAGCTCGCCGAGGGCACGCCGGCCCAGGTCCAGGCCGACCCGGATGTGATCAAGGCCTATCTGGGGAGCAAGGACCAATGACCGCGATGCTCAACGTCAAGGACCTGCGCGCCTATTACGGCCAGGTCCAGGCCCTGCACGGCCTCACCTTCTCGCTCAACGAGGGTTCGCTGACCACGCTGCTCGGCGCCAACGGCGCCGGCAAGACCACCACGCTGCGCGCGATCTGCAACATGGTGCGCTCGACCGGCGCGATCGAGTTCGAGGGCAAGCCGATCGGCGCCCGTTCCACCGAGAACGTGGTCCGCCTCGGCATCGCCCATGTGCCGCAGGGCCGCGGCACCTTCACCAACATGACGGTGGAGGAGAATTTGCAGCTCGGCGCCATCAGCCGATCCGACAAGAAGGCCATCGTCGCCGACATCGAGCGGATGTACGAGCACTTCCCGGTGCTGAAGCAGCGCTACACCCAGCAGGCCGGCACGCTGTCCGGCGGCGAGCAGCAGATGCTCGCGGTGGCGCGCGCGCTGATGCTGCGGCCGCGGCTGATGCTGCTCGACGAGCCGTCGTTTGGCCTCGCGCCGCTGATCGTGCGCGACCTGTTCCGCATCCTCGGCAAGATCAATCGCGAGGAGAAGGTGACCATCCTGGTGGTCGAGCAGAACGCCCAGCTGGCGCTCGAGCTCGCCGACCAGGCCTATGTGATCGAAACCGGACGGATCGTGATGTCGGGCAATGCCAAGGACATCGCGAACAACGAAGACGTCCGCAAATCCTATCTCGGCTACTGAGGAGCAGGCACCATGGAGCTTTTTGCCAACCAGGTCCTGGCCGGCATCGCGACCGGCGCGATCTACGCCTGCATGGCGCTCGCCGTGGTCATGATCTATCAGGCGATCGACCATCTCAATTTCGCCCAGGGCGAAATGGCGATGTTCTCGACCTTCATCTCCTGGCAGCTGATGCAGTGGGGCGTGCCGTACTGGGGCGCCTTCGTGCTGACCGTGGCGTTCTCCTTCGCGGCCGGCATCGTGATCGAGCGGCTGCTGTTCAAGCCGCTCGCCAAGGCGCCGGTACTGACCAACGTCGCCGGCTTCATCGCGCTCTACGCCATCATCAACTCGGTGGCCGGCCTGATCTGGGACTTCACCATCAAGCAGTATCCGACGCCGTTCGGCTCCTCGCCGTTCCTCGGCAGCCAGCTGATCTCGACCCACCAAGCCGGCATGATCGGCATCACCCTGTTGATGCTGGTGCTGCTGTTCTTCTTCTTCCGCTTCACGCGGGTCGGCCTTGCGATGCGTGCGGCGGCCTCGCTGCCTGAATCGGCCCGGCTGGTCGGCATCAACACCTCGTGGATGATCGCGCTCGGCTGGGGCATGGCGGCCGCGATCGGCTCGATCGCCGGCATGATGATCGCTCCCGTCGTGTTCCTCGAACCCAACATGATGCTCGGCGTGCTGATCTACGGCTTTGCCGCCGCGGTGCTCGGCGGCCTCTCCAGCCCGTTCGGCGCGGTGGTCGGCGGCTTCCTGGTCGGCATCTTCGAGAACCTCGTCGGCACCTACATCCCCGGCGTCGGCAATGAGCTGAAACTTCCGATCGCGCTCGCGCTGATCGTCACCGTCCTGGTCGTCAAACCGGCAGGCCTGTTCGGCCGGGCCATCGTCAAGCGAGTTTGATCATGAGCGCCGCTGAAGAAGTCGTCACAGAAGCCCCGGCCGTCGAGGCCGTTCCCAAGCGTGCCATGACGCTCGGCTATGGCACCTCGCTCGCGGTGCTGGCCGCGCTGATCCTGATCCCGCTGTTCGTCAAGAACTTCATCATCTTCCAGATGACGATGTTGCTGATCTACGGCCTTGCTGTGCTGGCACTCAACATCCTGACCGGCGGCAGCGGCCAGTTCTCGCTCGGCCAGAGCGCGTTCTACGCGGTCGGCGCCTATACGTCGGCGATCCTGATGGAGCATGCGGGCATGAACTACGCCCTCACGCTGCCGATCGCCGGCCTCATCTGCTTCGGCTTCGGCTTCCTGTTCGGCCAGCCTGCGCTGCGGCTGTCCGGCGTTTACCTCGCGCTGGCGACCTTCGCGCTCGCCACCGCGATGCCGCAGTTGCTCAAGCTCGGCTATTTCGAGCACTGGACCGGCGGCGTGCAAGGCCTCGTCGTCACCAAGCCGGATGCGCCGTTCGGCCTGCCGATGGGGCAGGACATGTGGCTGTACTACTTCACGCTGGCGGTTTCGATCGCGATCTACGTCGCCTCGGTGAACCTGCTGCGCTCGCGATCCGGCCGCGCCTTCATGGCGATCCGCGACAACGAGATCGCGGCGTCCGCGATGGGCGTCGACGTCGCGCTGTACAAGACGCTGGCGTTCGGCGTCTCGGCCGGCATCACCGGCGTCGCCGGCGGCCTCGGCGCCATCGCCGTGCAGTTCGTCGCGCCCGACGGCTACACCATCACGCTCGCGATCTCGCTGTTCCTCGGCATGGTCGTCGGCGGCGTCGGCTGGCTGCCCGGCTCGATCGTCGGCTCGGCCTTCATCATCTTCGTGCCGAACATCGCCGAAAGCATTTCCAAGGGCCTCTCCGGCGCGGTGTTCGGCGTGCTCCTGTTCCTCGTCATCTTCCTCGTGCCGCATGGCGCCAGGCAGGTCGCGATCGTTGCCCAGCAGCTGATCGCAAAGCTCAAGAAGAACTGAGATTAGATAGAACAAAACCAGGAGACATTATGCTTTTGACTGTACGGATCGCCGCGATTTCCGCGGCGATCGTCGCTGTTGCTGCGACGTCGTCTGCCGCGCTCGCCCAGAAGAAGTACGACACCGGCGCGAGCGATACCGAGATCAAGATCGGCAACATCATGCCGTATTCGGGCCCGGCATCCGCCTACGGCGTGATCGGCAAGACCGAAGAAGCCTATTTCAGGATGATCAACGATCAGGGCGGCATCAACGGCCGCAAGGTCAACTTCGTCAGCTATGACGACGCCTACTCCCCGCCCAAGGCGGTCGAGCAGGTGCGCAAGCTGGTCGAGAGCGACGAGGTGCTGGCGGTCTTCAACCCGCTCGGCACGCCCTCGAACACCGCGATCCAGAAATACCTGAACTCCAAGAAGATCCCGCAGCTGTTCGTTGCTACCGGCGCCACCAAGTGGAACGATCCGAAGAACTTCCCGTGGACCATCGGCTGGCAGCCGAGCTACCAGAGCGAAGCGCAAATCTACGCCAAGTGGCTGATGAAGGAGAAGCCCGACGCCAAGATCGCGATCCTCTATCAGAACGACGATTTCGGCAAAGACTACCTCAAGGGCACCAAGGACGGCTTCGGCGCCAAGGCTTCCTCCGCCATCATCATGGAAGAGAGCTATGAGGTGTCCGAGCCCTCGATCGACGGCCACATCGTCAAGATCAAGGCCGCCAATCCGGACGTGCTGTTGATCTACACCACGCCGAAGTTCGGCGCGCAGACCATCAAGAAGACCGCCGAGCTCGGCTGGAAGCCGCTGCAGATCATCACCAACGTGTCGATCTCGGTCGGCAGCGTGATGCAGCCGGCCGGCTTCGACAACGCCCAGAACGTGCTCTCGGCCGCCTATGCCAAGGACGGTTCCGACCCGCAATGGGCCAACGATCCCGGCATGAAGAAGTGGAATGCGTTCCTCGACAAGTACATGCCTGGTGTCGACAAGACCGACAACGGCGTCGTCTACGGCTACGGCGCGGCCCAGACCCTGGCCAAGGTGCTCGAAATGTGCGGCGACGACCTCACCCGCGCCAACGTCATGAAGCAGGCGGCGAGCCTGAAGGATTTTGCGCCGGACACGCTGCTGCCCGGCGTCAAGATCAACACCTCGGCCACCGACTTCGCCCCGATCGCGCAGCTGCAGATGCAGCGCTTCAAGGGCCAGAAATGGGAGCTGTTCGGCGAGATCATCTCGGGCGACGTCCCGTCCGAGTAACGCTGCACTGCGGAAACAAGAACGGCCTCGCCTCCGCGACCAATGTCGCGGGGGCTTTTTGTTGACGCTTGGTGCCGATCGTATTGAATACGCGCACCAAGAAACACGAGGTGGGGAAACCATGATTGCGGCACGCCAGTTGCTGACCGCGCTCTCGTCGGCGCTCGTGATATCAGCGGCGACCTGCACCGTCGCGATGGCCCAGAAAGCCTACGACGCCGGCGCCAGCGACACCGAGATCCGGATCGGCAACATCATGCCCTACAGCGGTCCCGCCTCGGCCTATGGCGTGATCGGCCGGACCGAGGCCGCCTATTTCAAGATGCTCAACGAGCAGGGCGGCATCAACGGCCGCAAGGTCACCTTCATCTCCTATGACGACGGCTATTCGCCGGCGAAGACGGTGGAGCAGGCCCGCAAGCTGGTCGAGAGCGACAACGTGCTGCTGATCTTCAATTCGCTCGGCACCTCGACCAACGCCGCGATCCGCAAATACATGAACGAGAAGCAGGTGCCGCAGCTGTTCGTCGCCTCCGGCTCCTCGAAATGGAACGATCCCAAGGACTATCCATGGACCATGGGCTGGCAGCCGTCCTACCAGGACGAGGCACGCGTCTACGCGAAATACATCATGAAGCACAAGCCGGATGCCAAGGTCGGCGTGCTCTACCAGAATGATGATTTCGGCAAGGACTACCTGAAGGGGCTGAAAGCCGCCTTTGCCGATAAGGCGGTTATGATCGTCGCCGAGGAAGCCTACGAGACTAGCGAGCCCACCATCGACAATCGCATCGTCAAGCTGAAGGCCTCCGGCGCCGACACTCTCATCAGCATCACCACGCCGAAATTTGCCGCGCAGGCAATCAAGAAGGCGGCCGAGATCGCCTGGACGCCGCTGCAGATCCTCACCGACGTGTCGGCTTCGGTCGGCGGCGTGATGCAGCCGGCCGGCTTCGAGAACTCGCAGGGCGTGCTGTCCGCCGCCTATCTCAAGGATGCCGCCGATCCGCAATGGGACAAGGATCCCGGCATGCAGAAATTCCTGAGCTTCCTCAGGACGCATTACCCCGAAGGCAACCGGTTCGACGGCGCCACCGTGTTCGGTTATGCCGCCGCGCAGACCATGGCGAAGGTGCTGGAGATGTGCGGCGACGACCTCACCCATGCCAATGTCATGAAACAGGCGGCGAGCCTGAAGGACTTTGCTCCCGACACGCTGCTGCCCGGCATCACCATCAACACCTCCCCCACCGATTTCGCACCGATCAAGCAGCTGCAGCTGATGCGCTTCAAGGGCGAGAAGTGGGAGCTGTTCGGCGACATCATGTCGGCCAGCCTCGGCCATTGAGCCGTGCGCCCCGTACAGATACGGGAGACTTGTAAGGGGGACTTGTACACGAGACTTGGCGAAATCTTGAGCAGCCCTGGTCTTTAGCGGCCCTTGGCGGTCCGCCCTGACCCGGTCGACTAAAGATGCAGCCCCTGCAGCGATGCCGCTGGGGCTTTTCATTGAGGCGGGCCAGGTAAAATGATAATCAGAACCGACAACAAAGAGCCTTCGGCACAGAAGGCCGCGACACGTCATCGGCAACAACAGGGAGAGAAACGTCATGTCCCCGACACGACAACTTGCGGTCGTTGCGGCCGCGTTCGCGCTCGTCACCGCCTCGGGCAGTGCGGCGCTGGCCCAGAAGAAATACGACACCGGCGCCACCGACACCGAGATCAAGATCGGCAACATCATGCCCTACAGCGGTCCCGCCTCCGCCTACGGCGTGATCGGCCGTACTGAGGCCGCCTATTTCAAGATGATCAACGATCAGGGCGGCATCAACGGCCGCAAGATCAACTTCATCTCCTATGACGACAATTATTCGCCACCGAAGACGGTGGAGCAGGCCCGCAAGCTGGTCGAAAGCGACGAGGTGCTGCTGATCTTCAATTCGCTCGGCACGCCGCCGAACTCTGCGATCCAGAAGTACATGAACCAGAAGAAGGTGCCGCAGCTGTTCGTCGCCACCGGCGCCACCAAGTGGAACGACCCGCAGAATTTTCCCTGGACGATGGGCTGGCAGCCCAACTACCAGAGCGAAACCGTCATCTACGCCAAATACATTCTGAAGAATCATCCGAACGCCAAGATCGCGGTGCTCTACCAGAACGACGATTACGGCAAGGATTACCTGAAGGGCCTCAAGGACGGGCTGGGCGCAAAGGCCGCCTCGATGATCGTCGCCGAGGACAGCTACGAGGTCTCCGAGCCGACCATCGATTCCCACATCGTGCGGCTGAAGGCCTCGGGCGCCGACGTCTTCATGAACATCACCACGCCGAAATTCGCGGCGCAGGCGATCAAGAAGAACGCCGAGCTCGGCTGGAAGCCGCTGCACTTCCTCAACAACGTCTCGGGCTCGATCGGCAGCGTGATCAAGCCGGCGGGATTCGAGAACGCGCAGGACATCATCTCCTCGCAATATTTCAAGGATCCGACCGACGCGCAGTGGAAAACCGACAAGGCCATGATCGCGTGGAACGAGTTCCTGGATAAGTACTATCCGGAAGCCAACCGCAGCGACGCCTCCGTGATGTACGCCTACATCGTCTCGCAGGGCCTGGTGCACGTCCTCAAGGCCTGCGGCGACAACCTGACCCGCGAGAACGTCATGAAGCAGGCCGCCAGCATTCGCGACTACGAACCTGCCGGCCTGTTGCCCGGCGTCAAAGTCAACACCTCGGCGACCGATTTCGCACCGCTCTCGCAGTTGCAACTGATCCGCTTCAAGGGCGAGACCTGGGAGCGCTTCGGTGAAGTCCTGAGCGGCGACGTCGGCGGCTGACGCAGACCATCGCCTGGCCGGTTACGGAAGCCCCTGCGGCCACGCCGCAGAGGCTTTTTGTTGGCCATGGCACCGGCGCGTTCGGCGGAGCGGCAATCGCGCCCCGCGCTTACACTTTGGCGGGCGATGGGCTAGTTTGCCGCGCCTGAGATCAAGAAGACATCGATGCCCCTAAGGGGCACGAACGAGGAGTTTCCGGGAAATGCCCACGCCGAACCGACGCCGCATCGCAACCGCCCTGCTCGGCCTCGCCGTCGCCGCAGCGACCGGCAGCAGCGCCTCGGCGCAGAAGAAATACGATACCGGAGCGAGCGACACCGAGATCAAGATCGGCAACATCGTACCCTACAGCGGCCCGGCCTCGGCCTATGGCGTGGTCGGCAAGGCGATGGCCGCCGTGTTCAGGAAGGTCAACGACGAGGGCGGCATCAACGGCCGCAAGATCAATTTCATCTCCTATGACGACGCCTACTCGCCGCCGAAGGCGGTCGAGCAGGCCCGCAAGCTGGTCGAGAGCGACGAGGTGCTGCTGCTGTTCGGCACGCTCGGCACCGCCTCCAATACCGCGATCCAGAAATATCTCAACGCCAAGAAGGTGCCGCAGCTGTTCGTCGCCACCGGCGCCACCAAGTGGAACGACCCGAAGACCTTCCCGTGGACCATGGGCTGGCTGCCCAGCTACCAGAGCGAGTCGCGCATCTACGCCAAATATCTGCTCAAGGAGAAGCCGGCCGCCAAGGTCGCGGTGCTCTACCAGAACGACGACATGGGCAAGGACTATCTCAAGGGCCTCGAAGACGGCTTCGCCAGCGATCCCGCGCGCATCGTCGGCAAGGAGAGCTACGAGGTCGCCGAGCCGACGATCGATTCGCATGTGGTGCGGCTGAAATCCGCCAACCCCGACGTCATCATCTTCTTCACCACGCCGAAGTTCGGCGCGCAGGCGATCAAGAAGCTCGGCGAAATGAGTTGGAAGCCGGTGACCATCGTCTCCAACGTCTCGGCCTCCACCGCGACCGTGATGCGCCCTGCCGGCCTCGACAACGCGCAGGGCGTGATCTCCGCGGCTTATGCCAAGGACGCCAGCGATCCGCAGTGGAAGGATGATGCCGGCATGAAGGCGTTCGACGAGCTGCTCGCCAAATACATGCCCGACACCAACCGCGTCGATTCCTCGGCGATGACCGGCTACAACATGGCCACCACCATGGTCGAGGTGCTGCGCCGCTGCGGCGACGACCTCACCCGCGCCAACGTGATGAAGCAGGCGGCGAGCCTGAAGCAGTTCGCGCAGGGCGGCCTGCTGCCGGGCGTGACGCTGAGCACCGGACCGAGCGACTTCCAGCCGATCGAGCAGCTGCAACTGATGCAGTTCAAGGGCGAGCGCTGGCAGCTGTTCGGCGACGTCATCTCCGCCGAGATCGTCGGCAACTAGGACACTTCAGGTTGGATAGAATAGTGTCGCCGCAGTCTCGCATCGCCTCTCCCGCTTGCGAGGGAGAGGGAATGCAGTCCGTTCGCGACATGCAAACTCGTCGCACTCTGCTTCTCGTGAAAGTACAGCCATGACCGACCGACGTCCTCTGCTGCGTTCAATCTTCGATGCCGCGGTCGCAGCGGCGCATCCCGATGTCGTACTGGCGGCGCGGCTGCGGCCGGTGCCGAAGGGGCGGATCATCTGCCTCGCCGCCGGCAAGGGCGCCGGCGCGATGGCCGCGGCGGCCGAGCGGCACTATCTCGATACGCTCGGCCTCGAGCCGTCGCGGCTGGTCGGCATTGCCACTACCCGCCATGGCCACGGCGTGCCGACCCGGCGCATCAAGGTGGTCGAGGCCGGCCACCCGGTCCCCGACGAAGCCGGCCTGCGCGCCGCCGACGACACGCTGCGGCTCGCCGCCGAAGCGACGCCGGACGATCTCTTGCTGGTGCTGCTGACCGGCGGCGGCTCGGCGAACTGGATCGCGCCGGTGGAGGGCGTGACGTTCGCGCAGAAGCAGCAGGTCAACCGCGCACTGCTGCGCTCCGGCGCGCCGATCGGCGAGATGAACACGGTGCGCAAGCATCTCTCGCGCATCAAGGGCGGCCGGCTGGCCCGCGCCGGCCAGCGCGCCGCCGAGATCGTCACGCTCGCGATCTCGGACGTGCCGCATGACGACCCCTCCGCGATCGCGTCGGGGCCAACCGTGCCTGATCCGACCACGCTGGCGGATGCCCGCGCGCTGGTCGCGAAATACAATCTTTCCATCGACGACGCGGTCCGCCGCGCGCTCGACGATCCCAGCAACGAGAGCTGCAAGCCCGGCGATCCCGCCTTTGCTCACGCGACATTCGATCTGCTGGCGAAGCCGAAGGCCTCGATCGAGGCCGCGGTGAAGGTTGCGCAGGACGCCGGCTACGAGACCATCGCGCTCGGCGCCGATCTCGAAGGCGAGGCCCGCGAGGTCGCCGCCGCGCACGCACGGCTTGCGCTGAAGGCCCGCAGTGAAGGCCGGCGCGTCGCGATTTTGTCCGGCGGCGAGCTCACCGTCACCGTCCGGGGCAACGGCCGCGGCGGCCCGAACCAGGAATACGCACTGGCGCTCGCCGACCTGCTCAAGGACATGCGGGATATTTCGGCAATCGCCGCCGACACCGACGGCGCCGACGGCGGCGCCGGCAGCGCCACCGATCCCGCCGGCGCTATCATCGACCAGGCGACCTTCGCGAAGATGCAGGCGATGAAGCTCGATCCCAGGGCCTATCTGGAGAACAACGACGCCACGGGCTTCTTCGCCCGGACCGGCGATTTGCTGCTGACGGGACCGACGCTGACCAACGTCAACGATGTCAGGGTAATCCTGGTGGATTGATGTCATTTCGGGGCAGCCCGAATGGCTGAGCCCGGAATCCATTCAGCCGCGGAGTTTGCCGCGCAATGGATTCCGGGCTCTCGCTTCGCGAGCCCCGGAAGGACAACGTGTCAAAACTCGTACGCAAGCTTCGCCAGCATCTCCAGCAGCGCGGCGTGGTTGGCGGGGCCGAGCACTTCGATCAGCCGCGCCTCGTGCTTGTTGGCAACCAATTTCTTGGCACGCGCCAGCACCGCGCGGCCCTTCTCGGTCAGGACGAGGATATGCGAGCGGCGGTCGTTGGCCGATCGCATCCGCGCGCAAAGGTCGCGGCTCTCCAGCGCGTCGAGCATGGCGACGAAGTTCGGCCTGAGAATGCCGAGCGTGCTGGCGATCTCGGTCTGGTTGCGGCCTGGATTCTTGTCGAGCAGCAGCAGCACCGAGAACTGCGCCGGCGTCAGCTGCAGCGGCGCGACGCAGCGCAGGAAGTCCTCGAACACCTTGAGCTGCGCGCGCTTCAGCGAATAACCGAGCAATCCGGACAGTTCGCCCAGTTGCAGCATGGCATCGTCCCCGGCAGGATCGCCCGGTTCCCTTCGCAGGGTACGCGGCGATTTGACGGCGTCGGAGGCGGTCTTGGAAACAGTCATCGCTCCAGGCTCGCATTCCCGATACAAAAAGCCCTGCACGACTCTTTGAGGGCCTTGAGATTATATTTGATAATTGTTATCGAGTATATCAAATATCGGCCGCTTTCAACAGCCGATATCGGCCGACCCCACCAGCAAAAACGGTGGCGGCGGTCCGACGCTTGAGGGGGAGCGCTCGGCCTTGAATACAACGATCTTGCTGTTCCTGCTGCAGGATGGCATCACCAATGGCGCGGTCTATGCGCTGCTCGGACTGGCCCTGGTGCTGGTGTTCGCGGTGACGCGGGTGATCCTGATCCCGCAGGGCGAATTCGTCACCTACGGCGCGCTGAGCTACGCGATGCTGGCGACCGGCCAGGTGCCCGGCACGGCACAGCTCGCGGTCGCGATGGGGCTGGCCGCCTTCGGCCTCGACCTGTTCTTCGCCCGCAAGGCGCTGCATGTGCGGCTGGCGCTGCGCTCCGCCGCGCTCAACATCGTGTTCCCGGTCGCGCTGCTCGCCGTCACCTACAAGGTGGCGGGGCCGGCGACGCCGATGGCGGTCAACATCGCGCTGGCGCTCCTGATCGTCGCCGCGATCGGCCTGTTCCTTTACCGCATCGCCTTCCAGCCGATCGCGCACACCTCGGTGCTGGTGCTGTTGATCGCGTCGGTCGGCTGCCATCTTGCGCTGCAGGGCCTTGGCCTCGTGTTCTTCGGCGCCGAAGGCCTGCGCGGCCCGGCCCTGTCGAATGCGGCGGTGACCGCGGGCCCGCTGCGCTTCACCGGCCAGAGCCTCGCGGTGTACGGTCTGACGGTGGCGTTCATCGTCGGGCTCTGGCTGTTCTTCGGCTACACCAGGATGGGCAAGGCGCTGCGCGCCACCGCCGTCAACCGGCTCGGTGCCCGCCTCGTCGGCATCCGCACCACGCTGTCGGGCCAGATCGCGTTCCTGCTCGCCTCCGTGATCGGCGCGATCTCCGGCATCCTGATCGTGCCGATCACGACGCTCTATTACGACACCGGCTTCCTGATCGGCCTGAAGGGTTTCATCGCCGCAATCATCGGCGGCCTCGTCAGCTATCCCCTCACCGCCGTCGCCGCCATCCTGGTCGGCATCGTCGAGGCGTTCTCCTCGTTCTACGCCAGCAATTTCAAGGAAGTCATCGTGTTCACGCTGATCCTCCCCGTGCTGGTGCTGCGTTCGCTCGCGGCGCCCGCCGTCGAAGAAGAGAAGGATTGAGCGCGATGGCGCAGCGGTTTCCTCTCATCGTCTTCGCAGTTGTGATGGCGCTGATCCCGCTGATCCCGGGCGTCCCGCCATTCTGGATCGTGCTGCTCGACAATATCGGCCTCGCCGCGCTGGTCGCGATGGGCCTCGTGCTGCTCACCGGCGTCGGCGGCCTCACCTCATTCGGCCAGGCCGCGTTCTGCGGCTTCGGCGCCTACACCACGGCGGTGCTGACCACCGCCTACGGCGTCTCGCCCTGGCTGACGCTGCCGGCCTCGCTTATGGTCAGTGGCATCGCCGCCGTGCTGCTCGGCATCGTCACGGTGCGATTGTCCGGCCACTATCTGCCGCTCGGCACCATCGCCTGGGGTATCGGGCTGTTCTATCTGTTCAGCAAGCTCGAATTCCTCGGCCGCAATGACGGCATCTCCGGCATCCCGCCGCTCTCGATCGGCTCGTTCAGGATGCTGAGCCCGGACACGATCTATTACGCGATCTGGATCGCTGTGCTGCTGTCGGCGCTGCTCACCATGAACCTCCTGGATTCCCGCACCGGCCGCGCCATCCGCGCCCTGCGTCGCGGCCATATCGCGGCCGAAGCGTTCGGCGTGCAGACGCCGCGCGCCAAGCTGCTGGTGTTCATCTATGCCGCCGTGCTGGCCGGCCTGTCCGGCTGGCTCTACGCCCACTTCCAGCGCGCCGCCAACCCGACGCCGTTCGGCGCCCAGGCCGGCATCGAGTATCTGTTCATCGCCGTGGTCGGCGGTGCCGGCTATGTCTGGGGCGCGGTGCTTGGCGCGGGGATCGTCGTGGTCCTCAAGGAAGTGCTGCAGAGCTACCTGCCCTACATCTTCGGCGGCCAGAGCCAGCTCGAGACCATCGTGTTCGGCATCATGCTGGTGCTCCTGCTGCAACTGGCGCCATCAGGCGTCTGGCCGTGGCTGATGTCGCTGCTGCCGTTCAAGCCCGCCCGCAGGACGCCTGATACGTCGCTGCAACTCCAGCATCCCGCACGGGCATCAGGGTCGTCCCCGGTGCTGCTCAAGATCGAGAAGGCGCGCAAGCAGTTCGGGGGCGTCACCGCGGTCAACGACGTCTCGTTCGACGTCAATGCGCGCGAGATCGTGGCGCTGATCGGTCCGAACGGCGCCGGCAAGAGCACGACCTTCAACCTGATCACCGGCGTGCTCACCGCGACTAGCGGCAAGATCTCGGTGCTCGGCAAGGAGGTCGAGAACGCGCCGCCGCAGGAGGTGGTTAAGCTCGGCGTCAGCAGGACGTTTCAGCACGTCAAGCTGGTGCCCGACATGACCGTGCTCGAGAACGTCGCGATCGGCGCCCATCTGCGCGGCTCGTCGGGTGCGATCTCCAGCATGCTGCGGCTCGACCGCGCCGAGGAAGCGCGTTTGCTGGCGGAAGCGGCGCGGCAGATCGCGCGCGTCGGCCTGTCGGACCAGATCGACCAGCTCGCCGGCTCGCTCTCGCTGGGCCAGCAGCGCATCGTCGAAATCGCCCGCGCGCTGTGCGTCGACCCTCAGCTGCTGCTGCTCGACGAACCGGCCGCCGGCCTGCGCCACATGGAGAAGCAGCGGCTCGCCGCGCTGCTGCGGCAGCTGCGCGACGGCGGCATGTCGGTGCTGCTGGTCGAGCACGACATGGGCTTCGTGATGGATCTCGCCGACCGCATCGTGGTGCTCGACTTCGGCACCAAGATCGCGGAGGGCACTCCGGCCGCGATCAAGCGCAACCCCGACGTCATCAAGGCCTATCTCGGAGCCGCCGCATGAGCGCGCTGTTGTCGGTCGCCGACGTCCACATCTCCTACGGCAAGGTCGAGGCCGTGCGCGGCGTGTCGCTCGAGGTCGCCACCAACGAGATCGTCACCATCATCGGCGCCAACGGTGCCGGCAAGACCACGCTGCTCAACGCCATCATGGGCGTGCTGCCGCTGAAGGGCCGCACCAGCTTTGCCGGCACCGACATGGCGCCGCTCGATATCGAGGACCGCGTCGCCACCGGGCTCAGCCTGGTGCCTGAACATCGCGAGCTGTTCGGCACCATGAATGTCGAGGACAATCTCGAGCTCGGCGCATTCCGGATCGCGAAGTCTGTCGCGGCGAACTCGCTGGAGCGAGTTTACGCACTGTTTCCGCGGCTGAAGGAGCGGCGCAAGCAGCTCGCCGGCACGCTCTCCGGCGGCGAGCAGCAGATGCTGGCGATGGGCCGCGCGCTAATGGGCGCGCCAAAACTGCTGATGCTGGACGAGCCGAGCCTCGGCCTCGCCCCGATCATCGTCGCCGACATCTTCCGCACCGTCGGCGAACTCCGCGCCGCCGGTGTCTCGGTGCTGCTGGTCGAGCAGAACGCGCAGGCCGCGCTGCAGATCGCCGATCGCGCCTATGTGATGGAGCTCGGCGAGTTCGTGCTCGAAGGCTCGGCGAAGGATATTGCCTCCAACAAGCGCGTCGCGGCGAGCTATCTCGGCTTCCAGCACGAGGGCGAGAGCGCGGTTTGAGCTATTGAAGCTCGGACGCCGATAGACGGTCACCCCACCCCGCTTCACATCGCGCACGCGATGCGAAGCGACCCTCCCCCTCCAGGGAAGGGTCGAAAGATTCGCAATTCCGGCGAACGCCTCAATTCGCCGGGACGTACTTGCCGTTCTTGACCGTCAGCAGGATGCGCGAGCGCTCGTCGAGGCCGTAGCGGTCTTTTTCGGTCCAGTTGTAGACGCCTTGGGTGGCGACGATTTCCTTTTCCGTGATGAAGGCCTGGCGGATCGCCTCGCGGAATTCCGGGGTGCCGGGCTTGGCGGTCTTCAGCGCGGTCGGGATGACGCGCTTCATTACCTCGAACGCGTCGTAGGAATGGCCGGCGAACTGGCTGCGGCTGTTGGCGCCGTACTTGGCTTCATAGGCGGTGTTCAGCGCGAGGCCCGGCTTCTTGGTCAGCGCGGTGTCCGGCTGGGTCTCCGGCGACATCACCGGGCCCGAGGCCATGATGACGCCCTCCGCGGCCGCGCCGGCGATGCGGATGAAGTCCATGCTGGCGGCGCCGTGGGTCTGGTAGATCAGACCCTTATAGCCGCGCTCGCGCAGCGCGGTCTGCGGCAGTGCGGCGGCGGTACCGGAGGCGCCGACCAGGATGGCGTCGGGATTGGCGGCGACCAGCTTGAGCACCTGGCCCGCGACCGAGGTATCGGGACGCGCATAACGCTCCTCGTCGACCATGGTGAGGCCCATCGGCACCGCCTGCGCCTTGAAGTCGTTGACCCAGAGGTCGCCGTAGGAATCCGAATAGCCGATATAGCCGACGGTCTTGATGTTGTGCGCCTTCATGTGATCGTACAGCACCTTGCCCATGATCGGGATCGACTGCGGCAGGTCGACCGACCACTTCATGCGCGCTTCGTTGATCGGAAACGGCGCCAGGCCGAAATGCGGAATGCCGGCTTCGTTGGCGACGGTCGACACCGCGATCGTCGGCGGCGTGGTGCAGGAGCCCATGATGATATCGGCCTTGGACTCGGTGACGAAGCGCCGCGCGTTGGTGGTCGCCGCGGTCGGATCGCCGCCGTCATCGAGCACGATCAGCTTCAGTGGCACGCCGCCGATTTCCTTCGGCACGAAATCGAGCGCGTTGCGCTCGGGAATGCCGAGCGCCGCGGCCGGCCCGGTGGTCGAGATCGAGATACCGATGGTGATCTCGTTGGTCTGCGCCCGAACCGGCGAAGCTGCGAGCGCCGTGATCGCCGTGAGCGCCGCTGCGGCAAAATAGGCCTTCTTCATTCATTCCTCCCTGCGGATAAGTTTTTTCGGTTTAAACCGGTTCTATGGGCCAATTCAGCCCCTTCTTTAGGTCATGAGCGGCTGCAAGTCGCCCATGATGAACACGTCAGCTACTCGTGAAGCGATCGACCATCTCCGGCGGAAATGGTGCCGATTTCAACTTGTCGGGATCGTCGGGATGGCGGCCGACCAGCACCCGTGTCTCGAAGGCCTCGATGGCAAGCCGCTCGCCCTTGAACACGCGATGCGTCACCTCGAAGCTCGAGCGCTTGATGCTCTCGATCCGCGTCTCGATGGTAATCCAGTCGCCATGGGTCGACGGGATGTGGAATTTCGCCCGCGTGTCGACCATGGGAATGCCGACCAGGCCGTATTTGTGCACGAGGTCCTGCTTCGAGAAGCCGGCAGCTTCGAACATGATCGATGTCGAGTCGTCGAACATCGCGAAGTAGCGCGGATAGTAGACGATGTTGGCGGGATCGCAGTCGCCCCACTGGATCTGCACGTCGCGGCGATTGACGAACATGATTGACCTCGATCAGGATGCGATCTCAAAGATCGCACGATGACGCCTCTTTGTCTTGAGCATGATCTTGTCGGAAAACCGCTTCGCACTTTTCCGGATCATGCTCTAGCGCGGCGCCATTCGAAGCGCGGCATCGAGCCGCACCACTTCGCCGTTCAGATAGGGATTGTCGATCATGTGCAGCGCCAGCGAGGCGAACTCGTCGGCCTGGCCGAGCCGGCGCGGGAACGGAATCGCGGCGGCGAGCGAGTCCTGCGCCTCCTGCGGCAAGCCCGCGAGCAGCGGCGTCATGAACAGGCCCGGCGCGATAGTCAGCACGCGGATGCCGAACTGCGCGAGCTCGCGCGCGATCGGCAGCGTCATCGCGACGATGCCGCCCTTCGAGGCCGAATAGGCCGCCTGCCCAATCTGGCCGTCATAGGCCGCGACCGAGGCGGTGCAGATCACGACGCCGCGCTCGCCGGTCGCCAGCGGCTCCAGCTTCGACATGTCTGCGGTCGCAAGCCGCAGCATGTTGAAGGAACCGATCAGGTTGACCTTGATCACCTTGTCGAAATCGGCGAGCGCCATCGGCCCCTCGCGGCCGATCACGCGCTTGGCGACGCCGATGCCGGCGCAGTTCACCAGCACGCGCGCCGGGCCGTGCGCCTTGGCGGCCTGCGCGACCGCGGCTTCCGCGGCGGCGGCATCGGCGACGTCGCAGACCAGCGCAATGCCACCGATCTCGGCCGCGACGGTTTCGGCGAGCTTGGCGTTGAGGTCGCAGACCGCAACCCTGGCGCCCTGCGCGGCCAGCAGGCGCGCGGTGGCGGCGCCCAATCCCGATGCACCTCCGGTGACGATGGCGGCCTGGTCCTTCAACTGCATGGCGTTCTCCTCTCGCGAAATCAGGTCAGTGTGATCACGGATGCCGGCGGCACCGGCGCATAGAGCGTCTCGATCAGCGCGGTGCGATGCTCCAGCACCGCGCGCTGGTTGATCGAACCCTTATCGGTGACCTCGCCGCGATCGATCGACAGCGGGGTGTCGAGCAGGATGGCGCGGCGGATGCGGTTGGACGAGCCGGTGGCGCCGGCGAGCACGCGCGCGAAGCGCTCGCGGAACGCCGCGCGCACCGCCGGATCGTTCGCCGCCGCCGCGATGTCATTGGCGGCGAGGCTCGGGTTGATCAGGCGGCAGCCGTCCAGATCGAGGATCACGATCGCCGCGAGCTCGTCGCGGTTGATGCCGGCGATCACGACGTCGCGCACCAGCGGCGCACAGGCGCCGACGAACCGCGCGCGCAGCGGACCGACGCTGACCCAGGTGCCGCTTGCCAGCTTGAAATCCTCGGCAATGCGGCCGTCAAAATCGAAGCCGGCATCGAAATCACCGGGATCGGCGGGCTTCAGCGCATCGCCGAACTTGTAGAAGCCTTCTTCGTCGAACGCCTTGGCGGTCAGCTCGGGCTGGCGCCAGTAGCCCGGCGTGACGTTCGGGCCCTTGGCGCGCACCTCGAGCTTGCCGTTGTTCGGCACCAGCTTGGCGTCGTTGCCCGACACCGGAAGCCCGACATGGCCGGAGCGGCTGGTGTCGGGACGCACCGACATGAAGAACGGCGAGGTCTCGGTGGCGCCGAGCCCGGTCAGCATGGGCACGCGATAGCCCTTCTCCGCTACCGCGAGCTCGTCGAGGCTGTTCCAGACGAACGGCGACAGCGCCGCGCCCGAGAAAAACATCGCATGCAGCCGGCCGAAGAATTTTTCGCGCAGCCCGGCATCGTCGCGCAGATACGGCAGCAGCGCCTCATAACCTTTGGGCACGTTGAAATAGACCGTCGGCGAGATCTCGCGCAGGTTTCGCACCGTTTCCTCGATGCCGTCGGGCGTCGGCTTGCCCTCGTCGAGATACATCGAGCCGCCATTGTAGAGCGTCAGCCCGATATTGTGGTTGCCGCCGAAGGTGTGATTCCACGGCAGCCAGTCGACGATCACCGGCGGCTCGTCCTTCAGGAAAGCCAGCGTCTCGCGCAGCATCACCTGGTTTGCGCAGATCATGCGCTGGGTGTTGATGACAGCTTTGGGATTGCCTGTTGACCCCGAGGTCAGCAGGAATTTTGCGATCGTGTCAGGCCCGATGCCGTCATGGACAGCATCGAGCCGCGGGTCCTCGGGCGCCGCCATGAGGTCGGCGAGCCGCGTCACCTTGCGGCCGTCCAGCTCGCCGCGCGTCGCAGCGATCTCGACATCGCGGGCGACATTGGCGCGCAGCGCATCGGCGAACTTGCCGACGTCGTCGACGAAGACGAGCCCCGGCGTTAGCAGCTTGATGACAAAATTGAGCTTGCTGTAGTCGCGCGACACCAGCGAATAGGCCGGCGACACCGGGCAGAACGGAATGCCGGCATAGAGCGCGCCGAAGGCGACTAGCGCGTGGTCGATCGAATTGCCCGATAGGATCACGATCGGCCGCTCCGCCGACAGTCCGCGCGCGATCAGCGCCGAGCCGATGCGCCGCGTCGTTTCCAGCAATTGCGCGTAAGTGATCTGCCGCCAGCCGCCGGGCGCGCGCTCGGCCATGAACACGCGGTTCGGCTCGGTTTTCGCCCAGTGATGCAGGCGGTCGGTGATGCGGACGGGATAGTCTGCGAGCGCCAGTTTTGGCCGCAGATAGATGGTGCCGTCGTCGTGGCGCTCGACCGTGACATCAGGATTGCCGAACGAGATCGGGCGCAGCGGATGCGCGGCGGCCGCGGGCGCTGAGGTGTCCGGCTTTGCACTCATGTCGGCTTCACCTTGGCGGTCTTGCGGTCGAGGAAGGCGCGGATCCGCTTCTTGGCTTCCTTGTCGCTCTGCGCGACGGTCGCCATCAGCGATTCCATCAGCAGCCCGGTCTGCGGATTGGCCTCGGCGATCATCGGCAGCGCCTGCAGCACGGCGAAATTGGTCAGCGGCGCGTTGGCGGCGACCCGTTCGGCCAGTTCCAGCGCCTTCGGCAGCGCGCCGCCGTCCCTGGTGAGATATTGCGAAAAGCCGTAGGCCGAGCCTTCGGTTGCGGAATAGACCCGCCCGGTCAGCATCATGTCCATCATCCGCGGCACGCCGATCAGGCGCGGCAGCCGCACCGAGCCACCGCCGCCGACGAAGATGCCGCGCTGACCCTCGGGCAGCGCGAAATAGGCCGACGGTTCGGCGACGCGGATATGCGCAGCGCAGGCGAGCTCCAACCCGCCGCCGATCACCGCGCCCTTCAGCGCCGCGATGACAGGCACCCGGCAATATTGCACGCGGTCGAACACGCGGTGCCACATCTGGGAATGCACGAGCCCCTCGGTGGCGTCGCGTTCGGTCAGTTCGGAAAGGTCGAGGCCGGAGGAGAAGTGATCGCCGATGCCGTGGATCACCACCGCGCCGGCGTCGTCGGGAATCCCGGAGAAGCAGTCCTGCAGCGCCAGGATGATGCCGTCGTTCAGCGCATTGCGCTTGGCGGGCCGGTTGAGCCCCACGGTCAGCACCGCGCCCCGCGTCTCGATCTGGAGCAGAGCCTCACTCGCGGCGGCGTTTCCCATGGCCTTATTGTGTCCTGTTCAGAATAGTTATGTTTTATAACGATCTGAGGTGGAGTCAACAGGGATGTCGGGGACGCCGTGATGATCCGCGGACCATGCGCGTTGCCTCGCCAAAGTGAGGCGAGCCGTTCAGGCTCCCTCCCCCTTGCAGGGGAGGGTTGGGGGTGCTCCCGGGCGAGATGATCGAAGGAAGCGAGCTTCTCGCAATTCAAGCGCTGTCGAACGCAAACGGAGAGAGCAGTCGTGTGATAGCCCTCTCCCTGACCCTCGCCCGCAAAGGGGAGGGAACCCTTCCGCTGGAGCGTCCCTTGACATGCGAAGCTCGATGCAGCGGATGAGCGAAGAGGCAGCGCGACGCGCTAGCCGCTCGGCGGCGCCAGCAGCTGGACGATCTGCTGGAACGGCGGCAGTGCTTCGCAGCGGGCGGCGTGGGCCTGCAGCGCGGCGTAGCGCGCATCGAACAGATGCGGATGGGCTTCGCCGGTGAAGCGCAGCGCGCAGGCGACCGCGATGTCGGCGTGGCCGATCCGGTCACCGAGCCAATACGGTGCTGTGACCTGGGCGCGCTCCTCTTCCAGCACGCCGAGCACGCCTGAAATCTGCGCCTCGCAGCGCTCGACCCAGAGTTTGAGCTGCTCCTTGCGCAGCACCCGCTCATAGATCAGGCTCACCGCCTTGTCGGCCAGCCCGGTCGCCAGCGCAGTGATGCGCAGATGCCGGCGCCGCTCCGCGCCCGAACGCGCGATCATCGCCCGCTCCGGCCCGACCAACTCGTCGAGATGATCCAGGATCGCGCCGCTCTCGATCAGCGCCTCGCCGTCATCGAGCACCAGCGTCGGCACTCGCCGCAGCGGGTTGTAGACCGCGACCTGCTCGGCGTCGCCGAAGGTCGACCATGGCTTGTGCTCGAACGGGATTCCGTAGAGCTGCAGCGCGATCGCGGTGCGGCGGACGAAGGGCGAGTCGTACTGGCCGATCAGGAACATCTGTCATCTCGTCGGTCATGCCGCGGCGAGGTGATCTGCGAAAGCAGAGCTTTCGCAGATCACGGCCACGCCGGGGACAAAGGTTGCGCTTTGCAGCAGTCTAGATCGGGTGCGCTGCATTGCAACCGGATCGTGACGTGAGACACCAAGCAGGGACGACCGCTGAGTCTGTGGCGCCGGCTACCCGATCACCGGCACGTGTCGCGCCACATCGCGCGGCGCCGTGCCGTTGAGCCGCGGATCATCCGCCACCTCGATCTGCCGCCGGAACGGACGAAAGCCGGAGCGCTGGTAGAAGGCGACGGCGGACGGATGGTCGAAGGTGCAGGTGTGCACCCAGATACGCTGCACGCCGTTGCGCCACGCGAGCTCCAGCGCGCGGTTCATGAGGAAGCGGGCGGCGCCGGTGCCGATGAACTTTGCGGTGACGCCGAAATAGACCAGCTCGCAATGGCCGCGCTCGCGGAAATCCAGTTCGAGCAGACCCTCGTCGCGGCCGTCCACGACCAGCGCGTAGACTTCGATGCCGGGCGCCCGGATGGTCGCGGCGAGCGCCCCGTCGCCGAGCCGCGTGCGGGTGAACCACAGCCACTCCTCGCCGACGCGGCGGTAGAGGTCGCGGTACCAATCGAGCGCGGGCTGCTCGACACGGCCCAGGCGCCATGCGCCGGGCGGATCGTCGCGCCGGGGCGGCGGCTGCGTCATCTCCAGATGCGTGACGACGGCGGCGATCTTGCCTGATGGGACGTCGGAGTAACCGTCGGGCAGCGGCATCGCGCGCCTACTCCCCCTCGTCGCTCGCCAGCACGCCCTTCACCGCGCGGGCCCACCCCGCCAGCTTGCGCTCGCGGGTGGCCTGGCTCATCGCCGGCTTGAAGCGGTGCTCGAGACGCCAATTGTCGGCGAATCTTGCCGGCTCCGGATAGACGCCGGCGTCGAGGCCGGCGAGGTAGGCCGCGCCGAGTGCCGTGGTCTCCTGGATCATCGGGCGGTCGACCGGCGCGTTGAGCAGATCGGCGAGCCGCTGCATGGTCCAGTCGGAGGCGGTCATGCCGCCGTCGACGCGCAGCACGGTGTTGGCGGCATTGGCCTCCGGCCAGTCGGTGCGCATCGCGGCCCACAGATCGAAGGTCTGGTAGCAGACGCTCTCCAGCGTCGCGTGTGCGATCTCGGCCGGGCCGGTGTTGCGGGTCAGCCCGATCAGCGCGCCGCGCACGCGCGGATTCCAGTACGGCGCGCCCATGCCGACGAAGGCCGGCACCAGGTAGACGCTCTGCGTGCTGTCGGCCTTGTCGGCGAGCGGCCCGGTCTCGGCGGCCTGCTTGATGAGTCTGATACCGTCGCGCAGCCACTGCACGGCGCTGCCGGCGACGAAGATCGAGCCCTCGAGCGCGTAGGTGCGCCGTCCCGCGAGCTGATAGGCGATGGTGGTGAGCAGCTTGTTCTTCGAGGCGACCGGCGTGGTGCCGGTGTTGAGCAGCGCGAAGCAACCGGTGCCGTAGGTCGACTTCATCATGCCGGGCTCGAAGCAGGCCTGGCCGATGGTGGCGGCCTGCTGGTCGCCGGCGATGCCCGAGATCGCGATCGGGCCCCCAAAAAGATCAGCGGTGCTCTCGCCGAAGCGGGCGGAGGAATCCTTCACCTCCGGGAGCATCGAACGCGGTACGCGCAGCAGCTTGATCAGGTCATCATCCCACGCGCCGGTGTGGATGTTGAACAGCAGCGTGCGCGAGGCGTTGGTGGCGTCGGTGGCGTGCACCTTGCCGCCGGTGAGCCGCCACAGCAGATAGCAATCGACGGTGCCGAACAACAGCTCGCCGCGCTCGGCGCGCTCGCGCGCGCCCGGCACGTGGTCGAGGATCCAGGCGACTTTGGTGCCGGAGAAATAGGGATCGATGATCAGGCCGGTCTTGGCCGAGATCGCCGGCTCGTGGCCTTCGGCTTTCAGCCTGGCGCAGATGTCGGCGGTGCGGCGGTCCTGCCAGACGATGGCGCGGTGCACGGCCTGGCCGGTGGCGCGGTCCCATACCACGGTGGTCTCGCGCTGGTTGGTGATGCCGATCGCAGCGATGTCCTTTGCCTTCAGGCCGGCCTTCTCCAGCGCGTCGCGGCACACCATCACGGTCGAGGTCCAGATGTCCTCCGGCTCGTGCTCGACCCAGCCGGAGGCCGGAAAATGCTGCGGAAACTCCTGCTGCGCAACGGCAGCGATGGAGATGTCGCCGCGAAACACCATGGCGCGCGACGATGTGGTGCCCTGATCGATGGCCAGCACGAATGACATGGGCGGTTTCCCTTGGGCTCGACGGGGATTGCTCTGGCGCCAAGGGAGCGGATTGGCGCGGCGAGGTCAAGCTGGGTGATGCGCGGTGGCGCTACGTCATCCCGACTTGCCAAATCCGTCATCCTGAGGTGCAAGCTCTTGCGAGCCTCGAAGGATGCACGGCCACCAGCCGGGCCGATTCATCCTTCGAGGCTCGCCGAAGAGGCTCGCACCTCAGGATGGCGGCGATGGAGCGGGCAAAAGCCTCTCACATCGGCCGATACGTCCGTACATCCGCCGGCACGTTGACGCCGAGCTTGATCTGGCCGACCGAGCGGATGATGTCGTCGCCGAGCAGCTGGGCGAAGCAGGCGTAGCCCCAGTCGTTCATGTGCAGGCCGTCGGCGGTGACGAAATCGTTGATCGGGATCGCCTGCCGCTCGTGCCAGTCGCGCATCACCTCGAAGCGCGGGAACAGGCCGACGTGGCGCAGCGCGGCGATGCGGCCGAGCAGCTTCACCATGCCGCGCGCGCTCTCGGGGCGTTCGGTGACGCGCGGCGAATATTGCGGATCGACCAGCACGACGTCGGCGCCGGCGGCCTGGATGCGCGCCACGCCGTCCTCGACCTGCTTCTCGGTTTCGGCCGGATCGAGGCCGCGCAGCAGCGCGTTGGTGCCGACCTGCCAGATCACCATGTCGGGGCGCGCATCGATCACTTCGGTCTGCAGCCGCTTCATCATCTCGGGCGCGTCCTCGCCGCCCTTCCCGCGGTTGACCACGGTGATGTCGGCGGAGGGATACTGCCGCTTCAGCTGTGCGGCGAGCCGGTTCGGATAGGTGAATTCCGGCGACGACGAGCCGTAGCCCTCGGTCGACGACGAGCCGAACGCGATGATGACGACCGGTTTGCCGGCCGCGAGCTTGGCCGCGACGTGCGGCAGCGAGCCGGTGGTGTTCGGCACGCCCTTGGGCTGCTGGCACGGCACGCGGTGGAAGATGTCGCCGGCGGATTTCGCGACCTGCTTCACCTTGTCGATGGTCCTGTCGATTGTCTTGGCGGCGATGCCCGGCTGTTGTGCAGCGGCGGTGTCGGTGGCTGCAGCAGTGCTGGCATCAGGCTTGGCGGCCTCGGCTTTCGCGCCCGGCGCCAGCGCCGCGTGCTGGCCTGACGACGCGGTCTGCGCGTGCGACGGCGCGGCCGCGATCGGCGTCAGCAGTGCGAGCGCCGCGACGGCGCAGGCGCGTCGCCATGTGGCTGCATGAAAAGGGAAGTCGAAACGCATCTACTCTGCTTCCTCTGATACACTCCAGAGCGCGATGAGCTTGAGCCGTCATCGCGCTCTGGCTCTCCTATTTTAGCATGACCTTTCCGGAAAACGGCTCCGCACTATTCCGGATCATGCTCTCTTCGTTAAGCATGATCTGTCCGGAAAACCGCTGCACACTTTTCCCGATCATGCTCTAATTCTGCTGCGCCGGGCCGAGATGGGCCGCATCGATCACGAACTTCGCCAGGGCGCGGCCGAGGCAGCCATGAACCTTCTTGGCGAGATCGACACCGTGCGAGGTGCTGAACAGGTCGAAATAACCCGCATCGCTCCACTGCTTCATGATCGCGAAGCGGTCGAACAGCGGCACGTCGTGCTGCTGCGCCACCACCTTCATGTTGTCGAGATAGGGCGGCGCGGAAATCATCGTCTCGGTCCGCGGGCTGTATTGCAGATTGACCAGCACCACGTCGGTCCCGGACTTCTGCAGCGCAACGACGCCGTCGTCGATGGCAGTGCGAAAATCGTCGGGATCGACCGCTCGCATAGCATCAACGGTTCCGGTCTGCCAGATCACCAAAGTAGGCTTTTTTGCCTCAACAAGCTTAACGAGCGTGCTCGCGGTCTCCTCGGCGATGCTCTTCCCCTGTAGTTCTACGGATAGATCGATGGTCGTCGACGGCAGCGCTTCCTTCAGGGCCGCCTGCAGCTTGGCCGGATAGGCGCTCGCTTCGTTGCCGGCAATGGTGGAGGAGCGGCTGCCCACCACGAGCACGTTCAGCGGCTGGTTTGCCTTCACGGCGTCGGCGACCCTCGGCAACTTGCTTTCGGTGGTCATCAGATAGGCCGGCACCTCGCACGGCGCGGGCGGCTCGGCGGTCTCGCCGGCGCGCGCAGGCGCCGCCGCCAGAACGGCCGCCAGGCCGGCGGCGGACAGCGTCAGGACCAGCATCGTCCGCGCGGACTTCATGCTCCCCCTCCCGCCAGATCGGCGTTGCCGCCGGCGCCCTTTCGCGCGGCGCCCTTGTCGGCAGAGTGCTTGTACCACGAAATGATCCACGCCATGCCCGACATGATGAGGATGCCGCTGACGCTGATCAAGGCGTGCAGTGCGGCACCGCCCGCCACCTCGGCGAGCACGAAATGACCGGCAAAGGCGAGGAAGACGCCGAGGCAGAATATCTCAAGGGAATGCTGGCCACACAGGATCAAAGGTCGCAGCCAGCACGATTTCAGTCCCGGCCAGTCCTTGGGCAGGAAGCGCACGGTGAGCGCGGCGAGCGCCAGGAAGTGCGCAAAGCGCAGCACGTCAAGGTCGGTCTTGTTGATCGGGTACATCCACTGCTCGATCACCTTGGGCATGATGTGGCCGAGCTGCGGCACGTGCCAGGTCAGCGTCACGAAGAACGACGCGACGAGATAGGCGATGCAGAGCCACATCGTGACGTTCGACGACAGGATGCGCGACATCCGCCGCGCGCCGCCGAGCGCGCACCAGGCGCCGAACACGAATAGCAATTGCCAGGCGAACGGATTGAACGCCCAGACGCCGTTCGGATAGGCCGACAGATAGAGATCGAACTGCCAGGTCACGGCGTAGAGCAAGACCGACAGGCCGAGCGCGACGTCCGGCTTCCACTTCATCAGCCACAGGATCAGCGGCAGGAACAGCATCAGGACGATATAGAGCGGCAGCACGTCCATGTTGACCGGACGGAAGCGCAGCAGCAGCGCCTGCACAATGGTGACATCGGGCTGCTTGAGGAAGTCCATGATCCCCATTTCTTCCGAGTACAACGGGTTCTCGAACGAGGTCGCGACATAGGAGATCTCGGCGAGGAAGATCGTGAACAGGAAGACATGCGCGACGTAGATCTGCCAGACCCGGCGCAGCACGCGCGCGCTCGCCACCACGAAGCCGGCCTCCAGCATCGCGCGGCCATAGACGAAGGCCGCGGTGTAGCCGGAGATGAAGATGAAGATCTCGGTGGCGTCGGAGAAGCCGTAGTTGCGGATGGTGAGCCAGGTGAGCAGGTTGGTCGGCAGATGATCGATGAAGATCAGCCACAGCGCGAGACCGCGGAACAGGTCGAGCCTGAGCTCGCGCTCGCCGGCCGCCGGCAGCGTGATCGCCGGCGCGGCCGCCGCGGCCTTGCTCACCTCGGCCTTTGCCACCTTGGCCTCAGCCGCCGGCGCGCCGGCTATGGGATCGGCAATCGAGCTCATCACACACACCAAAGCGGCTCGAGGAAAATCCGCGCGCTCGCAGAAAACATAATATCGGCCCGCGACTTGCGGACAAAGCGCCGAGTTCGGCGGAATCGGGCGCGCTTTAGAACGGAACTATGTTGAAACCGCGATGCCGAGGGCCCGTTCGGGCCGGCGTTTCGCCGCCTGGCAGGCGATTGGTTCCGCCGCATCAATTCGCTATGATGGCGACTTGTTGAGCATAATCGAATCGGGCGGCCGCGCCGCGCCGGATCATGCGCTTGAGATCACCGGATTTGAGCCTGATGTACCGCGCCGTCACCCGCCAGATCGAAGTCACCGTCGAGCCGAACTTCATGCCGGATCGCTCGTCGGTCGAGCGGCGCGAATATTTCTGGTCATACAAGATCGCCATCACCAATTCGGGAACGGAGACGGTGCAGTTGCGCACGCGGCACTGGATCATCACCGACGCCACCGGCCGCCGCCAGGAAGTGCGCGGCGAGGGCGTGGTCGGCGAGCAGCCGACGCTCGCGCCCGGCGAGCGCTTCGAATACACCTCCGGCGTACCGCTGCCGACCGCCTCCGGCTTCATGACCGGCAGCTACCAGATGGTCTCGGAAAGCGGCGAGCGTTTCGACATCGCAGTGCCGACATTCTCGCTGGACAGCCCCAGCCCGGGCGGCAAGCGGGTGTTGAACTGAGGCCTGCTGCGACGGCGGTACTGTAGCTGCGTAGCCCGGATGCAGCGCAGCGCCATCCGGGGCAGGAGCTGTCCGCGGTTGGACCGCCCCGGATTTCGCTACGCTGCATCCGGGCTACGGTGACGGCGTGTCTACTCCACGCCCGCTTCGTCCGGCGTGAATTCATACACCGACGAGCAGAACTCGCAGGTCACGACGACCTTGCCGTCCTTGACCATGTCGGCGCGATCCTTGGGCGCAAAGCTCTTCAGCATCGAGGACACCGCATCGCGCGAGCAGGAGCACTGCGCCCGGAGCGATTGCGGGGCGAAGACGCGGACGCCGCGTTCGTGGAACAGGCGGTACAGCAGCCGCTCGCCGGATAGATCCGGATCGATCAGCTCAACATCTTCCACCGTCGAGATCAGCGACTGGCCCTCGACCCAGGCATCGTCGTCCGGCACCGAGTGGGTGACGGTGCCCTCCGGCGCGTCGCCGGGATGCAGATCGGCCTGCTTGGCGCGTTCGGGCGACTTCGGCAGGAACTGGAGCAGGATGCCACCGGCGCGCCAGTGCAGCTTGCCGCGCTCGCCGCCGCGCATCTCCTCGCCGACCGCAAGCCGCACCCGGGTCGGAATCTGCTCGGAGCGCAGGAAATACTCATGGGCGGCGTCTTCCAGGCTGCCGCCGTCGAGCGCGACCAGCCCCTGGTAGCGGCTGGTGTTCGAGCCCTGGTCGATGGTCATCGCCAGATGGCCCTTGCCGAGCAGCTCGCCCGAACTCTGGCCGTCCTGCAAACGCGCCTTATCGTAGCGCGCATAGGCGCGCAGTCGGTCCGGTGCCTGGAAATCGACGATCAGCAGCGAGACCGGTCCTTCGGTCCGGGTCTGCAGGATGAAGCGGCCCTCGAACTTCACGGAAGAGCCGAGCAGCGTCGTCAGCACGATGGCCTCGCCGAGCAGCTTGCCCACCGCGGCCGGATAATCGTGCTTGTGCAGGATCTCGTCGAGCGCGGGGCCGAGCCGGGTCAGCCGTCCGCGCAGGTCCAGCGCGCCGACCTCGAAGGCCAGCACGGCATCGTCAACAGGAACCGCCGAAGGCGCGCGAACCGGCGCCTCGGCCTGGATTTTGATGTCGGGGGATTGTGAAACCATGGCGCTCTATCTGGGGTCTCAAGTCGGAAATCGAAAGGGGCTGTGTCCCGGACGCGGAGCAGCGTGCAAAGCCGCTTCGCAGAGCCGGGACCCACTTCTTTGTCGCGGCATAGGTCCGGAACAGCAGCGCACCGCGCCGCAAGGGCGGCGCGCTGTGCAGCATCCGGGGAACGCAAGAACGCCTACGCGACCTCGTTAAAGCACCAGGCCAGAATGCCCTTCTGCGCATGCAGGCGGTTTTCTGCCTCGTCGAACACCACCGACTGCGGGCCGTCGATCACCTCGTCGGTGACCTCCTCGCCGCGATGTGCGGGCAGGCAGTGCATGAACAGCGCGTCGGGCTTGGCCAGCGACATCAGCTTGGCATTGACCTGATAGGGCCGCAGCACGTTGTGGCGGTGCTCGCCCTCCTTGTCGCCCATCGACACCCAGGTATCGGTGACGACGCAGTCGGCGCCGCGCACCGCGGCCTCCGGATCGGTGCCGAGCACGATCGGCGCATTGGTCGCCTTGATCCAGTCGCGCATCGGCTTCTTCGGCGCGAGCTCCGGCGGGGTCGCGACATTGAGCTGGAACTTGAAGCGTTCGGCGGCGTGCGCCCAGGAGGCCAGCACGTTGTTGTCGTCGCCGGTCCAGGCCACCGTCTTGCCCTCGATCGAGCCGCGGTTCTCCTCATAGGTCATGAGGTCGGCCATCACCTGGCAGGGGTGCGAACGCCGGGTCAGCCCGTTGATGACGGGCACGGTGGCGTGGGCAGCGAGCTCGAGCAGCGCATCGTGGTTGAGGATGCGGATCATGATCGCATCGACATAGCGCGACAGCACGCGCGCGGTGTCGGCGATGGTCTCGCCGCGGCCGAGCTGCATCTCGGCGCCAGTCAGCATGATCGATTCGCCGCCGAGCTGGCGCATGCCGACGTCGAACGACACCCGCGTGCGGGTCGAGGGGCGCTCGAAGATCATCGCCAGGGTCTTGCCCTCCAGCGGCTTCCTGCCCTTCTCATGGGCCTTCAGCTTGGCCTTCATGGCAGCGCCGGCTGAGAGCATGTTGCGCAACTCGGCGAGCGGCAGCTCGTTGATATCGAGGAAGTGACGCACGGGCTTGCTCATCACCCTGCCGCCTTCTTCGGCTGCGCCGACAATGCGGCGCAGGCGCGCTCGAGCGCTGTGATCGACTGGTCGATCTCGGCCTCGGTGACGATCAGCGGCGCCAGGAAGCGCACCACATTGTCGCCGGCGCCGACGGTGAGCAGCTTCTCGTTGCGCAGCGCGACGATCAGGTCGCTCGAGGGCACCACGGCCTTGACGCCGATCAGGAGGCCCTCGCCGCGCACTTCAGAGAGCACGGACGGATAGCGGTCGACCACGGACGCGAGCTTCTGCTTGAGCAGCAGCGACATCTTCTGCACGTGCTCGAAGAAGCCGGGCTTGAGCATGACGTCGAGCACGGCATTGGCCGCGGCCACCGCCAGCGGATTGCCGCCGAAAGTCGAGCCGTGCGAACCGGGCGCCATGCCCTCCGCGGCCTTGGCGCTCGCCAGCACCGCGCCGATCGGGAAACCGCCGCCGAGCGCCTTGGCCAGCGACATCACGTCCGGCGTGACGCCGGTGCGCTTGTAGGCAAACAGTTCGCCGGTGCGGCCCATGCCGGTCTGCACCTCGTCGAAGGCGAGCAGCAGGCCGTGCTCGTCGCAGAGCTGGCGCAGCGCCTTGAAGAAGGCCTGTGGGGCGCCGCGCACGCCGCCCTCGCCCTGCACCGGCTCGATCAGGATGCCGGCGGTTTGCGGGCCGATCGCCTTTTTCACCGCCTCGATGTCGCCATGCGGCACCTGGTCGAAGCCATCCATCGGCGGGCCGAAGCCTTCGAGATATTTGGCCGAGCCGGTGGCAGCGAGCGTGGCGAGCGTGCGGCCGTGGAAGGCGCCCTCGAAGGTGATGATGCGATAACGCTCGGAATGCCCCTTGGAGAAGTGATAGTGGCGGACCAGCTTGATCACGCCTTCCATTGCCTCGGCGCCGGAATTGCAGAAAAACACGAAGTCGGCAAAGCTCTGCTCGCACAGCCGCGCAGCCAGCACCTCGCCGTCCGGGCTCTTGAACAGGTTCGACATGTGCCAGAGCTTGGTCGCCTGTTCCTGCAGCGCCTTGACCAGATGCGGATGGGCGTGCCCGAGCGCGTTCACCGCGACACCGGAGGTGAAGTCGAGATAGCGCTCGCCGTTGGTTGCGATCAGCCAGGCGCCCTCACCGCGCTCGAAGCCGAGGTCGACCCTGGCGAAGACGGGGAGCAGATGCGAGGCGGCGCTGTTGGTCATGGCGATCACTGACGGGTTTTGAAGCCGACAACTGCCGCGCGCCTTAATGCCAGCGCAGCAACGGCCAGCTTCGAAAAAACAAAACGTGCCGCTTTCGGGCGGCACGTAACAGGCATTCTATGCTGCGCCCGGTAAGTGTCAATCGCCCCGAAAGGGGCTTTCTGCGCGGCGAAACGCGCGCAATCCGGATTATTCCGGCGCGGTGGAAAAGGCCGATTGCAATGCTTAAGTGTCGGAACATGTGGACGCGCAGCCGCGGACTCTTGCGCCAGAGTCACGCCATATTGTAGCGTTTGGCCTGTCGGGTACGACATCTCGTGCGGCGGTACTGGACCCTCTAAGTAGCCTTTAGTTCTGCGTAAACGTTCGAGCGCAACACCGCGCCCGGCGAGGGTTAAGGGATTCTGACCGCAGGGATTTTTGGACGGAATTGGCCCGCAGCGCCGCCATTGCCTGGCCGGCGCTCTGCGAAGGGAAGAAGCGATGACGACATTGACCTGGTCTGACGATCGCGTCGAACAGCTGAAGAAGCTCTGGGAGAGTGGCCTGTCGGCCAGCCAGATCGCGGCGGAACTTGGCAATGTGACGCGGAACGCCGTGATCGGCAAAGTGCACCGGCTCGGCCTGTCCGGCCGCGCCAAGGCGCCCTCCACCGCCGCGCCGCGGCCGCGCAAGGCGCGGCCCGCCCAGCACATGATGCGGGTGTCGCGTCCGGTATCACGCGGCAACACCGCTCTGGCGCACGCCTTCGAGGTCGAGCTGGAGCCGGATCCGATCGCCTACGACAATGTGGTGCCGATGAGCCAGCGGCTGTCGCTGCTCGAATTGAACGAGGCCACCTGCCACTGGCCGGTCGGCGATCCCTCGAGCCCGGAATTCTTTTTCTGCGGCGGCAAGGCGCTCAGCGGCCTGCCCTATTGCGCCCATCACTCGCGCGTCGCCTACCAGCCCGCCGCCGATCGCCGCCGGCCGTCGAACAAGCCGCAGATCAAGTAAGGCTAAAGTATTATCTGCAACGTCGTCCCGGTGAAGGCCAGGACGACGTGATCTCGGTGCGCGCCGCGTGCCCTTACGCCTTACTGCTGCGGCTCGGCCTTCGCAAAACGGTCGTCGAGCGCGTAGCCGGCGCCGCGGACGGTGCGGATCGGGTCCTGCTCGCGGCCCGGATTGAGCAGCTTGCGCAGGCGGCCGATATGCACGTCGACGGTGCGCTCGTCGATATAGATGTCGCGGCCCCAGACGCTGTCGAGCAGCTGTTCGCGGCTGAACACGCGGCCGGGATGCTCGAGGAAGAATTCGAGCAGGCGGTACTCGGTCGGGCCGAGGTCGATCGGGCGGCCGGAGCGCGCGACGCGGCGCTTCTCGCGGTCGAGCTCGATGTCGCCATAGGTCAGCACCGTGGCGAGCCGCTCGGGGCTGGCGCGGCGGAGCAGGCCCTTCACCCGCGCCAGCAGCTCCGGCACCGAGAACGGCTTGACGATGTAGTCGTCGGCGCCGGTGGCGAGCCCGCGCACGCGCTCGCTCTCCTCGCCGCGCGCGGTCAGCATGATGATCGGAAGCTGCTTGGTCTCGGGACGTGCCCGCAGGCGGCGGCACAGCTCGATGCCGGACAGGCCCGGCAGCATCCAGTCGAGCACCACGAGGTCGGGAACGCGCTCCTTCAGGCGGGTATCGGCGTCGTCGCCGCGCCCGACCGTCTCGACATCGTAGCCTTCGGCATCGAGGTTGTAGCGCAACAGCGTCGTCAGCGCTTCCTCGTCTTCGACTACCAGAATGCGTGCGCTCATCGGTCTAAGTTCTCTCTCTGTCTTGATCCGTTGCCCAGACGCGAACCGAAACGCTCATCTTCCTGATGAGCACGATCTTGTCGGAAAACCGCTACATACTTTTCCGGATCGTGCTCTAGTTGCCCGGCACCGTGGTGGCGAACGTCGTCATGTCGCCCTTCGGGCGCTGGTCGGTGATCTGCTGGCCTTCGATCATGTAGAACACGGTCTCGGCGATATTGGTGGCGTGGTCGCCGATCCGCTCGATGTTCTTGGCGCAGAACATCAGATGGATGCAGAACGAGATGTTGCGCGGGTCTTCCATCATGTAGGTCAAAAGCTCGCGGAACAGCGAGGTGCAGATCGCGTCGACCTCCTCGTCGCCCTTCCAGACGTTCATCGCCGCCGGCAGGTCGTGCGCGGCGTAGGCGTCGAGCACCGACTTCACCTGCGAGAGCACGAGGTCGGTCATGTGCTCGAGGCCGCGGATCAGCTTCAGCGGCTGGAAATCGCTCTCCAGCGCCGCGACGCGCTTGCCCATGTTCTTGGCGAGGTCGCCGATCCGCTCGAGGTCGGTCGCCACCCGCATCGCACCGACGATCTCGCGCAGGTCGATCGCCATCGGCTGGCGACGGGCGATGGTCAGCACCGCGCGCTCCTCGATGACGCGCTGCAGGCTGTCGATCTCGATGTCGGCGGCGACCACGCGCTTGCCGAGCGCGACGTCGCGGCGAATCAGCGCCTCTACGGACTCGGTGATCATGCGCTCGACGAGGCCGCCCATCTCGGCGACCAGGCGGGTCAATTCCTGCAGGTCGCTGTCGAATGCCTTGGCGGTATGTTCAGAAGCCATTGCTTGTCTCCTTCAACCATGGTCCCGAAGGATCATGATCTCATGTCCCCTTGAGCATCGTGCTCTAGCCGAACCGGCCGGTGATGTAGTCCTGGGTGCGCCGATCGCTCGGCGAGGTGAAGATCTTGTTGGTGTCGTCGAACTCGATCAACTCGCCGAGATACATGAAGGCGGTCTTGTCGGAGACGCGCGCCGCCTGCTGCATGTTGTGAGTGACGATGGCGATCGTGTAGTCCTCGGAGAGCTCCTGGATCAGCTCCTCGACCTTGGCGGTCGAGATCGGATCGAGCGCCGAGCACGGCTCGTCGAACAGGATCACTTCGGGCCGCACCGCCACCGTGCGGGCGATGCACAGGCGCTGCTGTTGGCCGCCGGAAAGCGACAGGCCGGATGCGTTCAGCTTGTCCTTGACCTCGTTCCACAGCGCGCCGCCGCGCAGCGCCTTCTCGACGCGGCCGTCCATCTCGGACTTCGAGATCTTCTCATAGAGGCGGATGCCGAAGGCGATGTTCTCGTAGATTGTCATCGGGAACGGCGTCGGCTTCTGGAACACCATGCCGACCCGCGCCCGCAGCAGGTTGAGGTCGAGCTTGGGATCGAGAATGTTGGTCTGGTCCAGCATCAGCTGGCCGACCGCGCGCTGGCCCGGATAGAGGTCGTACATCCGGTTGAAGATCCGCAGCAGGGTCGACTTGCCGCAGCCCGACGGGCCGATGAACGCCGTGACGCGGTTGGTGCCGAGCGTCAGGTTGATGTTCTTCAGCGCGTGGTGCTCGCCGTAATAGAAGTTGAGGTTGCGTGCCGTGACCTTCGGCGCGGCTTCAGGAAGCGGCGCCTGCGGAACGTGGCCAGCAGCGGTCGTCGAAATCGAAAGCTCGGTCATTTTGCGGCCCTTTCGGCACCAAGGATGCGCGCGCCGATATTGAGCGCGAGCACGGTGAAGGTGATGAGCAATGCGCCGCTCCAAGCCAACTCCTTCCAGTAGGCGTAGGGGCTTTGCACGAAGTTGTTGATGGTCACCGGCAGATTGGCCATCGTCTTGTTCAGGCTGAGGCTGAAGAACTGGTTCGACAGCGCCGTGAACAGCAGCGGCGCGGTCTCGCCGGCGACGCGGGCGGTGGCCAGCAGCACGCCGGTGATCAGGCCCGAGCGGGCCGCACGGTAGGCGATCCGCTTGATCACCAGCGAGCGCGGCAGGCCGAGCGCGGAGGCCGCCTCACGCAGCGGGTTGGGCACCAGCAGCAGCATGTCCTCGGTGGTGCGCAGCACGACCGGGATGACGATGACGGCGAGCGCCAGCGCGCCGGCGATCGCCGAGAAACCGCGCATCGGCACCACCACCGCGCCGTAGATGAACAGGCCGATGATGATCGAGGGCGCGCTGAGCAGGATGTCGTTGATGAAGCGGATCACCGAGGTGAGCCGGTCATGCTTGCCATATTCGGCAAGATAGGTGCCGGCGAACAGGCCAAGCGGCGCGCCGATGCCGACCCCGATCACGGTCATGATGATCGAGCCGACGATCGCGTTCAGCAGGCCGCCCTCGGTCGAGCCGGGCGGCGGTGTGTTCTGGGTGAACAGCTGCACGCTCAGGCCGGCAATGCCGTTGTAGAGCAGCGTCAGCAGGATCAGGGCCAGCCAGGTGACGCCGAACGCTGCGGCGCCGTAGCAGAGCGCGCGGATGATGATGTCGTTGCGGCGGCGGGATTTGTAGATCGGGTTCATGGCGTTACTTCCCCGCCTTCATCTCGAGCCGCATCAGCATCAGACGCGCCGCGGCGAGCACGAAGAAGGTCAAGACGAACAGCAGCAGGCCGAGCAGGATCAGGCCGGACTGATGCAGCCCGTCGCTCTCGGCGAATTCGGAGGCGATCGCCGCCGAGATCGTGGTGCCGGGCGCGAAGATCGACGAGGAGATGCGGAACGAGTTGCCGATGATGAAGGTCACCGCCATGGTCTCGCCGAGCGCGCGGCCGAGCGCCAGCATGATGCCACCGATCACGCCGACCCGCGTATAGGGGATCACGACGCTGCGGACGACTTCCCAGGTGGTGCAGCCCATGCCGTAGGCGGCTTCCTTCAGCACCGGCGGCACGGTCTTGAACACGTCGACCGAGATCGCGGTGATGAACGGCAGCACCATGATGGCGAGGATCAGCGAGGCGTTGAACAGGCTGAGATAGGATGGCGGACCGGCGAAGATCGCGCCCAGCACCGGCACGCCGTCGAAAATCCGGATCATGAACGGCTGGAACGTGTTGGCGAGGAACGGTCCCAGCACGAAGAAGCCCCACATGCCGTAGATGATCGACGGAATGCCGGCGAGCAGTTCGACCGCGATGCCGATCGGACGGCGCAGCCATTGCGGGCACAGCTCGGTGAGGAACACGGCAATGCCGATGCCGACGGGGATCGCGATCAGCATTGCGATCACCGACGTGATCAGGGTGCCGTAGATCGGGCCGAGCGCGCCGAGCACCGGCGGATCGGCCGAGGGCGCCCAGCGCTGCGTGAACAGGAAGGAGAACCCGTATTCCCGCATCGCGGGCCAGGCACCGATGATCAGCGACAGGATGATGCCGCCGAGGATCAGGAGGACCGAGATCGCCGAAACGCGGGTGATCCAGTAGAAGGTGGCGTCACCGAGCTTGAAGGCACTGAGAGCCTTGGCGCGATCATACGGACCGGCGGCTTCCATCACATCGCCCTGAACAGCCATGTCTGCCACGCCTATCCCCTCTTTAGTATTTGAAAAGAACGCAAACCGCTACGCCCCGAAGCGATCTTCACCGACGCTGTTCGACCGGGCGTCATTCCGGCTGCGCCCTGCAGGACACGTGAGCCCGAGCTCCATGGTTTTTATGGGTCATGACGGAGCAGGCTCTGGCACTTCAACCTGTGCCGCCGCAGGGCGGCGCAGGTCGCATTCGCAACGCTTCGGACTCAGCTCTTGATGTCAGAGGCCCAGGTCTTCTCGATCAGCTTGACGACCGAGTCCGGCATCGGGATGTAGTCGAGCTCCTCGGCCGCCTTGTCGCCCTTCTCGAAAGCGTACTTGAAGAACTTGAGCGCTTCCTGCGAGGCCGCCTTGTCAGTCGAGTCCTTGTGCATCAGGATGAAGGTCGCGGCGGTGATCGGCCAGGAGGCATCGCCCGGCTGGTCGGTCAGGATCACGTAGTAACCGGGAGCCTTGGCCCAGTCGGCGTTCGACGCAGCGGCCTGGAAGGCTTCCATGGTCGGCTGCACGGTCTTGCCGGCCTTGTTGACCAGGGCGGTGTAGGTCAGCTTGTTCTGCTTGGCGTAGGCGTATTCGACATAGCCGATCGCGTTCTTGGTCTGGCTGATGTTGCCGGCAACGCCTTCGTTGCCCTTGGCGCCGACGCCAACCGGCCACTCGACCGCAGTGCCCGAACCGACCTTGGACTTCCAGTCGGCATTCGACTTGGAGAGATAGTCGGTGAAGTTGAAGGTGGTGCCCGAACCGTCCGAACGGCGCACGACGGTGATGGCGTCCGCCGGCAGCTTCAGCTTCGGGTTCAGCTTGGCGATCGCCTCGTCGTTCCACTTGGTGATCTTGCCGAGATAGATGTTGCCGAGCACCTCGCCCGACAGGATCAGCTCGCCCGGCTTGATGCCTTCGAGGTTCACGACCGGCACGATCGCGCCCATCACCATCGGCCACTGGACGAGGCCGTCCTTCTCGAGCTGCTCGGCCTTGAGCGGCGCGTCGGTAGCGCCGAAGGTCACGGTCTTGGCCTGAATCTGCTTGATGCCGGCGCCGGAGCCGATCGACTGGTAGTTCAGACCGTTGCCGGTCTCCTTCTTGTAGGCGTCAGCCCACTTCGAATAGATCGGGAAGGGGAACGTCGCGCCTGCGCCGGTAATATCGGCAGCGAAGGCGGACGTCGAAGCGGCGACCATGCCGGCAGCGACGATGGCTTTGATGAAATTCATGGGGTGGTCTCCATCTTGTGAGCGAAGCGCCGAATGCGCCCGATCGCGCCCACGCCGGTCCATCTAGGAGCGGTCGGTGCCGGTTTTATAAAGGTTAGATGACAGTTGGATGACAGACCCAAGCCATTGGAAATACTCAGCTTTGGGCCGGTACCTGGGTCTTCGGGCGGGGAAAACAGGCGGTAAAAGTGGCCCCGTTGCGGGGCACGCTTTCGATCAGAAGACGCCCGCGATGACGGTTAAGAATATGTTTCACCAAGGATAATCCGAGGCCGGTTCCACCCTGGTTGCGGCTGTCGCCGACGTCGACCCGGTAGAACCGCTCGGTCAGCCTTGGCAGATGCTCCGGCGCGATGCCAGGGCCGAAATCGCGCACCATGATGCGTATTTCGGGGCTCGACTCGCCCGCGGCGGCCTGGCTGAGCGACACTGTGACGCGGCCGCCGGAGGCGCCGTATTTCAGCGCGTTCTCGATCAGGTTCTCGAACAGCCGCAGCAGCTCCTCGCGGTCGCCGGCGATCGTGACCGGCTGCTCGGGCAGGTCGACCTCGATCTCGACCTGGCGCTCGGCGGCCAGCGCCTCCAATCCGTCGACCACTTGGCGGATGATCGGCACGATGTCGATCAGCGCCTCGGGCCGGACATGGGCCGAGAGCTCGACCCGCGACAGCGACAGCAGATCGTCGATCAGCCGCGCCATGCGGGTGGCCTGGGTATGCATGATGCCGAGGAAGCGCTCGCGCGCCCGCGCATCGTCGCGGGCGGGCCCCTGCAAGGTGTCGATGAAACCGGACAGCGCGGCGAGCGGCGTGCGCAACTCGTGGCTGGCATTGGCGACGAAGTCGGCCCGCATCTCCTCGACCCGGCGCAGCGGCGTCAAATCGTGGAAGGTCATCAGCATGCATTTGTCGGTGCCGCCGAATGGCGTTGGCACCGGGACCGGCGTGATCACCAGTTCCATCCAGCGATCGACCGGGACGTGGTCGGTGTAGGTGGCACGGCGCGGCTCGGCGGTCGCGATCGCCTCGCGCAGCGCGGTGATGATCTCCGGCGAACGCAGCGCGAACTGCGCCAATTCGTTCTTGCGCAGCGCCGGCGCGAGCTGCGCGGCGGCGGTGTTGAGATGGATGACGCGGCCGGCGCGATCGAGCAGCACCGCCGGATCCGGCATGCCGGCGACCACGGCGCTCACGGCAGAAGTCTCGACCGGGTTGACGCCGCGAACATCCTCGCGCGAAGTCGATGCATCGTGCAGCCGCCACGGCACCAGCGCCGCGGCCGCGATGCAGGCGAACACCGCGCAGGCGCGCACCGGCGACAACTCGCCGAGCGCGACGATCACGCTGAGCGCAAGGGCGGCGGCGAGCAGGATCAGGGCAGCGTGACGCAGCCGGTCCGGCCACGGCGCGAAGATGGAGGAAGGTGAATCGTCAATTGCCATCGCGGCGACTTTCTTCCTTCGGTTCGCAGCTCGCTGGCAAGGTCAAATGACCCGCCTCGCAGGAGCCGTCCGGCCGCATGAATCAGACGCCGGAGTCACCGCGCTTGCGGACCAGAACCGCTTCGTGATGCGGCTCGGCGCGGGGACCCGAATCAGCCTGGGGCAGCCGTTTGAATCGGGCGCCGACGATAACCTCCCGAAACGTCAGCAAGATTACAGATATGATGAAGGGGGCAATATAGTAGAGCAGGCGGAACAGCAGCATACCGCCGAGCAGGTCCTCGCGGTCCATCTGCCAGAGGCCGACCAGCATGGCGGCATCGAACACCCCGAGGCCGCCGGGAGAATGGCTGGCGAAGCCGAGCAGCGTCGCCGACACGAAGATCACCGCGACCACGACGAAGCCGAGATTGGGCTCGTCCGGCACCAGCACATACATCGCAAGCGCGCAGAAGCCGAGGTCGACGATGCCGATCGCGATCTGCAACAGCGTCAGCGGCCCGCCCGGCAGCGTCACCGTCCACGGACCGCGCCCGACCACCCGCGGCTGGGTCCAGACCCAGACCACATAGGCGACCAGCGCGGTGATGATCGCAAACGCCAGGGCGCGATTGAGCCAGGGCGGCAGCTGGTCGATGTTGGCGGCGGCCTCCGGATGATAGGCGATGCCGAGCCCGAGCACCGCGGCATTGCCGAGCCAGAAGGTGAGGCCGGCGAGAAAGCAGATCTTGGCGACGTCGATCGCGTTCAGGCCCCAGGCCGAATAGATCCGGTAGCGCACCGCGCCGCCGGTGAAGACGCTGGCGCCGACATTGTGGCCGATGGAGTAGGAGGTGAAGGCCGCGAGCGCATTGATGCGATAGGGCACATGGGCGTGGCCGATCGCGCGCACGGCGAACAGATCGTAGAACGTCAACGTGAAGTAGCCCGCCGCGACGAACAGCGCGGCCAGCGCGATCTGCCGCGGCTCGGTGCTCTTGATGGCCTCGAGCACCTCGTTGGTGTCGATGCCGCGCAGCATATGATAGAGGACGTAGCAGGCGATGCCGATGACGGCGATGCTGATGACAACACCCAGCTTGTGCAGGATTTGCTTCTGGCGCAGCAGCGCCATCGCCCTGCTTATTGCTTGCAGCATCTAGACCTCGAATTGCGATCTCGCGACGACGGCTCCCGGGCGAACTCCGCCGACGCTCCGCTGTTCCCTGCCTCGTGTAGCGCGTTTTGTGCCGGAGTGGAATTCGCCAAAGGACAATAAAACGCGCGTCTTCAAGATATTAGGGACGATTCATGACAGCGGATGCACAAATTTGAGCGTTTCCCGCCACCTTCGGCCAAGACCTTCGGTGGGGTGCGGCAGATGGCCAGCGAAACCGGCCGCGGGCCATACCGGAAAAATACGGTGGCGACGCGTCGCCGCGCCGCGGCCGGGGCGTCAACTTGCGGGCTTGCCGCGCGAGACCACCCAGTCGCGCAGCCAGGAGCCGATGGCGCAGCCAACCAGATAGAGCGCGAACATCACCAACAACAGGTCGAGCCAATAGCCGAAGCGGCCGGGCACGATGTGCGCGAACGACGCCGCGACCAGCGCGACCGCCAGCACCGCGAGCCAGCGCATCCACAGCCTCGGCACCCCCTTTGCCCGATGCACCACGGCGATCCAGCCCATGCCGAAGCCGAGCAGCAGCGCCGCCAGCAGCCAGCCCCAGAAGAATGTCGTGAGCGCCGTCATCACTGCTTCACCACGAATTCGATGCGCCGGTTCTGCGCCTTGCCGTCTTCGCCGTCATTGGCCGCCACCGGCTGGGTGCTGCCATAGCCGATCGGCGTGAAGCGGCTCGCCGGCAGGCCGGCCCGCACCAGATAGTCCATCACCGCCTGCGCGCGCTTTTCCGACAATGCCTGGTTGGCGGCTTCGTCGCCGTCGCTGTCGGTATGACCGGTGATCTCGATATTTGTGGTCGGGCAGCGCATCGCGGTCTCGACCAGGCGATCGAGCAGGCCGGCTGAATCGGGCACGATATCGGCCTTCGCCGACTCGAACCGGATACGCCCCTTCGTCAGCGTCTCGGCGAACAATTGCTGGCACACCGTGGCGTCGACCGGCGCCGCGGCCGGCTTCACCGAAATCTCGGCCTTGTACTGCCAGCCTTGCGGAAAATCCTTGCCGAGCCCATCGCGGATCTGGCCGGCGGCGGCATCGTAGAGCGCGTCCCCCGACAGCTTCACCTCGCGGTCCGACACCACGAGCGTGCCGGTCGACAGCCGCGACAGCGCACCGAGCGCCGGCACCACCGCCGCGGCGAAGCCCGAGGGCGCGCCGACGCTGGCCTTGAGATTGTCGACCACCTTCTCGCTGAAGAACTTGCGGCCGGCGGCGGCGACCAGCGCCGCGTGGGCGTTGTTGTCGGGCACATAGCCGGTCAGCGTCAGCGTCAGCGCGACCGGATCCTTGTAGGCCTGGAAGATGTACGGCGGCGCCTTGATGTCGTTGGCGGCAACCGAATAGCCCTCCGGCAGGTTCTTCAGTGCCGCCACGACCGCCTCGCGGCCGCCGAGGTCGCGCGCCATCCCCGACAGATTGATCTTGCCGTCGGTCAGCGTGATCTTGCCGTCCTTCAGCTTGCTGATCTGGTCGAGCAGCAGCAGCGCGACCGCGTCGAACCGCGGCGGCGCGCCACGGGCAAGACCCATCTGGTCCACCACCTCGACACCGCCGAGGCTGGCCTTTGCCGCTTCCATCAGCTTGCCCTTGCTCGACGGCAACGGCGCGCTGCCGCCCAGCGTCACCCGGACGACGTCGCGCTCGGCGGACCAGACGAACGGCTTGGCTTCGGGAACCAGGCGGGTATCGTCATTCACCAGCCGGACACCCGGCACGGCCTCGACCGAGGCCACCGCGCTGACGCGGCCCTCTTCGGAGAAGGCATTGGCCGCAAACGTCACATCGCGGCCGTCGACGCTGATGCGGCGCTTGTCGAGCACGCTGTCTTTCAGTGCGGCATTAGCGCGCGCAGCGAGCTCGCCCTCGACCGCCGTCGTGCTGGTCCAGGCCGCGATCCCCCAAAAGACGACCAGCGGAATGACGCCCGGCCACCATTTGCTACTCCACTTGAAAAGTCCGTGCATTCAGCATCCTGCGGCTCGGGAAGCAGAGAGAAAACAAACCCTTGGCTGGCTGTCAAACCCCAATTGATGCGATCGGGCGGAAGCACCGTGCCGGAGCGGGCTAACCGTTTGTTCAGTGGTCTTTTGCTAGCTTTGCCGCGGAATGCAAACCGGCCAACCCGCGCCCTCATGAAACAATTCCGCACCACGGTGATCCGCGCGGGGCTGGAAGCGCTGTACTTCTCCGGCGCGCATCTGCTGCTGCGGCCGATCTTCGCCGGCATCGGCGCCGTCTTCATGCTGCACCACGTCGGCCCGGCACGCTGTGAGGCGTTCCAGCCCAACCGGCATCTCGCGGTCACGCCGGACTTCCTGCGCGCGATGCTGATGCATCTTCGTGCTCTTGACATCGATATCATCAGCATGGACGAGGCGCATCGCCGCCTCACCGAACGGAATTTCACCCGCCGATTCGCCTGCTTCACCGCCGACGACGGCTATCGCGACAACCGCGACTTCGCGCTGCCGGTGATGCGCGAATTCGGCGCGCCGCTGACCGTCTACATCACCAGCGATTTCGCCGAAGGCTGCGGCCGGCTCTGGTGGGTCGCGCTGGAGCGGGTGATCGCCGCAGCCCCCACAATCGAGGCGCCGATCGACGGCACCATGACTCGGCTCGACACGTCGACCGCGCCAGCCAAGCAGGCAGCCTTCAACCGCATGCATGGCTGGCTGCGCGCGCTGCCGGGTGAGCGGGAGATGCAGGCCGAGATCTCGGCGCTCTGCGCCCGCTACTGCGTCGACGAAGGCGGCATCGCGCGCGAGCTCTGCATGTCCTGGGACGAGCTGCGCGCGTTCGCCAAGGATCCGCTGGTCACGATCGGCGCGCACACCGTCACGCATTGCAACCTCGCCAAGCAGAGCGAGACCATGGCATCGTTCGAGCTGGCGACCAGCCGCGCCCGGATCGAGGACGCATTGCAGCGTCCGGCGCTGCATCTCGCCTATCCCTATGGCGACCGGGCCGCCGCCGGGCAGCGCGAATTCGCGCTCGCCAGGTCGATCGGCTTCCGGACCGCGGTGACGACGCGGCCGGGCATGCTGTTTCCCGAGAGCGCCGACCATCTGACCGCGCTGCAACGCGTCTCGCTGAACGGTAACTTCCAGGAAGCGCGGCTGTTGCCGGTGCTGACCTCAGGCGCCGCCACCGCGGTCTGGAACGGCTTCCGCCGCATCGACGCGGCGTAGGCGTCCCTCTATCCGCTCACAAGCTCAGAAGCCCGAATGCAGCGAAGCGCAATCCGGGAAAACCGCCGCGAATAGTTTGCCCCCGGATTACGCTCGGCTCCATCCGGGCTACAAGCTCCTCGCCTGCCCTCAGCTTGCTTGACACGCTCCCCGGCCGCGCCCAGAACCGCAGGCAATGCAAATGGAGGAACGCATGTTCAAGGATCTGTTCTCACTCAACGGCCGCGTCGCGCTGGTGACCGGCGGCTCGCGCGGCATCGGCAAGATGATCGCATCCGGCTTCCTCGCGCAGGGCGCGGCCCGGGTCTACATCACGGCGCGCAAGGCGGGGCCGTGCGAGGCCACGGCCCAGGAGCTCACCGCCGCCTATGGCGGCGAATGCATCGCGCTGCCGATCGACATCTCAACGGTCGAGGGCTGCAACAAGCTCGCCGCCGAGATCATCAAGCGCGAACCGAAGCTCGACATCCTCGTCAACAATGCCGGCGCGGCGTGGGGCGCGGATTTCGACGAATTCCCGGAGAGCGGCTGGGACAAGGTGATGAACCTCAACGTCAAGTCGATCTTCTTCCTGACCAAGGCGCTGGCCAAGCCGTTGCGCGCCGCGGCATCGCATGAGAAGCCGGGCAAGGTGATCAACATCGCCTCGATCGACGGCATCTTCGTCAATCCGATGGAGACCTATTCGTACGCCGCCAGCAAGGCCGCGGTGATCCATTTGACGCGGCGGATGGCGACGCGGCTGATCAAGGACAACATCAACGTCACCGCGGTCGCGCCCGGCGCCTTCGCCTCCGACATGAACCGCGCCGCGCGCGACCAGGCCGACGCGGTCGCGAAACGCGTCCCGGCGCGACGGATCGGTACCGACGAGGACATGGCGGGTGTCGCGATCTACCTCGCCTCGCGCGCCGGCGACTATGTGGTCGGCAACACCATCGCAGTTGACGGCGGCGTGGTCTATGCGACGGCAGGGCTCGAGATCGCGGGATAGGCAGCCTCACGCCGGCAAAAAGAAAGGAGCGAGCCAGGGACCTGTTCGGCTCGCCCCTTTCGTGGCCTCTCCGGGAGGGAGAGGAGCGTTAGATCGTGAGGCCGGAATGCATCACGATCTAATCGGTGTCCTTGCGCACGATCGCCTTTGTCCGGACGGTGCTCGACCCACTGAAGTGCGATGAGATTTCGTTGGATCGTCACCGCCCTTTTGCTCCTTGTTTGAGCATGATCTTTCCGGAAACGCTTCGCACGTTTCCGGACCATGCTTCAGCTCTCGATCCTCACATATTCGAAGTCGCCGGGCTTGTTGTCGATGCCGACCTTGGGCGCCGAGATCCAGGAGGCGAACTGGCCGGGCTCGGTCACCGGCTTCATCAGCGAGGCGATGAACTCGCCGTCCTCGGTCGAGGGCAGCCACTCGTTCTTGCGCTTGGCCCAGGTGGCGTCGTCGATCAGGATGCCGTCGGGCGTCGCGTGGACGTCCTTGAACTCGCCGATCTGGCGATGGAAGACGGTGTTCGGCACCGCGAGCTTGTAGTCGTAGCCCGCGGTCGAGATCACCTTGTTCCAGCGCAGCATGCCCTTGACGCAGTCCTGCGTGTAGTCGTCGCGCAGGCGCATGTTGAGCGCGGTCAGCGCCGGCTCGTCGACCATCTTGATCCGGCCGTCGATCAGCTTCATCACCGGATAGGTCGAATTCTTCAGCTGGTGATCGTCGTCGATCGTGGTTTCCTTGTAGCGGCCCTTGATGCCCGCATTGAAGGCGTTGGCCGCATTGGTCGACACTTCCGAGCCGAACAGGTCGAGCGACAGCGAGTAGTGCAGGTTCAGCTTCTTCTGGATGGTCGGCAGGTCGATCACCCCGAGCGCGCGGACCTTGGCAATGTCGGTCGGATCGGTGATGCCGGCTTCACGCATCGCATCACAGGTGCGCTGCACGACGCGGGTGATGCCGGTCTCGCCGACGAACATGTGGTGCGCTTCCTCCGTCAGCATGAAGCGGCAGGTGCGCGACAGCGGATCGAAGCCCGACTGCGCCAGCGAGTGCAGCTGCATCTTGCCGTCCCGGTCGGTGAAGTAGGTGAACATGAAGAACGACAGCCAATCCGGCGTCGCCTCGTTGAACGCGCCGAGCATGCGCGGCGAGTCCGCATCGCCGGAGCGGCGGCGCAGCAGATCGTCGGCTTCCTCGCGGCCGTCGCGGCCGAAGTACTTCTGCAAGAGATAGACCATCGCCCAGAGATGGCGGCCTTCCTCGACATTGACCTGGAACAGATTGCGCATGTCGTAGAGCGAGGGCGCGGTCTTGCCGAGATGGCGCTGCTGCTCGACCGAGGCCGGCTCGGTATCGCCCTGGATCACGATCAGGCGGCGCAGCATCGCGCGATGCTCGCCGGGGACTTCCTGCCACGCCGGCTTGCCGTAATCCTCGCCGAACGGGATGACGCGATTTTCTTCCTGCGGCGCAAGCAGGATGCCCCAGCGATATTCCGGCATCCGCACGTAGTCGAACTTGGCCCAGCCGCGCGGATCGACCGAGTAGGCGGTGCGCAGATAGACCAGCGATTCCTGGAAGCCGTCCGGGCCCATGTCGCTCCACCAGTCCATGTAGCCGGGGTGCCAGCCTTCCAGCGCCTTGAGCACCTGGCGGTCCTCGGCGAGGTTCACGTTGTTCGGGATCTTGGTCGAGTAATCGACGTTCATGATGTTGACGTTCATGGCGGGCCTCGCGTGTTGGAGCGATTTGCGTTGTGGTCGCGAATGGCGAGTAGCGAATCGAGCAGGGCCGGCTATTCGCCATTCGCTATTCGCCTCTTACACTCGCGTCATGTCGAATTGCGCCTTCTGACCGGTGCCGTAGCGGCGCAGCGCGCCCTCCTCGCCGACCGCGTTCGGCCGCTGGAATATCCAGTTCTGCCACGCGGTGAGGCGCGAGAAGATCTTCGATTCCATGGTTTCCGGACCGACGAAGCGCAGATTGGCTTCCATGCCGGTGAGGCCGTCGGGCGAGAACGATGTGCGTTCCTCGAAGAACACGCGGACCTCGTCGTCCCAGTCGATGTCGTCGAGTGCGAAGGTGACGAGGCCGAGCTCTTCGGCCTCCTCCGCGTCGAGCGCCTTGCCGATCGCAGCCCGCGCCCGCTCCAGATCAGACGGGTCGGCCTGGAAGCGCGACTGCAGCCGGGTCAGGCCATGGCTCATCGGATACGGACCGAAATTCATCGCGGTGAGCTCGATCGCCGGCGGCGGACGGTTGTCGCCCTGCTTCTGGCCGATCAGCATGTAGGAGCGGTCGGCGGCGAACACGAGTTCGGCCAGCGTACCGACGAAGCAGGAGCCGGGCTCGACCAGCGTCACCAGCGTGCGCGAGGTGACGTCGATGCGCTTGAGCACGCGCTTCCAGTAATGCCTGATCTCGTTGACCAGCCAGTGCGTCTTGTTGGCGTCGAGGAACGCATCGTAGGACACGACGTTGGCGCGGTCGCCGTGGCTCTTGAACACCAGCATCGCGATGCCGAGTTCGTTGAGGCGCAGATGCAGGATCGCGTCGTCGAGCTCGCGCGCGACCTGCAGCGGCCAGAACGCGGCGCCCTGCGCGATCATGCCCTCGATATCGGCGGGCGCCGCAGCCTCTGGCGCCTTGATCGAGATGGTGGCGATGCGGGCGTTGCGGTCGATATCGACGCTGACGAAATCGTAGCGGATCGCGCTGTCGTCGACGGTGCGGTTGAGTCTGGTCAGCGCAATGCCCTTGCCGGCGCCATTGCGCTTCGACTTCGCCGCGAATTCCTTGACGCGCTCGGCGACCTTGCTCTCGAGTTTGGAGTTCGGCGCGATCTCGTCGACCAGCCGCCACTGCACGGCGCGCTTGCCCTTGATGCCTTCCTCGATGGTGCAGAAGTAGTCGGCGTGGTCGCGGCGCACCTTGCGCTTGTCGACCACGCGGGTGAGGCCGCCGGTGCCGGGCAGCACCGCGAGCAGCGGCACTTCCGGCAGCGCAACCGCAGCCGCGCCGTCGTCGGCCATCATGATGTGGTCGGTCGCGAGCGCCAGCTCATAGCCGCCGCCGGCCGCGGTGCCGTTGACCACGCAGATGAAGCTCTGGCCGGAATTCTCGCTGGAGTCTTCCAGGCCGTTGCGGGTCTCGTTGGTGAACTTGCAGAAGTTGACCTTGTGGGCGTGGGTCGCGCCGGCCAGCATGCGGATGTTGGCGCCGGCGCAGAACACCCGGTTCTTGCCCGAGCGCATCACCACGACTTTCACCTCGGGATGCTCGAAGCGCAGCCGCTGCACGGCGTCCGCCAGCTCGATGTCGACGCCGAGGTCGTAGGAATTGAGCTTGAGCTGATAGCCCTCGAATAGGCCGGCATTCTCGTCGACGTCCATCGTCAGCGTCGCGACGTCGCCAGCGACGTCCAGCTTCCAGTGCCGGTAGCGCTGTGGCTCGGTCTGGAAATCGATGTACTTCGCCCCGCCTGCAAGGACGCGATCGTCGCCAGCCATTGGGCCACCCTTTATATCCGTTGTTCGTTTCTGCCTGATATGCACAATAATGCATGTTTTTGATGCTGTCTAGCTCGGAATGCAAAAACATGCATTTTGTTTCATGCTAGGAAATCATCCACTCGGTCAATGGCCTGGAGCGGCACTAAGGGTCAGGCCGCGAGCGTCTGGTCGTCGCGTAGCGCCGCTTTGGCGAAATCGGTGATCGCTTCCAGCGTCACCGCCGGCGCCTCGCGGTGCGGCGAGTGGCCGGCGCCGGAAATCACCGCGACATCGACCGGGCAGTAGCACTCGTCTTTCGCGATCTCGACCTGGCGCATCGTGCCGTATTGGTCGTCAACGCCCTGCACGATCAGCACCGGCACGCGGATATAGGCGAGGTACTCGGAGATGTCCCAATCGCGGAAGGCCGGATCGAGCCAGGCGTCGTTCCAGCCATAGAATGTGCCGTCGACGTTCTTGTGCCAGCGCGCCAACTTCTCTTTCAGGCTGGTGGTCTCATATGCCGTCTTGATCTCGGCGATCGATTTCACCGAGATGTCCTCGACGATGAAATGCGGCGCGATCAGCGCGATGCCCTGCAGGCGATGATCCTGATGCGCGCCGGTATAGATCGCCGCGATCGACGCGCCGTCGGAATGGCCGACCAAGAGGCCACGGCGGAAGCCGATCCGGTCGAGCAGTTTTGGCAGCACGTCGAGCGCCTCGCGGTGCATGTAGTCGACCGGGCGCGGCAGCCTTGCCGGCGACGAGGCCCCGTAGCCGGCACGCGAATAGACGAACACGCCGGCGCCGGTCGCCGCCTGAAGCTTCTCGGGGAAATCGCCCCACAGCCCGACCGAGCCGAGGCCCTCATGCAGCATCACGATGGTCGGTGCCGCATCGGGTGATGGGCCGAGCATGCGGTATTCGAGCTCGGCGCCGTCGATGCTGAGGAAGCCTGATGGGTCTAGGTTCTGCATGAGCTGGCTTTCCGAAGGTTATCCACGCCCCGTCGTCCTGGCGAAAGCCAGGACTCATACGCCGCAGCAGGTATTGTGAATGGCACTGGTTGATCGGGCATCACGCCACAACTGGCTCTTGGGGTAATGGGTCCTGGCTTGCGCCAGGACGACGGATAGAACCTACTGCGCACCGTCGCGCAACTTGAACCGCTGGATCTTGCCGGTCGCCGTCTTCGGCAGGCTCTCCACCACATCGATCCAGCGCGGATATTTCCACGGGCCGATCTTCTGCTTGACGTGCTCTTTCAGCGCCTCATGCAGGCCGTCCTTCGTGCTCTCCGGCCGCAGCACCACGAATGCCTTCGGCTTCAGCAGCCCTTCTGAGTCGGCTTCCGGCACCACGGCGGCTTCCAGCACCGCGGGATGGGTGATCAGCGCGCTCTCGACCTCGAACGGCGAGACCCAGATGCCCGAGACTTTGAACATGTCGTCGGCCCGGCCGCAGAAGGTGTAACGGCCATCGGTGTCGCGGATGTATTTGTCGCCGGTACGGGTCCACGCGCCTTCGAACGTGGCGCGGCTCTTGGCCCGCTGGTTCCAGTAGCTCTCGCCCGCCGAGGGCGCATCGACCAGCAGCTCGCCGACTTCGCCATCGGCCACCTCGGCCCCTAGCTCATTGACCAGCCGCACCTTGTAGCCGGGCACCGGACGGCCGGATGAGCCGTATTTGATGTCGCCCGGCGCGTTCGACAGGAAGATGTGCAGCAACTCGGTCGAGCCGACGCCGTCGAGAATGTCGACGCCGAACCGCGCCTTCCAGGCATTGCCGACCGATTCCGGCAGCGCCTCGCCGGCAGAGGTGCAGATGCGCAGCCGTTTGCCGCCGCCCTGCCCCTTCATCGCCTCGTCGTTCAGCATCGCCGCGAACAGGGTCGGCACGCCGAAGAAGATGCTGGGGTGATACTTGTTCAGCAGCGCGAACATCACCGCCGGCGTCGGACGCTCGGCATTCAGCACCGTGGTGGCGCCGACCGACATCGGGAAGGTCAGCGCATTGCCGAGGCCGTAGGCGAAGAACAGCTTGGCCGCCGACAGGCCGACATCGTCCTCGCGGATGCCGAGCACCTGCTTGGCATAGGTCTCCGCGGTCGCGGCCAGGTTGGAGTGCAGATGGCGCACGCCCTTCGGCATGCCTGTCGAACCCGATGAGTAGAGCCAGAACGCCGGCTCATCGGCATGGGTCGGCGCGGTCGCGAACACGTCGCCCTCGCGCGCGATCTCGTCGGACAGCCTCTTGTGGCCGTGCGCCTCCTTGCCGGAGACGACGACATGCTCGAGGTCGGGCATGCGGCCGATGACGTCCTTGACCACCGATAGCAGCGCCTCGGAGACGAACAGCACGCGGGCGCGGCAATCGCCGAGGATGTAGGCGTATTGCTCCGCGGTCAGCAGCGTGTTGAGCGGCACCGGCACCACGCCGGCGCGGATCGCGCCGAGGAACACGGTCGGGAAATCGACCGTATCCAGCATGATCATGGCGACCCGCTCCTCGCGGCGGACGCCGAGCCGGCGCAGCATGTTGCCGACCCGGCGGGTCTGCTGCTGCAGCTGGCCGTAGGTGAGCTGGGAGACTGTGTCGTCGAACACGACCTTGCCGCCGCGGCCTTCGTCGACGTTGCGGTCGAGCAGCCAAGTGACTGCGTTGTAAGGCACTGCGTTGTACGTCATGCCCCGCTCCTCAGACGCGTCACCGCTCTCTCCCGTGGATATAAGAATTATAATTCATACAAAGCCACTACATCGGCTTGCTGTCAATCCTCATCGGCACTATGTTTCCTGAAATGGCGCTTCGCAACGTGGATCATGACCGCAGATAACGATCCCGAATCCGGCTTCCTGGAGCAGCTTGGCCAGCGCGTGCGCACGATGCGCGCCCTGCGCGGCATGTCGCGCAAGGTGCTCGCAAAAGTCTCCGGCATTTCCGAACGCTACATCGCCCAGCTCGAAAGCGGCAAAGGCAATGTCTCGATCGTGCTGCTGCGCCGTGTCGCAGGCGCGATGGGCGCGCATCTCGAGGATCTCATTCCGTCGAGCGAACCGATCCCAGACTGGTCGGTGATCCGCGACCTGCTGCGCAAGGCATCGCCGGGCCAGATCGCGCAGGCCAAGGACATCCTCGCCGGCAGCAGTCCGCTCGCGCCGCGGCGCGCCTCGTTCTCCGGCATTGCGCTGATCGGCCTGCGCGGCGCCGGCAAGACCACGCTCGGCCGGATGCTGGCGAAGAAGATCGGCTGGAGTTTTGTTGAGCTCAACAAGGAGATCGAGGCGCAGAACGGCCTCTCCGTCGCCGAGATCATCGCGCTGTACGGCCAGGAAGGCTTCCGCCGCATGGAGCAGGCCGCGCTGACGCAGCTTCTGGCACGGAAGGAATTGATGGTGCTGGCGACCGGCGGCGGCATCGTCTCGGAGGCGCTGACGTTCGACCTGATCCTGTCGTCGTTCTACACGATCTGGCTGAAGGCCGAGCCCGAAGAGCACATGGCCCGCGTGCGGCGTCAGGGCGACCTCCGCCCAATGGCCGACGACCGCTCGGCGATGGCCGAGCTGCGCAACATCCTGGTCAGCCGCGAGCCGCTCTACGCACGGGCGTCGGCGGTGGTGGATACCGCCGGGCTCAGCGTGGATGCGGCCGCGGCGCGGCTGATCGATTCGGTGCGGCCGGTGCTGCAGAACGAAGCGCGCAGTTTCGGGCTGCGCAGCGTGGCGCTGTAGTCTCTATCCCCGTCATTGCGAGCGAAGCGAAGCAATCCATCTTTTCCGCGCGTACGGATGCATGGATTGCTTCGCTTCGCTCGCAATGACGACGCGGCTCAGAGGCGAACCGTTTACAGCAACCGGCTCCTCACATCCGCCGCGCCCTCGCGCAGCAGCGGCAGGAAGCGGTCGATCAGTTCCTGCTTCGGCACGCGGTCGACGTGCGCGCCCATGTTGATCGCGGCGACGATGGTGCCGTCGTAGCGGCGCACCGGGACCGAGATCGATCGAAAATGCGGCTCGGCCTCGCGATCGACCAGCGAGTAGCCCTGCGCGCGATCAGCGATGATGGTGGTGAGGAGTTTGTTTGGATCGGTGACGGTCTGCGGCGTCACGGCTTCGCGGCGCATCGCCTTCAGCCGCGCGGCCAATTCTTCATCGTCAAGCCGTCCGAGCATGGCGCGGCCGACCGAGGTGCAGAACGCCGGCAGGCGATAACCGATGTCGAGACCGCCGGAGTACACCCGCGTCGGACTCGAACGCGCGACGAACACGACGTCGTCGCCGTCGAGCAGCGCCAGCGAGGCGATCTCCTGCGCTGCAGTGGCGATGCGGTCGAGCACCGGCTGCAGCACCGTCACCACCTGGTTGGATTGCAGGAAGGAACCTGCCAGCGTCAACACATGCGACGTCAGCGTGAACAGCTTGCCGTCGGTCGCGACGAAGCCGCCATGCGCGAGCGTGAACAGGATGCGGCGCGCGGTGGCGCGCGGCAAATCGGCGGCGCGGGCGAGATCGCTCAAGGTCGCAGGCCCCGTCACGGTGCCGAACACTTGGAGCAGACGCAGGCCGCGATCGAGGCTCTCGACGAAATCGGTGGCGCGCTCGTCCTGATCGGTCCGCTTCAGCTTGGGCATGGCTTCCGGCTTTGAACGGTTCAAAAATTGCGCTTGCTGTCCCTAACGGACATGGCATAATTCGCACATTCGTTCAATAGGCGAACAAATCCAAATCAGGAGACGCCGCCATGATGAGCCAGGAAGCGAACGATCTGATCACCCGCACCGGGGCTAAGGACCCCTGCGGCAAGCTGATGCGGAGTTACTGGCAGCCGGCGGCGCTGGTCGACGAGCTGGACGGCCCGCGCCCGGTGCGGCCCGTCAAACTGCTCGGCGAAAACCTGGTGCTGTTTCGCAGCGGGGACGGCCGTTACGGGCTGATCGATCGGCACTGCGCGCATCGCGGCGCCGACCTCGCCTTCGGCCGGCTGGAGAATGGCGGGCTGCGCTGCGCCTTCCATGGCTGGCTATTCGACGCCAACGGCCAGTGCATCGAGACGCCGGCCGAGCCAGCCGGATCGCAGCTTTGCAAGGGCATCCGCCAGCGCTCCTATTCGGTGGTCGAGAAGAGCGGCATCCTCTGGGCGTGGCTCGGCGAAGGCGAACCGCCGGCGTTTCCGGAGCTCGACTGCTTCGTCGCGCCCGGCAGCCATACGTTCGCGTTCAAGGGTCACATGAACTGCAACTGGCTGCAGGCGCTCGAGGTCGGCATCGATCCGGCGCATGCGTCCTATCTGCATCGTTTCTTCGAGGACGAGGACACCTCGGCGGCCTACGGCAAGCAGTTCCGCGGCGCCTCGGCCGGCAGCGACATGCCGATGACGAAAATCCTGCGCGAATACGATCGTCCGATCATCAATGTCGAGCACACTGAATATGGCCTGCGCCTGATCGCGCTGCGCGAGCTCGACGCCGAGCGCACCCATGTACGCGTCACCAATCAGCTGTTCCCGCACGGCTTCGTGATTCCGATGTCGACGGAGATGACGATCACGCAGTGGCACGTGCCGGTCGATGACGAGAACTGCTACTGGTACGCGATCTTCACCAGCTACACCAATCCAGTCGACAAGAAGAAGATGCGGGACCAGCGGCTCGAGCTCTATACGCTGCCGGACTACAAATCGCGCAAGAACAAGAGCAACGATTACGGCTTCGATCCGCATGAGCAGGCGACCGAGACCTACACCGGCATGGGAAGCGACATCAACGTCCACGACCAGTGGGCGGTGGAATCGATGGGCGCGATCCAGGACCGCACCAACGAGCATCTCGGCCAGAGCGACAAGGCGATCGTGCAGTATCGCCGCCTGCTGCGGCAGGAGATCGAGAAGGTCGCCGGCGGCGAGAAGCCGATGCTGTTCCTCGACGAGGCCTCCGCGCGCAGCATCCAAGGCCCGGCGACGATGGACGGTATCGGGCCGACCCAGGGCTGGGAGCTCTACTGGATGGAAGTCGACGTCAAGCGCCGCCGCGGCGCGCCATGGGCCGCCCCCGTGCCGCGCGAGATCGCAGGCAAGGTGCAGCATCTGACGGCGGCTGAGTGATGTCGGCTCCAGCCCCGCGGCAGGGCTCCCTTCGCCTCTCCCCGCCTGTGGGGAGAGGTCGGATCGCGTCAGCGATCCGGGTGAGGGGGTACAGGCCCATCGATACGTCCCACTCGCGGAGAGAGCCCCTCACCCCGACCCTCTCCCCGCAAGAGCGGGGCGAGGGAGAAGAAGGAGCCATGCCGTGAGTTTCGTCGAGCGTCATGGGCTTTGGTCGGACGAGCAGAAGGACGCAGCCGCGCGCCTGCGCCGCATCGTCGAAGAGCAGAACCTCGAAGTCGTCAGGCTGTCGTTCCCGGACCAGCACGGCATCCTGCGCGGCAAGACGCTGATCGCGTCCGAGGCGGTGCGCGCGCTCGAGGGCGGCTGCTCGATCACGACGACGATGCTGGCCAAGGACACCTCGCACAAGACGGTGTTTCCGGTGTTCACTGCCGGCGGTGGGTTCGGCATGAAGGAGATGGAGGGCGCCGCCGACGTGCTGATGGTCGCCGACCCCACCACGTTCCGCGTACTGCCCTGGGCGCACAACACCGGCTGGGTGCTCTGCGACCTTTATTTCAGCGACGGCCGGCCGGTGCCGTTCGCAACGCGCAACCTTTATCGCAGGGTGCTCGATCAACTCGGCAGCCGCGGCTACGACTTCGTCGCCGGGCTCGAGGTCGAATTCCATCTGTTCGAGCTCGACAACGCGCACATGGCGCCGGAGGATGCCGGCCAGCCGGGACGGCCGCCGTCGGTGAGCCTGCTATCGCAAGGCTACCAATACCTCACCGAGCAGCGCTACGATTTGATGGAGCCGGCGCTGGAGATCATCCGCCGCGACATCATCGCGCTCGGCCTGCCATTGCGCTCGGTCGAGGTCGAGTTCGGCCCGAGCCAGTGCGAGTTCACCTTTGCGCCGACCACAGGCCTCGCACCGGCCGACACGATGGTGCTGTTTCGCTCCGCGGTGAAGCAGATCGCGCGCCGCCACGGCTATCACGCCACGTTCATGTGCCGGCCGAAGCTGCCGAACGTGTTCGCCAGCGGCTGGCACCTGCATCAATCGCTGGTGTCGCGCGCGAACGGCGAGAACGTCTTCATGGCCGAGGAAGGCGGCGAACCCTTGAGCGCGCTCGGCCGCGCCTGGCTTGCCGGCCTGATCGAGCACGCGCGCGCTTCGACCGTGTTCACCACGCCGACCATCAACGGCTACAAGCGCTACCGCTCCTATTCGCTGGCGCCGGATCGCGCGATCTGGGGCCGCGACAACCGCGGCGTGATGATCCGCGTGCTCGGGGCTGCCGGCGATCCGGCGACGCGGCTGGAGAACCGGATCGGCGAACCGGCCGCCAATCCCTATCTCTACATGGCCTCGCAGATCCTCTCCGGCCTCGACGGCGTCGACCGCACGCTCGATCCCGGCCCGTCGGCCGACACGCCCTACGAGACCAAGGCCGCGCTGCTGCCGAAGTCGCTGCGCGAAGCCGTGTTCGCGCTCAACGACGACCCGTTCTTCCGCGAAGCGCTGGGGCCAGAGTTCGTGGACTACTATGTCTTCATCAAGAACGCGGAGATCGAGCGCTTCCAGGCCGAAGTGTCGGACTGGGAGCACCGCGAATATTTCGAGATGTTTTGAGCTTCTCGTCGTCCCGGCGAAGACCGGGACCCATAACCACCGAAGGTGATGGTTACGCGGCGCTGGGGCTACAGCGTTCTCCAACAATCCAACCTGTGGTTACGGGTCCCTGCTTTCGCAGGGACGACGCCGGATATGTTGCGCTGTTAAGCCCGTCATCCTGAGGTGCGAGCCATTGCGAGCCTCGAAGGATGCACGGCCACCAGCCGGGCCGACTCATCCTTCGAGGCTCGCCGAAGAGGCTCGCACCTCAGGATGACGGGGATAGACTTCGCCTTAATCTCAAATCCCCAGATACCGGTGCTGCAGATCCGGCTCGGCGACCAGCTGCTCGCTGGTGCCGCTCCACACCGTCTTGCCGCGCTCGATGATGTAGTGGCGGTCGGCGATGCGGGCGAGGTTTCCGACGTTCTTGTCGATCACCAGCACCGACTGACCGCGGCCCTTGAGCATCGACAGGCAGCTCCAGATCTCGTCGCGGATCAGCGGCGCGAGGCCTTCGGTGGCCTCGTCGAGGATCAGCAGCTTCGGATTGGTCATCAGCGCGCGGCCGATCGCCAGCATCTGCTGCTCGCCGCCGGACAGCGTGACGCCCATGTTGCTCGTGCGCTCGGCGAGCCGCGGAAACAGGGCGTGGATCTTCTCGATCGTCCATGGATCGGATACACCGAGCCGATTGCCCGAGGCGGCGATAAGGTTTTCGCGCACGGTGAGGTTCGGGAAGATCTGCCGCCCCTCGGGCACCAGCCCGATGCCAAGCTTGGCGATCTTGTAGGACGGCAGGCCGCGCACCGCCTCGCCGGCGAAGCGGATGGCGCCGGCGCGAGCCGGCGTCAGGCCCATGATCGAGCGGACGGTCGTGGTCTTGCCCATGCCGTTGCGGCCCATCAGCGCGACCATCTCGCCGGCCTTGATCTGCAGCGACAGGCCGAACAGCACCTGGCTCAGCCCGTAGCAGGTCTCGATCGCGTCGACTTCAAGCAGCGTGTCAGCCGAATTAGCTTCAGTCATGGCGGGTCACCGCATGCTGGTCGCCGAGATAGGCGCGCTTGACCTCCTCATGCTTGCGGATCGCATCGGGCACGTCGCAGGCGATGACGCGGCCATAGACCAGCACCGTGATGCGGTCGGCGAGCGCGAACACCGCCTCCATGTCGTGCTCGACCAGCACGATGGTGACTTCCTTGCGCAGCTCCTTGAGCAGCGCCACCATCCGCGCGGACTCGGTGACGCCGAGGCCGGCCATCGGCTCGTCCAGCAGCAGGAGCTGCGGCCTGGTCGCAAGCGCGACCGCGAGCTCCAGCTCGCGCTGCTCGCCATGGCTGAGCTGCGACACCACGATGTCGGCGCGCTTGCCGAGCCCGACGCGCTCCAGTGCCGCGCGGGCGGCATCGCGCAGATGGCGCTCCTTGCGCGCATTGCCCCAGAAGCGGAACGAGTGCCCGTCATGCGCTTGCGCCGCCAGCGCGACGTTGTCGATCGCGGAAAAATCCTTCAGCAGCGAGGTGATCTGGAACGAGCGCGCCAGCCCGAGCCGGCTGCGCTTGTAGGACGGCAGGCCGGTGACGTCGCGGCCGCCGAAATGGATGCTGCCGGAATTCGGCATCAGCTGCCCGGTGAGCTGGCTGATCAGCGTGGTCTTGCCGGCGCCGTTGGGGCCGATGATGGCGTGCAGCTCTCCCGGCATGACGTCCATCGACAAATTGTCAGTCGCGGTGATGCCGCCGAACCGGCGCACCAGTTTGTCGACGCGGAGCAAGGGATCAGCCACGGCTCATCCTCCCGAGCAGGCCCATGATGCCGCCGCGCGCGAACAGCACGATCAGCAGCAGCAGCGGACCCATGATCAACGCCCAGTATTCGGTGAACTGCGACAGCAGCTCCTCCAGCACCAGGAAGACGATGGCGCCGATCACCGGGCCGAACAGCGAGCCCATGCCGCCGAGGATCACCATCACCATGAGGTCGCCGGAGCGGGTCCAGTACATCACGGCCGGGCTGACGAAGTCGGTGTTGTTGGCGAGCAGCGCACCGGCCAGGCCGCAGATCGTGCCCGCGATGACGAAGCAGACCAGCCGGTAGCGGTTGGCGTGAAAGCCGATCGCCTGCATGCGCTGCTCGTTGGAGCGGACGCCCTGCACCACCAGGCCGAACCGCGAATTGACGATGCGCCAGATCAGATAGAGGCCGCCGAACAGGCAGGCGAGGCAGAGATAATAGAACTGGGTGCGGTTGGACAGGTTGATCAGGCCGGCGAAATCGCTGCGCTTGTAGACCGTGAGCCCGTCGTCGCCGCCGTAGCGCGACAGCGCGGAGGCGATGTAGTAAGCCATCTGCGCGAAGGCCAGCGTGATCATGATGAAGTAGACGCCGCGAGTGCGCAGCGAGAGCGCGCCGACCACGAGGGCAAACAGCGCGGAGACGACGAGCGCCACCGGCCACTGGATGAAGCCGGAACCGAAGCCCTCGGCGGCGAGGATGCCGACCGCATAGCCGCCGATGCCGAGATAGGCGGCATGGCCGAAGCTCATCATGCCGCCATATCCCATGATCAGGTTCAGGCTCGCCGCGGCCAGCGCCAGGATCACGATGCGGGTGAACATCGTGAGAATGAAGATGTTGCCGGTGACGGCCGAATAGACCGGCAGCAGCACCAGGGCGGCGCAGACGGCCGCCGCGACGGCGGTGGAGGCGCTGAGCTTGGGCATCTTCATCGTTTGGCCGCCGGAAACAGCCCTTCCGGCCGCACGATGAGCACGATCGCCATCAGGAGATAGATCAGCATCGAGGACAGCGCCGGCGCCGCGGTCGAGGCCGCAGCCCCGCTCAGCACCTTGCGCAGCAGGTCCGGCAGGAAGGCGCGGCCCATCGTGTCGATGATGCCGACGAAGATCGCTGCCATGAACGCGCCGCGGATCGAGCCGATGCCGCCGATCACGATGATCACGAAGGCCAGGATCAGGATGTTCTCGCCCATGCCGATCTGCACGGTGAGGATCGGCGCCTGCATCAGCCCGGCAAGGCCGGCGAGCGCGGCCCCTAAGCCGAACACCAAGGTGAACAGCAGCTTGATGTTGATGCCGAGCGCCCCGATCATCTCGCGGTTGGAGGCGCCGGCGCGGATCAGCATGCCGATGCGGGTGCGCATCACGACGAGATAGAGCAGCGCGGCGACCAGGAGCGCGACGACGATGATCATGAGCCGGTAGGCCGGGTAGTATACGCCGGGGATGATCTGCACCGGCACGGTCAGCCAGGCCGGCAGCGGCAGCGCGAGGCCGGCCGGGCCCCAGATCAGCCGGACGGCGTCGTTGAAGAACAGGATCAGGCCGAAGGTTGCCAGCACCTGGTCGAGATGATCGCGGCCGTAGAGATGTCTCAGCGCGACAAATTCCAGCACGATGCCGAGCAGCAGCGTGGCGCCGAGCGCCATCAGCGCGCCGAGGACGAAGCTGCCGGTCCATCCCACGAAGGTCGCCGCGAAATAGGCGCCCATCATGTAGAGCGAGCCATGCGCCAGATTGACGAAATCCATGATGCCGAACACCAGCGTCAGGCCGGCTGCCAGCAGGAACAGCAGGAGCCCGAATTGCAGGCCGTTCAACAGTTGTTCGACGACGAGATACATCGTGAGGCTATGTCATCCTTAGGCGAAGCAGGGATGGTCGCGCGCCGACGCATTGCACGCTGCGCGTTCTCCCTCTCCCCGCTCTTCGCGGGGAGAGATTGGGGTGAGGGGCTGTTCCGCGACCAGATTCGTGGAGAGTCTCCCTCACCCGATCGCTTCGCGATCGACCTCTCCCCGCAGGCGGGGCAAGTTGACTAAGAAGCAATCGGCGCGCCAAGAAAGCTCACTTCATCGGGCACTTGTCGTGGAAGCGGTCCTGGTCGTCCTTGACGATGGTGGCGACCGTCTTCAGCGAGAGCTGGCCGTCGGCGTCCTTGACCACGTCCTGCAAATAGAAATTCTGGATCGGGATGTGGTTGTTGCCGTATTTGAACGGGCCGCGCAGCGACTTGAAGTTGGCCTTCTCCATCTCGGCCTTCATCGCGTCCTTCTTGCTGAGGTCGCCCTTGACCGCGACGACGGCGCTGTTGATCAATTGCGCGGCGTCATAGGCCTGGGCGCCGTAATAGGTCGGGCGCAGATTGGTGTATTTCTTGCGGTAGTCCTCGACGAATTTCTTGTTCTCGGCGTTGGGGAGGTCGTTGACCCATTCCTGCGCGCCGGGAATGCCGATCGCATTGTCCTTCTGCAGCGGCAGCGACAATTCGTCGATCGTGAACGCGGTGTACAGCGGGATCTGCTGCTTGATGCCGGCCTGCGCATACTGGTTGAGGAACTGGACGCCGGCGGCCCCCGGATAGAACACGAAGATCGACTCGGCCTTGGAGTTGCGCGCCTTGGAAAGCTCGGCGGAGAAGTCGAGCTGGCTCGGCCACACCGTATATTCCTCGCCGACCACCTCGCCCTTGAAGGTGCTCTTGAGGCCCGCGAGCATGTCCTTGCCGGCGGCATAGTTCGGGCCGATCAAAAACACCGACTTGACGCCCTTCTGGTTCATGTAGAGGCCCATCGCGGCGGGCGTCTGGTCGTTCTGCCAGGAGGTCGAGAACACGTAGGGTGAGCACAGTTCGCCGGCGAGCTGCGACGGACCGGCGTTGGCCGAGATCAGGAAGGTCTTGCTGTCGACCGCAGTCTTCAGCGAAGCCAGCAGCACGTTCGACCAGATGTAGCCGACGATGAAATCCACCTTGTCGGACTGCACCAGCTTCTCGGTCTTCTGCTTGCCGACGTCGGGCTTCTGCTGGTCGTCCTCGTAGATCACCTCGACCGGCTTGCCGCCCATCTTGCGGCCGAGATGGTCGAGCGCGAGCTCGAAGGAATTGCGCATGTCGTTGCCGATAACGGCAGTCGGGCCGCTGAAGGTCGAGACAAAGCCGATCTTGATGCTGTCAGCCGCCGACGCGGGCTGCGCCAGCGCCAGTGCCATGGCGCCTGCCAGCCAAAATGCCTTCTTCATATTCACTCCCCTCCTGAACCAAAATTTCCCGCCAGGCCCTTGGAAGCCGGCCTGGCGCCATGCTTGTTCGCGCGGTTCTCGTGATCTGTTTTGTGCGCGATATCGCAAGTATGCAGCAAGCACGAACCGACGGCGCTGCTTTAGAACCTTCGGCGCATACTCCAGCACCTTGCATCATAATTCGTCTAATTCGGCCGTGGCAAGAAATATAATGCCGGTTGCGGGGGCAACGATTGTCGCAGGTGCCACGCCTCCCGCGCCTGCGCCGACCGCCATCACGGCACGAGACGCGGCTGCGATTCCACCGGCTGGGCATCGCCGCGGCGCTGCCATTCGGCCCAGCTCGGCCGGTCCATCTGAAACAGATCGGTGCAGCGGGCGTACCAGCCGCTGCCATGCATGCGGCCGATCAACTGCAGGGCTGGCGTGTCGATGTGGCAGCGCTCGCGATCCTGCACCACCGAATCGTCAACATGGGCGCTAACGATGCGGCCGATGACAGCGGTCTGCCGGGGCCCCGTGACCATCGACGATAGCACACGGCACTCGAACGACACCGGCGACTGCTCGATGCGCGGCGGCCGCACCTTGTGGGAGGCAGCCGCAGTGAGGCCGGCGAGCGCCAGCTCGTCGATCTCGGGCGGAGCATCGATGCAGGTGACATTCATCGCCGCGGCGTTGGCCTCGGACACCAGGTTCACCACGAACTCGCCGGTTGCCAGAATATTCGTCGCGGTGTCCTTGAAACGTCCCGGCCCGGCGAGCAGCCCGATCGCCAGCGTCGGCGGCTCGTGACCCAGCACGTTGAAGAAGCTGTAGGGCGCCGCATTGACGACGCCGTCTTCGGACAGCGTCGTCACCCAGGCGATCGGCCGCGGCGTCACGGTGGCGGTGAGGATCTTGTAGCGGCTCGCGGCTTCCAGGGTCTCCATGTCGAACAGCATGTTGCACCCGCTCAGACCGCGACCACCGGATGACGCAGCCGGCCGATGCCGGCGACGCCGGCCTCGACCACATCGCCGGGCCACAGCCATTCCTGCGGCGAGCGCCCAGCACCGACGCCATCCGGCGTGCCGGTCGCGATGATGTCGCCCGGCTCCAGCGTGATGGCGGCGGAGATGTCTGAGATCAGATGCGGCACCTTGAACAGCATGTGGCGGGTATTGGAGCGCTGCTTCTCGACGCCGTTCACGGTGAGCCAGAGATCGAGCGCGTGCGGATCCGATATCTCGTCCGCGGTCACGATGCAGGGCCCGAACGGCGCATAGGTGTCCTGCCCCTTGGAGTAGATCCACTGGCCGGCGCGGCGGTTGTCGCGGGCGCTGACGTCGATCAGCACGCTGTAGCCGAACACGAAGCCGAGCGCGTCGGCCTCCGCGACGCGGCGCGCAGTGCGGCCCATCACCACGGCGAGCTCGACTTCCCAATCGAGCTGCTGCGTGATCGCCTTGTTGTGCTCGATCGCCTCATCGGGACCGATCACGGAGGTCGGGGGCTTCGAGAAGATCACCGGCTGCTTCGGCAATTCCTTCGCGGTGTCGAGCGCGCGCGAGGATTCCGCGACGTGCTCGACATAGTTCAGCCCGATGCCGAAGATGTTTTTCCGCGGCCGCGGGATCGGCGCCAGTAGCCGTGCGTTCACCAGGGGCAGCGCTGATCCCACCGGCCACTTGCCGGCGTGTTCGGCAAGCAGCGTCTTCAGCGCCCTCCACGCGACAGGTCCGAGATCGATCAGATCGAGCATCGCGGCCGGCAGCGGCAGGTCGGCATGCGCGCCGAGACGTTCGACGTCGACGACGAGATCGTCGACGACGGCACCGAGACGTGCGGCGGCCTCGACATCGGCGCGATAGGTCACAAGACGCATTTGGTTGCTTTCCCTACGAGGCCGGCTTCTGGCGGCCCTCATTGTCGCCGAACGCTTCCTCGCGGTACAAACCGAGGGCGTGCATCACAGGCAGGTCATTGAAGGCGAACAGGCAGGCATCGTCGCTTGGTGAGGCATTGGCATGCTCATGCCAGGCCCATGACGGCACGCAGAAGATATCGCGCTCTATCCAGTCGAAACGCTTGCCGTCGATGATCGAGTGGCCGCTGCCCTTCGCCACCTGGTAGATCACGCCGCCGGTATGGCGATGCGCCCGCGTCGCCTCGCCGGGCCGCAGCAGCTGCATCGACGCGCCGATCGTCTGCATCACAGATCCGCCGGTGACCGGGTTCACGTAGTTCATCAGGATGCCGTCGTAGGGCGAGCCGTCGCTCGCCTTGCCGTAGCGCTGCAGCGCCTCGTAGGTCGGGCCCCACTCATATTTCAGCAGCGGCGAATAGCCCTTGCTCCATTCGGCGCCCGCCGGCCGCAGGCCCGGATTGCCCCACGTGTGGGTCATGTCGTCGACGGGATAGCCGATGTCCTGCTGCAGCTTCGGATGCACGGCGTAGAAATTCGCCTCGAGCGTATTCACCAGGGGAATGTCGAGCCCGTCCTGCCAGATGCAGGCGGTGCCGTCGCTGTCGACGCCGTGTTCGTGCCAGGTGCCGTTCGGCGTCAGCACGAAATCATTGGCGCCGAGCGTCAGCTTGTGGCCGTCGACGATGGTGTAGGCGCCCTTGCCTTCCATGATGAAGCGCAGCGCCGAGGCGGAGTGCGCATGGGCCGAGGCCACCTCGCCCGGATGCATCACCTGCAGCCCGGAATAAAGCCAGCCGACCGCGGCGGCATGCTCGCGGCGCCCGGGATTGTTCAGATAGATGACGCGGCGGCCGGCCTTCTCCGGCGACACCAGTTCGGCCGAGCGCAGCACGTGCTGGCGCAGATCCTGGTAGCGCCAGAGCACCGGGACAGATGACGATTTGGGCTGCCATGGCTCGATCTTGTTGGCGACGGTCCACAGCGCGCCGGCATCGAGGTTGTCCAGCTGGTCGTAATAGGCAAGCAGCTCGGGCGTGCCCTCGACATTGGCTCGCCCGGCGACGTTCTCCCGGTGGTTCTCACGAGATCCTGTTGCCATTTCGACCTCCTAGGTATAGCAATCATATAAAATCAGTTTTTTGTTCGACGCAACCAAGAATTTTCGAAAGAATGGCACTCCCTCCCAAAACGGCCCGAAAGGCCGTAGACGCAAAGGACATGGCCGGCGGCGACGCGGCCGGCGAGCCTGCGACGCTCGGCGAGGCGGCGTATCAGCGCCTGCGCGCCGATATCGTCGCGGGCGTGCTGGAGGCGGGAAAGCCGCTGCGGCTCGAGGCGCTGCGGCAGCGTTACGGCCTGAGTTTTTCCCCGCTGCGCGAAGCGCTGATGCGGCTGCAGTCCGAGCGGCTGGTGCTGTCGACCGCGCTGCGCGGCTTTTCGGTCGCACCGCTGTCACGCGAGGAGATCAGGGACGCGACCGAGACGCGGATCCTGATCGAATGCGAGGCGCTGCGCCGCTCGATGCGCGTCGGCGACGACGATTGGGAAGCCGGCATCGTCGCCGCCTTCCATGCGCTGGGCCGCCAGGTCGAACGGATGGCGCGGAATTCAGGCACGGCCGACCCTGCCGACGTCGCGGCGCTGGAGGAGCGGCATCGCCAGTTCCACCACGCGCTGATCGCGCATTGCGGCTCGCCGCGGCTGCTCGACATGGCCGACCAGCTCTATATCGAAACCCAGCGCTACCGGCTGCCGAGCCTGGTCGGCCAGGTCGCGGGCACGCCGCCGCGCGACGTCACCGCCGAGCATCAGCAGATCATGGACGCCGCGCTCCGCCGCAGCGACGATGCGGCCGGCCATCTGGCCGAGCATTACCGGCGGACCGCCGCCGCGATCGAAGCCGCGATGGCAGGGTCGCCGCCGGCCTGATGACGACCGCGCAATTTTACGCAATCGGTAAAACCATCCGAAACCACGCAGCGGCACGGCACCCCGTGGTTCACGGTCTTGAAAGCATCGCCGAGTGAGGCTCCGCCCAAAGGGACGGGTCGCATGTTGAATTACATTTTCGGCTTCAACGCCCGAATGGGCCGCTTGGCATTCTTCTTCTGCTCTTTCGTGGCGGGCCTCGGCTTCATGATGCTCACCTATGGCGTCACGGGCAACGTGCCGTCGAGCGGCCGGTGGGATGTGCTGCTGGCGCAGGCATCGAACAGCCCCCCACTCTTGATCGCCTTCTATGTCCTGCTCGCCATCTGCTTCATGCTCCAGTCGATGCGGGTGCGTGACATCGGATGGGATCCGGTCTGCGTGATGGCGGGCTGGGTCGCGCTCATGATCATCGACCGGATCGTTGGGCAGAAATATCCGGAATATGCGCTGACCTACCAGCAGACCGGCACGCTGGTCGGCGCGCTCGCCAATGCGGCGCTGAATCTCGCGCTGCTGTTCTGGCCTGGCGCCAGCGTTGAAGAGGAACCGCCGCCGCTGCCGCACGAAGCGGGCGACGAAAGCTCTTGGCGCCGCAGCAGCACGCCGGCGGCAGCCACCAGCCGCATTGCCCGCGTCGCCGGCGGCGAATTCGGCGGGCGGGCGCGATAAACCTACCCACAACCGTCGTCCCTGCTTTCGCAGGGACGACATCGAGTTTGCTCGACCGGTTTGCCCGGCCGCAAGGCCCTCACCCTCCATCCACCGCCCACTCCGCACCGTCGATCGCATACGGCGCGTGGCGGAAATCCCTAATCGCGGCGACCTCGCCGGCCGACCAGTCCAGCAGCATGAAGGACTTCGGCGGCGCATCCGGCTCGCGCGGGTCGAACGCCAGTATCGCGGGACGTCGCTCGACCTGGCCCACAACGAGGTGCCAGTCGCTAACCTTCGCATAATTGGTGAAGTAGCGCGACACCTCGGCCTTGCCATTCAGCCGCGTGCGATTGACGAGATCGAGCCTGATATCGTCGGCGATCATGGCGCGGATGGCGTCGAAGTCGCGGGCGTTGAAGCGGCTGACATAGGCATTCAGCCTGATGCGATCGGCCTCCTTCAGGCCGGGCCGCGGCGCATCGTCTGCCTCGCAGGCGAAGGCGCGCAGCTGGGTGCGTCCGCGATGCAGCGCCGCCTTCACCGCGGGCAGGCTGAAATCCATGATGCCGCAGACCTCCGCAAGCGAGCAGCCGAGCACATCCATCAGGATCACGCTGGCGCGCTGCGCCACCGGCAGGCGCATGAAGGTGCGCAGACTGCTCGCCGCGATCTGGCGGCGTTCCAGCTCGTCGAGCCGATCGGCAATCATCTCCACCTCCTCGGCCGAATGCAGCGCCTCCTGGCGATTGCGCCGCCTGAGGAAATCGAGCGCGGTGTTGTGCGCGATCCGGAACAGCCACGCCTCGACGTTCTCGACCGGCGCGGCGGAAGCGAACGCTTCCACCGCCTTGATCAGCGCATCCTGCAGCACGTCCTCGCCGTCGAGCACCGAACCGACCATGCGTGCGCAGTAGCGATGCAGCCTTGGCCGCATCGCCGCGAGATGCTGGTCGAGCTCGACGGCAGAGGATGCCGGCATCATGGCGCTCCGGGGGCGGGTCAGGACTCGTCCAGCATACGATAGTTGCCGACGACAGTGGCGCCGCTCCGCAACGGCGGCTCGACGCAGCGGTCGCGAATGCCGTCCTGGAACGCCTGGAATGCCCTCAGCTTCGGGATCGGGCTCGAGCCATCCTCGGCGGCGCTCTCGATGATATGCACGAAGGTGTCGTCTTCCAGCCGCAGCGTCAGATAGCGCACGCCGTCCGGGCTTGCGGCCTTCAGCTCGGCGAAAACCGCCGAAACCAGCGCGTGATAGCGGTTGGTTATCGCCCGATAGGCAATCGGCGCTTGGAAGGAACGCCCGAATGACCACATAATCAAGAGGTGGAGACATCAGACCCAAGGTCACCTGTCATGACGCAAGCGCCGGCCAAACCTCATCGTGTGGTGATCGTCGGCGCCGGTTTCGGCGGCCTGGAGGCCGCCTTCGGGCTGTCGGGCGCCCCGGTCGAGATCACGCTGATCGACCGCCGCAACCATCATCTGTTCCAGCCGCTGCTCTACCAGGTCGCGACCGCTTCGCTCGCCACCAGCGAGATCGCTTGGCCGATCCGTTACCTTTTGCGCGACCGGCCCGAGGTGACGACGCTGTTCGCCAATGTCGGCGGCGTCGACGCCGCCAACAAGCGCGTGCTGCTGGATGACGGCGACAGCATCGCCTACGACACGCTGATCCTCGCCACCGGCGCGCGCCACGCCTATTTCGGCCATGACGAATGGGAGCCGTTCGCGCCCGGCCTGAAGACGCTGGAGGATGCCACCACGCTGCGGCGGCGCATCCTGGTGGCGTTCGAGCGCGCCGAGCGCGAGACCGATCCACAGGTCCGCGCGGCGCTGTTGACCTTTGTCGTGGTCGGCGCCGGTCCGACCGGCGTCGAGATGGCCGGCACCATCGCCGACCTCGCCAAGGACACGCTGCCGCGCGACTTCCGCCATATCGACACGCGAATGGCGCGCGTGGTGCTGATCGAGGCGGGACCGCGCGTGCTCGCCGGTTTTCCCGACGATCTCTCGGCCTACGCGCACCGCGCGCTGGAGAGCCTCGGCGTCGAGGTGGTGCTGGGTGAAGCGGTCACCGAATGTTCGGCCGAGGGCGTGGTCTATGGCGGCAAGAAACTCGCCGCACGCACCATCGTGTGGGCCGCCGGCGTGCGAGCCTCGCGCGCCGCCGAATGGCTGAACGCGCCGGCCGACCGCGCGCAGCGGCTGCAGGTCGAGCCTGATCTGACCGTACCTGGCCATCCCGACATTTTCGCGGTCGGCGATACCGTCACCATCAAGGATGCCGACGGCAATCCGGTGCCCGGCATCGCGCCGGCCGCCAAACAGGAGGGCCGCTATGCCGCAGCCCTGATCAAGGCGCGGCTCAAGGGCGAGACGCTGCCGCCGTTCCGCTACAAGCATGCCGGCAGCCTGGCGCAGATCGGCAAGCGGCTCGCGGTAATCGACTTCGGCAAGTTCAAGCTGCGCGGCACCATCGCGTGGTGGATCTGGGGCATCGCCCACATCTACTTCCTGATCGGCCTGCGCAACCGCCTCAGCGTCGCGCTGAGCTGGCTCTGGATCCACGCCCGCAACCAGCGCGCGGCACGGCTGATCACCCAGGGCAGCAGCAAGGTGGCGCCGTGATCTTCTCCTTCTCCCCGCTTGCGGGGAGAAGGTCGGGATGAGGGGGAGTTTCCGGGAGGACGCTGAGCGGGAGTCGCGAAGGCTCCTCACCCGGATCGCATCTACGATGCGATCCGGCTTCTCCCCGCAAGCGAGGCGAGGCAAAGCGGCTATCGCATCATTTCACCAACGAGCACCCGCCGTCGGCCAGCGGACGGAACGCCTGCTCGGCCGGGATGGTCGCGATCTGCTTGTAGTAGTCGTAGGGGTATTTCGACTCCTCCGGCTTCTTCACCTCGAACAGATACATCGGATGGATGACGCGGCCGTCCTGGCGGATCGTGGTGTCGCCGAACAGTTTGTCCTTGCCCTTGAACGTCTTCATCTGCGGCACCACCATCTTGGCGTCGTCGCTGCCGGTGGCGGCCACCGCGTTGAGGTAGGCGAGCGTCGAGGCGTAGACGCCGGCCTGGTTGCCGCTCGGCATCTTGCCGTTCATGCCGGGACGCGCGGCGAAGCGTTTTGCAAACGCGCGGGTGTCCTCGTTCATGTCCCAATAAAACGCTTCGAGCAGCTGTAGGCCCTGCGCGACCTTCAGGCCCATGCCGTGGATGTCGTTCACGAACAGCAAGAACGCCACCATGGTCTGGCCGCCCTGCTGGATGCCGAACTCGGCGGCCTGCTTCACCGCGTTGATGGTGTCGCCGCCGGCATTGGCGAGGCCGATCACTTTTGCTTTCGAGTTCTGCGCCTGCAGCAGGAACGAGGCGAAGTCCGACGTGCCGAGCGGATGCTTGCTCGATCCCAAGACCTTACCACCGTGCTTCTCGATATAATTGGTGGCTTCAGCCTCGATGCCCTTGCCGAGTGCATAGTCGACCGTGACGAAGTACCAGTCGTTGCCGCCACGCTGCATCATCGCGGCCGCGGTGGTGTTTCCGGTGGCCCAGGCGTCATTGACCCATTGAATGGTGTTCGGCGAGCAGGCCTTGCCGGTGAGGTCGGAGCTTGCGGTCGACGACGCCAGGAACGTCATCCTGGTGTCGCGCAGGATGGTGTTGATGGCGAGACCGACGGCCGAGTTCGGCACGTCGACGATGGCATCGACGCCTTCGACGTCGAGCCATTTGCGCGCGATGGCCGAGCCGACGTCCGCCTTGTTCTGGTGATCGGCGTAGACGATCTCGACCTTGATGCCCTTGCCGCCGCCGGCAAAATCTTCCGCCGCCATGCGCGCGGCTTCCACCGAGCCCATGCCGTTGGTGTCCTGGAAGATGCCGGAAATATCGTTCAGCACGCCGACGCGCACCACGTCGCCGGAAATTTCAGCGCGCGCACTCCCCGCAGCGAAAGCCAATGCCAGCGCCAATCCCATTCCAAAGCCCTTCATCGTGTCCCCCTCCCTTGTGTCGTTCCTGGGCCAGTCCGTTGCCGGTAACAACTTTGTCGTCAGGCCGGCGTGATCTCGACCGGCAGGCTCGTGAGCCCGCGCAGCGTGTTGTTGAAAAGGCGCTTCGGCTCGCCAGAGATCTCGATGCTGGCGACGCGCCGCGCCAGCGCCGCCATCATCACTTCACCTTCGAGACGGGCGACGAGCTGGCCGACGCACATGTGGATGCCCGAGCCATAACCGACATGGCCCGACGTGCGGCGGGTGATGTCGTAGGTGTCGGGCTGATCCCAGCGGCGCGGGTCGCGGTTGGCGGCGGCGAGGAACATCAGCACCTTCTCGCCTTCGGGGATGGTGGTACCGCTGAGCTCGACCTCGCGGGTGGTGGTGCGGAAGAAGGTCTGGACCGGGCTTTCGAACCGCACGGCCTCCTCGAAGGCATTGCGCGCCAGCGTCGGATCGCTGCGCAGCTTCTCGAACTGGTCAGGGAACCGCGCGAGGCAATAGACCGCGGCGCCGATGCCGTTGACGGTGGTGTCGAGGCCGGCCGACAGCAGCGAGCGCACCAACAGCGGCGCCTCGGTGGCGGTGATGGCGCCGTCATCGACATGGGCGTGGATGCAGGCGCCGATGCCGCCCGGGGTGAGGTTGTCGCGCTGGCACTGCTCGGCAATATAGGCCTGGTGCGGCGCCGAGCGTTCGATCGCCTCCTTGCGCAGCTCATTCGGCGGACCGAAGGCGTTGAATACCAGGCTCGCATAGGGCAGCAGGTGCTCGCGGCCCTCCGGCTTCAGGCCCAGCGCATCCGGGAAGATCGACAGCGGATAGGCTTCCGCGAGATCCTCGATCGCGTCGAAGCGGCGCTTCTCCAGCAGCGCGTCGATACAGGCCTCCGCAGCGGCGGCAAATCGCCCGCGAAGCTGCTTCATCACGGTCGCGGACAGCACGGTGCTCAGCACCGCGCGGGTGCGGGTGTGGGCCGGCGGATCGGCTTCCAGGATCAGGCTCGGCGGCCGCCACGGCGTCTCCTTGGCGAAATCGCTGAGGCCGACGCCGCGGCTGGAGCAGAAGGTCGCGGGGTCGTTCAGGACGGCATGGACCTCGGCATAGCGCGCCACGCCATAGACGTTCCACTTGTCGAGATAGACCACCGGCCCGGCCTCGCGCAGCCGCTCATGGGTCGGGAACGGATCGGCAAAGAACTCGAGTGCGAACGGATCGACGTCGAGATGCGGGACGGACGCGCCGGTTGCTGCAGTCATCGGGACCTCCGGAGGTTTGATCTTGTCAACATGCGCCGCATGTCTATTGCTCGCGGGCAGTTTCGCAGCGATGATTTGAGAGATGAGCAGCCAGCCCCTCCCCCGAAAGCCCCGCCGGCCGAGACCGGCCGATCCCGCCGATGCCGCGGACGGCCTGCTGCTCGACCTCAACCGTTATGTGCCGGCGTTCATCACCTTCATCGGCAACAAGCTGTCGAACAGCGCCACTGCCTATTATCAGAAGAATTTCGGTGTCAACGTCACCGAGTGGCGGATCATCTCGCAGCTTGCGATCGAGCCTGGCATTCCGGCCTCCCGGATCTGCCAGGTGATCGGCTTCGACAAGGGACCGGTGAGCCGCAACCTCGCGGCGATGCAAAAGCGCGGCCTCTTGACGATCCGCACCGCGCCGGACGACGGCCGCACCCATTCGATCACGCTGACGGCGCGGGGACGCGCGGTGCACGACAAGGTCATCGTCGCGGCGCTGGAGCGCGAACGACGGCTGCTGTCCTGCCTGAAGAAGGACGAACGCGAGGTGCTGATCGACCTGCTGCGCCGGCTGCACGAGAATCTCGGCGCCGTGACCGGACAAAGCACGACCTGACGGCACAGCCGGGCCGCGCTCGGGACCCTGCGGTGCCGCGGCATTGTCTAAGCTCTCGACCGTCCGTGCTGTTCGCGCCACACCGCGCAATATTGTTTCCTCCGATAGCGCGTGGCCGTTGACCGGCCCTGCTCATTGCCGCGGAAACTCGCACAGCTTAGTTGCCTTAGCAACTAAAAACCGTGACGCGCTGCGTCACGTCCCAAAAGGGGAGTGTAAGGTGAGCACGCGGATCAGGCTCCCTCCCCCCTTGCGGGCAGGGCAATCGCATATGAAGGGCGCTGGATGAGCCGGTGCTCGCTTCGCGTCTCCCGCTTGCGCGGGGAGGCCGATCGCATGCAGATGCGATCCGGGTGGGGGCTATTTCCACAGTATGATTCGTGGAGAGACCCCCACCCCAACCCTCCCCCGCAAGCGGGAGAGGGAACCGACTGCCGATACTGGCGCCACCAGAGTTTTCATATGCGATTGCCCTCCCTCGCAAAGGGGGAGGGAACCCATCCATCGGCGCTCGTGCACGCAATCGGCTCAGCCGACGAGTCATCCTCCAGTACCGCCACCGCAGCGGCGCGGCGGGTCAGTACGGCGCGCTGGTTGATGTAGCCCTTGTCGGTGATCTCGCCGCCGTCGACCGAGGCCGGCTCGGCCAGCAGCAGCGCGCGCGTGGCGTGGCCGGAGGAATGGCCGGCCTGCGCTTTCAGCTTGGCCAGACCCTGCGCAATCGCGGCGCGGATCGCCGCGTGGCCGATCACCTCACCGGCATCCGCGGTCTCGGCGAGGCCAGCCAGTGCACGGCAGGCGGCAAGATTCGGGAACACCAGGAAGCGCACCTCGTCGCGGCCGTGGCCGGCCACGACGATGTCCTGCGCCAACGGCGCCAGCGCCGTGATGCCGGCGATGCGCAGCGTGCCGACGCTGACCCAGGTGCCAGAATTGAGTTTGAAATCCTCGGCGACGCGGCCGTCGAAGAACAGGCCAAGCTCGGGCCTCTCAGGATCGGCGAAGGTGACGGCATCACCGATCCGGTAAAAGCCGTCCGCGTCGAACGCCTGCGCCGTCAGCTCGGGTGCCTTCCAGTAGCCGGGCGTGACGTTCGGCCCGCGCACGCGGACCTCGAGCTTGTCGCCCGACGGCACCAGCTTCAGCTCGGTGCCGGGAATCGGCACACCGATATTGCCCGAGCGTTCGGCGAGGAAATGGCAATCGGTCGCGAGCGGCGAGGTCTCGGTCGAGCCCCAGGCCGAGACCATCGGCAGGCGGCTGCCGACCGCTTTCAGCGACAATTCCTCCAGCGCATCCCAGAGATTCTGCGGCAGCGCCGCGCCGGCATAGAAGGCGAACTTGGTGCCTTCGAAGAATTTGTGGCGCAACTCCTCGTCGCTGCGCAGCGCCGCGATCAGCATGTCGAAACCGCGCGGCACGTTGAAATAGACCGTCGGCACCACGCTGCGCAAATTGGCGAGCGAGGTCGCGAACAGGCCGGGCGCCGGCTTGCCGCCGTCGATATAGAGCGTGCCGCCGTTGCGCAGCACCAGGTTGAAATTGTGGTTGGCGCCGAAGGTGTGGCTCCACGGCAGCCAATCCAGGATCACGAGGTGATCCGGAATGACGAACTCGTCGCCGGATTGCTCGAGGAAGGTCCAAGTCTGCGCCCTGGCCTGCTGGCTCGAGGTCAGCATGCGCTGGGTGTTGATCACGGCCTTCGGCGTGCCTGTCGAGCCCGAGGTGAACAGGAATTTTGCGATTGTGTCCGGCGTCACCGCAGCGAACGCGCTTGCGACGTCCGGCGTCTCGGGTGTCGCGGCAACCTTAGGGAACGGCAGCGCATCCGTGTCGTCAGGATTGCCGCTGACGATGGTGGCCCGATGCAGCGGCCTGATCGCGGCCAGCGCCGCCGCGAACGGCCTGGTACCCGCCACATAGATCGCTCCGGGTTCGAGCAATCCGATCATGCCCTTCAGCTTGTCGAAATCTTTCGACATCAGCGAATAGGCCGGCGAGATCGCCGCCGAGGGCACGCCGACATGCTGGGCCGCCAGCGCGAACAGCGCGTGATCGATGCTGTTGTCGGAGAGGATGACGAGCGGCCGCTCCGCGCTCAGCCCCTGCGCCAGGATCCAGGATGCTGCCGCACGGACGATCCGCAGCGCATCGCGATAGCTGACGGTGGTCCAGGGTAGATCTGTCTTGGCGCGCTCGCCGAGGAAGATGCGGTCCGGCGCCTGCCGCGCCCACTGCTCCAGCCAGTCGCCGACGCAGCGGGCGCTCGCCTTTAAGGGCACGGTGGAGCGGACAAGGATGCTGCCGTCCGCACGGCGGTCGGCGATGATCGCGGGCGTCGCGAACAGGCTTTGCGGATCGTTACCGCGGCTGGCGGCAATCGTCATGATTTCCTCCTCGCCCGTGTCTTGCGGGACCATGCGCAACGCGCAGCACCCGGCCAGGCTCTTTGATCACAGTGTTGCGCATCCCGAATTGTTGTCGTCAACAACAATTTTGCGCGCGTGCGTTTGACGGACGGCCCCGGCCCAATAATTAGGCAGCCGCTCTTGCGCGCAAGTCAGCCCCGATTCCGAGTGTTTACTTCAAGATACTGAAATAATGGCATAATCGCCTAACAGAGGAGCGCGCACCAATTGTACACAATGGCACACTGCTTGCTTCGCTGAGGCGACGATTCCTTCGCAAGGCCGCTGCGCCTTGCCGTTCAACCGATGGGGCCGAACACGTGACTGAAACCGTCGCCGCGATCCTCGCCGCGCACCGCGCCGGCACCATGACCCCGGCCCAAACCGTGACGCGCTGCTATCAGCGCATCCGCGAGCACAATGATCCCGCCATCTTCATCAGTCTGTGCGACGAGAAGGACGCGATCGCCGAGGCCGAGCGGCTCACCGACAAGGCGCTGCCGCTCTACGGCGTGCCGGTCGCGGTGAAGGACAATATCGACGTCGCGGGCCTGCCGACCACCGCTGCCTGCCCGGCCTTCTCCTACATGCCGGCGCGCGATGCGACCGCGGTTGCAAAACTGCGTGCGGCCGGCGCCATCATCATCGGCAAGACCAATCTCGACCAGTTCGCCACCGGCCTCGTCGGCGTGCGCTCGCCCTATGGCATTCCGAAAAATCCGGTGCACGACGATCTCGTGCCGGGTGGATCGAGCTCGGGCTCGGCGGTCGCGGTTTCCGCCGGCCTCGTGCCGCTCGCGCTCGGCACCGACACCGCAGGCAGCGGCCGTGTGCCGGCGATGCTCAACAACATCGTCGGCCTGAAACCGAGCCTCGGGCTGATCTCGACCGCGGGCGTCGTGCCGGCGTGCCGCACGCTCGACTGCATCTCGGTGTTCTCGCTGACGGTCGATGACGCCGCGGCGGCGCTCGCCGTGATGGCGGGGCCTGACGATGCCGATCCGTTCTCGCGCGACCGGCCGCTGGGTGGCCTCGCAGCGTTTCCGTCAAAGCTGAGGCTCGGCGTCCCCGAGAGCGGCCAATTGAAGTTCTTCGGCGACCGCGCAGCCGAGCAAGCCTATGGCGAGGCCTGCAAGCGCTGGCAGACGCTCGGCGCCCAACTCGTCGAATTCGACCTCGAGCCGTTCTACGAAACCGCGCGGCTGCTCTATGAGGGGCCATGGGTCGCCGAGCGCTATCTCGTGATCCGCGACCTGCTGGCCTCGTCGCCCGAGGCCGTGCATCCGGTGACGCGCGAGATCACGACCGGCGGTGCGCGGCCGACCGCAGCCGATACATTCGCCGCGCTTTACCGGCTGGAAGCGTTGCGTCGTGTCTCCGAGCGGACATTTGCCCAACTCGATGCGATCGTACTGCCGACCGCGCCGACGGTCTATTCCACCGCCGACGTGCTGGCCAACCCGATCGAGCTCAACTCCCGGCTCGGCACCTACACCAATTTCGTCAACCTGCTCGACCTCTGCGGATTGGCGCTGCCGGCAGCGATGCGACCCGACGGCACGCCATTCGGCATCACGCTGCTGGCGCCCGCCGGCTGCGACGCGGCGCTGGCCAGCATCGGCCGCATCTTCCACGCCGACACCGGGCTCACCCTGGGCGCCAAATCGCTTCCGCAACCGCCGCTCGCCACCGTGCCGGCGCAGGCCCATCCCAACGAGATCACGATCGCGGTGGTCGGCGCGCATCTCTCCGGCATGGCGCTGAACCATGAATTGACGGCGCTCGAGGCGCGGCTGCTGGAAGAGACAGCGACGGCGCCCGACTACAGGCTCTACGCACTCGACACCACGCCGCCGAAGCCCGGCATGCTGCGCATCGAGGCCGGCGCGGGCGCATCGATCAAGCTCGAGCTGTGGGCGATGTCGCCGGCCGCGTTCGGCAGATTCGTCGCCGCAATCCCGCCGCCGCTGTCGATCGGAACGATCAGGCTGGTGGATGGACGGCAGGCCAAGGGGTTCATCGTCGAGCCTGCCGCGATCGGCGACGCGAAGGATATTTCGGCCTATGGCGGCTGGCGCGCGTTCATGGCGGAGCGGGCGAAAGCGTAACCGCTGCAGCGGTGTGCTGCCTCGCCCCGCTCTTGGAGAGGGCTGGGGTGAGGGCATCTCTCCGCGAGCACTACGCTTGGACAGACCTGTACCCCCTCAGCCGGATCGCATCTGTCGATGCGATCCGACCTCTCCCCGCAAGCGGGGCGAGGTAAGAGAAGCTACACCGACACCGCGTAGGTCTCGTACTCCCCGCGCACCTGCTCGATATGGGCGCGCATCGCAGCCGCAGCGCCTGTCTTGTCACCGCGCAGGATGGCGACGACGACGCGGTCGTGCTCGGCGTGGGATTTTGCGAGACGTCCGAGATTGCGGAACTGGGCACGGCGGAACGGCTGCACGCGTACCCGCGTCGCCAGCGTCATCTCCGCGATATAGGTGTTCTGCGATCCGGCATAGATCGCATTGTGGAAGCGCTCGTTGACCTCGTGGAAGCGTTCGGGATTGCCGGTGTAGCTTAGCGCCCGCAATTCCTCATGGATCGCCTCGAGCGTATGGCGCTCCGCCGGCGTCATCCGCTCGGCGGCAAGGCCGGCGCAGATCGCCTCCAGCTCGGCCATCGCCTCGAACATGCCGGTGAGGCGGTCCAGCGAGGGCCGCGCCACCACCGCGCCGCGATGCGCCCGGGCGTCGACCAGACCGCTGGCGACCAGCTGCCGCAGCGCCTCCCGCACCGGGGTGCGCGAGACGTTGAAGCGGCGGGCGATGTCGGTTTCGTCGAGCGCTGCGCCCGGCGGCAGCGTGCCGCGCACGATCTCGTCGGCGAGTTGCAGTCGCAGTTCCTCGGCGCGGGTGATCTTGTCGGCGAGCTGCGACGGACGGTCGACGCGGCGCACGGCAGGCTCCGGCTCGGCGCCGGCCGGCTGCGTGACGCGTGACGGAAAATCGTCGAGGCTCATGCCGTAAGCGCCCCTTCAAACCGCCTCGGGTTGGTCGATGACGCTGACATGGGCAGCGACGATTCTCCAGCCCTCGGGAAAGCGTATCCACGTCTGCATCTGCCGCCCGACCTTGCCCGGCGTCGACTCGCGATAGAACAACGTCGAGGCAACAGCGGTGTCACGCCCGTACGTCGTGATCACGGTGCGGTCGATCTTGCGCATCAGCCCGACCGGCGAGCGCGCGGCGCGGAACGCCATGATCTCGGCGTAGCCGTAGAGGTTCTCGCCGATGCCGTAGCGCAGCGTGCGCTTGTCGTCGCGAAACAGTTCGTCGAGCACGGCGACGTCGTTGGTGACCAGTGCCTGCTCGTAGCGCGCGAACTGCGCGGTGACCTCGGCGAGCACGTCGGGAAGATCGATGTCCATTTTCAAATTCCTCTCGGCGCCGGCGCGGCGGCGACACCCATCTTTTCCAGCGCATAGGCCACGCGCAGCGCGATATCCTCGCGCCACGGCGCGGCGATGATTTGCACGCCGATCGGCATCGGCTCCAGCGGCACCGGCACGGCGACGACGGGCAGGCCGATGTAGGAGATCGGCTGGGTGTGGATGCCGATGTTGGCGCGGACCGGCAGCTCGACGCCATCGAGCACGAAATTGACTTGTCCGAGCTTCGGCGCGGTGCCGGGGGTGGCCGGCGCCAGGATGACGTCGACCGAGTTGAACAGCTCCAGCACCTTCGCCCGGTACCAGCGGCGGAATTTCTGTGCCTTGTCGACATAGACGGCGGGGACCATCGCACCGGCGAGGAAGCGGTCGCGCACCGCCGGATCGAAATCGTTGGGGCGCTTGCGCAAGCGATCGAGATGCAGCGAGGCGCCCTCGGTGGTGGTGATGATATAGGCCGCGGCGCGAGCGCGCGCGGCTTCAGGTAATTCGACAGTCTGCGTGGCGCCGAGCGCCTTCGCCACGCGCGCGACGGCCTCCACTGCTTCAGGGAAGACATTCTTCTGAAAATAGCCGCCGGCGATCGCAATGCGCAGCCCGCCGATATCATGGGTCAGCAGAGGCAATGTCGGCTCGAATGATCGGCCGGCACAACCAGCGTCATCGGCATCCGGCCCCTGCATCGCATCATAGGCGAGCGCAAGATCGGTCACGCTGCGCGCGAGCGGGCCGAGGTGATCGAGGCTCGCCACGAACGGATAGGTCCGCGCCCGCGACAGCCGGCCGAAGGTTGGCTTCAGGCCGAAGATGCCGCAGAACGAGGCCGGCACGCGGATCGAGCCGTTGGTGTCAGAGCCGAGCGCGATCGGCACCAGCGCGCCGCCGACCGCGCTGCCGGAGCCGCCAGAGGAGCCGCCCGTCATCCGCGTCGGATCGTGCGGATTGCGCGACGGGCCATCATGCACGTTCTCGCCGGTGAAGTCGTAGGCGTATTCGCCCATGTTGAGCGCGCCGACCAGCACGGCGCCGGCCGCCTCCATCCGCTCGATCAATGTCGCGTCGCGCGGCGACGGCGGCAAGTCGCGATTGATCTTCGAACCGGCGCGGGTCGAGAGCCCCTGCACGTCGAACAGGTTCTTCACCGCGAAGGGAACGCCGGCCAGCGGACCGACCGGTTTGCCGTCGGCGATCGCCGCGTCGACGGCCTTCGCTTTGGCACGGGCGCGATCGGCGGTGACGTCGGTGAAGGAATTGAGCGTCTTGTCATGCGCGGCGATGCGCGCGAGCGCGGCCTCGGTCGCCGCAAGCGCGGTCAGCTTCCGGGTCGAGACGGCCTGCGCGATCGCGGCTGCGGACATGTGGGCGGGAGTCTCGGGCATCGCGATTTCAAGCCGTATAGATCGCGGCGGACTCGGCTTCGTCCGGCAGCGGGAAATCATCGACCAGCAGCGCCAGCCGTAGCGAGACTTCGAGATTGGCGCGCACCGCGGGACGCCAGGCGTCCTCCACCGGCAGCGCCATCGCACGCGCGACGGCGTCGATATAGTCGTCGAGATGATCGGCCATTTCGCTCCCGTTCAATACTCTTTGCGCATGATCTATTCGGAAAACCGGTTCCCACTTTTCCGGATCATGCGTCGTCAAACCGGCAACGGCGGATGCGGGATCGCCGTCAGCAGCTCCCTTGTATAGGCATCCTGCGGATTGCCCAAGACCTGTTCGGACGCGCCCTGCTCGACGATGCGACCGGCGCGCATCACGATGACGCGGTCGCAGAGCAGCCGCACCACATTGAGATCGTGCGACACGAACAGATAGCTCATGCCCATCGACTGCTTGAGATCCTGCAGCAGGTTGAGCACGACCGCCTGCACCGAGACGTCGAGCGCGGCGGTCGGCTCGTCGAGAATCACCAGCCTCGGATGCAGCGCAATCGCGCGCGCAATGCCGACGCGCGCCTTCTGGCCGCCGGAGAGCTGATGCGGAAAGCGGTCCAGTAAATTGACCGGCAGGCCGACCAGCCGCGCCAGCTCCTCGCAGCGGGCACGCAGCGCATCGCGCCCCCTGACATCGCCGAGTTGCAGGATCGGATCGGCGATCGCGCGCGCCGCGGTGAAGCGCGGGTTGAGGCTGTCGGTCGGATCCTGGAACACCATCTGGATCTGGCTGCGCTGCGGCAGCCGCGCGAACGATTGCGGGACGATGCTGCCGATGTCCTCGCCGTCGAACAGGATACGGCCCGAGGTCTGGTCGAGCAGCCGCATCACCATCATCGACGTCGTCGACTTGCCGCAGCCGGATTCGCCGACCAGCCCGACGCTCTCGCCGCGGCCGACCGAAAAGCTGATGCCGTCGACGGCGCGGAAGATCGCTTCCTCCACCGGCGGCTTGCGGCCGAACAGCTTCCGCAGCACCGAGGTCGCGCCCTGGCGCGGGTATTCCTTGATCAGGTTCTCGACGGAGAGGAGGGGCATCCCCCTCTCCCCGCTTGCGGGGAGAGGGTTGGGGTGAGGGGGACTCTCCGCGAGCACGGTGCTTGGAGAGTCCCCCTCACCCGCTCCGCTACGCGGGTCGGCCTCTCCCCGCGAGCGGGGAGAGGCAAGAGAGTCATCCTCCGGCAGCAGGTCGCGCAGCGAGACGCCGAGCCGCGGCGTCGCGCGCATCAGCTTCTTGGTGTAGGGATGCTGAGGCGCGGCGAAGATGTCGGCCGATTTGGCGGTCTCGACCACGCGGCCCTTCTCCATCACCACGACGCGGTTGCAATAGGCTGCGGCGAGGCCGAGATCGTGCGTGATCAGGATGGTCGACATCGAGCGCCGCCTGGTCAGCTCGACGATCAGATCCATCACCGCCTTCTGGGTGGTGACGTCGAGCCCGGTGGTCGGCTCGTCGGCGATCAAGAGCTGCGGATTGCAGGCCAGCGCCAGCGCGATCACGACGCGCTGGCACATGCCGCCGGACAGTTCGAACGGATAGGCGTGGTAGCGTTCGCGGGGACGCGCGATCTTGACCTGCTCCAGCGCCTCGATCGCCTTCTCGCCGCGATCGCCGACCTGCGCCTGCTGCACGTGCTGGCGCAGCACGTCCTCGATCTGATCGCCGACTTTCCGGATCGGATTGAGCGCGGCGCGCGGGTTCTGGAAGATCATCGAGACCTCGCGGCCGCGCAGGTCGCGCATCTGGCTCTCGGTCGCTGCCTTGACGTCGATGCCGGAGAACATCACCGAGCCTTCGGCGATCTTGCCGGCGCGGTCGAGGATGCGCATCACGGCATACGACGTCACCGACTTGCCGGAGCCGGACTCGCCGACGATGCCGACGGTCTCGCCCTTGCCGACGGCGATGTCGACATGCTGCACCGCCTTAACGATGCCGCGGCGGGTGGTGAATTCGACGGTGAGGTCCCTGACGTCGAGCAGCGGGTGGGCGGTCATGCGCGCCTCTCCGGCGGGCGGTCAACCAATATTGCGAAAAACAACCCCATGCAAAGGAGCGGAGCGGTATTTGGAAACCGCAATATGACAGCCATCACGTCCTCCGCTGCGGCGGCGTGCCCCTTTCTCCCCGTTCTTACCGGGAGAAGGCTGGGATAAGGGGCATCTATCAGCGGACACAACTGGCTGAGGAGTGCGCGGAAACTCCCCCTCACCCGGTCCGCTAGCGCGGCTCGGCCTCTCCCCGCGTGCAGGGAGAGGCGAACAAGTCCGCGCCGCACGAAAGATTCCCTCATCACGTCCTCCGCTGCGGGTCGACGATGTCGCGCAGGCCGTCGCCGAGCAGGTTGAAGCAGAACACCGCGATCATCAGCGCAAGGCCGGGGAACAGCGCGATCCACCATTCGCCCGACACCATGAAGCCGGCGCCCTCGGCCACCATGATGCCCCACTCCGCGGTCGGCGGCCGGACGCCGAGGCCGATGAAGGACAGGCCCGCGGCGTTGAGGATCGCGTATCCCATGGTCAGCGACATCTGCACGATCATGATCGGCATGATGTTCGGCAGGATGTGCACCAGGAGGATGCGGTACTCGCCGTTGCCGGAGAGCCGCGCCGCCTGCACGAAGCCGGCACTGCGGCGGACATTGGCTTCGGCCCGCGCGACCCGCGCATAGAGCGGAAAGTTCACGATCGCGGTCGCGATGATGATGTTCTGCACGGTGTTGCCGAGCGCCGCGACGATGCCCATCGCCAGCACGAACAGTGGGAACGCCATGATGGTGTCGGCGATGCGGCCGACGATGCGGTCGGTCCATCCGCCGAAATAGCCGGCGGCGATGCCGGCGAGGCCGCCCATCAGGAACACCAGCACGACGGAGGCGACCGCGATGAAAGTATCGAGCCTCGTCGCGTCGATGACACGGCTGAAGATGTCGCGGCCGAGCTGGTCGGTGCCGAACCAGTGCACGGCGGACGGCGGCTTCAATGCAGCGGCGGTGTCGGACGCAAGCGGATCGTAGGGCACGACGTAGGGGCCGAACAGCGCCGCAAACAGGATCATGAGCAGCAGCGCGAAGGCAAAGCCGGTGACCTTGTTCTCGCCGAGCACGTAGCGGGTCTGCTCGATGATCGCGGCGAGCCCGGACGTTCGCGCCGGGCCGACCGGTTCGACTGCCGGCGCAACTGTGCTCATGGCTCTCTCCCCCGAGCATGATCTCTTTCGGAAGACTCGCTTTTCGGCATCATGCCCTAGCCCTCCAGCCTGACGCGTGGATCGATGACGCCATAGAGAATGTCGATGATGAGATTGAGCAGCACGTACATGACTGCCATGGTGAGGACAAAACCCTGCACCGGGGCGAAGTCGGAGGCGATCAGCGCCTCGACGGCATAGGAGCCGATGCCGGGCCAGGCGAACACTTTTTCGACCAGCACGTTGGCCCCGAGCAGGAAGGAGAACACCATGCTGAGCGTGGTGACCACCGGCAGCATCGCATTGCGGAACGCGTAGGTAACGATCACCTTGCCGGGCGACAGGCCGCTGGCGCGCGCGGTGCGGACGAAGTCTGAGGCCAGCACCGCCAGCATCGAGGCGCGCGTCATGCGGGCGATCGGCGCCAGCGAGAAGACCGCAAGCGTCACCGCCGGCAGGATCAATTGGCCGAGCGCCGAGCGGAACGCCTCGACGTCGCGGGCGATCAGCGTGTCGATCAAATAGAAGCCGGTGACTGTGGGCGGCGCGCTATAGAACACGTCGAGCCGGCCGAGCGGCGCCGGCGACCAGCCGAGGCGAAAATAGAACACGTAGACCAGTACGAGCCCGGTGAAGAACACCGGCAGCGACACGCCCGCCGTCGTGGTGACGCGACAGAGATGGTCGATCCAGGAGCCCGGCCGCGTCGCCGCCAGCACGCCAAGCGGAATCGCGATCACGATCGAGACGACGAGGCCGAGCAGCGTCAGCTCGGCCGACGCCGGCAGCCGATTGCGCAGCTCGGCCGCCACCGGCTGCCCCGTGGTCAGCGACGTGCCGAGATCGCCATGGGCAAGATCATAGGTGTAGCGCACGAACTGCTCGATCAACGGCTTATCGAAGCCGAGCTTCTTCCTGATCTGGTCGATCGCCTCCTTGGTCGCCGCCGGCCCGGCGAAATACGCCGCCGGATCGCCCGGCAACGCGCGCGTCAGCAGAAAGGTGACGATCACGACCCCGATCAGCGACGGGATCGCGAACAGAAGCCGCTTGCCGATCATGGTCAGCATGAGGCGCGCTCCGCTCGCGCGAATATTGAATGGCGAATGGCGAATAGTTGCCCGTCGCAGCCGTCCATTTTTCGCTACTCCCTATTCGCTATTCGCCATTCACCATTCGCCACCTAACCCTTCGCCATCGCGCGATAATCCAGGCGGCGGTGGAACCAGTATTGGTAGCCGGTCACGTTCTTCTGCATCGCGACGTTGACGAAGGGCTGATAGAGCGGGATGCGCGGGATGTCGGCGTAGGCGAGATCGACGAAGCCTTTGACGTCGGCGTCGTAGGCCGCGGTATCGCCGGTCGCGGCGGCGATGCGCGCGCCGTCGATGAGCTTGTCCATCTCGGGCGACTTGTAGCTCATCGTGTTGAAGATCGAATTGTTGCCGTGATAGCACCAGTAGAAGAAGTACTCGGGATAATCGAGCCAGCCCGAGAACACGTTGGTGAACAGCGGCATCTCCTTCTTGGTGAGCTCCGTGCGCCAGTTGGCGCCGGGCACCTTGTTGATCGTGGCCTTGATGCCGAGCTGCGCGAGGCTCTCCTGCACCAGCACGCAGAGCGGCTCGTTGACGCCGGCGAAATTCAGGTCGAACGAGATCGTGGTCTCGAAGCCGTTGGCGTAGCCGGCCTCAGTGAGCAGCGCCTTCGCCTTCTCCATGTCGGTGACATATTTGGTCGGCTGCGGCCAGGCGACCTCGGTCGGCTTGTCCTTGGCCGCGCCGAACATCGGATTGGCGAGGCCGAACAGCACCGCATCCATGATCTTCTGGTACGGCATCGCATAAGCCATCGCCTGCCGCACCTTGGGATTGTCGAACGGCGGCCTGGTCACGTTCATGCCGATATACTGGATGCCGTTGGAGAACGGCAGCGACACCACGTTGAGCTTGCCGTTCGCCTTCATCTCCTGGAAGTCCTTGAACGGCAGCTCATAGGAGATGTCGGCATCGCCGCGCTCGAGCAGCGCGCGGCGGTTGCCGGCCTGCGGCACCATGCGCCAGATCACGCGCCGAATCTTCGGGGCCGGACCGCACGCCCAATCGTCATTGCGCTCCATCACGACTTCGGTGCCCGCCGTCCACTTCGTCACCTTGTAGGCGCCGGAGCCCGCGGTCTGCTGCTTCGTAAACTCGAGGCCCCAGGGATCCTTCTCACTGGCGTTCTTCTTCACCAGCTCGGAGTTGACGACGCAGGGCACGATGACCGCGAGATCGGGGATCGTCAGCCTGTCCTTCTTCAGGAAGTCGACACGCACCGTGTAGTCATCGACGACGACGAACTGCTCCGGCTTGGTCAGCGAGCCCGCGCTCATCTGGAAGGTCGGGAATCCGCCGACGCTGACGGCGCGGTCGAGCGACCATTTGACGTCCTTGGCGGTGACCGGCGCACCGTCGTGGAATTTGGCGTTCTTGCGCAGCTTGAAGGTGACCGACATGTCGCCGATGTTCATGTCCTCGGCGAGTTCGCCCTTGAACTTGTCGCGGTCGTAATAGGGGACGCCGCCCGGACCGCTCTTCATTTCGTGGCTGATCAGCCGGTCATAGCAATTCCACGACACCTCATAGCCGGGCACGTTGGTGCCGATGCCGTGGATGTCGAGATTGTTGGGTCCGCCTTCGGAAACGATCAGCAGCGTCTCGGATCGCGCGTCGGCCCTGGCCGGGGAGAAAATCGCGGGCGCCGTCGGCGCCAGCACGCCCGCCGCCAATCCGGATACCGATTTGAGGAAATCGCGACGCTTCATGGGGTGCTCCAAATGCCCTTAAACAAAACGGCCTTTGGAACAGGGGTTCGCAAGGTTCGTGCCAACCCTTAATGAAAGCTTATTTCCAGGTAAGTCTATGAAATATGTGAAGTAACGCAGTATCGGTATTTAGTTCGGGCGAAGCCAAATTGCATACAAAGCCCGATTACCTGCCTAATATGAGGGCACGATCTAACGATGCCCTCCTTTTTGGCTTAACCCAGAACCGGTCGGCCCGACGCGCCTAGTCAGGCCAGATCAGCTCCTGCAGCTGGACGAGGTCGCTGGCCTTATCCGGCCAATCGGAAATGCAGATGTGCCGGAGCGGATCGCTGTGCCGGTGCAGCAGCAGCAGCGCCATCAGCCGGCGCTTCAACCCGAACGTCACGTCCTCGCGCGCGATGCCGAAGCCGTCGAGCAGGCTGCGCACGCGGCGCGGATGGCCGGCGGCCATGAAGGCACTGGGGCCGAGCAGGTCGTACTCGCCCCACCCGGTCTGCATGTCGCCGAAGTCGAACAGGCCGGTGACGTGCCAGCCATCGGTCCGGCGCGCCAGCAGAAAGTTTTCCGGGATGTACTCGCCGGTCAGGATCACCGGCGGCGCATCCATCGGGATCAATTCGGCGGCGGCGCGCAAGAGATCGTCGAGGCCGGCGAGGAATTTTGCCGGCAGGCCGAGCCGCACGTGGCGGGTCCGGCACTGCGCGATCTGTCCGCGCATGAAGACATCCCAGCGCGGCTCGATCGCAAGCAGGGGGCCCACCGGCACCCGCTGCACCGCCGCGATGACGGCGCCGATCTCGCCGAGCACGCGCTCGCGCTCGGCTTCCGCGAGCGATGGCCACACCTCCGATCCGACCACGCCTTCGAGGCGGGTGATGACGAGATACGGCCAGCCGTCGCGCTCGCCCTCCGCGACGATCTCGGGGATCGGAATAGCGAGCCGCTCGCGGAGCTGGCCGAGCGTCATGCGCTCGGAGACGAATTGCGGACGCAGGAGCGGCGGGAATATCTTCAGGATCAGCTCGCCATCGAGGCCGACGACCAGGTTGGTGCCGGTCGCAAACACATGCGGCGCGGTGCAGGCGAGGCTATGCCGATCGGCGATCTCGCGCACGACCGGCAGCCAGCGCGCGGGATCGCCCCGCCAGCTGCGATAAGTGTCGTAGTCGGAGATCGGAGGAAGGATGATCATTGCGAGACGCGATCCTGTAGCCCGGATGCAGCGAAGCGCAATCCGGGATTCTGCATCACTCGAAACGGCGGCCCCGGATTTCGCTTCGCTGCATCCGGGCTACGCAGCTTTGGATGGCATCGGTTGATCCAAGTGAGGTGAGCACACCTGTCAGGCTCCCTCTCCCCTTGCGGGAGAGGGTGGGGAGAGGGGTAGCCGCGGGCGAGATGATCGACGCTGGCCGCGGCCTCGCGACATCGGTCGCATGTCGTCGATATACAGATGGAGAGAGCGCGCCGTGTGGCACCCCTCTCCCCGACCCTCCCCCGCAAGGGGGGAGGGAGCCCGTGCAACGTGCTCACCTCACGTCTCGCCCAGCGCAACGCGCGCGGTGAAGTGATGGGTATCGCTTCGCTCCACCGATGCTACAGCAACCCTCACCGGTCCGGATTGGCGCGCTCGAACTGGCGCAGCAGGCGGTTGCCGCGCTCGACGGCGTTGTCCATCGCGGCCTGCGCCGAGCGCTTGCCGGCGAACACCTGCTCGAGCTCGTCCTCGATCACGTCGCGGATCAGGACGAACGAGCCGAGCCGGATGCCCCTGGAATTGTCGGTCGGCGGCTTCAGCGTCACCTCCTCGATCGAGATCGAGGCGCCGGGATTGCGGTCATAGAAGCCCTGGGTGCGGCTGAGGTCGAACGCGGCGCGGGTGATCGGCAGATAGCCGGTGTTCTGGTGCCAGGCGGCCTGCACCTCGGGCCGCGAGAGGTAGGAAAAGAACTTTGCGACACCGGCATATTCGGCGCGCGGCCGGTCGCGCAGCACCCACAGCGTGGCGCCGCCGATGATCGAGTTTTGCGGCGCGCCCTGCACGTCGGGATCGTACGGCATCATGCCGTAGCCGACCTCGAACTTCGAATTGGCCCTGATGTCGGCGCGCGTGCCGGAGGAGCCGATGAAGATGCCGCATTCACCCTTCTGGAATCGCGGCTCGGCCGCCTGGCCGCGGCCGCTGAAGTCGAAGGCCTTGCTGCTCTGCCAGTCCGCCAGCTGCGCGATGTGGCGCACCACAATCGGATTGTTGAAGATCAGCTGCGCGTCGAGCCCGCCGAAGCCGTTGGCCTTGGTCGCCAGCGGCAGATTGTGGAACGCGGAAAAATTCTCGACATTGATCCAGGACGGCCATGACGTGGTGAGCCCGCACATCATGCCCGCCGCGCGCAGCCGCTTTGCCGCAGCGCCGACGTCGGGCCAGGTCCTGGGCGCCACGTTCGGATCGAGCCCGGCCGAGCGGAACATGTCCTTGTTGTAGTAGAGGATCGGCGTCGACGCATTGAAAGGGAACGACAGCATGTTGCCGTGGACGTCGGCGTAGTAGCCGACCACTGCCGGCAGATAGGCCGACGGCGTGAACGCCTCCGACTGATCGCGCATCAGCTCGAACACCGGATAGATCGCACCCCGCGCCGCCATCATGGTCGCGGTGGCGATCTCGTTGACCTGCACGATCGCCGGCTGGCTGCGCGAGCGGAAGGCGAAGATCGCCGCGGTGACGGTCTCGGTGTAATTGCCCTTGTAGGCGGGCACGATCCGGTAGTCGGATTGCGTGGCGTTGAAATCGGCGGCGAGCTTCTCGACCTGCTTGCCTAGCTCGCCCGACATCGCATGCCACCACATGATCTCGGTTGCAGCGTGCGCCGGCGACAGGAGCAGAACAGCCGCGGCGGCAAGCTGCAGGACTTTCAAGACAAAGTTCACGATGGGCCGATTCCCGGTGGCAACACGCCGTCATAAGGCGCAACATCAGCGGTTGCAATCGGCTGGGCCGGTTGCCTGCGATTTAACGTTTGGCTGATGGGCGAAGCAGCGGCATTCTGCTAAAAAAGCGATGAACCTTTTCTTCCCGCCCCAGACACAATCCACAAGGGGAATTGTAGCCTGTGTATCGCCGCGCCGGCCTTTCGCGGACCATGACGCTCGTCGCGACGCTGCTGTGCACGGCGGTTTCGGCGAGCGCCCCTGCGCGCGAATTCCGCACGGCCGATACTCAGAATGAGGATTATCCGACGGTCCAGGCGCTGAATTACATGGGCCATCTGATCGCCGAACGCAGCAATGGCCGGCATCGGATGGTGGTCTTCCATTCCCGCCAGCTCGGCGAGGAAAAGGAGACGCTGGAGCAGACCCGGGCCGGGGCCATCGACCTCAACCGGACCAACGTCGCGCTGATCGGGACGATGGTGCCGTCCGTGAACGTGCTGGCGATGCCGTTCCTGTTTCGGTCGCTTGAGCACCTGCGAAAGGTGCTGGACGGGCCGATCGGCGCCGAGATCCTGAACAGCTTCGAAGCGCACGGCTTCGTCGGGCTGGCGTTCTACGATTCCGGCGCCCGCTCGATCTACAACAGCGTCCGGCCGGTGCGGTCGCTCGAGGATCTCAAGGGCCTGCGGTTGCGGGTGCAGCAGTCGCAGCAGATGTCGGACATGATCCGCGCGCTCGGCGCCGAGCCAGTCGAGATGCCCTACGGCCAGGTCCTGACCGGGCTCGCCAACAGGCTGATCGACGGTGCCGAGAACAACTGGCCATCCTTCGTCACCACCGGCCACTACAAATATGCCGGCAACTATTCCCTGACCATGCACACGGTGAGCCCGGAGGTGCTGGTGATGTCGCAAAAAGCCTGGGCCAGCCTGTCGCCGGGCGAGCAGGCGACCTTCCGCGAGGCCGCGCAGCGCTCCAGCATCTACATGCGCGAGAAATGGAAGGAGCTCGAGGAGCGCTCGCAGAAGCAGGCGCAGGACGCCGGCGTCAGGATCGTCACGGAGATCGACCGCAAGCCGTTCGAGGCGGCGATGGCCGGCATCTACGCCAGGGCCGAGCGCGATCCCGCGATCTCGGCGCTGATCGAACGCATCCGCAACGTGGAGTAACCGGAGCTTGGCCGCGACCAACCAGGACAATGTGACGAAATCGCCGGCGGCGTTCGGGCCGCAGGGCCGCTTCCGCGTTGTCCAGCTGCTGCGTGCGGTGCCGATCCGCTGGCGCATCCTGTCGATCGCCCTGCTCAATTCGGCGGTCGTGATCGCGCTCGCCTTCCTGATCTGGAACGGCGCCAAGGTGCTCGGCTCGGCCTGGGACGATGTCCGCCAGGTGCGGGAGTCCGACAAGATTCTCGCCAAGCTGGAAAGCGAGACCTCCAGGCTGCAGAACCTGATCCACCGCTACATCAACCAGCCGAGCCCGGACCTGTTCGCGGAGATCCTGCTGCTGCGCGAGGCGGTGCTCGGCACGCTGACCAACCGGGCCTCGACCGATCCGATGCTGTCGGGCTCGGTGGAGGAGCTGGAGCGCACCACCAGCCGCTTCCTCGACGGCTTCGGCGAGCTGCGCACCCTGCAGACCGCCATCACCAAGACCTATGACGAGCAGGTGCTGGCGCCGACCAGGGACATGGCCGGGCTGTATTCGATCATCGAGGGCGCGACCGGCCATCGCGACGCGCTGATCTGGCCGGCGCTCGGCAAGTCCCGCGAGGCCTTCACCTCGTTGCTGGTCGCCGCCAACGCCTATTACCTGTCGCTCGCCTCGGCGTCCGCCGAGGAAGCCCGCCGCAACACCGATACGATCGAGAAGACCATCCCGGTCATGGCCGATCTTGCCGACAACGACCTGCAGCGCATGGCGCTGGCGCGGCTGAAGGTGAAGACCGCGGAGCTGCGCGACGGGCTCGCCAAGCTGAGCGAGCAGCTCGCCGGCCGCACCGAGCTATTGCGCAACACCATCGACGCCAGCCAGGCCGACGCGATCGGCGCGATCGACGACCTCTCGACCAAGATGCGCCAGCGCGAGCAGAAAGCGCAGGAGACGTTCGACAAGACGCTGTCCGCGATCTCGCGCCGGGTGCTGTCGATCGCGGTGATCTTCCTCGGCATCATCATGGCCGCCGGCGTCATGATCGCGCTGTCGATCCGGCTGCCGCTGGCGCAGATCATGGCCGCGATGCGCACCATCACCTCGGGCGATCTCGACCGGCCGGTGCAGGGCACCTCGGCCAAGGACGAGGTCGGCGCGATGGCGCGCGCGGTCGAGGTGTTCCGCGAGAACGCGATCGCCAAGCGCAAGACCGAGGACGAGCTGCGCACCGCCAAGGAGAAGGCCGAGTCCGCGCTGCTCGAGCTCAACACCGCGCAGCAGAACCTGATCGATGCCGAGCGCCTCGCAGCGCTCGGCGGCCTCGTCGCCGGCGTCGCGCACGAGGTCAACAACCCGATCGGCATCAGCCTCACGGTCGCCTCGAGCTTCGCGCGGCGTACCGAGATCTTCGAGAACGATCTGAAGACCGAGCAGTTGCGCCGCTCCAAGCTCGACGAGTTCGTCCGCACCTCGCGCGATGCCGCCCAGCAGCTGGTCGCCAATCTGCAGCGCGCCGGTGAACTGATCCAGTCGTTCAAGCAGGTCGCGGTCGACCGCTCGCATGCCGAGCGGCGCCAGTTCGCCTTGAGCGAATCGACCGACCAGATCGTGGCCAGCCTGCGCCCGGTGCTGAAGAAGGCGGCCATCGCGCTGTCGGTCGACGTGCCCGACGGGCTGCTGATCGACGGTTATCCCGGGGCGTATGGCCAGATCTTAACCAATCTTTTCCTCAACGCCGTCAATCATGCCTTTGCCGACGGCCGCTCCGGCACCATCACGATCTCGGCGCGCGGGCGCGGCCCCGACGATGTCGAGATCATTTTCGCCGACGACGGAGCCGGCATGACGCCGGACGTGCAGCGGCAGGCGTTCGACCCCTTCTTTACGACGCGCCGCAACGAAGGTGGTACGGGCCTCGGCCTGCATATCGTCTATAACCTCGTCACCCAGCAGCTCGGTGGACGCATGATGCTGGAGTCAAGACTAGGACAAGGCACCACTTTTCGCATTATCATGCCCAGGATCGCCAAAGGACACCCCATGGGGCAGCCCACGATCGCTGACGCAGCAGCCGACGGAACCAGTCAATGGCCGAACAGGACGATGTCCTCCAACTGATCGACGATACCGAGAGCCCCCCGGAGGACTCGTCGGCCCGCAAATGGAAGATCGCAGTCATCGACGACGATCATGCGGTGCATGAGGGCACCCGCTTCGCGCTGAGCGACTACAATCTGAACGGCTCGACGCTGGAGATCCTGTCGGCCTATTCCGCGGCCGAAGGTCGCACGCTGATGCGGGACAACCCCGACATCGCAGCCGTGCTGCTCGACGTCATCATGGAGACCGACGTCGCCGGACTCGAGCTCGTCGAATACATCCGCAACGAGATCAAGAACGAGACCGTCCGCATCATCCTGCGCACCGGCCAGCCGGGCCAGGCGCCGGAGCGGCGGGTGATCGTCCAGTACGACATCAACGACTACAAGGCGAAGACCGAGCTCACCGCCGACAAGCTGTTCACCTCGCTGACCGCGGCGCTGCGCAGCTACCAGCAGCTCGAGCGGATGGTGCAGACGCGGCGCGGGCTCGAGATCATCATCGACGCCGCCTCGACGCTGTACGACTTCAAGTCGATGCAGCGGCTGGCCGAGGGCGTGCTGACCCAGCTCGCCTCGCTGCTCAACGTCGACTGCGCCGGCATCCTGGTGCTGCGCGACAACGGCAATGCGGCCGCGGCCGATTTCTCCGTGCTGGCCTGTTCCGGCTGCTACAGCCGCTTCATCGGCACCACCTCGTCGAAGTCGCTCGATCCCGATCTGCGGCAGATGGTGGAGGCCGCGTTCCAGCGCCGCAAGAACGAGTTCGCCGACCATCGCAGCGTGCTCTATCTGCGCACCGGCTCCGGCCGCGAGGTCGTGGTGCTGCTGCAGGCCGAGCGCCCGCTCTCCGACACCGACCGTGCGCTGGTCGAGATCTTCTCGAGCCGGCTGTCGATCGCGTTCGACAACGTGATCCTGTACCGGCAGCTGCACGAGGCCAACACCCAGCTCGAAGACCGCGTCGCGCAGCGCACCCGTGCGCTGATGCAGGCCAACCGGCGGCTGTCGGCGCAATGGCTGCGGCTGCAGCGCGCCAACGGCTTCAAGAACGAGATCCTCGGCACCGTCGCCCACGATTTGAAGAACCCGCTCGGCGTCATCCTCGGCCGCACCGAGATGCTGACCGAATTGATCGGCGCCGGCTCGTCGAAGGAGAGCATCACCGCGCAGGTCGATCACATCAGGGATGCGACCAAACGGCTGACCTCGATGGTCGACCATTTGATCTCGGATGCGATGGCCGACGCTTTCGACATCACCATCCGCCGCGAGCCGGTCGACGTCGCGGCTCTCGTCAACGAGGTCTCCGAGGCCAATTTGCCCTCGGCGATCAACAAGCAGCAGAGCATCGCGGTCTCGGGACCGCAGCATTTCGTCACGATGTGCGACGCCGACCGGATCCGCGAGGCGATCGACAACCTGCTCAGCAACGCCATCAAATACTCGCCGATCGGCGGCAAGATCACGGTGACCGTCAGCCATGAGGGCGAGAACACCGTGATCCGGATCGCCGATCAGGGCCCCGGCCTCAGCCCGGAGGATCTCGGGCGGCTGTTCGGCCGGTTCCAGCGGCTGTCGGCCAAGCCGACCGCGGGCGAGAGCTCGACCGGCCTCGGCCTGTCCATTGTCAAGCGCATCATCGACATGCATGGCGGCCATGTGACCGCGGAAAGCCCGGGTCCCGGACAGGGCTCGACCTTTACGGTTACACTGCCCGCGACAGAGCCATCATGAGCCAGACACCGCATATCTTCATCGTCGACGACGAGGCGCCGGCCCGCGAGATGGTCGGCGATTACCTCAAGATGCACGGCTTCGGCGTGACCCTGTGCGATGGCGGCAAGAGCCTGCGCAAGGAGATCGAGAGCAGCACGCCCGATCTCGTGGTGCTGGATCTCAACATGCCCGAGGAAGACGGGCTGTCGATCATCCGCGACCTCAAGAGCAAGATCAACGTCCCCGTCATCATGCTGACAGCTACTGCCAGCCCGATCGACCGCGTGGTCGGACTCGAGCTCGGCGCCGACGATTACGTCGCAAAACCCTGCGAATTGCGCGAGCTGATGGCCCGCATCCGCTCGGTGCTGCGGCGCAGCGGTCCCGCCAAGGCGGCGGCGCCCGAACCTTCGGCCGCCAAGGCCGAGAAGGAGCAATTGGTGCGGTTCGGCACCAAATGGCTCGACCTCGAGGCCCAGGCGCTGCGCGACGACGAGGGCAACGAGCACCCGCTGACCGCCTCCGAATTCGGCCTGCTCAAGGTGTTCGCGGCCAATCCCAAACGCGTTTTGTCGCGCGAGCGGCTCCTGGAACTCGCCAATGCCCGCGACGCCGAGGCCTTTGACCGCGCCGTCGACCTCCGCATCATGCGCATCCGCCGCAAGATCGAGTTCGACCCGAGCAAGCCGTCGGTGATCCGCACCATCCGCGGCGGCGGCTATCTGTTCTCGCCGACCGGGGATAAGGCTTAGGCGTTGCGCTGCTGATCCGTCATCCTGAGGCGCTCGCCTCTTCGGCGAGCCTCGAAGGATGAATCGGCCACCAGCCGGGCCGTGCATCCTTCGAGGCTCGCCGAAGAGGCTCGCACCTCGGGATGACGGGTCTGAGCTAGGCGAAATCGCTGTGCGGCACCCCGAAATCCACACCGTCAAGGCTGTCAATTCGCGCGAAAATCCCTAAGTTTCCGCCATGCCGAAGACAGCCTCCAAAGCCCCCGCCAAATCAGCCGACAAGACCCCAGCAAAGCCCGTCGCAGCCAAGGCCGCGGGGAAGGGCGACCACGTCTTTCTGGTCGACGGCTCCTCCTACATCTTCCGCGCCTATCACGCGCTGCCGCCGCTGAACCGCAAGTCCGACGGGCTGCAGGTCAACGCCGTGCTCGGCTTCTGCAACATGCTGTGGAAGCTGCTGCGCGAAATGCCCGACGACAACAAGCCGACGCATCTGGCGATCGTGTTCGACAAGTCGGAGATCACCTTCCGCAACAAGATCTATCCCGACTACAAGGCGCACCGGCCGCCGGCGCCCGACGATCTGATCCCGCAATTCGCGCTGATCCGCGAGGCGGTGCGCGCCTTCGACCTGCCCTGCCTCGAGCAGGTCGGCTTCGAGGCCGACGACCTGATCGCGACCTATGCCCGCCTTGCCTCAGAGCGCGGCTCGACCACGACGATCGTGTCGTCGGACAAGGACCTGATGCAGCTCGTCACCGACAAGGTGGTGATGTTCGACACCATGAAGGACCGCCGCATCGGCCGCGACGAGGTGATCGAGAAGTTCGGCGTGCCGCCGGAGAAGGTGGTCGAGGTGCAGGCGCTGGCGGGCGACTCCACCGATAACGTGCCCGGCGTGCCAGGCATCGGCGTCAAGACCGCGGCGCAGCTGATCATCGAATACGGCGATCTCGACCAGCTCTTGTTCCGCGCCACCGAGATCAAGCAGCCGAAGCGGCGCGAGGCGTTGCTGGAGAACGCCGAGAAGGCGCGCATCTCGCGGCAGCTGGTTCTGCTCGACGACAAGGTCGAGCTCGAAGTGCCGCTCGACGATCTCGCCGTGCATGAGCCCGACCCGCGCCGGCTGATCGCCTTCCTCAAGGCGATGGAGTTCTCCACCCTCACCCGGCGCGTCGCCGAATACTCGCAGATCGACCCGGCCAGTGTCGACGCCGACCCCGGCAACAAGAGCGGCGCCAGTGTATTCTCACCGCTGCCGCCGTCGGATGTGAAGCCTGTGCCCGGCGACGGAACGACGGCCGCGGCACCTGCGGCATCGGCCGTCAAGGAGCGCACAAAACCCACCGGCGCCCGCGACGACAAGGCCTCGAGCCTGAAAGGCACGCCGGCAGCACTGGCGGAAAGCCGCGGCGAAGCCATTCGCAAGATCGGCTTCGAGCGCAGCAAGTATCAGGCGATCGGCAGCCTCGACCAGCTCAACGCCTTCCTCGCACGCGCGCAGGACACTGGCTATCTCGCGATCGAGGCGATGAGCGAATCGATCGACCCGATGCAGGCCGAGCTGTCCGGGCTCGCGCTCGCGGTTGCGCCGAACGACGCCTGCTACGTGCCGCTCGGCCACAAGCAGCCCGGCGGCGGCGCCGGTCTGTTCGACGCCGGCCTGGCGCCCGGCCAGATCAAGCCGGCCGATGCGCTCGCCGCGCTGAAGCCGCTGCTTGAGTCCACAGGCATCCAGAAGGTCGGCTTCAACACCAAATTCACCGCGGTGCTGCTGGCGCAGCACGGCATCACCCTTGCCAACACCGACGATGCTCAGCTGATGTCCTATGCGCTCGACGCCGGCCGCGGCTCGCATGCGCTGGAGCAGCTCGCCGAGCGCTGGTTCGGCCATGCCGTCGTCAGCTATGGCGGTCTCGTCGGCAGCGGCAAGGGCAAGCTGACCTTTGATCAGGTCACGATCGACAAGGCCACAGAATACGCCGCCGAAAGCGCCGACGTGATTCTGCGGCTGTGGCGCGTGCTGAAGCCGCGCCTCGTCTCCGAGCGGATGCTGACGGTCTACGAGACGCTGGAGCGGCCGCTGGTCGCGGTGCTGGCGCGGATGGAACGGCGCGGCATTTCGATCGACCGTCAGGTGCTGTCGCGGCTGTCGGGCGAATTCGCCCAGACCGCGGCGCGGGTCGAGGCCGAGATTCAGGAGATCGCCGGCGAGCCGGTCAATGTCGGCAGCCCCAAGCAGATCGGCGACATCATCTTCGGCAAGATGGGATTGCCCGGCGGCACCAAGACCAAGACCGGCGCGTGGTCGACCACCGCCCAGGTGCTGGACGATCTCGCCGAGCAGGGCCACGAATTCCCGAAGCGGATTCTGGAGTGGCGCCAGGTCTCCAAGCTGAAATCGACCTACACCGATGCGCTGCCGACCTACGTCAACCCGCAGACCCATCGCGTGCATACGACCTACGCGCTGGCCGCGACCACGACGGGCCGGCTGTCGTCGAACGAGCCGAATTTGCAGAACATCCCGGTCCGCACCGAGGACGGCCGGAAAATCCGCCGCGCCTTCATCGCGACGCCGGGTCACAAGCTGGTGTCGGCGGACTACTCGCAGATCGAGCTGCGGCTGCTCGCCGAGATCGCCGACGTGCCGGTGCTGCGCCAGGCGTTCCGCGATGGACTCGACATCCACGCGATGACGGCCTCCGAAATGTTCGGCGTGCCGATCAAGGACATGCCGAGCGAGGTGCGGCGCCGGGCGAAAGCGATCAACTTCGGCATCATCTACGGCATCTCGGCGTTCGGCCTCGCCAACCAGCTCGGCATCGCCCGCGAGGAAGCCTCGGCCTACATCAAGAAATACTTCGAGCGCTTCCCCGGCATCCGCGCCTATATGGACGAGACCAAGGATGCCTGCCGCAGGAACGGCTACGTCACCACGCTGTTCGGCCGAAAGATGTACTATCCGGACATCAAGGCCTCCAACGCCTCGGTGCGCGCCTTCAACGAACGCGCCGCGATCAACGCCCGCCTGCAAGGCACCGCCGCCGACATCATCCGCCGCGCCATGATCCGCGTCGAGGACGCGCTCGCCGAGAAGAAGCTCTCGGCCCAGATGCTGCTGCAGGTGCATGACGAGCTGATCTTCGAGGTGCCGGACGATGAAGTCGCGGCGACCTTGCCGGTGGTGCAGAAGGTGATGCAGGACGCCCCGTTCCCCGCCGTGATCCTGTCGCTGCCGCTGCAGGTCGACGCGCGCGCGGCGACCAATTGGGACGAGGCGCATTAAGGCTTGCTTCACCTCTCCCCGCCTGCGGGGAGAGGTCGGGTCGCATCGCAGATGCGATCCGGTGAGGGGAAACCTCCGCGAACTCACTCTTACCATTCCTGCGGAGAGAGCCCCTCACCCACCCTCTCCCCGCTAGAGCGGGGCGAGGAAGCCCTTCCACCGCCGTAGCAGCTACATTGCTCCGAGAACAATTCAAACATGGCCGCGCGCCGGTTCACACGCTAAACATGCGTGCATCCCCTCGCGAGATCCGTCATGCCCCACACATCCGCTTTGCTCGGCTTTGCCCTCGTGTCGCTCGGCATGGTGCTGACGCCGGGGCCGAACATGATCTATCTGATCTCGCGCTCGATCACGCAGGGACCGGCGGCGGGGATCGTTTCGCTCGGCGGCGTGGCGCTCGGCTTCGTGTTCTACATGCTGTGCGCGGCGTTCGGCATCACCGCGCTGCTGTTCGCGATTCCGTATGCCTACGACGCGCTGCGCTTCGCCGGCGCGGCCTATCTGCTGTGGCTGGCATGGCAGGCGCTGAAGCCCGGCGGCCGCTCGCCGTTCCAGGTCAAGACGCTCAAGGTCGACGGTCCGCGCAAGCTGTTCGCGATGGGCTTCGTCACCAATCTGCTCAACCCGAAGATCGCGATGCTCTATCTTGCGCTGCTGCCGCAGTTCATCGATCCCGCCGGCGGCAGCGTGCTGACGCAGTCGCTCGCGCTCGGCTCGATCCAGATCGCGATCAGCGTCAGTGTCAATGCGATGATCGCGCTCGCCGCCGGCTCGATCGCGCTGTTCCTCGGCACCCGCCCGAGCTGGCTGCTGGTGCAGCGCTGGCTGATGGGTACCGTGCTGGCGGGGCTGGCGGTGAAGATGGCGCTCGAGGCGCGACGCGCCTAGGCCGTGCGCCTATGAGCCGGCGCCGTCATGCGGCGGCGACGGCGACTTCCGCCTAGCCGTGAAGTTGCGCGTTGAGGCCGTCCCAGCTTGCTGCGCGTCTGATGGCCTCGAGCGCGCCGCTCTGGGAATTGCGACGGAACAGAAGGCCCTTCTGGCCTGAAAGCTCCTTGGCTTTCAGCACGCGGCCATCCTGCAAAAGGATGCGCGCGCCTGCCGTGATGTAACAGCCGGCTTCGACGATGCAGTCGTCACCCAGCGAAATGCCGATACCGGCGTTGGCTCCGATCAGACAGCGCTCACCGACCGTGATCCGCTCTTTGCCTCCTCCGGACAGCGTGCCCATGATCGACGCGCCGCCGCCGATGTCGCTGCCACTTGCCACAACCACGCCGGCGCTGATCCGTCCCTCGACCATGCAGGGGCCGAGCGTGCCTGCATTGAAATTGCAGAAGCCTTCATGCATCACGGTCGTGCCCGGCGCCAAATGCGCGCCGAGCCTGACGCGATCCGCATCGGCAATTCTCACATCCGCATGCGTCACGTAGTCGGTCATGCGCGGAAACTTGTCCACGCCGGTCACCTCGAATGCGACGGCACGCTTGCGCGCTGCCATTCGCGCTTCAGCGACACGAGAGGGTTCACAGGGACCGAAGGTCGTCCAGGCGACGTTGGGCAACAGGCCGAAAATTCCATCAAGGTTCAGGCAATTCGGCTGGACGAGCCGGTGGCTCAGCAGATGGAGGCGAAGATATGCGTCGTGCACGTCAGCCGGCGCAGATGCAAGCGAGGCGATTTCCGTCCGGACCGCAACGATGTCGACATTGCGAATATCGTCGTGTCGCGCATATCCGTCCGCCGACTCGCCCAGCGATCCGGTGGTCTCGTCCTTCGTCAGCCGCGCCGTTGCCGATTTGCCTGCGCCCTCGACCAGACGCAGCTGAAGAAACCAGGAATCCAGCACGCGGCCGTCGGCGGCAATCGTCGCAAACCCCTCGCCGCTCGCGCCCTTCAGCTCCATCGTCATCTCAATTTCTCACCTTTTCGATCCTGCACATGGTGCATACGCGAGTTAGCCAGGAACTGGCAACACTTGCACGCTCAAACCCTCTCCCCTCTTGTCCGCCGAAGCCCTCAGGCGAAGGCGAATGTGGGAGGGGGTGGCTTCGATGCAAAGCATCGAAGCCGGGTGAGGGGTATCTCTCCGCGAGTTCATCTGCGGAGGCGTATCCCTCATCCGGCGCTTCGCGCCGCCTTCTCCCACAAGGGGAGAAGGGAAGAGAACGCCCGTCAATCAAGCTTTGCTTCCATGCCGCGCTTCGTCGCCGGGCGGGCCATCAGCGCGTCGTACCACCGCTTGACGTTGGGGAAGTCGGCGAGATCCACCTTGTGGCGCGGATGGCGCCAGGCCCAGCCGAGAATGGCGAAATCGGCCACCGAGAGTTCGCCGGCGACGAATTCGCGTTCTGCGAGGCGGCGATCCAGCACGCCGTACAGCCGACGCGTCTCCGCCATGTAGCGCTTCAGGCCGTAGGCACGGTCCTGCTCGTTCTCCAGCGCGATGAAGTGGTGCACCTGGCCGGGCATCGGACCGAAGCCGCCCATCTGCCACATCAGCCATTCATAGACGGGAATCCGCTCGGCCAGCGGCTTCGGCAGGAACTTGCCGGTCTTCTCACCGAGATAGAGCAGGATCGCGCCGGATTCGAAGATGCTGACCGGCTTGCCGCCGGGGCCGTCGGGATCGACGATCGCCGGGATCTTGTTGTTCGGGCTGATCGCGAGGAAGGCAGGCGCCATCTGTTCGCCCTTCGAGATGTTCACCGGGATCACCTTGTAGGACAGCCCCATCTCCTCCAGCGCCACCGAGATCTTGCGGCCGTTCGGCGTGTTCCAGGTGTGCAGCTCGATGGTCATTTCCTGATCCCCTCCAAGTGCTTGGCCAAATGCTTGACCAGGCGTTGGGCGCCTGCTTAAGGGCATCGGGGCGGCCGCACAAGCCGCACTTTCCGCAAGCTCGCCCGCCGGAATCACGGCGCGGGCGCTGTTGACGGCCGGATTTCCGCGCTGGAATGTCGTTGGGGGCATCGATAGATTGCCGCCCGTCTCGAACCCCCAAGGAAAGCGCCTTGTCCAAATCAGCCTCCCGTGCCCGCCTCGCCGAGATCATCCGCAAGCGCTCGTTCGGCCGCGGCGAAATCACATTGGCGTCGGGGCGCAAGAGCGATTTCTATTTCAACCTGAAACCGACGATGCTCGATCCCGAGGGCGCCGCCCTGCTCGCCGAGCTCACCTATGAGGCGCTGAAGGACGACAAGCTCGATTTCGTCGGCGGGCTCGAGATGGGCGCGGTGCCGCTGGCCGGCGCGATCGCGCAACTGTCCTGGCTGAAGGGCCACCCGATCGCGGCGTTCTTCGTGCGCAAGAAGCCGAAGGAGCACGGCGCGCGGCTCGCGGTCGAAGGCCTCGCCAAGGGCGAGACGCTCGCCGGCAAGCGCATCGTGATCGTCGAGGACGTCACCACGACCGGCGGCTCGGCGCTCAAGGCGGTGGAGGCGGTGCGCGAGGCCGGCGGCGAGATCGCGCTGGTCTTCACCATGATCGACCGCGAGGAAGGCGCGACGGAGACGTTCGCCGAGGCCGGCCTGCCGTTCCGCGCGCTGTACAAGGCGGGCGAGTTTTTGAAGGGCTAGGCGGTCTTAGTTCTCCCTCGCCCCGCTCTTACGGCAGCGCAATCGCATATGAAAACTCTGGTGGCGCCAGCATCGGCGGACGGCTCCCTCTCCCGCTTGCGGCGGAGGGTTGGGGTGGGGGTCTCTCCACGAATCATACTGTGGAAATAGCCCCCACCCGGATCTCATCTGCGATGCGATCCGGCCTCCCCCGCAAGCGGGAGAGGCGAAGCGAGCCAGCCGCTCATCCAGCGCCCTTCATATGCGATTGCCCTGGCTCTTACGGGGAGAGGGTTGGGGTGAGGGGCTCTCTCCGCGAGTTCTGCACGTGGTGAGACCTGTACCCCCTCACCCGGAACGCATCTTGCGATGCGTTCCGACCTCTCCCCGCAAGCGGGGGCGAGGTGAAGGGAAGCGAGTACGCTCGCTTCGTCTTCCTCGCTTGACCACACCTAATCAATCGCTCGTTTACCATCCTGCATTACGGTGAATCGGCCGGGGCATCGTGTCGCCGCGGCGTGTGATGCGTCGGGTGGAGTTGGCGTTGCGTACAGAGTTCTGGCATCGGCGCATACGGCGCCGCACGGTGCATGTTGCCGCAATGCTTGCGGGTTCCGCGATGCTCGCGCCCGCGCCGGTCTCGGCCGAAGGGCTGTTCGATTTCTTCTTCGGTGGCGCGCAGAAGCAGCAATCACGGCAGGCCCCGCCGCAAGCCAATTTCTTCGCCGATCCGTTCGGCCTCAACCAGCCGGAACGACAGGAGCGGCCGTCCGCGCCGATCTCGGCGCCGCGTGTCGCCGGCTCCGGCCCGGCGTTCTGCGTGCGCAGCTGCGACGGCAAATATTTTCCGCTGACCATGCGCGGCAACGCCACGCCGGTGCAGATGTGCCAGGCGTTCTGCCCGGCGAGCCCGACCAAGGTCTATTATGGCAGCAATATCGACGGCGCCGCGTCGAACACCGGTGAGCGCTATGCCGACGGCGAGAACGCCTACGCCTATCGCAAGGCGCTGCGCGCCGACTGCACCTGCAATGGCCGCGATCCGGCCGGCCTCGCGCCGGTCGATCTTGCGCTCGACACCTCGCTGCGTGCCGGCGACGTGATCGCCACCACCGACGGCCTCGTCGCCTATACCGGCATCCGTCTCGGCAACGACCAGGCGTTCGACTTCACGCCGGTCGCCTCCTATCCGGGACTGACGTCGGAGCTCCGCGCGCGGCTCGGGGAGATGAAGGTCGCGCCCGTCACCGCGGAGATCGCGGGCGACGCGCCGCTGCCGGAGACGCGAAGCGACGTCGCGCCGGCAAGCCACACCACGGCGGTTCCGAAGGCGTCGGCGCCGAAGCCCGCCAAGCGGGCCGAAGTGAACTGATCAACGTCCGACGATCACGCCGATCACGTTCGGCGCGGCCAGATACTTGTCCTCGATCGCGGCGCGCGCGGCGGCACGGTTCTCCGGATTGAGGATGCCGCGCTTCTCGGCAAGGATCATCCAGCAATAGCCCCACCAGTCCGTCAGCATGCCGTGATCGTCGACAAGATCGTAGCCCTGCTCGGCGGCGAAAATGCGCGCGTGCGCCTCGTCGAGCGAATCGAGCCAGGCGTGATCCTCCAGCGAGAACAGCTCGTCGCTGAAATCATCCGTGGTGTAACCCCAGATCGACATGCAGACCGCGTTGAACTCGCGGTCGATCTGGTCATCGTCGATCGCCTGCCGCCGCGACGCCTGATGCAGCCGTGTCAGCGAGCGGGCGAAATCGGCAATCCGGGTGAGGGCGAACTGATCGAAGGCGATGGTGGACATGTAGTCCTCGCGGAGAGGGAAGGCCATAGATATTGCGTCGGCGAGCGCACCGAATCACAATGATATATCAAAGGCTTGCTAAAGTGTTCTTAATTCGTTCCGATTGGTTTATGATGCTTTATCACCGTCGTCCCGGCGAAGGCCGGGACCCATAACCACCACTTCAGATTGTCTTGCGCGACAGGCGCCCAGCGATGAATGCCCCCAAGACGTACTACGTCTATATTCTCGCGAGCCGTCGCCACGGAACACTCTACGTCGGCGTCTGCAATGACATTGGCAATCGGCTTGCGCTCCATCGCTCGGGGCGAGGCTCGCAATTCGTCAAAAAATACGGTGTCACGCGGCTGGTTTATGTGGAGGAATATGCGTCTCCGCAGGAGGCGATTGCGCGCGAAAAGGCGTTGAAGGAGTGGCGCCGTGACTGGAAAATCCGCCTGATTGAACAAGACAATCCAGAGTGGGCCGACCTCTCGCCCCTTCTCTGACAGCTGTGGTTATGGGCCCCGGCCTTTCGCCGGGGCGACGAATCTGCGGGACCCGCCCAACAATGCTTCAACAGCACTCATCCCCCAAAAGCAATACGGGCCGCTGAGTGATGTCAGCGGCCCGATGCAAAATGGCTTTGGGAATGAAATGTGCCCTGCCCCATGCCTGGCAGATCGTTCGTAAAGCAGTTGTTAAGTTCTGGGAATCCGTATCACCACGGTGTTCCCGCCGGGAACTACCGGCGGTCGGAATCAATGCGCGGCGAGCTAGTTCGCAGCCGACAGCAGTTTGTCGCCGCAGGCGCTGGCGTGGAATTTGCCGCCGCATTGCCGCTTGATGGCGGCGCAGCGCGCGGCTGGGGTGGCGTTCTGCGGCACGCTGAAGCCGCAGCTCAGGCCGTCGGCGCTGCGGCCGAGCTTGCCGGCCGCCTGTGCGGCGCTGGTTGCGGTGATGCAGACGACGAGCAATGTTGCGGCAGCGATCTCGATCAGCAATCTCATCACGCATCCTCCGCCAAATAGACGTAATTCCCGCCTTTCGCGGCGATAGTAGCACCGCTGGCGGCAGATCCGAACGCCCGCAAATCGGCCCGGTCCTTGCATAAAATCACGGCAGCGCGGTGCATGACGGCTTTCGGCGGTTTCGATTGTGGTGCAAGGCGCGTATCATTGCGATGGGCGTTGGGCCGGAAACGTGGGAACCGGTTTTGGGATCGTGCCCGAACAAGCAGATGAGACTGTGATGCAGCGAGGTGGCTCGCATCATGGTCCAATAGTCCGAATGGCAGGATGGGCGCGTTGCAAGACCAATCAAAATACCCGGCATCGAACCAGCCGATCGACGAACTGGCGCTGAGCGAGATCAAGAGCGCGATCCTCGCCAAGCTCAGGCTCGCGATCGGCAAGGACGCGACGGTGGCGACGCGGCGCGACTGGTACAAGGCGGCAGCGCTCGCGCTACGCGACCGCATCGTGCATCACTGGCTGACGGCGGAGAAGCAGAGCTACGACGCCGGCGCCAAGCGCGTCTATTATCTCTCGCTCGAGTTCCTGATCGGCCGCCTGTTCACCGACGCGCTGAACAATATGGGGCTGCTGCCGGTGTTCGAGGCCGCGCTCGGCGATCTCGGCGTCGACCTCTCCGACCTGCGCAAATGCGAGCCGGATGCCGCGCTCGGCAATGGCGGCCTCGGACGGCTCGCAGCCTGCTTCATGGAGAGCATGGCGACGCTCGCGATCCCCGCGACCGGCTACGGCATCCGCTACGATTTCGGCCTGTTCCGCCAGATCATGAATCAGGGCTGGCAGCAGGAATATCCGGACGAGTGGCTCGCCTTCGGCAACCCCTGGGAATTCCAGCGGCCCGAGGTGGTCTACAACGTCCATTTCGGCGGCCATGTCGAGCATGTCGACGACCGCGGCCGCGACCGCGCCACCTGGCATCCGGCGGAGACCGTCGAGGCGATGGCCTACGACACGCCGATCGTCGGCTGGCGCGGCCAGCACGTCAATGCGCTGCGGCTGTGGTCGGCGCATGCGCCCGATCCGCTCAGGCTCGACGTCTTCAACACCGGCGACTACGTCTCGGCCAGCGCCGAGCAGGCGCGCGCCGAAGCGATCTGCAAATTCCTCTATCCGAACGACGAGAGCGCCGCCGGCCGCGAACTGCGGCTGCGCCAGGAATATTTCTTCGTCTCGGCCTCGCTGCAGGACCTGGTGAAGCGGCACCTCTCCTCCGACGGCGGCCTGCGCAACCTGGCGCAGAAGGCCGCGGTGCAGCTCAACGACACCCATCCGAGCCTCGCCGTCACCGAGCTGATGCGCATCCTAGTTGACCTGCACTCCTACCGCTGGGACGAGGCCTGGAAGATCACGGTCGCGACGCTGTCCTACACCAACCACACGCTGCTGCCGGAAGCGCTGGAGACCTGGCCGGTCGAATTGTTCGAGCGGCTGCTGCCGCGGCATCTCGAGATCATCTACCGCATCAACGTCGCGCATCTCGCGCTCGCCGAGGAACGCTTCCCCGGCGACATCGAATATCGCGCCTCGGTCTCGCTGATCGACGAGAAAAGCGGCCGCCGGGTGCGGATGGGCCAGCTCGCCTTCGTCGGCTCGCACCGCATCAACGGCGTCTCGGCGATGCATTCCGACCTGATGAAGGAGACCGTGTTCCACGACCTGCATCATCTCTATCCCGGACGCATCACCAACAAGACCAACGGCATCACCTTCCGGCGCTGGCTGATGCTGGCCAATCCGCGCCTCACCGCGCTGCTGCGGGAGGTCTGCGGCGAGGCCGTGCTCGACGATTTCTCGCAGCTCGAGCGGCTCGAGGCCCATTCGAGCGACCTCGAATTCCAGAAGCGTTTCCGCGACGTCAAGCACCACAACAAGCTGGCGCTGGCGCGGCTGATCGGCGAGCGCAACAACATCAAGGTCGATCCGTCGGCGCTGTTCGACGTGCAGATCAAGCGCATCCACGAATACAAGCGGCAGCTGCTCAACATCCTGGAGACGATCGCGCTCTACCACGCGATGAAGCAAGAGCCGCAACGCGACTGGGTGCCTCGCGTGAAGATCTTTGCCGGCAAGGCGGCGGCGAGCTATCGCTATGCCAAGCTGATCATCAAGCTGATCAGCGACGTCGCCGAGATCGTCAACAACGATGCTTCCCTCAATGGCAAGCTGAAGATCGCCTTCCTGGCCGACTACAATGTCAGCCTTGCCGAGGTGATCATCCCGGCCGCCGATCTCTCCGAGCAGATCTCGACCGCCGGCATGGAGGCCTCCGGCACCGGTAATATGAAGCTCGCGCTCAACGGCGCGCTGACCATCGGCACGCTCGACGGCGCCAATATCGAAATCCGCGATGCCGTCGGCCCCGAGAACATCGCGATCTTCGGCCTCGAGGCCGGCGACGTCATGGTCCGCCGCAAGCAGGGGCTGGATGCCAGCGACGTCATCCGCAAATCGCCGCGGCTGGAGCGCGCGATCCGCGCCATCGAAAGCGGCGAGTTCTCGCCCGGCGATCCCGCCCGCTTCGCCTCCATCGGCCACGCGCTGCGC
>NZ_JAGKJJ010000023.1:0-40000 GCF_020329505.1 Bradyrhizobium semiaridum
CGAACAGAGGGCGCAGGGAAAGCCGGGTGCCGATCGCACCCATGGGCCCCGAGCAATGGGTAGAAAGCTCGGGGGTAGGACCACAGGTGTAACCGGAAACAACCCGGCTTTCCCTGCGCGATGGGTTACGGCTTATACGTGCTTACCCCGGCGAGACTGGGCTTTGTTGTCACCGCCCTCGCAAGACGCAATTGCATCGAGCGAGAGGACACCTGCCACCAGGGCGTCCGGCCTGCACGATTTCGCCGTCCGCCTCGCGTGCTGTCGTCACTGACACGCGCGGCGTCCACCGCATCTCACCGCAACACCGTGACGATGCGCAGCGCCCCTCGATCGGGTGAGACGGCGACATTGAACATCTGAGTTGGGGTGCGCGTCAAGAAGAAATTCCGAAAATACGAATTTGTAGCGCGCAATTTCGAATGGCACCGCGCGCAACTTCGAATGACACCCCCGGAATCGCCGTTCCGAGGGGTTGCCCGGACCGCCCAAGCCAGCTCGCGCTGGTGATGGCAAAGCTGTCGGGCCGTGATGACATCGCTGACGCGCGATAGGATCGTCATGCCGAAGAGGCTGGGATTCCGTGGCTGCTGATGCGGACAGGCGCATCTGGCGCTGAACGCCGCAGACGTCTCGGCGTTCAGCACCGACCCGCTCGAAGCCATCCGCTTCATGCGCGACAAGCTCGACGTGCCGACGTCGAGCTGGACCGATCTGTGGCAGCAGCAGCATTCGGTTGCCTTCAGCGTCGCCGGCGCGACATCGAGGGATCTGGTCCGCGATTTCCACGATGCGGCCAACAAAGCGATTGCCGAGGGCACGACGCTGGATGAATTCCGCCGCGACTTTGACGATATCGTCGAGAAGCACGGCTGGAGCTACAACGGCTCGCGCGGCTGGCGCAGCGCGGTGATCTTCGACACCAACGTCAACATGGCCTACGCCGCCGGACGCTGGGAGCGGATACAACAGGTGAAGGCGCGGCAGCCTTACCTGATGTACAAGCATCTGCCCGGCCAGGCGCATCCGCGCGCCGAGCACGAGGCCTGGGACGGCACCATCCTGCCGGTGGACGATCCTTGGTGGCAGACGCACTTCCCGCCCAATGGCTGGTTCTGTCATTGCTGGTCGAAAGCCTCTCCGACGACGATCTCGACCGCTACGGCTACGAGGTGTCCGACCGGGCTCCGGCGTCGCGCCTGATGCCGCATATTGTTGGCGACCGGACGGTCATGGTGCCGGAAGGTATCGACCCCGGTTTTGCCTATCGGCCGGGCGAGCAACCGGTGGCCACGGATGATGACGATTAGGGTCGGATGAAAGTCCGCACTACCGACTGAAGCTGACAAAAACGGTGCGCTCGATCATGTCAGCTAAGGGCCAATTTCGGACTCCGCCCCGGCAGCGTACTGTGGCATTCTGCCCCTGTCAGGCCCGCAGCATGCAATGCATCGCAGCAACTTCGTCGGGCTTCCAGAAGGAAGGGAGAGAACATGCGTATTATTGCCCTCGCGTTGCTCCTTATGACCAGTGCTGCGGTCGTGCATGCCGAGGACGACGAGCACGCCATACTCTCGGCCAACGAGGCGTTCGAGAAAGCTTGGTCGGCGCGAGACATCACCGCAATCGAAAAGCTGTGGGCACATGAGCCCTATGTTTTCGTTGTTCATCCTTCGAGCAAAGAGCCCGAAATCGGCTGGGAGAACGTCCGAAGCAGTTTTGGGACACAAGCCTCCCGCTATACCGAATTCGTAATCTCGATGACGGAGACCAAGGTCCACGTCAATGGCGATACCGCCTTTGTGGTCGGGCTTGAGGCGTTTAGGGGAAAACGGCTCAATGGAGACACCGTGGAAGGAAAAGCCATCGGCACGCGCGGCTTCGAGCGCAAGAGCGGTCAATGGCTGGTAGTGTTTCACCAGGCGACGCCGGTACGATAGGCTTGAGCCCACATTTGGCCGGCGGCTCGGCCAAGGTCGCTATGGGTCAGAAGGCGATATTGCTGAGGCTGGGCCGCGTGTCCGCTTCGCCCCTGAGAGCGGCATTCCCTGAGTTCACCCCGTCGGGAGTCCCACCTAGAAGTCCCACCTAGAAGTCCCACCTGATTTGCGTCGACTTTGATCGAATGACGGTTTGACCCTGTTTTTAAAGCCCGCTTCAGCGATTCATCGGAAGATGGGACTCCTCAATCCCGCCCTGCCGGAAAGAGTCCCACTTCGACGGACCGTCGACTGAAACGATTGAGATTTTCTGCCGCCGGGTTGCCGCGGGTGACATTCGAAGTTGCGCCATAACGTCCCGCCGAATGCGCGTCGCCGCCCGGCCAAGCCTTTGAGAAATCGTCACTCCCGGCCAATCCCAGTTGATCCCGGAAAAGCCCAAGGGGTGTCACTCAAACTTGCGCGTCACAACTTGGTACCGTCCTTCCGCGCTGGCGCCAAGCGGCGCGCCCCGGAAGGACGGAGAAATGACGGGGGCTGGGTCTCAGGTCAGATGCCGCACGATTGCGAGGCCGGCGAACAGGCCGGCGATCGACAGCACGACCGAGCCGATCACGTAGAGTGCGGCGAGCCCAAGCTCGCCACGCTCGTAGAGCAGCGCAGTGTCGAGCGAGAAGGCGGAGAAGGTGGTGTAGCCGCCGAGGATCCCGGTCATCAGGAACAGCCGCCACGGCTGCGACGCTTCGCCCTTGAAGGCGAGATAGCCGGCGATCAGCCCCATCACGGTCGAACCCGAGATGTTGATGATGAAGGTGCCGTAGGGAAACGCGGTGCCGATGCAGCGCGCACAGGTAATGTTGACCAGCTGGCGCAGCGACGCGCCGAGACCGCCGCCGACGAAGACGAGGAGATAACCGGTGAGTTGCCCCATGCGTGGTTTGTGCCGCAACAGCGCCGCGGTCGCAAGGACGGAAGGCGCCCAAACAAAAAGCGGCAGCCGAAGCTGCCGCCCTTAGGAAACTCTCCTCGTCGTCATACCGGGGCAGCCCGCAGGGCTGAGCCCGGAATCCATTCATCCACCAAGCCTGCGGCCCGATAGATTCCGGGCTCGACGCTGCGCGTCGCCCCGGAATGACGAGGGTGCGCGATCAGCCGGCCTTGCCGAACAGCTCGTCGACATAATCCCAGTTGATCAGATTCTCGATGAACGCCTTCAGGTAGTCAGGACGGCGGTTGCGGTAGTCGATGTAATAGGAGTGCTCCCAGACGTCGACGCCGAGGATCGGCACCGCGCCGTGGACCAGCGGGTTCTCGCCGTTCGGGGTCTTGGCGATCTCGAGCTTGCCGCCCTTGACCTGGAGCCAGGCCCAGCCCGAGCCGAACTGGCCGGCGCCGGCAGCGGCGAAATCGGTCTTGAACTTCTCGAAGCCGCCGAGATCCTCGTTGATCTTCTTTTCCAGACGGCCGGGCAGCTTGGTGCCGCCGCCATTCGGCTTCATCCACTTCCAGAAGTGGATATGATTGAAATGCTGACCTGCATTGTTGAAGACGGCCGCGTTCTTGCCGAACGAGGTCTTCACGATCTCCTCGAGGGACTTGCCTTCGAATTCCGTCCCCTTGATCGCGTTATTGCCGTTCGTGACATAGGCCTGGTGATGCTTGTCGTGGTGAAACTCCAGCGTTTCCTTGGACATGTAGGGCGCAAGGGCGTCGTGGGCGTAGGGCAGATCGGGTAGCGTGAAGGTCATGGGGTAATGTCCAACAGAGGGTGGGAGACTACACTTAACGGGGTCCCCTTATAGAAGGTTCCATGGCGGAGAAACACCGCATTTTCGGATCGTGTATGACGGATCGGCAGAGCCCCAGGACCAGGACGAATGAGCATCGAAATTGACATTCTCAACGGCGATGCTTCGTGGCCGCGCGCCAAGCCGCTGCTCGAAGCGGTGTGGCGACGCGATTCCGCCGAGAAGCAGCCATGGGCCGACATTGAATGGGCACGCGCCGATCTTCGCGTGCTGCTCGACGCGCCCGACGACGGCGGGCTCGCCTGCCATGTCGGTATCCATTTCCGGACCATCACCTGGAACGGCCACAAGGTGCACGTCGGCGGCATCGGCGGAGTTTCGACCCGCGCGGACTGCCGGCGGCGCGGCTATGCGTCGCTCGCGCTCGAGGCCGCCGTGCACACCATTCGTGCCAACGATGCGGTGAAATTCGCAATCTTATTCTGCGAGCCGCACAATTTCGCGTTCTACCAAGCGCGCGGCTGGCATCCCTTCACCGGCGAAGTGCGCTGCGAGCAGCCGTCCGGGCCGATCATTTTCGACGTGATGGCGCCGTTCGTCACCGACATCGTCCGCGCCCCGCGGCAAGGCAAGATCGACCTATGCGGCCTGCCGTGGTGACCTCTGCGCGGGCGGAGGTGGCTTGCGTGTGGTGCGAGCCGTAATATGTCATGCATCATTTATTGATCAGGCTTGATCATTGGTTTCGAGTTGCAACAGCAGCGGCAGTGCGCCCCCTCTCCCGCTTGCGGGGCAGGGTTGGGGTGGGGGCTATCTCCACGATGTGACTCGTGGAAATAGCCCCCACCCGCCGCGCTACGCGCGTCGGCCCGCCCCGCAAGCGGAAGACGCAAAGGCGAGCCAGCATGACCATTGAAGCCTCGATCGACGGCGCGCGTCCTGCCGCCGCGCCCGCCGTGCCCGCCGTGCCCGCCGTGCCCGCCGTGCCAGTCAATGCGCTGCTGACGGCGCCGATCCTGCCGACGCTGCTGCGGCTGGCGATCCCCAACACCATCGCGATGTTCGGCTCGACGCTGGTGGCGGTGGCCGAGACCTCCTATATTGGCCGGCTCGGCACCGAGCCGCTGGCCGGGATCGCGCTGGTGTTTCCATTCGCGATGCTGACGCAGATGATGTCGGCGGGCGCGATGGGCGGCGGTGTCTCGTCGGCGATCAGCCGCGCGATCGGCGCCGGCGAGCGCGACCGCGCCGCCGACCTTGCGCTGCATGCGGCGATGATCGGCGCCGGCGCCGGGCTGTTCTTCACCGTGCTGATGCTGAGCTTCGGCCGCGACTTCTATGCGCTGCTGGGCGGACGCGGCGGCGTGCTCGAACAATCCGTGCATTACTCGCAGGTGCTGTTCTCCGGCGCTATCTCGATCTGGCTGGTCAACACGCTGGCCTCCGTCGTGCGCGGCACCGGCGACATGCGGATTCCATCGATGACGCTGATCGCCGTCTCGCTGACTCAGATCGCGGTCGGCGGCGTGCTGGGCCTCGGGCTGCTCGGCGTGCCGAGCCTCGGCATGCGCGGCGTCGCCGCAGGCCAGTTCACCGCCTTCACGTGTGGTGCGATCTTCCTCGCGTGGTATCTCGCCAGCGGCCGCAGCCGCTTGAAGCTGGATTTCAAGGCGTTCAGCTTCCAGCGCGCGATGTTCGTCGACATCCTCAAGGTCGGCGCGATCTCCTGTCTGTCGCCGCTGCAAAGCGTGCTGACGATCCTGATCTTCACCAAGATCCTGGCCGGCTTCGGCACCGAGACGCTGGCCGGCTACGGCATGGGCTCGCGGCTGGAATTCCTGCTGATCCCGATCGCGTTCGCGGTCGGCGTCGCCTCGGTGCCGATGGTCGGCATGGCGATCGGCGCTGGGCTGGTGGCGCGGGCGCGCAAGGTGGCGTGGACCGCCGGCACGGTGGCGGGCCTCGCGGTCGGCCTCGTCGGATTGGTCGTCGCGCTCAAGCCGCAGCTTTGGATCACGCTGTTCACCAGCGATCCCGGCGTGACCGCCGCGGCCTCGTCCTATTTCGCGCTGGCCGGGCCCGGCTTCGGCTTCTTCGGCGTCGGCGTGTGTCTCTACTTCTCCTCGCAGGGCGCGGCCAAGGTCGGCGGGCCCGTGCTGGCCGGAACGATCCGCCTGCTGGTGGTCGGCATCGGCGGCTGGGTGCTTGCGTCTGCCGGCGCGCCGGCCTGGACGCTGTTCGCGCTGGTCGGCGGCGCCATGGTGGTGTTCGGCCTCGCGACGATCGCGTCGATCCGATTGACGCGCTGGGGCTAGCGCGACAAAGCACCGCGACCTGTCCGATCCTTACGTGAGCATGACGGCCAAGGAAGCCGTGCGTAAGATTTCTGCGATCAGGCCCGCCGGATCGCGAGAATATGACGTTGCAGAAATCGTTCGACTTGCTATGCAGGCCCGCTTTTTTTTGGGGGAATGCTCATGGCCAGCCGATTCGCTTCCGTCGTCGCAATCATCGCGGCAACGCTCGTCGCCCCTGCCGCGCATGCGCAAGGCGCACCCGAGCCGACCGGCGTCTGGCAGACCCAGGCCGGCGACGCCCGCGTCAAGATCAGCAAATGCGGCAGCGGCATTTGCGGTGTGATCGTTTCGCTGCGCGAACCGATCGATCCGATGACCGGCAAGCCGCAGGTCGACAACAAGAATCCCAACCCGTCGCTGGCGACGCGCCCGATCATCGGGCTGCCGCTGTTCTCCGGCATGCATCCGGTCGCATCAGGCAAATGGTCGGGCCAGATTTACAACGCCGACGATGGCGGCACCTATGCCAGCAGCATCACCGTGACAGGCGAAAGCACGCTGCGCGTCGAAGGCTGCGTCGGCGCGCTGTGCGGCGGCGAGACCTGGACCCGCGTGGGACGGTAGTTGCTTCTTCACCGCGCCCCGCTTGCGCGGTGCGCTCCCTCGCCCCGCTCTTGCGGTGAGAGGGCTGCGGTGAGGGGCCTCCATCCGGCGAGCACGTTGCCGATCGTTGAGCAGCGCGCCCTGCACCTCACCCGGATCGCATCAGCGATGCGATCCGACCTCTCCCCGCAAAGCGCGCAGAGAGGTGAAGAGAAGCCGCTACACCGTTCGCGTCTTCAGCACGGTGGCGGCGGCGGCGTAGCCGCCGCTGGCGCCGTCGATGAAATGGACGTGATCGGCACGCATCACCGACGGCGTGAAGCAGGTCATCATCGCGGCGTCCTGCTCGTGCAAACCGTAGCGCACGATACCTTGCGCTGACGCCGCCGCGAGGCACCGCTCGAGATCGGCAGCGAGTTCGGCCGTGCAGTCGAGGATCATGCGCAGGCCGTCGTCGAATTTGCGGAAATCGGAGTTTTCCACCACCTGCCGGACGTAGGTCTTCGGCACGAACTTGCCGATCGGAATGTTGAACCGCATCAGCATATAGGCCCACAGCGTGAAGCTGAGCACGACGGCCCGCCGCAGCGCCAGCGAGCCGCCACGCCGCGCTCGCGCCTCGTACTCGATCCCCTGCGGCGGCCAGCGCAGCGGCGGACCGCTTGCCGGTACCGGCCGGCCGGCCTCAGGCGTCGTCTCGACCCGCGCGACGATGTCCTCGATCACCCTGCGGAACGCGGCGGGATCGGCGCCCTGCGCCGGCAGCACCAGCAGCGAGAGGATGACGCCGCGCACCGAGGGCATCACCTCGAAGCGGCAGGACAGGCCGGACAGATCGGGCTGCGTGCCCTCGGGCGCCGGATCGATGGCAAACTCGCCGCGCTTCATCGCGGCATCGGCGAAGGCGAGCCCGCCGCCGGAGAACATCGCATAAGCGAGATTGGCCGACGGCCCGAACCGCGCGACGAGGACATCCGCGCCGGCGGCGCGGATCGCAGCGATCGGCACCAGCGCCACGCGCATCACAAGGTCGAGGTCGTCGCGCACCCAGCGCGCCGTTGCGGCCAGCGCGTCGCGCGCCTTGTCGAAATCATCAGGCGCGATCGCAAAGCTGGCGCCGTCGCCACCGAACACGAAGGGAAACTCGCGGCCGTCGAGCGCATTGGTGACGGCGGCGACAACAGCCGCGCCCGCCATGTTGACCGCCTTGTAGCGCTGCGCCGCGATCGCCTTGGTGGAGTCGACGATGTCGGCGACGCCGACGCTCCAGTCATCCGGCAGCGGTGCATAAAGCGCGGGATCCATCAGCCGCGCGAAGCCGCGAAACACCGGGATGCCGCCGTAGAAAATCTCGCTGCCGCCTGCCATCGCACCGTTTCCGCCAGGGAAAATCTGTAGCAGATACGTGCGAAGTTGCGATCGGGTTTTGGATGCGACGACACCGAATGTGTGGCGCTGCTCGTGAGTAACGCTTTCGTAGCCCGGATGAAGCGCAGCGAAATCCGGGGCCGCTTTCACCGCGGATCGGGCGCCCCCGGATTACGCTGCGCTCCATCCGGGCTACGGCAGCGACGATTACATCACGCCGCCTCGCTTGCTCTTCGCCATGGTGGGAACGGATCGCGCAGGCTGGTCCAGGCCTGCACGTCCATGCCCGGCCGTCCCGTGACGAGGCAGGCGTCGAGGCGACGGCGGAGGTCGGCTTCGTCCATGCCGGAGCCGATGAACACCAGTTCCTGGCGCCGATCGCCATAATGATCGTTCCAGTTCCGCTGCATCATCAGCTGGAAGTCAGCATGATCGGGCCAGTGCTCGCGCGGGATCGCCGCCCACCACGACCCAAGGCCTTCGGTGCGGACGATGGCGCCGGCCTGGCTCAGCTCGCCGCACCAGTCCGGGCGCGTCGCGATCCAGAAATGGCCCTTGGCGCGGATCACCCCGCGCCAGCTCTCGCGCAGGAAGTCATGGAAGCGCATGGGATCGAACGGCCGCCGCGCGCGGTAGACGAAGCTGGTGATGCCGTATTCCTCGGTCTCCGGTACGTGATCGGCAAAGCCGTAGAGCTCCTTGTGCCAGAGCGGGTGCGCTTGCGCGCGCTCATAGGCGAAGCGGCCGGTGTCGAGCACGCGGTCGAATGGCACGTTCGCGAAGTCGGCCTCGATGAGATCGGCGTCCGGATTGAGCGCGCGCACGATGGTTCGCGCGGCCTCGCGCTGCGCCGGGGTCGCGGCGTCGACCTTGTTGAGCACGACGACGTCGGCGAACTCGATCTGCTCGACCAGCAAGTCGACCAGCGTGCGCTTGTCGCCGTCGAGCGCCTCGCCGCGCGCGCTGAGGAAATCGGTCGAGGCGTAGTCCTTGAGCAGATTGGCGGCGTCGACCACGGTGACCATGGTGTCGAGCCGCGCGACGTCGGACAGGCTGTTGCCGTCGGCATCGCGAAACTCGAAGGTGGCGGCGACCGGCAGCGGCTCGGAGATCCCGGTCGATTCAATCAGCAGGTAATCGAAGCGGCCGCTCTCGGCGAGCGCGCGCACCTCCTTCAAGAGGTCGTCGCGCAGCGTGCAGCAGATGCAGCCGTTGCTCATCTCGACCAGCCTCTCGTCAGTTCGCGACAGCTTCGCACCGCCATCGCGAACGAGGTCGGCGTCGATGTTCACTTCGCTCATGTCGTTCACAATCACCGCAACCTTCAGGCCGTGGCGATTGGTCAGCACGTGGTTCAGCAAAGTGGTCTTTCCAGCCCCGAGGAAGCCGGACAAGATGGTGACGGGGAGTTTTTGCATCGAGATCAAACAGTTGCTGGAGGGACGGGCGGCGGGGCATGCGGCTCCGGGAATGAATGTTATGTTATAACATAACATCTTGTTGCGAGGTCCTGTCAAGCGGGCCGGAATATCCTGAGCCCCCAATCCGTCTTCTGCCGTCGCAGTTACGTGAAACCGTTCCCGTCATCCTGAGGCGCGAGCTCTTGCGAGCCTCGAAGGATGAATCGGCCCGGCTGGTGGCCGTCGACCCTTCGAGGGCCGCTGAAGGAGCGGCCACCTCAGGGTTGACGGGGCTGAACAAGCCGTAGCCAGGATGCAGCGCAGCGAAATCGGGGGTTTTCCGCACGGCGAGAGCGGCCCCGGATCGCGCTTGCTTCATCCGGGCTAAGCAACTCCACTCGAGGCTGCGGGCTACTTCCCCATCCCGCGTAGCACGAGTTGGTTCATGCGGCTGGTAAAGCCGGCGGGATCGTCGGGCATTTCGCCGTCGAGGATCTGCGCCTGCTCGAATAACAGCAGCGCGACGTCCTTGGCCTGCTCGCCCTCGCCGGCGAGCGCGGCGACCAGCGGGTGACGCAGGTTGATCTCGAGGATCGGCTTGGTGATCGCACCGCGGTTCTGCTGCGCGAGCAACCGCTCCAGGGCGCGATCGCGCGCATCGCCGCCGGCGACGAGGCACGACGCGCTCGAGGTCAGCCGCTGCGAGGCGCGGACGTCGGAGACGCGCTCGCCGAGCGCATCCCTGACGATCGCGACCGTGGCCGCCGCGTCGGCTTCGGGCTCGTCCTTTTTCTCAGCGCTATCGGTGAGCGGGATCAGGCCGAAATCGATATCGCCCTGACTTAGCGACTTCAGCGGTTTGCCGCCGAAATCGAGCGGCACCGAGGTCCAGAACGCATCGACGGGATCGGTCAGCAGCAACACCTCGATGCCGCGGGCGCGCGCCGATTCCAGCTTCGGATTCGACTTCAGCCGCTCAAGGCTGTCGCCGACGAGGTAATAGATCTCGGTCTGGTTCGGCTTGAAATCGTCGACATACTGCTTCAGCGTACGCTTCTCACCCGACGTGGTGGTGAAGCGCGACAGCGCCAGCAGCTTCTCGCGGCGCTCGAAATCCTCGTACAGACCTTCCTTGATGACCGGGCCGAACGCGTCCCAAATCTTGGCAAAGGCGTCCTGATCCTTCTCGCCGAGCGTCTCCAGCTCGCCGACCACCCGCCCGGTAACCGCTTTGCGGATCTGCGCGAGCTGCGGATTGTTCTGCAGCATCTCGCGCGAGATGTTGAGCGGCAGATCCTCGCTGTCGATCACGCCGCGGACGAAGCGCAAATAGGCCGGCAGCAGCTCGGCGTCGTCGGCGATGAAGACGCGGCGGACATAGAGCTTGACCTTGCCCTTGCGCTCGACCTGGAACAGGTCGAACGGCTTTTGCGACGGTGCGAACAGCAGCACCGCGTAGGACTGGCGGCCCTCGGCGCGGTAATGCAGCGTCATCGCCGGCTCGTCGAAGGCGCCGGCGATCTGCTTGTAGGCCTGCGCATAGTCCTCCGGCTTCAGCTCGGATTTCGAGCGCTGCCACAACGCGCTCGCCGAATTGATCTGGCGCGGCTCGCCTTCTTCCGCGACCAGCAGGATCGGGAACTGGATGTTGTCGGAATATTCGCGGACGATGCGCTCGATCTGATAGGTCTCCAGATACTTTGCGGCGTCCGGCTTCAGATGCAGCACGATCTCAGTACCGCGCGCGACGCGCTTGGCTGCCTCATCGCTCGCTGGGCTGATCTCAAAGCCGCTGCCGCCAGCGGAAGTCCACACCCACACCTCATTCGAGCCGGCGCGACGGCTGGTGACGACGATCTTCTCGGCCACCATGAAGGCGGCATAGAAGCCGACGCCGAACTGGCCGATCAGATTGGCGCCGTCCTTGGCCTCGGTCAGCTTCGACAGGAACGATTTCGTCCCCGAGCGCGCGATGGTGCCGAGATTGTCGATCAGTTCCTGCCGGTCCATGCCGATGCCGGTATCGGCCACGGTGAGCGTGTTGACTTTCTTATCCGGCGCTATCCTGATCTCCGGCGGCGCACCATCGGCGATCAGCTCGCGCAGCGCGATCGCCTCGTAACGCAGCTTGTCGCAAGCGTCGGAGGCGTTCGAGATCAACTCGCGCAGGAAGATGTCGGTCTCGGAATAGACCGAATGCACCATCAGGTGCAGCAATTCGGCGACCTCGGCCTGGAACGGCTGGGTTTCGGCAGCAGCAGTGTCGGTCATGGGAACTCGGCAATTCGGCTGGGGTGGGAAAGCCCTGATATAGCGCGGCGGCGGCGGCTGGCAAGATTTTGCGGCGAACCCCGAACGCGCCCCCCTGCTGCGGCCGCAAGCCCCTCCCTCAGCCGCGATCGGAGACCGCCGCGATGTAGCGCTGCACCGACCAATCGAACGCAGCCTTGCCGCCCGAGGCGATGTTCTTGCCCCACCAAGCGCCATAGATGCGATCGAAGGCAAGCGGCGCGACCCGCTCCGCAATGGTGCGGACCGTGGCGGCACCCAGCGGAACGTAGTTCGGATAGCTGTACATGAAGCTCACCGAGCGGCGGTCCATCGCGACCATCGCGATGTCGCCGGTCAGCAGCGCGCCGCGGCCGTCCGCGCCAGCCCGCCAGTGCAGCACGGTGGCGCCGGAAAAATGCCCGCCGGTCCGCACCAGCAGGATATCGTCGGAGATCCGATGGCTGTCGCCCTGCCACGGCACGATGGATGGATACGGCCGCGTCACCCACTGGGCGTCGTCGCCATGCAGATAGACCGGCGCGTTGCCGAACGCCGCGCTCCAATCAGCGACCGCGCCATAATAGTGCGGATGCGAGATCGAGATCGCCTTCAGACCGCCGAGCGATCTGACATGCGCGATCGCGTCCTCGGTTACCAACGGCACACAGTCCCACATCACGCAGCCGCCGCGGTCGGGCACCAGCAGCGCGCGCTGCCCGATCGCAAATGACGGCTCGAGCGCCAGTCCGGTGAGGCCGAGATCGTCGCGCCACACGACCTTGTGCTTCCGCGCGAGGTCCTCGCGGGTCAGCCAGGTCTGGCCCTTCCAGTTCACATATTGCCGTTCGTCCTCGCAGATCGGACAGGACGCCGGCGGCGCCGGAGTTTCAGGAAATTGCGCGCCGCATTGCTCACACGTCCACAGGGGCATCGGGCCCTCACCAATACTTACGGCGTCGCGCCATACGCCTGTTGAACCGCCTTGGGGTCGGTAACGCCGTTCGCGATCAGGAGTTCGAGCAGCACGCGCGCCTTCTGCGGATTGAGGTCGAGCGACACCGCAAAGCCGAGCTTGTCGTCCTCGACCTCGACATTGCGGTTCACGAAGCCCGATCCGACCCGGCTGGCCCGGACCACCACGACGCCTTGCTTGGCCGCCGCCGCGAGCGCGTCGATCGCGGCCTTGGAGGAATTGCCGTCGCCGACGCCGGCCAGCACGATGCCCTTGGCGCCGCGCTTAACCGCATCCTCGATCGGCGCGGCGTCCATGTTGGCGTGGGAATAGATGATGTCGACCCGCGGCAGAGGCGGCGCCTCCGGCAGCTTCAGCTTTGCGCCCTTGGCAGGTGCGGCCGGTTGCAGAAAGCGCAGCGAGCCGGTGTCGACATAGCCGACCGGCCCCGCATCGGGCGAGCGAAAGGTCTCGACGCTGGTGGTGTTGGTCTTCGTCACCCAGCGTGCGCCGTGGATGGTGTCGTTGAGCACCACCAGCACGCCGCGGCCGCGCGCTTCCGGCGCGGAGGCGACCCGCATCGCCTCGTAGAGATTGGCCGGGCCGTCGGCACCAATCGCGGTCGACGGCCGCATCGAGCCGACCAGCACGACCGGCAGATCCGTATCGATCACGTTTTGCAGGAAGAACGCGGTCTCCTCCATCGTGTCGGTACCGTGCGTGATGACGATGCCGTCGACCTCATTGCTGTCGATGGCGGCGCGGATCCGCCTGGCGAGATCGAACCAGACCTTGTCGTTCATGTCCTGCGAGCCAATCGACGAGATCTGCTCGGCGGAGATTCTGGCGAGCTTGTCCATGCCGGGCACGGCGGCGATCAGGTCTGCCGAACTGACCTTGCCCGAGTCATAGGCGTTGCCGGCGCGGGCGCTGGCCTGACCGGCGATGGTGCCGCCGGTGCCGAGCACGAGCACCCGGGCCAGCGTGGCATTGGAGGCGTTCTGGGCCGCAGCGGGCGACGCGAGCAGCAAGATCGTGATGGCCAAGGCGAGACCGACGGTCGTTCGTCCGAAATGGCCCGATTGACGTGCGTGCTGCGTCATTCCTTCCCCCAGCGACAATTCCCTGCTCACAACCGTTGGTTTTGTCGCGCAACAAATGGACAAACTTGCGGCGGAAAATGTGATAGGCGCCGCTGCCGGCCGTCTTACGATCGTCGCCACACGCGAACACGCCGAAGTGATGCCCCGACCGGCGCAGTTGCTATGAAAGCACGAAACGTCAGCGTACCTGAAGCGATACCGTTCGCACCCCTAACAGTCTCGATCATACTCTAGTATGACTGGCGAAGGCCTCGCAAACCGCGCATCGCGAGGGGTCGGGCAAGGGGGAGCGAAACCATGGACGTCAAGGCAGTCTTGCCGCCGCGCGGGCGCGACTATCGGCTCGATCTGCTGCGCGGCTTCGCCAACTGGGCGATCTATCTCGATCATATCCCGAACAACGCGGTGAACTGGATCACGCAGAAGAATTTCGGCTTCAGCGACGCCGCCGACCTGTTCGTCTTCATCTCCGGCTACACGGCCTCGTTCGTCTATGCCCGGATCATGCTGGAGCGCGGCTTCGTGATCGGCGCCACCCGCCTGGTCAAGCGGGCCTGGCAGATCTACGTCGCGCATGTGCTGCTGTTCGTGATCTATATCGCCGAGATCGGCTATCTCGCGCAGCGCTACCACGACCCGAACCTGGAGAACGAATTCAACGTCGCGGGCTTCATGGCCAACCCGGCCGAGACGCTCTACCAGGGCCTGCTGCTGGCGTTCAAGCCGGTCAACATGGACGTGCTGCCGCTCTATATCGCGCTGATGCTGCTCTATCCGCTGGTGCTCTGGTTGATGCTGCGGCGGCTCAATCTGACGCTTGTGCTGTCGTTCCTGCTCTATCTCGCGGCACGTCATTTCGGCTGGAACCTGCCGGCCTATCCGGGCGGCTCGTGGTACTTCAACCCGTTCTGCTGGCAGTTCCTGTTCGTGTTCGGCGGCTGGTTCGCGCTCGGCGGCGCCAGCGAATCGATCGGGTTCATCCGCTCGCGCAGTTTCCTGGTGCTCGGCGCGGCCTATCTGTTGTTCGCGCTGGTGATGACGCTGGCGGGGCGCTTCCCCGAGCTCGGGCAGGTGATGCCGGTCTGGCTCTATGATGCGTTCAATCCGAACGACAAGACCAACCTCGCTCCGTACCGCGTGCTGCACTTCGTGATCCTGGCCTTCTTCGTGACGCGCTTCCTGCCGCGTGACTGGCCCGGCCTCGAATGGCCGATCTTCCGGCCGATGATCAAATGCGGCCAGCAGTCGCTCGAAGTGTTCTGCTCCGGCGTGTTCCTCGCCGTGATCGCGCACGTGATCCTGGTGACGTTCTCCAACAGTTTCTGGATGCAGGTCCTGGTCAGCGCCGCCGGGATCGCGCTGATGACCATGCTCGCCTATTACCGCTCATGGTCGAAGAAGGTCGACAAGGCGCCCGCGAAGGCGCCGTCGCCTGCGGCGCCGGCGGAGTAGTCCTCTCTATTGCGCAGGGTGCCTTCGCCCCTCCCGGCTGCGGGAGAGACCGGATCAAGTCTGGCTCCGCACCGAGTGCCGGCTGACATAGAACGCGATGACGGCGAGCGGCACTGCGAGCGCGAGCCAGGAGGCCTGGTCCCAGATGCCGTCGCCGAGCAGCGCCGAGGTCAGGCCGAAGGCGGTGACGGCCGCAATCACAGCCGGTGCGACGAAGATTTGCGTGATGAACGCCGTGCCGCAGGCATCAGGACCGCTCCGCTCCAACGACAAGCGACCGCGCCAGCACCACGCTCACGCAAGCCACCAATGGAGCTTTCGCTCTACCATTCCAAATTCCCACAATCACGTCCCATGCCACTGATCGGTCGGGCGTAACGCCGGAGCCGCGTTGTGAAAAGCAGGCGCGCCGGTTGTCTTGCTAGAACCTCTCCAACATGTCGCGATCACGCCGAATGTGAGCGGGAACGCGCCATCCGAGATGTGCCCCGGGATTGCAGCACTATCACCCCGGACATCGACCGCCACATTGCCGAACGCGACGCCATCGGCGGTCGCGGCCGCACCATTGCGATGCCGCGGCGCGCGAGCGGTCCGCTATGATGACGCCTCGCCGACCGTGTCGGCCATGGTTGCGCCGCGCGCACCGAGCGGGTTGCGGTGGCCTTCGGTCGAATCGCGCACGGTCTGATGCTCGATTTCCGAGTTCAGCTCTGCCCCGCACAGCACGATGATGGCAGACATCCACATCCAGGTCATCAGGCCGATGGCGGCGCCCAGCGAGCCGTAGGTCGCGCTGTAGTTCCCGAAATTCGCGAGATACCAGGAGAGCAGCGACGAACCGATCAGCCAGAGCACGGCCGCCACGACGGCGCCGACGCTGAGCCATTGCCAGCGCGGTCTGGTTCGGCTGGGGCCATAGCGGTAAAGCACCGCAAGCGCGGTGAGAAGCAGGAGCGCCAGCACCGGCCACCGTCCGAACCGGACGATGAGCTCGGCCCTCGTGCCCAATCCGACCTGTTGCAGAAGGAGCGGAACGACGACCACTGCTCCCACCATCAGCATGATCGAGATCAAAGCTGCGACGGTGAATGCAAGGGAAATCAGGTTGAGCCTGAAGAAGCCGCGCTTTTCCTTCTCGTCATAGACGACGTTGAGGGCATCGAAGATCGCCTTCATTCCGGCATTGGCGCTCCAGATCGCGACCAGCAAACCGATCGCAAAGGTCAGCCCGAGCGCCGAGGTGTCCTTCGCGAGCACCCGGGCGATCTGGTCCTGGACGATCGTATATGAACCTTCCGGCAGCATCAGTGCGAGGCTCTGCAGGTTGGCCGAGATCGTGGACGGATCGGCGAACAGGCCGTAGCTCGAGACCAGCGCGGTGATGGCCGGGAAGATCGACAGCAGGCCGTAGAACACGACGCCGGCGGCCGTTGCCAGCAGCCGGTCTTCGTCGATCTGCTGATAGGTGCGCAGCAGAATGTCCTTCCAGCCGGCGCGTGGAATCTGCAGCGGCGTGTCGGCCAGCCGTCCGTGGTCCTGCGTCTCGATCGGCGCGGTCTCGGCGCGTTGCCGACCATCATCTGGCGGCGTCTTCGAGCGGGCCACCTGCCGATAGATCGCGATGGTCGCCAGCGCGGTCGCGCCGGCCAGCATGAGGTCGTTCGGCCAGCGGGAGCGCGGCGTCATCGCCTAGTCCTGGGCGGCGGCGTGCCGACGCCGGAAGCGCGATGCCGCGAGCCAGGCGGCCAGCAGGATGACCGCCCCAGCAGCCATTGCCTGGGTCGTGGTATCGGCACCCGACCGGGTGGTGGCGATCAGCCGCGTCGCGACCGGCGCTGCGACGGCGCGCTTGAGCATGCCGGCCTGTCGGCTGCCGCGCGGCACGTGCGGCGCCGGACGCGCAAGCAGCACGCGGCCTATAACCAGCCCTAGCAGTCCGAGCAGCACGAAGGCGCCGCCGATCGCGGCATAAGCGATCCAAATCCCATAGCGCACCTCGATGGCGTGGAAGCCCGCGGCAACGCCGATGCCGATCGCAATCAGCAGCGAGACGGCGCCCATCAGCATGAGGCCGCCGGCGAGCGCGTAGCTGGTGATGAGGCGGCCGATCCATCGTCGCCAATCGGCAAGGTAAGAACCGACAATCAGACTGAGCGATGACGGTTGTCTGGCGGCGCGCATAGCGAGGTCCATCGTGGATCGGCATCCGACAACCCGACAGGTTGATCGACGTTCCTCTGCCCGGACACGCGGGACACGCCGGCGCCGCTGACGACCGGACGCCTAGACGACTGGGGGAAGGTTGGTGCGCGGCGGCAGCGAACTCGGGAATGGCCGCGCCACCATCAGCGTCGCGCGCTCGTCGGTTTCCAGCGCGATCTTCTGGGCGAGCATCACGTCGCCCGCCGCCAGCGAGCCCGCGGGCCGAAAACACCAGCCGACCACAACGCGATCACTGCCATCCATCTCATAGACGTTGGTCGACGTGCCGTAGCAGATTCGGTACCGCTTGCCGGACTCCGATCCGATGACGTCGAAGCGATGGTACTTCACGAATTGCGATCGCTGCTCCGGCGACAGCCAGGCGGACATCAGCGCCAGCGCGCGTGCCTCGGTCCGTTCATAGGCCTGCCAGCGGTCGCGGATCGCAGCCAGGGTGGCGCGCAACACGCCGGAGAGACCTCGGAGCGTGGATCGCAGCGGCATGTCGCGCAAACCGGCGATCATGGCATCAGCCGCCGACCAGCCTCGGGTAGAACAGGGTTTCCTCGGCGGCCGGATCCAGCGCGCGGACGCGCTCGACCTCGCCGGAGGATCTCCGCACCGCGGCGGTGTAGCCGTCCGCGGTCAATTCGCTGAAACGGGCATTCGCCCAGGCGAGCTGCTCGCTGTCGTTCGGATCGAACTGCTGCCTTGTGTCACCGGAGTGATCCATCACCAAGATCGTTGCCATTGCCGTCTCCCTTGAAGGACATTCACAACTGCATCAGACCAGCGGTACGGTCGTTGCCGGCCTGCCGCCCATCCACTCCGGCAACGCGGCACCGTCGCGATGCCGTCCGCCCGCGCAGGCGGCGGCCCAGGCCGCGACCGCGCCGAACAGCAGCGCCGCCGCGACCGAGAAGGCCAGGATCACCGCGCTGCGCCGCGAGCGCTGGATCGCGGTTCTTGCATCGCCCATGACGCTGTCGACACGCTTCTCAGCGTCGGCAGCGGCGAGCCCGGTCGAGGCCGCAACTTGCTGGATCAGGTAGGTGCGATCGTCGTTGCTGACGCCGCTGCGGCCCGAGCTCGTCAGCAGGATGCGACCCGCTTCCGCACGTTCGTAGCCGAGATCGATATTGGCCGGCCGCCGCACCGACCGGTACAGGCGGTCAAGCTCTGCGCTTAAAAGCGGCTCGGCCGCCGTCGCCGACGGCCGGTCCTGACTCACCGGACGCGCGGTCGACAAGCCGAGCAGCGCGATGATCGACACGCTTATAATGACGGCGAGCGCCCAGGCCGTGAGACCATGAAGGCCGTCGCGGTTTTCGATCACATCGGACGGCGCTGCGCCGATCACGCGTTGCGCACGGCCGGCGATGTAGCCGCCGACGCCAAAGCTCACCAGCGCTTGCAGGATCAGGTACAGCCCGGACAGCAGCGCAAGCGCGGCCGATGCATCGCGCCACGACGGCGAGCTCGAGCTCACACCCAAGCCGACCGCGGCTCCGAAACCGATCAGGATCGCCGACAGCGCCGCCGCAGCCAGCGCGCCGGCGAATACCGGGCTCCACTGCAGCCGGAGGCCGGTCCTGTCGGCGGCGGACGCGGCAAGCCCATGCTCGTTATCCATGGCGCGCCTACCGCAATCCGAAGAACGACAAGATCGCCAAAATGACCACGATCAACCCGACCAGATAAATCAACTGGTTCATGCAAATCTCCTCCGTCCACGTGGTCTGACAATCAGGCGGGGAAGCCAAAGTTCCTATGCGGAGGAGACAGCGGGATACGAGTGCGGCCAACGAAAGAGCCCGCTGAAGCGAGGCCAAGTCTGTTGTCGCGGCCTCCTCGTCGCGACCGCGGATCACAAGATGGCTGCAAGTTGCGAGCGCTCGGGCGCGATACCGCCCGTCGGCACGACGGCGGCGCAATCGCTTCAGGACAGCGGCCATAGCCTGGTCAACGCGCGCCAAATGTCGAAGCCGCGTCGGTCGTCACGGCCGCGCCCATGACAGACAAAAATAAAACCCCAGCGATCCACCCGGATTGCTGGGGTTTCTTTACCAATTTGGTTGCGGGGATAGGATTTGAACCTATGACCTTCAGGTTATGAGCCTGACGAGCTACCGGGCTGCTCCACCCCGCGTTAAACCGTTGCATGCCTTGCAGAAAGGGAGCCTCAAGCGACCGGCCAACGCGTCTGACGGCGCCGATCGATACGACTTGGGGGCTTCCTGAGAAGGCGACCCGGGCCGAAGCCGTCGGGTGCGGGGGGTATGTATCAATGCAACTTCGGTTTGGAAAGCCCCGCGAGCGGTTTTTTGAGGATTTTATGACGCCGGATTCACCGGTTTCCGGACGAAATCCTCCGCGCGGGACCGGACCTTGCCTGAAACCGCGAAAAAGCGGAGCTTTGCGCCCAACAATCCGCCAAGGACAGACATCCCAAGTCAACGACAGACATCCCAAGGGGATTATCCCGGAACGACAAGACACCGGGAACGGCGGACAAGTGACCGACACATTCGATTTCGTGGTGGTGGGCGCACGGCTCGTGCGGCTACGCGGTGACGGGCGGCTGTCGGAGGATGCGGCTACCTCGGTGGCGCTGCTCGATGCCGGCGGCAGGAACGTCGACACGGTCTTTCACCCGAGCGCCTGCGCGTGGTCGTCGCCTCGATCATGCCGACGCTGATCGGCGGCAACACCTCAGTCATTCCGGGGCGCGACGACGTCGCGCGCCCCGGAATGACGGCTGTGGATGTGGCAGAGTCAAACCCGAGACGCGCGCATCAATGAAGATGATTTCTTTACTGACATCGAATAGGTCGGACATCGACAGGTTCCCGGATATAACGGCGGCGATTGATAGCTACAATTGTCCCGAATGTGAGCCCGATTCATTCATCGGGGGACCGCGAGAGAATGGCGCGGGGAATTCCCTTCGATGAATCTGTTCGACGCCGCTGTCACCATCGGATTGCTGTTCGCGGTCGTGACCGGTTTCACGACCGGCCTGCTGCGCAGCGCGCTCACGATCCTGGCCTATCTCGTCGCCATGCCGATCGCGGTCGCCGCAATGGCGATGATCGGACCGCACATCACGACGCTGCCCTCCTCGCCCTTTCCGCAGAACGGCGTGCTGCTGTTCGGCCTGTTCCTCGTGATCGGCGCCGTGCTCGGCAAGATGGCGCGGATGATGCTGGACGACGCGGTCGGCTCAGAGATCGGGATTGGCGACCGGCTCGGCGGCGCACTGCTGGGCGGGGTCCGTGCCGGGCTCGTCGTCACCACGCTGGTGCTGATTTTCGACCAGTTGATCCCGCTCGCCAACCAGCCGCAATTCCTCAACGGATCGCAATTGCGGCCGCTGTTCTCGGCGGTCGGGCAAACCGGAATCCGCTCGTTGCCGCCGGAAGCCACCCTGGCGATCGAGCGGCTGCGGCGCGAGCGCCGCATCTAGGGCACGGTCGGCGTACCAAATACCGAAAAACAACCCCATGCAAAGGAGCAGGCGGCCGCCGGCACCCGGAAAAGCGACTTGACGCGTCAGGCAACTCGGGGGTATTTTTCATTATTCCGAAATTGCGCACGCGCCCGCCACCCGCGCACCAGGGGCCCCTCAGGCATTGCCCAGGCCGTTCCCGCCGGGCATGCACTTATGCATCGCACGTCCCTTATCGCCGCCGCCGCGCTTGGCTACAATGCGCGCATCGAACACTAGAAACCACCCGACATTTCAGGGAGTGAACCGTGGATCTTGGAATCAAAGGCCGCCGCGCCATCGTCTGCGCATCGAGCAAGGGACTGGGCCGCGCCTGCGCGATCGCGCTCGCCAATGAGGGCGTGCATGTCACGTTGACGGCGCGCGGCGCCGAGGCGCTGAAGCAGACCGCGGACGAGATCCGCAAGGCGCATCCCGGCCTCACCGTCAACGAGATCGTCGGCGACATCACGACGCCGGCCGGCCGCGAGGCGGTGCTGAAGGCCTGCCCGGATCCGGACATCCTGATCAACAATGCCGGCGGCCCGCCGCCCGGCGATTTCCGCAACTGGACCCGCGACGACTGGATCAAGGCGATCGACGCCAACATGCTGACGCCGATCGAGCTGATCAAGGCCACCGTCGACGGCATGATGGCGCGCAAGTTCGGCCGCATCGTCAACATCACCTCGGCGGCGGTGAAGGCGCCGATCGAGATCCTCGGCCTGTCCAACGGCGCGCGCGCTGGCCTCACCGGCTTCGTCGCCGGCCTGTCGCGCAAGACCGTGATCAACAACGTCACCATCAACGGCCTGCTGCCCGGCCCGTTCGAGACCGACCGTCTGCGCAGCACCGGCAAGGCGGAAGCCGAGAAGCGCGGCATTCCGGTCGAGCAGGTGATGGCCGAGCGCGCCAAGCTCAACCCGGCCGGCCGCTTCGGCCAGCCCGATGAATTCGGCGAAGCCTGCGCCTTCCTGTGCAGCGCCAAGGCCGGCTTCATCACCGGGCAGAACATCCTGCTCGACGGCGGCGCCTTCCCGGGAACGCTGTGAGGGCGGTCTGGTACGAGCGCGCACGGGCGCGGCGCCGACGGTGCTTACCGTCGGCGAGATGATTTTGATTAAGGCTGCACGGGAGGTGGGAGGGCTCTCTCCCCCTCCAGCTCTCCCCCGCTGGAGAGAGGGGTAAGCCACAAACACCGCTCGCGCGGCTTACCCCTCTCCCTAACCCTCCCCCGCAAGGCAGGGCGATCGCATGTGAGGCGCGTAAGCTTATCGGCTGGTTCACTTCGCCTCTCCCGCTTGCGGGGGAGGGAGCCCACCGCCAACGCCTACATCACTCAAATTCCCATATGCGACTGCCTGCCCCGCGAGGGGGAGGGAACCCATCCATTGGTGCCTTCCTGACTTATCGACCGTCGCAGCGGATGTGCATACGCTAGCGCGCTTGCGGGGACGAGACGAGCGAAGCTCACTTTAGGAGGGTTGGGGTGAAGGGTTTCCATCCGGCGAGCACTGGCGGTTTGTTCAGCAGTGTGCCTCGCCCCTCACCCGGATCGCTGACGCGATCCGACCTCTCCCCGTAAAGGACGGGGAGAGGTGAAGCGAGAGAGGTGAAGCGAGCAGCGGCGTGGCCTCGGACCTACTGCACCGGCGTGATGCGCTCGCCGCCCGGCCGCAGCCCGAACTCGTCCAAGCCTTCGGCGAGGAGATCACCCAGCATCGGCTCGCCCAAGAGATAGCTGGCGACGCGGCTGGTGCGCCCGCGCGCGGCTTCGCGGCGCAGATCCGTCCATTCCTCGATGGTGCCGTCGCCGCGGCCGAGCCGCATCAGCGCGACGAGGTCGACCTGCTCGTCCTCGCTCAGCGCGTCGATGAAGCCGGTGATCTCGCGCGCCACCGGATCGACGCCGTCGTCCTCCAGCACGTCGATCATGTCATCGTCGGCGCCGTTCGAGCCGGAGGCGGGATCGACGAGCCCCTCCTTGACGTCGAATTCCCGCGCCTTCTCGATCAGGAAGCCGACCTTTTCAGCGGAGATCATGAGTTCCGGCATGCCGCACACTCCTAAGTTCACAGGGCGGTAACGCAGCACGCGCCGACTTGATCCATTGCGCCACCGCGCGGAAACCCGCATGGTTCGGGCAGAGCAACAAGAAACGGAGGGCGCACGCATGCACTGGACGGTTGGCAGGGTCAGGATCACCAAGGTCGTCGAGCTCGAGACCGTCGGCAGCACCCGCTTCATCCTGCCGCTCGCCGGGCGGGAGGAAATTCAGAGCCTGCCCTGGCTGATCCCGCATTTCGCCAATGAGGACGGCCGGCTGAAGATGTCGATCCACTCGCTGCTGGTGGAAACGCCGGAGCACCGCATCATCGTCGACACCGGGCTCGGCAACGACAAGCAGGGCCGCAACGTGCCGACCTGGAACAACCGGAGCGATCCGTTCCTGGAGCGGTTGACCGCGGCGGGCTTTGCGCCCGACAGCATCGACACCGTGCTGTGCACGCATCTGCATGTCGACCATGTCGGCTGGAACACCAGGCTCGTCGGCGGCGAATGGGTGCCGACCTTCGCCAATGCGCGCTACGTGTTCGGCCGGACCGAATTCGAGCACTGGCGCGACCACTCTGACGATGCCGCGCATGCCGCCGTGTTCGCCGATTCGGTGAAACCGATCGCCGACGCCGGCAAGGCCGAGCTGGTGCCTGATGATATCAGGCTGACCGAGGAGATCACGCTGATCCCGACGCCGGGTCACAGCCCCGGCCACATGAGCATCCACATCAAGTCGAGCGGCGAGGAAGGCCTGCTGACCGGCGACGTCGCCCATCATCCCTGCCAGATGTATCATCTCGACTGGTCGTCGACCGCGGATTCCGACCAGAAGCAATCGGCGGCGACGCGGCGCGAGCTGTTTTCACGCTTCGCGGACACACCGACGCTGGTGATCGGCGGCCATTTCGATGCCGGCCACATCAAGCGCGATGGCGATGCGTTCCGGTTCGTCGCATTGGGTGCCTGACTCGGGCCACTTGCTGGAAATGTAGCCGGATGAGCGGAGCGACATCCGGGATAGCGATCCCGCATATCGCTTCGCTCATGCGGGCGACGATGGGGCCAGGCAGCCTTGAAATATAGGCTGGCTGCAATGCAGTGCGCTCATGGCGGTTGAATTTCACCGCGCGCTGTTCCATGAAGCTTGTCGAGGTATACCAGCAACAAATCCTCAGGACATCGTAGGGAGTGATCACATGAAGCTTGTTCGTTACGGCGAAAAGGGTGCGGAAAAGCCCGGTCTGATCGACAAATCGGGCCAGCTCCGCGACCTCTCGGCCCACATCAAGGACCTGACCGGCGACGCCTACACGCCGGAATCGCTGAAGAAGCTCGCCGGCGTCGATGCCGCCTCCCTGCCGTCCGTCTCCGGCAAGCCGCGCTTCGGCGCCCCGGTGACCGGCATCTCCAAATTCGTTGCGATCGGCCTCAATTATTCCGACCACGCCAAGGAAACCGGCGCGGCGATCCCGACCGAACCGATCATCTTCATGAAGGCGACCACGTCGCTGTGCGGCCCGAACGATGCGGTCGAGAAGCCGCGCGGCTCGACCAAGCTGGACTGGGAAGTCGAGATTGCCGCGATCATCGGCACCCGCGCCAAATACGTCTCGGAAGCCGATGCGCTGAACTACGTCGCCGGCTATTGCATCTGCAACGACGTCTCCGAACGCAACTTCCAGACCGAGCGCCTCGGACAGTGGACCAAGGGCAAGTCGCACGACACGTTCGGCCCGGTCGGCCCCTGGCTCGCCACCAAGGACGAGATCGCCGACGTGCAGAACCTGTCGATGTGGCTCGACGTCAACGGCCAGCGCCGCCAGACCGGCAACACGAAGACCATGATCTTCTCGATGGCGCAGTGCGTTTCCTACGTCTCGCAGTTCATGACGCTCTTGCCCGGCGACATCGTCACCACCGGCACCCCGCCCGGCGTCGGCCTCGGCATGAAGCCGCCGCAGTTCCTCAACGTCGGCGACGTCGTGACGCTCGGCATCGAGGGCCTCGGCGAGCAGCGCCAGGAAATCATCGCAGCGTGAGCTGCGACACCATCATCCTGATGACGGGGCATGGATTCTGGCGCTCGGCCTCTCCACCCCGTCGTCCTGGCGAAAGCCAGGACCCATAACCACCGAATTTGATCGTGTGCGGGATCATGGCCTAGCGTCGTGCAACAACAGATAGCTGGGGTAATGGGTCCTGGCTTTCGCCAGGACGACGCTGCATGTTTGGTGCCACTCGCGAGCCATGCATTCACAAGCGCTCACGATGACCACTGTGTGTTCGGATAGAGGTCTCCCATGAAACTTACCTTCTCCCCCGCCTCCCCGTTCGCCCGCAAGGTGCGCATCGCCGCGATCGAGCTTGGCCTGATCGACAAGATCGAGCTGGTGCCGGCGACCGTCGCGCCGGGCCAGGCCAATGACGAATATTCCAAGATCACGCCGCTGAAGAAGCTGCCGGTGCTGATCCCCGACCACGGCGATGTGATTCTGGATTCCTACGTCATCGTCGAATATCTCAACGAACTCGGCGGCGGCCGGCTGATCCCGGGCTACGGCCCGCGACGCTGGCGGGTGAAGACCGACCATTCGCTGATCAACGGCATGCTCGATTCCATGCTGCTGTGCCGCTACGAGAAGATGGTGCGGCCGCAGGGTTCGCAGTGGCAGGCTTGGCATGACGACCACTGGAACCGGGCCTGGACCGGCATGGCGCGGTTCGAGAACCGGCCCGACGTGCTCGACGGGCCGTTCGACATCGCGCAGATCGGCCTCGTCTGCGTGCTCGGCTACGCCGACTTCCGCTTCGCCGATTGCGGCTGGCGCAAGGCCTATCCGAAGCTCGACGCCTTCTACCAGAAAATGCTGGAGCGGCCGTCGGTGAAGATCTCGGCGCCACCGGCGGCGTAACGGCGAACGGCGGGAGACACAGCGATGCGCGATCGCTTCCCCCGCTTCCTTGTTTTCGGCGCGAGCCTTGCCCTCGCGCTGGCGGTCTCAACCACGAAATTGTGGGCCGACGCCATGACGCCTGGACAGCAAGCCCAACCCTGCGGCGCGCCAGCGTCGCTCGACGACGGCTGGACCATTGCCACGCCGGACAGCGTCGGCATGGACGGCGCACGGCTGTGCGGCATCGCCGCGCGGCTGGCGCTGCGCAACACCGAGGTCCATTCGGTCGTCGTGGCACGTCATGGCAGGCTGGTGTTCGAGCAATATTTTGCCGGCATCGACCAGCCGTGGGGGCAGCCCGAGGGCCGGATCGCATTCACGGCCACCACCAAACACGACATGCGTTCGGCGACCAAGAGCGTGACCTCGCTGCTGGTCGGCATCGCCATCGACCGCAAGCTGATCGCCGGCATCGATGAACCCGTGGTGAATTTCTTCTCCGAGCATCAAGCGGTGAAATCAGCCGGATGGGATGCCATCACGCTGCGCCATCTGCTGACGATGTCCTCCGGCTTCAAATGGGACGAAACGCTGCCCTGGAGCGATCCGAAGAACGACGAACCGCATCTTGCATTCGATGCCGATCCGATCGGCTACGTCCTGGCCAAGCCGATTGCGGCGCCGCCGGATACGCTCTGGAACTATAGCGGTGGCGCGACGGATCTACTCGGCAGCATCCTCGAACGCGTTTCCGGCAAGCCGCTCGAATCCTTCGCGCGCGAGACGCTGTTCGAGCCTCTCGGCATCACCGATCTCGAGTGGAAGACCTACAGGAACGGCAAGATTGCAGCCGCTGCCGGGCTGCGCCTGCGGCCGCGCGATGCCGCGAAGATCGGCCAACTCGTGCTCAATCGCGGGACATGGAACGGCAAGCAGGTCGTGTCCGCCGACTGGATCGCGCAGTCGATCGCGCCACGATTCCAGGCGGTCGGCTATTTCGGCGGTACGCTGTTCTACGGCTATCAATGGTGGATGGGACGATCCTTGTCCGAGGGCAAGGAGGTGAGGTGGGTGGCAGCCTTCGGCTGGGGCGGCCAGCGGATCATTGTCGTGCCCGATCTCGATCTTGTGATGATGACGACAGCAGCGCAGATCGGCCAAGCCAAGGAAGGCCTTGCGGCAATGGATATCCTTGCCAACATCGTGATCCCCGCCGTGCGCGACGCGCACTGATCTTTCCGAGGAATCCCATGAGCCTGACATTTTCGATCGGCGACCTCACCATCCACCGCATCGTCGAGCAGGAGACCACGTTCCTGCCCGCGCGCGACATGCTGCCCGGCCTGACGCCGGAATTGCTCGCCGAGAACCGCGACTGGATGAAGGCCGCGGGCGCGCTCGACGACAGCGACACGCTGATCCTGGCGTTCCAGTCCTACATCGTGAAGACGCCGCACCACACCATCCTGATCGACAGCTGCATCGGCAACGACAAGCCGCGGCCGAACCGGCCGAACTGGAACATGAAGACCGACGACAGCTACATGCGCGCGCTGGCCGCCGCCGGCTTCTCGGTCGGCGACATCGACTACGTGATGTGCACGCACCTGCATGTCGACCATGTCGGCTGGAACACGCGGCTGGAGAACGGCCGCTGGGTGCCGACCTTCCCCAAGGCGCGCTACGTGTTCGACAAGACCGAGTTCGACTACTGGACCGCGACAAACGCGAAGGCCGAAGTGCCGCCGTTCGTCGACAGTGTGCTGCCGGTGGTCGAGGCCGACAGGGCCGAGATCGTGCGCAATGATTTTGCGATCGGCGATCACGCCCGCATCCTGCCGACGCCCGGCCACACCCCGGGCCATGTAGCCTTCACCTTCGGCCGCGGCAAGGACGACGCGGTGTTCGCCGGCGACCTGATGCATTCGCCGGTCCAGACGCTCTATCCGGAGCTGTCGGCGAAATTCGACGTCGACATGGCGCAGTCGGCCAAGACCCGGCGCAGCTTCCTGGAGCGCTATTGCGACACCGCCACGCTGTGCTGCCCCGCGCATTTCCCCTCGCCGTCGGTCGGCAGGATCAAGCGGAAGGGCAATGGCTTCGTGTGTGAGATGGCTTAGGTAGGTACTTCACCTCTCCCCGCTCTTTGCGGGGAGAGGTCGGATCGCATCGTCAGATGCGATCCGGGTGAGGGGCGAGGCACACAGACCAACAAATCGCAAAGTGCTCGCCGGATAGAGCCCCTCACCCAACCCTCTCCCCGTGAAGAACGGGGAGAGGGAGCGGAGAGACCGCCGCTCAATCAAACAAACTCGGCGTGTGGTTCACCACCGCGCCCTCGATCTGCAGCATCTTCAGTTTGGTGACCACGCCGCCATTGGCGGAGAAGCCGCCCGGCTTGTTGCCGGCCGCCAGTACGCGGTGGCAGGGCACGACGATCGGGCACGGGTTGCGGCCGAGCGCCTGGCCGACGTCGCGCGACAGCTCGACGCCGCCGAGCTGCCTGGCGATGTCGCCATAGGTGATGGTCTTGCCGGGCGGCACCTTGCGCGCGATGTCGTAGACGTTGCGGTTGAAGTCCGGCACGCCGTCGAGATCGAGCGTGATGTCGGCGAGGTCGTTCGGCTTGCCGGCGAGCAGCTCGATCATGCCGTCGATCGCGTACCGCACCTCGGCCGGCGGGGCCGCCTCGGTGACATCGCCGTTGCGCTGAAAAATCCGCTTGCGGGTCTTCTCCGCATCGCCCATCGGCAGCTGGGTGCCGGTGATGCCGTGCTCGCCCCACACGACGCCGCAGGCGCCGATCGCGGTGTCGAAGATCGCATAATGCTGGCCGGTCATGGCTCACTCCTGATATTCCCTGAAATCGTTTTGGCTCACATTCAGAGCCTGCTGTTGCCGCGGAATCTAGGCTTGGAGAATGTTGCTATCCACCCGAATCCTGCGGGAACCTGGCCGGAATTAACAACTCCCTCCGTCATTCCGGGGCCGCGGAGCGGCGAGCCCGGAATCCATCTCCCCGCACTATGCGCAGCCCAATGGATTCCGGGCTCGCGCTTCGCGCGCCCCGGAATGACGGCCAAGGTTTGCCGGCGTCACCATTTCCATGAAAGATAGTCGCACCTCCACTACACCTCCTCCGACGAGCTCCACAATGCACAGCCTTCACGTCAACGGTTTCGACATGCCCTATCTCGACATCGGGGCGGGGCCGCCGCTGGTCTGCGTGCATGGCTCGCTGTGCGACTTCCGGATCTGGTCGGCCGTGCTCGGCCCGCTGACGCGCCAGCACCGCGTGATCGCGGTCAGCCTGCGGCATTTCTTCCCGGCGCATTGGGATGGGATCGGCGACACCTACTCGATCGCCCAGCATGTCGACGATGTGATCGCCTTCATCGAAGCCTTCGAGACCCGGCCGCTCGACCTGATGGGCCATTCGCGCGGCGGCCACATCTGCTTCCGCGTCGCGCAGCGCCGGCCGGACCTGCTGCGCAAGCTGATCCTCGCCGAACCCGGCGGCGAGCTCGATGCCACGCTCGATCCGGATTACCAGCCCGGCCCCTCGCCGCTGGCGGCGCGGATCGCGGCCTCGGCCGAGGTGATCGCGAGGGGCGATATCGACGGCGGCCTGCAGATCTTCATCGACGCGCTCGAAGGCCCCGGCGCCTGGAAGCGGCTTCCGGCCACCGCCAAACAGCCATTGCGCGACAACGCCACGACGCTGATCGGCCAGACCCGCGACCAGCGGCCGCCGTTCTCGAAGGCGGACGCCGAAGCGATCAGGACGCCGACGCTGTTCATCGGCGGCGCCAACACCAAAGGCGTGCTGCCGAAGGTGCTGCACGCGCTCGCCGCCAACGTCGCCGGCGCGCGCACCGAGCTGATCCCCGGCACCACGCATCCGATGTTCGAACAGGCCCCGCAGCGCTATTGCGAGATCGTGCTGGAGTTTCTGGCGGGCTGAGTGTCTTCGCCTCTCCCCGCCTGCGGGGAGAGGCCGGATCGCATTGACAATGCGATCCGGGTGAGGGGGAGTCTCCGCATATCCGTCTTTCGCTGCTTGCGCGGATGGAGCCCCTCACCCCAACCCTCTCTCCGTGAAGAACGGGAAGAGGGAGAAGAACGCTCACACCTTCCACGCACCGACCGGCTGGCGCACCGCGACGTTGAGCCGGTTCCAGACGTTGATCGCCGCGATCGAGAGCACGAGGTTGGCGAGCTCCTGCTCGTCGAAATACCGGGCGGCCTCGTCCCACACCGCGTCCGGCACCGGATCCTCGCGGTCGCTGAGCCGGGTCATCGCTTCCGTCAGCGCCAGCGCGGCGCGCTCGCCGTCGGTGAAATAGGGCGCGTCGCGCCAGGCGCCGACGGCGAACAGCCGCTCATCGGTCTCGCCGGCGCGCTTGGCGAGTTTCGGATGCATGTCGACGCAGACGCTGCAGCCATTGATCTGGCTGGCGCGCAGATGCACCAGCTCGATCAACTTCTCCGGCAGGCCCTGCTTGGCGGTTTCGCTGAGCGCCTGCAGCGCCTTCATGGCATCGGGAACAACCATCACCGGGTGGTTCATGCGGGCTTTCATCATGTCGTGTCTCCTGATTGGACTTTTGACGCGACCGTGCCGATTTGTTGTCACATCGGCCGGGTTTCGTTCGTCATGGCCATGACGGAGCGGACAACGGGAATGTGACCGATGGACGAGAAAAAGTTTCTGGCCGAGCAGTTCGAGGCCAACCGGCAGCGCCTGCGGGCGGTGGCCTACCGCATGCTGGGCTCGACCGCCGAGGTCGACGACGCCGTGCAGGAAACCTGGCTGCGGCTGAGCCGCACCGAGGCCGAAGCGGTCGACAATCTCGGCGGCTGGCTGACCACGGTGATCGCCCGGATCTGCCTCGACATGCTGCGCGCGCGTAAATCACGCCACGAGGAGCCGATGGGCCCGCACGTGCCCGAGCCGGTCGCCGACAACGCGCACGAGCGCGAGAGCGAGATGGCCGACTCCGTCGGCGCGGCGCTGCTGGTAGTGCTGGAAACGCTGGCGCCGGCCGAGCGGCTGGCGTTCGTGCTGCACGACATGTTCGCGGTGCCGTTCGAGGAGATCGCGCCGATCGTTGGCCGCACGCCGTCCGCCGCGCGACAGCTCGCCAGCCGCGCGCGGCGCCGCGTGCAGGGCACGGCGCCCGCACCCGATGCCGATCTCGGCGAAAAGCGCGAGATTGTCGAAGCCTTCCTGGCGGCATCGCGCAACGGCGATTTCGAGGGGCTGCTCGCCGTGCTCGCGCCCGACGTGGTGGTGCGCGCCGACGAGGCCGCGCAACGGCTCGGCTCGCTGCCGGAAATCCGCGGCGCGATGGCGGTCGCGCAAAGCTTCAAGGGCCGCGCGCAGGCGGCGAGGCCGGCGCTGGTCGACGGCGAGCTCGGCGTCGCCGTCATCCTCGGCCGCCGGCTGCGCGTCGTGCTGCGGATCACCACCGCCGGCGAGCGGATCGCGGCGATCGAGGCCATTGCCAATGCCGCCGACATCGAGATGCTCGACGTCGAGGTGCTCGATCAGAGCTGATGCGCCTGGAGGCGGATCATCCGCAATGCTAGTGTCCTCCCGCAGCAAGGGAGGACACTCATGAAATCAGCAATCAAACAGCTTGCGTCGATCAGCCTGTTCGCGCTCGCCCTCGCCGCCTCCCCCGCCCTCGCCGCGGCCGACGAGAAGCTGCGCGCGGCTGCCGAGCAGGCCAAGCCGGCGGTGATCGACAGCCTGCACGAGATGGTGCTGATCGAGTCCGGCTCCGCCGACGTCGAGGGCCTGAAGAAGATGGCCGACTTCACCGAAGCGCGGCTGAAGGCGCTCGGCGCCAAGACCGAGCGGCGCAAGACCACGCACGGCGCCGGCGCCGACATGGTGATCGGCACGTTCGAAGGCACCGGCACCAAGAAGCTGATGCTGATCGCGCATATGGATACCGTCTATGAGCACGGCATTTTGGCTTCGCAACCCTACAAGGTGGACGGCGTCAGGATCTACGGGCCCGGCATCGCCGACGACAAGGGCGGCATCGCGGTGATCCTGCACTCGCTGAAGATCCTGAACGACGCGGGCTGGCGCGACTACGCAAAACTCACCGTCGCGTTCAATCCGGATGAAGAGGTCGGCTCGATCGGCTCCGGCGAGACCATCTCGGAGCTCGCCGACCAGCACGACGTGGTGCTGTCGTGCGAGCCGACGGTGGCGCCGCCGGTCGCCAGGAACGAAAGCCTGCTGCTCGGCGCGAGCGGCACCGCCATCGGCACGATGGAAGTGAAAGGCAAGGCCTCGCATGCCGGCGCCGCGCCGCAGCTCGGCCGCAACGCGCTGCTCGAGCTCGCGCATCAGCTGCTGCAGACCCAGGACATCGCGAAAACGATTCCGGGCACGCAGCTGAACTGGACCACGGCGAAGGCCGGCACCGTGCGCAACCAGATCCCCGAGAGCGCCAGCGCCGGCGCCGACATCCGCCTCACCATTCCCGACGGCGTGCAGAAGCTGCAGGCCGCGCTCGACGAGAAGATCAAGACCAGGCTGATCCCGGATACCGAAGTGAGCGTGAAGGTCGTGGCGGGCCGTCCACCGTTCGTCGCCGACGACCGCGGCCGCGCCCTCGCCAGGGAGGGCCAGGCGATCTATGGCGAGATCGATCGCCAGCTCGCAATCGCCGAGATGACCGGCGGCGCCACCGACGCCGGCTACGCGGCGCGCAGCGGCAAGGCGATCGTGGTCGAAAGCTTCGGCCTCGCCGGCTGGGGCTATCACGCCCGCGACGAATACATCGACACCGACTCGATCGTGCCGCGGCTCTATCTGATGACGCGGATGCTGACGGAGCTGGGGAAGCGGAAGTAGCGGGCTGAGCTCGCCGGACGCTCGTAGCGATCGGGTTCTCTGGTTGATAGAGCAAGGCTCGATCTCTCGCGCCAGCACCCGCGGCCACCCCTCTCCCAACCCTCCCCCGCAAGGGGGAGGGAGCCTGAAGAGCGTGCTCACCTCACGCCGCGTAGCGCATCGAATAGGCAGACGAGTTGCGTTCCGTAAGGGGCGCACCGGCGGGTGGGCTCCCTCCCCCCTTGCGGGGGAGGGTTGGGGAGAGGGGTCCCGCTTGCTCCGCTCGCCATTGAAGGCGTCTCGGCCGCGGTTAACTCATTCCGAGCCACAGCTAAATCTCCTGTTTTCAGTCCCTTATCCCAACCGCTATTCAGAGCCTTGACCGCTCGCTGCTTCGGCAGTACCGTCCATTCTCGAACACGGAATTCCGTATTCCAAATTGGATGAACCGGCATGATCCCGTTGGACCCGCCTCCGAACCTGATCGACCAGGTCTATGCGCGGATCTCCGAGGCGATCATCGATCGCACGCTGCTGCCGGGGCAGCGCATCACCCAGAATGAACTTGCGGAAAAGCTCGGCGTCTCGCGCCAGCCGATCTCGCACGCGCTGCATCTGCTGCACCGGCAGGGCCTCGTCGCCGAGAGCGGCAAGCGCGGCTTCGAGGTGACGCAGCTCGATCCGCAGCGCATCCGCGAACTCTATGAGGTGCGCGGCGCGATCGACGCGCTGGCGGCGCGGCTGGCGGCCGGGCGTGCGAAGGAGGATTCCCCGGGACGTGGACGGCTCGAGGCCGCGCTGGAGGCCGGCCGCGCGATCGACGACCGCACGCCGCTGGCGCGCCTGATCGCGCTCGACGTCGACTTCCACAGCGCGATCTATCGTCTCGCCGGCAACTCCGCGATCGAGGAGATGATCGCGCCGCAATGGCCGCATATGCGCCGCTCGATGGCGACCGTGCTCGCCGAGCTCGACTATCGCGGCAGCGCCTGGACCGAACACGAAACCATCGCAGCGCATATCTTCTCCGGCAATGCCGCGGCCGCGGAGGCCGCGGCGCTGGCGCATGCCCAGACGGCGGGACGGATGACCGAGGAGAAGCTGCGAGCGATCGACGTGGCGGCGTGATCAACGGCGGCCAGCAAAAAACGTGGATGGCCCGGTCAAGCCCGGCCATAACGAGGAAACAAGACAAACAAGGAGGACGCACCATGAAACTGAGCCCAGAGCAGGTTGAATTTTTCCATCGCGAAGGCTGGCTGTTCCTGCCCGAGCTGTTCAGCCAGGAGGAGGTCGACTTCCTCGCCCGCGAGGCCGTCAGCATCTATGACGCCAACCGCCCCGAGGTGTGGCGCGAGAAGAGCGGCGCGCCGCGCACGGCGTTTGCCGCGCATCTCTACAACGAGGCGTTCGGCATCCTCGGCGCGCATCCGCGCATGATCGAGCCGATCGAGCAGCTGTTCGGCGAAAAGGTCTACATGCATCAGTTCAAGATCAACGCGAAGGCGGCGTTCACCGGCGACGTCTGGCAGTGGCACCAGGATTACGGCACCTGGAAGCGCGACGACGGCATGCCGGAGCCGCGCGCGATGAACATCGCGATCTTCCTCGATGAGGTGATGCCGATCAACGGCCCGCTGATGCTGGTGCCGAAGAGCCAGACCGCGGGCGACCTCAAGGCCTCGCACGATCTCGAAACCACCTCCTACCCGCTGTGGACGCTGGACGAAGAGACGGTGACGCGGCTGGTCCAGCAGGGCGGCATCGTGGCGCCGACCGGCAAGCCCGGCGGCATGCTGATGTTCCACGGCAATCTGGTGCACGGCTCCAGCGGCAACATCACGCCCTACCCGCGCAAGATCGTCTATCTGACGCTCAACGCGGTCTCGAACTATATCCGCACCCCGACCCGGCCGGACTACATCGCGCACCGCGACTTCACGCCGATCCAGACCGTCGCCGACGATGCGCTGCTGCGGCTCGCTCGTGCGCCGCGCCAGGCGGCGGAGTAACCACTACCGTCATTCCGGGGCGCGCGTAGCGCGAGCCCGGAATCCATTGGACCGCAGGCGCTGCGGTGGGATGGATTCCGGGTTCTCGCTTCGCGAGCCCCGGAATGACGAATTCTGCACCATCGCGCGTCACGCGACGACATCATCGGTAACAGCACATGAACCTGCATCACCTCCTGCAAACCCGCGCTGCCGCCGGCAAGCCGGTCCGCGTCGCGCTGATCGGTGCCGGCAAATTCGGCTCGATGTTCCTGTCGCAGGTGCCGCACACGCCGGGGCTCGAGGTGAGCGTCATCGTCGACCTCGACCGCGACCGCGCGCGCGAGGCGTGCCGCACGGTCGGCTGGGACGACGAACGGATCAAGGCGACCGCCTTCACCGATGACGGCGCGCGCGCGATCGCCGGCGGCGCGTTCGATGTGGTGGTGGAGGCGACCGGCAATCCCGCCGTCGGCATCCGCCACGCCCGCGCGGCCATCGCCGCCGGCAAGCACGTCGTGATGGTCAATGTCGAGGCCGATGTGCTGGCGGGGCCATTGCTTGCCGACGAGGCGCGCAAGGCCGGCGTGGTCTATTCGCTGGCCTATGGCGACCAGCCGGCCCTGACCGCGGAGATGGTCGACTGGGCGCGCGCCACCGGATTCCGCGTCGTCGCCGCCGGCAAGGGCACGAAATATCTCCCGGCCTATCACGACGTGACGCCGGAGGGCGTCTGGCAGCACTACGGGCTCACCGCGGGCGAAGCGCAATCCGCCGGCATGAATCCGCAGATGTTCAATTCCTTCCTCGACGGCACCAAATCCGCCATCGAGATGGCCGCGATCGCCAATGCCTGCACGCTCGACGTGCCCTCCGACGGCCTCCTGTTTCCGCCCTGTGGCGTCGACGACCTCCCGCACATCATGCGGCCGCGCGACAAGGGCGGCGTGCTGGAAAAGTCCGGCATCGTCGAGGTGGTGTCGTCGTTGGAGCGCGACGGCCGGCCGGTGTTTCGCGATCTGCGCTGGGGCGTCTATGTGGTGCTGGAAGCGCCGAATGATTATGCCGCCGACTGTTTCAGGCAGTACGGCCTCAAGACCGATGCCTCCGGCCGCTATGCAGCGATGTACAAGCCGTATCATCTGATCGGGCTCGAGCTGAACATCTCGGTGCTGTCGGCGGCGCTGCGCAGCGAGCCGACCGGCCAGCCGCGCGGCTTCCGCGGCGATGTCGCGTCGGTGGCCAAACGCAACCTGCGCGCCGGCGAGATGCTCGACGGCGAAGGCGGCTACACGGTGTGGGGCAAACTGCTGCCCGCCGCCGCCAGCCTCAAAGCCGGCGCGCTGCCGATCGGCCTTGCTCATCGCGTCAAGCTGAAGAACGACGTCGCGCACGGCGCGGTGGTGCGCTGGAGCGACGTCGAGGTGGACGAGAGCAGCGACACGATCAAGACGCGCAAGGCGATGGAGGCTGCGTTTTCGCGGTAGCGGCGCGTTCGCCTCTCCCCGCGCTTTGCGGGCAGAGGTCGGATCGCATCACGGGTGCGATCCGGGTGAGGGACGAGGCACGCTGTTCGACAAGCAGCAGGTGCTCGCCGGATGGAGGCCCCTCACCCCGCCCTCTCCCCACGAAGAACGGGGAGAGGGAGACGAGTGAGCGCGGGCTCGCCGCTTGCTTCACCTCTCCCCGCCCTTTGAGGGGAGAGGTCGGATCGCATCTCAGATGCGATCCGGGTGAGGGACGAGGCACGCTGTTCGACAAGCAGCAAGGTGCTCGCCGGATGGAGGCCCCTCACCCCGCCCTCTCCCCACGAAGAACGGGGAGAGGGAGACGAGAGAGCGGCGCTCCACCACTAAGGCAGCAGCCGGCTCGCCTTGGCCAGCTCGAACCACTTCCTGAACATCACTTCGGTATCCATCATCTCGGTAAAGCCGGCCTGATTGATCTTGACCGTCGAGACAATCGACGGCGGGCCGGGCTCGGTCTGTCCGTAGCGCATGCTGTAGTCGGCGTACTGGAACGACAAGCCGACGAATTCTTCGAGGCCGGGCGCGACCAGGTCGTGCTTCCTGCGCAATGCATCCCACGGCGCGATCCATTTTGGATATTCCTGCGCCAGCGACAGCGGCACGTGCCGGCCCGGCTTCATCTCCAGCGCGTCCGCGATCGCCGGCCAGATGTTCTCCCAGGTGAAGACGTCGCCATTGGTGACGTTGAAGGCTTCGTTGCGCGCGGTCTCGGCATCGCCGGACCAGGCGATCGCGCGCGCCAGGAGATCGACATCGACCGCCTGCGCGACGCGGGCGGCGCCGCCGGGATAATCCAGCGGCCGGCCCTGCTCGCGCAGCATCGCGGCATAGACGCCGAGCGGCGGGATCAGATCCATCGCGCCGCCCATCGCTTCGCCGATGATCAGCACCGGACGCAGGATGCTCCAGTGCCAGCGCTTGCCCTGCTGCAGCGCGCGCAGGAAACTCTCCTGCGCCCAGTAGAAGTTCGGCTGCTCGTACATTTCCGAGCGGCCCTCGCGCGCCGGCACCGTGAGCGGCCGGACGTGGACGCCGTAGGCCTTGGTGCCCTGCAGCAGCGCGACGTGTTTCAGCTCCGGCGCAACCGGCTCGAGCGCAGCCATCAGATTGCGCAGCATCCGATCATTGGTTGCGATCTGCTGCGGATCGCGCCAGCCTTCGACCAGGCTCGGCGCTTCATAGAGCGCGGCGTAGACCAAATGAGTGGCCCCGCGCAGCTCGGCCGCCGCGCGGCTGCAATCCTCCGCATCGGTTAGGTCGACCGGCACGTGCCGGGCGCCGTAGAGGTCGCGCGGCTTGCGCCGTGACAGTGCGATGCGCTCGCAGCTTTCGGATGCGCCGAAGTGTCGCAAAGCGGCACTGCCCACGAGGCCGGTTGCGCCGGCAACCACGACTTTCTTGCTGGCCATGTGATCTCCCATGTCCTTGGACTCCCATCACTGGCCTCGTAGCAGATCGCGGCGGTCCGGGCAGCAACCGGACTGGCCGCTGGTCCGCGGTTCATCCATCGCTGCCGGCGCGCCTTCGCACTGCGGTGAAACGCTACGCTTGATTTCCTTCGGCAAACGGTCATCCTGCCCCGCGGAACCGGAAACGTCGGAATTCCACCAGCAAGAGCCCGTCGAGGGCCACCGGACACTTTCACATATCAACGTCGATCCATCGGCGAAGAAAAGCGACATCAAGATCGTTCCCTTGTCGAAGCATCGGCACATTGGAGGGAATCGCATGAAGCGTCGTGAATTCTTGAAGGCAGGCGGCATCGGTTTGGCCGCAACCGCGGTGGCCGCTCCGGCCATCGCACAATCGATGCCGGAAGTACGGTGGCGGCTCGCCGCGAGCTGGCCCAAGGCGCTCGATACGCTGTATGGCGGCTGCGAATTTTTCTGCAAACGCGTGGCCGAGATCACCGACAACAAATTCCAGATCCAGCCGTTCGCCGCCGGCGAGATCGTCCCGGGCCTGCAGGTGCTGGACGCCGTCTCCAACGGCACGGTCGAGATGGGCAACACCGCGCTGTATTACTACTGGGGCAAGAATCCTGCCTTCACCTTCGGCACGTCGCTGCCGTTCGGCCTCAACACGCGCCAGCATATTTCCTGGCTGCAATGGGGCGGCGGCACCGACATGCTCAACGACCTGCTCAAGGAATACAAGTGCATCGGCATTCCGACCGGCTCAACCGGCGCCCAGATGGGCGGCTGGTTCCGCAAGGAGATCAAGTCGATGGCGGATTTCCAGGGCCTGAAATTCCGCGTCGGCGGTTTCGCCGGCACCATCATCGCCAAGGTCGGCGGCGTGCCGCAACAGATCGCAGGCGGCGACATCTATCCGGCGCTCGAGAAGGGCACCATTGATGCCGCCGAGTGGGTCGGCCCGTACGACGACGAGAAGCTCGGCTTCGTGAAGGTCGCCAAGTTCTATTACTACCCCGGCTGGTGGGAAGGCACCGGCCAGGGTCACAACGTGATGAACCTGGAAAAGTGGAATGCGTTGCCGAAGAACTACCAGGCGGCCATCCAGGCGGCCTCCGAGGACACCTTCACCTGGGTGACCGGCAAATATGACAACGTCAATCCGCCGGCGCTCAAGCGCCTGATCGTGGCCGGCGCACAGTTGCGGCCGTTTCCGCAGGAGGTGCTGGAGGCCTGCTACAACGCGGCCAACGAGATCTACGCCGATCTCTCCAAGAGTAACCCGCATTTCGGCAAGATGCATGCGAGTGTCTCGGCCTATCGCAACGAGTCGCTGGCCTGGATGCAGGTCGCCGAGCTTTCGTTCGACAGCTTCATGATGCGGATGCGCACGCGGACCTGAGGCGGACTGACATGAACGAAAAAAGCCCCGGAGCATCGCTCCGGGGCCTTTGATTCGGATGAAAGATGGTCGGCGGCTCCCTTTCCCCGTTCTTACGGGAAAGGGTTGGGGTGAGGGGCTGCCTTCGCATACACGGTGACAACTGGATTCGCGGAAATTCCCCCTCACCCGGAACGCATCTTACGATGCGTTCCGACCTCTGCCCGCAGGGGGGGGGAGAGGTGCAGGAAGCGAACTCAATTCTCGTCGCTGCCGCCGAACTCTTCCATCAGCTTGTCGTAGCTCTTGGTGACGAGCTCGATATTGCCCTTGTTCTCGACCGCGGGCGGCGGCCATTTCAACGCCTCGTTGAGATCGGCGAGCGCGTTCTTCTTGTCCTTGGCCGACATCTGCTTGTCGGACTGGACCTGCGCGATCTGCGCCTTCAGCACCGCTTCCGGGCCGACATATTTCTTGGTCTGCGGATCGAAGCCGCCGAGCACCAGCGAAATGTTGTCGACGACGTTGTTGTACTCGTCATAGCTGGCAAAGCCGTTCTTCTTGGCGATGCCCTCGAGCTGCGCGATGACCTTCTGGTCCGGCTGGGCATTCTCCGGAAGCTTGGCGGTGATCGGGTCCATTTCCTTGGCCGCGGCGAGAGCGCCGTCGACTTGCTTGTCGGTCAGCGCAATCTGCTTGATCGGCGGCATCTGTTCCTGTTGTGCCGGCGGCGCGGCCTGTGCGGGCTGCTTGGCCTGCGGCGCCATCTGCTGCTGCTTGGCCTGCGCGTACGCGCCGCTGCTCGACGCCGCGGTCACGGCGATCGCGAGACACGCGACACCAAGCGCAGCAAAAACCGGACGGACGATCTCACGCATGGAAGTCTCCTTGTTGGGCAGGGTTGCCGGGCTTCTTGGGCGCAATGGGTACGGACATCGGAATGAACAGGCCGTGAACTTTGGTCGTAGACCATGACCGCCAATCGTGGCCGAATGATCACAAACAATTCAAACGCGATTGATCGAGCTACTCTCGACAGTGCGATCTCGG
>NZ_JAGKJJ010000023.1:42500-182372 GCF_020329505.1 Bradyrhizobium semiaridum
GCGGAGAACCAGCTATTTCCCAGTTTGATTGGCCTTTCACCCCTAACCACAAGTCATCGGAGCCTTTTTCAACAGGCACCCGTTCGGTCCTCCAGTGAGTGTTACCTCACCTTCAACCTGCTCATGGCTAGATCACTAGGTTTCGGGTCTAATACAACGAACTTAGCGCCCTGTTCAGACTCGCTTTCGCTGCGCCTTCGCCTATCGGCTTAAGCTTGCTCGTTAAATTAAGTCGCTGGCCCATAATACAAAAGGTACGACGTCACCCAGAACGTATCTTGGGCTCCGTCTGTTTGTAGGTGTCCGGTTTCAGGTCTATTTCACTCCCCTCGTCGGGGTGCTTTTCACCTTTCCCTCACGGTACTGGTTCGCTATCGGTCGCTGAGGAGTACTTAGGCTTGGAGGGTGGTCCCCCCGTGTTCAGACAGGATTACACGTGTCCCGCCTTACTCGTGGATACATCATCGCGTTACTCGTACGGGGCTATCACCCTCTGAGGCCCTGCTTTCCTGACAGGTTCCGATTGTCTTTGATGTATCACTGGCCTGGTCCGCGTTCGCTCGCCACTACTAACGGAGTCTCGATTGATGTCCTTTCCTCCAGGTACTTAGATGTTTCAGTTCCCTGGGTTTGCTTAAAACCTCCTATTTTATTCAGAGGTCTCATACCTTCTCTTGATAACCGGAAATCCAAAACCTCAAGAGGTCATGGTCCCGATCATTTCTGGTCAAACCCCAAAACCCAAGGTCTTGGAGTTCCGGCTATCGAAGGTGGGTTTCCCCATTCGGAAATCCGCGGATCAAAGCTTCTTCGCAGCTCCCCACGGCTTATCGCAGCGTAGCACGTCCTTCATCGCCTCTCAGCGCCAAGGCATCCACCGAACACCCTTAAGGCACTTGATTGCTCTCATTATCAATGTCCACACACTCGGCAGAATGTTGTCTGCGCAACTGCCATCAAAGGCACGCATCCTCGATGAATGCGATTGTCGCAGCCGGACATTGACTAGAAAGACCAGCTTGCTTCGTAAGATCGGCCCGACAGCGAGGCGGTCAAGCTTCGCTGAAAGGATCATTTACAACCCGCGTTCAATCTCACGACTGAAGCGAGCGCCGAAATGATCCGGAGATAATGAATGGCTCAGGCGAATTGCTTCGCTTGATCCAAACTCGGATCGATCTCCTCTTTACGATGTCAGAAAACACGCAGTGCAGATCCTGGTGAGGATCACGCAATGCGAAGTGATGTTTCGCGGACGGTTTTGGTTACGGCGTCGTGGCGATCAGCCCGTCTTCGCTCTATCGAGCTTCGACGCGACAGCCTTCGCTACCGACTGGCTTGCCGAGCCGAAGCAGGCAAGGCCTGCGAAGGCTGGTGGAGCCAGACGGGATCGAACCGACGACCTCATGCTTGCAAAGCACGCGCTCTCCCAGCTGAGCTATGGCCCCGTAGCCAGAAGACGAATGCTCCGCACTCGATCAAAGTGGTGGGCCTGGGAAGACTTGAACTTCCGACCTCACGCTTATCAAGCGCGCGCTCTAACCAACTGAGCTACAAGCCCCTAACGCTCATCTCTCGCGAGATGTCGGAGCTCGCCAGCGCGCAACCGGCCTCAAGCCGGCGCATCGCACAGCGCGCAGCCCCTGGCGCGTGTTCGTCCGCGAAGAAAGAGAAACGTAGACGGCGAGGTCCCGCCAATGGAGCTCAACGATCTGGCGATCGATGGCCCCTGAATGTTTCTAAAACGATCCGATAGTTAGCCGAAGCTAGCTGAAGGATCATCCTTAGAAAGGAGGTGATCCAGCCGCAGGTTCCCCTACGGCTACCTTGTTACGACTTCACCCCAGTCGCTGACCCTACCGTGGCCGGCTGCCCCCTTTCGGTTAGCGCACCGTCTTCAGGTAAAACCAACTCCCATGGTGTGACGGGCGGTGTGTACAAGGCCCGGGAACGTATTCACCGTGGCGTGCTGATCCACGATTACTAGCGATTCCAACTTCATGGGCTCGAGTTGCAGAGCCCAATCCGAACTGAGACGGCTTTTTGAGATTTGCGAAGGGTCGCCCCTTAGCATCCCATTGTCACCGCCATTGTAGCACGTGTGTAGCCCAGCCCGTAAGGGCCATGAGGACTTGACGTCATCCCCACCTTCCTCGCGGCTTATCACCGGCAGTCTCCTTAGAGTGCTCAACTAAATGGTAGCAACTAAGGACGGGGGTTGCGCTCGTTGCGGGACTTAACCCAACATCTCACGACACGAGCTGACGACAGCCATGCAGCACCTGTCTCCGGTCCAGCCGAACTGAAGAACTCCGTCTCTGGAGTCCGCGACCGGGATGTCAAGGGCTGGTAAGGTTCTGCGCGTTGCGTCGAATTAAACCACATGCTCCACCGCTTGTGCGGGCCCCCGTCAATTCCTTTGAGTTTTAATCTTGCGACCGTACTCCCCAGGCGGAATGCTTAAAGCGTTAGCTGCGCCACTAGTGAGTAAACCCACTAACGGCTGGCATTCATCGTTTACGGCGTGGACTACCAGGGTATCTAATCCTGTTTGCTCCCCACGCTTTCGTGCCTCAGCGTCAGTATCGGGCCAGTGAGCCGCCTTCGCCACTGGTGTTCTTGCGAATATCTACGAATTTCACCTCTACACTCGCAGTTCCACTCACCTCTCCCGAACTCAAGATCTTCAGTATCAAAGGCAGTTCTGGAGTTGAGCTCCAGGATTTCACCCCTGACTTAAAGACCCGCCTACGCACCCTTTACGCCCAGTGATTCCGAGCAACGCTAGCCCCCTTCGTATTACCGCGGCTGCTGGCACGAAGTTAGCCGGGGCTTATTCTTGCGGTACCGTCATTATCTTCCCGCACAAAAGAGCTTTACAACCCTAGGGCCTTCATCACTCACGCGGCATGGCTGGATCAGGCTTGCGCCCATTGTCCAATATTCCCCACTGCTGCCTCCCGTAGGAGTTTGGGCCGTGTCTCAGTCCCAATGTGGCTGATCATCCTCTCAGACCAGCTACTGATCGTCGCCTTGGTGAGCCATTACCTCACCAACTAGCTAATCAGACGCGGGCCGATCTTTCGGCGATAAATCTTTCCCCGTAAGGGCTTATCCGGTATTAGCTGAAGTTTCCCTCAGTTGTTCCGAACCAAAAGGTACGTTCCCACGCGTTACTCACCCGTCTGCCGCTGACGTATTGCTACGCCCGCTCGACTTGCATGTGTTAAGCCTGCCGCCAGCGTTCGCTCTGAGCCAGGATCAAACTCTCAAGTTGGACTTGAACTTTGAACCGGCTGATCACAACGTTTGACGAGGTCCCACCATTCTTCATCGACCGAAATCGACGAGCTGCCTGCGATTCACATCGCTGGCAACGATGGTGTAACCTTTGAAACGTGTACCGCCGAAGTCTTTTGTCCACCCTCAGAACTCAAATGCCGAAGCTTTCGAGTATTCCGAGAGACGCAAGGACTCCGCCGTCCACGTTTCTCTTTCTTCATCTTCACTTGTCAAACAGCCCGGGACCGAAGGCCCCAACCTTCCTGAGAGGAAGGGTCCCGACACCCTTAGCGACGATGAATGTACTCCAACCGATTTGGATCGGCTGTTGTGTCACTCAGCGAGGTGAGGAGCATCAGTGGCGCGTTCGCTCGCCTTGGTCAGTGACCCGGCGGCGCCGCGCTCAGTGGTTGGTTTATAGTCCCGGCCCCTCGGAATTGTCAACGCCCATTGTCAACAAATCGTCGCACGTCAAAATCGCTTGTGCAGTGCGGAAAAGTGCCCGTATTTTCTGTGGCTTAGGTCGGAGGTAAAAATTCGCTCGGCAACCGGCGTGGTAAAAAACTTGAAAAAAGTTTGGGGCGCAGGACCCCTGTGAGGCCCTCGAGCGCCCCTCGAAAGGGGTCCGGCCGCCCCGCCAGGGCCGGGCCGTACCCGACCTGGTCCAGGAAGTTTTTCCACCTGGAATGCCGCACTTGAGCCACAATCCTGCGACGTTCTCGCGATACGTATGCACTGAACCGCTCGAACCAGTGGGGGCTTGAGCGGTTTATCGGGGAAAACAGGCGATCTCTCCACAAACCCGTCGCCTCTTTCCCTTCACGGCCGAGCAATATCGAGAGATCTACACACCCGTCGATGTTCGAGATCGCGGCCGCGCCAATGGCCCATCGTCTCCCGGACTTCGACGTGTATGGCTCGCCAGACTGCCGTATTCCTCTTGCAAGAGGATGACGGTGGGGACAGGACGAGCAAAGGTCGAGCGGTGTTGATGGAATTTGGGGGGATACAGGCTTGAGCCAACGGGCGTCACGCGGCAGCGGTTACGGACGCGAGACCGGGATGATCGATCTCGGTCACGAGCCGCCGCTTTCGGTCGACGGCACCGAGGCCGCGGTGATCGACCGCCGCCGTGTCTCCGTTCAATGGTTCAGCGGCACCATCCTCACCGGCCTGTGCGGCGCGGCCCTGATCGGCGGCGCCGTATTTGCGTCGCTCGACGGCGAGATGACGTTTGCCAAAGTGCCGGAGCGCGTCGAGGGCGCGCTGCGCGGCGCATTCGGCGCGAACGACCGCGTCGTCAGCCTGCACAAGGGCGACCGCCTGCCGCCGCCAAGTGAATCGTCCGCCTCCCGCAGCGTGATCCGCGTCTCGACCGCGACCCGCGTCGGCAATCGCGACGTGATGCGGGTGCGGCCCTATATCCGGATCTCCGGCAATCTCTCGATGACCACGAGCGATTTGTCGGCGAAGATTCCCGCCTTCAACGCCCAGCGCCTGCTCGCCGATGTCGGCTCCGACACGCCGGCGACCGCCGAGGATCCGACCGCCAATCCCGAAGCCGTCGAGCCGGACGCCGAGGTCTCCTTCGTCACCAAGGATCTGGGAAGCGTGCTGCCGAAGGCGAAGCTTGCCGCCGTCGTCGCGCTCGACGACGTGCTGATGCGGGTGCGCGATGCCGCCAACTGGCGCGGCTCCGGCGCCTCGGTGCGCTACACGCTGGCCAACGCCACCGCGGATGCGACCGGCGCCGCCGGCGACATCAAGATGGCCTATGCCGCCGAGGGCAACGTCTCCGATCCCTATGCGGGCTTCGAGACCCGCGTGGTGCCGGAGAACGTCACCCTGCTGCCGAAGACCAAGGAGCAGGTCACCGGCGGCAACCCGGTCGGCGAGCGCGTGCACATCGTCAGGAAAGGCGACACCATCACCTCGATCCTGCGCGACCAGGGCGCGACGCCCGACGAGGCCAGGGCGATCGCCGCGATGCTCGGCCCGCGCGGCCGCGACGGCGGCCTCAAGGAAGGCCAGAAGGTACGGATCCTGATGGCGCCGGCCGCGCCCGGACCGGGCGTCAGGCTGCAGCCCTATCGCGTGGTGGTCGCCAACGAATCCGTCATCGAAGCGGTCGCCGCGCTGTCCGACATGGGCAAGTATGTCGCCGTCGACGTGCAGAGCATGAACACCGTCACCGACACCGCGGATAATTCCAAGGATGACGACGACGAGGATGACGGCAGCGGCGTGCGGCTCTACCAGAGCATTTACGAGACCGCGATGCGCAACAAGGTGCCGCCGACCGTGATCGAGGATATGGTCAAGATCTATTCCTACGACGTCGACTTCCAGCGCAAGGTGCAGCCCGGCGATTCCTTCGACGTCTACTATGCCGGCGAGGACGAGGGCGCGACGAGCACGGAAAAGACCGAAGTGCTCTACGCCGCGCTGACCGTGGGCGGCGAGACCAAGAAATACTACCGCTTCCAGAGTTCCGACGACGGCATCGTCGACTACTATGACGAGACCGGCAAGAGCGCGAAGAAATTCCTGGTCCGCAAGCCCGTCAACAACGCGATCATGCGCTCCGGCTTCGGCGGCCGCCGCCACCCGATCCTCGGCTATGTGAAGATGCACACCGGCGTCGACTGGGCGACCGCCTACGGCACGCCGATCTTCGCCTCCGGCAACGGCATGATCGAGAAGGTCGGCTACGAAGGCGGCTACGGCAAATATATCCGCATCAAGCACGCCAACGGCTACGAGACCGCCTACGGCCACATGTCGGCGTTCGCCAAGGGCATGGAGACCGGCAAGAAGGTCCGGCAAGGTCAGGTGATCGGCTTCGTCGGCTCCACCGGCCAATCCACCGGCCCGCACGTCCATTACGAAATCCTGGTCAACGGCCGCTTCGTCGATCCGATGCGCGTGAAGCTGCCGCGCGGCCGCTCGCTGGAAGGCCCGATGCTGGCAGCCTTCGAGAAGGTGCGCGACGGGATCGACGCCCAAATGAACAGCCGCGGCAGCTCGCGCGTCGTCTCCGATGCGTCGAGCGCGACGCCGCAGACCCGCTCCGTCAGCAACCGCTGATCGCGCCCTGACCGGTCGGCAGAGGCCCCCTCTCAGCAGGCCCCTTGCATCAAATTTCACGTCATCGAGCGGGAACCGGAACACCAATCATCCAGTTGATTTAGCAGTGAAACCTCCAATGGAGGGTGTCATGGAAAACTGGATGAACTCGACGAATTGGACGAACGCAAAGCTGTGCGACGTCGCGAACCTCGTCCTCGGCGCGATTTTGTTCCTGGCGCCGTGGCTGTTCAAGTTCGACGCCGGCATGGTGTCCACCAACGCCTACATGACCGGCCTCGCCATCGCGATCCTCGCGGTCGCCGCCCTTGCCGCCTACGCGGTCTGGGAAGAATGGCTGAACCTGATCGTTGGGCTTTGGGCCTTGGTCTCGCCATGGGTCGTAGGCTTCCAGGGGACCACCGCGATGACCGTGCATGTGGTGATCGGCGCCGCAGTGGCGATCCTTGCCGCGATCGAGATCTGGGCGATGTCGCAGCAGCCGCCTCGGCTCACGACGCACAGCTGAGGCACCGAGGTCTTGCACTCTCGCCCGCTGCCGGGATCGGCAGCGGGCGGAGAAGACTGCGCTCAACGAGGGATTTGCGCCATGCCCCACCTGACCCGCGAGGACGTGCTGAAAGCCGTCGGCCAAGCCGATGACGTCACCATCGCCAGGATCATCGCATCAGGCGCGACCGTGACGGAACTTGCCGAGGCACAGGCTTGGCTGGCCAACGACGAGCCGCTGATGAACGCCGGCAAGCCGCTGGCCACCGGCCGCGCCCGCGAGCTGGTCGACATCCTGTCCGAGCTCGAGGCTGCGGAGGAAGAGGAGCCCGGCGGCCCTGCGCCGCCCAGTGTTCCGCAGGAATGACGGCCCGCTCGTGCCCCGCCTATGGCGCGAGGCCGATGCTTAAAGCGCGATGAGATTCGATCGAATCGTCATCGCGCCTTGCCTCTTCGTTTGAGCATGATCCTCTCGGAAAACCGCTTCGCGCTTTTCCGGATCATGCTTTAGTTCAGCTTGCGCCTCGGGACCGGTGCATCGAACTGGACGACCTCGGCGGTTGCAGGCACCTTGCCGTTGAAGGTCAGCACGTTGCCCTTCTCCGAGATCTTGACCCGGTCGCCGTCCTTGACCTCGCCGGCCAAAATCATCTCGGCCAGCGGATCCTGCACGCTGCGCTGGATCACCCGCTTCAACGGACGGGCGCCGTAAGCCGGATCCCAGCCCTTTTCCGCGAGCCAGTCGCGCGCCTTGCCGTCGAGCTCGAGCGCGATCTTGCGATCCTCGAGCAGCCTGGTCAGCCGCGCGAACTGGATCTCGACGATGCGGCCCATCTCGCTCTTCTGCAGGCGGTGGAACAGGATGATCTCGTCGATGCGGTTCAGGAATTCCGGCCTGAAATGCGCCCGCACGACGCCCATCACCTGATCGCGCACCGCACCCGTGTCCTCGCCCTCGGGCTGATTCACCAGGAACTCCGAACCGAGGTTCGAGGTCATGATGATCAGCGTGTTGCGGAAATCGACGGTGCGGCCCTGACCATCGGTCAGGCGGCCGTCATCGAGCACCTGCAACAGGACGTTGAAGACATCCGGATGCGCTTTCTCGATCTCGTCGAACAGCACGACCTGATAGGGCCGGCGCCGTACTGCTTCGGTCAGCGCACCACCCTCGTCGTAGCCGACATAGCCGGGAGGCGCGCCGATCAGCCGCGAGACCGAGTGCTTCTCCATGAACTCGGACATGTCGAGACGGACCATCGCGGTCTCGTCGTTGAACAAATCAGCGGCGAGCGCTTTTGTGAGCTCGGTCTTGCCGACGCCGGTCGGGCCCAAGAACATGAACGAGCCGGTCGGCCGGTTCGGGTCCTGCAGGCCGGCACGGGCACGGCGCACCGCGGTCGCCACTGCACGCACTGCTTCGGCCTGGCCGACGACGCGCCTGGCGAGCGAGTCCTCCATCCGCAGCAGCTTGTCCTTTTCGCCCTCCAGCATCTTGTCGACCGGCACACCGGTCCAGCGCGAGACCACCTGCGCGATGTGGTTGGCGGTGACCGCCTCCTCCATCATCTCGCCGCCGTTCTCACGTGCCTCGACGTCCGCGAGCTTCTTTTCCAGATCGGGGATCCGGCCATAGGCCAGTTCGCCCGCCTTCTGGAATTCGCCGCGGCGCTGCGCATTGGCCAGTTCGACGCGCAGCGCATCGAGCTCGCTCTTCAGCTTCTGGGCGTTGGAGAGCTTGTTCTTCTCCGCGCTCCAGCGCGCCGTCAGCGCCGCCGACCGCTCCTCGAGATCCGCGAGTTCCTTCTCCAGGCTCTCGAGGCGGCTCTTGGAGCCGGCATCGCTCTCCTTCTTCAGCGCCTCCTGCTCGATCTTGAGCCGGATGATGTCGCGATCGAGCGAATCCAGCTCCTCCGGCTTGGAATCGACCTGCATCTTCAGCCGCGCCGCCGCCTCGTCCATCAGATCGATGGCCTTGTCGGGCAGGAAGCGGTCGGTGATGTAGCGATTCGACAGCGTGGCGGCGGCGACAAGCGCCGAATCCGCGATGCGCACGCCGTGGTGCTGCTCGTATTTGTCCTTCAGGCCGCGCAGGATGGAGATGGTGTCCTCGACCGTCGGCTCGCTGACATAGATCGGCTGGAACCGCCGCGCCAGCGCGGCATCCTTCTCGACATGCTTCTGGTACTCGTCGAGCGTGGTCGCGCCGATGCAGTGCAGCTCGCCGCGCGCGAGCGCGGGCTTCAACAGGTTGGACGCGTCCATCGCGCCGTCCGCCTTGCCGGCGCCGATCAGCGTGTGCATCTCGTCGATGAACAGGATGATGCCGCCCTCGGCGGCGGTGACCTCCTGCAGCACGGCCTTCAGCCGTTCCTCGAACTCGCCACGGTATTTCGCGCCGGCGATCAGCGCGCCCATGTCGAGCGAGAGCAGCTTCTTGTCCTTCAGGCTCTCTGGCACATCGCCGTTGAGGATGCGCAGCGCCAGGCCCTCGACGATCGCGGTCTTGCCGACGCCGGGCTCGCCGATCAGCACAGGATTGTTCTTGGTCCGCCGCGACAGCACCTGGATGGTGCGGCGGATCTCCTCGTCGCGGCCGATCACCGGATCGAGCTTGCCGTCGCGCGCCGCCTGGGTCAGGTCGCGGGCATATTTCTTCAGCGCGTCGTAAGCGTTTTCCGCGGTCGCCGAATCGGCGGTGCGGCCCTTGCGCAGCGCTTCGATCGCCGCGTTCAGGTTCTGCGCGGTGACCCCGCCCTTGCTCAGGATGCTGGCCGCCTCGCTGCTCTTCTCGAGCGTAAGCCCGAGCAAGAGGCGCTCGACGGTGACAAAGCTATCGCCGGCCTTGTCGGCAGCCTTCTCAGCCGCATCGAAGGCGCGCGCCAGCTCCGGCGACAGGTAGACCTGTCCGGCACCGCTGCCCGACACTTTCGGCAGCTTGTTCAGCGCATCTTCGGTTGCTTTGAGGATCGCTCGGGAATTGCCGCCGGCGCGGTCGATCAGACCGCCGGCGAGCCCCTCGCTGTCGTCCAGCAGCACCTTCAACAGGTGCAACGGCGAAAACTGCTGGTGACCATCACGCATTGCGAGCGACTGGGCAGACTGGATGAATCCGCGCGCGCGCTCGGTGTACTTCTCTACGTTCATTTTGTTTCCCTCGGCCTGCCGTCGTCACCCATCAGGCATGACAACGGCATCTTCATTGGGTTTCCGCGGGCCGCGTTGACATTCCTCAACCAGCCTCTGGTCGTCGCCATCATTTTTCAGGCTTGCCGCAGATGTGGGCACTTGGTTCCGAAACGGAAGAGCCACACTTGCGATTTGCCGATGAAGCTCAGCGCCGCACGATGGCGACAAGGTAGCGGCAGGGCTGAGCGGTCTCATTGCGGAAGACGACGTCCGACGGCGGGCCGAGCTCGACGCGGTCGCCCGCGGCGAGGTCGTGACGCAGCGTCCCCTCCATCAGGGTGAGGCGGCCATCGATGACCCAAATCACCTGGCGGATCAGATGATAGGCGCTGGCCGGAAAGCCGGCCTCCTGCTTCGCAGGCAGCTCGATCTCCACCAGCTCCAGCGGATTGGCGGGATGCAAAAACACCTGCCGCCGCAGATAGGCCGCCTTCGGATCGCGCCAGACCGGCTGATCCTTGGCCCGCTGCAGGCGGGACGTCTCGGTCGCCGCCACCTCGAACAGGGCGGCCATGGTCAGGCCGTAGGCCGTGGCAATCCGCGACAGCGTCGCCGCCGTCGGGCTTGCCTCGGCCCGCTCGATCTTGCTGAGCATGGCCTTCGACACGCCGGCCCGGCCGGCGAGTTCCGCCAACGACCAGCCCCGGCCCTCCCGCTCGGCGCGCACGCGCCGCCCGAGGGCCGCGTCGGCACTGTCTTCTATAATTGACATGCCGTCTTATATAATGGACGATCCATCCTATTCAAGAGACTTTGCCAGGGAACCGTCCATGATCATCCGCCCCGCTACCGAGCAGGACATTCCTGCGATTACCGCGATCTTCAATGAGGCGGTCGTCAACTCGAACGCGATCTGGACAGAGAAGCAGGATTCCGAGGCCGAGCGGCTCGCCTGGATGAAAGCGCGGCAGGCGCTGGGCTATCCGGTGCTCATCGCCGCCGAAGGTCCGGCGGTGCTCGGCTATGGCACGTTCGGCGATTTCCGGGCGTTCCCGGGCTATCGCTACAGCGTCGAGCACAGCGTCTACATCCATGCCGATCATCGCGGCCGCGGGCTTGGCCGCACCATCGTCGACGAACTGATGACCGCTGCGCGGGCGCTGGGCAAGCACGTCATGATCGCCGGCATCGACGGCGGCAATCCCGCCTCGCTGCGGCTACATGCGCAGGCAGGCTTTGTCGAGGTCGCACGGATGCCGGAGGTCGGACGCAAGTTCGGCCGCTGGCTCGATCTGGTGTTCATGCAGCGCGTGCTGGACACGCCGGGCGCTGCCCGCGCCGACTAGCTGCCGTTCCGCCAGCGGCGGTTCTCCTCGCCCGCCAAACAAGCTAGAGCGAGCCGATGGAACAGACGAATCCCTCCGCCCGGATCACCGGCATCTACCGCTATCCTGTTAAGGGCCTTACGCCCGAGTCGCTGCCGCGCGCCGATCTCAAGACCGGCGAGACGCTCCGCGCCGACCGCCGCTATGCAATCGAGAACGGCCCAAGCGGCTTCGATCCGGCGGCGCCGACATGGCTGGCCAAGCCGCATTTCCTGATGCTGCAGCGGGACGAATGGCTGGCGCCGCTGCGCGCCCATTTCGACGACGACAGTCACGTACTGACGCTGCACCGGGACGGCGCGATGCTGGCGCAGGGCGATCTCGAGACCGCTGAGGGTCGCGCTGCGATCGAGCGTTATTTCGCCGATCGCCATCCGGACCAGATCAAAGGACCGCCCAAGGTGCTGGTGAGCCCCGGGCACAGCTTCTCCGACGTCCCCCGCAAGGTGGTCTCGATCATCAACCTCGCCAGCCTGCGCGCCATCGAGAGCATGGTGCAGGCGCCGGTCCATCCGCTGCGCTTCCGCGCCAACCTCTATGTCGAGGGCTGGCCGGCCTGGCATGAGGCCGGCCTGCTCGACCGGACGATTACGATCGGCAGCGCGCGGGCGCAGGTGGTGAAGCGCATCACCCGCTGCGCGGCGGTCAATGTCGATCCCGACACCGGCGTCCGCGACCTCAAGGTACCGCAGACGCTGCTGCAGCAGTTCGGCCACAACGAATGCGGCATCTATGCCGAGATCATCAGCGACGGCGGCGCCGCCCTGGGCGACACGATCGCCGCTGCGTCGTAGCCTCGTAGGGTGGGCAATGGCGCGCTTGCGCCGTGCCCACCCTACACGTCTGGCAGTGACGCCTCAGTTCGACGGCATCACGTAGGCGTAGATACGGCCGCGCGACACCGGCGCCTCGCGGACGCGATTGCCGTTGTTGCCCGAGATCATGATCGGATTGCCCTTGGCATCGATGCCGGTGATGATGCCGACATGGCCGCCGCCGCGGCGGCTCATCACAGCAATGGCGCCGACCTGCGGGCCGGAGATGCGACGGCCATATTTGGCGAACGAGTTCGCCATGTCGGAGCCGGTGCCGCGATGGCCGGTATGCTGCAGCACCATGTTCATGAAGCGCGCGCACCACAGGCTGCGGCGGTCGGTCGGGTTGCCGCCGAGATAGCGCCGCGCCTCCATCACGAGGTTGGACGAGCCGAAACTGCTCGCGGTGCTGTAGCTCTTTTCGAACGTCACCCCGCCGGTGTTCGGCACGACGTCCGCCCGAGACACGACGCCCGCCTGCGATGTGAAGGGCGCGTTGGCCTCGGCGAGATCGTCGGACTGCATTCGTGCCGCCCTGCGCTCGGCGCGCGACAGCCGCGCTGCATGTCGCGTGTGATGATGCGCGTAATGCCGCGCGTGAGTGCCGCCATGAGCAGAATGCGCGTGATGCGAGTGGCGGGGACGGGCAGACGCCGGAGCGGCGGAGATGACGGCGAGAGAGAGCGAACACAGAGCCAGCGCCAACACACGAAGCGACCGGCGATACGCAAGCAACTGAACCATTCCTGACTTGATCCTCTATAGACCCCCCGATCCCCATCGCGTTCCAGCGGAACGCGGCGGCGGTTTTGAAAGTCGGGATGTGGCGAGAGGAAGATTTCATGCGGCGTTGCGGGAACGATTTCGGGGTCATTCCGCGCAGATCTGGTGGCCAAAAATAACCGGTGCTGCCGCATTGCAGCCCGGAAAATTAACTGCAAATCTGAGCGCGGCCCACGAGAGGAATGTTCAATGCCCCACGCCACGGCGAAAGATAATGTCCGCCTCTATTTCGAAGAGGCCGGCAGCGGCACTCCGATCATCTTCCTGCACGAATTCGCGGCTGACCACACCAACTGGGAGCCGCAGTTGCGCTACTTCTCGCGCGGTCACCGCTGCATCGCCTATTCGGCGCGCGGCTACACGCCGTCGGACGTGCCGCCGAGTGCCGAGGTCTACACTTACAAGCACTTCTACACCGATGCGCTCGCCGTGCTCGATCACCTCGATATCAAGAGGGCGCACTTCGTCGGGCTCTCGATGGGCTCCTATTCGTCGCTGCAGGTCGCCCTGAACGCGCCGGAACGCGCGCTGTCGATGACGCTCGCCGCCGTCGGCTCCGGTTCCAGCCTCGAGAATCTCGACGCCTTCCGCGCGCAGTGCCGCGCCAATGCCGAGCAATATGAAGCGATCGGCTCGATCGAAGTCGCGAAGTTGACACGCGAGGCGCCGAGCCGGATTCCCTTCCTGCTGAAGGATCCGCGCGGCCATGCCGATTTCTACGCCGCGCTGGCGCGTCACGACGCCAAGGGCTCGGCCAACACGATGCGCAGTTTTCAGGGCGGCCGGCCCTCGATTTACACCATGACGGAGGCGATCCGCCGCGTGCCGACGCCGGCGCTGATCCTGTGCGGCGACGAGGACGACAATTGCATCGCGCCGAGCCTATTCCTGAAACAGCATCTGCCGGCCGCAGGGCTGGCGTTCTTCCCGAAGTCCGGACACGTGCTCAACCTCGAGGAGCCGGCGCTGTTCAACGGGATGGTGGAGCGCTTCATCGCGCTGGTCGAGGCCGGCCGCTGGCCGGTGCGCGATCCGAGGTCGCTGGTGGCGGCGCCGGTGTGAGCCACCGTCATTCCGGGGCTCGCGAAGCGAGAGCGGAATCCATCGAGCCGCAGGTTCCGTGGGTGAATGGATTCCGGGCTCGATGCTGCGCATCGCCCCGGAATGATGAACGTGATTTATCCCGCGGCTCTCACTTCCCGCCGCCCCGGCTCAGCAAAAACACGCCCTGCTCGCCGAACATGTTCCAAACCCACCAGGGCAGATTGAGCGGCACCGGGCGGCCATAGAGATCGAGCGCCACCGCACGCTCCATCTTGACGTTGATCTCGTCGCAGAGCTGCACGAAATCCTTGATGGTGCAGAAATGGATGTTGGCGGTGTCGTACCAGGTCGCCGGCAGATTCTCGGTACGCGGCATGTGGCCGCCGACCAGGAGCTGCAGCCGCATCTTCCAGAAGCCGAAATTCGGGAACGAGACGATGGCGCGCTGGCCGATGCGCAGCAGGTTTTCCAGCACCACGCGAGGCTGCCGCGTCGCCTGCAGCGTCTGCGACAGGATCACGTAGTCGAAGGCGTCGTCAGGGTAGTTGACGAGGTCGGTATCGGCATCGCCCTGCACCACCGCCAGCCCCTTGGCGACGCAGCGGTTGACGCCCTCGCGCGACAGCTCGATGCCGCGGCCGTCGATGCCGCGGCTTTCCAGCAGCTGCAGCAATTCGCCGTCGCCGCAGCCGACATCGAGCACGCGCGAGCCAGGCCGCACCATGTCGGCGACCAGGAGGTGGTCGGTGCGATGGCCGCCGGTCCGCTCCGGCGTGACGCCCGGCAAGGGCAGTGTCTGCTGCATGCTCATGACTGGCCCTCACCGCTGGCGAGGCCGCGCGCCTTGCCCGCGGCCTGCAGGAACGCGCGGGAGATCTCGAAGAATTCCGGCACGTCGAGCAGGAAGGCGTCGTGGCCGCGATCGGTCTCGATCTCGGCAAACGACACCCGCGCGCTCGACGCGTTCAGCGCATGCACCAGCGCGCGCGACTCCGAAGTCGGAAACAGCCAGTCGCTGGTGAACGACACCACGCAGAACCGCGTCTTGATGCCGGTGAACGCCTTCGCCAGCGCGCCGTTGTGGTCGGCGGCGATGTCGAAATAGTCCATCGCGCGGGTCAGGTAGAGATAGGAATTGGCATCGAAGCGCTCGACGAACGACGAGCCCTGATAGCGCAGATAGCTCTCGACCTGGAAATCCGCGTCGAACGAGAAGGTCGGCAGCTCGCGATCCTGCATCCGGCGCCCGAACTTGCGATGCAGCGCTGCGTCCGACAGGTAGGTGATGTGCGCGGCCATGCGGGCCACGGCGAGCCCGCGATGCGGATGGGTATGCTCGTCGACATAGCGGCCGCCTCGCCAGTCCGGATCGGCCATCACGGCTTGGCGGCCGAGCTCGTGAAACGCGATGTTCTGCGCCGAATGACGCGTCGCACAGGCGATCGGCAGCGCGCAGAACACCCGCTCCGGATAGGCCGCGGTCCATTGCAGCACCTGCATGCCGCCCATCGAGCCGCCGGCAACGCAGAACAAGGTGTCAATGCCGAGGCGATCGATCAGCATCGCCTGCGCGCGCACCATGTCGGGAATGGTGATGACGGGAAAATCGAGCCCCCACACCTTCCCGGTCGCCGGATTGTGCGAGGCCGGCCCGGTCGAGCCCATGCAGCCGCCGATCACGTTGGAGCAGATGATGAAGTAGTTGTCGGGATCGAGCGGCTTCCCCGCGCCGACCATCGTGTCCCACCAGCCCGGCTTGCCGGTGACGGGATGAATGTTGTTGACGTGCTGATCGCCGGTCAGCGCGTGGCAGATCAGGATGGCGTTGGAGCGCTCGGCGTTGAGCGTGCCATAAGTCTGGTAGGCGATCTGGAACGGCGCGAGATCGACGCCGCAATCGAGCTTGAGCGGCTGGTCCATGCCGAACTTCGCCACCAATGACGTCGGGTGATCGGCCTCATGGGCGCGATCGTCGCTCGGGACCGGTTGGCTGGTTATCGGACGCACGTTGCTCATCTAGGCGACCTCGCCTCCGCGTGGGAGGCCTTGGACAGAAATCCGGCCATAAAAAACCCGGCCTGAACGATAGGTTCGGCCGGGAGCGATCTGTCCCCGGCCTGTTTAGCGAGTTGTTTAACGTGGCTGCAAGCCGGCCGGCTCAAATGACCACGGGACGGTTGGAAACTAGTCCTCAGGTCCCCCCTCGTCAAGACAGCCGGTCCGCGAGGCGCGTGGTTAACCCTTCGCGGAAGGCTCGCCTGCGAGGTTTCTCTTTGCTTTCGGCGGCCGTCTTTCCTAATCAGGGACCTGTCGGGGGCCGCGTCCGACCACCCGGACCAACACGGTTTGTCGCCAAGGTTTTCGCAATGTCCAACCCACCCCCGTCGCCGCCATCGCTGGCCGATCTGCGCAAGGAGATCGACGCGATCGACGAGCAGGTTCACCGCTTGTTGATGGCGCGCGGCGACATCATCGACCGCCTGATCCAGGTCAAGAAGACCCAGGAGGTCGGCTCCGCGTTCCGTCCGGCGCGCGAGGCCAGCATGATGCGCGAACTGGTGCAGCGGCATCGCGGCATCCTGCCGCTCGACACCATCGAGAGCATCTGGCGCGTCATCATCTCGACCTTCACCTACGTGCAGGCGCCCTTCGCGGTGCATGCCGACATATCCGTCGGCGAGTCGGCGATGCGCGACTCCGCGCGCTTCCACTTCGGCTTCGTGGTGCCTTACGTTGCGCACTTCAGCGCCCAGGCCGCGGTCGAGGCGGTGGCCGCCTCCAAGGGCGACCTCGCGCTGGTCTCTGCGATCGCGAGCCGCACGCCGTGGTGGAATGCGCTCGAAGCCGACGGCGCGCCGAAGATCATCGCGCGGCTGCCGTTTCTCGAGCGCGCCGATCATCCGGCCGCGCTGCCGGTGTTCGTGATCTCGCGGGTCGCCGACGATGCCATGGTCACCGAAGTCCAGACCTGGAGCGTGCGCGTCTCCGGCTGGACCGCCGACGTCGCCCGCGCGGTGGCGCCGCTCGCCGAGATCGTCGCCGTGCCCGACACCGCCTTCGACGGCGCGGCGCTCCTGATCTCGGTCACCGAGCCGGGCTTCGAGACCATCAAGACGGCCCTGATCAAGGCCGGCGCCTCGGTCCGCTCGTCGGCCCTCGTCGGCAGCCACGCAACGCGCTATACGGTGCCTTCTAACGGGACGGCCAAAGGCTAGGCCCGACCAGATTCTTGTTTTGACGCGTTTTCTTGCGGCGAACCGGTATCCACTTCGCTGGAAAACGCTCTAGGAGTTGATGATGTCCCGCCCCGTGCCGAACCCCGGCATTCTCGATATTGCGCCCTACACGCCCGGCAAGACCCCGACGCCGGAACCGGGCCGCAAGGTGTTCAAGCTGTCGGCCAACGAGACGCCATTCGGCCCGTCGCCGAAGGCGATCGCGGCCTACAAGGCGGCGGCCGACCATCTCGCGGATTATCCGGAAGGCACCTCGCGCGTGTTGCGCGAAGCGATCGGCCGCGCCTACGGCCTCGATCCCGACCGCATCATCTGCGGCGCCGGCTCCGACGAGATCCTCAACTTGCTCGCGCACACCTATCTCGCGCCCGGCGACGAAGCGATCTCGACCACCCACGGCTTCCTGGTCTACCCGATCGCCACGATGGCGAACGGCGCCAGGAACGTGATCGCCGCCGAGACCAACTACACCGCCGATGTCGATGCCATCCTCAAGGTGGTGACGCCGAAGACCAAGCTGGTGTGGCTCGCCAACCCGAACAACCCGACCGGCACCTATGTCCCGTTCGACGAGGTCAAGCGGCTGCGTGGCGCATTGCCGCCGCATGTGTTGCTGGTGCTCGACGCCGCCTATGCCGATTATGTCTCGCGCAACGACTATGAGCTCGGCATCGAGCTGGTCGCAACCACGGAAAACACCGTCGTCACCCACACCTTCTCGAAGATCCACGGCCTCGCCGCGCTGCGCGTCGGCTGGATGTTCGGGCCGGCACATATCGTCGATGCCTGCAACCGCATCCGCGGTCCCTTTAACGTCACGACGCCGGCGATGCTGGCGGCGGTGGCGGCGATCGAGGACACCGCGCATGTGCAGATGTCGAAGGCGCACACCGAGCAGTGGCGCAACTGGCTGACCGAGGAGATCGGCAAGCTCGGCCTGAAGGTGACGCCGAGCGTCGCCAACTTCGTGCTGATCCACTTCCCGACCGACAAGGGTAGGACGGCGGACGAGGCCGACGCCTATCTGACCCGGCGCGGCCTCGTGCTGCGCGCGCTGAAGAATTACCAGCTGCCGCATGCGCTGCGCATGACCATCGGCACCGAAGAAGCCAACCGCCTCGTGGTCGAGGGGCTACGCGACTTCCTGGCCGGAAAGTGATGGTGGACGTGAGCACGCCTCCGATTTTCAACCGCGTCGCGCTGATCGGCTTCGGCCTGATCGGCGGCTCGATCGCGCGCGGCGCCCGCGCGCAGGGCCTGGTCGGCGAGATCGTCACCACCGCGCGCTCGGAGAAGACGCGCGCGCGCGTCGCCGAGCTCGGCATCGTCGACAAGGTGGTCGCCACCAATGCCGAGGCGGTGCAGGATGCCGATCTCGTCATCCTCTGCATCCCGGTCGGCGCCTGCGGCCCGGTCACGGCCGAGATCGCTGCGCATCTGAAGCGTGGTGCGATTATCTCCGACGTCGGTTCGGTGAAGGGCGCGGTGGTCAAGGACATGGCGCCGCATCTGCCTGACGGCGTGCATTTCGTGCCGGCGCATCCGGTGGCCGGGACCGAGCACTCCGGCCCCGACTCCGGCTTCGCCGAGCTGTTCATCAACCGCTGGTGCATTCTGACGCCGCCCGAAGGCACCGATCCCGCCGCCACCGACCGGCTGCGCGCGTTCTGGGCCGCGCTCGGCGCGAAGGTCGAGATCATGACGCCGGATCATCATGACCTCGTGCTCGCGATCACCAGCCATCTGCCGCATCTGATCGCCTACACCATCGTCGGCACCGCCGACGAGCTGGCGCAGGTGACGGAGTCCGAGGTGATCAAATTCTCCGCCGGCGGCTTCCGCGACTTCACCCGCATCGCGGCCTCCGATCCGACGATGTGGCGCGACGTGTTCCTCGCCAACAAGGAAGCCGTGCTGGAGATGCTCGGCACCTTCAACGAGGATCTCTCCAAGCTGACCCGCGCGATCCGCCGCGGCGACGGCGAGGCGCTGTTCGACCACTTCACCCGCACCCGCGCCATCCGCCGCGGCATCGTCGAGACCGGCCAGGATTCCGCCGCGCCGGATTTCGGCCGCCCGCATGCGAATTTGCAGAAGCCGGGCTGACGTCAGCCTCCTATTCGCCGCCGTCCCTGCGATCGCAAGGCCGCGGTCTACGCCGGCGGCAGGCCGAGCGATTGCGCGGCCTCCATCCAGACCGGCAATTCGCGCTGGTAGAGTGCATTGCTCTCCTTGAAGCCGATCGCCGGCTCCAGCACGAAGGTGGCGAGAACCTCCTTCACTTTCGGATCGTTGTTGGCGGCGACGCAGAGCTCGGACAGTCGATCGACGATCGGCTGCGGCGTCGCCTTCGGCACCGCCCAGCCCGAGAAGCCGCTCACGGTGAAGAATTTCGAGGTCGCGCCCTGCTCCGGGAGCGTCTTGATATGGGGGATCGCGTCGACCTTCTTGGTGTGCACCGCGAACACGACGCCGCGATCGCCCTGCAGGACGGTTTGCGCCGCCGTGTAGCTGCCCATCGCGACGTCGAGCGTGCCTTCCGCAAGCCCGGTCCACATCGGCGCTTCGCCGCGATAATGGATCGGCTCGATGATGAGGCCATACTGCTTGTTGAGCTCGTTGATCGTCATGTGCGGCGCGGAGCCCGCGCTGTAGGTGCCGAAATTCACCTTGCCGGTCCTGCGCGCGAAGGCGACGAAGTCGTCGAGATTCTTGATGCCGAGCTTCGGATGCGCCACCAGCAGCAGCCCGGCGCCGGGGATGACGCTGACCAGCGTAAGGTCCTTGTCCATGTCGTAGCCGGGGTTCTTCATCATCGCCCGGTTCATCACATAGGTGGTCGAGATCGAGCACAGGATGGTGTGTCCATCCGGCGCCGCGCGCGCGACCTCGGCCGCGCCGATCGAGCCCGAGGCCCCCGCCTTGTTCTCGACGACGACGGTCTGCCCGACCTGCTTGGAAATGTATTCGCCGAAGGCACGCGCCAACAGGTCGGTCTGCCCGCCCGCCGGGTAGCTGCAGATCATGCGGATCTGCCGCGATGGCCAGGCCTGCGCGAAGGCGCTGCGCGATACCAAGGGCATCGCGGCGGCCGCCGAACCGGCAGCGATGAAGCGACGGCGATTGAGATGCGTCGGCATATGTCCTCCCTCGAATTTTCCGGAAGGGTAGCGTATCGCCCGGCCGCGGCCACGGGACAGATTGGCGCAGCGGATCAACACGAAATCGGCGCGGCACCGAAACAAAATTCGGTGTCGTCCCGGCGAAAGCCGGGACCCATAACCACCGCTGTGTATTGTTGTGGGTCGCAGGGGCCCCAGCTTGCCTCAACAACACAATCCTGTGGTTATGGGTCCCGGCTTTCGCCGGGACGACGATGGGGCGAGAGCCTCAGCCACGACGCGTACTGCGTAGCCCGGATGCAGCGAGTCCTCAAAACAGCGGCGGGACCTGTCCCACCTTCAGCGGGCCCATGAACACGGCGCCGTCGGCGAAGCGCAGCGGAAAGCTGCGGGCCTTCTTGCCTTCGAGCACGGCGTCCTTGCCGAGCGAATTGATGCCCGCGGTGATGCCGGCATTGGCGTTCTGCTTGATCACCTTGCCGAGGCCGGGGACCGCGCGATCCAGCGCGCCGAACAGATTGTTGATGTCCTGGCTCTTCACGCCGGGCGCGACTCGATCGAGCGTCGCCTGCGGCACGCCCTCCTCCAGCATCTTCTCGATGCCGAGCGCGGGGATCACGCGCTCGAGCCCGGCGACCGTCATCTGCAGCTCGCCCTCGATGCGCCCCTGCGCATTGAGGCGCAAGGTGCCGGCGGCGACCGAGAGCAAATCGCCCTGCTCGATCCGCGATTGCTGGATCTCGACGCTGCCGTTGGCCGCCTGGATCTCGCGGAAACGGTCGGGCCAGGGTTTTGGCGAAAAATCCTTCAGCCCGTTCAGCCGCGCATGGATGTCGGCATTGAACGGCTGCGCCAGCAGCGGATGCACGTCCTGCAATGTGCCGCCGTTGATCTGCAATTGGGTTTCGATCGCCGGGCTGTCCGGCGCAGAACCCTCGACCTGCCGGCCATGCAGCTCGATATGGCCGACGCGCGCCAGCGGCGATGGCACTGCGCCGGCGATCCGGTCGAGCGCGAGATCGTCGAATACCAGCGAGACACGCTGCGGCACCGCCGGCAGCCCAACCACGCTGCTGCGCCCGAGTCGCCAGTTCACCGACAGCGACGGCTGCGCGCCGCGCTCGGCGATGCTGGCCGGCCCTTTGAACTCGGCGATCACGAGTTTCGGATCATAGACCTGCGCCACCACCAGGATCTCGGCGAGGCGTGCCACGAACGCCATTTGCGGCGAGGCGGTCTGCGAGACCAGCATCACGCTCGGATCGGTGCAGCGGACTTCAAACCGGAACGGGTAGCCCGCCACCGAACGGTTGCCGCAATCATAGATCCGGCCGGCCTTGGCCTCCTGCGCCCGCCAAGCATCGGCCTGGACGCCGACCTGCGAGGCGGCAAACCACCAGAAGCCGCTCCACGCCAGCGCGGCGATCAGGACCACGACGGGCACGGCGTAGAGGCCGAAACGCGAGCGCCGGCGCGATGTTGAGGTCAGGTCGGACATGCGGGTCCTTTGGCGTGCGAATTTGTCAAATCTAAGCGCCGGTGCGGCGATCGAAAGGTTAAGCCTTGGAAACAGAACGGAATTTGCTTCGCTTGGGCGGAGCGTTCTGCTAGCCCATCAGCGCCATGCCAGCAAATATTTCCCAATCCGACAGCGCTGACGGCGAGCTATGGGTGTTCGGCTACGGCTCGCTGATGTGGAAGCCGGGCTTCGAGTTCCTGGAACAGGTGCCGGCGCGTCTGATCGGCGAGCACCGCGCGCTCTGCGTCTATTCGTTCGATCACCGCGGCACACCGGAGAAGCCGGGTCTCGTGCTCGGCCTCGACCGCGGCGGCGCCTGCCGCGGCATCGCCTTTCGCGTCGCGGCGCATCTGCGCAATGACACCGTCGCCTATTTGCGCTCCCGCGAGCAGACCACCAACGTCTATCGCGAGGTGACGCGCTCGGTGTGGCTGGAGAACGAGGCGCGGCAGCGCGTCAGCGCGCTGGCCTACGTGGTCGACCGCGGCCATGTGCAATATGCCGGACGGCTGTCGCTGACCGAGCAACTGCGCCTGGTGCAGCAGGGCCACGGCCGCTCCGGCGACAACCGCGACTACGTGCTCTCCACGGTGGCCGCGATCGAAAAGCAAGGCTTTCGCGACGCGCCGCTGCACCAGCTCGCGGCGATGCTGCGCGACGCCGGCACGCTGCACCACGATGCGCGCGGTAGGTGAAGCCGAGCAGGGCTGAGGCCCGTAGGATGGGTGGAGCGAAGGATTCTCTGTGTCGTCCCTGCGAAAGCAGGGACCCATAACCACCACTGCGCATTGCTGCGCCACACTGAGCCGCAGCCTGCCTTGACAACCAAGCCCTGTGGTTATGGTCCTCGATCGCGATTGGCTTGCCCACTCTACACCATTGTTGCCAGTTGTTGCTTGTTCCATCGATTTCGGCACCTCGTGCCGTACATCCGGCCGATCGCGGCGGAGGTGTGGCGGCGGGCTGTGACATTTGGGCTTTTGCATTACAACGCCGACGGATAGAAGCTGGCGGGCAACGACGTCGACCGCTGAAAGCATGAACCTCTCCGCCCCCTTTGTCCGCCGGCCGGTCGGCACCACGCTGCTGTCGCTTGGGCTCGTGGTGGCGGGCGTCATCGCGTTCTTCAAGCTGCCGGTGTCGCCGCTGCCGGATGTCGACATCCCGACCATCATGGTGCAGGCAACGTTGCCCGGCGCCAGCCCCGCCGACGTCGCGGCGACCGTGGCAAGCCCGCTGGAGCGGCATCTCGGCCAGATCGCCAGCGTCACCGAGATGACCTCGATGAGCTCGCTCGGATCCGCGCGCATCACGTTGCAGTTCGACATCAACCGCGACATCAACGGAGCGGCGCGCGACGTGCAGGCGGCGATCAACGCGGCACGCGCCGATCTGCCGACCAGCCTGCGCAGCAATCCGACCTACCGCAAGTTCAACCCCGCCTCCGCACCGATCCTGATCTACACGCTCACTTCGGACACGCTGACTCCGGCCGAGCTCTATGACGCCGCGTCCACCGTGCTCGCGCAAAAACTGTCGCAGGTCGAGGGCGTCGGCGAGGTCTCGGTCGGCGGCGGATCGCTGCCCGCGGTGCGGGTCGAGCTGACGCCGGCGGCGCTGTACAAATACGGCATCGGGCTCGAGGACGTCCGCGCCGCGCTGACCAGCGCCAATGCGCACAGCCCGAAAGGCGGCATCGACGTCGGCGACCAGCGCTACCAGATCTACGCCAACGACCAGGCGCGGAAGGCGAACGACTACAAGCCGCTGGTGGTCGCCTACCGCAACGGCGCCGCGGTGCGCCTCACCGATGTCGGCGACGTCATCGATTCCGTGGAGAACGTCCGCACGCTCGGCCTCTCCAACGGTAAGCCGGCGGTGGTGATGATCGTGTACCGGCAGCCCGGCGCCAACATCATCAAGATGGTCGACCAGGTGAAGGGGCTGATGCCGCAGCTCAAGGCCTCGGTCTCGCCGGCGATCGACCTCACGCTCGCGGTCGACCGCTCGCAGACCATCCGGGCCTCGCTGCATGACGTCGAGATCACGCTGCTGGTCGCGGTCGCGCTGGTGATCCTGGTCGTGTTCGCGTTCCTGCGCAACGCGCGCGCGACGCTGGTGCCGGTGGTGGCGGTCGGCGTCTCGCTGATCGCCACCTTCGCGGTGATGTATCTGCTCGGCTACAGCCTCGACATCTTCTCGCTGATGGCGCTGACGGTCGCGACCGGGTTCGTGGTCGACGATGCCATCGTGGTGCTGGAGAACATCGCCCGCCACATGGATGCCGGGATGTCGCGGCTGGAGGCGACGCTGCTCGGCTCGCGCGAGGTCGGCTTCACCGTGCTGTCGATGAGCGTGTCGCTGATCGCGGTGTTCGTGCCGATCCTCTTGATGGGCGGACTGGTCGGTCGCCTGTTCCGCGAATTCGCCATGACCATCACCATCGCGATCGCGATCTCGCTGGTGGTCTCGCTGACCACGACGCCGATGATGTGTGCCGTGCTGCTGAGAAGCGAGCGCGGCCTGCAGCACGGGCGGATCTACCGGTTCAGCGAATGGGTGTTCGAGCTGATGCTGCGCGGCTACCGAGCGACGCTCGCGGTCGCACTGCGCCATCCGCTGCTCGTGATGCTGATCCTCGGCACCACGCTCTACCTGAACTTCCACCTTTACGCGGTGGTGCCCAAGGGCTTCGTGCCCCAGCAGGATACCGGATTGCTGATCGGCTCGATCCAGGCCGACCAGAGCACCTCGTTCCAGCTGATGAAGCAGAAGCTCACGCAGTACATCGACATCGTCAAGAGCGATCCGGCGGTCGATACCGCGGTCGGCTTTACCGGCGGCGGCGGTGCGGGTCCGGGCGGCGCCACCAACACCGGCACGGTGTTCGCCTCGCTGAAGCCGATGGCCGAACGCAAACTGCGCGCCGACAAGGTGATCGAGCGGCTGCGCGACCGGCTGGCGGAAGTCGCCGGCGCCCTGCAATCCAACTTGGTCATCGACCGCGACGCCCTCGCCCGCCTCGGCATCACGATGAGTCAGGTCGACAACACGCTGTACGACGCGTTCGGCCAGCGTCAGGTCTCGACCATCTTCGTCGCGCGCAACCAGTACCACGTCATCATGGAGGTGGCGCCGCGCTACTCGCAGGATCCGGAGACCCTGAAGGAGGTCTACATCTCGACCGCGGGCGGAGCGGCGAGCGGCAGCCAGAGCAGCAACGCGATCGCCGGCACGGTCTCCTCCGCATCGCAGAAGAGCTCGGTCGCCTCGGTCGCGGCCAGCGTGGTGCGCAACCAGGCCACCAACTCGATCGGCGCCACCGGCAAGGGCGTGGCGTCGACCGGCAGCGCCGTCAGCACCAGCCAGGAGACCATGATCCCGCTGTCGAGCGTGGCGCGGTTCGAGCACGGCGAGACGCCGCTCGCGGTCAACCACCAGGACCTCTTGGTCGCCAGCACCGTCTCCTTCAACCTGCCGCCCGGCGTCTCCTTGAGCAAGGCGACCGAGACGATCGAAAGGGTCATGCACGAGATCGCCATGCCGGCGGGAATCCACGGCGGGTTCGCGGGCTCGGCGAAGATCTTCCAGCAGGCGCTGGCCAGCGAGATCTATCTGATCATCGCGGCGTTCGCGACGATCTACATCTCGCTCGGCATGCTCTACGAGAGCTATATCCACCCGCTGACAATCCTCTCCACGCTGCCCTCGGCCGGCGTCGGCGCGGTCGCGGCGCTGATGCTGTCGAATACCGATTTCGACATCATCGGCGCGATCGGGGTGATCCTCCTGATCGGCATCGTCAAGAAAAACGCGATCATGATGATCGACTTCGCGCTCGACGCCGAGCGGCAGCGCGGCCTGTCGTCGCGCGATGCGATCTTCGAGGCGTGCCTGATGCGATTCCGGCCGATCATGATGACGACGCTCGCCGCGCTGTTCGGCGCAGTGCCGCTGATGATCGGCTTCGGCGAAGGCAGCGAGCTGCGCCAGCCGCTCGGCATCGCGATCTTCGGCGGCCTGATCCTGAGCCAGATCCTGACGCTCTACACGACGCCGGTGGTCTACCTCTATCTCGACCGCGCCCGGCTCTGGACCCAGCGCAAGCGGGTGGCACGCCGCGCCCGCCGGGTGGCGCGCGCGTCCTGACCCCGGCGCGGCGATGACACGGAGGAAGACGCCATCCGGATCCCAACGACACCATCTATGGCCTCGCCGCCGGCATCTGGACCAAGGATCTCGCCCGCACCATCCGCGCGCCGAAGCAGCTGCGCGCCGGCACGGTGTGGGTGAACACCTACCGCGCCATCAGCCACATGATGCCGTTCGGCGGCATGCAGCATTCCGGCGTCGGCCCCGGACCTGCTCTCACAAATAGTGTTTGGCGACGAGCAAGAAGCCAAGCACGCCGGTCGTCACGGCGACGACGGCCACGCCGTTCCAGACGCTGAAATAGGCAGCCGACCAGAATGCAGGGATAGCAGCCTTCTTCGCTTTCTTGGGCATGTGCGGCCATTCGAAGCGGCGCCGCCGTCCGGTCAACACGGACGACGGCGCCTGTCTGAGAGGCTTCTGGCGAAGCCACAGCCAACCTAGGTGGCGTTGATGAACGGTTCGTATACTGGCGAGCCGTTTTCGCTAATGCGCGATGAGGTTAGAACGAAGCGTAAGCGTTGCGGAACGCGATGGCGCCGGCCAATGAGCGCGGCCGGGTGCGAACGGCGTGCCCGTCATTGCCGCTCTGCACGATCCATTGACCGTTCTGCTGGCCGACGATCTTGCCGACGTGATGACGCCAGACCACGATCGTGCCGATCGACGGGCCGCCCGCATTGCTGCCGTACCGCGCCCAGGATCGCGCCAGGTTGAACTGCGGGCCCGGATCGCTGCCGACCTGCGTGCGCATGTACCAGCCGCACCACGCAGCCGGACGTCCCGAATGTGCATAATGGCGGTGATGATGATGCCGGCCGCGGGCTTCGGCAGCCGATGAAGCAAGCGCCGAGAACACGGCAACCGCAACGAGGATTTTACGCATGACAATAGTCCTTCTTGCTGTTGGCGGAGACCATCCATGTGGGAGAGGGATTCGCGGATGATCCCGCGATCAATTTGCGAAGCGACCGCATCGGCCGGACGACGCAATGACAGGGCGGGCAAAGGCCCGCGGAGGCCTTTAAGTAACCGGCTATGGCCAAAATGTGGCTGATAATTCAGCGAGCACGGGCTGACATGCTCCTGAATGCGGTGGCACGGAGAGCGGCAAGAACCATGAGCATCGTGCGGGACCTGGGATGCGCAATTCCGCTGTTCGGAATTGGCTCTCCGCAGCTCAAACAGGTCGTATCGATATCCGCCGGCACGCTTTCCAATCGCGCGAAAGTGCGGTCAAATGCTGCTCCGGGACACGTGGCGCTTTCGGGCGAGGTGTCGGCTGACATGGGGGAGACTGCGCGTGAAAGAACTCGCTGGAAAGACCGCGTTCGTGACCGGCGCGGCCTCGGGCATTGGACTGGGAATCGCGACCGCTCTCGCCCAGGCCGGGGCGAAAGTCATGCTTTGCGATATCGAGGAAGCGGCGTTGTCCGCGGCGCTCGCGCAACTGAAGCTCACCAATGTCGATGTCGACGGCGTCAAAGCGGATGTTTCGCTCAAAGCCGAACTCGTGGCGGCCGCCGAAGCCACGATTGCCCGCTACGGCAAGGTGCACATCCTCGTCAACAACGCGGGCGTTGGTGGCGGCGGGCCCTACGGCACCTGGACCGATGCGGCGTGGGATTGGACCATGGGCGTCAACCTGATGGCGACCGTTTGGGGAATCGAGATTTTCGGGCCGTTGATCGAGCAGCATGGCGAGGGCGGACACATCGTCTCCACAGCCTCGATTGCCGGTCTTATTTCAGGGGCGAGCAATCCATACAATGTTTCGAAGTACGGCGTCGTCGCGCTGTCCGAAGGACTCCGGCCTGAGCTCGCGCCGCGCGGAATCGGCGTCTCGGTGCTGTGCCCCGGCTTCATCCGCACGCAAATCGTGAACTCGGGGCGCAACCTCCCCAGGCGCTTCGAGGGCGCGGTCCGCGCGCCGCCGACGTCGGGCCCACTTGCCGAGCGGATCAATCTGATCCGGGAACGCGTTTCTCAGGGCATCGATCCGATCTATGTCGGTGAACTCGTCCGCGAAGGCATCGAAGAGGACTGGCCGTATATCTTCACCGATCTCGAATTCGAGCCGCTCGTCGAAGCGCGCTTCGCCGCGATCAAGCAGGGCTTTGACCACATCCGCGGGCGCGCCCCGAAGCGATGACCGCCAGGTGCGAAAAATGCCGACCGAACAGCGACCTTGCTGCGCGGTCGCGCGAACTGCCGCATCCCAGCCGCGTGACGTCGAGATAATATCCCGCTATCGTTTCCGGACAAAAATCAAAAAAGGAAACGTCCATCGTGTACGACTACATTATCGTCGGCGGCGGCTCGGCAGGGTCGGTGCTGGCACACCGGCTGTCCGCAAAAAGCGCCAACAAGGTCCTGCTCTGCGAAGCCGGGCAGGACACGCCGCCCGGCAACGAGCCGGCCGAAATCCGCGACAGCTATCCGGGCACCGCCTATTTCGATCCGCGCTTCCACTGGACCGAGCTCAAGGTCACGACCCAAATCGTCAGTCACAACAATCCGGACGAACCACGTCCTCCCTTGCGCAAATACGAGCAGGCGCGCGTGCTCGGCGGCGGTTCGTCGATCAACGGCCAGATGGCCAACCGCGGCGCACCGACCGATTACGATGAATGGGAATCGCGCGGCGCCGCCGGCTGGAGCTGGAACGACGTGCTGCCGTTCTTCAAGAAGGTCGAGCGCGACCTTGATTTCGACGGGCCGTACCACGGCAAGGACGGCCGCATTCCCGTCCGCCGGATCCCAATGGAGCACTGGACGCGGCATTCGCAGGCGTTCGCCGAGGCATTCCGGCAGGCCGGCCATCAATTCATTCCGGACCAGAACGGCGAGTTCGTCGACGGCTATTTCCCGGTGACCCACTCAAACCAGGCCGAGCAGCGCGTCTCCGCCGCGATGGGCTATCTCGATCGCGACACGCGCAAGCGCGCCAACCTCACGATCTCCACCAATACGCACGTCAGGGAATTGCTGTTCGAAGGCACGCAGTGCGTCGGCGTCAAGGCGAAGGTCGATGGCCGCGAGCAGGAATTCCGCGGCCGCGAGATCATCCTCTCCAGCGGCGCGATCCATTCGCCGGCGCATCTGTTGCGCGCCGGCATCGGGCCGGTCGGCCACCTCCGGGACATGGGCATTCCGGTCCGGATGGGCCTCGCAGGCGTTGGTCAGCGCCTGATGGACCATCCGTCGATTTCGCTCTCGTCCTTTGTCCGCCGCGGCGCACGCATGAACGGGCACACCAGGCGCCACATGCAGCTCGGCCTGCGCTATTCCTCCGGGCTGCCTGATGTCCCGAAGGGCGACATGTTCGTCGTCGTGCTCAGCAAGTCGGCCTGGCACGCGGTCGGCGCGCAGATCGGCTCGCTGCTGACCTTCGTCAACAAGACCTATTCCGAGACCGGTCAGGTCAAGCTGGCCTCGCGCGAACCCGAGGCGGAGCCGATCGTCGAGTTCAACCTGCTCTCGGACCGGCGCGACCTCGACCGCCTGATGAGCGGCTTCCGCAAGATGGCGGCGGTGCAGATGAGCGATGCCGTGAAGGCGGTGACCGATAAGCCGTTCCCGGCGTCCTACACCGACCGCGTCCGCAAGATCGGCGTCGTCAGCAACAAAAACCGGATTTTGACCAGCATCGCCGCGGTGCTGATGGACGGCCCGGCTGCGCTGCGCCACTACATGATCGACAATTTCGTGGTCGAAGGTTTCAGCTTCGACGACGTGATCAACGACGACGAGGCGCTGGAGGCGTTCGTGCGCAAGGGCACCATCGGCGTTTGGCACGCCTCGTGCTCCTGCCGCATGGGGCGGGACGACGATCCGATGGCTGTCGTCGACACTCAGGGCCGCGTCAAGGGCATCCAGGGCCTGCGCGTCGTCGACGCCTCGATCTTCCCCGTGGTGCCATGCGCCAACACCAATTTCCCGGTCCTGATGTCGGCGGAGAAGATCGCCTCGGCGATGCTGTAAGCGGCCGCGATCTATTGCGGCTCCCTCAGGTAGCAATCTCCCCTTCGGCGCTCGACCGAGGTCGGCGACGTCCGTCGTAACGAAATTGCTAGAATGCATCCGTCGTTGTTGTTATTGCCAAGCCAGACCCGGAGCAATGGCTGATCCCGATGCATCTCGAACCGCTGACTGCAATAAGTTCCGTCGATGGCCGCTATCGTGCGACCGCCGAAGCGCTGGCGGAGTATTTCAGCGAGTACGCGCTGATCAGGATGCGCCTGATCGCCGAATGCCAATATCTCATTGCGCTCTCGGATACCAAGGGCATCGGGATGCGCCCGCTGACCCCGGCCGAGAAGACGATGCTCCGGGCGTTGCCGGATATCACGGTCGAAGACGCACAGATCGTCAAGCAGATCGAGCGGGATGGCTATGGCGGCATTCCTGCAACGAACCACGATGTGAAGGCGATCGAATATTTCATCAAGCTCAGGCTCAAGGACTCGAGCCTTGCCGACGTGCTCGAATGGGTCCACTTCGCGCTGACCTCCGAGGACGTCAACAGCGTCGCCCACGCGCTCGCGCTCCGCGGCGCGCTCGAAGCGGTCATGCTGCCGGCGCTCAAGAGAGTGCACGATGAGATCGTTGGCCTCGCCCGGGCTCATGCGGACACGGCCATGCTCGCCCGCACCCACGGCCAGAGCGCGACACCGACGACGTTCGGCAAGGAAATGAACGTCTTTGCAAAGCGCCTCGAAAAGCAAATCACGCCGCTCAGGAACAGTTCCGTTCTGGTCAAATGGGGCGGGCCGTCGGGCAACTACAACGCCCAGATGGTGGCCCTGCCGCAGGTCGATTGGCTCGCCTTTGCGCATTCCTTTGCAGAGCGCTTGAATGCGCAAGGCGCGGGCAACACGCATTTCGTTCGCCTCGAGCTCAACGAGGTGACGACCCAGATCGAGCCGCACGACACCTACGCGGAGATGTTCGACAATCTCCGCCGCATCAATACGGTCCTGCTCGACCTGTCGCAGGACATGTGGCGCTACATCTCGGACGGATGGGTCACGCAGAAGCCGAAAGACGGCGAGATCGGCTCGTCCGCCATGCCGCACAAGGTGAACCCGATCGATTTCGAGAATGCGGAAGGGAATTTCGGCATCGCCAACGCGCTGTTCGAGCACCTCTCGCGAAAGCTGCCGGTTTCGCGCCTGCAGCGCGACCTCTCTGACTCCACCGTGGCGCGGACCTTCGGCACCGCATTCGCCCATTCACTCATCGGCTATCACGCGCTCGCACGCGGCTTCAGCAAGATCGGCGTGAATGAACAGGCGCTTGGCGATGCGCTCATGGCTCATCCGGAGGTCCTGGCCGAAGCGATACAGACGGTGCTGCGCGTCGCCGACGTCGAGATGCCGTACGAGAAGCTGAAAGCATTGACGCGCGGCAAGCAGGTCACGCTGGAAGACCTCGCGGCGTTCATCGACGGCCTCGATATCAGCCCGGACACCAAGGCGCAGCTCAGGGCACTCCGGCCAGGAAATTACACCGGCCTCGCCGGCCTGCTCGCGAGGAAGTAGCGTCTCGTCCGCGCCTGCCCTACCCCTTCGCCGGGCTCGGCACGCTGCCGAACAATTGCGCCTGCTCGGCGCGGGCGGCGTCGACGATGCGGGTGGTGGCGGTCTCGATTTGGTCGCGCAGCCGGGTCATGAATTCGTCGCGCGGCAGGCCCGGCGGCAGCGGATCGAGGAATTCGACCACCAGCGTGCCGGGGTAGCGCATGAAGGTGCGGCGCGGCCAGAACAGGCCGGAGTTGAGCGCGATCGGCAGGCAGGGCACGGCGCTCTCGACATAGATCTGGGCGACGCCGGCCTTGTAGGCGGGCGGCGCGCCCGGCGCGGTGCGGGTGCCCTCGGGGAAGATCACGAGCTGGCGTCCCTGCTTCACCTCGGCCGCCGCCTGCTTCAGCGTCTTGAGCAGCGAGCGCGGGCCGCCGCCGCGCTCGACCGAGATCATGCCGGCCTTCTTCAGGAGCCAGCCGAACACCGGGATCATCATCAGCTCGCGCTTGAGAATGAACAGTGGGTGCTCGAAGAAGCGCACCAGCGCAAAGGTCTCCCAGAACGACTGGTGCTTCGAGGCGATCACAAGCGGCCCTTGCGGGATCTTCTCGACGCCGCGGAATTCGATCCGGATGTTGCAGATCACGCGCATCAGGAACAGGCTGATGTCGGCCCATGCCGCCTGCAGCGCCATCAGCGCGCCCCGCGGCAATAGCAGCGTCGGGATCGCGACGATGCACAGCAAGACCAGCACCAGATAGAACAGCACGTTGAAGATCAGCGAGCGCAGGAAGATCGACGTCATCTCTGTCCCAGTATCAATTCGCCTGCGCCGTGGCCGGGCGGCGCGGGGCGCTTGGCGGCTCGCCGGGATCGGGCCTCAGCTCGAGACCGACATCGGCCAGCCGCACCCGCACCTCGGCGGCGACGTATTTGGCGTACTCCGATAGCAGGAGACGGAACGTCGCGCCACTTGTCCACCACGGCTCGTCACGCCATTTCTCGCCGACCACGGCAAACGGAATCAGCGTGACGTCGGGCATCGCATGCGACAGTTCCACGATCGCGCGCGGCATGTGATAGTTCGAGGTCACCACGATCAGCGACTTGAAGCCGCGATCGCGCGCCCAGCGTCGCGTCTCCGCCGCATTGCTGCGGGTGTTGACCGCGGAACGGTCGAGATCGACGCAGCAGCTCATCAGCCGCTGGCTGTCCGGCAGCGAGCGCGAGATGTCGCTCGCGTCATTGGTCGGATGCACGCCGGAGATCAGCAGCCGCTTGCCGTAGCCTGCGGCGAGCAGCTCCATCGCGTCTGATACCCGCGAGGAACCGCCGGTCAGCACCACGATGCCGTCGGCGCTCTGCGGCGGATCGGTCTCGACCCCGCGCAGCTGCGACAGGAAGCCGACAAAGCCGATACCGGCGGCGACAAAAGCCAGTGCCAGCGGCGCGACGATGGCCGCGCGCAGCCAGCCCCGCAGGCGCGCGGCACGGCCGTTCGGCGACGTATCGTCGGTCTCCAAACTCATGTGATGCGGTAGTCCTTCCCCCCGAGGAATTCTAGAACATGAAGCTAAAAAGTGGAAACCGGTTTTGCCGCGCCGCAAGACCGGGCATCTGCGCGCAATGTCACATTCGGGCGGCCGGTGCGATCCCGATGACGGTACCGCACAGCGCGGCCTCACGGCGGTCAGTCGATGTCATCGAGCGTCGCAAACAGGGTGCGCCGCGATGCCCAGGCGGTGATCGCCGCGATCAGCACCGCCTGCAGCGCCAGCACCAGATAGCCCGACGGCCGCAGCGAGAAGGTGCCGAGCAGGGCCGCGAACTGATCGCCCACCGGCGTGCCGGAAAACCAGTTGGCGATCGATTCAGAAAAGCCGAATGCCAGCATCGCCGCGCCGCCGCCGATCAGCCCGCCTTCGAGGCCGAGCCGCAGGAAGTGGCGCAGGAAGCGGTTGGCGATGTAGCTGTCGCCGGCGCCGACGAAATGCAAGACCTCGACGATCGGCCGGTTGGCCGCCATCGCGCCGCGGGTGGCGAACGACACCGAGATGATGGTGGCGATGATGACGAGGATGAGGATGCCGACGCCGGCAAACATCGTGGCGCCGGTCATCGAGCGCATCCGCTCGATCCAGGCGCGGTGATCGTCGACGCTGGCGGTCGGCGCGACCTGCGTCACCCGGGCGCGCAAGCCTGCGAGGTCGAGCGTGGTGCCCGGCTGCACCCGCGCCACGATGACGCGCGGCACCGGCAATTCATCGATCGAGAGCCCGCTGCCGAGCCACGGCTCGAGCAGCTTTGAGGATTCCTCCTTGCTGAACGGCCGCACCTCGAGGATGCCGGGCTGCGCCCGCATCGCTTCCGTTGCGGCCTGTGCATCGCGGTCGAGGTCGCGGCCGGCCTGAGGCCGCACCTGAATGGTGACCTCGCTTGCGACCTCGGACTGCCACTCGGCCGCCGAGGCGCTGACCAGCAGCACGGTGCCCGTGGTCAGCGAGGCCAGGAAAGTCATGATCGCGACGACGGCAACCAGCGCGCGGCCGGCGATCGAGGCGCGCGGCACGATCGGCGACATGTTGCGCGCGGTGGCCGGGACCTGCGGGCGTTCGCGACCGAGATCGACCAGCGGCACCTTCTCGTCGCCGGCCTTATTCATAGATGTGCAACCGTCCCTGGTGCAGCACCAGACGCCGCGCCTCGTACTGGTCCATCAGCGTGATGTCGTGGGTCGCGATGATGACCGCGGTGCCGGATTTGTTGAGCTCGATGAACAGCCGCAGCAGGCGGCGCCCGAGCGTCGGATCGACGCTGCCGGTCGGCTCGTCCGCCAGCAATAGTTGCGGCCGCGAGATCACCGCGCGCGCGATCGCGGCGCGCTGCTTCTCGCCGCCCGACAGGATCGGCGGCAAGGCATCCATGCGCTCGCCGAGGCCGACCCATTTCAGAAGATCGATCACCTCGCGGCGATAGCTCGATTCCTCGCGGCCCATCACGCGGAACGGCAGCGCCACGTTCTCGTAGGTGGTCATGTGGTCGAGCAGGCGGAAATCCTGCAGCACGATGCCGATGCGCCGGCGCAGCTCGGCGACCTGATCCTTGCTCAGCAACGAGACGTCGTGGCCGAACAGGTTGACCAGTCCACGGGTCGGCCGCAGCGACAGGAACAACAGCCGCAGCAGCGAGGTCTTTCCCGCCCCCGAGGGACCGGTGAGGAACTGGAACGAGTGCGCCGGGACCGTGAAGGAGAGGTCGCGCAGAATCTCCGGGCCGAGCCCGTAGCGAAGACCTACATGTTCGAACCGAACCAAGCCTAGCTCCGTTCGAGAGGGCCGAGAGCCCGATACCCCACGCCAGCGGCACCCCGGCCGGCGGACCGGCCGCGCACCGCGCAGACGGGTTGTGCTTCGGTTATGGTTTCCGATTCGTTAACGGTCGCTAGATAGCATCCGGGCAGAGTCACGGTAGAGATTCGGCTCCATGCATATCGTTTGCCCGCATTGTACAACATCCTACGCCATTCAGCTCGCCACCCTGGGCGAGGCCGGACGCACCGTCCGCTGTTCCCGCTGCAAGGAGGTCTGGCTGGCGCGGCCGGAGGATGCGCGCGAGGCCGTACCGCCGATGGTGCCCGCCGGCAGCGACGCGGCCGGCGAGTGGGAGGCGATGGAACGGCAGGACCATGACGGGCAACCCCCGATCGTCGAAAGCCCCCCGATTTCGGCCGACTGGCCCGGCGAGGGCGACCGGGCGGGCCACGGCACCGACTGGCCGGAGCTGGCCCAGCAGGATGCCACCGATCATGCCGAGAGCCTGAGCACAGCCGGAACCAAGCGCGGCTTCCGCCTGCCCCGGCTTTCCGGCCTATTCCGCCGGCCCTCGCTGCCCCGGATCCCCTTCATGCCCGTGGTCGGCGCCCTGCCCACTACCTGCGCGGCGATGGCGGCACTGATCGTCGCGCTCGTGGTCTGGCGCAACGACGTGGTGCGCTTGTTGCCGCAGACGGCGCTGTTCTACAGGATGGTCGGGCTCGAGGTGAACCTGCGCGGGCTCGCATTCAAGGACCTCAAGATCACCAACGAAACCGTCGACGGCAAGCCCGTGCTGGTCATCGAGGGCATGATCGTCGGCCAGACCCGGAAGCCGGTCGAGCTGCCGCGGCTGCGCTTCTCGGTGCGCGACGCGCAGGGTGCTGAAATCTACGCCTGGAATGCGGTGCTGGAGCAGTCGGTGCTCAATCCCGGCGAACGCGCCTTCTTCAAGTCACGCCTCGCCTCGCCGCCGCCTGAAGGCCGCAATATCGATGTACGCTTCTTCAACAAGCGGGACCTCGCCGGCGGCCGCGCCTGAGGCCACCCGCGATTCGCTTTTCGGAAATGAGCTCATGCCGCGTGTCCTGATTGCCGACGACGAAGACTCCATGCGCACGCTGGTGGCGCGCGCGATCGCCATGGATGGCCACGAGACCGTCACTGCACAGGACGGCGCCGAGGCGTTGGAAATGCTGACCCGCGACGAGGGCGCGTTCGACCTCTTGCTCACCGACATTCAGATGCCCGTAATGGACGGCATCGCACTGGCGCTGACCGCGGCGCGCGATTTCCCAGCGTTGAAGATCCTGCTGATGACCGGCTTCGCCCATCAGCGCGAGCGCGCCTCGGGCCTCGAGGCGATCGTGCACGACGTCGTGACCAAGCCGTTCGCGGTCGCCGACATCCGCACCGCGGTGGCCGACGCGCTGGCGGCAAGGAAGGCGAGCTAGCTTCCCTCCACCTGCTCTAGAACCGTCATCCTGAGAGAATGCGAATGTATTCAGCGTCGTCCTGGCGAAAGCCAGGACCCATTTCTCCAATCGCTTGTTTTCGTGCGACGCTGGAGCCGCGATCCCGCTCTCAATCGAATTCGGTGGTTATGGGTCCTGGCTTTCGCCAGGACGACGATGTGGGCAGGCCGCTCGCTACAATTCTCACACCGTCATCCTGAGGTGCTCGCACTCCAGCGATAAAGGCGAAGCCTTTGCGCGGGGATGACGGATTGGTTTGCTCAACTTGCTCGACGTCCAGTATTCCAGAGGCAGTCGCTATTGAGCCGATAGGCCGCGGGATACTGGATCGCCCGGTCCATGTGCGCAATTGCGCACAGGCCGGGGCGATGACAGCGGAGGGGATGGGGAGCGTCCTCGTCCGTCGTAGCAATGACGGCTGGCTCAATAATCCTTCAGCAGGCGCTCGATGTAGTCGAGCTCGAGCTGCGGCCGTGAGGGATCGGCGAGGCGGCGGCGGAGCTCTTCGAGGATGCGGCGGACGCGCTGGACGTCGATCTCGCCGGGGATCTTCACCGTGTAGTCGTCACCGAGATCGCGGCCGTGCAGCGGCCGGCCCAGCGGATCGGTGCGGTTTCCGCCGCTCTGCTGGCGGCCGGCGCGGTTGCTGGGGCTGTCGCCCGGCTGGTCGCCGTCGCCCTGCTGCATCGACTCGGCGAGGCTCTGGGCGCCCTTGCGCAACGCATCGAGCGCGCGGCCCTGCGAATCCACCGCGCCGTCGGCATTGCCTTCGCCGAGCCGTCCGGTGGCATCACCCATCGCGGAATCGGCCTGATCGAGACCATCGCCGTCGTCGTCACCCTGGTCGCCCTGATCGCCGCCGCCCTGCTGTCCCTGCTCGGCCTGATCGCCCTTCTGGCCTTTTTGGCCTTTCTGACCCTTCTGGCCGCGCTGATCCGGACCCATGCCGCGCTTGGCGAGCTCGTCCTGCAACTTCTTCAAGCGGTCGCGCAGCGCCTGCTGATCCTGCTGCAGGTCGCCCATCGACTGCTCGCCCTGCTTGCCGCGCATGCGGTCGCGGCGCGAATCCTGGCCCTGCTTGAAGGTCTTGTCGCGCAACTGCTGCTGCTTGCGGATCATGTCGCCGAGTTCGTTGAGCGCTTGCTCCATGCCGTCGTCGCCCTGCCCGGGTTGCGCCATCTGCAGGTTTTCCAGCATCTGCTGCATCTGCTCGAGCAGTTGCCGTGCCGCCTCCTTGTCGCCGGAGCGCGACAGCCGCTCCATGCGGTCGAGCATGTTCTTGAGGTCCTGCTGGCTCAGCACCTTGGCATTGGGATCGAGCGGCCGGGCGAGCTGCTGCGGGTTGTTACGGAACTGCTCGACCATCTGGCGCAGGAAATTGTCCAGCGCGGCGCGCAGATTGTCGGTGAGCTTCTTGATCTCCTCGTCGCTGGCGCCGCGTTCCAGCGCCTGCTTCAGCGCGTCCTGCGCCGCGCGCAGCGCCTTGTCGACGTCACTGATGTTGCCGTCCTCGATGGTGACGGCGAGCGCCCACAGGCTGGCGACGACCTCGCGCATCTGGTCGTCGGTGCGCGCCGCCTCGAGCTGGTGGCTGACGCTGAACAGGCCGAGATACTGGCCGGCATCCGGCGTGAACATCTCCGGCGCGATCAGCAGCGCTTCGAGCGCGGCGAACACCTGGCCGTTCTGGTTGGCGTCGAGCGCCAGGATACGGCGCTGCTCGATCAGCGCGCGCGCCAGCGGCTTGGTGAAGAGCCGCTCGGGCAGCCGCATGTTGAACGGATCGCTCTTGGCCTCGTTGCCCGCTTCATCCTTGGCGGTCAGCGTCAGCGTCACGTCGGCGCCGGCATAGGGATCTTCCGTGAGATCCTTCAGCGTCTGGCCGACGCCGTTGCGGGTGCGCGCATTCGGCAGCACCAGCGCGAATTGCGGCGGCTCGAACAGCGGACGCGGCTGCACCGCCTTGCCGGCGTCGCGGCTCGGATCCTTGACGTCGCTCGGACGCGCCGCGAACTGCGCGCGGGCTTCACTGACGCCGTAATCGTCCTCGAGCTTGTAGGATAGTTGCAGCGAGCCGCGCGCCTGCCGCTCCGGATCCTTGGCGAGCGCGATCGATGGCGGACGATCGGGAGTGGCGATGAACTTCCACTGCGGCTGGCCGGCCGGGGCGCGGACATGCGCGGTGCCGTCGGCCGTGATCTTGAAATGCCGCTCGTTGGTGCCCTTCGGCGCCGCCTCGGCGGGTGCGACCTCGGCCACGCCGCCGCCGACCGCGACGTCGATGTTGCCGCCGCTGGAGCGCACCAGCAGCGTGGAGCCGGCCGGAACCGCCAGCGGGCCGCTGTCCGCCGCTGCGGCGTCCTTGTTGGCATTGGACAGGATGATCGGCGGCCTGCCGGTGTAGTTCGGCGGCGTCACCCAAGCATCGACCCGGATATTGGCCGGCGCCATGATGCCGTTCCAGTCGAATGCCGAGACGAGGCGCAGGCCGCGCTCGTCGCCGGCCGCGACATAGGTGGCGACCAGCATCACGATGACCAGCGCGCGCAGCGCCCAGGGATCGTGCAGCGAGACGCGCGGCCGCGGCAGCCCGGCACGGATGCGCTTGATCGAGGCCAGCGTGCGCTCGCGCTGCGCCTGCCACAGCGCCACCGCGAACGGATCCTGCGTCGTCAGCGTGTCGGAGAGCGTGGTCGCGGGACGATGCCGGATGCCGGCGCCGCGATCGAGCCGGCTGAGGGCCTCGTCGCGGGTCGGCCAGCGGAAGCGGACCAGCGGCAGCAGCGTCGCGAGCGCGGCAAGCCCGAACAGCGCGGTGCCCGTCACCCGTGCGGCAAACGGCAGTACCAGCCACAGCCCGGCCCATGACGCGACCAGGAACAAGCCCACGACTGTCAGGAACCGCGCCAGATGCGGCCAGGCCCGTTCCCACGCAATCGCAAATGTTGCCCGCTGCAGGGCCTCCGTCAGCTTGGATTGCGTCAGCTTCAGCCGCGCAGTCACATCGCTGTCGCGCGTCGCGCGAGAGGGGGTCTCTGACGGGTCGAGGTTGGCACCGCTCAATAAAATCTCCGGGTTACCAGCACGTCAGCCTAGCACAGCGGCGGCATTGAGGCACCCGTTTCGGGGCGAAACCCACACCGGGAAATACGCATAACACGAAGGCGTGACTGCCGCCGTCCTAGCCCGTAACGTCCCGGCCCGAACCGCCGCATGAACCTACGAGGGAACGTATGGACCAGAAAACGCACGACAAGGGCCTGGAGATCCGCAAGGCGGTGCTCGGCGAAGACTATGTCAACAACGCGCTGAAGAACTCGGACAGCTTCAACAAGCCGTTCCAGGAACTCGTCACCGAATATTGCTGGGGCGCGGTCTGGGGCCGCGAGGAGCTGCCGCGCAAGACCCGCAGCATGCTCAACCTCGCGATGATCGCGATCCTGAACCGGCCGCACGAATTGCGGGCGCACATCAAGGGCGCGCTGACCAACGGCGTTTCCCGCGATGAGATCCGCGAGATATTCATGCAGGCGGCGATCTATGCCGGCATCCCCTGCGGCGTCGACAGCTTCCGCATCGCGCGCGAGGTGTTCGCCGAACTCGACGGCAAGGCGTGAGGCAACCGCATCTGCATCAGCATTTGACGCCGTCATTGCGAGCGAAGCGAAGCAATCCATATTCCGCACGGGACAGCATGGATTGCTTCGTCGCTTCGCTCCTCGCAATGACGCAAGGAGAAACACCATGGAAATCGGATTCATCGGCCTCGGGAAGATGGGCTTCCCGATGGCGCGGCGGCTGATCGAGGCCGGCCACACGCTCACCGTGTTCGACACCCGCAAGGCCGCCGTCGACCAGCTCGTTGCGCTCGGCGCCGCGGCCGCGTCATCGCCGCAGGACATCGCCGACCGGGTCGAGACCGTGATGGCGAGCCTGCCCTCGCTGCAGGCCTCGCTCGACGTCGCGACCGGCGCAGGCGGCGTGATCGAGGGCAAGCGCGTCAGGCGCTTCATCGATCTCTCCACCGTCGGCTCGCAGATGGCGGTGAAGATCCACGACCTGCTCGCCGAGAAGAACATCGTGCAGATCGACAGCCCGGTCTCGGGCGGCGTCTCCGGCGCCGAGAAGGGCACGCTGGCGGTGATGGTGTCGGGCCCGAAGGCCGATTTCGATCTTGTCAAGCCGGCGCTCGACGTGATCGGCAAAGTGTTCTTCATCGGCACCAAGCCGGGCTCCGGCCAGACCATGAAGCTCGCCAACAATTTCCTTTCCGCGACCGCGATGGTGGCGACCTCGGAAGCCGTCGTGATGGGCGTGAAGTCCGGGCTCGATCCTGCCGTGATGATCGACGTGATCAATGCCGGCTCCGGATTGAACACCGCGAGCCGCGACAAGTTTCCGCGCGCGGTGCTGCCGCGCAGCTTCGACTTCGGCTTCGCCACCGGACTGATGGTGAAGGACGTGCGGCTCGCCGTCGAGGAGATGCGCTCGCTCGGGCTGTCGATGGAAGTCGCCGAGGCGGTCGGCCGGCTCTGGGAAGTCATCATCCGCGACCAGGGCCCGGAATCGGATTTCACCGCCGCGATCAAGCCGATCGAGAAGGCGGCGGGCGTGATCGTCGGCGGCGGCAAGGGCGGCGCGCACGCCGCGAAATGAAACGCGCAGCCCGGATGCAGCGCAGCGCAATCCGGGTTCGCTCTGATTGGCCGTCCCGGATCTCGCTTCGCTGCATCCGGGCTGCGCGTTCACGGCGCGATCAGACGCAACCATTCCGTGCGTTGCAGCGCGATACGCTCGCTATGCGCATTCACCCTTGAGTTGTCATCTCTGTCGGCTATCCTGCAATTATAAAAAATCAGGGAGGAGTGAATGAGGTGCCATCGACCTTTCGTCGGCGCGATCGTAGCCCTGTTTGCCGGCGTCGCGATCAACAGCACGCAAGCGGCGGCAACGCCGTGCACCAATCTGCAATCCTTGCAACTGCAGCACACGACCATCAATTCGGCGACCGACAATGATTCCGGAACCTTCGTCGCGCCCGGCAACCCACCGACGACGATCACGGGCCTGCCGCCGTTCTGCCGGGTCGTCGCGACGCTGATCCCGAGTTCGGATTCCAGCATCAAGGTCGAGGTCTGGTTGCCCAAGACCGGATGGAACGGCAGATTCCTCGGCACCGGCGGCGGTGGTTTCCAGGGCGTGATCACCTACGCCTCGCTCGCCAACGGCCTCAAGGGCGGCTTTGCGGCGACCAACAGCGATCTCGGCACCGGCTCCTCCGGATGCAATCCGCTGTTCTGCGGCTCGGCCGGCAACATGGGCAATCCGCTCGCCATTCAGTTCGGCGATCCGGCCGCGCCGTCGACCGGCCTGTTCGGGCATCCCGAGCGGATCAAGGATTTCGGCTACCGCGCAATTCACCTGATGACCGTGCGCGGCAAGGAGATCGTCAACGCGTTCTACGGCCAGCGCGCGCAACGGGCCTATTTCGCCGGCTGCTCCACCGGCGGACAGAACGCCCTGATGGAGGCGCAGCGCTTCCCCAACGACTATGACGGCATCCTGGCGGGCGCGCCGGCGTTCAACCGCACCCACCTGCACATGGCCGGGCTTTTCAGCTGGCAGAACGCGCATGCAAGCCCGGGCCGCTTCATCCAGGCCGGCCAGATGACGCTGGTCAATCAGGCCGTGCTCAAGCAGTGCGTCGGCCGTGACGGCGGCGCCAGCACCGATCAGTTCCTGACCGACCCGCGCGCCTGCCGCTTCGATCCGAAGATCCTGCTCTGCACCGGCGGCAAGGTGCCGCCCGCATGCCTGACTGCCGACCAGGTCACGACCATGCAGAAATACTACGCCGGCACCGTCGACCCGGTGAACGGCCAGCTGGTCAATCCGGGTTCGCAACGCGGCAACGAGACCGACGATGTGCTCGCACTCGGCCTCGCATTCCAGGAGCGGCTACCCGAGCCGGCCTTCGACGGCCTGTTCTACTGGGTGTTCGGACCGAGCTTCGGCTACCCGTCAAGCCCGGTCAGCTTTGCCAATTTCGACTTCCATCACGACATCAAGAAGGTCGACGATCAGCTCGCCGATGTGCTGAACGCGACCAGCACCGATCTCGGTGAATTCCGCGAGCATGGCGGCAAGCTCATCATGTATCACGGCTGGGCCGACCCGCTGATTCCCTCGCAGAGCAGCATCAACTACTTCAACGCGCTGGTCGGAAACGAGAACCGCGGGGTCCAGCAGGCCAGCTTCTTCCCCGGAGGCGGCAGCAACCCGGCGTTGCGGCGAACCCAGAGCTACGCGCGGCTGTTCATGGTGCCCGGGATGTACCATTGCTCCGGCGGACCCGGCCCGAACACGTTCGATGCGCTGACGCCGCTCGTGACCTGGGTCGAGACCGGCACACCGCCGGAAACCATCCTCGCGACCAAGTTCGTGGCCGATACGCCGCCCGCGGTGCAGATGACGCGGCCGCTCTGCGTCTTCCCGAAGGTGCCGAAATACAGCGGCAGCGGCGACGCCAGCAAGGCGGCGAATTTCGCCTGCGTCGTTCACGACGACGAGTTCAATCAGACGCCGGCACCGAAATACGGACCATGAGACGTGTGCGGCCCTGGCGAGCTTTTGGGTTCGTCGGCAGCCGCCAAACACCAAAATGGATGGTGTCGTCCCGGCGCAAGCCGGGACGACAGGGAGATTGCGGCGCAATCGCGCGCCCTCACAGCCAAGGCGCCGGCTTGTCCATCGCGATCAGCGCGTCGACGTCGATGCGCGGGCGGATCACGGCATACTGGTCGTCCTTGACCAGGACTTCCGGCACCAGCGGCCGCGTGTTGTAGGTGCCGGACTGCACGGCGCCATAGGCGCCGGCGGTCATGATGGCGAGGAGATCGCCGGCCTTCGGCTGCGGCAGCGAACGGTCGAGCGCGAGGTAGTCGCCGGTCTCGCAGACCGGGCCGACGACGTCGGCGATCATGGTCGGCGCACCCGGCGCGGGTTCACGCACCGGCAGGATATCATGATGCGCCTCGTACAGCGTCGGGCGGATCAGGTCGTTCATCGCGGCGTCGATGATGACGAAGTTCTTGGCATCGCCCGGCTTCACATAGATCACGCGGGTGACGAGGATGCCGGCATTGCCGACGATCATGCGGCCCGGCTCGAACATCAGCGTGCAGCCGAGATTGTGGGTGACGCGCTTGACCATCGCGGCATAGGCCGCTGGCACCGGCGGCGCAGCGCGATCCAGATGATAGGGAATGCCGAGGCCGCCGCCGAAATCGACATGCGAGATATCGTGGCCGTCGGCGCGCAGCTCCTGCACGAATTCGGCGAGCAGCCGGAAGGCGGCCTCCAGCGGGCCGAGATCGGTGATCTGGCTGCCGATATGCACGTCGGTGCCGGTCACCTTGATGCCCGGCAGCTTCGCCGCACGGGCATAGACCGCGCGCGCCCGCGCCAGCGGAATGCCGAACTTGTTCTCGGACTTGCCGGTCGAGATCTTGGCATGGGTGCCGGCGTCGACGTCGGGATTGACCCGCACCGAAATCCGCGCGGTGGTCTTCATCTCGACCGCGAGGCGCGACAGCAGTTCGAGCTCCGGCTCGGACTCGACGTTGATGCAGAGGATGTCGGCGGCGAGCGCGGCGCGCAGCTCGCCCTCGGTCTTGCCGACGCCCGAGAACAGGATCTTCGAGGGCGGAATGCCGGCCGCGAGCGCCCGCTTCAATTCGCCGCCCGACACCACGTCGGCGCCGGCGCCGAGCCTCGCCAGCGTGCGCAGCACCGATTGATTCGAATTCGCCTTCATGGCGTAGCAGACCAGCGTCTTCTCGCCGGCAAAGGCTTCGGTGAAGACACGGTAGTGGCGCTCGAGCGTCGCCGTCGAATAGCAATAGAACGGCGTGCCGACGGCTTCCGCCAGCTCAATGAGATTGACCGCCTCGGCGTGCAGCACGCCGTTGCGATAGTCGAAATGGTTCATGGGAGGATTTAATTACCGAGCAGCGGGTCGAGGATAAAGGACTTCTTGGCGCCTTTTGGCGCGCTCGGTCCGGCATCCGATCCGTAGGTCGGGTTGAATACGCTGGGCTGCGCCTGCCGCTCCACCTCGGTATCGCCGGGCGCCGCCGGCACGGCGTTCGCGGTCGGCGGCAGGTCGAGCGGTCCCTTGCGGCCGCAGGCGCCGAGCGCCAGCGCGCAAACGCTCAGCACAATGATGGCCCATCCCGACGGGGTGGGGCGATGCTTGCTAGTCACGACGAAATCCCCAATGCGGCGGCACCATACAAACATTGGCGCGCTCTGGCGAGCCCCGGACGGCGGCGAAATCACGACGAATTTTCCCCGTTCAGCCCAATTTTCGCTCTTTTTCCAGCCGCTTGGCCCAAGCCTTGGCCTGCGCCAGCACGTTCTTCGGCGCGGTGCCGCCGAACGAGGTGCGGCTTTTCACCGAGGATTCCACCGACAGCACCTTGAGTGCATCGGCGGTGATCTTGGGCTCGACCTCCTGCATCGCCTGCAGCGGTAATTCGTGCAGCGCGATGCCCTGCTGCGAGGCGAGGCCAACAATTCGCCCGGTCACATGGTGGGCGTCGCGGAACGGCATTTTCAGGGTGCGCACCAGCCAGTCGGCGAGATCGGTCGCGGTGGCGTAGCCCTCGCCGGCAGCGGCCTTCATCTTCGCCTCGTCGGGGACAAGGTCCTCGACCATGCCGGTCATGGCGCGGATCGCGAGCGAGAGCGCGGCAAAGGCCTCCATCGCGCCCTGCTTGTCCTCCTGCATGTCCTTTTGATAGGCGAGCGGCAGGCCTTTCATCACGATCAGGAGCGCGGTGAGCGCGCCGATCACGCGGCCGGTCTTGGCGCGCACCAGCTCGGCGGCGTCCGGGTTGCGCTTCTGCGGCATGATCGAGGAGCCGGTGGTGAACTTGTCGCTGAGCCTGACCAGGCCCACCAACGGCGAGGTCCAGATCACGATCTCCTCGGCGAAGCGCGACATGTGCACGGCGCAGATTGCGGCCGCCGACAGCGTCTCCAGCACGAAATCGCGGTCCGACACCGCATCGAGCGAATTCGCCATCGGGCGGTCGAAGCCGAGCGCCTTCGCCGTGGCGGTGCGATCGATCGGGAACGAAGTGCCGGCCAGTGCGGCTGCTCCCAGCGGCGATTCGTTCAGCCGCTTGCGCGCGTCGGCGAAGCGACCGCGGTCGCGCGAGGCCATCTCGACATAGGCCAGCAGATGGTGGCCGAAGGTCACCGGCTGCGCGGTCTGCAGATGCGTGAAGCCCGGCATCACGGTTCCGGCATGCTCCAGCGCGCGGGCGACCAGCGCCTGCTGGAACGCAGCCAGCGCCGCGTCCGTCTCGTCGATCGTGTCGCGGACGTAGAGGCGGAAGTCGGTGGCGACCTGGTCGTTACGCGAGCGCGCGGTGTGCAGCCGGCCGGCGGCGGGGCCGATCAGTTCGGACAGGCGGCTCTCGACATTCATATGGATGTCCTCGAGCGCGCGCTTGAAGTCGAAGCCGCCGTTGCCGATCTCTGACAAAATCGTGTCTAGACCTTTGCCGATATTTTTCGCATCAGCAGCCGTGATGATGCCTTGCGCGGCCAGCATCGCCGCATGGGCCTTGGACGCCGTGATGTCCTGGGCATAAAGGTGACGGTCGACATCGATGGAGACGTTGATTTCCTCCATGATGGCGTCGGGACGCTCCGAGAACCGGCCGCCCCACATCTTGTTGCTCATGACTTCTCGCTCACGACTTTGTATTGCAGGCCTGCTGTTTCTTCGGCGAAACAGCGTGGCGGTTCCGATCGTATTCCTAGCCACTGCTTAGCCATATCTGACCCAGGATGACAAACGATATGCCCGAGACGACCCCGCCCCCGCCGGCTGCCAAGCCAACCGCCGGATGGCGCATCCCGCTGGTGATCGGCGCGGTGCTGGCCGGGGCCGTGATCGGCTATCTCGGAGTCTCCAGCCTCAAGCGTGCCCCGAGCGGCGACATCGCCTGCAACGGCGCAGTCGACCTGGCCAGGAAGATCGCTCCGCTGGCCCATGGCGAAGTTGCAGCGCTGACCATGGCGACCACCCCTCTTCGCCTGCCTGACCTTGCCTTCGAGGACGCCAGCGGCCAGCCCAAGAAGCTCTCGGACTTCCGCGGCAAGACCCTGTTGGTCAACCTCTGGGCCACCTGGTGCGTGCCCTGCCGCAAGGAGATGCCGGCGCTGGACAGCCTGCAGACCAAGCTCGGCGGCAAGGATTTCGAGGTGGTGGCGATCAACATCGACACCCGCGACCCGGATAAGCCGAAGAATTTCCTGAAAGAGGCCAATCTGACCAGCCTCGGCTATTTCAGCGACCAAAAAGCCAAGGTGTTCCAGGATCTTAAGAACATAGGCAAGGCCTTGGGCATGCCCACTTCGGTGCTCGTCGACGGCAAGGGCTGCGAAATCGCCAACATCGCCGGCCCCGCCGAATGGGCGAGCGACGACGCGATCAAGCTGGTGAAGGCCGCCATGGCGCCAGCCGCGGCGGGGCTTTGATCAGGCGACGGCGTTGAGGTTGCCGCCGACGCCGGAGGCGAGGTTCGCGGTCGAGGGCGCGCCGAGCAGGGTCTGAACCGCAAATTTTTCCGCGTCGATGTTCTGCTTGGTGATCCGGGTCGCGATCTCGTTCTGCAGATTGCCCTGCTGCATCGACAGGATGCTCGTGACCATGCTCATCATGTCCATGCGCGGTACTCCCAGAACAGCGCACGACGTAGCGCGGGAAAGTTAATGCCGGGTAATCAGGCCGGCGCATCGTCTTCAAAGCGCAGGAGGTCGCCGGGCTGGCACTTCAGATAGGCGCAGATCCGCTCCAGCGTGTCGAACCGGACGCCCTTCACCTTGCCCTGCTTGAGCAGCGACAGATTGGCCTCGGTGATCCCGACATATTCGGCGAGTTCCTTGGATTTCACGTTGCGCTCGGCGAGCACCACGTTGAGCCGGACATGGATCGGCATCGCGCGCGCCTCAGACGAACTGGGCCTGCTCGTCAGCGATCGCATTGGCCTCGGCCATCACCCAGGCCGTCACCGCGATGAGGCCGGCGAACAGCAGGGCCAGCAGCGTCTCGGAGCCGAGACTGACGACGATCGCCTTGCCCTGCGCATAGGTCTGCCAGCTCAGCAGGATAGAGAGCAGCGCGCCTATCACCGGCTTCAGCAGCGTTGAGACCAGCATCGCGATCGCAAGATCGCGCAGCCGTGCGACATTCCCTGCGGTGAAGAAGTGACCTTGCGCGAACTGCAGGAAACAGCCGCGCACGCGCGACAGTCCCCAGATCAGACAGGCCAGCGGAAGCGCCGAGACTGTGAGACCTGCCATGCGGACTAGCGAGCCGATCGGATGGAATGCGATGCCGGTCAGCCCTGCATCGCGCAAGATCGCCTCACCCGGGGTCAGCACCCAATAGGCCAGCAGTCCGGCTGACAGCACCAGCGAGATGGCGGTACAGGCGGGGCTGAGGATACGGCTGACGGCGCGGATCCGCGCAAGGCGCGCGGGCCGGGCAGATTCGGAAAGTTCTGACGAGAGGGACGCGGGCATGCAGGGCCTCGAAGCTGTTGACGCAGTATTATTGTCCTACGATAATTAATATCTGTAAGTCAACGACCAAGGTGGGTGATATCATGCCCCTTCCTCCCCTGCTCGCCGCCACTGCCGTATTCAGCGGCGTTGTCCTCACGGCCACGATTGCCGCCGCTCAGCCTTCCACAGCGCGCGGCCAGATCTCGGTCGCGCAGGTCAGGGCCATGCTGGATCAGGCCCCGACCAATCCGACGGCGCGGCAGGTGCTGACCGCCTATCTCGGCGGCGCCGGCGAGACGGCGGGATGGCTGCTCGATGCCGCGCACGATCGCGGCGCGCCCCCCTGTGCGCGGCGGCTGACGCTCGACGCTCAGCAGGCGCGCGATGCGATCGCGGGCGCGGCGGGCACCGCCGCGACGGAGACGCCGGCCACGCCGTTGATTATCCGCGACATGCTGAAGCGCGCAGGCTGCCGGCTGACCGAGTGAGTGGAAGCGCGAGCGAAGCCCGGATGCAGCGAAGCGCAATCCGGGCTGCAAGCGCAGGACCGATTGAGCGCGCCTATCGCGTCGGGATCGGGCGGTCGCCGCGATAGTCGTAGAAGCCGCGCTGGGTCTTGCGGCCGAGCCAGCCGGCCTCGACGTATTTCACCAGCAGCGGACACGGCCGGTACTTGGAATCGGCGAGGCCCTCATGCAGCACCTGCATGATCGACAGACAGGTGTCGAGGCCGATGAAATCGGCTAGCTCGAGCGGGCCCATCGGATGGTGCGCGCCAAGCTTCATCGCGGCGTCGATCGCCTCGACATTGCCGACGCCCTCATAGAGCGTGTAGATCGCCTCGTTGATCATCGGCAGCAGGATGCGGTTGACGATGAAGGCCGGGAAATCCTCCGACACCGCGACCTGCTTGCCGAGCTTGCCGACGAACGCCTTCGCGGTGTCGAATGTCGTGTCGTCGGTGGCGATGCCGCGGATCAGTTCCACCAGCTCCATCACCGGCACCGGATTCATGAAGTGAATGCCGATGAATTTTTCGGGCCGGTCGGTCGACGCCGCAAGGCGGGTGATCGAGATCGACGACGAGTTCGAGGCCACGATCGCCTCCGGCTTCAGCACCGCGCAGACATCGTGGAAGATCTTGCGCTTGGTCTCTTCCTTCTCGACCGCGGTCTCGATCACGAGATCGCAATCCGCTAGCGCATCGAGGGTCTCGGCGGAGGTGATGCGGTCGAGCGCTTGCTTGCGCTCGGCATCGCTGATGCTTTTCCGGGCGACCTGACGGGTCAGGTTGCCGTTGATGGTCGCCAGCGCCGATTTCAGCCGGTCTGCGGACACGTCGTTGAGCACCACGTCGAAGCCGGCCAGCGCCGCCACATGCGCAATACCGTTGCCCATCTGGCCCGAACCGATCACGCCGACTTTCTTGATTGCCACCGTCATCCCTGTCATCCACCGGAACGGCGCGCACATCGCGCCTGCCCAATTCCAACGATACCCGAAAACGCGCCTGTCCGGGTGCCCAATCGCCGGAACGTGGCCTCTTTTGTTTGAGCACCGATCTCTACGGAAACCGCGCTCCGCTTTGCCGGATCAGGCCCTCGAAATAAAAAACACCGGCCGGAGCTTATCCATCCGGCCGGTGTCGTGTCGCTTACTTTCCGAGCTTGCCGAGCGCGTCGGTCAGCTCCGGAACCGCCTGGTAAAGGTCGGCGACCAGACCGTAATCGGCGACCTGGAAGATCGGTGCATCCTCATCCTTGTTGATGGCGACGATCACCTTGGAGTCCTTCATGCCGGCCAGATGCTGGATCGCGCCGGAGATGCCGACCGCGACATACAGCTCCGGGGCAACCACCTTGCCGGTCTGGCCGACCTGCCAGTCGTTCGGCGCATAGCCGGCATCGACCGCGGCGCGCGATGCGCCGACGCCGGCACCGAGCTTGTCGGCGAGCGGCTCGATATATTTGGCGAAGTTCTCGCGGCTCTGCATCGCGCGGCCGCCCGAGACGATGATCTTGGCCGAGGTCAGCTCCGGACGGTCGCTCTTGGCGACTTCCTCGCCGACGAACGTGGACAGGCCGGGATCGGCGGCCGATGCGGCGTTCTCGATCGCAGCGCTGCCGCCTTCACCGGCGGCGGCGAAGGTCGAGGTGCGCACGGTGATCACCTTCTTGGCGTCCTTCGACTTCACGGTCTGGATCGCGTTGCCGGCATAGATCGGCCGCTCGAACGTATCGGGCGCGACCACCTTGATGATCTCCGACACCTGCATCACGTCGAGCAATGCTGCGACGCGCGGCATCACGTTCTTGAAGCGCGAGGTCGCGGGCGCGACGAAGGCGTCATAGCCGCCGGCCAGCGCGACGATAAGTGCAGCCAGGGGCTCGGCCAAGTCGTGCTCGTAAGCGGGGCCTTCGGCAACGAGCACCTTGGTGACGCCGGCGAGCTTGCTTGCGGCTTCCGCCGCCGCCTTGGTGCCCTGGCCGCCGCCGGCGACCAGCACGTGGACGGCGCCGCCAAGCTGCGAAGCCGCGGTCAGCGCCTTGTTGGTGGCGTCCTTCAGGGTCTCGTGGTCGTGTTCAGCAATCAGCAGCGTCGTCATCAGAGAACCCCGGCTTCCGTCTTGAGCTTGTTTACGAGTTCGGCGACGTCCTTGACCTTGACGCCCGCCTTGCGGCCCGCCGGTTCCGCGGTCTTCAGCACTTCCAGACGCGGCGTCACGTCGACGCCGTAGTCGGCGACGCTCTTGTCGTCGATCGGCTTCTTCTTCGCCTTCATGATGTTGGGCAGCGACGCATAGCGCGGTTCGTTGAGGCGGAGGTCGGTGGTGACGATCGCCGGGCCCTTCAGCTTGATGGTCTGCAGGCCGCCGTCGACTTCGCGCGTGACCTTGAAGTCGCTTCCTTCGACCTCGAGCTTGGAGGCGAAGGTCGCCTGCGACCAGCCGAGCAGCGCGGCCAGCATCTGGCCGGTCTGGTTCGAGTCGTCGTCGATCGCCTGCTTGCCGAGAATGACGAGGCCGGGCTGCTCCGCCTCGACCACCGCCTTGAGGATCTTGGCGACGGCAAGCGGTTCGACGTTGCCCTCGGCCTTGACCAGGATGCCGCGGTCGGCGCCCATCGCAAGTCCGGTGCGGATGGTCTCGGAGGCCTGCGCCGGTCCGATCGACACCACCACCACTTCGGTCGCCTTGCCGGCTTCCTTCAGCCGCAGCGCTTCCTCGACGGCGATTTCGTCGAACGGGTTCATCGACATCTTGACGTTGGCGAGCTCCACGCCCGTCCCGTCGCTCTTGACGCGGACCTTGACGTTGTAGTCGACGACCCGCTTTACCGGCACAAGAACCTTCATCGATCCTCTTTCGCTTTGATTTTATGGGTTTCGGTTGGCTGGCGCGGAACCTAAAGGTCCCGCTACCCCCGGTCAACGCGCCCGGGCCAAAAATCCGTCCCCGGGATTTGAACCAGTTTAACGGTTCTGGCCCGGCACCCACAACACGTCTCCCGCCCCCTTGTCGTTCTGGAAGCGGCTGGCAACGAACAGGAAATCCGACAGGCGGTTCATATACTGGATGCCAGCCGCATTGACCTTTTCGTCGGGGCGGGCCGCGAGTTCCACCATGATGCGTTCCGCCCGGCGACATATGGTGCGGGCGAGATGCAGATATGCGGACGCGGCCGTGCCGCCGGGCAGCACGAACGAGGTCAGCGGCGCGAGCTGATCGTTCAGGCTGTCGATGTCGCGCTCGAGCCGTTCGACCTGGCTCGCCAAGACGCGCAGGCGCTCCGCCTTGCCCTCGCGCTCGGGCACCGCGAGGTCGGCGCCGAGATCGAACAGATCGTTCTGGATCCGCGCCAGCATCGCGTCGACGTCGGGGCTGCCGGTCAGATGCAGCCGCACCACGCCGATCGCCGCATTGGTCTCGTCGACGGTGCCATAGGCAGTGACGCGCAGATCGTATTTCGGCCGCCGCTCGCCGGAGCCGAGCGCGGTGCTGCCGTCATCGCCGGTGCGCGTGTAGATCCGATTGAGAACGACCATGACTGGCTCCGGTGTTCGTTTCTACCTCTCCCACAGGGAGAGGTCGCGAGCATCTTGCGAGCGGGTGAGGGGTTACAGTCTAATGATGGACCTCCCCTCCTCACCCGGATCGCCGATGGCGATCCGACCTCTCCCTATGGGAGAGGTGAAGAGTCTACCGCAACTATCGCCCCATCGCCCAGACCGCGAGCATCGCGATGACGATGGCGACGAACTGGAACAGAACGCGCAGCCGCATCAGCTTCTGCGAGGTGTTCGGCGAGCCGCCCCTCATCATGTTGATGAGGCCAAAGAGCAGCACCAGCGCCACGGCGCCAACTGCGAGGGGAAGGATGAACGTCGAGAGGGCAGTTGTCATCCCAGCTACATAACACCGCATCGTGCCGACTTCCACACAGGGCGGCGATGCAACCAACTGGCTTTTCGGCGCGTAATATCCGAAGCTGCACCGCTTCTCGGATCGAGCGGTTGTCGACAATGCCGGGTGGAATGTGAAACAGCTTCGTTACGTCTACCGCGTCGTGATGGATGCCTTTTACACGTTCCTCGCCGACGACGGCTGGGCGATCGCGAGCCATATCGCGCTGTCGACGCTGATGGCGCTGTTCCCGTTCCTGATCGTGCTGACCTCGCTGGCCGGCTTCTTCGGCTCCAAGCAGCTTGCCGACGGCGCGGTCGGCCTGCTGTTGCAGGTCTGGCCGCAGCAGGTCGCCGACTCGCTGTCCGGTGAAATCCACGACGTGCTGACGAAGACGCGCGGCGACATCCTGACGATCGGCGCGGTGCTCGCGATCTACTTCGCCTCCAACGGCGTCGAGGCATTGCGGGTCGCGCTGAACCGGGCCTATGCCGTGGTCGAGATGCGGAGCTGGTACTGGCTGCGGCTGGAGTCGATCGGCTACACGCTGGTCGCAGCCGTCACCTCGCTGGCGATGGCGTTCCTGATCGTGCTCGGGCCGCTGATCATCGAATCGGCGCGGCGCTACATCCCGTTCTTCGTCGAATCCAACGAGAGCCTGCTCAACACCGCCCGCTACGGCATCACGATCCTGGCGCTGATCATCGCGCTGTTCATCCTGCACGCATGGCTGCCGGCGGGCCGCCGCAGCTTCCTGCAAATCCTGCCCGGCATCGTCTTCACCATCGTGGCCTCGCTGCTCTCCGGCATCGGCTTCGGCATGTATCTGGCGCGCTTCGCCAACAACTACGTCACGATGTATGCCGGGCTCGCCTCGGTGGTGATCGCACTGGTGTTCCTCTATTTCATCTCGGCGATCTTCGTGTTCGGCGGCGAATTGAACGCGGCGATCATCAAGTCGCGGCTGCCGCGCGCCGCGTCGCTTCAAGCAGGGCAGTCGCGAGCGCCCTCGGCGACACAGGCTTGATCAGGAAGGCGTCGGCGCCAGCGGCGCGCGCGGCGGCCTCGTCCTCGGCGCGCCCGGAAATCCCGATGATCGGGACATGGCCGTGCGGCGGCGGCAGCGCGCGGATCCGCCTGATTGCCTCGACGCCGCCGATGCCCGGCAGCACCATGTCCATCAGCACGGCGTCGAAGGCGCCCTGGTGGAGCCTGCCGGGCGCGGCCTCGCCTTGACCGACGAATTCGGCGTGGTGGCCGAGCTCGGTCAGGATGGTGTTGAGCACGACGCGGCCGAACGGATTGTCCTCGACGCTGAGCAGATGCAGCCCCTGCGCGGCCTTTGCCGCGCGGTCGTCGGACATCACGCTCACCGGGCCATCGGCCGGCGCCAGCAGCACACTGAGCGTGAAAGTGGTGCCGCCGCCCCGGCGCTGCGCCACCACGATGTCGCCGCCCATCGCATGGGCAAGCTGCCTGACCGAGGACAGGCCGAGCCCGGCGCCGCCGAACCGCGAGGCGATCGAGACGTTGGCCTGCGAGAACGGCTTGAACAGGCGCTTCACCTCGGCCAGCGACAGCCCGATGCCGCTGTCGGAGATCGCAAAGGCGACGCCGATCCGGCCCTCCGGTGCGCGCGACGGCGTGACGTGGAGCGCGACCGCGCCCTGCTCGGTGAACTTGACCGCATTGTCGATCAGGTTCTCCAGCGCCGCACGCAGCCGCACGGCATCGCCGACGGCGAAGGCGGGCAGCCGGTCCGAGAGCTCGAACGAAGACTGCAACCCCTTGGCCGCCGCGCGGCCGGCCAGCGAATCCGCGGCATGTCGCGCCAGCGCGCGCAGATCGAAGAAATCCTGCCGGATCTCCAGCCCCGGCCCGCCGCTGCGGGCGGCATCGACGAATAGCGTGGCGAGGCTCGCCAGATGCTCGGCGCCGGCCTTGATGGTGTCGACCCAGCGCCGCTCGCGCTCGCCGAGATCGGAGGTCGCGAGCAGGTTGCTGATCGCGAGGATGCCGGTCAGCGGTGTCCGCACCTCGTGGGCGAACGCGGCAAGCGCGATGTCGACCATGCCGGAGCCGGACTTCGGGGAGGGCTTCGAGACCTTGCGGCGCGGCTTCGCGGCCACCTTTGCCGCGCGGGCCTTGGCCGTTCGGGCCCTTGTCTTCGGGTCGCGCGTCTTCGGTGGCGGCCTCTTGGCTCGCCGCTTGCTGCGCCCTCCGCGCGATGCTTTCGCCATGATCTCCGTGACCCCGCCCCGGCGCCAGCATGGCATGTCAGGCGTGGCAAAGTCACGGCGCCGTTTGGAAGGCGCCAGGTCAAATCAGGATGATGGTAAGCGCTCCTGTCGACTTGTGGAACCAGGGCGCGTCGCCAAAACATGGAAAACAACCCCATGCAAAGGAGCCGAGCGGCTGCCGGCGAGCGATACGGCGACTTGACACGGTCGGGCAACTCACCGGTAATCTTCCATTATTCCGAAATCCTGCAAACACCTCGGCCCCGGGGCAAGCCGGGAGCACAGCTGCGCCGCGCCGGACTACGGCAGGCCGACCATGCGGCGGATGTCGGCCGGGCTCGCCCCCTCTGCCCGCAATTCGCGCAGCCCGGTCGCGCGGGTCGATTTGGACAGCTTTTGCCCCGCCGCGTCGCGGACCAGCCGGTGATGGCGGTAGGCCGGTTGCGGCAGGCCAAGCAGCGTCTGCAACAGGCGATGGACGCTGGTCGACCAGAACAGGTCGATGCCCCGCACGACGTCGGTGACGCCCTGCAGGGCATCGTCGATCACGACCGAGAGATGGTAGCTGGTCGGCGTCTCCTTGCGCGCCAGGATGACGTCGCCCCAGGCCTCCGGGCGGGCCGCCACCTCCCCAGTCTCGCCGCCCGGCCCCTCGCCGGCTTCACGCCAGTTGAGGCGACCGGCGCGCGCGCAGGCGGCCGCCATGTCGAGCCGCTGGGCGAACGGCAGACCGTGTGCCATCAGCCGGTCGCGTTCCTCGGGCCCTAGTGATCTTGCCGTTCCCGGATAGAGCGGCGCGCCGTCCGGATCGCGCGGCCAGGCGCCGCGGGCCTCCTTCCCGGCCACCAGCCGGGCGATCTCGGCGCGGCTCTCGAAGCTCGGATAGACCAGGCCCTGCGCCGCCAGCCGCTCGACCGCCGCGCGATAGGCGGCAAAATGCTCGGACTGCCGCCGCACCGGCGTCTCCCAGCCGATGCCGAGCCAGGCCAGATCCTCATAGATCGCCTGTTCGAACTCCGGCCGGCACCGCGTCGCATCGATGTCCTCGATCCGCAGCAGCAACCGCCCGCCCGACTGCCGGGCGAGATCGAAATTGAGCAGCGCCGAGTAGGCATGGCCGAGGTGCAGGTAGCCGTTCGGGCTCGGCGCAAAACGGAAAACGGGTGGCATGGCGGTCAGTCGCGCGTCATGGCCGGGCATAGCCGTCTGAAGGAGAGCGTCGTATGCCCGACGATCTATCTCGATGAGACTCTGCTACGATAGGAGATGGATGCGCGGGTCAAGCCCGCGCATGACAAATTGAAGCAGTCCACCGATGCTGATCCACCTCGAAACCCAGGCCGATCTCGACGACGCCATCCACAAGCTGGTCGATCAGGACCGCCGCCTGCGGCCGATCCTCGAACTGACCGGCATGCCGGCGATCCGCCAGCGCGAACCGGGCTTTGCCGGGCTCGCTGCGATCATCTGCGGCCAGCAGCTCTCGACGGCGAGCGCGGCGGCGATCTGGGGCCGCGTCAGCAAGGCGTTCGATCCGTTCCACCATGACGCGATCCGCAAGGCGCGCGCCGACCGGCTCGGCCGGCTCGGGCTGTCCGCCGCCAAGATCAAGACGCTGAAGCACATCGCGCGCGAGCTCGCCGAGGAGCGGCTGAACCTCGACGTGCTGGCCAATGAGGAGGCCGATGCCGCGCACAACACGCTGACCGCGCTGCCCGGTATCGGCCCTTGGACCGCCGACATCTATCTGTTGTTCTGCCTCGGCCATGGCGACGCCTGGCCCGCCGGCGACCTCGCCGTGCAGGAAGCCGTCAAGGCCGGCCTCGGACTGAAGCAGCGGCCGACGCCGAAGCAGATGGCGCCGCTCGCCGAACCGTGGCGCCCGCTGCGCGGCGCGGCGGCGCATCTTTGGTGGGCGTATTACCGCACACTCAAGAAGCGCGAGGGCGTTCTCGTAGGGTAAAGCGGGATGAGTCAGTTGAATCGGTTTGGCCTCGCGTTCGGTGCACCTCTCCCTTGGGAGAGGTCGATTTGCGCAGCAAACCGGGTGAGGGTTACGGTCTATCGAGAGAGCAAGAGCCCTCACCCGGCGCTGCGCGCCGACCTCTCCCCAGCGGGGAGAGGTGAACCTTCGATGCCGCCCTTGTTCTATCTAATCACATCATGCTCTCATCATGACGTGATCAAGCAACCTGCTGCACCGCTTGGATGGCGCGCAGCACGTTGAGCCGGCCGAAGCCGAAGAAATCGTTTCGTCCGTCCACGTAGGGAGCGGCTCCGACCTTGTCCGCGGATTCGACGATCAGCTTCCTCACCTGATCTTCCCGAAGATTGGGAGCCGCCGAGAGGATCAGGGCGCAGGCGCCCGCGACCAGCGGCGTCGCCGAAGACGTTCCATTGAACGTGCCCGTATAGTCGGACGGGTCGTAGCCCGCCGATCCGGCAATATCGATCGTGTAATTGTGGACACCGGGCGCCGCGATCGAGATCTGCGGCCCGAAGCACGATCCCCAGAAGTCTTCGCCGTCCCGGCTCGTCTTGCTCTTGAACTCGTCGAACTCGTTGGACGCGGAGACCGCGAGAACATTGGGAAGCGTCGCGGGGAAATTGACCGGTCCGCTGGCGTTGCCGGCGGCGATCACCACGACGCAGCCCTTGCCGTCGCGGCCCATGGTCCGCGCACGCTCGAAGGCGGCGGCGATTGCATTCGAAGGCACCCCGCCGCCCCAGCTATTGCTGAGGACCCACGCGCCGTTCTTCCAGCTCCAGTCGATCGACCGCGCGATGATTTCGTTGGTCGTGATCCAGTCGCTGTCCGGCGCGCGCGAATAGGCGATCCGCACCGCGAGCACCGAACACCCCGCGCCGATGCCCTTGACGCCGATCGAATTGCCGATGGCGGCTGCCAGTCCGGCGCAACTCGTGCCGTGACCATCCCAGGGATTCGGTTCCTGATGGGTGTCGTCGTCGGTGCCGTCATAGGTGCCGACCACGGCTGGCTCCAGATCCGGGTGCGTGGTCTGAACGCCCTCGTCGAGGATTGCGATACGAACGTCACGACTTCCCTGGACCAGCCCCCAGGCCGCCGTCGCGCCGGTGATGGTCATCGCATACTGCCGGGGCAGCAGCGGATCTTGCGCGGCCGCAGCCGGTGCGACCGCAGCGGCGCGACGCTGCGGCGGCATGAATTTCGGCAGATGCCGTCCGACCGTGATGAAGTCCGGCTCGGAATAATCCACGCCCGGCAACTCGGCGATTTCCCGGCTGAGCTGCAGCGGGTCGCGGTCGCCCGGCACCTTGAACAGATATTCGGCGTCGCGATTGCGGATCACCGACAAGCCGTATTTGCTGACGAGTGCATCCCGCGCGCCGACGTCCTTGAAGCCGACCAGGATACGGTCGCTGGGCACGATCCTGTTGTCGCCCAGACGAAACACCGGGGTTGCCCGCACCACTTCCGGGCGCGCGGTCAGGTTGGAAATACGGTCGGAAACAGGAGCCGCGGCAGTATGACCGGTTGCGGGCATCAGCGTAATGCCCTCGTCGGGGATCTCCGTCCGGTCCTGAAACGAGGACAGACCGGCGGTCAGCGCCGCGTTGGCGCGAAGGCTCTTCGGGGCGGTCGGCTGAAATCGGACCGCAACGGTGTTCGGGTCAACCTCCAGCCGAACGGTTTGCCCCATTACCTTGTATTCGTAGGCCATCGCTCATCTCCCTGGGCAGTCACTGATCGGTCGCGCTGAACGCACGGAACGGCAACGACCATAGAAAGTCGGTCTGGAAGTAGATCGTCTTGGACTGGTCGTCGAAGATGCCTGGGCACGGCACCGTGAAGGTTTCCTCCGCCTTGTTGACGAAGCGCTGGCAATCCGGCCTGCCAACTTCCTCCGCAATGAATTTGGCGTTGAGAACCGATTTCCGGCCGGCGAAGAACGGCAGGCTCACAGCAGCATTGCTGGCCAGGCTGCGGATGCCGACGGTCGCATTCGAATGGCACGTGATGCATGACGAGTTCTGGAAGGTTGCCTCGATCACCGGATTCGAGAGGATCGTCGGCGTGCCCGTGCTGGTGACGAAGTCGATCTGGACGCCGCGGAGCCGATAGTTTGCCCAATTGGTGTTCTTCGTCTCCGGCCGCTGGCCGCCGGTGGCCTTGGTCGTCGGATCGACCAAGGGCGTCATGGCCGGCCTGCCCTCCACGGCCGGATGCGCGCATTCGCCTTCCGGCTTCTCGCAATCGATGTGACCGAAATCGGCCCAGAACCAGTTCGGCAGATCCTTGGTGATGATGTGCAGCGTTATCAATCCGTAGATCTGGGTAGCGCCGGCCGCGGTCTGCACCGAGCGCCAATGATACCTCGCCTTCTCCGCGCAGTCGGGATTGGCGTCGCATTGGCGCAACCGGATCCAGCGCGCCTTCACTTCCTTCGCCGCCGGCTCGAAATTGACCAGCGCCCGCGCGTTGTCGGCCTTGGCCTTCGCCGCCGCCGCTTCGAGGCCCTCGACGCTGTAAAGTCCCTTGGAGCGAACGGTCTCATAGGTCGACCGGTTCATCCGTGTTTCATCCGACCTCGGATTGGTCCCCGGAGGCGCGATCAGAGGTCCGAACTGCTTGCGCGGCACGAGCCGGTTGATGCCAGATGCGACCAGCGGCGAGGACTTGAACGGAGCCGAGAGCGTCTTGGCGACACCCGCGCCGCGGTCCAGCGCTTCCCACGGCACCGGCTCGGTAGCCGGGTTCTTGAAGACCTCGCTCTTGTTGGCGGTGATGGCCGGGGGATCGGCGCTGAAGTCGATGTCCAGCCCGCTGGCCAGTCCCCAGGTCTCCCAAACCACCGAACGGTCCGGATCGAATTCTGCGATCGAACGCTTTGTCTCGTCGACCTCGCCGGCGACCCCGGCGCGGGCCTGCCGATTCAGGTAGAGAAAGAGCTGCCAGGCGAATTCATGCGGATTCGACAAGGCCTGCACGGCGGCCTCGGGAGTCCCTCCCGGCTCCCTGGTTTGCGCCGCTGCGCGGTCCATCAAGACTGCGGGCGCGGCGGCAAGCATCAGCCCCACGACGAGGCCCCGGGTCCATGGCATGTCGATCTCCTAATCCGGAGTTCCGCTATTGATCCAATCCACGATCTCTAGAATTTCGGGGTCGTCCGCGAACGGGCCCCCCAGCGGCATTTTGGGAAACGGCGACACGCCGGTCCGCAGCGCGACGACCAGGTTTGCAGTGTCGCCCGCCTTGTTGCTGATCACGTCGGGGGCGATCAGCGGCTTGCCGAACGCGCTGCTCTGCAGCAGTTCGTCCTTGGTGCGCCAGCCGAACGACAATCCGTGCCGGCGCAGATTGGGAGGCCGCTCGTGCTCGAGCGACCAGTCCGCGACAATCTTATCCAGGATTTCCTGCACACGAGCGAATGAGGTCATAATTGAACCTCCGAAACGGCCAAAAAACTCGTAGTTGAAATATGACTAACCTACACGCATGAATGCCACACGACAAGCTGTGGTTGTTATGAAATGAACGACACTTGAGCGCGACAATTTGCAGCATCCGCGAGAAGTGCCAGTGCCGCGCTGCGGTCCGGGCTCAAGGAGCGCGAGCGCAGCCGCGCGAAAACAGGACACCGAACAACGTTTCAAACTTTGTTGCTGTTGCGGATCCGCCCACGGACAAGGCAAGGATCACGTGCGCAAGAAGCCGGAGTCAGCAAAATGAACGCGACCGATTTCATCGTGGTCCGCAACGACCTGCAGCAATGCAAGGTGATCGAGACCGAACTGCCCGACGCCGCGGCGCTGCCGGCCGACGCGCTGCTGGTGAAGGTCACGCGGTTTGCGCTGACCGCCAACAACATCACTTACGCCGTGATCGGCGAGCAGCTGAAATACTGGCAGCTGTTTCCGGCGCCCGAAGGTTACGGCATCATCCCGGTGTGGGGCCTTGGCGAGGTGATCGCCTCGAAGCATCCCAACGTCGCCGTCGGCGAAACGCTGTTCGGCTATTTCCCGATGGCGTCGCATCTGGTGATCGAGGCCGCCGATGTCAGCAAGCGCGGCCTGCGCGATGCGGCCGCGCACCGCCAGCAGGTGTCGCCGGTCTACAATGCCTACAGCCGCGTCTCCGGCGACCCGACCTATGCCGGCCGGAATGGCGACTATCGTGCGCTGCTGCTGCCGCTGTTCATGCTGTCGTTCCTGGTCGATGACTTCCTCGCCGAGAACGAATTCTACGGTGCCCGGCGCGTCGTGTTGTCCTCGGCCTCCAGCAAGACCGCATTCGGCCTCGCCCATCTGCTGCACAAGCGGAAGGGTCTTCGCGTGATCGGGCTGACCTCCAAGGGCAATGTCGATTTCGTGACCTCGCTCGGCTGCTACGACGAGGTCGTCACCTATGATCAGGTCACCGCGATGCCGCAGGCGGAACCCGTCGCCTATGTCGATATGGCCGGCAACAGCGCGCTGCGCGAGACGCTGCACCGGCATTTCGGCGCGCAGATGGTCTATTCCGGTCGCGTCGGGCTGACCCATCGCGCCAGCGAGCCGGACGAGCCGGCGCTGCCAGGCGCCAGGCCGGTGTGGTTCTTCGCCCCCGACCAGATCCGCAAGCGCGCCAGGGAGTGGGGACCGGGCGGCGTCGACCAGCGTTTCGGCGCCGCATGGGCCGAGCTCGCGCCGCATCTGCCTGATTGGATCAAGGTCGTCGAGCGGCGCGGGCCTGCGGCGGTGCGAGAGGCCTATCTCAAGACCCTGGAGGGCCGCGTGCCGCCGGATCAAGGCCTGATCCTGTCGCTGGCCGAATAGGCGGCATCCCGTCACGGCCTTTCTGCGCTCCCGCCGATCGGTATAGGCTTCCCGGCAGGGAAACGCCGCCAAGGTGACGGGAACGCGCGATGCTCGACAAGACGGACGATATTTCGGTCGCCGCCGACGATTGGCTGGTGCAGTTCGAGGACGCGCTGGCAAGCCCCGACGACGTATTGTTGCGGCCGCTGTTCCACCCCGACAGCTACTGGCGCGACGTGCTGGCGCTGAGCTGGAACATCCAGACCGTTGGCCGCGCCTTCGCGATCCTGGAAGAGCTGCCCGCGCATGCGCGGCGCAGCCAGCCGACTGGTTTCCGCATTGCTGCCGACCGCGCGCCGCCGCGCAAGGTGATGCGCGCCGGCACCGAGGCGATCGAGGCGATCTTCAAGTTCGAGACCGCGGTCGGCCGCGGCCACGGCATCGTGCGGCTGATCGGCGATGCCGCCGATGACGGCAGGCTGAAGGCCTGGACGCTGCTCACCGCGCTCGAGGAACTGAAAGGGTTCGAAGAGCAGCAGGGCGACCGGCGGCCGCGCGGGCAGGCCTATTCGCGCGATTTTCGCGGACCCAACTGGCTCGACCAGCGCAAGACCTCCGCCGCCTATGCCGATCGCGATCCCGATGTGCTGGTGGTCGGCGGCGGACAGGCCGGGCTCGCGATCGCTGCGCGGCTGCAACAGCTCAACATCGACACCCTGATCGTCGACCGCGAGGCGCGCGTCGGCGACAATTGGCGCAAGCGCTATCATGCGCTGACCCTGCACAACCAGGTGCAGGTCAATCACCTGCCCTACATGCCGTTCCCGCCGAACTGGCCGACCTACATCCCGAAGGACAAGCTGGCGAACTGGTTCGAGGCCTATGTCGATGCCATGGAGCTGAACTTCTGGACCGGCACGGAGTTTCTCGGCGGCAGCTATGACGAGGCGCAGGGGCGCTGGACTGTGGAGCTGCGCCGCGCCGACGGCACCACGCGCAAGATGCAGCCCCGCCATATAGTGATGGCTACCGGCGTCAGCGGTATCCCGAACCGGCCCGACATTCCCTCGCTGAAGAATTTTTCCGGCAAGGTGCTGCATTCCAGCGGCTACGAGGATGGCGAGGACTGGGCCGGCAAGCGCGCGCTGGTGATCGGCACCGGCAACAGCGGCCACGACATCGCGCAGGACCTGCATTCCTCCGGCGCCGAGGTCACGCTGGTGCAGCGCTCCTCGACCCTCGTCACCAATATCGAGCCGTCGGCGCAGCTTGCCTACGCCGCCTACAACGAGGGCACGCTCGAGGACAACGATCTGATCGCGACCTCGATGCCGCTCGCGCTCGCGCGGCGCAGCCATGTGCTGATCACCGAGAAATCGAAGGAGCTCGACAAGCCGTTGCTCGATAGCCTTACCCGGGTTGGCTTCAAGCTCGATTTCGGCGACGGCAACACCGGCTGGCAGTTCAAGTACCTGACCCGCGGCGGCGGCTATTACTTCAATGTCGGCTGCTCCGACCTTGTCGCCAGCGGTGCTGTGAAGCTGAGGCAGTTTGCCGATATCGAGACTTTCGTGCCCGAGGGCGCGCGGCTGAAGAACGGCGAGACGGTCGCGGCCGATCTGATCGTCCTCGCGACCGGATATCGGCCGCAGGAAGAGCTGGTGAAGAAGCTGTTCGGCGCCGCGATGGCTGATCGCGTCGGCCCGATCTGGGGCTTTGGCGACGGCCAGGAGCTCCGCAACATGTACACCCGCACGCCGCAGCCGGGCCTCTGGTTCATCGCCGGCAGCCTCGCGCAATGCCGCATCAACTCGCGCTTCCTCGCGCTGCAGATCAAGGCGATCGAGGAGGGGCTGCTGCCGCGCGATGTCGGGCCGGTGGCGGCGCTCAGATAGCACCACCGTCATTCCGGGGCGCGCGCAGCGCGAGCCCGGAATCCATCCCGCCACAACTCTGCTGAAAAATGGATTCCGGGCCTGCACTGCGCGCATCCCGGAGTGACGAAAGGGGAGAGAACGCATGCCAACCATCCTGGGCACCGGCGAACATCGCTACCGCGTCGTCGAGAACTGGGCAAAGCTGCCCGACGGCTGGAGCCTGACCGACGTCGCCTCGGTCGCGGTCGACAGCCGTGACCGCATCTACGTCTTCAACCGCGGCGAACATCCGATGGTGGTGCTCGACCGCGACGGAAATTTCCTCCGCAGCTGGGGCGAAGGCCTGTTCTCGCGCGCCCATGGCCTGCATATCGACGCCGACGACAATCTCTACTGCACCGACGACGGCGACCACACCGTGCGCAAATGCTCGACCGAGGGCAAGGTGCTGCTGACGATCGGCATCCCGCACAAGCCGGCGCCGTTCATGAGCGGCGAGCCGTTCCACCGCTGCACCCACACCGCGCTGTCGCCGCAGGGCGAGATCTACGTCTCCGACGGCTACGGCAACGCCTGCGTCCACAAATACACGCCGGATGGGAAGCTGATCAGAAGCTGGGGCGAGCCCGGCACCGATCCCGGCCAGTTCAACATCGTGCACAACATCGCGACCGACGCCGACGGGTATGTCTATGTCGCCGACCGCGAGAATCACCGCGTGCAGGTGTTCGACGGCAACGGCAAATACGAGACGCAGTGGAACAATCTGCACCGCCCGTGCGCGCTGTGTCGTTGCGGCGGCAAGCAGCCGACCTTCATCGTCGGCGAGCTCGGCCCCGGCATGGCCATCAACCGCAAGGTGCCCAATCTCGGCCCGCGGCTGTCGATCGTCGACACCAGGGGCAACCGCATCGCCCGCCTCGGCGGCGAGCGTGGTCCGGGCATCGAGGCCGGCAAATTCCTGGCGCCGCACGGCCTCGCGCTGGATTCGAAGGGCGACATCTATGTCGGCGAGGTCGGCGTCACCGACTGGAAGACGAGTTTTCCCGACACCGAGATGCCGGCCGCGGTGCGCGCGACGCGGTGCCTGCAGAAGCTGGAGCGGGTGACGGCGTAGCTCTCTCCACGGGTCGTCCCGGCGAAGGCCGGGACCTAATAACCACAGGATCGAGTTACTGAAGAACGCTGTGGCTCCAGCGCCGCGTAACCATGACCATCGGTGGTTATGGGTCCCGGCCTTCGCCGGGACGACGCATGGAGAGATACATCAAATCTCGCCGATCACCTCGCGGCGGCGCTGCTCGGATTCTTCCGCGTAGCGCCGCATCGCATGTGCCTCGGTGAGCAGGCCGATCGGCCGGCGGTCGCCGTCGCCCTCGATCACGGCGAGCGATTCCGCTTCGGCCGCGTCGAACACCGCGATCGCTTCCTGCACGTTCATGCCGGGATGCAGCACCACGTCGGCATGGTGCAGGATGCCGGCCAGGCCCTTCTCCATCTCGATGTCGGGCGCGTGCGCCTCGGCGACCAGCGCGAGCCCGGCATAGCGTCCCTCGCCGTCGACCGCGACCACCTGCGTCTTCGAGCCGGGCGGGAATTTCTTGCGGAACGCCTCGATCGGGATCGACGCGTCCACCGTCGTCAGGTCCTGGCGCATCATCTTGCCGACGGTGAGATCGCGGATCCAGCCGATGTCGGCGGCGCTGCGGATCGTCTCGCCGCGCAGATGCAGCCGCCAGGTCGCGAACGAATAGCCGAACAGCTCGCGCGTGATCGTCGTCGAGATGATGACCGCGACCAGCACCGCCGTGGTGAGCCAGAGATTGCCGGTGGATTCCAGCGCGATGAACGACATCGTCAGCGGACCGCCGATCACCGAGGCCGACAGCGCGCTCATCCCGATCACCGCATAGGCGTTGGGATCGAGGTTCAGCCCCGGCCAGGCGATGTCGACGCCGGCGGCGAACAGCCGGCCGCCGAGCGCGCCCATGAACAGCGTCGCGAAGAACAGGCCGCCGCGGAAACCCGAGCCGAGCGAGACGATCGAGGCGATCGCCTTCAGCACGAACACGCCGGCGATGAAGGCGAGCGGCATCGCCACGATGCCGGCGAAACGCAGCGCGCCGTGGCCCGAGGACATCACCTGCGGCGTCAGCAGCGCCATCGCGCCGACCGCAAGCCCGCCGAGCGCCGGCCGCAGCGGCGGCCACAGCCCGCTCTTGGCCAGAAGCGATTCGCACAGCGTGACGCCGCGCATGATCGCAATGCCGGTCAGCGCCGCGGCCATGCCGAGCAGCGCGGCGATCGCAAGGTCGCGCCCGAGCACGTCGCCGACCATGCCGACCCCGACGCCGAGCGGCAGCAGCTCGAATGCGTGGGCGACGAAATAGCCGGTGACCGCGGCGACGCCGACCGGGGTCAGGCTCGCCGGCGTGTAGCCGCCGATCACCAGTTCGAACGCATAGAACGCGCCCGCCAGCGGCGCGCTGAAAGCGCCGGCGATCGCCGAGGCGGCGCCGCAGCCGACCATGATTCGCTGGTCGTTCCGTCTGAGGTGAAAGCCGCGGCCGAGCGAGGCGGCGAGCCCGCTCGACAATTGGGTGTAGCCGGCCTCGAGCCCGACCGAGCCGCCGACGCCGCTCGACCAGACCGTCTGCAACGCCACGATGACGCTGCCGCGGAACGACATCCGACCACCATAGAGCGCGTTGGCCTCGATCGGATCGATCTCGCGGGCCGGCCGGATCCGCAGCAGCAGCAGGAACGCGACGCCGAGCAGCAACCCGCCGACCGATGGAACCAGCAGCGCGCGCAGCGGATCGATGCTCGGCTGGCTCGACAGCCGGTCGCCTAACGGCAAATTGAACAGCACCGCATGCAGCACCGTCACCAGGGCGCTCATGGTCGCGACCACGAGGCCGCCGATGGCACCGATCAGCACGGCCAGCACCACGAGGCTCGTCTCGTGCGCGCGCACGAATGCACGCAAGCGGCGCGGCGCCTCGAGAAAGCTGGACGTGGTGGTCATCGGCAGGTCCGTCAGTGGCCGATCAGGGGCCTCTGCGGCTCCCTTTACGGGCCTCGCCGGCGGGTGGCAATCCGGGCAGGAACATGGCAAGCGCGCCGCGGATAAGCCGCTCATAGCTCTTCACAATCCCGTCACGCTGCCTGTAGTATGTGAGTGCATGCTGCTTCGCAGCTAATGGGAGTCAGGAGCGTTATTTGAACGCACATGTCTCACAAGGCGGCTGGCCGGTTCTGGTGCTGAATGCGGACTTCCGGCCGCTGAGCTATTACCCGCTGTCGCTCTGGTCCTGGCAGGACGCGATCAAGGCGGTGTTCCTCGATCGTGTCAACATCGTCGAATATTACGACAGGGCGGTACGAAGTCCGTCTTTCGAGATTCAGCTGCCCAGCGTCGTATCCCTCAAATCCTTCGTCAAGCCGACCACCCACCCCGCCTTCACCCGGTTCAACGTCTTCCTGCGCGACCGCTTCTGTTGCCAGTACTGCCTGTCCGCGGACGACCTCACCTTCGATCACATCATCCCGCGCAGCAAGGGTGGCCAGACCACCTGGGAGAACGTCGTCGCCGCCTGCTCGCCGTGCAACCTGCGCAAGGGCAATCTGACGCCGCAGCAGGCCAAGATGTTTCCGAAGCAGACGCCCTACGCACCGACCGTGCACCAATTGCATCGCAACGGCCGCCTGTTCCCGCCGAACTATCTGCACGAGAGCTGGCTCGATTATCTCTACTGGGATACGGAGCTGGATCCGTAGCGCCTCGTTGCCGGCGCTCGCCTCGGCCGCAACCTTCGCCAGCCGATCATGATGCCGCGGATCGAGACAATGGTGCCGACCAGCGACAGCAGCCAGACCACGCCACATACATCATGACGAGGCCGGAGGCACGTCGCGATGCCGATCCAGCGGTGGATCACATAGAGCCACCGTCGTCCCCGCCGGATCCATGCGCGCCGCATGATCAGAACTTCACGCTGACGGAGAGCTCCGCTGTGCGCGGCATGCCCAGCAGCCACTGCCCCGTTCCGTTCGCGGTCACGGCATAGACCTTGTCGAACAGGTTGTAGAGGCGGAGCGCGACCGTGGTGCGGTCATCCGGCTTCCACCTGATGCCGCCATTGACCACGTTGTAGCCCGGCCGCAGCTGGGCGTTGGCGAGGTCGGAATACAACGCGCCGACCATCTGCACGCCGCCATAGGCCGACCAGTTCGGCGCGAAATTCCAGGTCAGCCAGACGTTCGCGACCTGCTGCGGCACGTTGACCGGGACGTTGCCGGCGTAGCTCACGATCTTGCCGCCGACCAGCTGGCTGTTGTTGTCGTATCTGGCGCGCAACACCGCCAGATTGGCGTCGATACGCCAGCCGTCATCCAATGCCAGCCCGATCGTCCCTTCGACGCCGCGGGAGGACTGCTGGCCGACCTGCAACGATTGTCCGGGATTGCCGGGGTCGGCGATGAGCAGGTTGTTCTTGACGATCTCATAGGCCGCCAGCGTCCACTCGCCGCGGCCGCCGAGGAACGATTGCTTGATCCCGATCTCGGTCTGCTTGCCGGTAGAGAGCCGAAAGCTCTTCTGCGCGGCCGACAGCGAGATCAGGTTGCCGACCGGGTCGACGCCGACCGCATACTGGCCGTAGAGCGCGAGATTGCTGATCGGCTCGTAGACGAGGCCGGTACGCCAGCTGGTGCCCGACAGCGTGGTCTCAAAACTGTTCGCCGGGGTCTTGTAGTCGGTGCGATCGATCTCGGGGCGATCGTACCTGACGCCGGTCACGAGCGACAATTGATCGGTCAGCTTCAGCCGGTCCTCTGCAAACAGCGCGTATTGATTGACGATCGAACCGAAGCCCGGCGCCGTCGCGGTCGTCGTGGCGAAGAACGATCCGGGATCGAACACGTAGGGGTTCACCGACGACGCGCCGCCATAGGGTGAGTTGTTGGTGTGGAAGAACTCGATGTGATTGACGTCGAAGCCGGCAACGAACTGGTTGGCAAGGCCGAAGATGTGACCGCTGAACGTCGCGTCCATCCGGTTGCCGGACTGCTTCTGGTCGTGGAAGATCTCGATATAGCTGGAGCGATCGATCAGCTGCGTCTTCGGATTGACGGCGTAGTTCTCGATGTCGCGCCAGTGCCGCTCGCTGGTCAGGTAATACAGCGTGTTGTTGATCTTGATGCCGTCGGCGACATCCCACTCGGTCTTGAACTGGGTCCAGCTGTCGCGATAGCGGATCGCGCTATCAGATGCGTTGTAGTTCTTGAAGCGCAGCGCGTCCTGGATCACACCATTGACCAGCGGCGTGCCGAAATAGCGCGACGGGCTGCGGTCGCCATAGTCCTCGCACAGCGTGAAGGCGAGATTGTCGGAGGCCTGCACCCGCACCGCGGCGGAGACCGCTGCGTTCGAGGTCTTGTCGCGATCGACGAAACCGTCCGACATGTTGCCGGTGGCGTTGATGCGGTAGGACACATTGGGATTGATCGGGCCGGTGCTGTCGACTGCGAGCCGCTTCGTCATGTTGCTGTCGAGCGTGACAGCGGCTTGGTTGTAGGGCGTATCGAGCGGCTTCTTCGGGAGCACGTTGATGACGCCGCCGATCGCGCCTTCGCCATACAGCACCGAGGCCGGACCGCGCAGCACCTCGATGCGTTGCGCCGACCAGGTATCGTAGGGAAAGGTCAGGGTCCCGGAGCCGATGTAGAAGCGGGTGCCGTCATAAAGCGTCATGACCGAATTGCTGCCGGCAAAGCCACGGGTGCTGAGCGACAGCCCGCCATTGCCGGGCGCCGGAGTTGCGATGAAACCGGCCGCATTCTGGGTGACGGCGTCGGTCACATTGTGCTGGCCGCGTTGCTCGATGGTTTGCGCGGTGATGACCTCGACGCTCGCCGGTGTCTGCAGCGGCGTCAGGTCGAGGCGGCTGCCGGTGCTCTCCGGCTTGGTGGCGTTGAGGGTCGCAGATGCGGCTGCGGACGATGCTCCCGCTTGCGCCGCGCCACCGGCGGCCGCGGCTATCGCCGGTCGCGGACGGAGCCGCGGCGCGGCGCCTGCGCTGCTGCTGCGCTCGGGGCGCTTCGGCCTGGAGGCCGAGGACGGCGAGACCTCGACCGGATCGAGCCGGGTTGGCGGTGCGCTCTGCGCGAACGCTTCGGCCGGCAACAACAGCGAGGACAGGGAGCAGACGAAGCCGAGGCGCATCCGGCGCGCGACGGGAGAAGACGGGGACATGAAAGGACTCGCGGCTAACGTGGCACGTCACCGCGAACGCGGACACCGCATCGCCCCAGAGACAATGCGCCGATCCCCACCAGGACGCCCCGCCCGATGTGCTCGCGTGTGACCACGACTGACGGCAGGTCTCCTGGCTCGCGGATCGTCGCCTGTCGCCGCCTTCCCGGACCGGACGGTCCAGTGGCAAATTGACGAGAGGCTCGCCGCTTACAGTTGCGGGGACAGCTGCGGCCTTGGGATCGCTCCCGCACCGCATTCCCTTTTGATCTCCCGAAGGAGAACCGTCGAGCGGGACGATATGGGCCGCGTGATGCACTGTCAATTCGACGTGACGCCGTTTGCACGACGGCGCGGCGGCGGCGACACGGTGAAGGCCGGGCGATGACACCGAGCAAGTTGAGCAAACGAACCCGTCATCTGAGGAGCAGGTGGCGTCTCGAAGGATGCACGGCCCGGCCGGCGCCCCATCGAGGCTCGCTGCACTCGCACCTCAGGATAAGGGTGTGACAATTGTAGCGAGCGGCCTGCCCACATCGTCGTCCTGGCGAAAGCCAGGACCCATACCACCGAATTCGATTGAGAGCGGGATAGCGGCTCCAGCGTCGCACGACAACAAGCGATTGGGTAATGGGTCCTGGCTTTCGCCAGGACGACGCTGAATACATTCACATTCGCTCAGGGTGACGGGACGCGCACCTACTCAGCTTCAACGCATCCCTCCATCAGCGCATCGATCTCACCGCGCGACAGCGCGCCCATCTCGGCGATGAAGACGATTCGCGTTCGCGGCACATCCGGCGCGGGCGTGCCGCCTGCGGCCAGCGTCGCGCGGCCGCCGGCGAGTTGAAACACGGTGAGCCGCCCGGGTTGCTCCACCGTCTCGAACAAGCCTTTTGCGCGCGCGAGTTTTGGCGCCAGCCGGACGATCGCCTGCTGCAAGCGCGGCAAATGCACGCGCCGGTCCGACGTCCAGCTCAATGTCTCGAACCGCTCGGCCGCAGGCCGGCGCGGCTCGACCTCGCGCGGCACGGGCATTCGATCCGGGTCGATCGGGAACAGCAGCGCCGTGGGCACCTCGCCCTGCACGGCATCGACGATCACGGCCGCCGGACGCTGCGCGCGGATCGCATCACGGATCGCTGAGCGCGCGGCCGCATCGGCGAGATCGACCTTGCTCAGCGCCACGATGTCGGCCGCGCGAAGCTGGGAGCGCAGCAGCGCGTCGTTGAGCGCGGCCGCCGGCTGCGTAGCATCCACCACGCACAGCACGGTGTCCAGCGGCGCCTCCTTCCAGATCACCGGGTCCATCAGGTTGCGCACGATGTCGGCGGGATCGGCGATGCCGCTGGTCTCGATCACGATGAACTCGGGCCGCGGATCACGCCGCAGCAACCCCGCGAGAGTGCGGATCAGGTCACCCTCCAGCGTGCAGCAGATGCAGCCATTGCTGAGGCTGACCACGCCGTCGCTGGCGCCCGCGATCAGCTCGGCATCGATATTGATCGCACCGAAGTCGTTGACCACGGCAGCGATCCGCTTGCCCTCGGCATGCGCCAGCAGATGGTTGACGACCGTGGTCTTGCCCGCCCCGAGGAACCCCGCGACCAGCAGGATCGGGACCGGCAGGACTTGAACTTGCATCATCAGCCTGCCACGACGGGCCGGCGCACCGGCCGGCCAGGCCGCGCCGCCACATCCAGGATACCGTCCGAGATCAGCGGCTGGCCGCTGACGACGAGATGCCGCACGCCCTCCGCAGGGCGGTTCATCGCCGAGAACGTCGCGCGGTCGCTCAAGGTCTCATAGTCGAACACCACGACATCCGCATCGGCCCCGGCCTGCAACCGGCCCTTGCTGCGCATCGCCGGCGTGCTGGCCGAGAGAATCTCCGCCGGGATCAGCGCGCATTTGCGGATGCCCTCGAGCAGCGGGATTTTTCTGCGCTCGCGCACCCACTCGCGGATGAAGCGGGTGAAGCAGCCCGCCGAGCGCGGATGCGAGGTGGCATCGTCAGGCAGCGGCCAGGCATCGCCGCTGTACGGCTTGCCGTTCGACAGCGTCCACGGCATCGCGTCCGAGGCGATCGCGCCGCCGGGATACAGCACCGCCATGTCGAGCAGGTCGCGGTGATGCGCGTTGTTCTCGATGTCGAGCACATGCCACAGCACCAATGCGGACGGATCCTCGGCCTGCGCCGCCAGCAGTTCCTCGCGGCTGCCGAAGCGGTGCCCGTCGGTGACGCGCTGCACGGAGTCGTAGCCGAGGCCATTGCGCTCCTCGAATTTGGGATCGCTGAAGAAGGTCGCCGCCAGCACGGTCGAGCCAGTGCCGTACGGGTACGCCTCCACCGTGATCGGCAGGCCCTGCGCCTGCGCCTTCGCGATCAGCGCCACGCAGCGTTCGATGTCGGTCTTGCTCGACGAGTTGAAGTGGCAGATGTGCATGTGCGCGCCGGTGGCGCCGGCATAGCCGATCAGGCGGATATAGGCCTCGGCCGCGCTTTCAGGATCGATCCGCGACATGTAGGCGACGTGGGTGAAGGTCGGCACCGCATGCGTGGCCGCGAGCTGACACACCGCGGTCAGCTCCTGCACGCCGGCGCCCGGCGCATAGGCGTTGAGAATGCCGATGCCGATGCCGCCCTCGTTCAGACCATTGGCGAGACGCTCGAGGATGCCGCCGACCTCGCTCTCGGTCGCGACATTCTCGATCCAGCGCCGGTCGCGCATCGCGGCGCCGAACGATTCCAGCGAGCTCTCCGCATTGGAGCCGGTCATGGCGCCGATCCGCGCGAACGCCCAGTTGGCGGCGGCGCCGTAGTTCAGCACGCGGCCCTTCTCGGCCTGCCGCTTGTACCAGGAGGCAACAGGCAGCACGCCGGCCTCGAGGTCGAGCGTCGTCGTGACGCCGTCGAAGGCCTGCATGCGGTCGGCCGGGATGGTCTGGCCGTGGGCATGCAGGTCGATGAAGCCGGGTGCCACCACGAGCCCGGTCGCGTCGATCTGCCGCTCGGCGCCGCCGAGCCCGGTGCCGACAGCGGCAATCTTGCCGTCGACGACCGCGACGTCGCCGACCGCATCCATTCCGCTGGCCGGATCCACCACCCGGCCGCCGCTGATCACCAAACCACCCATTGCGCCACTCCCGCATCCCGAAACCGACCGACCTCTTCTCTGGCACAGAGAAGCGCATCGCACCCATCGCAGCAACCGGGTCAGGGTTGTGGCGACATGCTGTGACGGAATATCCGGCGCGCGGCGGAGCCTCGGATTGCCGAGCTACCTGCTCCTTAGATACCTTCGAACTGCAGCCGGGCCAGCCGGGCATAGAGACCATTCGCAGCGACCAGCTCGGCGTGGGTGCCCTGCTCGACGATCCTGCCCTGGTCCATCACCAGGATGCGGTCGCAGGACAGGACGGTGGCGAGACGGTGCGCGATCACCAGCGTGGTGCGGTGGCGCATCAGCTCCTCCAGCGCGGTCTGCACCAGCGTCTCGCTCTCGGCGTCGAGCGCCGAGGTCGCCTCGTCGAGCAGCAGCAGCGGCGCATCGCGCAGGATCGCGCGCGCGATCGCGATGCGCTGGCGCTGGCCGCCGGACAGCGTCACGCCGCGCTCGCCGAGCTGGGCGTCGAAGCCATCGGGCAGCCGGCGCAGGAATTCGGTGGCGTGGGCGAGATCGGCGGCACGCTCAACTTCGGCATCGCTGGCATCGGGCCGGCCGAAGCGGATGTTGTCGCGGGCGCTGGCGGCGAACACCACGGAATCCTGCGGCACCAGCGCGATGCGCGCGCGCACCTCGGCCGGATCCGCCTGCCTGATCGGCACGCCGTCGAGCGAGATGGTGCCGGACTTCGGATCGTAGAAGCGCAGCAGCAGATGGAACAGCGTGCTCTTGCCGGCGCCGGAGGGACCGACGATCGCGACCTTCTCGCCGGAGCGCACCTCGAGCGACACGCCGTCGACCGCGAGCGCGTTGGGCCGGGTCGGATAGGCGAAGCTGACATTGTCAAAACCGACATCGCCGCGCGCGGGCTGCGGCAGCGCGCGCGGCGCGGCGGGAGCGGCGATCTCCGGCTTGACGCGCAGGATCTCGAACAGCCGCTCGGCGGCGCCCGACGCGGCCGAGACCTCGCCCCAGACCTCGCTGAGCTGGCCGAGGCCGCTGGCGGCGAACGCCGTGTAGAGGATGAACTGGCCAAGCCGGCCTGGGCTGATGGTGCCGACCAGCACGTCGTGCGAGCCGACCCAGAGGATCACGACGACGCTGGCGAACACGATGAAGATCACGATCAGCGTCAGCACGGCGCGCGCCTTGGTCGAGCTGCGCGCCGCCTCATAGGCCTGCTCGAGCTCGCCGGCGAAGCGCGTCCGCGCCAGCCGCTCGCCGGTATAGGCCTGCACGGTGCGGATCGCGTTGACGAGCTCGGACGCGTAGGCGCTGGCGTCGGCCAGCGTGTCCTGCGCATTGCGCGACAGCCGCCGCACCCAGCGGCCGAACGCGACCAGCGGGATCACGATGATCGGGATCGCCAGCAGCACGAACAGCGACAGCCGTGGGCTCGTGATCACCATCATCGCGGCGGCGCCGATGAACAGCATCATATTCCGCAGCGCGATCGAAACCGAGGCGCCGACCGCCGACTTGATCTGCGTGGTGTCGGCGGTGAGCCGCGACACCAGTTCGCCCGAGCGCGCCGAATCGAAGAACGACGGCGACAGCGAGATCAGATGCGCGAACACGTCGCGCCTGAGATCGGCGACGATGCGCTCGCCGATCGTCATCACGAGGTAGTAGCGCGAGGCGCTAGCGCCGGCCAGCACCGCGACGACCGCGATCATCACGCTGAAATAGCTGTTGATCATCGCGATACCTTCGGGCGTGAAGCCCATGTCGATCATCCGCCTGACCGCGACCGGCACGATCAGCGTGGTGATCGCGGCAACCGTCAGCGAGATCAGCGCGAGGATGGCGCGGCCCTTGTAGCGCGCGACATAGGGCGCCAGCGCGAGCAGCGGCCGCAGGCGGGCGCGGCTCTTCGCCGGCTCGGTGATCTGGCTCTCGATGAAAGCCTCCTCCTCCAGCAGCGCATCGCGGGGCGGCTGCGGATTGCCGCGAGGGGTCTCAAGCTGTTCGGCTACGCTCATCAATCTGGACCGGTTCTACTGCCCCCAAATAGGCCCGCGGACCCCCGGCTGGCAAATGGACCGAACGTCCCGATGCGGTGATGGGCTTGAGGGCGGTTTGCCGCCGGTTTCCTGACTTGTTTTGGCGTTCCCCTTCGGGTATAGAGCCGCCCAAATCCCGTATCCCAGACATCGCAAGATGGGCGCCGGCGCGCCGAAGGAACTGCCATGAAAGCCGATATTCATCCGAATTATCATACGATTAAGGTCGTCATGACCGACGGCACCGAGTATCTGACGCGCTCGACCTGGGGCAAGGAAGGCGACACGCTGAACCTCGACATCGATCCCAAGTCGCACCCGGCCTGGACCGGTGGCGCCCAGCAGATCATGGACCGTGGCGGCCGCGTGTCGCGGTTCCAGAAGAAGTTTTCGGGCTTCCTCAAGAAGGATTGAGCTCAGCTCCAATCGCTCCTTCGTGGGCCGATCCAGACGCCTCCGCTCGCGGGGGCGTTTTTGTTTTCGGGAGCTTCCACACGCGCGGTGTCATCGCCCGCGCAGGCGGGTGATCCAGTATTCCAGAGACGTCAGTGATTGAACGAGAGGCCGCGGCGCACTGGATCGCCCGTCAAGCCGGGCGATGACAGCAAGTGGGTGAATTGCACCTCCCTCCGTCATTCCGGTGCGCGCCCGTGGCGCGAGCCCGGAATCCATTCATCCACCAACTTTGCGGCCTGATGGATTCCGGGCTCTCGCTTCGCGAGCCCCGGAATGACGCGCCTACCGGTCCTGCAACACGAGCCGTGCGCCGAGCGCGACCAGGATGCCGCCGCCGATCCGCTGCATGATGCGTTGCGAGCTCCGGGAGCGCTGCAGCTTCGCCATCACGGCGCTGGCGAACAGCACGCAGATGATATCGACCAGCGAGAACGTCACATTGACGATCGCACCGAGCAGGAACAGCTGCGCCCACACCGGCAGGCTTGCCGAGGCATCGACGAATTGCGGCAGGAAGGCCAGGAAGAAGATCGCGGTCTTCGGATTGAGCACCTCGACGACGATGCTTTGCGCGAAGGCGCGTTTTCCCGAGAGCGGCACCAGTTCGGGCCGCGCCGTATCGCCGCCATCGCGAAACAGCGACAGCCCGAGCCAGACCAGATAGCCGGCCCCGGCGAGCTTCATCGCCATGAACAGCGGCGGCACCGCATGAAACAGCAGCGCCAGGCCGGCGGCCGCGGCGATGACATGGACATAGCCGCCGAGATGCAGGCCGAGCGAGGCCATCAGCCCGGCGCGCCGGCCGCCTGCCAATGTCCGCGCGGCGGCGTAGAGCATGGCCGGACCCGGGATCAGCGCGAAGGTCGCGGTCGTGACCGCGAAGGCAAGGTACAATTCCATCAATACCCTCCGCCGTCATTGCGAGCGGAGCGACTTGTCCGCCGAAGCCTCAGCGCCAGCCGCGACGCCTGCATTGCGGCGTGGATCGCGCCGAGCTCGTCGATCTTGAAGTGCGGCGGCAGATACGTGAGAGACCTCTCGCTGTCGGCGCCAGAATAGCGTCAAAGCAGCCGATGGTCAGGTCCGTCGTCCGTGGAAGAAGCGCCGGCCTTACCGCTCGAACGCCGCCTTCAGCCGGTTGAGCTGCGGCACCAGCGGGTTGCCGATCGAGGAGCGGTCCGGCGCCGGGGCATGGATCGTGGTGTCGAGGCGGCGGACGCGCGCCTGCAAATCCATCGAGCGGGCGATCAGCTGCTGCAACTGCTCGGGCAGCTTCGCGATCATGTCGGAGGGACCGGGATCGGCGGCGGTGAGCTTGACCTTGGTCTTCTCGCGGTTGGCTTGCGTGAGCGTCATCTCGCCTTCCTTGACCGCGCGGTGCAGCAGGAGCCAGGAGGCGAGCTGCATCAGGCGGGTGGTGAGGCGCATGCTTTCGGTGGCATAGGTCAGGCTGACGGAGCGCTCCAGCGCCTTGGCCTCGGTGCGGCCGTCGCCGTCGAGATAGGCCGCGGTCTGCTCGACCAGGTCCATGCCTTCCCGAAACAAGACGCCGAATGCCGCCGAATTGGTCAGCCGTTCACTGAACAGCACGAGACCGGACTCGCTCTGGGAACGATCCGCCATGGTTAACGCCCTCACACCACCGTAACGCCCACCGGCGTCTGTCGCGCCGGCTTATGATGAACAAATCATTGCGCGAGGGCGGCCAAGAGTCCAGCCGCAAGCGGATTTATGGTTTCCGGCGGCCGGGCACGCAAAAAAGAGCCGCCGTTTCCGGCGGCTTTTGAAGTTGATAACAGGGAGGCGTCAAACAGAGTGGACAGGAGCCACTCGGTGTCCAAACGAGGACAATGCAGTCATATTCGAGAAAGCTTAACCGACCGTAAATGAACTGATTTCTTCAGGCTTTGTTTGCCATGTCGGCCATTGACCGAGTTTGGCACAGGGGCGTGCTTCTTCTCCTTCCCCCTACAAGGGGGAGGTCGGGATGGGGGTCGGCCGCAGACACCAGCGGATGTAGAGAGCAGATCCCCACCCGCTTTGCTCCGACGAGCAAAGCGACCTCCCCTTTTAAGGGGCGGTGAAGGAGCGCGTAGCCCCAGAGAGATCAGTGCTACGTCTTGAAGAACGCGTTCGCAGCGTCCTTCGAGGCGCGCTTCTTCGTCATCGCCTCTTTCAGACGATCAACCTCGGCATTGAGCAGCGCGATGCGCTCGGTCAATTCCTCGACCGACAGCAGCGAGAGATCCTGTCCGATCTCGTGCGTGATCTTCTTCCTGGGACGGTCGTCATCCTCAATCGGCATATGGCTTCCGGCAATGATGATCTGGCGGCTCGCGACCAGCCAAGGCTCCGATAGTGGCGGTAAGCCTCGACGTCTCTCCAGTCGCTGTTTTCGACCCCGAACTCGAAGTTGGCTTGCCCCTTCGCCGCTTCGACGGTCTCGTGCCAAGTGTCTGTAATACATTCCCCCTGTTGGTCAAAGCGGAGTAGATACACGGCGCCATTTTCCTCGACGATCTCGATAAAGTCTGGATCAGGCAAAACCGCCATTTTCAACTCGTCGCCAACCCGCACACCAAGCAGATGCTTGGTGTTCCCGGTTATCTCTCGAATCGCCGCACGCAGTCGCATCACGGCCTCGTCCTTAAAGATCGGTACAAATTTGCGGCCTCAAGCGTGCCCCAATTTTTGGGCTCCCAATTCAGATTCTCACGCTTCACCAAGCTACCTTGACGATGGCATTCTATTGCCAAGTTTCCTTGGCCGCCATCTACATCGTTCCGCACTGGCCCAGTGGCCCATTCGCAATCTTGCCGGATGACATGGAGGCAAGTCGGCCCCAAAGCTCGGTCCGCTGGTCAAGAAGATCACGCCTGAGCGAGCAGGCCAACTGGCTGTGCGGTTCGGGGCTTGACCGCGTTTCCGTTCGGCGGGAAACGCGATATGCCATCGCCAAATCCCCTTCCTGACCCAAGGACGCACCATGACGAACCTGCCCGCGCAAATGACCGTCGTCGCCATCAGCAAGCCGGGCGGCCCCGAGGTGCTGGTGCCGGAAACCCGCGCGCTGCCGGTGCCGAAGCCGGGCGAGATCCTGGTCAAGGTCGCGGCCGCCGGCGTCAACCGTCCCGACGTCGCGCAGCGCTCCGGCTCCTATCCGCCGCCGCCCGGTGCGAGCGACCTGCCCGGCCTCGAGATCGCGGGCGAAGTCGTCGCGCTCGGCGAAGGCGCCAGGCACAAGATCGGCGACAAGGTGATGTCGCTGGTCGCCGGCGGCGGCTACGCGCAATATTGCATCGCGCAGGACGCGCAGGCGATGACGGTGCCACCGTCACTGTCGATGCAGGAAGCCGGCGCGATTCCGGAAACGCTGATGACGGTGTGGCACAACGTGTTCGAGCGCGGCGCGCTGCAGGCCGGCGAGACGCTGCTGATCCATGGCGGCTCGTCGGGCATCGGCACGATGGCGATCCAGCTCGCGAAGGCGTTCGGCGCCAAGGTGATCGTCACCGTCGGCTCGCAGGACAAGGCCGATGCCTGCCTCAAGCTCGGCGCCGATCATGCGATCAACTACAAGAGCGAGGACTTCGTCGAAGCGGTGAAGACAATCACCGGCGGCAACGGGGCCAACGTCATCCTCGACATGGTGGGCGGCGACTATATCGACCGGAACTACGAAGCCGCCGCCGTCGAGGGCCGCATCGTGCAGATCGCGTTCCTCTCGGGAACACCGAAGGCGTCGGCCAATTTCGCCAAGCTGATGGTGAAACGGCTGCATCACACCGGCTCGACCCTGCGCCCCCGTAGTAATGCGGACAAGGCGGCGATGGTCGCCGCGATCGAGGCCAAGGTGATGCCGCTCTTGCGCGAAGGCCGCGTCAAACCGCTGATGGACAGCACATTCCCGCTGGAAAAGGCTGCCGACGCGCACCGCCGCATGGAGACCAGCGCACATATTGGCAAAATTGTGTTGGCGGTTCAACGATGACGGCGGGAGCGAGGGCGGAAACCCTTTGATTCCCTTCGCTTTCGTGTCATTTATCGCGCCACCACCGAGCCGCTCGCAAGGCCCGGGCAGTTTGTCGATCGCGGAGTACTGACATTGCGTCTGATCAGGTGCCTTGCGCTGCTCGCGCTGGGCCTCATGATGTTTGCCGCTGCGCCTGCCGCGCATGCGATCGACGCCGTCAGCGTCCGCAGCGATGCGCCAGCGATCGACCTCACCGCCGTCCTCGACCATCAGCGCAGTGAAACCGACCGCATTCAGGTCTCCACCGCGCCCGGAACCGACGGCATCGTGCGCCGCATCGAGGTGCGTGCCCGCGAAGGCGGCCAGAACTGGGTGGTGTTCGCACTCGCCAACAACACCGACGACCAGCTCGACCGCCTGATCGTTGCACCGCATTACCGCATCGTCTCGTCCGGCCTGTTGTGGCCCGACCTCGGCCTGTCGCGCATCGCGACCATCACGCCGTCGGTCGGCGACCGCCCCGAGCGGCAGGAGAGCCCGACCGCCGACGTGTTCCGTATTACGCTCGATCCCGGCGCCGTCGTCACCTTCGTCGCGGAGCTGCGCACCGACAAGCTGCCGCAGCTCTATCTGTGGGAACCCGAGGCCTACAAGGACAAGGTCAACTCGTTCACGCTCTACCAGGGCATCGTGATCGGCATCTCCGGTCTGCTCGCGCTGGTGCTCACGATTTTGTTTGTGGTCAAAGGCAGCATCATGTTCCCGGCCGCGGCGGCGCTGGCCTGGGCGGTGCTGGTCTATATCGGCGTCGACTTCGGCTTCTGGGGCAAGGTGCTCGACATGTCGAACAACGCCGAGCGCGTCTGGCGCGCGGCGGGCGAGGCGATCCTCGCTGCGACCTTGCTGGTATTCCTGTTCGCCTACCTCAATCTCAGCCGCTGGCATGTGCGCTATTCGCACATCACGCTCGGCTGGCTGGTGTTCCTCGGCGCGCTGGTGGCGCTGGCGCTGTTCGATCCGGCGGTCGCCTCCGGCATCGCGCGGATGTCGCTGGTGATGATCGCGTTCGCCGGCTTTGCGCTGATTGTCTATCTCTCGACCCACGGCTTCGACCGCGCCGTACTATTGATCCCGACCTGGTTCCTGCTGGTGGTCTGGGTGGTCGCGGCGGGCATGACGGTGGCGGGCTCGGTCACCAACGACATCGTCGGCCCGGCGCTGCTCGGCGGCCTCGTGCTGATCGTGATGCTGATCGGCTTCACGGTGATGCAGCACGCGTTCGCCGGCGGCGGCGCCACCACCGGCATCGTCTCCGATGTCGAGCGCCGCGCGCTGGCGCTGACCGGCTCGGGCGACCTGATCTGGGACTGGGACGTCTCCGCCGACAAGGTGTTCACCAGCCCCGAAACCGAGGCGCTGCTCGGGCTGAAGCGCGGCACGCTGGAAGGTCCGGCCGCGAAATGGCTCGAGGTGCTGCACCCGCTCGACCAGGACCGCTTCCGCGCCGCGCTCGACAGCGTACTCGACCAGCGCCGCGGCCGCCTGGTGCAGGATTTCCGCCTGCGCACGCCTGACGGCCATTTCATGTGGTTCGCACTGAAGGCGCGGCCCGTGGTCGGCTCCGACGGCGAGGTCTCGCGCGTGGTCGGCACGCTCACCGACGTCACCGAGTTCAAGAACTCCGAAGAGCGGATGCTGCATGACTCCGTGCACGACAATCTGACCGGCCTGCCGAACCGCAAGCTGTTCATGGACCGCCTCAGCGCGGTGGCGAACCTCGCCAAGACGGTGCCGAACCTTCGGCCGACCTTGATGGTGATCGACCTCGACCGCTTCAAGCAGGTCAATGATTCCGTCGGCATTGCGGTCGGCGATTCCATCCTGCTGACGCTGGCGCGGCGGCTGACCCGCATCCTCAAGCCGCAAGACACGCTGGCGCGGATGGTTGCGATGTATCATTCCAAGCGGATCGGCGGCGACCGCATCGACGTCTACAAGCCGGCGATGCGGGCGCGCAAGACCGACCGTCTGACGCTGGAGAGCGACCTGCGCCGCGCCATCGAGCGCCAGGAGATCACCATCCTGTACCAGCCGATCGTGCGGCTGGAGGATCGCGCGATCGCCGGCTTCGAGGCGCTGGCGCGCTGGGACCATCCAAAACTCGGCCGGATGTCGCCGTCGGAATTCATCAATGTCGCCGAGGAGACCGGCCTGATCGTCGATCTCGGCATGTTCGTGATGGACCAGACCGCGCGCCAGCTCGCGGTGTGGCAGCGCGCGATGCGCGCGCGCGACCCGATCTTCGCCTCGGTCAACGTCTCGTCGCGGCAGCTGCTGCGCCACGACCTGATCCACGATATCAGAACCGTGCTGTCGCGCTCCTCGGTGGCGCGCGGCACGCTCAAGCTTGAATTGACGGAATCGCTGGTGATGGAGAATCCGGAGCACGCCGCGCAGATGCTGGCGCGGATCCGCGAGCTCGGCACCGGACTGTCGCTCGACGATTTCGGCACCGGCCACTCCTCGCTGTCCTATCTGCAGCGCTTCCCGTTCGACACCATCAAGATCGACCAGTCGTTCGTCCGCACCACCAGCCGCGGCACCCGCCCGGTGATCCTGAAATCGATTATCGCGCTGGCGCACGACCTCGGCATGGAAGTGGTCGCGGAAGGCGCCGAGACGGATTCGGATGCGGTCGAGCTCTATCAGCTCGGCTGCGAATACGCGCAGGGTTTCGCCTTCGGCGAGCCGATGGACGCCGACGCCGCGACGCGGCTGCTCACCGAGGAACGGCTCGAAGCGGCGAGCTAGGGTCGAACGACTTGCCTCTTCACCTCGCCCCGCCTGCGGGGAGAGGTCGGAATTCAAGCGCAGCTTGAATTCCGGGTGAGGGGGAACCTCCGCAGATGATCTTGTCACCGTTGACGAGGAGACAGCCCCTCACCCCAACCCTCTCCCCGTAAGAACGGGGCGAGGGAGCGCACTTTCGCTGCGGCTCCTATCGTGGCTCGTCGCTCGAGCTACCGCGGCTTCGGCATCCGCTTGAACTTCACGCTCTTCCCATCCGCCTGGCGGGTGGCGATGTAGCCGCCATCGAGGCAGGCCTCGCGTTGCGGCATCTTCTCCTGCGGGCTGCGCAAGGTGTCCCACCACGACGCCCGATGCGCGGCGCGCGGCAGCGCGGCGTCGATGATCGCCTCGATCTCGTCGAAGGTCAGCACGAATTCAGGCAAATGCTGCTTCTTCAGATAGTCGCGCAGCGCGTCGTAGTCGTTCACAACGTCCTCGGTGACAAGGTTCAGCCTTCCGGCAACCACCCGTTAACCCATTCGGCGGCCGCTGTCGCCACTTAAGGCGACAACAACGTTTCCCGATGCATGACGGCGCCCTGGAGCGGGAAATGCCATTTCAACGGGGAAAAGAGGCAAGACGGCGCTGGCGGCTTTCGGCAAAATTGCTGATCGTCTCGTCGGTCGCGACCGTGATCGGCTTCTCGGCGATCTGCGCCAGCGTGATGCTCGACATGCGCCGCAGCGAGGAGGAGATCGCCCGCCAGACGCTGGAGAACCTCGCCGCCGGCATCGACGCCGACATCAGCCGCAATATCGAGCTCTACGACCTGTCGCTGCGCGCGGTCGCCAGCAATCTGGAAATGCCGGCGATCCGCAATGTCAGCAAGGAGCTCCGCCATTTGATCCTGTTCGATCACGCCGCGACCGCCAAGCATTTCGGCGCGATCCAGGTGTTCGACCCGGCGGGCAACCTCTCGATCGACGCCGCGAGCCTCGATCCGCGACCGGAGAACCGCAGCGACGAGGAATACTTCACGGTTCACCGCGACCATCCCGACACCGGCCTGTTCATCAGCCGGCCGATGCTGCATCGTGGCGCCTATGCCATCGTGCTGAGCCGGCGCATCAGCGACGAGGACGGCCGCTTCCTCGGCGTCGTGGTCGGCTCGATCCGCTTCAGCTATTTCCACGATTTGTTCGGCCGGCTGAATCTCGCGCCCGGCGACACCATCACCGTGCTGCGCCGCGACCGCACCATCATCATGCGCACGCCGTTCGATCTCGACGTGATCGGCCGCAATCTCGCACAACAGCTGGACTGGAAGGCGGAGAACCTGAAGGAGGGCGGCGCTTTTGCTGGCAAGGGCCCGGTGGATGCGACGCCGCGGCTCTATGTCAGGCGCAACAGCGCGAGCCCGCTCTATGTTGTGGTCGGCAAGCCGCTCGAGAGCGTGTTCAACCTCTGGCACACCGAAGTGATGCGGATCGGCGCCATCATGGCGGCGCTGATCGTGTTCGTGCTCTCGACGGCGCTGGTGCTCGCCCGCGAGATCGGCCGCCGCGCTGACGCCGAGGACAAGCTCGAGGAGATGGCGACGACCGACGCCCTCACCGGCCTGAAGAACCGGCGCAAATTCGATGCCGAGATCGAGCTCGAATGGCGCCGCGCGGCGCGGCAGGGCCAGCCGATCGGGCTCTTGATGATCGATGCCGATCACTTCAAGGCCTACAACGACACTTTCGGCCACCAGGCCGGCGACCAGGTGCTGGTCGGAATCGCGATCTGCATTTCGGATGCGGTGCGCCGCGCCGGCGACTGCGCCGCGCGGTTCGGCGGCGAGGAATTCGCAGTGCTGCTGCCCGGTGCCAGCCCGATCGAGTCGTTCAACGTCGCCGAGACCATCCGCATGAAAGTCGAGCAATGGTGCGAGGGCGAGCTGATCACGACGGTGAGCATCGGCGTCGCCAGCATCAAGCCGACCGCCGCGCAGCAATGGTCCGACCTGGTCGAGGCCGCCGACAAGGCGCTCTACGCCGCCAAGGCTAACGGCCGCAACCGGTCGGTGCTCGCCAGCACGCAGAAGATCGCGCTGGTGGCGTAGCGCGGATTCACGCCCACACGTTGCACGACTCCGCGCGATGACCAGCGCCCCGGGAGCCGCCGGCAGCATCGACGTTAACCAACATGGCATATGGCGGTAGGCCGCCGGCAGGCATAGGCTGATACTCGCAGGTGTGTATTCATCAAGGGCAGCGAGGTGTCGCCATGCCATTGTTGGAATTGCCGCATTGGCTGATCATTGTCGGCGCCCTTCTGGTGATCGTCGGGCTCGTCGGGCTGGCCTTCGGCTCAAGGAAACGAGCCGAGGACGAACCCGAGTTGCTGCCCGGAGACCTCAACGCCTGGAAGGCCGAGCAACAGCGATCGCCGGAGGAGAACCGAAGCGCGGCCTGATCGGCTGGCGTCGCAGATTCGCTGATGCCGTGGGAGCTGCGTGCTCCATCGTCGTTGGGCGCAACTGCGTGACCGTCATCCTGAGAGGGTGTCACGGTGTGAGAATTGTAGCGAGCAGCCTGCCCAGGTCGTCGTCCTGACGAAAGCCAAGACCATAGCCACCGAATTCGATTGAGAGCGGGATAGCGGCTCTAGCGTCGCACGACAACAGGCGATTGGGGTAATGGGTCCTGGCTTTCGCCAAGGCGACCGTGAATACATTCACATCCTCTCAGGGATGACGGGTCGGTTGCTCAACTTGCTCGGTCATCGCCCGGCTTGAACACTTGACCGGGCGATGACAGCCGTGGTTGAGGACAAAGCTGCCTCATTCCCCCAGATACTTCTTCATCTCGGCGATCAACCCGTCGCGCAGTTCGGGGCGCTTCAGGCCGTAGGCGATGTTGGCGCGCAGGAAGCCGGCTTTCGAGCCGCAATCATGGCGCTCGCCTTCGAACTCGACGCCGTAGAATTTCTGCGACTTCGCAAGTCCGATCATCGCGTCGGTGAGCTGGATTTCGCCACCGGCGCCGCGCTCCTGGGTCTCCAGAATCTTGAAGATCTCCGGCTGCAGGATGTAGCGGCCGGTGATCGACAGGTTGGATGGCGCCGTGCCCTTCGGCGGCTTCTCCACCATGCCGTCGACCTCGAACATCTTGCCGGTGCGTTTGCCGACGCCGCAGATGCCATATTGATGGGTCAGATGATCGGGCACTGCCTCGACCGCGAGCACGTTGGCGTTGTCACCAAGCTGGCCGGCCGCCTCGATCATCTGCTTCAGACAGCCCGGCGTGTTCAGCACCAATTCGTCCGGCAGCACCACCGCGAACGGCTCGTTGCCGACGATGTCGCGCGCGCACCACACCGCATGGCCGAGACCGAGCGGCGCCTGCTGCCGCGTAAAACTCATCGCCCCGGCTTCGGGCTGGCTCTGCGCCAAAATGTCCTGCTCGGCCTTCTTGCCGCGCGCCGCCAGCGTGGTGTCGAGCTCGAACATGCGGTCGAAGTGGTCCTCGATCACGCCCTTGTTGCGGCCGGTGACGAACACGAAGTGTTCGATGCCGGCTTCCCGCGCTTCGTCGACCACGTACTGGATCAGGGGCTTGTCGACGATGGTCAGCATTTCCTTCGGCATGGCCTTGGTGGCGGGCAGCACGCGGGTGCCGAGACCGGCGACGGGAAAGACGGCTTTGCGGATTTTCATGGAGATCGGAAGCCTTGCAACGGTTGGGATTGCGCGAACTCTTTTGGCTCTGATGCGTCTTCGTCGCGCGAACCGGATTAAACTTCGCTCGAACACGCAATCATTGCACCTTGGTAACCCGGTTGCAGCCGCTAACAAAGGCGGATGTGTGGTGCGGCATCTTTTCACCGCTTCCAGCGGCGAAACCGCGCCGGGCAACAAAATCTCGCCCATGTTAAGCTGTTGGAAACCGTGGCCGGGCCTTCTGAAACGGCAGTTTTTGGCAGGCAGATGACAATGCGCTCGACGGGAACATCGACGATCAGCCGTGCGAGGATCAGCCGTGTCAGCGCGATCCTGATCGCGCTGCTGTTGCCGGCGACGGCCTCGGCCCAATCCGCGGGCAACGGGCTGACCGGCCTGATCGACAGCATCTTCTCGGGGCCGCCGCCACAGGCCGCGACCGGACCGGGCGGCGCGCCGCCGCCCTGGAGCGGTGAGGACGGCGCCTCCGGCCATCCGCTGATGACCGCGGCTGCAATCCGCGAGGCGGCATCGAACTTTCCGAACTGCGTCGCCGGCATGTGGCCGGATGCCGCACGGCGCAACATCACGCGGGAGAATTTCGAGCGCTTCACCGCCGGCCTCGAGCCCGATCTGCGCATCATGGATCTCCTGGACTCGCAGCCCGAGTTCACCAAGGCGATCTGGGACTATCTCGACATCCTCGTGAACGACAACCGGCTCGCCAAGGGCCGCGAGATCCTTGCCAAGTACAAGACGCAGTTCGACGCCACCGAGAAGGCCTACGGCGTCGACCGCTACATCATCGCGTCGATCTGGGGCATCGAGTCGAACTACTCGACCCAGATGGGCGACCGGAGCGTGGTCCAGTCGACCGCGACGCTCGCCTGCATCGGTCGTCGCCAGGCCTATTTCAAGGACGAGTTCCTGTCGGCGCTGGAGATCCTCAACCGCGGCGATCTGAAGCCCGAGCAGATGCGCGGCTCCTGGGCCGGCGCGTTCGGCCCGACCCAGTTCATGCCGACCGCGTTCAAGCGCTATGCCGTCGACAGCGATGGCGACGGCCGCCGCGACGTCGTCGACGATCCGGGCGACCTGATCGCCTCGACCGCCAACAACCTGAAGAAGGACGGCTGGCAGAGCGGTGCGAGCTGGGGCTACGAGGTCGTGCTTCCGAAGGGCTTCAACTACATGCTGGCCGACCGCGCCAAGGCGATGCCGCTGTCGCAGTGGGAGCATCTCGGCCTCAAGCGCGCCAACGGCCAGCCGTACCCGCACCCGGCCGAGAAGGCCTACCTGCTGGCGCCGGCCGGCGCCGAGGGCCCGGGCTTCCTGATGCTGCAGAACTTTCGCGTGATCATGAAGTACAACCCGGCCGAGGCCTATGCGCTGGCGATCGGCCATTTCGCCGACCGGCTGCGGGGCGGGCCGCCTTTGGTGCAGCCCTGGCCGCGCCAGGAACGGGTGCTATCGCGGGCCGAGCGGCTGGAACTGCAGCAGCTGCTGGCGCAGCGCGGCTTCTACAAGGGCACCCCGGACGGCCAGTTCGGCGGCCAGACCCGCGAGGCCCTGCGCGGCTTCCAGGCCTCGATCGGGGCGCCAGCGGACGGATTTGCCACGTCAGAGGTGCTGGACCGGCTGCGCGGGCGGTAGCGGGCAGCTCCCGTAGCCCGGAAGCAGCGCAGCGAAGTCCGGGTTCTCGCCCCTCGGGTCGACTGTTCCGGATTGCGCTTTCCGCTCCATCCGGGCTACGGGACCAACGGCGGCCCCCAAAAGTAACCGTGAAAGCCGATATTTGGCCGGCGTCTTGACGGCTGCCGGAGGCGCCCGACTTATGGTGGAAAAGCTGCCCGCTTGCGGCCCGATTCCGCTAGTATGCTCACGTACTTCCAGGACCATTGCGACCGAACCCGATGCCGAAGCCAAAGTCCTTTTTGCGCGTGTTCACCGAGGCCGGCCCGCTGGTCGCGCTGGCGGTTGCGCTCGCGCTTTTGGTCGGCATCGCGCAGCCTGCCTCGGCGCAGTTCTTCGGCTTCCCGGGCTTCGGCTCTCCAGCGCCACCCCCGCGCCATGCACCGCCACGCGGCGGTGGCGGTGGCTGGTTCGGCGGCGACTTCTTCGCGCCGTTCCAGCAGCAGGCGCCGCAATCGCAACAACAGCAGCAGCGCCCGCGCGAGGATTTCTCGCGCGCCCCGGCGCCGGCCAAGCGCGAGGCGACCGCCGAACGTAACGTGCTGGTGCTCGGCGACGCCATGGCCGACTGGCTCGCCTATGGCCTCGAGGATGCCTATTCCGACCAGCCCGACATGGGCGTGATCCGCAAGCACAAGACAGTGTCGGGCCTGATCCGCTATCAGCCCAAGGGCGATCCGGCGGACTGGGCCGCGGCCGCGCGGGGCATTCTGGCGGCCGAGAAGCCCGACGCCATCGTCGTAATGCTCGGCCTCAACGACCGCACCTCGATCCGCGAGGCGGCCATTGAGAAGAAGGCCGACAAGAAAGACGAGAAGAAAGACGCCCGCGCCAAGCCCGACGGCAAACCGGACGCAAAACCCGGCGACACCGCGGCGAAGCCCGACGACAAGCCGGTCGACACCGAACTGTCGCCCGACGACGCCGACGACGCGCCGCAGAGCGCACCGGAAAAGACCGCGCGCTCGCCGACCGGCTTCACCGAATTCCGCGACGACCGCTGGGTCGAGCTCTACAGCAAGAAGATCGAGGAAATGATCAACGTGCTGAAGAGCAAGGGCGTGCCGGTGCTGTGGGTCGGGCTGCCCGCGATCCGCGGCCAGAAGGGCACGTCGGACATGCTGTTCCTCGACGCGCTCTATCGCGACGCCGCCGGCAAGGCCGGCATCACCTACGTCGACGTCTGGGACGGCTTCGTCGATGAGGCCGGCCGCTTCATGCAGAAGGGCCCGGACTTCGAAGGCCAGATCCGCCAGCTGCGCACCTATGACGGCGTGTTCTTCACCAAGGCCGGCGCGCGCAAGCTCGCGCATTATGTCGAGCGCGAGGTGACGCGGCTGCTCGCCGTGCGCTCCGGCCCGATCGCCCTGCCGAGCGAGCCGGCAACGCCCGACACCAGCACCGAGCCGGGCAAGCCCGCGCCGCGGCCGCTGGCAGGTCCGGTGCTGCCGCTGGTCGCCTCCACGGTCAGCACCGATCAATTGCTTGGCGGACCGGGCTCGCGGCCCGCCTCGGTCGACGCGCTCGCCGCGCGGACGCTGGTGAAAGGCGAGGCACTGGCGGCCCCTGCCGGCCGCGCCGACGATTACGCCTGGCCGCGCCGTGAAATGGGCCGCGAGCAGGCCAAGGGCGACGTCCCGGTCGCCGCGACCCAGCCGGCCGCAACGGAAAAGACCGCGCCTGCCAATCCGCCGCCCTCGACCACCGCAATCGCCCCTGACGGCAGCATCATCACGGCGCCGCAAAAGCCGGCGCAGAAGCGGATCTTCCGCCCGGCCCAGACGCAACAGGCGCCACCGCAGGCCCAGCCGCAGCCCTGGCTGCGCGACCTGTTCGGCTTCGGCGGATCGCCGCAGCCGCAGCGCCCGCTGGCGCCGCGCCCACCGCGGCCGCCGGGCAATGTCGGACGGTCGGCGGCGGTGCAGTAAGTCGAACGGAGCCTCGTTCGGCCTGCGCCTTCAACTCAACCGTAATAGCGCCAGCGTGGCGGCGGGCGGCGCGGCTGGCGGCTCATCAGCAGCGCGAGCGCGAAGCCGATTCCGCCGGCGATCAGGAGCGCGCCGACCGGATTGTCGTGCACCGCCTGTGTCATCGCCTTCTGCCCGCTGCGAATGGTCTCGCCACGATGCTCATAGGCATCCTTGGCATAGCTGGCCGCGGTGTCGGCCGCATCGCGCACGGTGTCCTTGGCCTGACCATAAAGATCCTGCACGGCGCCGGCCGCCTCGCGGGCGCGGCCCGAGGCCTGCGTCTGCTTGTCGTCAGTCATGTCGCCGACAGCGCCTTCGGCCTTGCCCGCGAATTCCTTTGCCGTTCCGACAATCCGATCCTTGTCCATCATGAAAAAGCTCCCTGCATTTATCAGGGAGCTAACCTGCGAATTCTGCGCAAGTTCCTGTTGCTACAGAATGAGCCCGCCGTCGACGATGAGAGTCTGGCCGACGATGTAGGAGGCGAGCGGCGAGGCCAGGAACAGCGCGGCACCGGCCATGTCGGCGGGCGTGCCGAGCCGCTTCAAGGGAATGCGTTCGAGCGCGCCTTCGAGCCGCTTCGGATTTGCCGTCGTCACCTTGGTCATCTTGGTGTCGACGAGGCCGGGCGCGATACCGTTGACGCGGATGCCGTCCTCGGCCCAGGCCTCGCCGAGCGTGCGCGTCAGTCCCATCGCGCCGGTCTTCGAGGCATTGTAGGCCGGGTTGCCCATGGTGGAATGGTAGGCCGCGGTCGAACTGACGATGATCAGCGATCCCTTGCTTGCGCTAAGCAGGTCGTGGAATTTGGTCGCGCAGGCCATCAGGCTCATCAGATTGACCTCGAGCACCTTGCGGAAACCGTCCATCGCGAATTCCCCGCGGCGGTAAATCACCGCGCCCTGCGCCAGCACCAGCACGTCGAGCCGGTCGAACGACGGCTTGAACGCGTCGATCGCCTGCGGGTTGCCGACATCAAGTTGCGCGTAGGTGAGGCCCGAAAGATCGGAGCCTTCGTCGGCGGAATAGTCGCTGGCCTGCGCGCGGGTGCCGCACACCGCAACGCGCGCGCCTTTGGCGCGGAACGCCTGCGCGATGCCGTTGCCGATCCCGCTGGAGCCGCCGACCACCAACATCTGCTTGCCGCTGAAATCGAGCTCATTCATCGCGTGTTCCTCTCTCGCCATTTTCTTGATTCAGCATGATCCTTTGCGAAAAGCCAACGCCGGACTTGCGTTGACGCGCTGCGCGCGCGGTGGAAACGAGCCACCGGTTTGACGCGCCTCTCGATCGGTGCCAGCGTCGTGGCCCTTACAACAAGAAAATCAGCCGGGATCGCCATGTCGGACTACAAGCAGCTCAGCCGTTCGGTGAAGGGCCTCACCGTTCTCGTCACCGGCGCCGCCAGCGGCATGGGCCGCGCCACCGCGCGGGTGTTCGCCGATGAAGGCGCCAATGTCGCGGTCACCGATCTGAACAGCGAGGCGACGCAAGCGGTGGTCAACGAGATCACCGCCGCGGGCGGCTCGGCGAAGGCCTGGGTGCTCGACGTCGCCGATCGCGATGCGATCGCCAAGGTGGTCAACGACGTCGCGGCGCAGTTCGGTGGCCTCGACATCATCGTCAACAATGCCGGCATCTCGGTGCGCGTGCCGATCGACGATCCCGCTTACGAAGACGCGTGGGCCAAGGGGATCGCGGTGATGCTGACGGCACATCCGCGCATCATCCGCGCCGCGCTGCCGCATCTGCGCAAGTCGAAATCGCCGCGCATCGTCAACATCGCTTCGACCGAGGCGCTCGGTGCGACCGCGCTGCACAGCCCCTATTCCGCGGCCAAGGGCGGCGTCACCAGCCTGACCCGCTCACTCGCCGTCGAGCTCGGCCGTGAAGGCATCACGGTGAACTGCATCTGCCCGGGGCCGATCCGCACCGCGATCACCGACCGCATCTCCGAGGAGCACAAGACGATCTACGCCAAGCGCCGCACTGCGCTCGGCCGCTACGGCGATCCGGAAGAGGTCGCGCACATGACGCTCAGCCTGTGTCTGCCCGCCGCATCGTTCCTGACCGGTGCCGTGATCCAGGTCGACGGCGGGTTGATGGCGCGGAATGCCTGACCCGCGCGCGGCTGCGAAGCGTTGACAGACCGCACATCGGGAGTAGCCTTTCCGTCAAACAAAGCGGACAACCGCCCGCAAGCACGGGGAGATACGCCAATGACGGTCCTGATCCGGCAGCTTCACAAGCACTTCGTCGGCGAGGTCTCCGGCGTCGATGTGCGCAAGCCGCTGACGAAGCAGGAGGCTGAAGACATCGAGGCCGGCATGGACAAATACGCCGTGCTGGTATTCCACGGCCAGGACATCACCGACGAGCAGCAGATGGCGTTCGCGCTGAACTTCGGCGAGCGCGAGGAATCCCGCGGCGGGACCGTGGCCAAGAAGGAGGACTATCGCCTCTCCGCCGGACTGAACGACGTCAGCAACCTCGGCAAGGACGGCAAGCCGCTGCCGAAGGATCATCGCACCCATCTGTTCAACCTCGGCAACAGCCTGTGGCACTCCGACTCTTCGTTCCGGCCGATCCCGGCCAAATTCTCGCTGCTGTCGGCGCGGGTGGTGAACCCGAAAGGCGGCAACACCGAATTCGCCGACATGCGCGCGGCCTATGACGCGCTGGACGACGACACCAAGGCCGAGATCGAAGACATGATCTGCGAGCACTCGCTGATGTATTCGCGCGGCTCGCTCGGCTTCCTCGACTATACCGACGAGGAGAAGCAGATGTTCAAGCCGGTGCTGCAGCGCCTGGTGCGCACGCATCCGGTGCATGGCCGCAAGTCGCTGTATCTGTCGTCGCATGCCGGCGCGATCAGGGGCATGAGCGTGCCGGAAGGGCGGCTGTTGCTGCGCGATCTCACCGAGCACGCCACGCAGCCGGAGTTCGTCTACGTCCACAAATGGACCGTGCACGACCTCGTGATGTGGGACAACCGCCAGACCATGCACCGCGTCCGCCGCTACGACCAGTCGCAGCCCCGCGACATGCGCCGCGCCACGGTGGCCGGCACCCATCCGACGGTAGCGCAGGAGGCGGCGGAGTAGGTTGTTTGCCCCCTCCACTGTCGTCCCGGCGAAGGCCGGGACCCAGACGACGCGGAGGAGATAGCGACGGCTTACGCGTGGCCGGCGTCGTTGGAGAGCATGCCGGCCTCGATGCCGATCTTGCGCAGTGCGCGGGCGTATTTCTCGTCGACGTCGTCGCCGAAGATCAGCTCCGGGTCGGCGTCGCAGTGCAGCCAGCCATTATGCTGGATCTCGGTCTCGAGCTGGCCCGGCCCCCAGCCGGCGTAGCCGAGCGCGAGGATCGCGTGCTTGGGACCCGAGCCCTTGGCGATCGCCTTGAGGATGTCGACGGTCGCGGTCAGCGAAATGCCGTCATCGATGTTCAGCGTCGCGTCCTGGATGTAGAAGTCGCTGGAATGCAGCACGAAGCCGCGGCCGGTATCGACCGGGCCGCCCTTCATCACCTTCATCATCTCGGCATTTTCAGGCAGGTGGATCTGGTCGGCCTTCTGGATGATGTCGAGCTGCACCAAAAGTCCGGGGAAGTCGATGCTGCCGGCCGGGCGATTGACGATGATGCCCATCGCGCCTTCGGAGGAATGCGCGCACATGTAGATCACGGACCGCTCGAAGCGCGGATCGCTCATGACAGGCATCGCGATCAGCAACTGGCCATCGAGATAGCCATCTTCGGCGTGGTTGTGACCGACGCCGGCGCCGCGGTCGGCGACGGTCTTGCGTGTCTTGCCTGTTCTGCCTTCAGGGCTCATCCGCAAAAGGCCTTTCCTGCTGATTTGGCATCCTGATATTGGGTGGCCCTTCTGTCAATCAAGCTTCGCCCCTGCCGCGACGATCCATCACAAGCAATTCAATAGTTTGCAACGAAAGTTGCAGGTAAAGACGTCTCATGACCGTCATAGTTCCCCTGCGGGTCGCGCTCTGCTTCGCCGCCTTGTCCGTCGCGTGTGTGGCAGCGCAGGCGCATGCCGACGACGCCTCGCCGTGGCAGCAGGACAAGCATTCCGCGGTCAGGCTGCTCGCGGGATCGCGCAGCGGCGCGGTGCTGCTCGGCGGCATCGCGATTCAATTGCAGGACGGCTGGAAAACCTACTGGCGGACGCCGGGCGATTCCGGCGTGCCGCCGCGGTTCGACTTCTCGAAGTCCGACAATGTCGAGGCCGTCACCGTGATGTGGCCGGCGCCGCGGCAATTCGATGACGGCGCCGGCGGCACCTCGCTCGGCTACAAGAAGCAGGTCGTGCTGCCGCTGCGCATCGTCGCCAAGAACCCGGACAAGCCGCTGGTGCTGCGCGCCGATATCAACTACGCGGTGTGCGAGAAGCTGTGCGTGCCGGTGGAGGCAACCGCCGAGCTCGCCTTCGCCAGTGTCGCCTCGACCGAAGATGCCACGCTGTCGGAAGCGCTCAACGCGGTGCCGAAGCCGGCCAATATCGGCGATCCCACCCCGCTCACGATCCGCGACATCAAGCGCGACGGAAAGAACGTGCTGGTCGACGTCGCCGCGCCCGAGGCGAAAGACCTCAGCCTCTTCGTCGAGGGCCCAACCCCCGACTGGGCGCTGCCGGTGCCGAAGCTCATGGCGCAATCGCCGCCCGGCGTGAAGCGCTTCAGCTTCGAGCTCGACGGTCTGCCACCCGGCGCCAAGGCCGACGGCGCTGCGCTGAAGCTGACGCTTGTCGGCGGCGACAAGAGTTACGAGTTCAACGTCACTTTGAACTGAATGATCGTCTCCCCGTCGTTGTCCTGGCGGAAGCCAGGACCCATACGCCGCGGCCGCCGTTTCTGGCAGGCTGGGGGTTACAGTCTGCGCACCAACTGCTCCCTGTGGTTATGGGTCCTGGCTTCCGCCAGGACGACCGCGGGGAACACCCCCGCCCAACGTAATCTTAACGTTTCGTTGATAGGTCGAGGCCATTGCCGCCTCGCGGCGCTTTAGGAATTTTCCTTCGTGGCCGTGATGGAGAGCCGATCCGCAATCCCTGAGCCGTCGGGCCCGGTCATGCGACTGCGCGGCCTCGTTGCGCGCATGGTCGGCTCCAGCCATGAGGCCTCGGTCACCAACCGGCTCGCCGGCACCATCTTCATCATCCGCGTCGTCAGCGCGGCGATCGCCTATCTCGCGCAGATCCTGCTGGCGCGCTGGATGAGCGGCTCGGACTACGGCATCTACGTTTACGTCTGGACCTGGGTGCTGCTGCTCGGCAGCACCATGGATTTCGGAATCGCCCCCTCGGCGCAAAAGATCATTCCGGAATATCGCGCCAGTGGCGACATCGCCGCGCTGCGCGGCTTCCTCTCGGGCAGCCGCTGGATGACGCTGGCCACGTCGAGCGCGGTAGCGCTGCTGCTTGCCGGCGTGATCCACCTCGCCTCGCCCTTGATCGACCCGCATGCGGTGGTGCCGCTCTATATCGGCTGCCTGACGTTGCCGCCCTTCGTCGTCGCCAACACCCAGGACGGCATCTCGCGCGCGCACGACTGGATGCAGCTCGGCCTGATGCCGCAATTCATCGTGCGGCAGGGCCTGATCATCGCGCTGACCGCCGGCGCGCTGGCGCTCGGCCTTGATCTCGGCGCCACCGCCGCGATGCTGGCGAGCGCCGCCGCGGTGTACATCGCCGCGATCGGCCAGATGGTCGTGCTGAACCGCCGCCTCGCCGCCCATGTCGGACACGGCGAGAAGAGCTACGACGTCAGGGGCTGGTTCGCGGTGTCGCTGCCGATCATGCTGGTCGAGAGTTTCTATCTCCTGCTCGGCTACACCGACGTGCTGATGCTGCAGCAGTTCCGCTCGTCCGAGGAGGTCGGCATCTATTTTGCCGTGGTGAAGACGCTGGCCCTGGTCTCCTTCATCCACTACGCGATGGCGGCGACGACGGCGCATCGCTTCGCCGAATTCCATGCGCTCGGCGACAAGGACCGGCTGTCGGCCTATGTCGCGCACGCGATCAGCTGGACGTTCTGGCCGTCGCTGTTCGCCACGATCGCGCTGCTGGCGTTCGGCAAGCCGCTGCTGTGGCTGTTCGGGCCGAAATTCGTCGACGGCTACGAGATCATGTTCGTCTCCGCGATCGGGCTCGTGGTGCGCTCGGCGATCGGCCCGGTCGAGCGCCTGCTCAACATGCTCGGCCACCAGAACATCTGCGCGATGGCCTATGCGGTGTCGTTCCTGATGAATGTCGGGCTCTGCGTCGCGCTGGTGCCGCGCTACGGCGGCATGGGCGCCGCGGCCTCGACATCGCTGTCGCTCACGTTCGAGACGATCCTCTTGTTCTACGTGGTGCGCTCGCGCCTCGGCCTGCACGTGCTGGCGTTCGGCAAGCGCTGATACCATCGCGCCTCCGATCATCAAGCGCCAGGCAGCAGACCGGAAAACAAGCCGGCCCCTGATCCAATCAGGGACCGGCTCTTGCTGGTGGCCGACAATCCGGCGGCGCGAATTATTCCGCGGTCCAGCCGCCGTCGATCGAGTAGTTGGAGCCGGTGATCTGCGCGGCGTCGTCGCTGCACAGGAACAGCGCCAGCGCGGCAACCTGCTCCGAGGTCACGAACTCCTTGGTCGGCTGCGCGGCGAGCAGCACGTCCTTGATGACCTGCTCCTTGGTCATGTTGCGCGCCTTCATGGTCTCCGGAATCTGGTGCTCGACCAGCGGAGTCCAGACATAGCCGGGGCTGATGCAGTTGACGGTGATCTTGTGCTGGGCGAGCTCGAGTGCGGCGGTCTTGGTCAGGCCGGCAATGCCGTGCTTGGCCGAGACATAGGCCGACTTGAACGGCGAGGCGACCAGCGAGTGCGCCGAGGCGGTGTTGATGATGCGGCCCCAGCCGCGCTTCTTCATGCCGGGGACGGCGGCGCGGATGCCGTAGAACGCCGACGACAGATTGATCGCGATGATGGCTTCCCACTTCTCCGGCGGAAACTCCTCGATCGGCGCGACGAACTGGATGCCGGCATTGTTGACGAGGATATCGACCGAGCCGAAGGTCTTCTCGCCGAGCGCAACCATCTCGGCGATCTCGGCCGGCTTGGTCATGTCGGCCGGCGAATGCACTGCCTTGACCTTGAAGTCGGTCTCGATGCCGGAACGCTCCTTCTCGATGTCGGCCGGCACTCCCATGCCGTTGAGGACGATGTTGGCGCCGGCGCCTGCGAAGGCGCGCGCGATCGCCAGTCCAATGCCGCTGGTCGAGCCGGTCACAACGGCGGTCTTGCCTGTCAGCGTACCCATTCCTATTCGCTCCTATTTGCTTTCCGGGGGCTTGGATAGATCCCCCGTGAGGTCGTAAGTCACCATGGTTTCCCCGGACTGCGGCCGTTCTAGCCATTCTTTGTGACGCATCGACAAATGCACGTCGCGCACGCCGGCGCCCCAGTGCTCGACCATCGCAACATGGGAGAAGTCGTAGTCCTTGGAATTGGTCTCGTAATTCTTGCTCTTGTAGATCAGGTGCACCACCGTGACGGTGTTCTCCTTGGAGGCCTTGCGCAGCAGCTCGACCGACGGGTCGTTCTTCAGATAATCCGGCAGCTTGCTGATCAGGTCGCGCACCGCCATGCGGGCGTTGTGGATCTGCTTGTTCTTGTCGGTGTTCATCCGCGTCCTGGAGGAATAGCGGATGTCCTTTTCGCGCTCGGCGGCTTCCAGCAGGGTCTGCGGCAGCTCGCCCCGCGCGCTGAACAGGTCGACCTGGAAGATCAAAAGGTCCCGCGTCGTCTCCTCGTCGAGCACGAAGTCGAGCGGGGTGTTGGAGGCGATGCCGCCGTCCCAGTAATGCTCGCCGTCGATCACGACGGCCGGGAAGCCCGGCGGCAGCGCGCCGGACGCCATGATGTGCTCCGGGCCGATCTTCTTGCCGCGCTTCTTGAACTCGTAATTGTCGAAGTAGCAGAAATTGCCCGAGGTGACGCCGACCGCGCCGACCGAGAGGCGGGTCTTCAGATCGTTGATGCGATCGAAGTCGACGAGCCGCTCCAGCGTCTTCTTCAGCGGCGCGGTGTCGTAATAGCTCAGCGAGGAGGAGCTGCCCGGCGGCCAGAACGGCGCCGGCGGAATCCGCGGAGTGAAGAAGCCGGGCACGCCGAAGGTCGCGATCAGGGCGGCACTGGTCTCGTTGAACAGCGAGCGGGCATGCTCGCCCTTGGCGACCGGATTCCAGGACACCGGCGAGGACACCATCTCCCAGAATTCCTTCAGCCGCGGCACGCGCTTGGCCGGCTCGTTGCCGGCGATGATCGCGGCGTTGATGGCGCCGATCGAGATGCCGGCGATCCATTCCGGCTCGAAGCCGGCGTGGCAGAGCGCCTGAAACGCGCCGGCCTGATACGAGCCGAGCGCGCCGCCACCCTGGAGAACCAGCACGCGATGGGCTTGCGCGGGCGCCGTGTCCGGCGCGGTATCCGAGCTATTCATTCGAAAACCGTTCGGTCAGGAAAATACGTTGCAGCGCAGCGTGGCGTCTGTTGGCCACGGCGTCAATCGGCGACATGGCTCTCATCAAAGGGTGATCGTTTCGGAAAAGCGCATCACACTTCTCCGGATCGTGTTCACGCGGAATTTATCGAAATCAGGTTGCCGCCAGGATGAGCGTCCAGAACACCTTGTACTTGGTGTTGGGAGCATAGACCGCCGCGATGCCCATTTTTGTGACGCCGCTCTTCAGCATGTTGGCCTTGTGCGGCGGGGAATCGCGCCAGCCGGAAAACGCTTCGGCCAGCGTGTGATAGCCGGCCGAGATGTTCTCGACCGCCACGGTCGCCGGATAGCCGCCGGCCTCCAGCCGCTTGCCGAGCGGGCCCTTGACGTCGTGGTCCATCTTGTTGCGGGCGGCCATCGCCTGCGACTGCTGCTCGGCGAGCTTCACCAGGTTCGGGTCGACCACGACGGTGCCGAGCCCATTGTTCTGGCGGTATTGCGAGAACAGGATCGCCGCCGCCTGGGCATCCAGCACCGCGCCCGGCTGCGCCAGGTTGACATACATGGCCGGTTCTTCCGGGATTTTGGTGTCCGCGGCGCAGCCGGCAAGCACCAGAAGCCCGAACAGGGCAACCGTCGTCCGTTTCACTAGAGAAGACCCCCAAAGTTGGCCCGCCGTTGTTGCATACCAACCGTGGCTGAATGGTGAACGGGGGCTGACTTTTGGCGGTCAAATGCCACCGTTCCGGGGCCGGTGCCTTGTAGCCCGGATGGAGCGGAGCGCAATCCGGGAACATCAGCCGCACGGCGAGGACCCCGGATTGTGCTCCGTTCCATCCGGGCTACGGGGCTGCGGCCCTTAATCCTGGGCGGCGAAGATGCGGTAGCGGCGGGGTTGCAGGGACACGATCTCGCCGGCCTGCAGCTCGCGGTCGCGGGGGGCGTCGATCTCGATCACGGTCTGGCCCTCGCCGCCCGACAGCGCCACTTCGGCGCGCTGGATGGGGCCGAATGAGCGGACATGGCGGATGGCGCCCTCCAAGGCGCCGCTGCCGGCCGGTCCGATCGCCATGTCATGGCGGCGGACAAACAGTTTTGCGGCGCCCGAGGCCGCGCCCAGCGCCGGTAAGTTGAGGGACCGGCCGTCGAGCCGCACCGCGTCGCCGGCGACATCGACCGGCAGCACGATGGATTCGCCGATGAAGCCGTGCACGAAGGCGGTCGCCGGGTTGTCATAGACCTCGCCGGGCGAGCCGATCTGCTCGATCTTGCCCTTGTCCATCACCACGACGCGGTTGGCGACCTCGAGCGCCTCCTCCTGGTCGTGGGTGACGAAGATCGAGGTGACGTGGATCTCGTTGTGCAGCGAGCGCAGCCATTGCCTGAGCTCCTTGCGCACCTTGGCGTCGAGCGCGCCGAACGGTTCGTCGAGCAACAGGATGCGCGGCTCGATCGCGAGCGCGCGCGCCAGCGCGATGCGCTGGCGCTGGCCACCGGACAGCTGGCTCGGATAGCGATTGGCCAGCCAGTCGAGCTGCACCAGATCGAGCAATTCCTTGACGCGGGCCCGGATCGTCGCCTCGTCCTTGCGGATCGCGCGCGGCTGCACGCGCAGGCCGAAGGCGACGTTCTCGAACACCGTCATGTGGCGGAACAGCGCGTAATGCTGGAACACGAAGCCAACCTGGCGCTCGCTGGCGCCCCGGGAGAGCGCGTTCTCGCCATCGATCGCGACCTCGCCCGAGTCAGGCCAGTCGAGGCCGGCGATGATCCGCAGCAGCGTGGTCTTGCCCGAGCCGGACGGACCGAGCAGCGCCAGCAGCTCGCCGTCGGCGACTTTGAGATCGACATTGTCGAGCGCGGCAAAGCTGCCGAACGTCTTTACGATGTTCTTGACTTCAATCGCCATCGCTCACCTCTGCCTCATCCAGCCGCCGCTCGAGGATGGTCTTCATGACCAGCGTGATCAGCGCCAGCATCGCCAGCAGCGATGCGATCGCGAACGACGCGACGAACTGGTATTCGTTGTAGAGAATCTCGACCAGCAGCGGCATCGTGTTGGTCTCGCCGCGGATATGGCCCGACACCACCGAGACCGCGCCGAACTCGCCCATCGCGCGCGCGTTGCAGAGCAGCACACCGTAGAGCAGGCCCCATTTGATGTTGGGCAGCGTGATTCGGAAGAAGGTCTGCAGGCCCGAGGCGCCGAGCGAGATCGCCGCCTCTTCTTCCTGGGTGCCCTGCTCCTGCATCAGCGGGATCAGCGCGCGCGCCACGAAGGGGAAGGTGACGAAGATCGTCGCCAGCGCGATGCCGGGCACCGCGAACAGGATGTGCACGTTGTGCGCCTGCAGCCACGGGCCGAAGAAGCCCTGCGCGCCGAACAGCAGCACGAAGACGAGGCCGGAGATCACGGGCGAGACCGAGAACGGCAGGTCGATCAGCGTGATCAGGAAGGTCTTGCCGGTGAACTCGAACTTCGAGATCGCCCAGGCCGCGATCACCCCGAATACGAGGTTGAGGGTGACCGAGATCGCGGCGATCAGCAGCGTCAGCTTGATGGCGGCCATCGCCTCCGGCTCGGCCAGCGCGGCGAAATAGGCCATGATGCCCTTCGAGAAGGCCGATGCGAACACGACCACCAGCGGCAGCACGACAAAGATGCTGAGGAAGGCGATCGCCAGTGTGATGATGATGAAGCGGATCGGGCCGGGCTCGGTGCGCAGGTCGCGCGGCGCGGTGACGGGCTGGATGCGCGCCACCTCGAGCAGCGGCGCCGGAACCGCGACGCTGACGTCGGTCGCGGCTGCGTAAGCCTGCAACTGCGACGTGGAAGGAGCCAATCCCGATTGCATCGACATCTAGAGCCTCAATGCGCGGGAATGCGGGTTTGCGCCCAACGCTGCAGGCGGTTGATCACGAAGATGATCAGGAAAGAGGCCAGCAGCATCACCACGGCGATCGCGGTGGCGTCGGCGTAACGGAATTCGGATAGCCGGATCACGATCAGGAGCGGCGCGATCTCGGAAACGTTCGGCAGATTGCCGGCGATGAAGATCACCGAGCCGTACTCGCCGATGGCGCGGGCGAAGGCGAGCGCGAAACCGGTGAGCAGCGCCGGGATCAGGCTGGGCAGAATGACACGGAAGACGGTGTGCCAGCGATTGGCCCCGAGGCTCGCCGCCGCCTCCTCGATCTCGGGGTCGAGATCGATCAGCACCGGCTGCACCGTGCGCACGACGAAGGGGATGCCGATGAAGACCATCGCGATGAAGATGCCGATCGGCGTGAACGCGACCTTGATGCCGAGTTCGGCAAGCGGCGCGCCGAGCCAGCCCTTCTGCGCGAACAGCTGTGTCAGCGCGACGCCGGCAACCGCCGTGGGCAGAGCAAAGGGGATATCGACGATGGCATCGAACAGCCGCCGGCCCGGAAAGCGGTACCGCACCAGCGCCCAGACGATGATGGTGCCCATCACCAGATTGACGCAGGCGGCCGCGAACGACAGGCCGAACGAAATCTTCAGCGCGTTCAAAGTGCGGCGGCTGGTGATGATGCCCCAGAACTGCTCGAAGCTGAGCTCGAATGTCTTCAGGAACAGGCCGGCCAGCGGAATCAAGATAATGACGGAGAGCCAAGTCAGGGTCAGTCCCATGGTGAGACCGAATCCCGGCAGGGTACTGCGCCGTGCAACCGCTGTGCTCACAAATCCCCCTGTTCGACCCGAAGCGCGATGATCGTGCTTCGGTCCTTTGTTTCGCGCGCGATCCAGTTCACACTTTTTCGGATCATGCGCGGAGCTTCAATCAGTTCTTGTAAATCTGATCGAAGATGCCGCCCTCGGCAAAATGCTCCTTCTGCGCCTTGGTCCAACCACCAAAAACGTCGTCGATAGTGAAAAGTTCGACCTTGGCGAAAGATTTTTCGTACTCCCTCGCGATTTCAGGGTCGCGCGGCCGGTAGGAGTTGCGGGCGGCGATCTCCTGGCCTTCCTTGGTGTACCAGTACTTCAGGTAGGCCTCGGCGACGGCGCGGGTGCCCTTCTTGTCGGCGACCGCGTCGACCACGGCGACCGGCGGTTCGGCCAGGATCGACTGCGGCGGCGCCACGATCTCGAACTTGTCCTTGCCGAATTCCCGTTGCGCCAGAAAGGCTTCGTTCTCCCACGCGAGCAGCACGTCGCCGACGCCGCGCTCGACGAAAGTGACGGTCGAGCCGCGCGCGCCGGTGTCGAGCACCGGGACGTTCTGGAACAGGTCGGCGACGAACTTCCTGGCCTTGTCGGCAGAACCATACTTCTTCTGGGCATAACCCCAAGCGGCAAGATAATTCCAGCGCGCACCACCCGAGGTTTTCGGATTCGGCGTGATCACGCTGACGCCGGGCTTGATCAGGTCGTCCCAATCCTTGATGCCCTTGGGATTGCCCTTGCGCACCAGAAAGACGATGGTGGAGGTATAGGGCGAGGCGTTGAGCGGCAGCCGCTTTTGCCAGTCGGCGGCCACCAGGCCCTTGCCGGCCACCGCGTCGATGTCGTAGGCGAGCGCCAGCGTGACGACGTCGGCCTGCAGCCCGTCGATCACGGCGCGCGCCTGCGAGCCGGAGCCGCCATGCGACTGCTTGATCTCGACGCTCTTGCCGGTTTCCTTCTGATAGGCCGCGGCGAACGCCTTGTTGAAATCCACATAGAGCTCGCGGGTCGGATCGTACGATACGTTGAGCAGCGACACGTCGGCGGCGAAGGCCGAGCTCGCCCACAACAGTCCCGCGACCAGCGGCAGCATACGACGGATCATTTCTGTCTCCATTCAACCTGAGAATGTCAGGGAGCACGCCTGACATAACTCGCGGCGAAGTGGGTGTAAGTCAACGGAACCGATTTTCTTTGTTTGCGACCGCGCAACGCGGTTTTGCTACGTAGGCGCTGCGTTGCGAAGGCTTTGTCGTGCGGCTCTTTGTTCGCGCCTGCTCTACGACATCTTCATCGTATGGATGCCGCATTCCGTCTTGGCGCGGCCGCGCCAGCGGCCGGCGCGCGCATCCTCGCCGGCAGCGGACCGGCTGCTGCAAGGCATACACCCGACCGACTGATATCCCGATGCGACAAGTGGATGCGGCGGCAGTTTTGCGAGGGCGTAGATCGCCTCGATGTCCTCGCGGGAAACATTGGCGAACGGGTTGAATTTCAACCTGACGCCGTCATCCTCGACCACGGGGATATCGGCGCGCGCACCGCCCTGGAAACGCTTGCGGCCGTTGATCCATCCCGCGAACGGCTCGAGCGCGCGCGCCAGCGGCTCGACCTTGCGGATGCGGCAGCAGGCGTCGGGATCGGTGAACCACAACTCGCGATCCGGATCCTGTTGTGCCAGCACCTGCTCGTCGGGCTTGATCGAGCGCACATCGGTGAGGCCGAGCGTCTCGATCAGCGTGTCGCGATAGGCCAGCGTCTCCTCGAACAGCCAGCCGGTGTCGAGGAAGACGACCGGAATCGACGGATCGACGTCGGCCATCACCTTGAGCAGCGCGGCGGACTCGGTGCCGAACGACGACACCAGCGCCAGTCTCTCGCGGCCGACCGCTTGCAGCGCCGCCGCGATCACCTCGGCGGGCGATGCCGTGCGCAGCGCGCGGTCGAGCGCATCCGCTGCCGGCTGCTGTGCGAGCTCTGGTGCGAGCGTGCTCACTGGCCGGCACTCTCCGAGTAACGCAGCTGCATGCGGCGGTTGAGTGCGGTGACGCGGCCGTCGCCGGTCGGCTGGTAGAACACCGAATAGCGCTTCATGGTCTCGGCGAAGGCATCGGCGTCGGCATCCTTCTTCACCTCGAAGGCGTCGAAGCCGGCCCGCGTCATGAACACGAACTGGTCGCGCAGGATCTGGCCGGTGGCGCGCAGCTCGCCGTCATAGCCATGACGCTCGCGCAACAGGCGCGCCTGGCTGTAGGCACGACCGTCGCGGAAGGTCGGGAACACCAGCGCGACCGACGCCAACCGGTCGAGCCACGGCACGAGATCGTCGAGGTTGCGGTTGTTCGGCCAGATCACGCCGGTCTTGCCGGCGCGGCGCAGCAGCGCCTCCGGATCGGCGAGGAAACGCTCCGCCGTCACCAGCACCGCGCCGTCGCCCGGCAATTCGGCGCCGTCGGCGACGTGCACGAACAGATCGGTCGTGATTCTTCCCTGCTTAACGAGTGGCATAAACCCGCTCCCTGAAAGGCTCGACGCCCAGACGCTTCACCGTATCGACGAACAATTCCTCGGGACGGTCGCGCAGCGCGAGATAGGCTTCGACAATGTCTTCGATCACGTCGGCGACTTCCGCATAGGGAACGGCCGGGCCGATCAAGGTGCCCATCTGCGCGTTCTCGTCGGCGCGGCCGCCGATCGTGATCTGGTAGAATTCCTCACCGTTCTTCTCGACGCCGAGAATGCCGATATGGCCGACATGGTGATGGCCGCAGGCATTGATGCAGCCGGATATGTTGATATGCAGACGGCCGATCAGGCCGGCGGTGTCGTGATTGGCGAAGCGCCGCGTCAACTCCTGCGCGATCGGAATCGAGCGCGCATTGGCCAGCGAGCAGTAATCCAGCCCCGGGCAGGCGATGATGTCGGTGACGAGATTGACGTTCGGCGTCGCCAGGCCAAGGCGGTCGAACGCCTTGAAAAGGGCCGGCAGGTCGCGCTTGGCGACATGCGGCAGCGCCAGGTTCTGCTCGTGGCCGACGCGGATTTCGCCGAATGAATATTTATCGGCGAGATCGGCGAGCGCGTCCATCTGCTCGGCGGTGGCATCGCCGGGCGGGCCGCCGACCGGCTTCAGCGACAGCGTCACGATCGAATAGCCCTGCACCTTGTGCGCCGACACCGAGTTCTTGCGCCAGCGCTCGAACAGCGGATCGTGCGCGGCCTGCTTCAATTCGTCCGGCATGTGCGGCAGCTTTTCGTAAGCCGGATAGGAGAAGCGCGAGCGCACCTCCTCGATGGCGCGGTGATCGAGCCGCAGCTCGCTATCGCCCATCTGCCGCCACTCTTCGTCGACCTCCTTGGCGAACTTCTCGATGCCGAGCTCGTGCACCAGGATCTTGATGCGCGCCTTGTAGATGTTGTCGCGGCGGCCGTACTGGTTGTAGACCCGCAGGATCGCCTCGATGTAGCTCAGGACGTCGCGGCCGTGCACGAACGGCTTGATGGTCTTGGCGATGAACGGCGTGCGGCCGAGGCCGCCGCCGACCAGCACCTCGAAACCGGTCTCGCCGTCGGCATTCTTGTGCAGGCGCAGGCCGATGTCGTGGATCTTGATCGCGGCGCGATCGTGCTCGGAAGCGGTGATCGCGATCTTGAACTTGCGCGGCAGGAACGAGAATTCCGGATGCAGCGTGGTGTGCTGGCGGATCAGCTCCGACCAGATGCGTGGATCCTCGATCTCGCCGGGCGCGACGCCGGCCCACTGATCCGAGGTGACGTTGCGCATATTGTTGCCGGAGGTCTGCATCGCGTGGATGCCGACTTCGGCAAGATCTGCCAGCGCGTCCGGCAGTTCGGCGAGCTTGATCCAGTTGAACTGGATGTTCTGCCGCGTGGTGAAGTGGCCGTAACCGCGGTCGTAGCGGCGCGCGACATGGGCGAGCCGGCGCAGCTGCTTGGTCGACAGCGTGCCGTAGGGGATCGCGACGCGGAACATGTAAGCGTGCAGTTGCAGGTACACGCCGTTCTGCAAGCGGAGGATCTTGAATTCGTCCTCGGTGAGCTCGCCGGAGAGGCGGCGCTTCACCTGATCGCGGAATTCCGAGACACGCTCGTTGATCAGCGTGCGGTCGAGTTCGTCATATGCATACATGATGGATGAGCCTTGCGCCGGCGCGCCTTAAGCAGGGACCTGGAGATCGATGGTGACGCCCTTGGCGCGGATCTGTTCGCGGAGATTGCCCGGCTTGACCTTGCCGCCGTCCTTGAGCTCGACCGGCGCGATATAGGGACCGACCGCGCCGACATCGTCGGCGGCGGCTTCGGCCAGCAGCGCGCGGGCGTCATCGGATGTGCTGACGATGGCGGAATCGGAGAGCTCGGTGGACCAGCCCTTTTGCGCGGTCCGGTACACGACGGCGCCATCCCAGGTGCGGTTGGCGGTCACCACCGACGGGCCTGTGATCCGGATTTTCTTCTGTTCGAGCGGAGAGGTCATTCGGCAGCCTTCAGCAGTTCGGAGAACATCTGGTTGGAGAAGAGTTGGGTGACGTTGGATCGGCTCCACGGCGCGGAATGCGCGACCACGTCGCCAATAACGAGAATGGCGGGACCGCCATCGACCTGTTTGACCAGTTCAGGCAGCCGCGCCAGCGTGCCGACCGCGGCCTTGGCGTCCGGCCGCGTCACGCGCGCGAACACGCCGACTGGCGTCTCCGGCGAGCGGCCCGCGGCGAGCATGCCGGCGCGGATCGCGGGCGCCGCGGTCATGCCCATGTAGACGACCACGGTCATCTTCTTGTCTGTGAGCACCGACCAGTCGACCACTTCGGCATCGCGCGCCTTGTGCGCGGTCAGGAAGGTGATGCGCAGCGCCTCGTGCCGATAGGTCAGCGGCACCTCGAACTGTGCTGCGGCGCCGAGGCCGGCGGAGATGCCGGGAATGATGGAATAAGCGACGCCGGCATCGCGCAGCGCCGCGATCTCCTCGCCGCCACGGCCGAAGATGAAGGGATCGCCGCCCTTCAGCCGGACGGCGCGCTGGCCGGACTGTGCCGCCTCGATCATCAGCTTGTTGATCGCATCCTGGCCGATGCCGGGCTTGCCGACGCGGCGGCCGACCGGAATGCGCGACGCATCGCGGCGGATGCGGTCGAGAATCTCGGGAGACACCAGTTCGTCATAGAACACGACGTCGGCATCCTGCAGCGCGCGCAGCGCTTTCACGGTGAGCAGATCGGGATCGCCCGGACCGGCGCCGACCAGCGTGACGTGGCCGACAGCCTTTCCTTCGACGTCAGCGCCGGCGAATGCGGCCGGATCGGCGACCGCGTCCAGCGCCCGCTCGGCCTCGTCCCTGCGGCCGGCCAAGACCAGCGCGCCGATCGGGCCGTCGATGATGCGCTCCCAGAAGCGGCGGCGCAGCGGAAATTCGGCGATGCGGGCGTGAACCTGCTTGCGGAACTGGCCGATGAAGCCGGCGAGGTCGCCGATCCGCGCCGGCAGCACCGCCTCGATGCGCTCGCGGATGCGGCGTGCCACCACCGGCGACGTGCCGCCGGTGCCGACCGCGACCACGACATCGCCGCGATCGACGATCGCCGGCATGATGAAGGTGGAATGCGCGAGGTCGTCCATCACGTTGACCGGCAGGCCGACGGCCTTGGCGCGCGCCGACATCGCAACGCCGATGTCGCCGGCCCCGGCGCAGAGCACCGCGATGACGTCGGACAGATCGGCCGCGAGCGGATCGCCCTCGGCGCGCTCGATGCGCGCGGCGTGCTCGGCCGAAAGACCCGCGAGGTCATGATCGCCGTCGGTCGCATACCAGCGGACCGCGGCGCCGGTGGCCGCGAGCAGCCGCAGCTTGGCGCGCACGAGTTCGCCCGCTCCGACGAGCAGCACCTTGCCGCTTTGCAGATCCAAAAACACAGGCAGGTATCGCATCAGACACTCGCTTCCCCAACTTGGGGGTTGACTGAAATTATTTTCTATTTATCTCTCGATCAAGGCCGACAAATAGAAAATTATTTCTTCTATATTGCGGCGCAACTTTAGAATTTTCACCCCCAAAGGCCAAGGGCCGATAGATGCATCTTCTCGACAACGAATCCGCCGCTGCCGGATCGCGGCCCGCGCTCTTCGCCCAAGCATCTTCCGTGCCGGGAATTGCCGCCGCCCAACCCCCGTCAATGGACCATCTCGACGAGTTGGAGGCCCAGAGCATCTACATCCTGCGCGAGGCGTTCGCCCGGCTGAAGAAGCTGGCGCTGCTGTGGTCGCTCGGCAAGGATTCCAACGTGATGATCTGGCTGGCGCGCAAGGCGTTCTTCGGCCGCGTCCCGTTCCCGGCGCTGCATGTCGACACCGGCAAGAAGTTTCCGGAGATGTATGCGTTCCGCGACCGTTTCGGAAAGGAATGGGATCTCGACCTCCGCGTCGAGCCCTGCCCGCCGATCGACAGCGTCGACCCGACCCTGCCGCCGGCCGCGCGCTCCGCCGCGCGCAAGACCGAGGGGCTGAAGCTCGCCCTCAACAAATATGGTTTTGACGGACTGATCGCCGGCATCCGCCGCGACGAGGAGGCGACGCGCGCCAAGGAACGCGTGTTCTCGCCGCGCGGCACCGAGGGCGGATGGGACGTGCGCGACCAGCCGCCGGAGTTCTGGGACCAGTTCAACGCCTCGCCGCCGCCCGGCGCGCACCTGCGCATCCATCCGATCCTGCATTGGACCGAGGCCGACATCTGGGCCTACACCAAGCGCGAGAACATCCCGATCATCCCGCTGTATCTCGCCAAGGACGGCAAGCGCTACCGCTCGCTCGGCGATGCCGACATCACCTTCCCGGTCGCTTCCACCGCCTCCAACATCGACGAGATCCTGACCGAGCTCGACGGCACCAAGGTGCCGGAGCGCGCGGGCCGCGCGCTCGACCACGAGACCGAGGATGCGTTCGAGCGGCTGCGTGTCGCCGGCTATCTCTGATCCCTGTTAGCTTTACTCTGGTGCGAGCGTTCCGATGAACATGATCCTCCCCACCGCCGCGATCTCGGCAACGCCCAACGGCACCACGCGGCCGCAAGTGCGCATCGTCATCGTCGGCCATGTCGACCACGGCAAGTCGACGCTGGTCGGGCGCCTGCTGCATGAGACCGGCAGCCTGCCGGATGGCAAGCTGGAGATGCTGAAGGCGGTCAGCGCGCGGCGCGGTATGCCGTTCGAATGGTCGTTCCTGCTCGATGCGCTGCAGACCGAGCGCGACCAGGGCATCACCATCGACACCACCCAGATCCGCTTCCGCACCCGCTCGCGCGACGTCGTGCTGATCGACGCGCCCGGCCACGCCGAATTCCTGCGCAACATGATCACCGGCGCCTCACAGGCCGACGGCGCGGTCTTGATCATCGACGCGCTCGAAGGCGTGCGCGACCAGACCCGCCGCCACGGCTATCTTTTGCACTTGCTTGGCGTGAAGCAGGTCGCGGTGGTCGTCAACAAGATGGACCGCGTCGCGTTCAGCGCCGAACGCTTCAAGGAGATCAGCGACGAAATCTCGGCACATCTGACCGGCCTTGGCGTCAAGCCGACCGCCGTGATCCCGATCTCGGCGCGTGACGGCGACGGCGTCGCCGAGCGCACGCCGCGGATCGACTGGTATAAGGGGCCGACCGTGGTCGACGCGCTCGATGCGCTCGAGCCGGCGCGGCCGCTGGCCGAATTGCCGCTGCGCCTGCCGGTGCAGGCGATCTACAAGTTCGACGACCGCCGCATCGTGGCCGGCCGTATCGAATCCGGCAGCCTCAAGGCCGGCGACGAGATCGTCATCATGCCGGCCGGCAAGATCGCGAAGATCAAGACCGTCGAGAGCTGGCCGGTGACGCCGCTGCAGGGCCCGCAGGGCGCCGGGCGCTCGGTCGGCATCACGCTCGACCGCGAGCTGTTCCTCGAGCGCGGCGACATCATCGGACATTCCGGGCAGAGCCCGCGCGACACCCGCCGCATCCGCGCGCGGATCTTCTGGCTGCACGACAAGCCGCTCGCCAAGGGCGAGCAGATCGTGATCCGCCTCGGCACCAAGGAAAGCCGCGCCACCGTGGTCGCGATCGAGAAGGCGATCGATCCCGGCGCGCTGTCGAACGAGGAGAACACCGCGATCGCGCGCAACCATGTTGGTGAGATCGACATCTCGCTGGCGCAGCCGGTGGCGACCGATCCCTACACCGACAATCCGCGCACCGGGCGCCTCGTGATCGAGGTCAACGGCCGCATCGCCGGCGGCGGCCTCGTGCTGTCGGTCGACGCCGGCCGTCCTGCAGTGCCGGTCGATATCGTCCCCGTCGAATCCGCGCTGCGGCCCGACGAGCGCTCGGCGCGCTACCGCCACAACGGCGCGGTGATCTGGCTGACCGGCCTGCCCGGCTCCGGCAAGTCGACCTTGGCGCGCGCGCTCGAACGGCGGCTGTTCGGCAATGGCGGCTCACCGATCCTGCTCGACGGCGACACGCTGCGCGCAGGCCTCAACGGCGACCTCGGCTTCTCGCCGCAGGATCGCGCCGAGAACATCCGCCGCCTCGCCGAAGTCGCGACGCACCTTGCACGCAACGGCCATATCGCCATCGTGGCCGCGGTGTCGCCGTCGGCCGCCGATCGCGCCGCCGCGCGCCGCATCGCCGACAGCGCGTTCCGCGAAATCTATGTCGCAACGCCCGCCGAGATCTGCGAGCAGCGCGATCCCAAGGGCCATTACGCCAAGGCTCGCGCCGGCACGCTGCAGGGCTTCACCGGCATCGGCAACGACTACCAGCCGCCGACCGGCAATGAGCTGACCATCGACACCTCGATCCGCTCGGTCGCCGAGGCGACCGAAGAGATCGAGCAGATGCTGGCGAAGACCGGCGTGCTGTTCGACGAGCTGACCGACCTCGCGGCGAACATCTAGCCGCTTGTCGTCGCCCGGCTCGACCGGTCGATCCAGTATCCCAGCGACGGTTGCGCTCCAGCCTCACTGCCGCGGCGTACTGGATGCCCCGCTCAAGGCGGGGCATGACGACGAAATGCTGGGTGACAAAGGGGCCTTCTCAGAGCCGTGGCTTTAAGGCTAAAAGGGCCGTGAACGCGGCCCTTTGGCGCGTTTTTTGCTGATTTCTGTCGAAAACAGCCTCAAAACGCCCGGTTTTTCTGAGAAAGCCCATCATGACTCGTGTCGATGCCCACGGATTGAAGATCGCCCCTGTCCTGTTCGATTTCATCGCCAAGGAAGCGACCCCGAAGACCGGGATCGCGCCGGATGCGTTCTGGGCCGGGCTCGCCGCCATCCTCCAGAAGCTCGGACCAAAGAACCGCGAGTTGCTCGCGTTCCGCGACACGCTGCAGGCCAAGATCGACGACTGGCACCGCGCCCACAAGGGCAAGGCGTTCGACATCAACGCCTACACCGCGTTCCTCAAGGAGATCGGGTACCTCCTCCCCGAGCCGGCGACCCACACGGTCGAGACTGCCAATGTCGACGAGGAAATCGGCAAGATCTGCGGCCCGCAGCTCGTGGTGCCGCTCACCAATGCCCGCTACGCGCTGAACGCCGCCAACGCGCGCTGGGGCTCGCTGTACGATGCCTTCTACGGCACCGACGCGATCCCGCATGATCCGAGCGAGGCCGGCAAGGGCTACAACAAGGCCCGCGGCGACAAGGTGATCGCGAAGGCCAAGGCCTTCCTCGACGCTTCAGTGCCGCTTGCGACCGGCAGCCACACCGACGTCGTCTCCTACAGCGTGATCGCCGGCCAGCTCTCGGCCAAGCTGAAGAGCGGCAATTCCACTGCACTGAAGAACGCCGCGCAGTTCGCCGGCTATCAGGGTGACGCGGCCTCACCGTCTGCGATCCTGCTGGTCAACAACGGCCTGCATGTCGAGGTCAAGATCGACCGCAACAACGTCATCGGCAAGGACGACGCCGCCGGCGTCGCCGACATGATCCTGGAATCGGCGGTCTCCACCATTCTCGACATGGAAGACTCGGTCGCCGCCGTCGACGCCGAGGACAAGGTGCTGGTCTATCGCAATACGCTCGGCCTGATGAATGGCACGCTGTCCGCCGACTTCGAGAAGGGCGGCAAGACCATGACCCGCGCGCTCAACGCCGATCGCATCTACAAGACGCCTGCAGGCGGCGAGCTGAAGCTGCACGGCCGCAGCCTCTTGCTGATGCGCAATGTCGGCCATCACATGTTCACCGATGCGGTGCTCGATGCCAAGGGCGAGGAGATTCCGGAAGGCATTCTCGACGCGGCCGTCTCCGGCCTGCTCGCGATCCACGATCTGAAGGGCAATTCGAAGACGAAGAACAGCCGCACCGGCTCGGTCTATATCGTCAAGCCGAAGATGCACGGCCCCGACGAGGTGACGCTGACCTGCGACCTGTTCGCCGAGGTCGAGAAGATGCTCGGGCTCGCCGAGAACACCATCAAGGTCGGCATCATGGACGAGGAGCGCCGCACCACGGTGAACCTCAAGGCCTGCATCCAGCGCGCCTCCAAGCGCATCATGTTCATCAACACCGGCTTCCTCGACCGCACCGGCGACGAGATCCATACCTCGATGGAAGCGGGTCCGATGATCCGCAAGAACGACATGAAGACGCAGCCCTGGATCAAGGCCTATGAGGACTGGAACGTCGATATGGGCCTCGTCGATGGCTTGCCCGGCCATGCCCAGATCGGCAAGGGCATGTGGGCGGCGCCCGACAAGATGGCTGATATGCTAACCCAGAAGATCGGCCATCCGCAGGCCGGTGCCACCACAGCCTGGGTGCCGTCGCCGACCGCGGCGACGCTGCACGCGCTGCACTATCACCAGGTCAACGTAACAGCCCGCCAGCAGGAGCTCGCCAAGGGCGGGCCGCGCGCCAAGCTCTCCGACATCCTCACCATCCCGGTGTCGCAGTCGAACTGGGCACCGGACGACGTCAAGCAGGAGATCGACAACAACTGCCAGGGCATTTTGGGCTACGTCGTGCGCTGGATCGATCAGGGTGTCGGCTGCTCAAAGGTGCCCGATATCCACGATGTCGGCCTGATGGAAGACCGCGCCACCTTGCGCATCTCCAGCCAGCATCTGGCGAACTGGCTGCATCAGGGCGTCATCAGCAAGGACCAGGTGATGGAATCGCTGAAGCGGATGGCCGTCGTGGTCGACAAGCAGAACGCCGGCGACAGCCTCTACAAGCCGATGGCGCCGTCGTTCGACGGTGTCGCCTTCAAGGCCGCCTGCGACCTCGTGTTCGAGGGCCGCACCCAGCCGAACGGCTACACCGAATACATCCTCACCGCCCGCCGCCGCGAGGCCAAGGCCGCGGGCTGATCGGCAGCGCCATAACAGCAAAAGCCCCGGCGCCACCGCCGGGGCTTTTTGTTGGGCGTGTACTTCTGCGCACACCCTCCCACCGTCATCCTGAGGTGCGAGCTCTTGCGAGACTCGAAGGATGCACGGCCCGGCTGGTGGCCGTCGATCCTTCGAGGCTCGCTACGCGAGCACCTCAGGATGACGGAACGAACAGTGGCTTCGCGATCCAAATCGGACGGCGCTTCGCCCCTGGCGACGCCCCGCTAGAACACCGCGAGATATTTCAAGAGCGACACGATGCCGATGATGATCACCACCGCGCGTGCGATCTGTTTGGCGCGGCCGTCGAGCGGCAGCATGTTGATCAGATAAAGAACGAGAATGACGACGACGAAGGTGACGAGTACGCCGACGAGCATGCGGGCCCCCTGATGGCACTGAAAAGTGCTGTTAGCCCTTTCCTAACGTGCGACACGGCGACGGGTTCCCTACTGCGGAACCGCAAAGCTCCTTCAGCGACGAGGCAAGCCTGAGGACGACAGATCACTCCCGCGCCACCACCGGCGGCCGCAGGTACTTGGCGCGGATGCGGTCCGGGACCGGGGTGAAGTTCACCTCGGCGCTGCGACGGTCGATGCGGGTGACCGACATCAGCCCGTCCTTGCCGGCGACGATGTCGCCCTTGCGCAAGGTCGGATCGTCCTCGATCTTCACCGACGCGAGCCCGACCGGATCCTTGCCGTTGCAGGTACAGCCCGCGACGATCGCATCACGATAGCGGAACGCGTTCGGCAGCTCCGAATAGGGTTTTCCATCCTCGGTCTCGGCGCTGTCGATGCTGCCGCCATAGACCACCTCGGTCGCGGACGCCGGACAGAAGCTGTTGCAAGCCTCCTCCTTGCTCTGCCGGCCGGTCGCCGCGAGCGGAAAGTAGCGCCCATCGCAGGTCCGCACGCAATAGGCCTGGCCGCCACCACTGCTGTAGCGCGGACGTTCGGCCCGCGGCACGACCGGCGCGCCGTCATCGAACGGCATCCGGATGACTGGCGGGCGGCCCTGCGTGAAGCCGCCGAACAGCTGCGAGAAGAAGTCCTGGGCCTGCGCGGCGGGCGCCAGCGTGATGCAGCCCAGGGCCGCCGTCCCGAGCACCCGCCGTATCGTCGTCCGCTTCAGCATCAAATACTCCTCAATAGAGCGACGACGTGGAGATGTTCATCGCCTGCCGGCCCGACGGCAGCCTGGTCACGGCGGGACGCGGTTGCTGCGCCGGTGCCGGACGGACCGAGATCTGCGTCGTGGTCGGGCCGAGCTCGCGCGCGGCCAGATGCGGCGCATTCTTCGGCAGCACCACGACCCTGGTGCCGACATCGACGCGGCTGAACAGATCGGCGACGTCCTCATTGGTCAGGCGGATGCAGCCCGAGGAGACGAACTTGCCGATCGTCGACGGATCGTTGGTGCCGTGGATGCGGTACTCGCTGGAGCCGAGATACATCGCGCGGGCGCCGAGCGGGTTGCCCGGGCCTCCGGCCATGAAGCGCGGCAGATAGGGCTGGCGGCGGATCATCTCGGCCGGCGGATGCCAATCCGGCCACTCCGCCTTGCGGCTGATGGTTTGCACGCCGGACCAGGTGAAGCCCTCGCGGCCCACGCCGACGCCGTAGCGGATCGCGCGGCCGCCGCCGAGCACGTAATAGAGCGCGGTGTTGCCGGTATCGATGATGACGGTGCCGGGCGCTTCGCTGGTATTGAGCGCGACGATGGTGCGGCGCAGCCGATCCGGCAGCGCGCCGTCCTCATTGCCGGGCTCGGTCATCACCTCGTCGGTCGGGAAGCCATCCGGCTGCGTCGCGGCGTAGCCGAGCGGGACGCTATTCATCTGAGCATTCATTTGCGCGCTGGCCGGACCGGCGGCGACGAAAGGCGCGGCGAACAGGATGCCGGCGAAGGCAAGGGTGCGCGTGGCGCGCGACGCAAGCCGGCGGCTGAGGAGAGACTGCTGTGTCATGTGCTGCCCCTGAAGGGATGCGCATCGTGGTGATGCGATGCAAAGCCAACGCGTCTCGCCTTCGAACGGTTCCGGCCCGAATCGTTCCAAGGCTGCGATTGTCAACCCACGGTGGCTCACGACTTCGCGACGGAACTTTTCGCGGGATGCGCTGTTTCCGTTAGGCGATTGGGCGCACGGAGCGACTTCGCGACGCAGATTCGTTCGTCCTTGCGCGGGAGCAGGTTGGTGCGGGCCTTTCCGAGTGAACGTCTGCTTGATAACGTGCCGGAAGGCTCACCTGTCCCCGACAGCGGCTCCGAACTGCCGCCGGTCATCCGCCGCACCGAGATCGTCGCCTTCGCGCTGCTGACCATCCTCGTCATTGTCGTCGTTGCGGTGCTGTACGTGGCGCGCGCCTTCTTCCTGCCGATCACCATGGCCTTCATTGTCGGCACCATGCTGTCCCCCGCGGCAAGCCTGCTCGAACGCTACAGGGTGCCGCGGGCGCTCGGCGCCGTGCTGATCGTCGTCGCGGTCACTGCGATGGTGGCTTTCATGGTCGGGCTGATCGCCTCCCCGGTCATGGAGTGGAGCTCGCGGCTGCCCGAGCTCGGCGCGATCCTGAAGGACAAACTGCACGTGTTCGACCGGCCGCTCGCTCTGTGGCAGGAGCTGCAAAGCATGGTGGGCGGCTCCGACGCGCTCGCCAGCTTCCAGATGCCGAAGTTCGAATGGGTGCAGCCGACCCTGGAATTCCTGTCGCCGACTTTCGCCGAGTTCCTCCTGTTTATCGCGACGCTCATCCTGTTCATCGCGAGCTGGAAGGATCTGCGCCGCGCCCTGGTTCTGACCTTCAGCGACCGGCAGGCCCGGCTGCGCACGCTGCGCATCCTCAACGAGGTCGAGATCCATCTCGGCAACTATCTCCTGACAGTGACCATGATCAATATCGGCGTCGGCATCGTCACCGGCGCGATCTGTGCGATGACGGGGATGCCGAACCCGGCGGCTCTCGGCGCGCTCGCCGCGACACTGAACTTCATTCCGATCATTGGCCCGGTCGCGATGTTCGTGGTGCTGGTCGTGGTCGGCATCGTCGCCTCGCCGGCCATCGGCGCCGGACTGATCGCACCGGCCTGCTTTGCGGTCGTGACCTTCCTGGAAGGGCATTTCGTGACGCCGACCATCGTCGGCCGCAGGCTGTCGCTGAACGCGCTTGCGGTGTTTCTCGCGCTGGCGTTCTGGACCTGGCTGTGGGGCCCGATGGGCGCCTTCCTGTCGTCGCCGCTGCTGATCGTCGGATTGATCATGAAAGAGCATTTGATGCCGGTCAATTCGCCGCAGCTGCCGGAAGACTAGAAGAACGTTCTTGAACACGTCGCGCGAAGCGCAGGGTTTCGCCGCAGGAACTTTGCCCGCGGCGCGGCGTTTTCTGCGAGCGCCACGCGAGTTTCGGGAGCGTTCGATGTCGGACACATTCGGGATCAGAAACATGACGGATAAAGCAACCTACGAGCGTCTCGAGAAGGACGTGACCTCCGTGAAGAACGACATCGCTGCGCTCACCGCACAAATCACCGACGCGCTCAACGCGTTCGCCGCCGACGCCGGCAAGCAGGCGCGCAGCCGCTACAAGGAAGCCCGTGCCAACGCCGAATCCACGCTGGACGACATGTCGGAGCGCGGCAGTGCGATGTTCGGCGCGGCGCAGGACGCGGCGTCCTCGCTCGAGGAGTCGCTGGAAGAAGTCATCGCGCAGCGGCCGCTCGCGACCGTTGGCCTTGCGCTCGGTCTCGGCTTCCTGATCGGCATCGCCTGGCGCCGCTAGGCGGCTGAGGCTCGGCAATGCTTCAGCGACTGATCAACGATGCGAAGACGTCCGCGGGAAACGCGCTGCAACTGACGTCGCTGGCAGGCGCCGCCGCGATCGCGCTGCTGATCAGCCTCGCCTTCCTATGCGCGGCGGCCTTCGTATACCTGCTACAGCACTACGGCGCGGTGGAAGCCTGCCTTGCCGGCGCTGCGCTGTTCTTCGTGATGATGCTGATTGCCGTCGGCGTCTACATGGCGCGCAAGCGCGAAATGCGGCGGCGCGCCGAACGCGCCGCAAGGGCGACCGCGACCGCCGCCCTTGCCGACCCCATCATGATCGCCACCGGCCTGCAAATCGTCCGCGCCATCGGCGTCAAGCGGCTGATCCCGATCATCGCCATTGGCGGCCTCGCCCTTGGCCTGATGGCCAGCCGCAGCGCCGCCGGCGCACGCGAAGCGGAAGAGCAGGAGTAGGCGCAACTGCTCTCTATGCCGTCGTCGCTGTGTAGCCTGGATGGAGCGAAGCGCAATCCGGGAAACATTCCCCGCGATACAGCGGCCCGGATTGCGCTTCGCTGCATCGGGGCTACGAACTCTACCGTCCGGACCGATCCCGCCTCAGGTAATGCAGCGGCCCGGCTGCAGCAGCTTGGCGACGTCGGTCAGCACGCTGACCACCGGCTCGCAGGCGACCTTGCGGGTATCGCCGGGCCGCGCCCGGGCGGGCGCCGCCGGGCGGTTGCGAGCCTCTTCCTTTGCTGCTTCCTTGGTCGCGGGAACACGGACCAGCACCGAGGTATCCGGAAGTCCGTCGAACTTCATCGCAAAAGTCTGGCTCTTGGCGGCCACGGACGGAACCGTGGCGCGATCGGCCTTGGCGGCGCGATTGACGGCGCTTTCGATCGCCGGGGTTGTGGCGACCTGCCGGCCGCCGATCAGGTCGTGGCCGAATGCGAGCTGCACCGCACCCAGCGTCGCGCCAAGTGCCAGCACACCGAGAATTCCCTTTTGCATCTGTGACATGGTGATGTCCCTCGCCCCATGGGAATTCCTTGAAATCCCCTTGGCAATCCCGGACACAACGCGAACAAAAGCGCTGGGGTTCTGCGGCCCCGCTATCACTTAACCGTGTTCGAAAATTATTTTCACCCGCGCGGAACGAGTCGGGGGGCATCCGAGTCATTCCGACAGCCGGTTATTCCCCCTGCCCCATTGACCGGCGACGTAGGGCGCGACCGTGGTGATGCCGGTCGCGCCCTGCTTTTTTGTTTGCGGTCACGCGAGCCATGCCTTGCCTTCGGCACCACGCGCCATCGGCCTGCCGCATTAGCAGCAATCACGCTTCAATCGGATCAATTGCGCTGGGGCGGCGCTTCGCCGGTTGCGGCAACACCTTGCGATGGCTCCGTTTTCGCCCGTCACCGCCACGCCCGCGTCCATTGTCGAAGCGCTGCAAGCAGCCGCCGGTCATTCGCGACAGGCGCGCACAAGCTTTGCCACCGGCCAATGCGTTCGCGGCACCTATGTCCCGTCGGATCGGGCGAGCGAGATCACGACATCCCGGAGCTTCACCACCCCTTCGCGGGTGCTGGCGCGCTTTTCGGCGAGCGGCGGCGTTTCCGGCACGGCAGATACCGGCTGGCCGGCACTGCGCGGCTTCAGCTTCCGGCTCGGCAGCAACGGCCACCGCTCGGACATGCTGACGCAGAGCGCGCCGGTGCACTATGCAAGGACGCCCGACCAGATGCTGGCGTTCATCAAGGCGCGCATTCCCGGCCCTGACGGGCGCCTGGATGCAGCGAGGATCGCGGCCTTCGCCGCCGCCAACCCGGAGACGCGTCACCAAGCTGACTACGTCGCCGCCAATCCGCCCGCCGCGAGCTGTGCCGGCACGATCTATTGGGGCGTCCACTCCTTCCCAGCCACCAATGCCGAAGGCGAGACGCGCTTCGTCAAGTTCAGGATCAACCCGATCGGCGGCGATGCCGCGCTGACGGACAACAAAGCGGGAGCGACGTCCGCCGGCCTGCTGCGCGAGGATCTCGGGCGCCGGATCGCCGCGCGCGATGTCCGCTTCAGCGTGATGGCGCTGCTCGACCGCCCCGGCGATCCCACCATGGACGTCACCATCCGCTGGCCGGGCGAGGACCGGCGCGAAGCGGTGCGGCTGGGAACGATCGTCATCACCCGGATCGAGCCGAACGCAACCTGCGACGGCACCGTCTTCGATCCGGCAAATCTCGCCGACGGCATCGGCCATCCGCCGGATGAAATCTTCGCGGCGCGCAGTGCCGCCTACCGCTTTGCCCTGACGCGGCGGCGTTGATCGAAACCGGCGCCTGAAGCCGCCCTGATCAGGTCTCGCTGTCGCGCAGGCCGTGGTTTTCGCGGCGCCACGATTGGCAAACCCGGTCCGCGCCTGCCGATCAAATTGCACATCGCAGCGCGAAGCAGATTCAGGCAATGCACGGCAGTTTTGGGAAAGACCCCGCAATTCGCCGGGACTAGAACGCCCCCCGAAGGTTCACCGGCAGACACGCAGCAACGAGTCCATCCAGCGCTAGACATCGGCCGCGGTGACGCCGCCTGCGCGGCCTTCGAATGCGAGCACAGGCCCATGAGCAAACCCGTCCCCCACAATGGCCAGGAGAATCCGCCGGCTGCACCCGAGACGCCGCCTCGGGCCGGCGCGGCGAGCAGCGAGCATCGTCACGCCGATGCGGAGATGGCGCGCGTGCTCCACACTACGCCGTTTCGCATGGCCCTCGATTCCTCCGGCGCCGGAATCGCACACTGGAAACACGAGCCGCTGCACGACGTCGTCGAGCCGATGACCCACCACGTCATCATGGCCTATAACGGCATGACCCAGCGCATGGAGCGGCGGTCCGGACGAGCGGCTGCGACCGGAACGTTTCGTCCCGGCGTTCTGATCATCATTCCGGAAGGATCGAGCTCGCGATGGGACATTCCAAAGCCCGTCGATGTCGTTCAGCTTTATCTTCCTCACACAACATTCCGGCGCGTTGCCGACGAAGCCGGCGCCGGTGCATCGATCGACCTGCTGGAGCGGACGGCGCATCCGGATCCCATCACGTCGCGCTTGCTGCTCAGCGCGGCGGATGTGCTGGAGGGCAATCAAGCACTGGACATGCTGTTCAGGCAGCAACTGACCGACCTGCTGGCCATGCGGCTGCTGGCCGCGCATGTCGGCGCGCCGGCTCCGATCCGGCCCACCCTCGGCGGGCTGGCGCCAAAGGTCCTGCAGCGCGCCATCGAGCGGCTGCGTTCCGACAGCGATGCCGACGTCTCGCTCGCCGCGCTGGCTGCGGACGCCGGCCTGTCGCGCTTCCACTTCTGCCGCGCCTTCAAGGAGAGCACCGGGCTTTCGCCCCATAACTGGCTGCGCCAGTACCGGCTCGAACAAGCCATGAAGATGCTGCGCGACAGCGACATCTCGATCGTGGCGGTCTCGGCCGAACTCGGCTACGCCTCGCAAACCGCATTCGCCGCGGCGTTCAAGCGGTTGACCGGTGAAACTCCGACTGATTGGCGACGGCGCATGCGCTAGCGAGCCGGCGGCATAAACCGTAGCCCGGATTGCGCTTCGCTGCATCCGGGCTACGAAATGTCACCGTCTACTTGCGCAGGCTCGCCCAGACGCCGCCAAGGATCAGCAATCCGCCGACCAGATGGATCAGCTTCGGCGGCTCGCCGAGGATGATCCACGACAGCAACGCGCTTGCGATCGGCGCCACGTAAAGCACCAGCGAGGTTCGGACCGAGCCGAACTTCGCCCCGAGCCAGGCGAAGCCGGCATAGGCGATCAGGCCGGGTACGAGGCCGGCGAAGACATAGGCCTCACAGGCCCTTGCGTTGAAGACCTGAGCCGGTGCGGTCCACATCTCATTGATCGCCGGCGGCAGCGAGCATAGCGCGCCGGCCGCCGAGAACAGGCTGACGCGGGCGAGCAGCGAGGCACGCGGCGCAACGCGCGACTGCACCAGGGTGTAGCCGGACCAGCCGAGCATCGCCAGCACCACCAGCAGGTCGCCCCACGCCGCACCGGCCTCGGTGAACGTTTCCAGATGGCCGCCGGAGACGATCAGAAGCGCGCCGGCCAGCGCGAGAGCCGTGCCGAGCCATTGCAGCGGACCGATATGCTCGATGCCGAGCGCCGCCGAGATCAGGAGCACCATGATCGGCGACAGCGCGAAGATCAGCGCGATGTGGATCGCCGTCGTCGTGATGCCGGCGACATAGACCGGGCCGCCGCACAGGAACATGCCGAGGAAGCCGGCGAGCAGGATCGGCCACGCGTTCTGCGCCAGCGGGATCCTGCCGTCGCGGATCGCCGCGATCGCGAACGGCGCGAGCCCGATCGCGATGATGCTCCAGCGGAAGAACGCCAGCGAGAACGGCGGCACCGAGCCGGCGAGGCCGCGCGCCAGCACCTGGTTGGACGCCTGCCCGACCGCGACCAGGATGAAGCCGATCAGCGCGGCGGCGTCGTTCCAGCCCGCGGCCGGCGGCTTTGCGCTGGAGGTATCCGGCAGCTTGGCGTCCATGAAAATGTCCCGGTAATCAGTTGCTTGTCGGCAAAGAGCGTGACCACTGGCAAAACAGCGAAAACAACCCCATGCAAAGGGAGCCGGCGTTCGACGCGACAGCTGTTCGACACGACAGCTTGACACGTCGGGCAACTCACCTGTACTCTTCCATTATTCCGAAGTTGCGTAGCACACCGCCGTCGCGGTCGTTGTCAGCCGGCGCACATCTCACTGCTCCGCCGCTTCCCGCTCCATGTCGCGGCCGGAAAAATCCTCGCTTTGCATGTTGGCGTATTCGCGCGCCATCTCGCGCATCAGGAATTTGGCCGGGACGTCGTGATAGCTGCCGTGGTCGTTGACGTATTGCATGTAGGTGCGGCCGGCGCCATCGAACGGATGCAGCAGCGCATCGCTGTGACCATCGAAATCGAGCGGCGCGACGCCGAGCTTGGCGCATAGCGTGTCGTTGAAGGTGGGCGTCGCCTTGCGCCAGGCGCCGTCGACATAGACCTCGGTGAAGCCGTGCCAGGTGAACATATCGGTGCCCATGCTGGCCCGCAGCTTCTCGGTGGTGAGGTGGTTGCGGACATCGGCGAAGCCGACCCGCGCCGGAATGCCGTGAACGCGGCAGGCGGCGGCATAGAGCGCGGCCTTGCCGACGCAGTAACCGTTGCCGGCAGCGAGCACGCTGGAGGCGCGAAAGCTCTCCGGCGATTGCATGCTGACATAGGGATTGTAGCGGATGCCGTCGCGTACCGCGATGTACAGCCTGGCGGCCGCCTCGCGCGCGCCGGCACCGGCCGGAACGGCGGCGCGGGCGAATGCCGCAACGGCGGGATGGTCGCTGTCGATATATTCGGCGGGCTCGGTGTAGAGGCGGCCGATCGTGTCGGGGAGCGTGTCGGTCATGGCGCGAGCTTAGCAAGCTGTCCGTCCGGTTCAATCCGGCCGCTGCAGGACTCCTTTGCTTAGTTCCTGCCCTGCTCAGTTCCTGAAGCGTTCGTCCCAGCGCGCCGGCCGGTAGCTGCGCCGCTTCGCCTTGAGATATTCGCGAGCAAAATGAATACCCATGCCGATCAGGAACGGCGGGGCAAGCGCGGCCGCAATCATGAATGCGGAAATCGAGTTCGGCGTCAGGATGTCCAGCACCATCGACGCCAGCAGCCACAGAGTGGCGGCGATCACCGCGACGTCGATGTGCCTCATTCCCGGAACTTCCCTCTTACTCGGCTCTTTCCTGGCCTTGTTTCTTGGCCCCGGTCACCCAGCCGGGCTGGATACTACCGACTGGCGCCGTGTCCGCCAAGGATTCCCGGCGGAAGGCGATACCTCCGGCCGTTCACTTTGTTGGAACGCTGGCGGCGCGGGCCACGTTGAGATTGAAATCCTCGGACTGGACCGAGAACGGAGGCCGATCGTGAGCAATTCCGACGACATTCATCGCGGCGTCGCGCATCCCGCCAGCCGGAACGGCGTCAACGACCCTGTCGACGGCGTCGACGTCAAGCGGACGTTTTACGACAACCAGACCCCGCATGAGCGCGCAGTCGGCCGCGGACGTGCGCGCCGATGCCTCGCCGAAAGCCGGCGAGCCGTTCTTGCCGGAAGCGCTGCGCCGCCCGCCGACCGCACCGCTGAACCCGCGCACCGGGCGGCGCGCGACGGAGTAGGGCAAGGTTCGAACGGGCTTGGAGGAATTGTCCGCGGCTTGTCCTCTTGAGTCCCGTCACCTCCGAGAGGCGTGAAGCTTTGTCCTCACCCACTGCTGTCATCGCCCGGCCCGTGCACAATTGCGCATAAGGACCGGGATCCAGCATTCCAGAGACAGTCGTTGAGGCGATAGGCCGCGGCGTCCTGGATCGCCCTGTCAAGCGGGCGATGACACCGGTGGGAGGATGACGGGATTTAAAGCAGGCAAGATCGCCTACGCATGCGCTCGCACGAGCAACCGGCCGCCAAGCAGCGCCAGGATCGACGGCGCGACCGTGGCTGCGATCGGTTGCGGCGATTTATCGGGGAGTCCATCCCATCAAGATGGATGCCTGCCGACTGGACCCGCCGGGCGAGTCCGGCGCGACGCGGCGTGCTACCCGCGGGTCGAGAGCATTGCGTTGAGTTCGGCGGCGGTCCGCAGCTGTTCGATGCGTGCGGCGACCGAATTGCGCTGGGCGCCTTCCGGCAGCCTCGCGAGCTCATCTTCGAGACGCACGCGCTGTTCCTCCAGCCGTTGCTCGAACGTGTGCGGTTCAGACCGCTTTCGCTTTTTAATCGTCTTCTGCATCGTCCACCTTTGGCGGTTGGAGACCGGGGCTGTTGGCCCAGCGGTCGAGTTCTTCGATGACCTTGGCGTGACTCGGCCGCCGCGGTGGTGGCGCGGCGCGTTCCTGAGAAAGCTTGCGGGGCAGCTTGACCTCGTCAGTCATGGCGCACCTCCCTCGCGGGACAGAACGCTTCGAGATGCCGACACGTTCCCATTCTTCATCTAAATTATTGATTTTATTAACGCATTTTGCTAATTTGACTTTTTTGGCGGACTTTGGGGAACCCGGACGGAGTTTGTCTGTTGAGTAAATTGCTCAACTGGCTCACTTGGGGCGGTTTGCGATGAACGAGCTTCGCGCCGAACGTCTTCAGGTCATGCTCTCACCTGATGAGTTGACCGCAGTCGATGATTTCAGATTCAAGCACCGCATGCCGACGCGTGCCGCGGCGGTCCGCGAGTTGCTGAGGATCGGCCTTTCGGGCCTCGGCCTGGATGCCAAGGCCGGCGTCAAATCCAGCGATTACGGGGTGCTCGACCGCGGGCCGGAAGGGCGTACGCAAAGCGCGGAGGACTGACGTCGCATCCGGTACGGATGGATTCAGGCAGCGCCGGCGAGGAAGTCCACGATCCCCATCAGGATTGCGACCACCAGCGCTGACGATGATAGCGCCGTGCCGAGATCCGCGAGATAGAGCAGCTGCGCCCTCTGCTCCGCGTCAAGCTCTGCAATCGCCTTGCGCATGGAAGGGCTCCTTTTGCTGCCGGAAGAACGCGCGCAGCTGAGGTCCGTTCCTTCAGGCCGCCGCATCAGGCCGTCACCACCAGCAGAGAGAGAGCCTCGGATTGCGCTGCGCTTGATCCGGGCGACGCAGTGCCACACAGCAGAACGGCGCACCTGACGGTGCGCCGTTGAGTATGTCCTACGTCAAAGCCTTGCCGTCATGCCGAGGCGGCGCGCGGCGTGCGGTTGCGCGAATTGCGCTGGAAGAACAGCGCCTGGCTGGCGACCGCAGAGACCATCGCCGGCTGGAACGGTTTGGATATCAGGAACGCCGGCTCCGGCCGTTCGCCGGTCAGGAAGCGCTCCGGATAGGCCGTGATGAACACGACAGGCACCTCGAAAGTGCGCAGCAGCTCGTTGACGGCATCGAGACCTGACGAGCCGTCGGCAAGCTGGATGTCGGCGAGGATCAGGCCGGGCTTCTTGTTCTTGGCGAGCGCCACCGCGTCGGAATGGGTGCGGGCGACGCCGATGACGTTGTGGCCGAGATTCTTCACGAGGCTCTCGAGGTCCATCGCGATGAAGGTCTCGTCCTCGATGATCAGCACGTCGGTGGCGATCTCGGCGGCCATCTCGCGGCCGGCGGCGTCGGTGAGCTTGCGCGTTTCTGCGATGTCGGTGCCGAGGATGTAGCCCACCTCCTCCTCCGAGAAGCCTTCCAGCGACAGCAGCAGGAACGCCTGGCGAGGCAGCGGCGTGATGTTGGAGAGCCGGCGCTCCGGCGGCAACGACAGCGTCGCCACGTCGGCGTTGTCATTGTTCACCGAGACCGAATTCCAGATCTGGGTGAACAGGCGGAACAGCCCGGCGCGCGGGCCGTGGGTTTCGTCGAGCAGCGACGGATCCTGCAGCAGGGCCTCGAGCATGGCCCCGACATAGGCGTCTCCGGACGCCTGGTTTCCGCTCAGCGCGCGGGCGTAGCGGCGCAACAGCGGAAGATGTTCAGCAACGACCTGCGATCGGGACATTCCCACTCCTTGTTCTTGAGGCCCGGCGGCCTCAACGCGAGTCTCGGGGCGACTAATCAAGTTCTTGGGGCGGCCCCGGTTCCCCTGCCTCGCCGATTACGCGCGAGGGGCGGAAAAGTTCCAAGAAATTGTTCCAGCGTTTCGGAACTTTCCGTGCAACTTCGCATTAGCTCCTGACCGACGAGCGACGCGGCCAGCCTCTTTTTTCGAGGAATCGACTTGAAAATCAGAGACTTAACCTCCCGGGGAAGCGTGGATCAGATCATGAAGGAAATAAAGAAGCAGGGCGGTCTCAACGCAGAGATTCAGTCCAGAATCGGCCACCAGCTTCGCGCCATGTACGACGACGTGGTGCGGCAGGGGGTGCCCGACCGCTTTGCGGAGCTGATCCGCAAGCTCGACGGGCCGGAAGCTGCCGCGGCGGCCGTCGCCGGGGGCGATACCGACAAGAACAATGGAGGGGACTAATGCCTCTCACGAATGAACTTCGCGACGACATCCTTGCGTCGGTGCCCAGCCTACGCGCGTTCGCGATCTCGTTGTCCGGTAATGGCGACCGCGCCGATGATCTGGTGCAGGAGACCCTGCTGCGCGCGATCGCCAATATCGACTCGTTCCAGCCGGGCTCCAACCTGCCGGCGTGGCTGTTCACCATTCTGCGCAACCTGTTCCGGTCCGACTACCGGAAGCGGCGGCGCGAGGTGGAGGACGCAGAGGGCAACTATGCCAAGACGCTGAAGAGCCAGCCGTCGCAGGCGGCGCATCTTGAATTCGAGGAATTCCGCGCCGCGCTCGACAAGCTGCCACAGGACCAGCGCGAGGCACTGATCCTGGTCGGCGCCTCCGGCTTCTCCTACGAGGACGCCGCGGCGATCTGCGGCTGCGCGGTCGGCACCATCAAGAGCCGCGTCAACCGCGCCCGCTCGAAGCTTTCCGCGCTGCTCTATGTCGACAGCGCCGAGGATTTCGGCCCCGACAACACCGTGCGCGCCGTGATCGGCGGCAACGGCGGCTAGAAGCGGATCGCACGGAATACGACGAAGGCGGCCATCGCGGCCGCCTTCGTTCGTTTCGCGACTCCGCTCAGCTTGCCATTGCGTTCTCGAAGGCGGGCGGCTTGAAGCCGTTCCTGAGCTCGAGGATCTTCGCGGCGATCTCCGACACCGGGACCGGGTGGCTGAACAGGAAGCCCTGCGCCTCGTTGCAGCCTTCGGCCCGCATGTGGTTGAGCTGCTCGACGGTTTCGATGCCCTCGGCGATCGTCGTCATGCCGAGGCTGCGGCCGAGGCTGATGACGGCGCGGACGATCGACTTCGAGCCATGAGTCGCGGTCGCATCGCGCACGAACGACTTGTCGATCTTGAGCTTGTCGAACGGGAAGCTGCGCAGATAGCTCAGCGACGAATAGCCGGTGCCGAAATCGTCGAGCGCGATGCGCAGCCCCTGCGCCTTCAGCTTGTGCAGCGTCGCCAGCGTCTCGCTGCTGTTGGCGAGGAACACCGACTCGGTGATTTCGAGCTCGAGCCGGTGCGGCGATAGCTCCGACGCCATGAGCGCGCCGGCGATCACATCGATGAACGCCGGATCGCGGAACTGCGCCGCCGAGACGTTGACCGCGAGCTTCATCTCGCTCGGCCAGGTCGCGGCCTGCTCGCAGGCGCGTCGCAGCACCCACTCTCCGAGCGGAATGATCAGCCCGATCTCTTCGGCGATCGGGATGAACTGATCGGGCGGCACCATGCCGCGTTTCGGATGGTGCCAGCGCAGCAGCGCCTCGAAGCCGCAGATGCGGTCGAGATGCAGATCGTAGAGCGGCTGGTAGAACAGCGCGAATTCATCCTTGGCCATCGCCTCGCGCAGGTCGAGCTCGAGCGCCCGCCGCCGCTGCAGGCTGGCGTCCATCGCCGGCTCGAAGAAGCGCCAGGTGCCCCGGCCCTCCATCTTGGCGCGGTACAGCGCGACGTCGGCGTTCTTCAACAGCTTCTCGCCGCCAGTGCCGTCGTCCGGCGACAGCGAGATGCCGACGCTGCATCCGACCACGACGCGATGTCCGTTCAGCTCGTAAGGCGCGCCGACACATTCGACAATGCGGCGCGCGAGCTGCTCGCAATCCTGGCTGCCGTGGACGCCGCACTGGATCACCGCGAACTCGTCGCCGCCGAGCCGGGCGACGGTGTCGACCTCGCGGACGCAGGCGTTGAGCCGCTCCGCGACCGCGCACAACAATTCGTCGCCCACGGGATGACCGAGCGTATCGTTCACCTGCTTGAAATTATCGAGATCGAGGCAGAGCACGCCGAAGCCGGAGCCGCGACCGACCTGTGCAACCGCCTGCTCGATCCGCTCGGCCAGCAAGGTCCGGTTCGGTAGCCTGGTCAGGGCATCGTGCCGGGCCATGAACGCGATCTGTGACTCGGCACGCTGCTGTTCGGTGACATCCTCGCAAGTGACGAGCCAGCCGCCGTCCGAGGTCGGGCGCTGCGCGATGGAAATGATGCGTCCGTCGGACAGATGCTGCAGGTAGTTGCCGCCCTCCCGCAGGGAGATCGAACGGTCGCGTTCCGCCAGCAGATCGGCCACGGTCCGGTTGCCGTGATTGCCGGCGGCAATGCTGAGCGCAAGGACATCCTGCAACGTCATTCCCGGAAGCACGAGCTCCGGCGAAATGTCGAAGATCTCGCAGAACCGGCGGTTGACGACCTGCAGCCGCGCCTCGCTGTTGTAGAGGCACAGCCCCTGGGACATGTGGGTGAGCGCCGCATCGAGCCGCAGATTGGTCTCGTGCAGCTCCGCCTTCTGCTGCTTCAGCGCCGTGATGTCGCTGTAGACGAGGATGACGCCGCCCTCCTGGGTCTCGCTGCGGCTGACGCGCAGCCAACGGCCGTCAGCCAGCTGCGCCTCGCTCGCGAAGGTGTCGCTGTCGCCGTCGAACCCGGCCGGAGCCGCGTTGGGAGCGCCGAGCCGGTCCGAATGCAGCAGTTGCGGCGAAAGGCGGATGAACTCGCCGGCGCGCGAATTGGCCAGCGCGATCTCGCCGTCGGCATCGAGCAGCACGACGCCTTCGCGCGAGGTTTCGAGCGCGTCCGACAGCCGCGCCTGCGCGGAGCGGCGCTGCGATACTTCCTCGTTGACCATCCTCCTGATGTTGTCCCGCATGGTTTCCATCGCGGTCAGGAGGGTGCCGAGCTCGTCGGTGCCGCCTTTGGGGATCGTCGCGTTGAGATCGCCGTCGGCGATGCGCCGCGCCACCCGCGACGCAATCGCGACCGGCCCGATGATACGGCGCGCCAGCAGCCAGGAGAAGAATGCCGACAGGATCAGCGCGAAGGTCAGGCCGGCTCCGTTGAGCTGCAAATCCCGCTTGATCGTCGAGAGCGCACGCTGGCGGAACAGAAAGCCATCTCCGGCGGTGTAGTTGACGAGCAGTTCGACCTGCTGGCTGACGATCCTGGAATAGCGGTCGACATCCCCGACCGAAATCGCGGCATGCGGTTCGGACGCGGAGCCGCTGTCCGCGGACGAGGCGATCGCGCGGCGATGCAGCTCCATCCAGGCATCGGCGGCTTCCTGAACCTTGGCCGCCGCCTTGGCGGCGCGCGACGACTGCGAGCGATCGGCGGCGATCGTCAGGTCTTCCGAAAGCGCCTTGGCGAGCGTTTCGATCTGGCCGTCGAGGCTGGCGCGGATCGCGGGGTCCGTCGTCATCAGCCGTTGCGACGAGGCGACCCGCATCGCGGCGAAGTCGGCGCCGGCGGCACGGGCGTAATTGATCGACATCAGGGATTCGTCAAATGTCTTGGCGACCAGATCGCCGGCGTGACGGATGCCGACGATGGAGTATCCGCCCAGCGCCACCGCGATGGCGCTCATCGCAAGGCAGAAGATCAGGATCTGGGTCCGGATCGAACCCTTCGTCAAGGCGAGACGCGACAGGCGGCTGGTGGCAACGCGAAGCGCCGCAACACTTTGCGCTCTGAGGTTGAGGAGATGACCCATGTCCGCGTTACGCCCGTCATACACGATACTGAAGCCACGCAATTGCGCGGAGGACCGGAAATAATTGTGTGCTCAAATTGCCTTAGTAGTGACTGGAACTGATGCTGAAATCGTTAAGATCACCTGGCGATAATCACGACCGCAGGTAATTTGAGGGGCACCATTTGCGCCTTAGGATGGTGCGGTGTCTCGGTCCATGAGCGGGGATGAAATGCAGTCAGGTTTGTTGCGCGCCCTGCGCCTCGGCGGGTTCGGCGGGGCGCCGTTTGCGGCCGCGATTCTCGCGGGAACGCTCGCCGGAGCCGCCCTCGGCACGGCTCCCTATTCCATTTCGCAGAAGGATCGCGAGTTCCGGCCGGCCGAGATCTCGATCAAGCGCGGCGAGGTTTTACGGTTCGTTAACGATGACGGCGAGCTGCTCCATCACGCTTATTTGAGCACGGAGACCTTCAGTTTCGACTCCGGCGATCAGCAGCCGGGCAGCAAGTTCGACGTCACCTTCTCGGTCGCCGGCGACTACACGGTGCTGTGCGGCATCCATCCCAAGATGAAGCTCGCGGTCCACGTCGCACGGTAATCCCGCTTTCGGATCCACGATCTACAGGATCGACGTCTTGAAGATCGCGGCGTGGCCGACATAGTAGACGAACAGCGTCACCGTCAGTGCGGCGCAGAGGCTGACCGGAGCCAGCCAGGCTGCGCGGCGATCGCTGGGCAGGGTCCGGCTGTCGCAGACGATCGCGAGCAGCACGGCGATGATCGCCGAATGTCCGATGGTGTCGACCTTGCCGAACTCGAAGCACGCGCTGATGAACATGCCGGTGAGCACCGCGCCGGCACAACGTCGGATCAGCGGCGTCCAGATCAGCGCAAAGGCGAGCACGAATTCCACCATGCCGGCGGCGCGCATGTAGAACTCGTTGTCGAAACCGAGCGTGATTCCGGCGTGCTCGATGAGCAGCGGGAAGCTCCATTCCGGATAGGCCCATTTCTCGATCGAGGCCCACATCAAGGTCACCGCAGCGGAATACCGCATCACGTCGAGCGGCTGAATCCCGAACAGGTCCTTCTTCAAGCCGGTCAGCGCGAGATACGCGGCGACGCCGAGAAAGATCGGGTAGTCGGCGAGATGGAAGACGCCATAATCGCGTATGCCGATACCGAACAGGATCGCGATCCCGCCGGCCGACAGCGGCATGGTCCGCCGCGACAGCATGCCGGCGGCGACGCCGAGTTGCAGCACGCCGACTAGCGGCGATGTCGTCTTCAGTTCGGGAGTGAGCAGGATACCGCCCAGGGCCCAGATCGAGATGAAGAAGAACGCCGTGACGGCGCGCATCATCTCTTCGGTGCGCCGCTGCAACGGCTCGGTGATGCGGTCCAGCGCGCGGATCGTCGCCGCGCCCACCGCCGTCGGCTCGATCAGGCAGCCCGCGAACAGCCAGCAGACGGCGACGGCGAGCAGCAGCTCGAAATCGAGACAGAGGACATTCTCAAGGCCCCGGGGCTGCCCGGCGACATCGTAGGCACAGAACCATTTGACATGCGCTTCGGCATCCCGTGCCGCCACAATGCAAAAGAAGATTCCCAGGATACATTTGGCGAAGACGGAGCGTCCACGGAGAGCCGAAGCGGCATCTCGCCCCCATCCACTAAACATCACACCAATGCCCACGCCTTTAACGACCCGTTCATCTTATATCAAATTTTAAGGGTTGTGGCGGTGCAACACCCGTTGGTTGTTTCGTGGTTAATGGCGCGGGCCGGAGCCACGGCCCGCTTTTCGCGCCGTTTCTTGCCGGATGCTTCAGATTTTAGCTAATTCAGGCACGGAGGCTCAATTCCACCCATAGTAGTGGTTGCCCCGGACGAACGATGGATCGGGAGCCGGTGCATGTTGGGAGCGTTGAGCGTCGTGAGCGTCGGGCTGGGCTCGGCACTGGCCTTCGGGGCGCAGCGGTTTCCGGCGCGCACCGAGGCGCTGGAGACCTGGGCAGGCGCCTTACTGATCGTGGGCCTCGGCCTGTTGGGATCCGCCGTGCCGCATCTGTGCTGAGCATGATCCGGAAGACTGTGAAGCGGTTTTCCGAAAAGATCATGCTCAAAGGCGCGATGACGGTGCGACCCAATCTCATCGCGCATAGGGTCAGGCCGTGTTACCGCGGCAATGCCGGCACAGCGAACGGCGGCGGAGTTGCGGTCAGCGTCTGCAGGAAGGCGATCAGGTCGTGCTTCTCGGCAGCCGTCAGCGCCAACGGCTTGATGTCCGGCGAACGGCTCGGCCGGTCGATGCCGCCCTTGTTGTAAAGCTCGATCACCTCTTCAAGCGTTGCGACCGATCCGTCGTGCATGTAGGGCGCGCGGCGCGCGACGTCGCGCAGCGTCGGCGTCTTGAACGCGTAGCGCAGCTTGGTCGACTTCGGGAAGAAGCGGCCGCGCCCGACATCGTTGCCCCTAGCGGTGCCGATATCCTGGAACGATCCGTCCGAGAAGGATGGACCGCTGTGGCAGGCCGCGCAGCGCGCCTTGCCGTTGAAGAGCTGGAAGCCGTGCTGCGCCGAGGCGCTGATGGCGCTTTCGTCGCCATTGATCCAGCGGTCGAACGGCGATTCGGCCGCCACGATGGAACGCTCGAAGGTCGCCAGTGACGCCTCGATCCGCGGCCGCGTGATCGCGCCGTCGCCGAACGCCTTGCTGAATGCGTCGACATAGCCCGGGATCGCCGCAAGCCGCGCGATCAATTCCGGCTCCGTCATGTTCATGTTCGCCGGAGACAGGATCGGACCGAACGCGACCGATTCAAGATCACTGAATTTGCCGTCCCACCCCAGCGGTTCGAAGAAGGCGACATCGATCAGGGTCGGGGCGCGGATCGGCAGGCCGTTCGGATCCTCGCCGATGGCGCGCGGCAGCCCGTCGGCCCAGGACAGCGACGGGTTGTGACAGGACGAGCAGGACAGGGTCTTCGACCGCGACAGCAGTGGATCGAAGAACAGCATCGCGCCAAGCACCGATTTCGCCTCGGAATGCGGATTGCTCTTCGGGAACGGAACCGCCGCCGGCCGGCGATAGCTGGCACGCACCGTCGCGGCGTCGTCGGGCGCCTTTGCCGTATTCAGCGCAAACGACAACCCCACCGGCAAAAATGCCGCGAGCAAGGTCAGGCTGACCCAAAGCCTCATTGGGTTCCTCAGACGGTATCCTGCTCGGTATATGCCGAAGCATGCTCAACGAAGTTTTAACAATCGGTTGCGGGGATTACGGAGGGAACCCGAATTCTCAATTGCCTAAGCTGTCGGCACATTGCGCCCGAGTAACGCGACCACGCTGCCCGGGCTCCCTCTCCGCTTGCGGGAGATGGCCGGGGAGAGGGGTGGCCCGGGGCGAGATGGTTGAAAGTCCGCTGACGCTGTAATTCGAGCGCGTCAATTGCACTCGGGGAGAGTCCCCGTGCGACACCCTCCCTACCCTCTTCCGCAAGGGGAGAGGGAACCCAGCCGCCGGTGGCTTCCTTACGTGACGCTCCAGATGGTGTCTGCGCCAGCGCCACCCTCCACGAGGTCAGCCCTACTTCTTCACCGGTCGCACTGGCGCGGAGAACTGCTCGGTGCGATCGCGTTCGGTCATGTCGACCACGGTATCCATCGGCGCGGTCAGCTCGTAGACGTAGGAGACGTCGGTGAAGAAGCGCTTGGCGGTGCCGCCGAGCGCTTCCGGCGCGACGCGGTCGAGCAGGATCAGGCCGAAATCGCTGTCGGCGCGCCGCGTCGCCTCGCTGGTGTTGAACTCCTCCCAGCGGAAATGGAACACCGCGTCCGCCGCATCGCCGTTCACCTCCCAATTGGCGACGATGTGCGGATGCTTGCCGACCAGCGACAGGCCCTCGTCGGAATGCGAGGCGAGCTCGAAGAACAGCAGCGACAGCGACTGCGCGGCGCGGGCGCTGACGGTGATGTCGGGGCCGTTCACCGCGATACGGTCGGCATGCGGGATCGCGCGCGATTCGAACAGGCCCTTCAGCTTGACGCCCTGCCACTGGCTCTCGGACAGCAGCGTCACGACGTTTGACATCGCGTGGATGCGGCCGATCAGCAGCTCGCGCGCGACGTCGATGTCGGCGCCGTGGCGCAGCGTGCGCGTCACGATCGACTGGATCACCGCCAGGATGTTCTTCACGCGATGGTTGAGCTCGTCGATCACGGCGGTGAGGCGGCGCTCGAAGCCGATCCGGACCTCGATCTCGCGGCTGAGCCGCAGATTGTTGTAGGCGACATAGCCGAACAGGCCGCAAACGATGCCGGTGAGCGCAAGGCCGATCGCCGCGACGATGGTCGCGGTCTGCTGCGCGCGCACGGTGGCGTTGCTCTTGGCGTAATAATCGAGCGACCAGTCGCGGCCGCCGAACGTCACGGTGCGGACCATCGACGGCAGCGGGCCGTCCTGGCGCACCGCGCGCGAGGTGACGACGCCCTGCTCGTTGGCGGTGAACTCGTCATTGGAATCGCGCGGGTCCTTCAGCGCCACCGCGAACAGCGAGGTATCGTCGTTGGTCAGCATCAGCGACGACAGCTCGTAGGAAAAGGTGACGAAGCCGGCCGGCTCCGATGCCCCCTCCTGGAACACCGGCGCGGCGAGCGCGACGCCGATCGGCCCGTTCTGCCGCAGCAGCGGAATCGGATCGGAGGCCACCGGCTTCGCCTCCGCCATCGCCTTCGCCAGCATCGGGCCGACCACCGAGTGGCGGTCGAAGGCGCGACCGGGGATGCTCAGCGTCTCCGGGTTGCGCGGCTCGACGTCCATCAGCACGTTGATCGGCTTGTCGAGCGACTTGATGTCGAGCGGCTGGTCGTCGAAGTCGCGGATCGTGGGATTGGTGAAGCCGGCGGCCTTCAACTCCGCCTCCGCGGCGGTCAGTTCGTTGGGCCTCAGCCGCGCGATCCAGGTGGCGACGACGAAGTCGGTCTTGAAGGCGTAGATCGCCGAGCGCAACGGCTGCAGCATGTTGGCCTTGACCATCGACGGCGCCCGGAACAGGCCGGAGGCGACCCGGGCCAGCAGCTCACGCTCGGTCAGGCGATCCTGCACCAGGCTGGCGTGAACGTCGATCGCCCGCGCCAGTGCGATCCCGTCCAGCGCCAACTCCTGATCGTGCACCCGATAGGCCGCAAGACCGGAGAGCAGAACTCCGATCAGCGCAATCAAGGCAACGATGAAGCCCAGCCGAACCACTCGCTTACTCGGCAATCATGGGGTGGCGAAACGAGATGGAAGACATCAGTGGCCTGCGGTGGCGGCGACACGTCAACACACTGACAACACCAACCGCAGCGGAATATGGAATAGCGATCATTGGTACGCAACAGAAGCCGGTCGGCAGCATTAACGCCGGCACCACCCACTGATCTTCGGCGGCGCCAGAGGTTGCTAACTCAGCGAAGTTGGCAATTGTTCCGGCGAATGCGCAGCTTTTTTGCGGCGAGCCAATCCACCCGTCATCCTGAGAGGATGTGAAGCTTGGTCCCGCCCACCGCTTTCATCGCCCGGCCTGTGCGCAGTTGCGCACATGGACCGGGCGATGACACCGAGCAAGTTGAGCAAACCAACATCCTGGAAGTGCGAGCCCGCCACAATGATTAACGCCTAGCCCGCCTTCGCACCCGCGTTGCCCGCTTGCGGCCGAAGGCCGCCCTTGGTCTCGATGAAGCTGACGATGCGGTCGAGCCCGTCGCTCTTCTTCAGGTTGGTCATCACGAAGGGCCGCTCGCCGCGCATCCGGCGGGCATCGGTCTCCATCTTCTCCAGGGATGCCCCGACATGCGGCGCGAGGTCGATCTTGTTGATCACGAGAAGATCAGATCGCGTGATCCCCGGGCCGCCCTTCGACGGGATCTTGTCGCCGGCGGCGACGTCGATCACGTAGATGGTCAGGTCGGCCAGTTCGGGTGAGAAGGTCGCGGCGAGATTGTCGCCGCCGGATTCGATCAGCACCAGATCGAGGTTCGGGAACTTGGCCCGCATGTCGGCGACCGCGGCGAGATTCATCGAGGCGTCCTCGCGGATCGCGGTGTGCGGGCAGCCGCCGGTCTCGACACCCGCGATGCGATCCGGCGTCAGCGACCCCGAGCGCACCAGGAATTCGGCGTCCCATTTGGTGTAGATGTCGTTGGTGATCGCGGCGATGTCGTAGCGCTCGCGCATCGTCTTGCAGAGCAGATCCATCAGCGCGGTCTTGCCGGAGCCGACCGGACCACCGACGCCGACGCGGAGCGGGCCGTGAGAAGTGGGCATGTCAATCCATCCATCGTCGTCCTGGCGAAAGCCAGGACCCATTACCACCGTGCTTTGTTGCGGCGACGCGCTGCGGCCACAGCCTTGCATAACCACGAGCGCCGGTGGTTATGGGTCCTGGCCTTCGCCAGGACGACAGTTGAGGGAGCGTCACCATCATGACCTGAACAGCCTCGTATATTGCGTCTCGTGCCGCAGGCTGGCGAGATCGGCGCGGAAGGTCGCGCTGCCGAGATCATCGAGCGAAGCCGTAGCGGCGCGCGCGGCGGTTGCGGCGACATCGGGCTCGAGCGCGGCGAGCACGCGCTGGCTGTCGGTCTGCCCGAGTGGGATCAGCCGGCTGCCCGCGGAAATCCAGTTCGAGACCAATGCATGTAGGAAGGCGTGCAGCGCCGGCGCCAGCGGAATGCCGTGCGCGGCGCTGACGAGGCCGACCGCGACCGGATAGACGATCGGACCGTCGCAGGCGGCGATGCCGGCGTCGAGACCAGGCGAGTCCCAGGCGGCGCGCGCGATCTCGATGAAGGCCCGGCCCTGCGTCGTGGTCTCGAGCTGGCGCTCGCGCGATGGCACGAAGGCGGCGGCGAGCTCGGCGATCCCCTTCAGCGCGGCATGGTCGCTAGCAGATGCCGCACCATGCGCCTGCGCGAGCAGCACGCCGTCGCAGAACCCGCTGCCGTCGGTGAGCAGCGCCGCGAGCCAGTCGCGCAGCGATGCGGCATCGGTGATGTCGCCGGCCTCCACCGCCCATTCGATGCCGCTGGAATAGGCGAACGCACCGACCGGAAAGGACGGCGACAGCCACGTCATCAGCCGGTACAGCGCCGCCGCCTCGCCCTCCGCCATCCCGCCGCGCGCCGCAGCGGGATCGCGCTCATTTGCGGTCATGAGCATGGGAGTGGTCGTGGTGATGATGGCCATCACCGTGGTGATGCTCATGGCTGCAATGCTCGTCGTGGTGATGGTGGCCGTGATCATGCGCATGGCTGCGGGCATGATCATGCCCGGTATGGCCGTGCGCATGCCCCTCGGCGTGCGCAGGCCCGGCATAGGCACCACCTTCGGGATCGAACGGCGCCTCGATCTCGATGACGCGCGCGCCCAGCCCCTTCACCATCGCCTCGATGACGTGATCCCGGCGGATGCGGAGGCCCTTCGGCATGATCTGCGTCGGCAGATGGCGGTTGCCGAGATGCCAGGCGACCCGGATCAGGTGATGCGGATCGCTGCCGCGGATCTCGATCAGCGGCTCGGGAGCTGCGACCACCTCGATCAGGCGGCCGTCCTCCAGCACCAGCGCATCGCCGCCGCGCAGGGCTGTTGCATGCTCCAGATCGAGCAGGAATTCGAGCCCGCGCGTCCCCGTCATCGCCATCCGCCGCCGGTGCCGATCGTCGAAATCGAGCACGACGGTATCGGCCGCCGCTTCCTTCCAGCGATGCTGTCCCAGAACCTTGGTCGCGCGGATCATCGTTGTCTTCACTCTAATCCACGCGTTGATGGAGGTGCGTTGGGCAACATCCGCGAACGAGCTGCGCTCCCTCGCCCTGCCCTTGCGGCGAGAGGGTTGGGGTGAGGGGCTGCCTCCGCATACACGTTGACAGACAGACTCGCGGAGACTCCCCTCACCCGTAACACATCCGACGATGCGTTACGACCTCTCCCCGCAAGCGGGGCGAGGTGAAGTGGAGTTCGTGGCGCGGTTTGACACATGACCAGCTCAAATCTTCTCGACCTTGGCGTCGCTGATGATCTCGATCACGGTCGGCCCCGTCTTCATCTGCGCGGAATATTCCCGCCAGACCTTCATGTGCGGCGCCCGGGCGTGCGCGTTGAGATCCTCGCGGGTCTCCCAGCGTTCGACCACGACGTAGAGGTTGGGGTCGTTGACGCTGACATTGCCGTCATAGGAGATGCAGCCCTTTTCCTTGCGGGTCTCGACCGTGCAGGCCTTGTGGCCCTTGATGAAGTCGTCCTTGTTTTCCGGCTTCATCGGCGTGGTGGCGATGACGTAGATCATGATTGGCTCCCGTTGTTCTTCTTATCTAGCGGACGTCGACCTTCTCGGGCGTGATCACCTCGATCCGCGGCGGCGCCGCCATGCACTTCACCGCGACGCGGCCGAACGTCTTCATGTGCTCTGCGGTGCGGTGCGGCACCAGCGCCTCGGCATTCTCCCACTGCTCGACGAACACCATCTTGCTGTGGTCGGTGACGCTCTCATGCAGATCGTAGGCGATGTTGCCGGGCTCCTTGCGGGTCTCCTTGATGCAGGCCGTCGCCGCGGCGATGAATTCGGCGCGGGTCTCGGGCTTGATGGTCAGCGTGGCGACGACGTAAATCACGGAAATTCCTCCCGGTTTTCTCTTCTGGTTGAGTACCGGAAAGGGTTTTAGAACATAAAGTAACGCTGTGCCATGGGCAGCACCTCGGCCGGCGCGCAGGTCAGGAGCTCACCGTCTGCGCGGACCTCATAGGTCTCGGGATCGACCTCGATATCGGGCGTTGCGTCATTGTGGATCATGCTCTTCTTGGAGATTTTTCCGCGGGTGTTCTGCACCGCGTAGAGCTTCTTGGAAATGCCGAGCTTGCGGGCGAGGCCGCCGGTGACCGCGGCTTTCGAGGTGAACACCACCGAGGACGCCGTCCGCGCCTTGCCGAAGGCGGCGAACATCGGCTGGTAGTGCACCGGCTGCGGCGTCGGGATCGAGGCGTTGGGATCGCCCATCGGCGCCGCGACAATCGAGCCGCCCTTGATGATGCAGTCCGGCTTGACGCCGAAGAACGCCGGCGACCACAGCACGAGGTCGGCGAGCTTGCCCTTCTCGACCGACCCGATCAGCTTCGACACGCCATGGGCGATCGCCGGGTTGATGGTGTATTTGGCGATATAGCGCCTGACGCGGAAATTGTCGTTGTCGTTGCCCTTGTCCTGCGGCAGCGCGCCACGCTGCTTCTTCATCTTGTCGGCGGTCTGCCAGGTGCGGATGATGACTTCGCCGAGCCGGCCCATCGCCTGGGAATCCGACGACATCATCGAGAGCGCGCCGAGATCGTGCAGGATATCCTCGGCCGCGATGGTCTCCTTGCGGATCCGGCTCTCGGCGAAGGCGAGGTCCTCGGCGATCGACGGATCGAGGTGATGGCACACCATCAGCATGTCCAGATGCTCGTCGATGGTGTTGCGGGTGAACGGGCGGGTCGGGTTGGTCGAGGACGGCAGCACGTTCTTCAGCCCGGCGATCTTGATGATGTCAGGCGCGTGGCCGCCGCCGGCGCCTTCGGTGTGGAAGGCATGGATGGTGCGGCCCTTGAACGCCTTCACGGTATCCTCGACGAAGCCGGATTCGTTCAGCGTGTCGGAGTGCAGCATCACCTGGACGTCGTAATCGTCGGCGACCGAGAGACAGGTGTCGATCGCCGACGGCGTGGTGCCCCAGTCCTCGTGCAGCTTCAGCGCGCAGGCGCCGCCCTTGATCATCTCGACCAGCGCCGCCGGCCGCGAGGCGTTGCCCTTGCCGGAGATGCCGAGATTGACCGGGAAGGCGTCGAACGACTGGATCATCCGCCCCATGTGCCACGGGCCGGGCGTGCAAGTGGTGGCGAAGGTGCCGTGCGAGGGACCGGTGCCGCCGCCCAGCATCGAGGTGACGCCACTCATCAGCGCGTGCTCGATCTGCTGCGGGCAGATGAAATGGATGTGGCTATCGAAACCGCCGGCGGTGAGGATCTTGCCCTCGCCCGCGATCACGTCCGTGCCGGGGCCGATGATGATGCTGACGCCGGGCTGGATGTCCGGATTGCCGGCCTTACCGATCGCCGCGATCATGCCCTCCTTGATCGCGACGTCGGCCTTGACGATGCCCCAATGGTCGACGATCAGCGCGTTGGTGATGACGGTGTCGGCCGCGCCTTGCGCGTTCGTCACCTGCGACTGCCCCATGCCATCGCGGATCACCTTGCCGCCGCCAAACTTCACCTCCTCCCCATAGGTGGTGAAATCCTTCTCGACCTCGATGATGAGATCGGTATCGGCAAGCCGCACCCTGTCGCCGGTGGTCGGGCCGAACATGTCGGCATAGACGGAACGTTTGATCTTCACGGACATATCACCACCCCCACGACTGCAGATGACCAGGGCTCACAGCGTGCTCCTTGCAAGCCTGGCGGCCTCGTTGAACTTGCGCTCGAGCTCCGCATTGCCGCCGCGACAACCGGCGACGACCTTCTCGGCCCACGCGACATAGTCCGCGAGATCGTCGCGCTCGTCCTCGCTCGGCTGCGGCACGATGCGGGCCAGCGTATTGCTGATCTTGTCGGCGATCTTGATCAGCTTCGCGTCCGGGGATTTGTGCGGGGCGTCCTCGATCTGCTTCTGCCGGCGCGCCGGCTTCGGCAAGCTCATGTCGTCGGTGCATTCGGCCACGAGGTCGGCGACGCGCGGGCTG
>NZ_JAGKJJ010000024.1 GCF_020329505.1 Bradyrhizobium semiaridum
CGGCGGCGGCACCAGCTGGGCGGTCGGCGCGTTCAACGCCCACAATGCCTATCTCGATGCGGCGATCACGACCGGGATTCCGGGACTGATCCTGACGCTGGCGCTGCTGGTCTGGCTGCCGCTGCGCGACGTGAGCCGGGCTGCGGCGCGCGACAACGATCCCGCGCTGACCAGGCTGTTCACCCGGATCTGGCTCTACGGCGTGTTCTCCGCCTGTGTCGAGAGTCTCTATTTCCAGTCCGGCAGTCTCGTCTGGTTCATGCTGGTGGTCGCGATCTTCGGCCTTCGCCTGCAGGCGAGCGCGCACGAGATCCGCGAAGTTGAGGCCGCAGCGCCCGCAGCGGAGCCGGCCCATGCATAGCCCGGCCGCCGCTCCGCAACCGATCGCGCGCAACGCCCGCTTGCCGGCGCCGATCGACCGGCTCGCCGGCCGGCTGACCAACCGGCTGATCCGTGCCACGCCGTGGCAGCTCATCGATGTTCCGACCCGCAAGCCGATCGTTTCCTTCACGTTCGACGACGTGCCCGACACTGCACTTCGCTCCGGCGCCACGATCCTCGAGGCGCACAGCGTCCGCGGCACGTTCTATATCGCGGGCGGCCTGGAGGGGCGCATCGAGGCCGATCGCACCCTGATCGATGCGGCCGGCTGCCGCGAGCTTGTCGCGCGCGGCCACGAGATCGGCTGCCACACTTACGGCCACCAGGACTTGCGGCATGTCGATCGCTCGTTCCTTGCCGCGGACCTTGCCTGCAATGCGCGCTATCTCGACGCGATCGATCCGCGGCGGAGCCGGCGCAACTTCGCCTATCCCTACAACAGCGGCTGCCTCGGCAAGCGGCCGATGCTGGCCCATGCGTACCGGAGCTGCCGCGCTGGCGGCGAGGCGATCAATCGCGGTCCGACCGACCCGACCTTCCTGCGAGCGGTCGAGATCAGGCAGTCCGAAGCGCATGTCCGCGGATTGACCCGCTGGATCGACGCGCTGGTCGCCGATCCGGGCTGGCTGATCTTCTTCACGCACGATATCTCGCCGACGCCGACGCCCTATGGCTGCACGCCAGCCGCTTTCGCGCGGCTGGTCGGACATGCGGTCGAACGCGGCTGCTGCGTGCTGACCATCGATGCGGCACTCGACCGCATGGGATTCCGGGAGCGCACACAATGACCGGTTCACGGCGGCTGCTGGCCATCAACAATTACTTCTACCGGCGCGGCGGCGCCGAGAGCGTGTTCCTCGACCAGATCGATCTGTTCGCGGCGGCCGGCTGGGACGTCGTGCCCTTCGCGATGGAGCATCCTGACAATCTGCCCAGTCCGTGGTCCGAATACTTCGTCTCGGAGATCGAGTACGGCCGGGCGGGCGGGCCGATCACCAAGGCGCGGCAGGCCGCCAAGATCATCTTCTCGCTGGAAGCGCGCCGCAAGATCCGCGCCCTGATCGGCCGCGTCCCGCCGTCGGTGGCGCACGCCCACAACGTCTATCATCACATCTCGCCGTCGATCTTCGATGTCCTCAAGGGCGAAGGCGTGCCGGTCGTGATGACGGCCCACGATCTGAAGCTCGCCTGTCCCGCCTACAAGATGCTGAATCGCGGCCGCGTCTGCGAGCGCTGCTTCGGTGGACGCATCCACAACGTCTTGCTGCACCGCTGCGTCAAGGACTCGGCCATGGTCAGCGGGCTGGTCTTCCTCGAGACCCTGGTGCACCGGACGCTGGGTCTCTATCGCGACACGCTCGACTGTCTCGTGACGCCAAGCCGTTTCTACCGCGACAAGCTGGTGGAATGGGGCTGGGATGCGAGCCGGATTGCCTACATCCCGAACTTCATCGACGCCGACCAGTTCACGCCCTGGTGCCATGAGGGCGACTATTTCGTCTATGCGGGACGGCTCGCGCCCGAGAAAGGGCTGGGCACGCTGTTGCGTGCCGCCGCGCTATCGCGCCAGCGGCTGGTGCTGGCCGGCACCGGGCCGGAGGAGCCCGCGCTGCGCCATCTCGCCTTCGAGCTCGGCGCCGACGTCACTTTCACCGGCCATCTCGACAAGCCGGAGCTGAAGCGGGTGATCGGCGAATCGCGCGCGCTGGTGCTGCCCTCCGAATGGTACGAGAACGCGCCGATCAGCGTGCTCGAGGCCTACGCGCTCGGACGCCCGGTGATCGGCACGCGGATCGGAGGCATTCCCGAGCTCGTCGTCCCCAACAAGACCGGCGCGCTGGTGGCGCCGGGCAACGTCGCTATGCTGGCCGAAGCCCTGAGCGGCATGGCGCGGCTGTCCCGGACCGCGCGCAACAGGCTTGGCGCCGCCGGCCGCGATTGGGTGCTGCGCGAATTCTCGCCGGAGAAATATCGCGAGCGCACCACGGCCGTGTACGAGACGGTGCTGCACTAATGTACACCCTGACACCAGCCGCGGCAGGCCGCTCCCGGAGGAAGGTGATCTTCCTCGGCCTGCGCGGCATTCCGGAGGTTCAGGGCGGCGTCGAAACCCATGTCGCAGCCCTCGCGGTCAGGATCGCCGCGCGCGACTGGCAGGTCGAGGTGCTCGGACGCAAGCCGTATCTTCCGTCGCCAGAGCCCTATGTCTGGAAAGGCGTCACCGTGACGCCGGTCTGGACACCGCGCTCGAAAAGCTTCGAGGCGCTGCTGCATACCGCCCTGGGCCTGCTCGTTGCAGCCCGCCGCAAGCCGGATCTCGTCCATATCCACGCGATCGGGCCGGCGCTCCTGACGCCGCTGGCCCGTCTGCTCGGCCTTCGCGTCGTCGTGACCCATCACGGCTTCGACTACGACCGCCAGAAATGGGGAGATCTCGCCAAGTCGGTGCTGCGCGCCGGCGAACGGATGGGAATGAGTTTCGCGCACGCGCGCATCGGCGTGTCGAAAGGCATTGTCGATTCGGTTCGCCTGAGGTTCGGTGTTGCGGCGAGCTTCATCCCGAACGGCGTGGAAACTGACCTGCCGAAGTTCGGCACCTCATATCTCGATTACATCGACGTGGCCCCGCGCCGCTATGTCCTGTGCGTCGGCCGGATCGTCGAGGAGAAGCGGCAACTCGATCTGATCAGCGCCTTCGCCCGCCTCAACGATCCCGACGTCAAGCTGATCATCGTCGGCACGGCCGATCACAAGGGCGGCTATCTGCACGCGGTCGAAGCGGCCGCGGCGGCGACGCCCGGCGTGGTGATGACCGGCTTCCAGACCGGCGAGGCGCTGGCCCAGCTCTATCAGCATGCCGGCCTGTTCGTGCTGCCGTCGAGCCATGAGGGAATGCCGATGGTGCTGCTCGAGGCGCTCAGCCACGGGACGCGGTGCCTGGCAAGCGACATCGACGCCAATCTTGCGCTCGATCTCGGGGCTGACAGCTATTACCCGCTGGGCGACGTGGCGGCGCTCGCGGCGGCGATGCGGATGAAGCTGGCTACGCCCGACAGTGCGGCGGACAGGGAGGCGCGGGCGGCACGGGTCATGGCGTCCTTTGGCTGGAGCCCGATCGTGGACCGCACCATCGAGGTCTATGAGAGCGCGCTGGTTGCCTGGAAGGCGGGCGGCGCGCATCGCGGCGGCACCGGCCTCAAGAAACATCTCGAGATCGGAGGTCACTGATGACGCCCGCTTTGCGAACCCTCGAAATGAAGCTCCTGGGCCTCGGTTTCCTTGGCCTTGCCTGGAGCAAGGACAGGCTGCGCGGCTATGCCACGCCGAACACCGTGGCCAAATCCGATGTCGAGGGACAGATCACCTATCTGCTCGACGTCTTCGCCTCGCTCCGCCGCTTCATGCCGGCGGAATTCGATCTGCGCGGGCGCGACGTGCTGGAGCTCAGTCCCGGCGCGTCGCGCGGCAACGGCGTGCTGTTCCTTGCCATGGGCGCGCGGTCCTATCATGCCATCGACGTGTTCGATCTCGCAGGGAAGGAGGATCCGGCGTTCTACCAGCGGCTGCTCGATCGCTTCGCCGAGGGCAGCGAGACGGACCGCACGCGCGCCCGCGCCATCGCCGCGAACTCCGGCGCCCGCGAGTTCGGCTACGCCGTCGGACGCGACTTCGACATCCCGCGCCTCGCCGAGGGACGGACCTTCGATCTGATCGTGAGCTGCGCGGCGTTCGAGCATTACGACAGCGTACCGGATGCCGTCGCGGCCCTGACGCAAGTGGCGCGGCCCGGCTGTGCCAGCGTGCACATCATCGATCTGCAGACGCACTCGCGCTGGATCCGCGAAAACGACCCCAACAACATCTATCGTTATCCCGAGCCGCTCTACCGCCTGTTCCGGTTTCCCGGACAGCCGAACCGGTTACGTCCGGCCGACTACGTGCGCGCCTTCAGCGCCGAGGGCTGGAGCGACGTCCGCTTCGTGCCGTCGCGCACCATCGATCCCAGCCTTCGCGACGTCTCGCTGCGCGGGCTTGCTACGCCCTTTGCGGGGCAACAGGACATGATCGTGCTCGATGGCGCGCTGACGGCGCGTCATCCCGGAAGGGCCGGTTGAATGCGATCACGGCATCGTCCACGTCCGGACATTCGAGCGGCAGGAGAGGCCGCCATGACCACGCGCCGTTCGGTTCTCGGCAGCATCGCCGGCATCGCAATGCTCGCTCCGTTCGGGACGCAGGGCGCCTCGGCTCAGTCTGCCGGCCAGATGCCCGGCTTTCGCCGCGGGATCGGCGTCGCCCATGCGTTCGGCTGGGCGGATGTCAACGCGGACGGCTCCTATGCCGTGCCGCCGTTTTCGGCGCCGCGGTTTCAGTTCATCGCGGAGGAGCGGCAGGCGATCCGGGCCGCAGGATTCGACTTCGTGCGTCTTGCCGTCGACGTTGGTCCTTTTCTCGCCTTCGCGGGTACCCAGCGCGACCAGTTGGACGATCGTGTCATCAACACGGTCCGCGATCTGCTCGATGCCGATCTCGGCGTGATCGTCGATCTGCATCCCAGCATGATGAACTCCGCCTACCAGCCCCGAGAATTGACCGCCGGCGTAAGTACGCCGAAGTTCCAGGCCGTGCTCGGATTGCTGAAGCGTTTCGCCGGCCGCCTGGCGCAGCTTGCGGCGGAGAATGCGGCCGGCTCGCCGCGGCTCGCGCTCGAGCTGATGAACGAGCCGGAGATATCAGCGGCCGCATGGCAACCGATGCTCGAAGCCGCCTACCGGGCCGCGCGCAGCGGTTCGGAGACGCTGCCGCTCGTGCTGGGCGGTGGCTCGATGAACGCTCCCGGCGCGCTGCTGCAGATCGACATGCGTCCGTTCGCGAATGATTCCCGGCTGATCTACACGTATCACGACTATTCGCCGTGGCAGTTCACCCATCAGGGCGTATCAGGCAGTCCGGCCTACGCGCTCGATGCGATCGCCTATCCCGCGCCCGCATCGCCCGACGCGATGTACCGGGCAACCGATCAGCGCATCGCGGCGCTCGGCCTTGCCGGCGCCGAACTGCAGCAGGCGCAGCAGGCCAGGCAGACGCTGGCGAGCTATGTCAGCTCCGGATTCAACCGGTCGACGCTTGAAAAGACCTTCCAGCAGGTGAGAGCCTGGCGGATGGCACAGCGTCTGCCGGCGCGCGCGATCCTGCTCGGCGAGTTCGGGGTCCACATGACGCCGTATCAGACCACGGCCGAGGGCGCGACCGCGCGCGAGAGCTGGTTGCGCGACATGCGCCAACTCGCCGAGGCCTACGGCTTCGCCTGGTCGTGCTGGACCTATGTGGCGACAGGCGGGTTCGCGCTGGCTGAAAACGAGACCGGGCCCGGTTTCGACGCGACGACGCGGCGCGCGCTCGGTCTCGTACCCGCGTGAGCGCCGTCATGACATCCCAGCGCTACGCCAATATCGACGGATTGCGGGCCATCGCCGCGCTCGGTGTCATGATCGAACACCTGTTCGGCGATCTGCTGCGGCAGACGCCACCGGCGGCCGGCCCGCTCAACGCGGTGGCCGACGCGCTCGTCCATAACATAAGCCTCGGCCGCTTCGGCGTGGCGCTGTTCTTTCTGATCAGCGGCTTCGTCGTGCCGTTCAGCATCGGCGGCGAACGGCCGCTGCTGCAATTCGCCGTCACGCGGACGTTCCGGCTCTATCCCGCATTATGGCTTGCGCTCGCGGTGCTCGCGACCACGGCCTGGCTCGCCGGCGCGCCGCCGCGGACGGCAACGGTGCTCGCCAACATGACTATGGCACCGGCACTGTTCGGCCAGGCCTGGCTGTCGCCGATCTACTGGACGCTGTTCATCGAGCTGGTGTTCTACATCCTGGTCGCGCTGTTGTTCTCCGCCGGCAGGCTGCGAAGTGTCGGCGTGCTGTCGCTGCTGAGCCTCGGGCTTGTCGCTGCAACGGCGTTGCCCGTGCAGTTGCGCATGCACGGCATCGCCAATCTGCCGGTCCAGTATCTCGGCATGCATCTGTCGTTCCTGTTCCTTGGCCTGTTGCTGAGGCTGTGGCTGGTCGAGCGGGCGCCGGGCGCGCGCTTTGCCGTGCTGGCCCTTGTCGTCGCGCAATTCATTGCGGTGCCGTCCGTTGCGACGTTCTCGCTGGACCGCGGCGACAACTTCATCATGGAGGGACTGCAACCCGTCCTCGTCGCCTATCTGCTCGCTTTCGCCGTCTTCCTTGCTGCCGTCAGGTGCGATCGGCCGCGGTCGCTGCTGCTCGCGCGGGTCGGCCTGATCAGCTACTCGATGTACCTGCTGCACTGGAGCGTGAATGTCGCCGTTTACAGCGTCCTGCCCTTGTCCGGGCGGTTCGGTGACGTCGCCACCATGCTGATCTGCATGGTCCTCACGCTGATGGTGTCCTGGCTGGTCTATCGGACCGTGGAGCGTCCGATGATCCTGTTCGGGCGCGCGATCGTGCTCCGGTATGGCGCAAAGCGCCTCTCGAACAACGCCGATTCCTGATGGAGGCCAGCGGTCGCGTTCCGGCTGGACGCTCTCAAGCGCCCGTGACCGCTTGTCTGCGCAGAAATTTTCTCGGTGAATCGCTTCGCGTTAGGCGGTCTCGAACGGTCTTATAAGTGACATCCGGCACAGTCGGCGCGGCTGCCTGCGGCGCGCGGCGCATCACTGATGGCCGGATGCACGGAGCTTCGTTGGCCGGCCCGGCATCACGTCGGCTCCGATCGGAGCGGCGTGGCCTTTTGCCATGAACGGACCCGAGCCATCGGTTCGTGTCGCCGGCCTATTGGCCTGCGGTTAGACAGCCGTCACATTTCGGATATAAACAACGCTGGTCCATCGGCCGAAAGGCTGATCCACGCACATGCTGGCCGAATTCATCCGCGGTCACTTATGGGCCAAAGCTAAGCTATGACAGCAATTGAGTTATATGGTGCTGGCACAGCGACCAGGCGTGATGATGCCGCAGCCGCCGCGAGACCGCGACGCCTGCTCGGGATTGGCGCGGTCCTGTTGATCGCCAGCATCTGCGCCGCCGCTGCGCAGCAGCGCGAGGTCATTGCGGCATCCGCGCCGGTCGAATTCCACATCCCCGCGCAACCGCTCGCCAGCGCGTTGCAGGCCTATGGCGAGCAGGCCGGCATTCAGGTGCTCTATGAGAGCGGGTCGGCCAGCGGCCGCAGGTCGATGCCGGTCGACGGCAAGCTGCTGCCCGAGGACGCGCTGAGCGTGCTGCTGACCGGGACCGATCTGAAGGTCCAGTACATCCGACGGGATGCCATCACGCTCGCCTTGCGCACCGCAACGTCCGACCGTCCGCCGCCGAGCCCGCTCGCGACCGCGGACCTGTCGCTGGGGACGCTGCAGGTGCGGGCGACCACCGACGCTGACGATACCAGCGCATTGCATGACTACAGCGAGAGCCTTCAAACCGACATCCAGAAGGCGCTGCAGAAGCATGCCGCGACCCGCGGCGGCAACTATCGGCTCACTCTCGATCTCTGGATCGATTCATCCCGTACGATCTTGCGGACCCAGCTGCTGCGCTCGACCGGCGATCAGGACCGCGATGCGGCCGTGGCCGCGGCGCTGCGCGGCTTGACCGTCAGCCGGGCGACGCCGGCAAATGCTCCTCAGCCGGTGCGGATCGCGATCCGCGTGACATCGCTGCAATGAACGCCGGCGACACACGCGCACGGGACGAGGTGCCCGACACAGGTCCGATGACCTCGCTGTTCTATCCCGAGGACCCGAGTGCCTGGACCTCGCGCGAGGTGCTGCGGCTGTTGCTGGTGCCGACCATCGCGACGCTGTTGTTCGTCGGCGGAATCTACTGGATCCGGCTGCAACCGCCGGCCGGTCCGGCGAGCCGCGAGCAGAGCTCGGTCGTGCAGGTGCGGCTGCTGCCGAGCCCCGTTCCCGCGCCGATTCCGGTGGCGCCGGCGTCGCAGCCGCCGACGGCGGCGCTCGCGAGCCGGACCGACGTTTCGCCGGAAAACTCCGATCAGGCGCTGGACGACACGCCGGCGACCCCGGCGCGCGAGCCGATGCCGACCGAACCGACCATGCCGAGCCTGCGTCCTGCGCCATCCCCGGCCGATGCGCCGCCGAACAGCGCTGCGGTGAAATTTCAACAGGCACTGCTCCGCCATGTCGCCCGCTATCAGCGCTATCCGAACGCGGCGCGGCCGGGTCGGCTGCACGGCGCGGTCGAGACCTTCTTCTCGATGCGGCGCGATGGCACGCTGCTGGACGTCTGGGTGAAGACCAGCTCCGGGCAGGCGGTCCTCGACCGCGCCGCGATGGATGCGATCCGGCGCGCGCAGCCGCTGCCGTTGATCCCGTCCGAACTGCCCGACCGACTGAATATCCAGATCACGCTGGTATTCGAGCCGACCTGATTGCAGGCGCGGTGCTCCCCGTTGCGATGGTCGCCATCACGGTTGTGGTCGAGCATGATCGGCTCCCGGCATCGCATACGTCTTTCGGATGATGCGCGGCGACGCGACCGGCGCGCCGATGTGATCGTCTTGCAGCACATGACCGGGTGTCTGGCCGCCGTCTTGTCGCCGTCATAAATATGTTGTGCGGGATCGTTACGACGAGGCGAGTTTCAAGAACAATTCAATTCTGGATATCGGGCTGGTGTCTGGGGGGCCGCTGAACGTGGCTGATGTTAATCGAGTGCGGCTGCGGGGCCAACTCGTCGAGAACTATGACGGTCTGGTCAAGAAACTGACACGCCGCCTGGGATCTTCCGATTTCGCTTATGAAGCCCTGCACGAAACGTTTCTGCGGCTGGAGAGGGTGACCGACTCGGTGCCTATCCGCAGCCCGGCGGACTATATTTTCCGGATCGCCATCAATATCGCCAAGGATCGTCAGAAGGCGCAGAATCAGCGCGTCAGCGCCGCCGAGATCGATGCGCTGCTCGAGGTCTGCGACGACGGCCCGAGCCCGGCAAGGATCGTCGAGGCGCGTTCCGATATCGACGCCTTCAAGCGCGCGCTGGCCGGGTTGCCGGCCCGGCCGCGTGATGTGCTGCACAGCATCGCGGTCGAAGGACGATCGCCGCACGACGTTGCGACCCGCCTCGGCGTCAGCGTGCGAACCGTCGAAAGCGATTTGAAGCTCGCGCTAAGTCATTGTGCCGATTGCCTTGATTATACGTTGATCCGGCGCCTCGGAGGCCCGCGGCCGCGCATGTGATCGTGCGTGGCTCATCGTCTGCGGCCACCGAGAATGTCGTGGCCATGGTGAGCGCCCGCTCACGTGCATCAGGACCGAAATTTGCTGCAGAGGCCGTTTTCCAGCGGCCCGGGACTTGGTATCAGGAGTGATAGTTCAGAGAATATTTCGACTTTCGTTCTGCGGGATAGCGGTTTTTCAGTCGTCTATCGAATAGAGAACCATCTCATGAGGACCGCCGGGGTGCCCTGGGAAAGGTTCGCCGAAGTGTTGAGCCGTTTGAAAACAGGTCAAGATGCCAATCGCCGCCGGGCCGGCCTTGCGCGCGGGGCCGCGATTGCCGGATGTTTCTGTTTGCGACCCGCGCAGCCAGGCATTGCGGTCCCCGGATGCCGCAGGAATCGTCTATACAGCAGCTCCAAGATGCGTTCGACGCGACCAGAGGCTGGGCGTTGACGAGCATAGTGATGAGCAATCCATCGTGACCGAGCCGATCCGCACATCCGACACCGATCCGTTGCTGGACGAGGCGCTCGACTGGGTTGTCCGGCTGAAGGCCGGCGCGCCGACTCGGGCCGACGTGGACGCGTTGCAGGACTGGCGCGCGCAAAGCCCGGCGCATGAGGCGGCGTTCAAGAAGGCTGTAGGTGTGCTCCGCACCGCCAGCATCGCGGCGCAGGAACTGGCCAGCGAGCAGGGAGCGACTGCCGCTGTTGCGACCTTGCCGCGAAAGCCGCATCTGCTCACGCGGCGCCTCGTGCTTGGCGGCGCGATCGCCGCTGCCGCCGGCTACGTGATGATCAATCCGCCGCTCGACATGTGGCCCTCGCTCGAGGAGTTCTCCGCCGACTACCGGACCGGAAAGGGCGAGCATCGCAAGGTCATGGTGGCGCCGGATGTTTCGATCGAATTGAACACCCAGACCAGCCTTGCCCTGCGGCCGGTGCCGAACGAGACCCGGATCGAGCTGATCTCCGGCGAAGCGTCGGTTGCGGCCAGGCAATCGTCGTCGACGCCGCTGGTGATGCTGGCCCGTGACGGCCGCATCAGCGCGCTGCAGGCCGATTTCAACGCGCGTTGTCTCGACGGGGTGGTTTCCGTCACCTGCCTCGCCGGGATCGTGAGCGTCGAACAGGACGGCCGGACCGTGCAGCTGCGCAAGGCCGAACAGGTCAGCTATTCGCGCGCGGGATTGCAGGCGTCGCGTCCGGTCGATGCCGCGCAGGTCACGGCATGGCAGACCGGACTGCTGATCTTCCGCGACCGGCCGCTGGCAAGCGCCGTCGACGAAGTGAATCGTTACCGCTCCGGCAAGATCATCATCACCAGCACGGAACTCAAGCGCCGTCTCGTCAACGGAACGTTCCAGCTCGACAAGCTCGACAGTTTCGTCGCCCAGGTCGAGCAATTATTCGGCGCGCGGATCACGTCGCTGCCCGGCGGCGTCGTGCTGATGAGCTGAGGCGGGCCGAACCGCCGGGGCGCCGAGCCTGATTCCCTAACAAACCGAAAATTTCTTTCGCGAAGCGGCAAAATCTTTTGCATGTTAGCGCTCGCTCAGCCGTCTTCTGAATAAGGCGTCGTCATCCCGGCCATTCTGCCGCGATGGCGCGCGCCTGCGTGAAGCGAGCGAAGTCGGTGCGTAGTCGAAGAGATCATCCGAGTTTTGGGCATCGCAGCCGATGCCGGGTTGGGTTGCGCGCCTCGGTCGCGGCGATCACCGTGGCCGGATCCGTCGCTACCATCGTCCCGGCCTGTGCGGCGAAGCGGGCGGCGGATGCCGCGCCGGCCGCGGCCGCCAAGCCGCCGGCCCAGGCCAATGCGCCAGCACTGGCGAATGCGCCGGCGCAGAAGCCGGCGGCGCCGCTGCAGCGCTTCGACATCGACGATTTCGCGGTGCAGGGCGCCGACACCTTACCGCAGATCGAGATCGAGGAAGCGATCTATCCGTTCCTCGGTCCGAACAAGACCGCCGAGGACGTCGAGAAAGCGCGAGCCGCGCTCGAGAAGGCGTATCACGACAAGGGCTTTCAGACCGTCAGCGTCGCCATCCCGCAGCAGAACGTGCAAAGCGGCGTGGTCGCGCTCAAGGTGACGGAGCTGAAGGTCGGGCGGTTGCGGGTGAAGAACTCGCGCTATTTCGATCTCGACAAGGTCAAGAACGGCGCGCCCTCGCTGAAGGAGGGGACCGTTCCCAACTTCGGCGACGTCACCAAGGACATTGTATCGCTCAATCAGTGGCCGGATCGCCGCGTCACGCCGGCGCTGCGTGCCGGCGTGACGCCCGGCACCGTCGACGTCGATCTCACCGTCGAGGACAAGCCGCCGCTGCATGCCAGCCTCGAGGTCAACAACCGGCAGTCGCCGTCCACCACCGCGAGCCGCATCGCGGCGACCGTGCACTACGACAATCTGTGGCAGCTCGGCCACTCACTGAGCTTCACCTATCAGGTCGCGCCGGAGCGGCCGAGCGATGCCGAGGTATTCTCCGGCTCGTATCTGGCGCGGACAAACGTCGACTGGCTCAATCTCCTGGTCTACGGCGTTAAGTCGAACAGCAGCGTCGCGACCGTCGGCGGCACCAACGTGATCGGCCCCGGCGAGATCATCGGCGAGCGCGCCGTGATCACGCTGCCGACCCGCGAGGGCCTGTTCCACACGCTGTCATTCGGCATCGACTACAAGCACTTCGACCAGACCGTGAAGCTCGGAACCGACGGCTTCTCCTCGCCGGTCACCTATTATCCTGTCGTCGCGACCTACGGGGTGACGTTCCAGGAGGAGAAGTTCACCACCCAGTTCAACGCCGGCATCACCTACAATATCCGCACCCTGAGCAGTCCCACGGACGAGTTCGATACCAAGCGCTACAAGGCGTCGCCGAGCTTCACGCATTTCAATGCCGACGTCTCGCATACGCAGGAGCTGCCGGAAGGCTTCCAGCTCTACGGCAAGGTGCAGGGGCAGCTCGCCGATGGGCCGCTGGTGTCGAGCGAGCAGTTCAGCCTCGGCGGCCTCGATACCGTGCGCGGCTATCTCGAATCCGAAGTGCTCGGCGACAACGGCGTCGCCGCCAATTTCGAGTTCCGCACGCCCAATGTCGGCGCCCTGCTGCAGGCGGAACTGAAGGACGAGACCGGCCAGGGCAAGCCGCGCTTCATCACCTTCAACGACTGGCGCTTCTTCACGTTCGTCGATGGCGGTTACGCGGCGATCCATGACCCGCTGGTCGAGCAGCAAGCCACGTTCAGGGCCTGGAGCTATGGCCTCGGGACCCGCTTCAAGACCTTCGAGTATCTCAACGGCATGGTCGCGCTCTCGGTGCCGATGATTTCTCAAGCGTACACAACGGCACGCAGTCCGCGCGTGAACTTCCGGATCTGGGGTGAATTCTGATGGGGACGAGTTTTGATATCACGCGGCGCATGCGCCGGCCGGCGCTGCGGCGGGGCATGGCGAATGCCGCGACCGGATTGCTGCTTGCGCTCGTCGCGCTGCTGACATCGCTGTCGCCGGCCAAGGCCTGGTGGAACGATGAGTGGCAGCTGCGCAAGAAGATCACCATCGATGTCAGCGCATCCGGCGCCAACGTCACCGATCCGATCGGCACCGCGCCGGTGCTGGTGCGGCTGCATGTCGGCAACTTCCGCTTCAACTCGGCGAAGGACGATGGCAGCGATCTCAGGTTCGTGGCCGGCGACGACAAGACGCCGCTGAAGCATCACATCGAGAAGTTCGATTCCCTGCTCGGTGAGGGTCTGGTCTGGGTCGCCGTGCCGAACCTGTCGCCGGGCACCAAGAACGATATCTGGCTGTACTACGGCAACAAGAAAGCGATCGCGACCGGCGATCCCAAGGGCACCTACGATCCGGATACCCAGCTGGTCTATCACTTCAACGAGCGCGGCACGCCGGCACTCGATTCCTCGGTCTGGGCCAACAATGCGCAGAGCGTCGGTCAGCCCGCGGACGGCTCGTTGATCGGCACCGGCCTGCGGCTGGACGGCCGCGCGCCGCTGACACTGCCTGCTTCGTCCTCGCTGGCATGGCCCGAAGGATCCGCGCTGACCTGGTCGGCCTGGATCAAGCCGGCGGCGCTGCAGCCGAACGCCGCGCTGTTCAGCCGGCGTGACGGCGCCAATGCGCTGGTAATCGGTCTCGACAACGGCATTCCGTTTGTCGAGGTCACCAGCGGCGGCTCCGCGCAGCGCACCGGCGCCGGCGCGCCGATCGCGGCGAGCACGTGGCACCATGTGGCCGTCATCGCCGCGAACGGCCAGGTCACGCTCTATCTCGACGGCGTGTCCTACGCCTCGCTCGGCGCAACCGTGCCGGCACTCAATTCAGTTGGCCTGATCGGAGGGGACACGTCGACCTCCAACGCTTCTCCGATCGCGCCTGCGACGGCCCCGTCCGCAGCGACATCATCAGCGCCCCCTGATGCATCGACTGCGGACGGTGGCGCCGCGGCTGCCGCCACGCCCGATGCCGCTGCCACCCCGGCGCCCGCCGCCGCGATGGCCGGCTTCGCCGGCGACATCGACGAACTGCAGATCAGCAAGATCGCGCGCCCGGCCGGCTTCATCAAGGTCATGGCGATCGGGCAGGGCCCCGACCAGGCCAAGCTGATGACCTTCAGCGTCGACGAGGAAACCGCGAGCTGGCTGTCCGGCTATTTCGCGGTGATCCTCAAATCGGTGACGCTCGACGGCTGGGTCGTGATCGGCTTCCTCCTGATCATGGCGGCGGTCAGCTGGGTCGTGATGATCGACAAGGCCTCGTATCTCAACAAGCAATCCAAGGCGAACGCCCAGTTCATGAAGGGCTTTCGCGAGATCGCCGCCGACCTGACCATGCTCGATCGCGGCGATGCCGACGATGTCTCGACGCTGGGCGGCCGTCTCACCGAGGCCGACGCCAAGATGATGCGCTCGTCTTCGCTCTATCGCATCTATCACATCGGCGCCGCCGAGATCCGCCACCGCTTCGTGGGTAGCAACGGCCAGCAGCGTGCACCGGTGCTGTCGGCGGCGGCGATCGCGGCGATCCGCGCGTCGCTCGACAGCGGCGTGGTCAAGGAGATGCAGCGGCTCAACCGTTTAATGGTGGTGCTGACGATCGCGATCTCGGGCGGACCGTTCCTCGGCCTGCTCGGCACCGTGGTCGGCGTCATGATCACCTTCGCGGCGATCGCGGCGAGCGGCGACGTCAACGTCAATGCGATCGCGCCCGGCATCGCCGCCGCGCTGGTGGCGACGGTCGCCGGCCTTGGCGTCGCGATCCCAGCGCTGTTCGGCTACAACTATTTGATCTCGCGCATCAAGGACCTGACCAGCGACATCCAGGTTTTCGTCGACGAGTTCGTGACCAAGATGGCGGAATTCTATTCCGCCGACCGGCCGGACCCGATCGAACACCGCATCGCGGCGGAGTAACGGCGATGCAGGTCCAGAGCGACGCCAAGCCGTATGACGACATCAACATCACGCCGATGTTGGACCTCGCCTATGTACTGCTGGTGATCTTCATCATCATGACCACGGCCACGGTGCAGGGGCAGAAGGTCAACCTGCCCAAGGCCTCGGCGGCGCCGAGCCTTGCGACCCAGACTACCAAGGCGATCACGGTGGCCAATGACGGCAAGATCTTTCTCGACACCGTTCCCGTCACCCTGGCCGAGCTCGAGCAGCGTCTGATCCAGCAGAAGGCGCTGACGCCGGAGTTTCCGGTGGTGCTGCGCGGCGACGCGCAGGCGCAGTACCAGAGCGTGATGGACGTGTTCGATCTGCTCAGCCGCATCGGCCTGACCCAGGTCGGGCTTGCCACCAAGCCGCTCGTGAAGTGAGCGGTCCGAGAAGCGCCGCCATGACCACGCCGATGTCGCCATTCGTACTCAGACAGCGCAGGACGCTGCGGTCCTGGCTGAGCAGCGTGTTGCGATCGTTCGATCATGGCAGAAACGCCGGGGGTCATAGAGGCACCGCGCCGGTGTTGCCGGCGGTGCTCCGCACTGCCATCGATCCTGAGCCCCGCGTGATCCCGCCTCGCGCTGACGCGAGCGAGGAGATGCGCGGCGAAGTGGTGGCATTTCCTCTCCATGGCGAGGCCCTGCTGGTCAGGCTGGCGGACGTGTTGCGCCAACGCGTCGCGGGCCGGCAGCCGGCTCACAATCCGCTGTGGCTGACGATCTCGCGGACCCCGCGCACACGGCTGTCGATCGATCGCACGGCCTATGTGGATTACGTCAGCGAGGCCTCGACATATCGCGCTGCGATCGAGGCGGCGCCGGACACCAAGGTCATCCTGAAGACCACGAATTTCGATGCGCTCGCCAGCTTCGTCATGCAGTACATCGATGACCGGCTGCTCGACCGCGCGCCCGTGGAGGCCGCGCCATGAACGTGCCGGTTCGAAACGAGAAAGCACCGGCCGCGTCCGGCGAGAATCAGGCCACTGCGACGACCGGAACGGCTTCGGCCCCGCCGCCGCTTGCCGGCAAGCCGGCCGTCCGCAGCAAGGAGCGTTCGCTGCTGCGCCACGGCGCGGTGGTGGTGCCGGTCGCGATCTTGATCTGCGGCGTCATCTATTTCCTGCTGCGCTCTGACGATATGCCGCCGCCGCGTCAGGTGCGCGATCTCACCATCGTCAACGTGACGCTGCCGCCGCCGCCTCCTCCGCCGCCACCGCAACAGCCGCCGCCCGAGCAGAAGATGGTCGAGCAGCCCAAGATGGCAGAGCCCGAGTTCAAGGAAGAGAAGCCGGTCGATAAGCCGAAGGACGAGCCGGCCAAAGAGGCGAAGAACGACGAGCCGCCCGGTCCGCTGTCGCTCGACGCCAAGGCGACCGGGCCCGGCGATCTCTTCAATCTCGGCGGCAAGCCCGGCGGCAGCCCCTATGGCGGCGGCGGCGGTGGCGGCGGCAGCCGCTGGGGCTGGTACGCCACCATCGTGACCTCTCAGATCGAGGCGGCGATCCGCGCCAATCCGAAGACGCGAAACATGACCACGCAGATCCAGGTGCGGCTGTGGGCCGACAGCTCCGGCCGTATCAGCCGGGTCGTGCTGACGCCGTCGACCGGCAACGCCGAGATCGACGCGGCCCTCCGCAACGAGGTGATCGGCAGCCTGACGCTGCGCGAGCCGCCGCCGAAGGACATGCCGATGCCGGTGGTCACGCGCGTCACCGCGCGGCGGCCGAGCTGACGACACGCGACGTTTCAAACTATTCAATGTGCGAGTGAGAACTGGGGGACTGATGTTTAGGATCAAAGCTGACGCAGAGTGGCACGTCTTGCCGCTTGCGGTGTCGCTGAGCGCGCTCGCTTGCATCACGCCTGCCTTGGGCCAGAGCAACGCCGATCAGGCGGCCCCGGCCAAGCGCACCGAAGCCAGGCGGCCGACGGTGTCGAGCGCGAAGCCGACGTCGCCGAACGCCACCATCAACCTGGTCAACCTGCTGGTGAAGCAGGGCGTGCTCAAGGAAGAGCAGGCTCAGGCCCTGATCAAGCAAGCGGAAGACGAGGCCTATGTCTCGCGCCAGGCGGCAAAGGATGCATCGAGCAAGGCCGACGAAGCGACCAAGGCTGCAACGGCGGCCGCAGCGGCGGCGCAGCCGCCTGGAACCAAGCACGTCACCTATGTACCCGAGATCGTCAAACGGCAGTTACGTGAGGACATTAAGAAAGAGGTGATGGCCAAGGCACAGCAGGAGAACTGGGCGTCACCCGGCACCTATCCCGAATGGGCGCAGCGCATCCGGTTTTACGGTGACGCGCGCGTGCGCTATCAGGGCAGCTATTTTCCGACCGGCAACGACCAGGCAGGTGCGGCCAATTACAACGCGATCAACACCGGCCCACCTTATGACGTGTCGAGCCCGATGTTCGGGCCGACCTACGACGCGACGCAGGATCGCAACCAGTTCCGTTTCCGCGGCCGGCTCGGCATGGAAGCGGATTTGCTCTACGGGTTCACCGCGGGCCTGCGCATTGCGACCGGCGAGAACAGCTCGCCGGTGTCAACCAACCAGACTCTCGGCGGCGGTGGCGGCAATTTCTCGAAATACGGCGTGTGGCTCGATCGCGGCTACATCAACTGGCAGACCTGGGGCGGCGATCTCAGCCTTTCCGCAGGCCGCTTTGACAATCCATTCTGGTCGCCGACCGATCTCGTCTGGTACCGCGAGCTCGGTTTCGACGGCTTTGCCGTTCAGGCCAGGCATGAGGTCTTTGAAGGCTTCACATCGTTTGCGGTCGCTGGTGCGTTTCCGATCTACAACACCGATTTCAACGCCGGCAACAATCTGCCATCCGATCCGACCAACCCCGATGGATCGCCGCCGAGCAAGTTTCCGAGTCACGACAAGTGGATGTTCGGAGGCCAGGTCGGCTTCAATGCGCGTGTCAGTCCGGAATACGCATTCCGTTTCGGCGTTGCCTTTTACGACTTCGATAACGTCCAGGGGCAGCTATCGAGCCTTTGCCAGGTCAGATCGGCATCCGATGTCTGCGATACCGACCTGACCCGGCCATCCTTTGCGCAAAAGGGAAACACATATTTCCCGCTGCGCAACATTATGCTCGATCCACCCGGAACGGGTAACAATACGGGTGGAACCAATGCCGGTCTGTACCAGTACTTCGGCCTTGTCAGCCAGTATCGTCCGGTGGTCGCGAGCGGCCAGCTCGATATCGGAGTCTTCCACCCAGCCCACATCGTGCTCGATGGCGAGTATGTGTACAACACCGCATTCAGCCGCTCCTACATGAACTCGCAGGCGGCCATCTACGGCTTCCTGATGAACAACCGCGCAGCCAGCCCCGATCAAGGGGTTACGCCCGGTCCATTCAACGGCGGCAACCAGGGTTGGCTCGGGCGCGTCACGGTCGGCAACAGGGAGATCAAGCATCTCTGGGACTGGAGCGTTCATGCCGGCTACAAGTATCTTGAATCGGACGCGACCCTCGACGCCTTCGCGGACTCCGACTTCGGTCTCGGCGGCACCAACCTCAAGGGATACTTCCTTGGCGGCAGTGTCGGTCTCGGCGAAAACGTCTGGGCGACGTTGCGCTGGATGAGCGCTAACAGCATTGCCGGCAACCCCTATGCCGTCGACGTCCTGCAAGTCGATCTCAACGCGAAGTTCTGACCATGCGCATCGCTCTCTTGATCCTGATCGCGGTGCTTGGAGCGTTGAGCTCCGGCACCGCGTCCGCCCAATCCGAGACCGACCGGCTGCGCGATGCCTTGCGCAACGCGACGGCGCAGACCCGTGCCCTGGAAGACCAGCGCACCGCGTTGCAAGCCAAAATCGCCGATGCCGAACGCAAGACGGCGGAGGCCAAGAAGGAGGTCGACGGCCTCAAGGCGCAGCTGAAGAAGGCCGAGAAAGAGCACCGCGACGCGGTCGAGGAGTTCAATCAGCGGCTCGCCGAACGCGACGATACGCTGGAGAAGTGGAAGGCGGCCTATGAGGAGGCCGCCACCGTCGCCCGCAGCAAGGACGCCGAGCGCGCCAAGTTCGAAAGCGAGGCCACCACCTACAAGGCCTCGACCAAGAGCTGCGTCGCCAAGAACACCCAGCTGGTCAAGGCCGGCAAGGATCTGGTGCAGCGCTATCGCGACGTCACGATCGGCGAGATCGTGGTCGCGCGCGAGCCTGCGCTCGGCTTGCGCCGGGTCGAGATCCAGAACCAGCTGCAGGAAACCCAGGACAAGTTCCTCGATCAGAAGGTCAATCCATGAATAACCCCCACATCGTGACATCGCTGCGGTCGATCGGGATCGCAGCCCTCGTGACGGCTCTCGCCGCGCCGATCGATGTGTCGGCGCAGCCGGTGACGCCGCCGCAGCAGCCGCGGGCGGTGCAGGCCCCCGCCAGGCCAAAAGCGCAGCCGCAGGCCGCGGCCCAAGCTGCCGCCACGCCGGCGCCCGCGCCTGCTGTTGCCGCGCCGGCGCCGGCAGCCGGAAAGGCAGCCGGTGCCGACGACATCATCGCGCGCGTCGGGGATACCAACGTCTCGGCCGACGATCTCCGCAGCTATGTCGCCGCGCTTGCGCCGCGTGAGCAGGCCGCGCTGGCCAAGGATCCGGCCGTGCTCAGCCAGGCCGTCCGCCTGCTGCTCGCCAACCGCCTGGTGCTGCAGGAAGCGCAGGCCAAGAAATGGGATCAGCAGCCCAATATCGCCGCCCAGCTCAACCGGATGCGCGAAGGCGCGCTGGTCGAGCTCTATCTGCAATCGGTGTCGACGCCGCCGGCCAACTTTCCGAGCGAGGACGAATTGCAGAAGGTCTACGACGCCAATCGCGCCGCCTTCCTGATGCCGCGCCAGTTCCAGCTGGCGCAGATCTTCATCGCCGCGCCGAAGGAGGGCGACAAGGCCGCCGAGGACAAAGCGAGGCAGGATCTCGACGACGTGCAGCGCAAGCTGAAGGCGCCGGGAGCGGATTTCTCGGCGATCGCGCGCGGCGACAACAATGCCGCCAAGGACTCCGGCGACCTCGGCTGGGTTGCGGAAACCCAGATCCGTCCGGAGATCCGCAGCCAGGTGATGGGGCTGGCCAAGAACACCGTCTCCGAGCCGATCAAGCTCGACGACGGCTGGCACATCATCAAGCTGATCGACACCAAGGCGTCCTACACCCGCACCCTGCCGGAGGTGCGCGAGCAACTGGTGCAGCAGATCCGCTCCGAACGGTCGTCGATCATGCGGCGCGCCTATCTCGCCGAGCTGCTCAAGCAGCATCCGCCTGTTCTCAACGAACTCGCGCTGTCGAGCCTGCTCGACGCATCGAGGAATTAGCACGGAGACCACGATGTCCGAGACCATCACCGGCCTCACCCTCGAGGCCTTGCGCGATGCCTTCCAGAATGTCGGCTACCGCGTCGAGACGCTGACCGATCCGGTCGCCGGCACCAGCTACCTGCGCTCGGCGACGGCGGGCCTCGGCTTCGAGATTCGGCCGGGCAATAGCCTCGTTGGCGACGACCAGAATTTTGTCGATGTCATGCTGGTCTCCACGCTGCAAGTGCAGGGCGAGCTGCCGCTCGACCTCGTCAATCGATGGAACGCGACGCGGCGGTTCGGCCGGTTGCAGCTCAGCCCGCCGTTTCTCGCGTTCTGCCTCGACGTCTCCGTCGCAGGCGGCGTGGCGCCGAACTATCTGCGTGCCCAGATCGAGATCTGGGACCGTCTGGTCCAGGAGCTGATCGGCTATCTGCGCGAGGAGCTGCCGAAAGTCGCCGCTGCGAACAATGCCGCCGCGGCGGCCGCGCAGGCAGGGTCAGCCGCTCAGCAGCCCGCGCTTGAGCGCACGGCTGAGCAGGGCGCGGGAGCCACGATCCAATAGCGGTGCCGGAGTTCGGCGATCGATCATGACCGCGACGATGACGGGGGCCTTCACGATGGGCAGGAGCTGTTCCGGGCAGCGGCGAATGCTGCCCGGTTCGGCGCATCGTGCAGGCGGACCTGTCGCCGTTGCCGCTGCGCTCGCCGCAGCCGTTGTCATATTTCCTGGCCTGACGCGGCCAGCCGCCGCTGAGACTGACGCCGCGACGTCGTCCTTCAGCACGCGTTTTGCCGCGGTCGAAGCGGCCGAGCCCGAAGCAGGAACGACACCGTCCGAACCCGCGTCCAAATCCGCCGAGCCGGCCAAAGATGCTGCCAGGGATCCGCCCGCCAGGAATGACAACGCGGCGCCGCCCAAGACTCAGCTCAAGCTTCCGTTCACCAGCCGGACCGACGCCGTCTCCGGTGCGCGCGCGCGTTATCGCGCCGCGATCGAGAAGGAGACCGCCGGAACGGGACTCGCGCCGGAGATTGCCGAGGCCGTCATGGGCGTGGAAAGCGGCTACAATCCCGACGTGATCGGCGGCGTCGGCGAGATCGGGCTGATGCAGCTGTTGCCGTCGACCGCCCGCATGCTCGGCTTCACCGGCACGCTCGCCGAGCTCGCCGTGCCCGAGACCAATATTCATTACGGCGTGATGTATCTGGCGCGGGCATGGCGGCTCGCCGGCGGCGACCTCTGCACCGCGACCATGAAGTATCGTGCCGGTCACGGCGAAACCCGGTTCTCCCATCTGTCCGTCAACTATTGCGTCGCGGTGCGCGCCAGGCTTGTCGCGCGCGGCTTTCCGGTCACGGGAACCGTCCCGGTCGCTACCTTCGGCGAGCCCGCCCGCGGTGGCGGGGGTGGCGGATGTGGCCGCAAATGTCTCGGCGGTGCGCGGATCGGGCGAGTCGATCTCGCCGCGCTCAACACGCGGCTGAATGCGCTGGTGGTGCAGGTCCGGGGTGGACGGTAACCCGCGACGCATTGATATCGATGTCGGGGCTTTCTACCGTCTGAGAACAGTCAGGTTCTGCAAGGAGCGGCACCGATGAAATCAATCGTGTCAGCGATCGCCATTGTCGTGCTGGCCGGCCTGCCGGCGCAGGCACAGGAACACACGACGCTGCCGGGAATCATCGTCGGCGCGCCGCCGCCGGTCAATCTCAACCGCGACGGCGGCAACGGCGCAGGCCGGGCCGCCACCGGACGAGGCACCGGTCAGGAGCGCTGCGGCGATGCCGCAGCGAGCGGCGGCCAATCGCTCGGCTGCATCAACGAGCGGCTCAGGCAGCAGGTCGACCGCGTCAATCCGCCGGTCACCAACACGGCGCCGATCGACGCGAAGTCGCAGGATCTCAAGGTCGGCGTGGTGAACGTCCCGGCGGTGCAGCAGCAATATGGACGCAACTTCGGAGTCTCCGCTTTTCCCTATCGTCCGGCAGCGCCGGTGTACACCTCGCCGGTCGGGCATCGATGAATCCGCGGCGATCGGTGAAGATCGCCGCCCTTTTGGCGTGATGCGTCACATTTCCGCCTACGGGTGTATGGGAAAATGGAGAGAGCAACGGCTTGCTGATCGCATGCGCAAATCGGATGTGACCTGTCCCCAATGCCAAGCCGGGTATCGCCGCATCGAATTGACGTCGAAGGGCGGTGTCGCCGGCGAGTTTCGCTGCCTGGTGTGTGACCATCTGCTGGAGCAGATGGACGGTTCGACCGAGATCGCCCTGCGGCTGACCGTGCAGCCGAACAAGACATCTTACGCCACCTAAAGCATGATCCGGAAAAGTGCAAAGCGGTTTTCCGAGAAGATCATGTTCAAACAAAGAGCTAAAGCGCGATGACGATTCAACCAAATCTCATCGCGCTTTAGACCCGTCGATGCTGGCGCACGGTCACTCCGCCGCGTGCGGCACCCCGGACGGCTTGTTGGCCTCGGCCTTGCCGCGAGGCAGCACGGCGATCGCGACCAGCGCCGCCGCGAAGCCCGCGGTCGCGCCGACGCCGAGCGCCCAGCGCGGGCCGAGATGATCGGCGACCCAGCCGACGATCGGTGCGCCGATCGGCGTGCCGCCGAGCGCGACGCCGAGCCGCAGCGCCATCACCCGTCCGCGCATCGCCGGCTCGGTCGAAAGCTGCATCAGCGCGTTCGAGGTGTTGGTGACGGTCAGCGCCGCGAGGCCGATCACCACCAGCGCGGCGGCGAACAGCCAGTAGTTCGGCGCCAGCGCGGCCAGCGTGCAGCCGAGGCCGAAGATCGCGGCGCCCTTCAGCAGCGAGGCGAAGCGCGGCCGCTCGCGGCTTGCGGCGAGCAGCGCCCCCGACATCGTGCCGACCGCCATCATCGACGACAGCAGACCGAAGCCGCGCGCATCGGTGTGGAACACGCCGACTGCCATCGTCGAGATGAAGATCGGGAAGTTCAGCCCGAACGTCCCGATCAGGAACAGCATGATCAGCATCACGCGCAGGTCGGAGCGGGACCAGACGTAACGAAACCCTTCCGTAAGGCCGCCCTTGGCGCGGTGCGCGCGCGGATTGGGGCGCAATTCGGAGCGGCGCAGCAGCGACAGCGAGGTCAGCACCGCCATGAACGACATGCCGTTGGCGAGGAACGCCCAGCCGGTGCCGACCGAGGCGATGACGAGGCCGGCGACCGCCGGGCCGATCATGCGCGCGGCATTGAACGTGGTCGAGTTGAGCGCGATCGCGTTCGACAGATCGGCATCGCTGACCAGCTCGGCGACGAAGGTCTGACGCACCGGCGCGTCGAACGCCGCGCTGCAGCCGAACAGGAAGGCGAACACATAGACGTGCCAGAGCTGCACCAGCCCGGTGACGGTCAGAATTCCGAGGATCAGCGACAGCGTGCCCATCGTCGCCTGCGTCAGCATCAGCAGCCGGCGCTGGTTGAAGCGGTCGGCGGCGAGGCCGGTCCAGGGCATCAGCAAAAGTTGTGGTCCGAATTGCAGCGCCATCACGATGCCGACGGCGGAGGCGCTGTGATTGGTGAGCTGGGTCAGCACCAGCCAGTCCTGCGCGGCGCGCTGCATCCAGGTTCCGATGTTGGACACCAGCGCGCCCGCAGCCCAGACCCGGTAGTTGAAGTTCCGTAGCGATCGAAACACGTGCCTCATTGTCGCTCGGGCTCGTTGCCGCCATGAAACCGGCCGAAGTGCCGCGCGAGGTAGAGGCCGATCACGAGTCCGCCGAGCAGGAGCGCGACGACATGGCTCGTCGTCCGCAAGCCGAACTCGCCGACACGGCAGACCAGGAGATATCCGATCAGGAGATTGAAGAAGCCCCATGCGATGTTGACGGTTGACGACGAGAGGCCTTCGCCCCGCGGTTTCGCGAACGGGGTCTGGAACGGCTGGCCCATCATGCCGGCCACGACATGTGGAATGGCATTGGTGAGGAAGGCGCCGCCGAAGAAGTAGGCGACGAGGTCGAGCCCGTCCATGCGCGTGTCCTTTGTCAATCGTCGATCAGCCGCTTCAGCAGTCCGACCGCGGCGGCCAGTTCGTCCTGTTCGCGCGGCGTCAGCCGCGCCGTGATGGTGCGCGACAGCCAGTCCTGCCGCGCGGCGCGGCCGGCGCGGATTCGCTCGCGGCAGGCGCCGGTGAGGGACATCAGGGTTTGCCGTCCGTCGTCCGGGTCGGGCGTGCCGCGGACATGGCCCGCGGCCTCGAGCGCCGCGATCGCCGAGCTCATCGATTGCGGACGCATCCCTTCGGCGCGGGCCAGGCTCGACACCGTCGCCGGACCATCCTTTTCGATGCGCAGCAGGACCGCGACCTGGGACGGCGTCAAATCGTCGTGATCGCCCTGCTCGCGCAGCCGGCGCTTCAGCCTTCCGACGAGCAAGCGGAGGTCTTCGGCAAGCGCGGACGCGCGCGCAGAGGCAGGGCGGGCCGGTGAGGTGCTCATGCCGGCCTCAATAGCAGATATGAAGGTAAACTGTAAAGATAATCTTTGCAGTTTACCTGCCGAACCTAATTCGCGGCGCCGTCGGTTGCATCGCCATAGATGTCCCGCGCGCGCTTCGTGACCGTGGCGTAGCGCGCCGTCGCGCTGAGGCTCATCAGGCCGGCGCGCACCAGCCCGAGAATGGCGCGCCGCGAATGGAACGGTCCAGTCTTGCTCGCGGCGTAGCCGCGCGGATAGAGCTGCAGGCGGCCGGCGAGCGCAGCCTGCAACGCCAGCTTCTGCGTCGCGCTCACGCGGCGGCGCCGCAGGGGCTTCGTCGCCTCGGCCAGCATGCGCAATTCGGTGCGCGAAAGTCTTTGTGGCGCGGCCGTCATCTGTCAGCTCACACTTGGGTCGGACCGCACCGCCTTCCCGAGGCGCGGCCCACCTTGGAGCGCCGTGTCGCGGGCAGGGGCCCGTCGCGGCGTGCGGACTTCGTCATGGTGAATCAGAACCGCATTTTGCGCGGCAGTAACATCTGACGAAGGTCAGGATCGGTTATGACGAAAGTCATATTCGTTTGCGGCGGCGCATGGCTTACGCCAGAGTGGGCGGCTCGCCGAGCTGGATTTGGGCAACGCATGATCGACCTGAGCGCGGACTTGCTTGCGGCCGCAGAGGCCGATGTGATCGGTCTCGCCGTCATCGGCGCCGACCGCAAGATGGTGCGCAAGATCGGACGGCTGGTCGAATGGCTTCCCGCCGCGGGTGCCGATTGCTGCGAATGCATGCTGCTGGTCGGAATGGAAGATGAGCTCGCGGCGCTGGCCGCCGGGCGGCGGGACAACATCGCGCTCGCCGGCGTGCGCGGCGCGGCGCCGGGGATCGCCCAGCCGGTCACCGCGGTGGTGCTGTGGAACGGCGCGCGGTCGCACTATTTCGTTATCGCGATGCCGGACTTCGCCGCGCGTCAGGTCGAGACGCTGCTCGGCAGCGAGCGGCGCGCTCGCCGCCTGATGGAGCAGCAGCTCGAGGCGGCGAGCGCCGAGGTGCGCTTTGCCTCGCTGGCGCGCACGCGGCTGCGGCTGGCGCGCGATCTGCACGATACGCTGGTGCATTCGATCGTGGCGCTGCTGACCCAGATCCGCCTCATCAGGCATTTCCTGTCGGCCGATCCCGCGCGGGTGGCGGACAGCCTTGCCACCGCGGAGAACGCCGCGGCGAGTGGCCTCGCGCGCGCCCGCGAGGCGATCGCCCGGCTGCGCATGCCCGACGATCTGAAGCTCGAGCCCGATGTCGATGGCTTGCTCGCCGATTTCGCTGAGCGCAGCGGTGTCGCGGTATCGACCCATATCGACGAGCGGGCGCGCGACGGCTTGCGCGATTGCGCGCTGACGGTGCAACGGATCCTCAATGAGGCACTGCGTAATGTTCAGACCCATGCGCAGGCGCGGCAGGTGACGTTTCGCGCCTTCGAGGAGCCGGCCGCTTCCGGCCGCAAGCTGATCGTCGAGATCCGCGACGACGGCCGCGGCTTCGATCCGGCCATCCCGACACCAGGACATTTCGGATTGATCGGCATGGCCGAATTTGCTGAACTCGTCGGCGGAACTTGCGTGGTGCAGAGCGCGCCGGGTCTCGGCACGCTGGTGCGGATCGCGCTGCCCGTGGCCGCGCCGCCGGCTGCGACGCGCGGCGTGCTGGCCGATTGAGCTGCGGCCTGCGATGATTGCGGCGACTTCAAGAGGATGACGAAGAGCTCGTGAGCAAGATCGACAAGGTGCGGGTGCTGATCGCCGAGGATCAGGCGTTGATCCGGGAGGGCATCGCGACGCTGCTCGCCCAGCAGAACGACGATTTCGAGATGCTGCCAGGCGCAGCCGACGGCGAGCAGGCGATCGAGTTCGCGCGCCGCTACCGGCCCGACGTCATCCTGATGGACTTGCAGATGCCGCGCGTCGACGGCATCGCGGCGACCCAGCGCATCCTGCGCGAACTGCCGCACACCCACATCGTGGTGCTGACGACGTTCGAGACCAACGACCTGATCTTCGAGGCGGTGAGCGCGGGCGCCAAGGCCTATCTGTTGAAGGACGCCAGGATCGACGAAATCGCGACGACCATCCGCGCCGTGATGAACGGCCAATCGGGGCTGTCGCCGAGCGTCGCCGCGCGCATCCTCGACGAGTTCAAGCGGCTGCGCGGCCCGCGCGTCTCGGCCAAGCTGCCGGTCCGCGACGGCCTGACGGCGCGGGAGAATGAAATTCTCACGCTGATCGTCGAAGGCAAGAGCAACACCGAGATCGGCGAGCGGCTGCATTTGGCCGAGGGCACGGTGAAGAACTATGTCAGCACTATCCTGGAGAAATGCCAGGTCAAGAACCGTACAGAACTCGCAATAAAGGCAATAACTTACTAGGATTAATTGCCCGCGCTTGGACGCCCGCCGGTTTCATCCCCGCACTATTGCTCGCCTCGCTCTGGGCCGGGCCATTGAAATTGGCTATAGGATTGTTCTGGATTGCTTTTTGGCTTGCAGCCGGATCGCGCAGCTTGAGTAAGTAAGGAATGACCATGAAGGGAAACGAGCGCCAGACCAAGGGTCCGGACGGACTCGCAAATGCCGCGCCGGCCGGCAATGGCACGGATACAGCGGCGCATGCCATGGCGGCGATCGACCAGGTCCGTGATCTTCTGTTCGGGGGCGCGCAGCGCTCGATCGAAGGCAACCTCGCAGGCCTCCGCGAGGAGATGCAGGCGTCGCTGAAGCAGATGCAGGCGGATTTTGCCAACGAGGTCGCCGCCCTTCAGGCGAGGGTCTCGGATCTCGAGCGCGACACCGAACAGAAGCGGCTCGACTCGCTGAAGGATATCGGTTCGGCCATCTCGCAGCTCGGCGCTGCGATCAGCGGATTGGGATCCGGCCGTACGGGAAAATAGCATGGCAGCTGCTGCCGGCCAGAACCGCGAGATCGAGCAGCTCAAGACATTGCTGTTTCAGCCGGAGGCGACGCGCCTGCAGTCGCTGGAGGCGGAGCTCGGCTCGCTGCAGCAATATGTCGGCAACGCCGATCGCCTGGAGGCGGCCACGGCCAGCATCCTGGTCGAGGCGCTGGAGCGCGCCGAAGTCAGCCGCCCGCGCGAGCTCGCCAACGCGATCGCGCCCACCGTGGTCTCCGCGATCAGGAGCGAGATCAAGAACTCGCGCGAGCTGATGGTCGAGGCGCTCTATCCGATCGTTGGCCGGTTGGTCAGCGCCGCCGTCGCGAACTCGTTCCGCGAAATGGTCGCCTCGCTCGAGCAGCGCATCAACAACCTGACCTCGGCCCAGCTCTGGGTCGGGCGCATCAAGTCGCTGGTCACGGGACGTCCGATCAGCGAGTTCGTGCTGGCCGACAATCCGCCGCGGGTGAAGCGGCTGTTGATCATCGAGCGCGGCAATGGCCGCCTGGTCGCGGACTGGAAGCGCGATGAAACCCCGGACGAGCGCGCCGATCTCTTGAGCGCGATGGTCGCCGCGATCCTGGAGTTTTCCGTGCAGGCGCTCGCCGGCGAGGGCAATCTGCAAACGCTCGATTTCGGCGGCCGCGAGATCGCGCTGCGCGCTTCGCCGCGCTTCATCCTGGCGGCGGAGTGCCTCGGCCCGCTGCGGCCCTCGGACAATGCCCGGATCAATGCGGTGTTCTTCGATGCGATCGAGCGCATCGACCGCGGCGCGGACTGCGATGTCAGGATGCTGGCCTCGCTCGCGACGTCGATCGAGACCGATGAATTGCCACGCAAGGCGACGGGCCGGCGCGGCAAGGTCATCCTGTTCGGCCTGCTGGCGGGTGCCGCCGCGCTGCTGGTCTGGTTCGCCGCAGTCTCCGTCACGCGCAGCCTCCTGGAGAAGCGGACGTACGCGGCGTTGGAGCAGCTTACGGCCAGGCAGCCGCTGCTGGCGTCGTTCCCGCTGCGGCTCGACTTCGATCATGGCAATCGAAGCGTCACGGTATCCGGCATCGAGCCGAGCCAGCTTGCGACCGCGCCGATGATCGAGACGCTTGCGGCAGCCGCGGCGCCGTACCGGGTCATCGATCGCATCGGCCTCGTGTCCGGACCGGAGCAGCAGGCGGCGGCCGAAGCCGGCATCGCCGGCGTGCAGCAGAGCCTGGCGCGCCTGCAGGCAAGCCTCGACCAGATGCGCGATGCGATGGCAGCGCAGGCGAAATCGGGCGAGCAGCAAGTTGCCGGCCTCAGCCAGCAGGTCGACAGGCTCGGCGGCCAAATCGCAAAGCTTGGCGAGCAGGCGGCCGGGCTCGAATCCGTCGTCGACGGCCCGGCCGCGCGGCTCGGCCGCTTCATCGGCTCGACCGCGATCTTCTTCAACAACAATTCCGACAGCTTCCTCGACAATGACCAGGCCGAGCAGCAGATCCGCGAGCTCGCGGGACTGCTGGCGAGCAACGACCTGAGAGTGCGCATCGTCGGCTATGCGGATCAGAGCGGCACGGAAGGCACCAACCGGACGCTCGGCCGCAAGCGGGCGGAGCAGGTGACGAACCGGTTGACGGCGCTCGGGATCGAGCCGTCGCGGCTGATCCTGGTATCGCGTGCGGCGACCATGCCGATCACCGACCGACTCGATGCAACGACCGGCGGCAATCGGCGGGTGTCGTTCGAAACCGTCTATCGAGGCGAAGTGGCGCGCTGATGCTGACCGCGAAAGTCATGCTGCTCGGCGATATGGGGGTCGGCAAGACGTCGATCCTGTACCGCCTCGTCTATGACCGGTTCGAGGGCCAGTACAAATCGACCCTCGGGGTCGAGATCCTCAGCCACGACGTCGCGGCGGCGGATGGCAGCGAGCCGATGCGGCTCGTGCTGTGGGACACCGACGGCGATTTCGGCACGCAGATCTTCGACACGGTGTACGTCACCGGTGCGGCGGCTGCGATCATCGTCTCCGATGTCACCCGTCCGCAGACGGTGGCGCGCATGGTCGAGCTGGTCCGCGGCTTCGAGGCCCGCTTCCCGGGCCGGCCGTACAAGGCGCTGCTGAACAAGATCGACCTTCCGGAGGCGGCGGGCAGCGCCGGCGCGATCGGCGAGCTCGCCAGGTCGAGCGTCAAATCGGTGAGCGCCAAGACCGGCGCCGGCATTGCCGAAAGCTTTGCCGAACTCGCCGCGGTCATTCGCCGCCGGCAGCTGTAATCGTCTTTCGTCTTGGCAATGACGGATAGAGCTGCGTCGGCCGCGTCATCACGACGCGCAATTCTTGTCAGCCGCCCCGGCTACACGGGGCTGGCGAATCGGGGCCGAGGCGGCTGACTTCATCGTACGTGGGGCGCACGATGAAAGGGTTTTAGCGCGCGGTCCGTTCAGCACCACACGCTGCGCGGCTGACTGCATCACGTCGCCACGCTTTCCGAAAGTGACGATGGTCATCTTCCGCGCGTCCGGCCGCCTGCCTATCGTCCGCCCCATCGCTGGACCCAACCACGCGATTTCAGGCGCACGGAGTGAAGGATCATGAGCATTTTTGGAAGCATCATGGGTGCAATCTTCGGCCACGCGGCCCAGGCCCAAACCCCTGCGGCGACGCCCGCGGCAGTGCCGGCCGGCTCATCGGCGCCCGCAGCACCGGGCGCGGCTGTGCCGCAGACCGTCGATGTTGCCGCGATCGTCGACAAGGCCGCGGCCGCGACCGGCGAGCGGCTGGCGTGGCGAACCTCGATCGTCGACCTGATGAAGGCGCTCGGCCTCGACAGCAGCCTCGCCGCGCGCAAGGAGCTTGCGAAGGAATTGCACTACACCGGCGACACCAGCGACAGCGCCACGATGAACGTCTGGCTGCACCAGCAGGTGATGACGAAGCTCGCCGCCAATGGCGGCAAGCTGCCGGATGACATCAAGAAGGCCTGAGCGCCGGCGCCAAAACCGTGCGAGACGTCCCACGCAAATGCGGGCCGCCTCGCATGCGTTGCAGCGATTTGTACCGCGTGAGGAGAGTCGCAATGGCTTCGCATGACCTCGCCACCATCGATAAGTCGCGGCCTGCCGGCAGCAACACGCTGCAACCGGCCGCGCCCGTCAAGGCAAGCCTGGCGCTGGCGGCGCTGCTGCTCGGCGTCGTCGGCGCCGTCGCGCACGCCGATAATACGACGAGCGAGCCGCGGCCGCCGGCGCCCGTCGATGCGCAGCGCACCGCGCAGAATCCGCCGCCGGCGCGGGTCATCCTGCCGGCACCCTGGGAGCCGGCCACGGCCACGCCGTCTGCCACCGCGCAGGCCGCAACGACCAGCCGCAAATAGGCCGGTGGCCCTTCTATCATTCATCTTTCAGAGGAGATTACGCATGCTGAAGGAATTCAGGGAATTCGCCATGAAGGGCAACGTCGTCGATCTCGCCGTCGGCGTGATCATCGGCGCGGCGTTCGGTGCCATCGTCAGCTCGATGGTAGCCGATATCATCATGCCGGTGATCGGCGCGATCACCGGCGGTCTCGACTTCTCCAACTACTTCACCGCGCTCTCCAAACAGGTGACGGCGACCAATCTGGCCGACGCCAAGAAGCAGGGCGCGGTGCTGGCGTGGGGCAACTTCCTGACCTTGACGCTGAACTTCATGATCGTCGCTTTCGTCCTGTTCATCGTGGTCCGTCTGATGAACCAGCTCAAGCGCGAGGCGCCGGCCGCGTCCGCCGAGCCGCCGAAGCCGACCAGGGAGCAGGAACTGCTCGGCGAGATCCGCGACCTTCTGAAGGCGCGCGCGTGAGGGGCGATGGGGGCATCGCGCTCACGGTCCAGCACTGGAGTCACAGCCATGCCAGACGAGGTCAAGCTGCCCCGTAAATTGTCCCAGGAGCCTGACGCACCGGCGCCGCTCCGACCCAGTCACGAGCGGGTCATCGAGGAGCTGGACCGCTGGGCCAACAGCGCCGGCCTGCAGCCGCCGACGGCGAGCGAGGGAAGGCGGAGGGATCGCAAGCGCTCGCGTGGATGAAGAGAGCCTGGACGATCAGGGCCGCATCGCGGTCGCGATCAGCGCGGTCGACGGAATTGGAAAGAGATCGCCGACCCGTCCGCGCTCGATCTCGTCCCAGAACGCGCGCGCGACCGCCTCGCGCTGCGGTAGGTCGAGCGCACTCCAATGCGTGGCGAACGGCAGCAGCCGGTCGACGCCGTCGAGATCGGCAACATTGAGCTCGAAGTCACGCGTGACTTCGGTGATTACGGGATGCGCGAAGCCGGCGGCCGTGACCGCCGCGGCAAGCCGCTCGGGATCGGCGAGCTCGGCGAGGCCCGCCGCCGGCGGCGGACCGATGCTGTCCGGATACAGTGCCCGCACGATCTGCGAGACCAGCATATGCACGGCACCGCCGTCGGCGCTGTTCCAGACTGCGATCGCCGCCAATCCGCCCGGCCGCGTCACCCGCGCCATCTCGCGCAGGCCGGCGCGCCAGTCCGGAAACAGCATCACGCCGAACACCGACAGCACCGCGTCGAAGGCGGCATCCGGCAGCGTCAGCGCCTGGCCGTCCATCTGCCGCGCGTCGATGTTCGGCAGCCCATGCGCGCGCACCCGCTGCACCATGCCGGCGGAGAAATCGATCGCGGTGACCGCAGCGCCGGTGCGCGCGGCGGCCAGCGCGGCGGCACCGGTGCCGGTCGCGACGTCGAGCACTTTTGATGACGGACCGATCGCCAGCGTCGCGAGCGCGGCCTCGGCGAAATGCGTCGTGAACGGCTGCGCCTGCGCCTCATAGGTCGCGACCATGCGGTCCCAATGCGCGGGATCGTTGAACGGCGGATGGTGCGCCGGCTCATCTGGCATGGATCTGGTCCTCGATGGTCTGCCGGTGTTTTGCCAGCCGGCGCTTGAAATCGCGCGCGAGCGTATCGAGCGTCACGGCGCCGAGCCGCTTCATGAAGATCGCCTCGACCTCGCGGAAGGCATCACCGAGTGCGTCGTTGACGGCCTGCTCGACCAGACAGCCGGGATTTTCCGAGCGATGGCCCATCGCGATGATGGTCGGCGCGCCGACCGCGCGATAGATCTCCGCAAGCGTGATGCCGGACGCATCGCGCGCCAGCGTCCAGCCGCCACCATGGCCCTTCTCCGAACGGACGATGCCTTGCTCGCGCAGCCCTGCCATCACGCGCCGCACCACCACCGGGTTGGTCGCCATCGCCTTGGCAAGCTGTTCCGACGTCACGGGCTCGCCCGCTCCGATCATGTGGAGCAGGCCGTGCAGCACGCTGGACAGACGGCTATCGCGGATCATGTAACTTCATATGTTACATGATGGCGTGTTCGTCAAGAGTGCGGCTGACCACCGAGTTCGCCGCGTCGCCGCCGGCGAGCGCGCGCTGCTGCTTCTGGAGGCGGCGGAGGGCTGATCGTAGAGCATGATCCGGAAAAGTGCGAAGCGGTTTTCCGGAAGACTCATGCGCAAACAAAGAGATAAAGCGCGATGCGACTCAACTCAATCTCATCGCGCTTGAGGCTGCCGACAGCCGGATCCGGAATTTGCTGTCGGTTCCCTTGGCGAAGCGCAGCAGTCTCTTGGTGTTGGGAAGAGTCTGGCCGCTTTCGAGCCGGGCAATAGTGGACTGACTGGTCCCCATCCGGGCTGCCAGTTCGGATTGCGACAATGCCGCGCGCCGGCGCGCGCGCAGAAGCTCGGCGGCAATCTCAAACTCGGGCGCAAGCGCGTCGTACTCGGCCTCGACCTTGGGATTGGCCAACAGGCGAGCCGTCAGCTTTCCGAACGGAACGGCCATACGATCCTTCTTGCCGCCGCAGCGCCAGGACACTTCCACGCTATCTCATTTCTGAGATGGCGTGAATCTGCGGCGCGCGCCTGCTGTCACCCCGCGCTCATCCCCTGCGCGCCGCCGAGCAGCTTGGCGTTGAGCCGGCCGCCATCGAACAGCATCTCGTTGACCGCGGTATCGATATCGCCGGTGGTGACCTCATTGCCGTCATCGCGGACGATGCTGGTCTGGGCGAGGCGGCGCATCAATTCCTTGATGAAGGCGGCGCTGACGCCTGCGGTGCGGCGCACCGCCTCGTCGATGATCGGCGGCTGCAGCGGCAGGTCCTTGCCGTAGAGCCGTATCAGCTTGCGGCGTCCGATCTCGTCGGGCAGCGGCACCTCGATCGCCTGGTCGATGCGGCCAGGCCGGCCAGCCAGCGCGCCCTCCAGCTCTTCCGGCCGGTTGGTGGTGAGCACGAACAGGATGTCGCAATCCTCCTTCAGGCCGTCCATTTCGTTGAGCAGCTTGTTGAGCAGCGATTCCTCGCACGGCCCGTCCATCTGCTCGCGGCTGCGCGCGATCAGGTCGACGTCCTCGATCACGACCATGCTCGGCTGCAGCAGGCGCGCCAGGCTCATATAGGCGCCGAGCATGCCGACCTGCTCGGCGGTGATGATCAGCGTGGTATGGCCGGGCAGGTTGGTGGCGAGATAGCGGATGGTGTGGGTCTTGCCGGTGCCGGGCGGGCCGTAGAGCAGGATGCCCTTGCGGGTCGACTGGCCGAGCTTGCGCAGGAGATCGCGGCTGCCGACGAAGTCGAGCACGTTGCGCTCGAGCAGCCGCAGCGTCCGGTCCGGCAGGATCACGGCATCTCGCTCGACGGTCGCCAGCCGATGCACGGTCACGCCGCGCGAGCGGCCGCGGTAGTCGGCGTCCCCATCCAGCGAGAGGATCTTGCCACGATAGGACCGTGCTCCATCCACCGCAGCTTCCAGCTCGGCGAAGATGCGCTTCGCAAAGTTGCTGCCGGCAGCGCCGGTGGGCACCGCGAGCTCGATCCGCAGACCGGACTCACGGCCGTATTCGCGGTGGAAGGTCAGCAGCACCGCGTAGCGCAAGTCGCCGCTGCAGCACAGCCACAATCCATTGACGAGGCATTTCACCGGCTCACCCTCGCCGATATCGACGTCGTGATATTGCGGTGGCGCGATCGCCGGCGTATTGCGGCCGCCCATCATCAGCGCCGCGAAGTCGACGGTCTCGTAGCGCGATGCCTCGTGAAGGCCGAAGAAGTGCAGCGGCTCGGTGAACAGCCTGTCGATCGCGATCTGGACGTCGGCGCGCATGTGACCGGGAAACTGCCGTGACCGCGTCACGATCTGATGGCGCATTCCGGCGAAGTGCCATTCGAGCGCAGTGAAGGCATATCTGAACTCGTCGCTGGGCACGTCCTCCGAACTGCTTCGCACGGACAGCATGCACTCCGTGCACAGGCAAACCGTGCCGCCGTCGATGAAGATATCGGTCACCGGTTTCTGTCCGTCACAGAGCGCGCACGGGCGAACCGCCTCGGCCGGCTCTGCCGTGATCCGCAACGGATGGTCATCGCTGCGGATCAGCTCATTCGCGGCGTCCAACAGGGCCCTTGCCACCGGGGCAGGGTAGGGACCGCAGCTGATGCCGCCCTCATCCCAGATCTGCGCAGCAAGCGCGATGCCTTCTCTCTCGGACTTGCCGAACACCGTGCGCAGCAGATGCTGCACGAAGTCCAGCGGGGTCTCTCGTTCATCATGAAGGAAGAGCCGGACTGGCCCAGTCTCGGCAATCTTGTCGTGCACGGGAACCTCGATACGCAATGACGGGAAAAGAACAAACCAAGAACATCATGAAGCGCGCAGCGCGTCAAGCGAAAGATTCGCGCGCAGCAGCCCTGGCGTGTGAAGCTGCACACGCCGGTTTCGGAGAGCTCTGCACGCGGTCAACGCCGTGCAACACCTGCGACGATCGCGCTGCGGCAAATGCCAAGACATCGCCGCCGCGGCGGCAAACTTCCGACACATCATCGGGGCGAAAAGGGGTTCATCGACATGATGCGCGCGCGAGGGCAGATTCACCGCACGAATCGCCTATCGCGCATTATTTTATGAGGTCCTCGTGTCGCAGAAACTTCGTTTTGCGATTCTTCTCGCTCTCACGCTGTTCATCTCTCCCGCGCTCGCGCAGCCCGGCGCCAAGCCGGCGCCGCCGCAACAAAATGCCAGCGATGCGCTGACGCCCGAGCAGGCCAAGCGCGCGCTGGAGACGCTGCAGGACGACAAGAAGCGCGCCGAGATCATCAACACGCTGCGCGCGATCGCCACCGCCTCGCCGCAGCCCGCGCAGCCGGCGCCGGAGCAGTCGCCGATTCCGCTCACCGCCGACAGCCTCGGCGCGCAGCTCCTGCTGATGGTGTCCGAGCAGGTCACCGAGATCTCGCACGAGGTCGCCGATGTCGCGCGCACGCTGACGCATTTCCCGGCGTTCTATTACTGGTTCCTGCGTACCGCCAACGATCCCGCCGCCTACGGCCTCCTGATCGATATCGCCTGGAAGCTGGCGCTGGTGTTCGGCTGCGCGCTCGCCGTCGAATGGGTGGTGTTCCGCCTGATCAAGCGGCCGGTGGCATTTCTGGAGCAGCGACTGCCGCAGACCGCGCGCGTGCCGGTGCAGGTGCTTGCGACCGCCGATCCGCCGTCATCGGTCGCCGACGTCACGCCGCAGGGCGATTTGCAGCGGCGCCGGCTCAGTCTGGCGCGGGCCTGGCAGTCGCTGATCCGGCTGCCTTTCGTGCTGGGGCGGCTCGTGCTCGAGATGCTGCCGGTGGTCGTCTTTGTCGGCGTTGCCACCGCGCTGCTCGGCACCGAGATCGGCGACCAGCCCACCACGCGCCTCGTGATCCTCGCCGTGGTCAATGCCTACGCGTTCTCGCGCGCGCTGATCTGTGCCGTGCGCGCGCTGGCGGGTCCGTTCGGATTGATCCGCGTCCGCGCCGAGACCGCGGCCTATATCGAGATCTGGGCGCGCCGCATCGTCGCAGTCGGCGTCTCCGGCATCTGCTTTGCCAATGTAGCGCTGCTACTCGGGCTACATCGCGGCGGCTATGCTGCGATCCTGCGGCTGGTGATGCTGGTGGTGCATCTGTTCATCGTCGTCATCATCCTGCAGTGCCGCCGCCAGATCGCGGACGCGATCCGCGCGCCGGCCGACCGCAGCGGCCTCGCGGCGCGGATCCGCAACCGCGTCGCCGGGCTGTGGCATGTGCTGGCGATCGCGCTCGACCTCGCGCTCTGGGCGGTGTGGGCGCTCAACATCCGCAACGGTTATTCGCTGCTGCTGCAGTATTTCGTCGGCACCATCGCGGTGCTGTTGATCACCCGCCTCGTCACCATGGTGGTGCTGAGCCTGATCGATCGCGGCTTCCGCATCTCGCCGGATCTGTTGCAGCGCTTCCCAGGGCTGGAGTCGCGCGCCAACCGCTATCTGCCCCTGCTGCGCAAGGTGGTGACGGCGATCATCGCCTTCATCGGTTTCGTCGCGCTGCTCGAGGTCTGGGGCGTCGACGCCATCGTCTGGTTCTATGGCGGCCAGATCGGCTCCCGCCTGATCTCGGCTCTGGTGACGATCGGCATTGCCGCGCTCGCCGCCGCCGTGATCTGGGAGGTCGCCAATGCGGTGATGGACCGCCAGATCAACACGCTGTCGCGCGAGGGACATTTCGCCCGCGCCGCACGCCTGCGCACCTTCCAGCCGATGCTGCGCACCGCGCTGTTCTGCATCATCGTCGCGGTGGTCAGCCTCACCGCGCTGAGCGAGGTCGGCGTCAATGTCGCGCCATTGCTCGCCGGCGCCGGCATCGTCGGCATCGCGATCGGCTTCGGCTCGCAGAAGCTGGTGCAGGATCTGATCACCGGCCTGTTCCTCTTGATCGAGAACACCGTGCAGGTCGGCGACAACGTCACTGTGTCCGGCCTCTCCGGCGTGGTCGAGAACGTCTCGATCCGCACCATGCGGCTGCGCGCCGGCGACGGCTCGGTGCATGTCGTGCCGTTCAGCGCGGTGACGACGATCACCAATGCCAGCCGCGGCGCCGGCAACGCCGCGGTCAGCATCAACGTCGGCTACAAGGAGGATACCGACCGCGCCGGCCAGATCCTCAAGGACATCGTCGCCGAGATGCGGCAGGAGACCGCCTATCGCGCGCTGATCCGCGGCGATCTCGAATTGTGGGGCGTCGACAAGGTCGACGGGTCGATGGTGACGATCGTCGGCCAGATCCGCTGCACCGACGGCGGCCGCTGGTCGGTGCAGCGCGAGTTCAACCGCCGCATGAAGCGCCGTTTCCAGGAGGAGGGCATCGAGATCGCTTCCACCGGCCAGACCATCCTGATGCAGCTTCCCGCGCCGCCAGAGCCGGACGCCGGCGCGCTGCCGCGCCGCGCCGCGGGGTGACTTACGCTTCGGGCCTCCCGCTCGGCGGAAACATCGCGAACAGCCGCATCAGTTCGGCCTGCGAATGCGTCCCGGTCTTCTCGAAGCAGCGGCGGAGCTGGGTCTTGATGGTCGCCGCGGTGACCCCGAGCATCGCCGGCATCTGCGCGCCGGTGATGCCGCTCGCCAGCAGCAGCGCGACGCGCGCCTCGGCGCCGGTCAGCCCGTAGGCGGCCTGGATCGCCGACGCCGTGGCGCGCGACTTCGCAGCGGGATCGACGATCACCACCAGCACGCGCGCCGGCGCCACCAGATCGGCGAACGCAAAGGCGGGGCGCGGCAGCGGCACCGCGGTTACCAGCAGGTGCGCCGCACCGGAGGGACGCGAAATCCGCACCGGTTCGGGAAGGCGCGCGCCAATTCCACTGACCAGGCGCAGCGCATTGTCCAGCATGCGGGAAAATGCCTGCCGCTCGCTTGCGAGGGCGGAGACGAGTCGGAGGCCACCCTTGGTCTCGAATGCAATGCCGTCCGATTGCCGGAGCAATTCCGCAGCGGCGGAGTTCGCCTGCGTGACATATCCGCGTCGATCCAACAGAAGCGCGCAATTCGGCATCAGCTCAAGAATGGTCGATAGATGTCGCCAGCCGTCGGCCTGGCCGCCCACGAGCAAGGACGCCTCGAATGCGCGGCAGAGATGTGGCGCGATGGCATCGAGTTCAAGCGCCCGCTCAACGGCCCGCTCCGCGGCGCGTGAAGATAGACAAAAGCCGAAGCCTCCGATGCTGTCGTCAGCGTTGAATGCCTTATGTGTGATGTTCAATGTGTCGGCGTGGTCCCACGGAGCGAGCACATCGGCGTAAAATGCCGTCTTCTCGATTGTCCCGGGCTCGATCAGCGAATTGGCGCTTGCGGCCTTCCCGAACGGGACGCGCGCGATGGCGAATGTCCATGGATTCCAGACATAGTGCTCCTGGAAAATGGCCGCCGGTTCCTCCGACAGTCTCGCCAGGGTCTGGGTAGCCGGCCTCCCGCTTGCCGCCGGAGGACACTGGATGAGCATGCCGCCTTGGGCGCCGAGATGATCGGACACGCCAACGAGCACGTCCGGCCATCGGCCCGGATCGGCGACCACGCTGTAGATCAGGTCGAGTAGATTGGCGTCCAACGCATGATCTCCGTATGGTTCGTTCAGGCCGATTGCAGGAGCCTTCAGTTGCTCGGCGGGAACATCGCGAACAGCCGCATCAACTCGGCCTGCGAATGCGTCCCGGTCTTCTCGAAGCAGCGGCGCAGCTGGGTCTTGATGGTCGCCGCAGTGACGCCGAGCATTGCCGGCATCTGCGCGCCAGTGATGCCGCTGGCCAGCAGCAGCGCAACGCGCGCTTCGGCACCGGTCAGCCCGTAGGCGGCCTGGATCGCCGACGCCGTGGCGCGCGACTTCGCAGCGGGATCGACGATCATCACCAGCACCCGCGCCGACGGCACCAATTCGGCGAATGCAAAGGCCGGACGCGGCAGCGGCACCGCGGTCACCAGCAGCGGTGCTGCGCCGGAGGGGCGGGCGATCTGCACCGGCTCCGACAGCGCGGTGCTGCGGCCGTTTGCGACATTGAGCGCGTCCTTCAGCATGCGCGCCAGCGCGCGCCGTTCGCCGACCAGCGCGGCGACCAGCTGCAAACCGCCTCCCTTTTCGAAGGCAATGCCGTCGGATCGGCGTAGCAAGGCGTCGGCGGCGCCATTGGTCTGGGTGATGCGGCCGGCTCCATCGAGTAGCAGCGCCGCGTTTGGGATCATGTCGAGGATCACGGCGAGCTGCTGTGGTCCGTTGGCGCGGCTCGCCACGATCAGCGAAGCGTCGAGCGCCCGGCACAGATGCGGCGCCAGCCGCTGCAGCTCGCGCACGCGCTTGTCGGCATCCGCGGCGGCGGGCGTCGACAGGCAGAAGCCGATTCCGCCGGTGCCGCCATCTTGCGACAGCGACTTGTGCGGAAGGTTGAGGACGTCGGCCTGGTCGAACGCGATACAGACGTCGCTCCAGAATGCGGTCTTCTTGATCGAACCCGGTTCGATCAGCGAATTGGCATTGACGGCCTTGCCCGGCGGCACCTTCGACACGGCCACCGTCCACGGGTTCCACTGGTAGTGCTCGCGAAACACCGCAAAGGGCTCTTCGGGAAGGCGCGCCAGGATATGCATCGGCAAATGCCGGCTGCCAGGCGGTGGGACATGCACCATCAAGGCGCCCATAGCGCCGAGATGATCGGAGACGCCGATCAGGACATCCGGCCAACGGCTTGGATCGGCAACCACGCCGTAGATCAGGTCGAGCAGTTTGTCTTCCACGGGATCGCCCTGCGCACTTGCAACCATAACAGTAACCCAAACGAATGACGCTATTGCAGCCAAAAATCTGCGCACCGCATGCGCGTTCGCCGCCGATGGAACCGCGACCATCACCCGAACGGATGATGACGTGTGACGGCGAGTTGCCATATTGCCGGACGGTCGTCTCCGCCGGCCGTTGCCGGCGATCTCGATCGCGCGGGAGGCTTTGCGATGACCAGGCTGTCGGCTATCGGAGCGCGTTCACCGGTGCGCGAGCATCATCTGCCGGAGCATGACCGTTCGACGTACCGGCGATGGGCGCGACGCACTGCTGTTGCCTATTTCATCATCATCGGATTGCTGGCGGTCAGCCTGTCGCTGCATGACAGGCCGGCCGCGCAGCTCGCAAGCCGCGATCAGGGCAGCGGCGCCGGTCACGCGATCATGGCCGCGCCGCCGGCGAGCGACGGCATTTCGCGACCTGATGATTCTTTGAGCCGGCCTCGGCGCTGAATGTGAAACAGTTCATGCGCAGCTGCTCACGCAACGTGTTAAAGATAAGGAGATTGCAAGCCGCGACGATTGACCGAATGCCGCCGTCAGCCGAACGGTGGGGCGCCTTGGACCAGATTGATTTGTCTTCGCAATAACTCCTCGGATTGTAGCGGCGGCGCGCCGACGGCCTGCCGCCTCGGATGGGGGAGCCCAGGTGAATTTCTCGAGTGAAAAGATCAACAAGGTCCTCGACCTGATCTACGACGCGGCGGCCGAGAATGATCTGTGGGCCGATGCGCTCACCGCGATCGCCGATCTGACGCACAGCGAAGGCGGCATCCTGTTCGGTCAATCCTTCACCGCGCAGAAGATCTATTTCGATTTCAACGGCCGGCTCGATGAGGCATGCAACCGCGCCTACCAGGAGCGGCACATGCGCAATCCGTGGTCCGCCTACATGGAGAGCCAGCCGGTGGGGCGGCTGGTGTCGTCGGACGAGGCGATCGACGTCGCGGGGCTGCGCAAGTCGGCGTTCTACGACGAGGTGCTGCGGCCGCAGGGCATCACGCATAATGGAATGATGGCGCTCGCCGCCAAGGAGGATTTTCGTGCCGCCTTCAACATGTGCCGGAGCGAGCGGGATGGACCGCATGATCCCGAGCAGCAGCGGCTGCTGGAGTGGCTGTCGCCGCATCTGTGTCGTTCGGTGACGCTGGGATTTCGGATCGACGGCTATCTCGCCATGCAGCACGCGGCATTCGACGTCCTGGAGCGGCTGTCCGACGGCGTCATCGTGCTCGACCGCCGGCTGCGGGTGTCGTTCGCCAATTCCGCGGCGCGCCGCTTCGCCGCCGAGGGTGTGCTGCGGCTGCAGCAGGCGGTCGCGACCTACTCGATCGCGCATTCGCAGCGGCTGGCCGAGCTGATCCGCTCGGCATTGCACGGTGCGCCCGGTGGCACCATGAGCCTGCCGCACAATGCCGACGGGCGGCTGCTCACCATTCTCGCCACCTCGATCCGCAGCAAGGATCTCGGCCGGCTCTCCGATGCCGGCGTGAAGGATGCCGCGGTGCTGCTGTTCGTGATCGATCCGGCGGGCCGCCGCTCGATCCCGCTGGCGCAGATCATGGATGCCTACGGCCTGACGCAGGCCGAGGCGCGGGTGGCGCTCGCAGCGTCCTCAGGCAATACCATCGTCGAGACCGCGCAGCTTTTGAACCTGTCGCCCAACACCATCAAGACGCACCTGCGGCGCGTGTTCGCGAAGACCGCGACCGGGCGCCAGGCCGAGCTTGCAGGGCTGATCGCCGCGATCGGCAGCGTGCGCATCGGCGATGCCGACGCCGGATCGTGACTTTGATCATGCTTTTGGGATCACCCGATCAGATGATGACCGGCAAGGGCGCGGCGACGATAACCGGCGGCCGGATCGCGCTGGAGGGAAACCTGTCTTGCGGTGGGTAGACGTGGCTGGATACATCGCCTGCGCGCTGGTGTTCCTGACCTTCTACATGAAGGGCATGATCCAGCTCCGTCTGGTCGCGCTGTGCAGCAATGTCGCCTTCCTGGTCTACGCCTTCTCGCTGCATCTGGCGCCGATCGCGATCCTGCACAGCGCGCTGATCCCGGTAAACGTCATCCGCCTGATCGCCGCATTGCGCGAGAGCAATATCCGCCTCGCCATTTTCGACGAGCCGCCGCGCCCGCGCCAGCCTCCCTTCTGACGGCAGTGAATTCGTCTCACCTTTGCGACAGCGTCTCGCGACCGTGAGACGGCCGGGCCCTTGCAAGTCCTCATGGCGGCCGTAGCCGGCCGGAAAGCACACGTTTTTCCGGCTTCGCTGCGATTTCCTCACTGGCACAGCGCTTGCTCATCGCATCGGCGAATGCGCGGCAAGACGCATTGCTCGACTGCATCGTAACACCAGAAGGAAACACGCCATGGAGCTTGGATATTTCACCATGCCCTCGCACCCGCCGGAGTGCGGGTTGAAGGAGGGCCACGACTGGGATCTGCAGACCCTGCGCTGGCTCGATGAACTCGGCTATCAGGAGGCCTGGATCGGCGAGCATCACACCGCGCCCTGGGAGCCGCATCCGTCGCCCGATCTGTTGATCGCGCAGGCGCTGCTGCAGACCAAGAATTTGCGCATCGGGCCCGGCGGCTTCCTGCTGCCGTATCACCACCCGGCTGAGCTCGCCAACCGCGTCGCGATGCTCGATCACCTCTCGAACGGACGGCTGAACTTCGGCGTCGCCGCCTCCGGCCTGCCGAGCGACTGGGCGATGTTCAACGTCGACGGCATGTCCGGGCAAAATCGCGACATGACCCGCGAGGCGCTGGAAATCATCCTGAAGCTCTGGACCGAGCCGGCACCGTTCACCCACAAGGGCAAGTACTGGACGGTGAGCAAGCCGGACACGATGTTCGACTTCCTCAAACCGCACATCAAGCCGCTACAGGGGCCGCATCCGCCGATCGGCGTGGCGGGTCTGTCGAAGAATTCGGACACGCTGAAGCTCGCCGGCGAGCGCGGCTTCATCCCGATGAGCCTCAACCTCAACCCGGCCTATGTCGGCAGCCATTGGGACTCGGTCGAGGCCGGCGCAGCCAAGACCGGCCGCACGCCGAGCCGCAAGGACTGGCGGCTGGTGCGCGAGGTGTTCGTCGCCGACACCGATGAAGAGGCCTGGAAGCTGTCGACCGGCGACATGATGGGCCGCATGATGAGCGAGTATTTCCTGCCGCTGCTCGGCCATTTCGGCTTCAAGGACTATCTCAAGCACGCACCCGACGTGCCGGACAGTGACGTCACCGTCGAATATTGCGCGCGCCGGAATTGGATCGTCGGCTCGCCCAAGACCGTCGTCGAGAAGATCGAGACGATCTACCGCGAGGTCGGCGGCTTCGGCGTGCTCTTGGTGTTCGGCTTCGACTACAAGCACAAGCCGGAGGCGTGGCGGCACTCGCTGGACCTGCTCAAGAATGAGGTGATGCCCAAGCTCAAGCATCTCGGCGCCGAGTTCGAGAAGGCTGCATGACAGCTGCGCGGGGTGCGGGGCTTGCCTCGCACCCCGTGTTCCATATCTTACGGGGAGTTTTATGTTCCGAGGTCAGGCATGTCGGTCGACGCACAGAGTTTCAAGCAGGCGATGCGCCATTGCGCCGGCGCGGTTGCGCTGGTGACGGTGGGCAGGGAAGCGGGGCAGCGCACCGGCCTGACCGTCACCTCGGCCTGCTCGCTGTCGGACAATCCGCCCTCGGTGCTGGTCTGCGTTAACCGTAACGCCAGTGCTCATGCCCGGATCCGCGAGGACCGCCATTTCGTCATCAACTTCCTCAACGAGGAGCACGCCCTGCTCGCGCTCACCTTCAGCGGCCAGAAGGGCGTCAACGGCGACGACCGTTTTGCGTTCGGACGCTGGACCACCGGTGCCACCGGCGCCCCCGTTCTCGAGGATGCGGTCGCGGCGTTCGACTGCGTGCTGGCCCAGGAGCTCGAGACCAAGACCCATTCGGTGTTCATCGGCGAGGTCAAGCACGTTCGCGCGGTCACCACGGTCGATCCCCTGATCTACTTGCGCAGCGGTTTCCAGAGCGTGCGCAACATCCGCGATCCCGTGACGCTCGGCGACCTCGACGCGCGGCGCGTCAGCTGGAACGAGTTTTCCTGACGCTGCCCTGAGATTAGGCTGAGCCCGAGCGGCGTTGAAGGTTCACCTCTCCCTTGGGAGAGGTCGATTTGCGCAGCAAATCGGGTGAGGGGGTTGCGGTCTATCGAGAGAGCAAGAGCCCTCACCCGGCGCTGCGCGCCGACCTCTCCCCGTCGGGGAGAGGTGAACCCGCGGCTCCAGCTCAGCCCAACCTCGTCACGCTCAGCTATTTGAGCCACACCAGCATCGGCACGGGCGCGCGCCCGGCGCAGGATAGCGTACCCTCATAAGCGCGCATCTTGCTGCGCGCGCTGTATTTGCAAGAGGCATCGTCCAGCATCAGCTCCGCCGTCACCTGCGACTCCGAGCCTGCAAACTGCAGCTTGATCTCACCGGCACGCTCGTCCGGTCCGTCCTGCGTGCAGATGCCGACATGCTTCATCTTCAACGGACCGGAGAATTGCTTCGCCGGCCCCTCGTTTTCGGTGAGATTGCCGGTCAATTCCCATTCGCCCAGCACGCCGGCCTGACCGAGGAACTCCATCGCGCGAAGCTCCGGGATCTGACACAGAAATAGTGCGACGGCGCCGAGCAGCACCGCACCGCCGTCGCGCCTGATAGTCCGTCGCATCACAGCCTGCTTCCGATCGTCTGCCGGATCTCGATCAGCTCCGGTCTGGAGACGCTGGCATCCGCGGTGAGCCGGGCGATCTGCGCTGCAGATTCCTCGGCCTTGGCCTGATCGCCCGCGGCCTTGGCGCTCTTGCTCATTCCGATATAGGCGGCCAGCCGGTTCGGCTCCTTCTTGAGCACGGCCTCATAGGCGGCAAGCGCTTCCTTGGCCATGCCGCTCTCGAGCAGCATCGCGCCGTAGAGCTCGCGCGCCGGCGCGAGCGGCCCCGGCGTCACCGGATGCTTGTCGGTCTTGTCTTCTGCCTCCGCGGCGGCGTTCATCGCTGCCAGCGCCGCGTCATGCTTGCCCTCGGCGTAGAGGACCCAGGCGCTCGCCACCTGCCGCTGAATGTCGACGATGTTGGACCAGTAGGCGTCCTTCGCGTCCTTCAACTTGTCGCGCAATTCGGCAAGCTTGGCGACATCAGCTTGGGCGGCGGCGGGGTCGCCGGAGCGCGCGGCACCGACCGCCCGGGCAAAATAGGTGATCGCATCCGCGTAGGCGTATTTGGTCTGCTTCGGCTGCAGCGCGGCGGCGGCCTTCCAGTCGCCGCGTTCGAACACATAGCGGGCCTGGCTTGCCGCGACCGCATACGGCCCCGCGAAGCGCTCGAGCCTGAATTGCATCGGGCCGAGCTCGTCGACGACCGCGCGCGCCGCCTCGTCCTGGCCGAGCTGGAGATAGGCATAGACCAGGTAATCCATCGCGTGCGCCTGATCGTGCTGCTCGCCGTCCTCCTTGGCGATCCGCGCCGATTCCGCGTTCGAGGCGATCGACTCCTTCCAGTAGCCGACCCGCGTGAAGATATGCGACGGCATGTGCTGGGCATGCGGTGCGCGCGCCGCGATCTTCGCATAGCGCGTCGCCGCGTCGAGGCCCTTCTCCGCCAGCGCCGGATAGTCGTAGAGATGGATCAGGTAGTGGGCGACGCCGGGATGATCGGGCTGGCGCTTGAAGATCGGCTCCAGCAGCGCTGCGCCCTTGAGCTGGTTGGCGTAGGTCTTGTCGGTCGGCAAGGCCGCGACGTTGAGCGTGATCGCATAGGCAATCTGCGCTTCGTCATCGTCGGCATAGCGGCTCGCCACCTGCTCCTCGGCAGCGAGGAATTTTTGCACCCGCGTGCGATGGTCGAGCTTGTCGTAATCGACATACATCGCGGCGATCGCATCGATGTAATCCCGCTCGCGCTGCGTCTTCGCTCCCAATGCCTGGCCCTTCTTCACCGCCTCCAGCCCGAGCGGAAGATTGTCCGGCGGCGGCGGCGCGTGCGGATTGTAGAGATAGCTGAGCGCGATCCCCCAATACGCGATGGCGCATTGCGGATCCTCCTTGAGGACGTCCTCGAAGGTGCGCCGCGAAGCGCTGTACCAGAACGAGTGCTGATACCGCATCGCATGGTCGAACAGCTCTTGCGCCTGCGGCGTGCAGGACGTCGCGAAATGCACGGTGCCGAGCTGCTGTTCGGCGGAATGCGAGGCGGCAGGTTGCGAAATGGTCGTGGCAACCAGGCCAAGGACCACAGCGAGAGGAAACCGCGTCATGGGACCTACTCCGTGTCGTCGATGAAAGTGAACACAATATCATCATTTTGCTTCTATCGCCGCCCATTTGGCGAGCCCGCCCTCCATCACGACATCGGGATGGAATCGATCAGTATTGCTGACCGGTCGACGAACCCGCCATAAATCCGAACGTCATGGTATGCTGCTATCGCGTGTCTCAGGATGACGGGTTGGTTTGCTCCACTTGCTTGGTGCCATCGCCCGGTCAATGTGCGCAATTGCGCACAGGCCGCACGATGACAGCGGTGGCTAGGACAAAACCTCACGTTCCTCAGGACCATAGGAGCGCCACCACCATGAAGATCGTCGTGATCGGCGGAACCGGCCTGATCGGATCGAAGACCGTTGCCATTCTGCGCGAGCGCGGCCATGACGTCGTCGCCGCCTCGCCGAGAAACGGCATCAACGCGATCACCGGCGAGGGCCTCGAGGAGGCCATGGCGGGCACGGCAACCGTCATCGACCTCGCCAACTCGCCCTCGTTCGAGAACAAGGCGGTGCTGGATTTCTTCGAAACCTCCGGCCGCAACCTGCTGGCGGCCGAAGCCGCCGCCGGCGTCCGCCACCACGTCGCGCTCTCGATCGTCAACACCGACCGGACGCCCGAGAACGGCTACTTCCGCGCCAAGGTCGCGCAGGAGAGACTGATCGAGGCTTCCGGCATTCCCTACACCATCATCCGCGCCACCCAGTTCATGGAGTTCATCGGCGCCATCGCCGATGCGGGCGCTGACGGCAATACGGTCAGGCTTTCGCCCGGCCTGTTCCAGCCGATCGCGGCGGAGGATGTGTCCGCCATGGTCGCGGATATCGCCCTCGAGCCGCCGCGTGGCGGCATCGTCGATATCGCCGGCCCCGACCGCGCGCCGTTCGATGAGATCGTCGCCCGCTACCTGAAGGCCGTCGGCGACCCGCGCCAGGTCGTGCGCGACCCCGATGCGCTCTACTGGGGCGGCCGGGTCGAACAGCATTCGCTGGTGCCACTTGGCGAAGCTCGCCTCGGCCGCATCGATCTGGACGAATGGCTGCGCCGGTCGCGGGCGGCAGGCTGAGCGAAGGTGAGTGGGTGGCGCGCGAGCGGCACCAAACATTCCCCGTCGTCCCGGCTTTCGCACTAGGGCATGCACACATCTGCTGCGACGGCTTACAAATCAGGAAGGCACCAATGGATGGGTTCCCTCCCCCCTTGCGGCGGAGGGTTAGGGAGAGGGGCAAGCCGCGCGAGCGGTGTTTGTGGCTTACCCCTCTCTCCAACTCTCCCCCGCAAGGGGGGAGAGAGCCCTCCCACCTCCCGTGCAGTGCAGCCTTAAGCAAAAGCCGGGCGATGACACCGCGCAAGTTGAGCAAACCAACCCGTCATCCTGAGGGCACTGTCACCCCGATCAAATCTGGCTCCGGCACGGGCTTTTTTGCCCCGCGGGCATGGTGATTTGCCTCCGTTTGGCGTAAAGCAGCCGAAATCACACATCGCTACGGCGCGGCCATGCCACTTCCGGCCCCGCAGCCTCATGTCACGCGGCGCCCTGCTCCGCGCCAACCAGGATTTTTTCCGTGTCATTTTCGACCACAAGCCCGCCGCTTGCCCGGGCGCTTGCCGAGCGCAGCTATGACAAGCCGACGCCGGTTCAGGCCGCCGTGCTTGACGATGAGGCCGCAGGCCGCGACCTCTTGGTGTCGGCCCAGACCGGCTCCGGCAAGACCGTCGCCTACGGCCTGGCGATGGCCAGCAATGTTCTCGGCGACGCCGAGCGGTTCGAGCGGGCCGGTGCGCCGCTGGCCCTGATCGTCGCGCCGACGCGCGAGCTGGCCTTGCAGGTCCACCGCGAGTTGGCGTGGCTTTACGAGCATGCCGAGGGGCGTGTCGTCGCCTGCGTCGGCGGCATGGATCCGCGGCGCGAGCAGCGCGAATTGGCCGCCGGCGCTCATATCGTCGTCGGCACGCCCGGCCGGTTGTGCGATCATCTGCGCCGCGGCCATCTCGATACGTCGGAGCTGAAGGCCGTCGTGCTCGACGAAGCCGACGAGATGCTCAATCTCGGCTTTCGCGAGGACATGGAGTTCATCCTCGAGGCGACGCCCGAGACGCGCCGTACGCTGCTGTTCTCGGCGACCTTTCCGCGCGGCATCGTCGCCTTGGCAAAGCAGTATCAGCAGGACGCGTTCCGCATCGAGGTCGCGGGCGACGAGGGCGGCCATGCCGATATCGACTACCGCGCCATCCGGATCGCGCCCGGCGATGTCGAGCACGCCGTCGTCAACGTGCTACGCTTCTTCGAAGCGCCGAGCGCGCTGGTGTTCTGCAACACCCGCGAGGCGGTCCGGCATCTGCAGGCGGCGCTGCTGGAGCGCGGCTTCGCCGTCGTCGCGCTGTCGGGCGAGTTGACCCAGAACGAGCGCACCCACGCGCTGCAGGCGCTGCGCGACGGACGCTCGCGGGTTTGCGTCGCAACCGACGTCGCGGCGCGCGGCATCGATCTGCCGAGCCTCGATCTCGTCATCCATGCCGATCTGCCGAATGATCCTGAAGTCATGCAGCACCGTTCGGGCCGCACTGGCCGCGCCGGCCGCAAGGGCGTCAGCGTTCTGCTGGTGCCGCCGGCGCGCAGGAAGCGCGCGGAAATGCTGCTCAGCCTGTCCGGCATCGATGCGCTCTGGGGCACGGCGCCGCAGGCCGATGAAATCCGCAAGCTCGATCACGAGCGCATGCTGAAGGATCCGGTGCTGTCGGAGGAATCGAGCGCTGACGATCTGGTGCTGGCGCAGGCCCTGCTCGCCGAGCGGTCGGCGGAGCAGATCGCCGCGGCGCTGGCGCGGCTCTATCGCGCGCGGCTGCCGTCGCCCGAGGATATCATCGACCCCGGCGAGGTCAGATCGCGTGACGATCGCGGCCGCGACAGGGCGGGGCATGCGCGCAGCGATGACCGGTCGGAGCGACAGCGAGCGAAGCCGGGCAAGTCGTCGGCGCGCCACAGCATGACGGAAGCCAGCGTCTGGTTCCGCGCGGCGATCGGACGGCGCAAAAATGCGGAGGCGCGCTGGCTGCTGCCGATGATCTGCCGTCGCGGCGGCATCGACAAGCGCGACATCGGCGCGATCAGGATTTCGGACACCACCACCGAATTCGAGATATCCGCGCGCGTCGCCGATAGCTTCGCGGCGAAGGTGCAGCGCCCCGACAAGGAAGACAGCATCCGCATCGAGCCGCTGGCGCACGTGCCGCAAGGCGAGCCCGCCGATCCGGACATTCGTCAGCGTCGCGATGACCGGCCGCGTGAGCCGGCAGGGTCGAAGCATCGCGGCAAGTCCTATCGCGACGGCGGCGCGAAGTTTGCCGACGAGCGGCCCTCGGGGAGGAAGAACAAGCATCGCAACAAACCCGATCGCACGGGGGCAGCGGTTGGCGTCACGGCGTGGCCGACCAAAGCTGCGTCCGGAAAGAAGGGAAAGAAAAAGCGCCGCAGCTGAGAAGTGGTGAAGCTTATCTCCCCACCCGCCGCTGTCATCGCCCGGCCTGATGTTCAGCCCGGGGACATGACCGACGGGTGTTCGGGGACATAGCCGACACATCATGGTGGATGGATTTGGCAGTGTGGGAGGGCCAGTCCATGCCCTGGCGAGAGGTGTCGGCGATGGATCAGCGTCGGGAGTTTGTGCGGCTAGCGATGCAGGAGGGAGCGAACCGGCGAGAGCTCTGTCGGCGGTTCAATATTCATCTCGACACGGGCTACAAATGGCTTGCCCGATGGCAGGCCGACCGGAATGTCGGCGGCTGCGGCCACCGGCTCCTTTGCATGGGGTTGTTTTCGCTGTTTTGGCAGCGCGCCCCTGTCCAGCGCCTCGCGGACGCCGTCAAGTCCGGCTTCCTCGCGCCTCAGCCGTCCAGTGCGATCTTCAGCGCCTTGATCTTGCGATACAGCGTCGCGCGGCTGAGCTTCAGCGCCTTGGCGGCTTCTGTCACCCGCCCGCCGCTCGCGCGCAATGCCTCGACGATCGCCGCGCGCTCGGCCGCGTCGTGATCGGCCATCGCCGATCGCGTGCCGGGCGGCGGCAGATCGAGATCGGCTTCGGTGATGACGCCGCCCTCGGCCGTGGCGCCGGCGAGCCGCAGCACGTGGCGGAGCTGCCGCATGTTGCCGGGAAAGGGATAGGCGACCAGCGCGGCCCAGGCTGTGGGCGCGATCCGGCAATGCGGGGCTTCCTCGTCGGCAATCTGCGCGATCACCTCCTGCTTATCGGCCCGTTCGCGCAGCGGCGGTAGCCGCACCTCCATGCCGCGCAGCCGGTAATAGAGATCGGCGCGGAAGCTGCCGTTCTCGGCCATTTCGGCGAGATCGCGGTGCGTCGCGCTGATCAGGCGGATGTCGACCGGCACGGGCTTGAGCGCGCCGAGCGGCCACACCTCGCGGTTCTCCAGCACGCGCAGCAGCCGGGTCTGCAGCGCCAGCGGCATGTCGCCGATCTCGTCGAGGAACAGCGTGCCGCCGCTGGCCTGCACGATCAGTCCCTTTGAGCCCTCGCGCCGCGCGCCGGTGAAGGCGCCGGCCTCGTAGCCGAACAGTTCGGCGTCGATCAGGCTCTCCGGCATCGCCGCGCAATTCAGCGCGACGTAGTTGTTGTGCGCGCGGCTGCTCGCGGCATGGATGGCGCGCGCGAACACGTCCTTGCCGGCGCCGGTCTCGCCATGCAGCAGGATCGGCAGATCGAGATGGCCGACCGTCATCAGCCGCTTCACGCCCTTGATCAGCACGGGATCGCGGCCGGCGAGCCGGTGCAGGCCGTCGAATGGTCCGGCCGGCTTGCTGCGCGGCGGCGCCGGCATCGGACGCGGCGATCGTGTACGCAGCGGCGGCACGATGCGGCCGTGTCCCCACGGCGTGCCGTCGGCGCGGCGCAGCGCGATGCTGTCCTCGGCAGTCCGTGCGGCGCGATCCTCGAACTGGATCAGATGCGACAGGTCGATGCCGTCGGACAGCATCGCGTCGGTCAGGCCGAACGCCGCGCGCGCGGTGCGGCAGGCGCCGACGACGCGACGGTCGTCGTCATAGGCCAGCATGCCGTGCCCGTCGCTGCCGGGCAGGGTGGCGATCCACGCGGCGCGGTAGCGGCGGCGGAAGAAGGCGCGCTCGATCCGCCGCGTCGCGTCGGTGGTGACGGCGAGCGCGAGTTCATGCGCCGCGCGGCCGAGATCGCCGCGGCAGGACGAGATATTGACGGCGCCGGCGAGCCTTCCGGCATGGTCGAACAGCGGCGACACCGCGCAGGTGAACATGTGCCACTGCTCGCGAAAATGCTCGTCGCCATGCACGATGATCGGCCGCTGCTCGGCGAGCGCGGTGCCGAGCCCGTTGGTGCCCTCGAACGTCTCGGCGAAGTTCGAGCCGGTGTAGATCTTCCACTCCAGGAACATCCGCGCGTAATGGCCTTCGGGCAGGCGGCTCACCAGCATGGTGGCATTGGGGTCGGCGAGATTGACGCAGTAGCCGGAGTCGCGCAGCAGCCGCGCCAGGTCCTCGAGTTCCGGCATCGCGACCTGGATCAACTCCTCCATCGGCTCGGCGACGTGCCGGATCTCGGCCTCGGTCAGCGTCTGCGGCGGCCCGCGCCGGGCCGGATCGAGCTTGTGGCTGACCACGCAGCGCCGCCAGGACGCGGCGATCCGCGACTCGGTGTCGACGCCGGCCACCTGATTGGCCGTCGACAAAACACGGGCGACATGATTCGAGGCCGATAGATTGGCCATCCAGCGTCTCCACCCTGTATTTTTGCCGAAGTCTGGCAGCCCGCGGCCGAATGTCAATTGGCCGGCAGGGTCGCGGGCAGGGGACCTTTGGGTGGCAGGCAGCGCGGCCGTCCGGGGCGTGCGAAGCACGCGCCCGGAATCCATCAGGCGGCCGATTCTGCGGATCAATGGATTCCGGGCTCTCGCTGCGCGATCCCCGGAATGACGAAAAGAGAACTTACTTCACCTCGCCGGCCGTCAGCAGCACGAACGAGCGTCCCGTCACCTTGTACGTGCTCTCGAACGCGAACGTCCCGCCTGCCGGCTCCTCCGGAGCGTGGGTATCCACCAGCAGCGCCCAATGCGGGCCGGCGGTCGTCGTCGGCAGCTTGAAATCGATCTCGCCCTCATAGCTGTTGAGGATGACAAGCACGGTGTCGTCCTCGCCCTGCCGCGCAATCGCGGTTTTTCGCGCACGGCCGTCCAGCACGACGCCAAAGCATTTGATCCAGCCGGTGGTCCAATCGGCTTGCGTCATCTCGGCGCCCGAGGTGTTGATCCAGACGACATCGCGGATATCGAGCTGCGCGTCGCGGTCGCCGGAGAGGAAGCGGCTGCGGCGCAGGATCGGATAGTCGCGGCGCAGCTTGATCATCCGTTTTGTAAAGGCGAGCTGCTTCTCAGCGGTTTCTGACAAATTCCAGTCGAACCAGGAGATGTCGTTGTCCTGGCAATAGGCATTGTTGTTGCCGCGCTGAGTGCGGCCGAACTCATCGCCGCCGAGCAGCATCGGCGTGCCCTGCGAAGCGAACAGCGTGGCCAGCATGTTGCGCTTCTGGCGCTCGCGCAGGGCGATGATGTCGGGGTTGTCGGTCGGGCCCTCCGCGCCGCAGTTCCAGGAGTGGTTGTCCGACGAACCGTCGTTGTTGTTCTCGCCGTTGGCCTCGTTGTGCTTGGCGTTGTAGCTCGCCCAGTCGTTCAGCGTGAAGCCGTCATGGGCGGTGATGAAGTTGACGCTGGACCAGGTGCGGCGGCCCTCGCGGTTGAACACATCGTGCGAGCCGAGCAGCCGCGGCGCCAGAGCGCCGGGAGACGCCTCGCCGCGCCAGAAGTCGCGCACCGTGTTGCGGTACTTGTCGTTCCACTCCGCCCAGCCGGGCGGAAAGCCGCCGACCTGGTAGCCGCCCGGACCGCAGTCCCAGGGTTCGGCGATCGGCTTGACGGTCGCGAGCAGCGGGTCTTGGTTCATCGCCTTGAGGAAACCCGACTGCTCGTCGAAGCCGTAGACCTCGCGCGCCAGGATGGTGCCGAGGTCGAAGCGGAAGCCGTCGACATGCATGTGGCCGGCCCAGTAGCGCAGGCTGTCCATCACCATCTGGATCACCCGCGGGTGCGACAGGTTCACCGTGTTGCCGGTGCCGGTGTCGTTGATGTAGTAGCGCCGTTTGTCGGGCAGCAGGCGATAGTAGCTCGCATTGTCGATACCCTTGAACGACAGCGTTGGGCCGCGTTCATTGCCCTCGGCGGTGTGGTTGTAGACGACGTCGAGAATGACTTCGAGGCCGGCGCCGTGCAGCCGCGACACCATCTCCTTGAATTCGCGCAGGCAGTTCGCGACGTCGGCGGCATAGCGCGGGTCCGCCGCGAAGAAGCCGATCGTGTTGTAGCCCCAGTAATTGGTGAGGTGCTTTTCCAAGAGGTTGCTGTCATTGACGAAGGAATGCACCGGCAGCAGCTCGACCGAGGTGATGCCGAGCGCTTTCAGGTAGTCGATGGCCGCGTTCGATCCGAGGCCGGCATAGGTTCCGCGCAGGTTCTCGGCGATGCCGGGATGTCGCTTGGTAAAACCTTTGACGTGCGTCTCGTAGACGATGGTCTCATCCCAGTGGGCTTCCTGCCGCTGCGGCTCCTGGGTCCACTCGAAATTCGGATCGACCACGACGCATTTCGGCACGAACGGCGCGCTGTCGCGCTCGTCGAAGGTCAGATCGTCACCGGTCTCCATCTTGTAGCCGAACACCGCCGGATTCCAGGTCAGCGATCCGACATGGGCGCGGGCATAGGGATCGAGCAGCAGCTTGTTGGGATTGAAGCGGTGGCCGCCCTCCGGCTGGTACGGGCCATGGACGCGATAGCCGTAAAAGGTGCCGGGCTGCACGCCGTTGACGAAGCCGTGAAACACCTGGTCGGTATATTCGGGCAGTTCGAAGCGATGCGTTTCCCGCTCGCCGTCGAACAGGCAGAGCTCGACCTTGGTGGCGTTGGCGGAAAACACCGCGAAATTGGTGCCGTTGCCGCTCCAGGAGGCGCCCAGCGGATAGGGCAGCCCTTCCTCAATGACGTAATCGGACATCGTGTCCCCCAGCCCAGGAATTTGACCTGCAACAAACGCCGCGATGCGGAAAACGTTGCATTGGCTATTTTAGCGGCAGTCGTGCGTGGTTCGTATGACGAGACGTGGGGGCATCGCGGGGGATGACGGGTTGGTTTGCTCAACTTGCTCGGTGTCATCGCCCGGTCCATGTGCGCAATTGCGCACAGGCCGGGCGATGACAGCGACGGGTGGGACAAAGCTTCACCCTCTCTGGATGACGGGTCTGATAGCTCCGCCGGGACGGCGGTCGGCAGCGAGCCGCGCCCCTCACATCAGCCGCATCCCCTTCAGACTCGCATGGCCGTTCTTGCCGACGATGATGTGATCATGCACCGCGATCCCGAGCGGCTTGGCGATTTCGACGATCGCCTTGGTCATCTGGATGTCGGCCTGCGACGGCGTCGGGTCGCCGCTCGGGTGGTTGTGCACGAGGATCAGCGCGGTGGCCGACAGCTCCAGCGCGCGCTTGATCACCTCACGCGGGTAGACGGGCGTGTGGTCGACCGTGCCGGTCTGCTGCACCTCGTCGGCGATCAGCTGGTTGCGCTTGTCGAGGAACAAGAGGCGAAACTGCTCCTTGTCGGCGAACGCCATGCTGGAGCGGCAATAGTCGATCACCTCGTTCCAGGACGATAATGCGACGCTGCGCTTGATCTCGCCCCTGGCGATCCTGTCGGCCGCGGCCGCGAGCAGCTTGAGCTGGTTGATCGAAGCGTCCTTGACGCCCTCGACCTCGCGCAGCCGCGCGACCGGCGCATGCACCACCTCGGCGAACGAGCCGAACTTCTTCAGCAGCGCCTTGGCCAGCGGCTTGGTGTCGCGGCGCGGGATCGCCGCGAACAGCGCCATCTCCAAGAGCTCGTAGTCGCTCAGCGCCTCCGGCCCGGCGGCATAGAAGCGCTCGCGCAGCCGTTCGCGATGGCCGTGATAATGCGGCGTCTCGTCGGAATCGGCCGGGATGTCACTGTTGGCGGGCATCGGCCACAACCATGCCGTGCCGGCCGCGATTTGCAAGCGCTGATCGCGCCGCGACGGTTGCGAGTGGTTTGCCTTGGCCGGACCGCTGAATTACCGTTGAGCTCTCGCCAGGGGAAGCGCAACAAGGTGTCCGCATGACGTCGTTCAAGGTGATCCGCGCCCGCGCCGAGAAGCGCAAGGGCGGGCCGAAGGCGCTGGAGAAGCTGCTGCATCCGCCCGCGGGCGCGAAGGCGCTGGCAAAACTCGGCGACGACCGCGTGCTCGCCGAGATGACGCGGCGGGTGTTCTGCGCGGGCTTTGCCTGGAGCGTGATCGACGCGAAATGGGACGGCTTCGAAGCAGCCTTCCTCGGCTTTGTGCCGGCCAAGCTCGCCTTCAAGCCGGACGAATATTGGGAGAAGCTGACCAGCGACGCCAGGATCGTGCGCAACGGCGCCAAGATCATGTCGGTGCGCGACAATGGCCGCTTCGTGCAGGAGATCGCGCGCGAGCACGGCAGTTTCGGCAAATTCCTCGCCGCCTGGCCGTCGTCGGACGAGGTCGGGCTCTTGGATCTCCTCGCCAAGCGCGGCAGCCGGCTCGGCGGCAACACCGGGCAGATGCTGCTGCGCTTCCTCGGCTGGGACGGCTTCGTCACCTCGCGCGACGTCGTCGCCTGCCTGCGCGACGCAGGTCTCGACATCGCCGAGGAGGTCAAGTCGAAGCGCGATCTTGCCAAGGTGCAGGCGCAGTTCAACGCCTGGGCCGAGGAGACCGGTCTGCCCTATCTGCATCTGTCGCGCATCTGCGCGATGTCGGTCGGGGAGAACTACACGCCGCAGCAGATCGAGGAGCGTACCCGCAGCGATTACTGATCGCGCCGCGTGTTACACCTGCACCCACGGCTTCTCGCCGTGGCGCTCCGACAGCGTGAAGATCTCGACGCCGTCGGCGGTGACGCCGACCGAGTGTTCGAACTGTGCCGACAGCGAACGGTCGCGAGTCACCGCGGTCCAGCCGTCGGACAGGATCTTCACGTGCGGCTTGCCGAGGTTGATCATCGGTTCGATGGTGAAGAACATGCCGGGGCGCAGCGGCACGCCCTCGCCGGGGCGGCCGATATGGATGATGTTCGGCTCGTCGTGGAACAGGCGGCCGAGGCCGTGGCCGCAGAAATCGCGCACCACGCTCATGCCCTGCGGCTCAACGAAGCTCTGGATGGCGTGGCCGATATCGCCGGTGGTGGCACCGGGCTTCACGGCGGCGATGCCGCGCATCATCGCCTCATAGGTCACTTCGATCAGCCGCTCGGCCTTCCGCGCGATCGGACCGATCGCATACATCCGGCTGGAATCGCCGTACCAGCCGTCGACGATGAAGGTGACGTCGACATTGACGATGTCGCCCTCCTTCAGCGGACGGTCGCCCGGCATGCCGTGGCAGACCACGTGATTGATCGATGTGCAGGTCGAGTAGCGATAGCCGCGGTACATCAGCGTCGCCGGATAGGCGCCGTGGTCGAACGCGAAGGCGCGGACGAACTCGTCGATGACGGAGGTCGGAATGCCCGGCTTGACGATGTCGGTGAGCGCATCGAGGCACTTCGACACCAGCGCGCCCGCCTTGCGCATGCCGACAAAGCCGCTCTGGCCGTGCAGCTTGATCTGGCCGGTCTTGCGGAGCGAGGTGTCGGTCGCGTCGATATAGCTCATGGGCGGGGCGTTTTCCGGGGCAAAGGGCTGAATTCAGGGCCTAATTTAATGATCGGCGCGCCCGGCGCAAGCCAGGCTTGGGCATGGGGACGATGTCCAAACGGCCATTCCTAGCCGGAAGCCTCGACCACGCTCTCGACCGGCAGCGCGCCGCCGCGGACCCGGAGTTCCCGGACCGGATAGGGCACGCGGATGCCGTTGGCCTTGAAGGCGTCCCACAGCGACAGCATCACGTCGCTCTTCACATTGTCCATGCCGTCGGGATCGGCGATCCAGAAGGTCAGCGAGAACTTCATCCCGGCCTCGGCGAACTCGGTCAGGATGCAGTTCGGCGTCTTGCCTTTGGTGGCGCGCGGATGCGCCGCCGCGGTCTCGATCGCGAGCTTGCAGACCTGGCGCGGATTGGCGTCGTAGTTGGTGGAGAAGGCGATCTTCACCAGCGTGTTCTTGTCGGTATAGGTCCAGTTGGTGACCTTCTGCGTCACTAGGTCCTCGTTCGGGATCAGGAACTCGCGGCCGTCGCCGGCGGCGACCGAGATGTAGCGGGTCTTCATCGCGCTGATCTTGCCGGAATTGTCGCCGATGGTGACGAGGTCGCCGGGCTTCACCGATTTGTCGACCAGGAGGATCAGCCCGCTGATGAAGTTGGCGACGATCTTCTGCAAGCCGAGACCGATGCCGACGCCCGCCGCACCGGTGAACACCGCGAGCGCCGAGAGGTTGATGCCGACCGCGCCGAGCGCGATCACGATCGCCATCACCATCAGGCCGATGCGGATGATCTTGACCAGCAGCACCTGGATCGACGGGGTCAGGTCGGTGGCGCGGTTGATCCGGCTCTCGGCGAAATTGCTCGCCATGTTGGTCAGCCACAGCGTCACGATCAGGAGCGCGCCGGCCTTGATCAGCAGCAGCGGGGTCAGGCGGAGCCCGCCGACCACGATCGCGTAAGAGTCCAGCGTCTCGGCGGCCCAGTCGAGCTGGTCGATGATGCTGAGCGCCGCGACCAGCCAGGCCGCGATCGATACCGTTTTGACGATGAAGGCGTTGTCGATCACCGAAGTGACGAGGCGGATCACCAGCCAGGCCAGCGCCAGCTTGGCGGAGACCGCGATCAAATAGCTGCGGCTCGGCCAGGTCGCATGGTACATGATGACGCGCGAGATGATCATCAGCAGCGCGAACACCGCGGTGGAGGCGCTCGCCACCATCACGCGGGCGAAGTGCCGCAGCGGCAGCGGCCAGCGCGTCGCCAGCGACGATGTGTTGACCCGCGCATGGATCGCGGTGTCGGCCGCATAGGCGATGCCGGCGGCCGCGAGGATGATGCCGAACTGCAGGTAGAACCAGGGCGAGGCGATCTCGGCGCCGACCGAGCGCAGCGCCATTTGGATCGATTCCAGGACGTCCTTCAGGTTCATGTCCATTGGCAAAGTCTCGATTTCAGGCGCGGGTCAGGCAAATGTGATTCGAGCGCACGCAGAGAATCCCACATGGGCGCGCATGCGGCCATCGATACAACACCGCGTCACCGTCGACAAAACCGGGCACATTGCCGCTCATTCCAGAAATCGGTTGGCGATCAAGTGTGACGACGATAAGGATGCAATTGCAAGGACTTGATGGCAACGAAGGCGCATGGCTTCCCTCGATTCGGTCAGTATAGCAATCCTGCTCGGCGCGGTTCTGGTGATGGCCGGAATCCTGTCGAGCCTGCTCGCATTGCGGTTCGGCGCCCCGTTGCTGCTGGTGTTCTTGCTAGTCGGCATGCTGGCCGGGGAGTCCGGGCCCGGCCACCTGCAGTTCGACGATGTCCGCACCACCTATCTGGTCGGCTCGGTGGCGCTGGCGCTAATCCTGTTCGACGGCGGGCTGAAGACCCGCTTTGCCAGCATCCGCACCGTGCTGGTGCCCTCGATGGTGCTGGCGACCGCCGGCGTGCTGCTGACCGCGCTGATCACGGCGCCGGTCGCAAAATATGTGCTCGATCTCAACTGGACCGAGTCGCTGCTGGTCGGCGCGGTGGTCGCCTCGACCGATGCCGCGGCGGTGTTCCTGCTGGTCCACACCCAGGGCCTGCGGCTGCGTCCGCGCGTCGGCGCGACGCTGGAAGCGGAATCCGGCACCAACGATCCGTTCGCGATCTTCCTCACCTTGATGCTGGTCGAGTTCATCTCGATCGGCCAGAGCTCGGCCTCGCACATTGCGCTCGAGTTCGTCCAGGAGGCGGTGCTCGGGGCCATCATCGGGGTGATCGGGGGCCGGCTGGTGGTGATTGCGCTGAACTATGTGGCGCTGCCGCAGGGCCTGCATGCGCCTTTCGTCACCACCGCGGCGCTGGTGATCTTCGGCGGCTCGCAGATCGTCCACGCCTCGGGATTTCTCGCGGTCTACCTTGCCGGTATCATCATCGGCAACCGGCCGACCCGCGCGCACAATTCGGTGGTGACGTTCCTCGACGCTGCGACCTGGCTGGCGCAGATCGTGATGTTCGTGCTGCTCGGCCTCCTGGTCTCGCCGCACCGGCTGGTCTCCAGCGCCGGCGGCGCGGTGCTGGTCGCCTTCGCGCTGATGCTGGTGGCGCGGCCGCTGGCGGTGCTGATCTGCCTTGCGCCGTTCAAGTTCAACTGGCGGGAGAAGATCTTCATCGCCTGGACCGGACTGCGCGGCGCGGTCGCGATCTTTCTCGCCTCGATCCCGATGCTGGTCGGCCTGTCGAAGGCCTATCTGTATTTCGACGTCGCCTTCGTCGTCGTCATCATCTCGCTATTGCTGCAGGGCTGGACGCTGGCGCCGGCGGCGCGGCGGCTGCACGTGGCGCTGCCGCGCGCCGAGCGCGGGCCGCGGCGTGTCGAGCTGGATCTGCCCGGCCAGCTCGAGCAGCAGCTGGTCGGTTATCCGGTGCGGCCGAAGAGCCTGTATTTCCGCCGCGGCCTGATTCCGTCCTGGTCGAAGCCGACGCTGGTCATCCGCGATGAGCGCATCCTGACGCCGATCGAGGCCGATCCGGTTGCGCCCGGCGACTACATCTACCTGCTGGCGCCGCCGGAGCGCGCCGAGGCGCTCGACCGCTTCTTCGTCGACATGCCGCCCTCGGCCGAGCCCGATCCGCATCTGCTCGGCGACTTCATGGTCTCGGGCGAGCATACGCTCGGCGAGCTCGCCGAGATCTATGGCGTCAAGGTCGACGAGCGCGAGGCGAAGCTGACGCTGTCGGACTATTTCGACGTCAATCTCGACCGCGCGCCGAAGGAAGGCGCCGAGCTCGGGCTCGACACCATCGTGCTGGTGGCGCGTAACATCAGCGGCGGCCGGGTTAACGTCGTCGGCCTGCGCCTGCCGGAAGAGGACGAGAAGGTCGTCCCGAAGACCCGCGTGCAAATGATCAGGCGCAAGCTCGCCGATATCTGGGCCTCGGTCGCGGGGGTCTGAGCGGCGCGCTCACTGCTTGCGCAGGAAGCTGGAATCCGGCGCGAACTTCTTGATCATCTCGCTGAGTTCGTCGTCGGCCGGCGGCTGTTTGGCGGGATCCTTCGGCGGATCATTCGCCGCGTCCTCCGGCTTGGAGGACAGCGTGTGCTTCTCGCCGGATATCTCGGCAAGCGCCGCGAGCAGCGACTCGTCGAGATCGTCCACCGGCGACTTCTTGGCCGGCGGGACAGGCGGCGGCGCGACGGGCTTCAGCCCGCCCGGTGCGCGGCGAATCTCCGGCTCCAGCCTCGCTGCCGATGAGGGAGGCTCAGGCGGATCGGCCCGCTTGGCGGCGGCCTCGGTGACGGCAGCGATCAGCGACGCCTCGATGTCGGCGGTTGGCGGCGGCGGCGCGGGCGGCGGTGACGACGGCGGCCGGTCGGGCCTGTGCTCCCGCGCGGCGCGCCCGAAGGCACCCCGCGGGCCGCCCGGTGGCGGATCGCCGCGCGCGGCGGCGGCCTTGGCGGAGGCCTCGACGGCCGCGATCAGCGTGGCCTCGAGCGCGTCGGCCGGGCTCGCCGGCAATGGCGGCGGCGCAGCGGGCGTGGGTGCGGCTGCCTTGGAGACTGCGTCCCTCGGTGTGGCATCTTCGGACGGGGCGACCGGCCGGGACAGCGCCGGCGGCCGCGGCGGCTCGGCCGGTGCAGGCGGCGGAGCCTGCTGGGCGTCGCGTGCCCGTGCGATGATGCCGTCGACGATGGCGGCGAGCCGGTTCTTGTCGGGCACGGCGAGGTAGCTCGCTGCCAGCTCGTCGACATATTGCGGGCCGTAATCGGCAAGGACATTGGCGATCTGCGCCAGATCGCTGTCGCTCTCGACCAGGCGGCGCCACGCCTCGCGGTCGTAGGGCGCATCGCTGGTGGCGGCGGGCCACGACATCCGGCGCGGCAGCCGTGGTGATGCGCCGTCTTGCGCGACCGGCTCGAAGACCGGCGGCTGCAGCCCGGCGCCGACCACCGGAGGCGTAAAGCCCGTGGCGGGGGCCGCCGGGGCAGCATCGGCCCGGCGGCGTCGCCGCTCGGCGACCTGCAGCGCGATCAGGGCGACGCCCATCAGCAGGAAGCCGATCGCCGCCCACGCGATCGTCGCGGTTGCGAGGGCGCCCATCAGCAGCAATATCCAGCCGGTCAGCCGCACAATTCGCCTTTCCCCTGCGCCCCGATCTCGCGGATCAGACAGGCACCTAACGGACAAGCTGGGCCATCTTATGCTGCTTTGACGGGAAACGGCCAGCTACACGCCGCTTGTCAACACCTTGACACCGCCGAACGCGGTAATCCGGCCGTGGCGCAGCATCACGATCTGGGTGGCGAGCTGGCGCAGCTCGGCGGCGTCGTGACTGACATAGACCATGGGCACGCCGGCCTCGTCCCGCAGCCGCACCAGATAGGGCAGGATCTCCAGCTTGCGGCCCTCGTCGAGCGCGCCCAGCGGCTCGTCGAGCAGCAGCAGGCGCGGCTTCGACAGCAGCGCGCGGCCGAGCGCGACGCGCTGGCGCTCGCCGCCGGAGAGTTTGCCGGGGCGGCGGTCAAGCAGATTGCCGATATCGAGCAGGTCGACGACGCGCTTGCGCTGCGCGGCATCCTCAGGGAGGCCGTTCATGCGGCGGCCGTAGTCGAGATTGCGCCCGACATCGAGATGCGGAAACAGCCGCGCGTCCTGGAAGACGTAGCCGATGCGGCGCCGATAGGCCGGGACGTGGATCCCGGCCGCGGTATCGTCGACGGTCTCGCCGTCGATCACGATGCTGCCGCGGTCGGGCCGCAGCAGTCCGGCGATGATGTTGATCAGCGTGGTCTTGCCGGAGCCGGACGCGCCGAACAGGCCGGTGACACGGCCCTCGCTCGCGAACGATGCCGCGAGCGAGAATTCGCCGAGCTGTTTTGCAACATCGACACGCAGCATCGCTATTGCCCGTGCAGGCGCGCGGTGGCGCGGCGCGCGAATACTTCTGCGGCGATCAGGGCGCCCATCGCGATCACGATCGAGACGATCACAAGTCGGCCGGCGGCGGCGTCGCCGTCAGGCGTTTGGATCAGCGCATAGATCGCCGACGAGATGGTCTGGGTCTCGCCGGGGATGTTGGAGACGAAGGTGATGGTGGCGCCGAACTCGCCGATCGCCTTGGCGAAGCCGAGCACCATGCCGGCGAGCACGCCCGGCAATGCCAGCGGCAGGGTCACGGTCGCGAACACCCGCCAAGGCGCAGCGCCCAGCGTTTCGGCGGCCTGCTCGAGCCGGCGGTCGACCGCCTCGATCGAGAGGCGGATCGGCCGCACCAGAAGCGGAAACGACATCACGCCGCAGGCCAGCGCCGCGCCGGTCCAGCGGAACGCGAACACGACGCCGAGATGCTCGGCCAGCCAGCCGCCGACCAGGCCGCGTTTGCCGAAGGTCAAGAGCAGCAGATAGCCGGTGACGACCGGCGGCAGCACCAGCGGCAGATGCACGATGGCATCGAGCAGCGACTTGCCCCAGAAATTGCGCCGCGCCAGCAGCCAGGCGAGCGCGATTCCGAACGGGGTCGCCACCAGCGTTGCGATGATGGCGACCCGCAGCGACAGCAGGATCGCCGTCCATTCGGTCGGCGAGATCTCGAACACGCGCTTTAAGTCGTCGGGCTGATCAGGAACTTGAAGCCGTACTTCTCCAAGATCGTCTTCGCCGCGGACGAGCGCAGGAAGGTGAGATAGTCATTCGTCTCAGGCCTGGCGGTGATGGTCGCCGCAACCGGATAGATGATCGCCGGATGGCTGTCGGCCGGGAAGGTGCCGACGATCTTGACGCCGGGCTCGACCTTGGCGTCGGTCGAATAGACGATGCCGAGCACGGCCTCGCCGCGCGCCACCAGGGTCAACGCCGCGCGCACGCTTTCGGCCATCGCGAATTTCGGCTCCGCCGCCTGCCAGGCGCCGAGCTTCTCCAGCGCCGCCTTGGCGTATTTGCCGACCGGCACCGCCTTGACGTCGCCGGTCGCGATCTTGCCGTCGCCGGCGAGCTTGGCGAGATCGAAGCCGGAGGCGATGGTGACGTTGTCGATCCTGGAATCCTTCGGCGCGATCAGCACGATCGAGTTGCCGAGCAGGTTGACGCGGGTCGCTTCATTGATGTTCTTCTGCTTGATTGCATAGTCCATCCAGTCGGTGTCGGCGGACACGAACACGTCAGCCGGCGCGCCCTGCTCGATCTGTTTTGCCAATGCCGAACTCGCGGCATAGCTGGCGCTGACCTTGACGCCGGTCTTGGCGGTGTAGGCGGCGTCGATGTCGTCGAGCGCGTTCTTCATCGAGGCGGCGGCAAAGACGGTGATCGTCTTGTCCTGTGCCGTGGCAGGCGAATGCATCGCGCCGAGCAGGAAGACGAAGGCGGTGAAAAGTCCGGCAAATCGTGACATGGCAGCGCTCCGTGCGAGCTTGCGCGCGAAAATGCACGCGCAAATCAGGCGGTGGTGGGGTCTGGCATGCGACGGGCGGAAGCGCTGTTCCGCTGGTCCCCGAAGGACTTACGGTCCTGGGGGATATCGCTGTGCAAACATAACAGGCTGAGGCTTACGGTAAAGGCGACCGTTTGTCTAACCGGCCCGGCGGCTCTGACTATTCGTCCGTGGGCTGGATGGCGATCGACAGCGAGTTGTTCCTGGCGCCGCTGACCTGCACGACGAAGGGGCTCGCGGCCAGCTCGAACTTCACGGTCTTGCGGATCCCGTCGCAGTCAGTGGCGCCGGAAAACGCCTTGGGCTTGAGGAAATGCCCGTCCTGCACCACGTCGAGCCAGGCGCCGGACGACAGGCTGATGGTGTAGAGCCCGGCCTTCGGCGCGGTCTTGAAGCTGGTGAAGCCGGCGAAGGTGCCGTCCCTCGGCGCGCGCTCCGGCGGCATCGGCAGCTTGGCGTCGGCGGGGGCAACCAGCGCCAGCGTGATGGCGTTCGGCGGCAGCGCGGTCTGCACGCTGCCGGATTCGAGCTTGGTGCGATCGGGCGCGGTGAGCGCGGCGCGCGCACGGTCGATCGGCCACTTGAACTTGTCGCATCCGCTCGGCTCCTCCGCCGCGAAAGCGGAAGTCGCGACGAGCAATAGCGATGCGGCGAGGAACGATTTGCGCATGTCTGGTCCACTGCAATCATGACGTCGGACGGCGCGACCACGCGATGGCGGTCCGCATCGACAAGACGAGGAATGATCGAAGACCAGGCACCCTGATCGGCGGTCGATCGCGCTTACGGCGCGATGACCAGCCGATCATAGCGCAGTTCGTGTCGGCAGGCATAGCGGCCTGACGAAGATGTTATCGCCAGGTCCTATTGCTTGGCATCCGGTGCGTTCAGCACGGTCTTGCAGGCGGTCGGCAGCTGCGCCAGCGTCATCGGCGGCCGCGGCTTCGGCGGTTTGGGCGGCGGCTTCGGATGCAGCACCGAGTCCTTGAACCAGAAGGCGAGGTCGGAAGGCTTGCAGCCTTCACCCTCGGTTTGCTGTTTCTGTCCCTCGCATTGCGGGTTGCCGGGCGGACAGCGCATGCGGATGTGGAAGTGATAGTCGTGGCCCCACCACGGCCGGATCTTCGACAGCCAGCTGCGGTCGCCCTTGGCCTCGCGGCACAACGCTTTCTTGATCGCGGCGTTGACGAAGATGCGCTGCACCGCCGGCTCCTGCGCGGCGTCCCGCAGCACCAGCACATGGCCCGGCGTGAACACGCGTGGATCGACGTCGAGCCGGTCGTCGCGCACCATCATCACCGCCGAAATTTCCTCGCGCTCCTCGCGCGACAATTTGCGATCCGGCATCGGCGTCAGCCAGATGTCGGCGTCGAGCCCGATCTGGTGGCTGGCATGGCCTGAGAGCGCCGGGCCGCCGCGCGGCTGGCCGATGTCGCCGATCAGGATGCCCGGCCAGCCGGCGTCCTTGTGCGCATTGGCCGCGAGCCGCTTCAACAGCGCGATCATGCTCGGGTGACCCCAGTAACGGTTGCGCGACAGTCGCATCACCTGCCAGGTGTCGCCGTTGAGCGGCATCTGCGCGGCGCCGGCAAGACAGCCCTTGGCGTAACCGCCGATCGACTGCGTCGGCAGCGCGGCCGGCAGCACCTTGCGCGCGAACAATTCCTTCGCGCCGAGTTTTGGATCGTTAGGGTTGGCGAGCGGCGGCAGCGGCTTGGGATGGACCGACCCCTTGTCCTGCGCCCGCGCGGCTATGGTGCAGGCGAGGAGGGTGGAGAGCAGGAGCGGGATCAGACGCAGGCGGGGTGTCATTCGGATCACTCTGTCGGCGCGAGGCTAGCATGGATTCCGTGCAAGCGGATCGCGCTTTCATCGCAATTGCTTGATCCCCCACAGCCTGGATTAAGATTACCCGCGGCTTGTCCGCCGCGTATGACGTGCAACACTTTACAAATGCTCGCCCCGGGCGACATATGCGCCCAATAATTTCAGGGTAGGCGTACTATGGGTGTCGTTGGCGTACGGCTGGCATTTGCAGCCGCGATTGTCGTTGCGACGTCGGTACTGTCAGCGGCGCGGGCTGGTGTCGTCGTCCGGATCGACAAGTCGTCGCAGCGCATGGCCGTCAGCGTCGACCGCACGATGCGCTACAACTGGCCGGTGTCGACCGGGCGGCGCGGCTACGGCACACCGAGCGGCGTGTATCGTCCGCAGATGCTGGCGCGCCGCTGGTTCTCGCGCAAGTACTACAACTCGCCGATGCCCTATTCGATCTTCTTCCATGGCGGCTATGCCATCCACGGCACTTACGACCTCGGCCGGCTTGGCGGGCCGGCATCGCACGGCTGCGTGCGCCTGCATCCGTCGCACGCCGCGGCGCTCTATGACCTCATCGAACGCAACGGCCGCGGCAGCACGCGGATCCTGATCACGAACTAAAGCGCGATGAGGTTTGGTTGAATCGTCATCAGGCTTCAGCTCTTTGTTTGAGCATGATCTTTTCGGAAAACCGCTTCGCACTTTTCCGGATCATGTTCTAGGTTTCGCTTGCGAAGGCGCAGCGCCTTAACCCTGCGCTAACCCTCTTGCGCACTGACACATATTCGTGCGCGTGAAGCGGATTTCGGCGCAATCATTGGGCAATGGTGCCGGCATTGACGCGATGCTCACCATGCGCTGCCGCTTTCTCGATCCGCGCACCCGGTTGATGTCATCCGGATGACGACGGCCGCTTGC
>NZ_JAGKJJ010000025.1 GCF_020329505.1 Bradyrhizobium semiaridum
CGGCGGCGCGCGCCTTGGCAAGGCTGGTCAGGATCAGCGCACCGCCCATGTTCACGGTCGGGTTCGCCACCATCAGCTTGGTGTAGGGCCAGGCGATCATCCGGTTGTCCGGCGTCGCGGTCGTGATCTCTTCGCCCGAAAAGCGTTTCTTCAGCCAGGAGTTCGGGTTGTCGGCGGCAACGCGCGCATAGGTCGACCACAGCTCGCCCGATTCCTTCAGCGCCTCGCGCGGCGTCTGGCCCCACGCCGCAGACGTCGCGGATTCATAGAGCGGATAGACCGTAATCGGCCTGAACACGCCGAGCGCCACGGCCATCGGCTTCTGGAACGCGGCGCCGCGCTTCGGCTCTTCCACATCATGCGCGAACGGCGTCCACGGCAGCTCGATGCCGGCGCGCTGCGCCTTGGTCGCGGTCGATTGCGCCTCGGCGCCGCATACCGCGGCGACGCTGCACTCGCCGCGGGCGATGCGCTGCGCCGCCTCGTGCAGATAGCGGATCGGGCTCTCGCCGCCGACTGGCCCGTAGTAGAGATGCGCTGGCGTGATGCCGAGCCGCTGCGCCAGCTGCTGCTCGGGATCGCGGTAGCGCCAGCTCAGGAAGTTGACGATGTCGAGCGACTGAATCTCGCCGAGCAGTCTTGCGCCGCTGTCCGCTTCCGCGCGCTTCAGTGCCTCTTCCAGCAATGTCAGCGGCTCGAGGCCTGCGGCGATCTCCTTCGGACGATCGACGATCTCGCCGACGCCGACGATGACGGGAATGCGGTCTTCGGGGATGCTGTCAGACATTCTTGTTGTTCGCTTTCAGAAGTGGATTCGATGCCTGGTCTAGGCATCATTGCGAGCGAAGCGAAGCAATCCACGCCTCGACTCGGGGGCAGGTGGATTGCTTCGTCGCTTCGCTCCCTCGCAATGACGGGGAGGGCCGGCCGTCATTCCGCCACCAGCGCATTCATGTGCTCGACGGCCTCGGCAAAGTCTTCCTTGAACTCCTGCACCACGGCGCCCGCGGATTTCACGCTGTCGATCAGGCCGACGCCCTGGCCGACGAAGTAACTCACGAGGTCGCGTGCCTTCGGGTTGCCGGCGGCGGCGGCGCGGTCGATCGAGTTGAAGGCGTCGCGGCTGATGATGCTTTGCAGCGGCATCGGCAGGGCGCCGGGGCTGTCCGGGCCGCGATCCCACGCGTCGGTCCAAACCGAGCGGAGCTGCCGCGCCGGCTTGCCGGTGCGGCCTTTCGAGCGCACCGCGTCGCGCGAGGACGCCGCGATCATCTTCTCGCGGAAGATTTCCGAGGTCTCCGATTCCACCGTGGCCAGCCACACCGAGCCGGTCCAGGCGCCGGCGGCGCCCATCGCCATGCAGGCCGCCATCTGCTTGCCGGTCATGATGCCTCCGGCCGCCAGCACCGGCACGTCGCGGATCGGCTTGATCGCCTTGATCACCTCCGGCACCAACACCATGGTCGACACCTCGCCGCAATGGCCGCCGGCCTCGGTGCCCTGCACCACCAGAATATCGACGCCGGCCGCGACCTGGCGCAGCGCGTGCTCCTTGGCGCCGACCAGCGCCGCCACCGGAACGCCGTGGGCGCGGCCGCGCTCGATCATCGCCTTCGGCGGCACGCCGAGCGCGTTGGCGATCAGCTTGATCGGGTGACGGAAGGAGACGTCGAGCAATTGCAGCGCGGTCTCGCCGTCGAACGGCTGCGGCTGGTTGTCGGCGACGCTGGTCGTCGTCAGCTCGATGTCGTGTTTCTTGAGCAGATTGCGGGTGAAGTCGCGATGCTGCTGCGAGACTCGCGCCTCCAGGCTCTTCCAGGTGACGTTCTTCTCGCCCGCGGTCGAGATGTTTTCCGGGATCAGCACGTCGATGCCGTAGGGCTTGCCGTCGACATGGGCGTCGATCCATGTCAGCTCCTGTTCCAGCGTCTCCGGCGTGTGCGCGGTGGCGCCGAGCACGCCGAAGCCGCCGGCGCGGCTGACCGCGGCGACCACGTCGCGACAATGGCTGAAGGCGAGCAGGGGAAATTCGATTCCCAGCATGTCGCAGATCGGTGATTTCATGGGCTGGTTCTCTCCCGGCGGCCGCGTCTTGTGCATTTCGGCATCTGCCATTGCGACGCTAGCGCATCAGATGCGACCAAGCCAAGCGGGTTTCGCTTGCTGCGATCTTGCGTGCAGACGCTGCCTGCGACTGCATTCCGCTCGGTAGAAAAAGCCGGATGCGCAGGGTGGGCAAAACGAGGCGTGCCCACCATCTAGTGCAGGTATGCCGAAGCTGGGCACGGCGCTTCGCGCCTTTGCCACCCTTCCGAAACCGAGCAAATAAACCGGGAGCCACATGTGACTGATACCCCTGCCTACGAGCCGCCGAGAGTCTGGACCTGGAACAAGGAGAGCGGCGGGCGCTTCGCCAGCATCAACCGGCCGATCGCCGGTGCTACGCATGACAAGGAACTGCCGGTCGGCCGCCATCCCCTGCAGCTTTATTCCCTGGCGACGCCGAACGGCGTCAAGGTCACGGTCATGCTGGAGGAGCTGCTCGCGGCCGGCCACACCGGGGCCGAATACGACGCCTGGCTGATCAAGATCGACGGCAACCAGTTCGGCAGCGGCTTTGTCGCCGTCAATCCGAATTCGAAAATCCCGGCGCTGATGGACCGCAGTGGGCCGGAGCCGATCCGGGTGTTCGAGTCGGGCGCGATCCTGCTGCATCTGGCGGAAAAATTCGGCGCGTTCCTGCCGACCGATGCCAGGACCCGCGCCGAGACCTTGTCCTGGCTGTTCTGGCAGATGGGCTCCGCGCCGTTTCTCGGCGGCGGCTTCGGGCACTTCTACGCCTATGCGCCGACCAAGATCGAATACGCCATCGACCGCTACGCGATGGAGGTGAAGCGGCAGCTCGACGTGCTGGACCGCCGCCTCGCCGACAACGAATATCTCGCCGGCAGCGTCTATACCATCGCCGACATGGCGGTGTGGCCGTGGTACGGCGCGCTCGCAAAAGGCCTCGTCTACGGCGCCGGCGAATTCCTCTCGGTGCAGGATTACAAGAATGTGCAGCGCTGGACCGACGCGATCGCAGCGAGGCCCGCGGTGAAGCGTGGCCGCATGGTCAACCGCATTTCGGGTGACCCGGCGAGCCAGCTCCACGAGCGCCACGACGCCAGCGATTTCGAGACAAAGACGCAGGACAAGATCGGCGAGAGCACGGCGTCGTAACGATCGCATTCACCTCGCCCTGCAGGAGCGGGGGAGGGAGATTCGGAAGCGCTGGCGGGATGAACGTCAGCGTCATCCGCCATCTCGCAGGGCGGGTTACGCATTCGCTAACCCGCCCTGCGAAACTACGCCAGCAGGTCGTTGTATTCCGGATGCTTCTTCATGAAGCCCTGGATGAACTCGCACTTCACCACGAGCTTGCGGCCCTGCGTGCGCACCGCCTCAAGCGTCGCGCGGGCGAGCTTCGAGCCGATGCCGCGCCCGCCGAGCTCCGGCGGCACCTCGGTGTGAACCAGCGTGATTTCATCGGGGGTCTTGCGGTACGCCACGAAGGCGGTTGCACCGTCGACGTTCAGCTCGAACCGGCTTTGTGTCTCGTTGTCGCGGAATGTTTCGCTCATTGTCTAGTCCTCGGCTATTTCGTCTGCGCGCCTTCGGCCGGCGGAAACACCACGCGGTCATCGGTGTGGCAGTAGCGGTCGGCGAACATGCGGCCGATCGGGTGGTAGCGCTCCATGTGCACGCGCATGGCCTCGCGATCCCACAATTCGTCGCGGATGTGGAAGTGGATGCCTTCGCCCATGATCAGCTGACGGTCGCCGTTGACGTCGATCAGCTTCCAGGTCTTGCACTCCATCGCGAACGGCGCGTCGGCAAGGCGCGGCACCGCGACCTTGCGCGACGGCGCGAGTCTCAGGCCGAGATAATCGGGCTCGCTGATCTCGGGCGGAAAGTCGCCGCTGCTCTCATGCATCGCGCGCGCCAGCGGCTCGTCGGTGAGGTGGACCACGAATTCGGAAGTATGCCGGATATTGATCAGCGTATCCTTTTCGCGGCCGTCGGGCCGCCGGTTGGCCGCGAACATGCAGAGCGGCGGGTCCTCGCAGAACACGTTGAAGAACGAGAACGGCGCGGCATTGACGACGCCGCCCTCGCCGAGGCTCGTCACCCATGCGATCGGCCGCGGCAGCACGAAGGAGGTCAGCACCTTGTAGCGTTCGCGCCGGCTGAGATCGCTGGGGGCATATTCCATGGGGGAACTTTCCTGTTCACTCGCCCCGCCTGCGGGGAGAGGTCGGAATTCAAGCGTAGCTTGGATTCCGGGTGAGGGGGACTCTCCGCGAGCCGTCTCTCACCGTCCTCGCGGAGACTCCCCCTCATCCCGACCTTCTCCCCGCACGCGGGGAGAAGGAGAAGAGCCTACGGCATGCTCAGTTCGTGGCGGCCGACCACCATCCAGTGCACCTCATCCGGACCGTCGGCGAAGCGCAGGTGGCGGACGTCCTGGTACATTTCGGCGAGCGGGGTCCAGTGCGAGATGCCGGTGGCGCCATGCATCTGGATTGCCTGGTCGATCACCTTGCAGGCGCGTTCCGGCACCATGGCCTTGACCATCGAGACCCAGACGCGGGCCTCCTTGTTGCCGAGCACGTCCATCGCCTTGGCTGCCTTCAGCACCATCAGCCGCATCGCCTCGATCTCGCAGCGCGCCTGCGCGATGATCTGCGTGTTGCCGCCGAGATGGGCGATCTTCTTGCCGAACGCCTCGCGGGTCAGGCCGCGCTGCACCATCATGTCGAGCGCCTTCTCGGCCTTGCCGATGGTGCGCATGCAGTGATGGATGCGGCCCGGGCCGAGGCGGACCTGCGAGATCTCGAAGCCGCGGCCTTCGCCGAGCAGAATGTTCTCCTTCGGCACCCGGCAATTGTTGAAGCGCAGGTGCATGTGGCCGCGTGGCGCATGATCATGGCCGAACACATGCATCGGCCCCAGGATCTCGACGCCGGGCGTGTCGATCGGCACCAGGATCTGCGACTGCTGCTTGCTCGGCGGTGCATCGGGATTGGTCTTCACCATCACGATCATGATCTTGCAGCGCGGATCGCCGGCACCGGAGATGTAATACTTCTCGCCGTTGATCACCCACTCGTCGCCGACCAGCTTGGCGGTGGTCGAGATGTTCTTGGCGTCGGAGGAGGCGACGTTCGGCTCGGTCATCGCATAGGCGGAGCGGATCTCGCCGTTGAGCAGTGGCTTCAGCCACTTCTCCTTCTGCTCCTTGGTGCCGACGCGCTCCAGCACCTCCATGTTGCCGGTGTCCGGCGCCGAGCAGTTCATGGTTTCGGAAGCCAGCGGGCTCTTGCCGAGTTCGGCGGCGATATAGGCGTAGTCGAGGTTCTTCAGGCCTTCGCCGGTCTCGGCGTCGGGCAGGAAGAAGTTCCAGAGGCCGACCTCCTTGGCCTTGTCCTTGGCCTTTTGCAGGATCGCGAGCTGCTCGTCGGTAAAGCTCCAGCGGTCGGTCTTCTTCTCGCCGGCGCGATAGAACTCGACCGACATCGGCTCGACCACGTCGCGGATGAACTGCTTCACGTGGTCGTAGAGCGGCCGGACCTCATCTGACATGCGCAGATCGTTGAGCTCGTCGCCCGGGCTGAGCGTGTAGTTGGTCGTGCGCGGCACGTAGGCGTGTTTCATTGTCGTTTCTCCCATCGGCGAAGGCCTTTGTTGCGGCGGACAATAGACAAGGGAGACGCCAAGCGCGAGCGCCGATTTTCGCGACGCCGTGTACCGCATCGCGGAATTTCGCGACGGCGTTTCAAACGTTGTTTGAACGCCGCCGCCGGTCATGGCACGGAATCGAAAGCTATCGCCGTCAGGGCAGCCGGTGCATCGCGCAGATCTTGTTGCCGTCGAGGTCGCGCAGATAGGCGAGATAGAGCTTGATGCCGTTGCCTTCCCGCACGCCCGGCGGATCCTCGCAGGTCTTGCCGCCATTGGCTATGCCCGCCGCGTGCCAGGCCTCGACCTGCTCCGGCGAGTTGCAGGCAAAGCCGATCGTGCCGCCATTGGCGTGCGTCGCCGGTTCGCCGTTGATCGGCTTGGACACCATGAAAATGCCGGTCTTGGTGAGATACATGATGCGGTGTCCATCGACCCGGGCCGGCCGGACATCGAGCGTGCCAAGCAGCGCATCGTAAAACGCCTTGGCCTTGTCCAGATCGTTGGTGCCGACCATCACGTGCGAAAACATCTCAAGACTCCTCCCGATTTTGCAAAGTAACGCGCAACGCTAGCAGCAGTCGCGTCGCGACGGAAGCGAGGCCGTGTCCGACGGTCGTGCCGGAGTTGCGTCTCCATCGCCGCTGTCATCGTCCGGCCTGTGCGCAACTGCGCACATGGACCGGGCGATCCAGCACGCCGCGGCCTGTCGGCTCAATAACGACTGTCTCTGGAATACTGGATCGCCCGTCAAGCCGGACGATGACAGTCGTGGATGACAAAGCTTCACATCCTCTCGGGATGACGGGGCTGCCGGCAGCGATGGATCGCCGGGCCACTAATCTAAAACGCCGTATACCCGCCATCGATTACGAAACAATCCGCCGTATGATAGGACGACGCCTTGCTCATGATGTACACGGCGATGCCCCCGAAATCGCTCGGCTCGCCGAAGCGGCGGAGGGGGATGCGCGGCATCACGTTGGCGACGAACTTGTCGTTGGCCATGATGCCGGCGGTCATGTCGCTCTTGATCCAGCCGGGCAGGATCGCGTTGGCGGTGACGCCGTGGCGGGCGAGCTCGACGCCGAGCGCGCGGCACAGCGCGTTCAGCGCCGCCTTGGTGCCGGCATAATGCTCGTTGCGCGCGGTGCCGAACAGCGAGGCGAGGCTCGATGTCGCAACCAGCCGGCCGAACTTGTCGCCGGCCTCGGCGCGCTCGGTCATGTGGCGCGCCGCCACCTGGAAGACGTGGAAGACGCCGTCCAGATTGGTCGCGAACATCTTTCGCCACTCTTCCTCGGTGCGGTCGATGAAGGCGCGCCGTCCGCCGCCGCCGATGCCGGCATTGGCGAAGCAGCCGTCGACGCGGCCGAATTTGTCGAGCGTCGCCTTCATCGCGGTCTTGACCGAGCCGGGATCGCTGACGTCGCAGAATTGCGTGTCGACCTTGCCGGGGCCGGCCGCCATCGAGGCCGCGGCATTGGCGTTCTTCTCGGCGTTGCGGCCCCAGATCGAGACGTTGCAGCCGGCCGCGTTGAGCGCCTGCGCGATGCCGAGGCCGATGCCGCCATTGCCGCCGGTGATGACGGCGACGCGGCCGGTGAGATCGAAGATGCCACTCATTGGGGTTTCCATTTGCTGTGGCGCGCGTTAATCACGCGTCCAAGGGATGGGCTTGGGCCAACCATGGACAAGCCCGCTGCAAAAATCAAATATGGGCCGACATATCAAGTTCGACCTACCGCGGTACCCGCCGCCGCAACATGAGAGAGGAAACCATGCAGTTCAAGCACGTCACGCTCGACTTCGACGGATCGGTCGCGATCCTCAAGCTCGACCATCAGGAGGTCATGAACGCGGTCTCGATCGACATGCTGGGCGGACTTGCCGAGGCGCTGGATGCGATCGAGGACAAGCGCGACGAGGTGCGCTGCCTGGTGATCACCGGCGCCGGCCGCGCGTTCTGCACCGGCGCCAATCTGCAGGGGCGCAACGCGCAGGCGAAGCCCGGCCGCAGCAATGCCGGCGCGGCGCTGGAGACCGCGTTCCACCCGTTCCTGCGCCGGTTGCGTAAGCTGCACTGTCCGATCGTCACCGCGGTGAACGGCCCGGCCGCCGGCGCGGGGATGAGCTTCGCCCTGATGGGCGACATGATCCTGTGCGCGCGCTCATCCTATTTCCTGCAGGCGTTCCGCCGCATCGGCCTGGTGCCGGATTGCGGCTCGACCTGGCTGCTGCCGCGGCTGATCGGCAAGGCGCGCTCGGTCGAGCTGTCGCTGCTCGGCGAGCGGCTGCCGGCCGAGAAGGCGCTGGAATGGGGCCTCGTCAACCGCGTCTATGACGACGGCGCGCTGATGGAGGAGGCGATGAAGCTCGCGCACGACCTCGCCAGCGGGCCGACGGTCGCGCTGTCGCTGATCCGCAAGCTGTATTGGGACAGCCCGGAAAATTCCTTCGAGGAGCAGCTCAACCTCGAATTCGAGTCGCAGCGCACCGCCGGCAGCACCGCGGATTTCAAGGAAGGCGTCACCGCGTTTCTCGAGAAGCGCCCGGCGCAGTTCAAGGGCAAATGATCGAGGCCGAGCTCGGGCGCTGCGTCGCCTCCTTTCATCCGGGTGCGACCGGCGTCACCGGCGCAGCAAAGCTCTCCGGCGGCGCGAGCCAGGAGACCTGGACGTTCGATATCGTCCATCCGAACGGCAATGTCGGCGCGATCCTGCGCCGCGCGCCGCCAGGCTATGGTGCGGCACCAGGCCGCGCCGCCGGCCTCGATGCCGAGGCCACCTTGATGCAGCTCGCGCATGATGCCGGGCTGCCGTCGCCCAAGGTGATGCATGTGCTGACGCCGGACGACGGCCTCGGCCGCGGCTTCATCATGGCGCGGGTCGAGGGCGAGACCATCGCGCGCAAGATTTTGCGCGACGAGGAATTTGCTGCCGCGCGGCCGCTGCTCGCCCGCCAGCTCGGCCGCGTCATCGCCGGCATTCACGGCCTGCCGCGGGAAAAACTGCCGCAGCTACGCAGCATGAGCGCGACCAGGGAGATCGAGGATCTCGCCCGCGAGTACCACAGCTTCAATTGGCCGCGGCCGGTGTTCGAACTGGCCCTGCGCTGGCTGCGCGATCACGATCCCGGACCGTCGTCCGAGGTGACGCTGGTGCACGGCGATTTCCGCCACGGCAATCTGATCATCGGGCCCGATGGCGTGCGCGCGGTGCTCGACTGGGAGCTCGCGCATTTCGGCGACCCGATGGAGGACCTCGGCTGGATCTGCGTCAACTCCTGGCGCTTCGGCGAGATTGACAAACCGGTCGGCGGCTTTGGTACCCGCGAGGACCTGTTCGCGGGCTACGCGGAGGCTGGCCGCAAGCCGGATGCGGACCGCGTGATGTTCTGGGAGGTGATGGGCACGTTGCGCTGGGGCGTGATGTGCTGCGGCATGATGCAGCGTTTTCGCGCTGGTCCCGATCATTCAATGGAGCGCGCGATGATCGGCCGGCGCGCGTCGGAGACCGAGATAGACCTTTTGAGACTGCTAGCGCCGCGAGGCAAATGAGATGCAGGACGAACCGACCACCACCGAGCTGATCAAGGCCGTCGCCGATTTCCTGCGCAGCGAGATCACGCCTGCCATCAAGGGCCACAACGCCTTCAAGCTGCGCGTCGGCATCAATGCGCTCGACCTGGTGACGCGGCAGCTCGCGCTGGCCGACGCCGCCGATGCCACCGAGGCCGCGCGGCTGAAGCAATTGCTCGGCGCCGACGGGACGCTCATGGAGCTGAACCGCGCGCTGTCGGAGAAGATCGCGAGCGGCGAGGTGGATCTGAATACGCCCGGCCTGCGGGAGCATCTCTGGCAGACCACGATGGACAAGCTTGCCGTCGACCAGCCGAACTACGCGTCCTACAAAAGGGAGTTGGAGCAGAAGGGTTAGCGATCATCCACGTTCGTCATTCCGGGATGCGCCGTCAGGCGCGAGCCCGGAATCCATACTCACGATCGTGGTTATGGATTCCGGGCTCGTCGCTTCGCGACGCCCCGGAATGACGGGAGGAGGGCGAGCGCTATTTCCCCAGCCACTTCGGCGGCCGCTTCTCCGAGAACGCCTTCGGACCCTCGATGTAGTCCTGCGAGGCGGCCATCGCCTTCACCGCGGGATATTCGCGCTGCTCGGTCATCGCCTGCTCCAGCGAGACCTCGAGGCCCTTCTGGATGGCCTGCTTGGAAGCTCGGATCGACATTGGCGAGTTCTTGGCGATGGTCTCGGCCCAGCGCTCGGCGGCGGCCAGCGCTTCGCCCTGCGGCACCACCTCGTTGACGAAGCCGAGCTCGAGGCCTTCCTTGGCGCCGACATGGCGGGCGGTCAGGATCATGCCCATCGCGCGTTTCAGCCCGATCTGCCGCGGCAACCGTTGCAGGCCGCCGGCGAGCGCGGCGAGGCCGACGCGCGGCTCGGGCAACGCGAAGGTGGCATTCTCCGAGGCGATGATCAGGTCGCAGGCCAGCGCGATCTCGAAGCCGCCGCCCATCGCGACGCCGTTGACGGCCGCGATGATCGGCTTGTCGCAGTCGAAGCGGGTGGTAAGGCCGGCGAAACCGCCCTTGCCCCAGCCGCGCTTCCCGCCGGCGGCCTGCCATTTCAGATCATTGCCCGCACAGAACGCCTTGTCGCCGGCGCCGGTGACGATCGCGACCCACTGCTCGGGATCGGCAGAGAACTCGTCGAACACCTTGTCGAGCTCGAAATGCGCGTCGATATGCAGCGCGTTGTAGACCTCCGGCCGCGACAGCGTCACGATGGTGATGGGACCCTTGCGCGTCACCTTGGAGAATTTCAGATCCATGTTTGCTCCCGTGGATTTTCTGCGGCGAAGAATATGGCTGATATCCTAGCGCCTGCGCGCCGTTCCGTGCCATCCAAATACGCAAGGCGACCGCGCGCGCTGGTGTCATCCGCCTGCTTGACTTGGACCCGCGCATCTCACCTTAATCGATCCGAACGCGTGCGCGTGATAGCGCCTAAACGCAAAACCGGAATCAACGATATCTTCGGGAGAGACCGCCTTGGATTTCAATCTGCCGGCTGACCTAGTCGCCTATCTCGCCGAGCTCGACCGCTTCATCGAACGCGAGATCAAGCCGCTGGAAGAGGCCGACGACAACATCCGCTTCTTCGATCATCGCCGCGAATGGGCGCGCACCGATTTCGATAATGGCGGCCTGCCGCGCCACGAATGGGAGGCGCTGCTGCGCAAGGCCAAGAACCTGGCCGATGCCGCCGGCCATCTGCGCTTTGCGATCCCGAAACGCTATGGCGGCAAGGACGGCTCCAATCTCTGGATGGCCGTGATCCGCGAGCATTTCGCGTCGAAAGGTCTCGGCCTGCACAATGACCTGCAGAACGAGCATTCGATCGTTGGAAACCTGCCGATCGTCACCATGCTCGACCGCTACGGAACCGACGAGCAGAAGGCGATGATCGACGGTTCGATCACCGGCAAGTACCGCATCACGTTCGGATTGACGGAGCCGGAGCACGGCTCCGACGCGACGCATATGGAGACCAGGGCGGCGCCGGCGACGCGCGACAACGTCAAGGGCTGGGTCATCAACGGCGAGAAGATGTGGACGACCGGCATGCATGTCGCGACGCATTGCGCGCTGTTCGCCCGCACCTCGGGCAATGACGGCGACGCCCGCGGCATCACCTGCTTCCTGGTGCCGGCGAAATCGCCGGGCGTGAAGGTCGAGCAGTATATGTGGACCTTCAACATGCCGACCGATCACCCGCGCGTCAGCTTCACCGACGTGTTCGTGCCGGAGGATGCGCTGTTCGGCGAGGTCGGCCGGGGACTGTCGCTGGCGCAGTGCTTCGTGCACGAGAACCGCATCCGCCAGGCGGCGAGCTCGCTGGGCGCCGCGGTCTACTGCATCAACGAAAGCGTGAAATATGCGCGCGAGCGAAAGCCGTTCGGCAAGGCGCTGGCCGAGAACCAGGCGATCCAGTGGCCGCTGGTCGAACTCGCGACCCAGGCCGAGATGCTCCGCCTGCTGATCCGCAAGACCGCCTGGGAGATGGACCAGCTCACCCAGGCGCAGGTCGAGCACACGCTGTCCGACCGCGTCTCGATGTGCAACTTCTGGGCAAACCGGCTATGCTGCGAGGCCGCCGACCGCGCCATGCAGGTGCATGGCGGCATGGGCTATTCGCGGCACAAGCCGTTCGAGCACATCTATCGCCACCACCGCCGCTACCGCATCACCGAGGGCAGCGAGGAGATCCAGAAGCGCAAGGTGGCGGGCTTCCTGTTCGGCTACATGGGAGCGGGGAAGCACTAAGCTGGGAGGGTGGCATGAGCATGGAAGGCGGATGCACCTGCAGGACCATCCGCTACCGCCTCAACGGCAGGCCGCTGATCGTGCACGCCTGCCATTGCACCTGGTGCCAGCGCGAGACCGGCACTGCGCATGCGCTGAATGCGATGTATGAGGCCGAGCGGGTCGAGCACATCGCGGCCGAGCCGGAGATCCTCGACACCCCGTCGGCGAGCGGCAAGGGCCAGAAGATCGCGCGCTGCCCGGTCTGCAAGGTCGCGGTCTGGAGCAACTATCCTGGTGCAGGGCCGGCCGTGCGCTTCGTCCGCGTCGGGACCATGGATGATCCGAACCAGTGTCCGCCCGACGTGCACATCTTCACCTCGTCGAAGCAGCACTGGGTGACGTTTCCGCCGGGCGCAAAGGTGTTTGCGGAGTACTACGATCGCAGAGACGTCTGGCCGAAGGAGGCGCTGGAGCGCTGGCGGATCCTGCGGGAGAAGGTGAAGGCGTGATGCCCGACGCTTTCTCCACCGTCGTCCCGGCGAAGGCCGGGATCCATAACCACAGTCGGTTATTGGTTGAGCGAGATGTGGCCCCAGCGTCGCGCCGCAACGAATAGCGGTGGTTATGGGTCCCGGCCTTCGCCGGGACGACGAGAGGCTAGTTCACCTGCCGGTCTTTCCCCGCCCAGTACGGTTCGCGCAGGCTTCGCCTCAGGATCTTGCCCGACGGGTTGCGGGGCAGGGCGGCGATGAAGTCGACCGATTTCGGTATCTTGTAGCCGGCGATCCGTTCGCGGGTGAAGTTGATGATGTCGGTCGCGGTTGCGCTCTTGCCCGGCTTCATCACCACCACCGCCTTCACCGCCTCGCCCCATTTGTCGTCGGGGATGCCGATCACGGCAGCTTCCGCCACATCGGGGTGATCGCACAGCGCGCCCTCGACCTCGGCCGGGTAGATGTTCTCGCCGCCGGAGATGATCATGTCCTTGATGCGGTCATGGATGTAGAGATAGCCGTCACGGTCCATGTAGCCGGCGTCGCCGGTGCGCAGCCAGCCGTCGCTGTCGATGGTGCGGGCGGTCGCCTCGGGCAGATTCCAGTAGCCGGCCATGTTGGAGCCGGAGCGGGTGGCGATCTCGCCGACCTCGCCGGGCGGCAGCGGTTTCCCCTCGGGATCGAGGATCGCAAGCTCGACGCCGGGCAGCGCCTTGCCGGCGGAACGCATGCGGTCGAGGCCCTCGATGTGATCCTCCGGCGGCAGCGCCACGATGGTGCCGGTGGTCTCGGTCATGCCGTACATCTGCACGAAGCCGCATTTGAAGACCTCGATGCATTCCTTCAGCAGCGCCGCCGGAATCGGCGAGGCGCCGTAGAGCATGTATTTCAGGCGCGAAAAGTCGACCTGCCGCGCGCGGGGTTGCCGTACCACGAACTGCATCGCGGCCGGCACCATAAACAGCTTGGTGATGCCGGACTGCTCGAAGAAATCCAGCACCTTGGTCGGGTCGAACTCGCGTGCGATCACGCCGCGGGCGCCGTGGTAGAGGCCCATCACGCCCCAGCCGGAGCCGCCGATGTGGAAGATCGGCATCGCCACCAGCGAGACGTCGTCGGTGGTCCACTTGTTCCACTCCGGCTTGTCGGCCTCGTTGCCGGTCTGCACCAGGTTGAGGAAGTTGGCGTGCGACAGCATCGCGCCCTTCGGCTTGCCTGTGGTGCCCGACGTATAGAGCTGGATCGCGATGTCCTTCGGCTCGATCGGCACGCGCGGGTCGTCGCCGCTCTGCGCGTCGCGCCAGGCGAGGTAGTCGGGCCATTCCGGCGCGCCGCCTTCGGTGGTGATGACCGTGCGCACGCTCGGCAGCTTGTCCCTGATATTGCGCACCTGCGTGATGAATTCGGGGCCGACGAACAAGACGGGCGCCTTGCAGTCGTCGACGATGAAGGCGACTTCGGGTCCCGCAAGCCGCCAGTTCACCGGCGCCATCACCACGCCGGCCTTCATCGCGCCCATCAACAGCTCGAAATAGTAGTCGCTGTTCTTGCCGAGATAGGCGATGCGCTCGCCTTTCTTGACGCCCATCGCGATCAGGGCATTGGCGACGCGGTTGGTCTTGATGTCGAATTCGGCGAAGCTGGTGGTCCGTCCCTCGAACTCGTAGGCCAGCGCGTCGCCGCGGCTCCTGGCGCGGTCGCGCACCATGTCGGCAAGGTTGGTCAGTTTCGGCGCAACGGACATGTTTCCCCCGAAGAGTCTTGTTTTGGTTGCGCGGAGTGTGGCGGCATCTCGCGCGAAAAACAATACGGGGTGAGCGACCACGATGTCTCCACATCGTCATCCTGGCGAAAGCCAGGACCCATTATCACAAATGCATGTGTGGTGCGCCGCTGGGGCTACGGCGTATACGATGACATACAGCAGTGGTTATGGGTCCTGGCTTTCGCGAGGACGACGGTGGAGGTTGAGGCAAGCTGTCGCGTCAGCCCCGCGCCGCGCGGTCCTTCTCGTTCTGCGCCTTGATCGACTCGCGCGCTTTGGTCCAGTCGTCGTCGCTCCAGTCGCGCAGCTGGTAGAAATTGCCGCCCATCGCCAGCGCCTGCGCGCCGTCCATCGCGATGGTTTCGCCGTTGATCCAGTCGCAGCCGCCGGAGATCAGGAACACGGCGAGGTTCTGCAACTCCTCCATGGTGCCGACGCGGCCCATCGGGTTCATCGCCTTGGTGCGCGCGCCGGCCTCGTCGCCGGGCTTGATCCGCTTGCTCATGCCCTCGGTCGGGATCTCGCCGGGCGCGATGGTGTTGAGGCGGATGCCGTGCCGGCCCCATTCGACCGCAAGCGACATCGTCATGGCGTGGATCGCCGACTTGCTCATCGCCGACGGCACCACATAGGGCGAGCCGTTGCGCACCCAGGTCACCGTGATCGACACCACATTGCCGCGATTGCCGCCGGCGATCCAGCGCCGGCCGACCGCGTGCGTCACGTAGAAGGTGCCGTGCATCACGATGTTGGCGACGGCGTCGAAGCCGCGCGGCGACAGCTCTTCCGAGCGCGAGATGAAATTGCCGGCGGCGTTGTTGATCAGATCGGTGAGGGGACCGCTGGTGGTCCAGATCGCCTCGATCATCTCGTCGACCGCCATGGCGTTGCGGATGTCGACGCCGTGGCTGACGACGCGCCCGCCATATTCGGCCATCAGCTCGGTGGCGGTCTCGTCGCAGACGCTCTTGCGGCGGCCGCAGATATGAACCTCGGCACCGAGCTGGAGGAACCGCGAGGCCATGGCCTTGCCGAGACCGGTGCCGCCGCCGGTTACCAGGATGCGCCGCCCGACGAGAAGCTGATCAGAGAACATCGTTTCCTCCACGGGGGTTGTCAGTTAATTGGTCGATTGACTAAAACCGGACAACGGCCTTTCTGTAAAGCGCCAACGAGGGAAAGCGGAGGAGATTTCAATGGAAGATCGCGTTTCGATATCGATTTCGGACGGTATCGCGGATGTCCGCCTGGTGCGGGCCGACAAGATGAACGCGCTCGATGCCGCGATGTTCGAGGCACTGGTGGCGGCAACCGAGCGGCTTTCCAGGGAAAAGGGCGTGCGGGCGGTCGTGCTGTCCGGCGAGGGCCGGGCCTTCTGTGCCGGTCTCGACATGGGGCGTTTTGCCGCCATGAAGGAGAAGGGCGGTAACGGGGTGCCCGGTGGCGAGAACCGCGACCTCACCGTCCGCACCCATGGCAAGGCCAATTTCGCGCAGCAGGCGGTGTGGGGCTGGCGTCAGCTTCCGGTGCCGGTGATCGCCGCGGTGCATGGCGTCGCGTTCGGTGGCGGCTTCCAGCTCGCGCTCGGCGCCGACATGCGCTTCCTCTCGCCCGATGCGCGGATGTCGATCATGGAGATCAAATGGGGCCTCGTGCCCGACATGGCCGGCACCCCGATCCTGGCGAGCCTCGTGCGCGACGACATCCTGCGCGAGCTCACCTACACCGGCCGCATCTTCTCGGCGCAGGAGGCGCAGAGTTACGGCCTCGCCACCCGCATCTGCGACGACCCGCGCGCTGCCGCGCTCGAGGTCGCACGCGAGATCGCCGGCAAGAGCCCGGATGCGATCCGCGCCGCGAAGCGGATGCTGAACAATCTCTCGGTCGATCCCGGCCCGGCGCTGCTTGCGGAATCCGTCGAGCAGCAGAAGCTGATCGGCAGCCCGAACCAGACCGAATCCGTGCGCGCCAATCTCGACAAGCGCGCCCCGAAGTTTGCGGATGTGTGATTTATGCGTCCGTCATGGCCGGGCTTGTCCCGGCCATCCACGTCTTTTGTTGCGGCGATGAAGACGTGGATCACCGGGACAAGTCCGGTGATGACGGCGACAACCAGGGCCGCTAACAAAGACAAAACAAAGACAAAACAAAGATGAGCGAAACGCCAAACCTATTCCTCGGCATCATCAGCGGCGAGCGACGGCGCGATCATGCGGAGGTCGCCGAACGCAGCGAGCGCATCGCCAGCGGCCTGAACAAGCTCGGCGTCAAGCCGGGCGACAGCGTCTGCATGCTGATGCGCAACGACATCGCCTTCATCGAGGCGGCCTATGCGGCGATGCGGCTCGGTGCCTATGGCGTGCCGATCAACTGGCACTTCAAGCCGGAGGAGATCAATTACGTGCTGACCGATTCCGGCTCGCGCGTCCTGATCGGTCATGCCGACATGCTGCATGCGCTGCGCGGTGCGATCCCGCCTGATGTCACCGTGCTCAGCGTGCCGACGCCGCCGGAAATCCTCGCCAACTACAAGATCGATCGCGATCATCTCGCGACGCCGGACTTCGCGATCGATTTCGAAGCGTGGCTGGCGCAGCAGGCGCGCTACGACGGCCCGGTGGTGCCACAGCCGCAGAACATGATCTACACCTCGGGCACCACCGGCCACCCCAAGGGCGTGCGCCGCTTCGCGCCGACGCCGGCGCAGACCGCCAACGCCGAGGCGATGCGGGCGATGATCTACGGCCTGAAGCCCGGCGCGCGCGATCCTGCCGGGGCCGCTGTACCATTCCGCGCCGAACTCGTTCGGGCTGCGCTCGGGAAAACTCGGCGGCGCGCTGGTGTTGATGCCGCGCTTCGACGCGGAGGAATTCTTGAAGCTGATCGAGCGCGAGCGGATCGACACCATCTTCATGGTGCCGACCATGTTCATCCGCCTGATGAAGCTGCCGGAGGTGGTGCGCCGGACATACGACATGTCCTCGCTGCGCCACGTCATCCATGCCGCCGCGCCGTGTCCGCCCGACGTCAAGCGCGCGATGATCGAATGGTGGGGGCCGGTGATCTACGAATTCTACGGCTCGACGGAGTCGGGCGCGGTCACCTTCGCCAATTCCGAGGACGCGCTGAAGAAGCCCGGCACGGTCGGAAAGATCTCGCCCGGCGCCGAGCTGCGCTTCATCGGCGAGGACGGCAAGGAGGTGCCGCAGGGCGAGATCGGCGAGATCTATTCGCGGATCGCCGGCAATCCCGATTTCACCTACCACAACAAGCCGGAGAAGCGCGCCGAGATCGACCGCCAGGGATTCATCACCTCGGGCGACGTCGGCTATATCGACGAGGACGGCTATGTCTTCATCTGCGACCGCAAACGCGACATGGTGATCTCGGGCGGCGTCAACATCTATCCGGCGGAGATCGAGGCGGTGCTGCATGCCGTCCCGGGCGTGCATGACTGCGCGGTGTTCGGCATTCCCGACGCCGAGTTCGGCGAGGCGCTGATGGCGGTGGTCGAGCCGCAGCCGGGCGTGACGCTCGATTTGGCCTCGATCCGGGCCCAGCTGAAGACCTCGCTCGCCGACTACAAGGTGCCGAAACACATCGAAATCCAGAGCAACCTGCCGCGCGAGGATTCCGGAAAGATCTTCAAGCGCCGCCTGCGCGACCCGTATTGGGAGCAGGCCGGACGGAGGATTTAGGGCGCGGGGTAAGCCGCGCGGACAGTGTTTGTGGCTTACCCCTCTCTCCAACTCTCCCCCGCAAGGGGGGAGAGAGCCCTGTCACCTCCCGTGCGGCCTTAAGCAAAATCGGCTGAATGAGATATGTGCATAACCTCAGGGCCTCGCCGGGGACGACGGCAGTGTGCAGCGCCCCCAAGTTCATCTTGCGCTGCGGCAAAAAAAGCGCACACTCGGAAGGAGCCGGGCAGCCTGTGGAGTAGCCAAGCCGATGTCTCCCCAGACCATGCCTTCCGAGACCGATATCCGCGCCCGGAGCGCCGCCGAGATGCAGGCGCAGGAGGAAGATGCGCGGCTGCGCAACGATATTCGCCTGCTCGGCCGCGTGCTCGGCGACACCGTGCGGGACCAGGAGGGGGCCGAGGTGTTCGACCTGGTCGAGCGCATCCGGCAGACCTCGGTCCGGTTCCACCGCGACGAGGACCGGCTGGCGCGGCAGGAGCTGGAGGCCATCCTCGACAGCATGTCGATCGCCGACACGGTGCGGATCGTCCGCGCCTTCAGCTACTTCTCCCACCTCGCCAACATCGCCGAGGACCAGAACAACATCCGCCAGATGCGCAGCCGCGGGCCGGGCGGGGCGCCGCGGCCGAGTACGCTGGAGCAGACACTGACCCACGCCAGGCAGGCTGGCATCAGCCCGGCCGACCTGCGCAGCTTCTTCCGGGGCGCGCTGGTCAGCCCGGTGCTGACCGCGCACCCGACCGAGGTCCGCCGCAAGAGCACGATGGACCGCGAGATGGAGATCGCGGACCTGCTCGACCGCCGCGAGCGGCTGCAGATGACACCGGACGAGAGCGAGGCCAGCGACGAGCAGCTGCGCCGCGCCGTCGTGACGTTGTGGCAGACCAACCTGCTGCGCCGGACCAAGCTGACCGTGCTCGACGAGGTCGGCAACGGCCTGTCGTTCTACGATTACACTTTGTTGCAGGAAGTGCCGCGGCTGCATTGCGCGCTGGAGGACCGCCTCAACAAGGAGGGCGGCGAGCCCGGCGATCTCGCCTCGTTCCTGCGGATGGGAAGCTGGATCGGCGGCGATCGCGACGGCAATCCGTTCGTCACCGCGGAAGTGATGCGCGGCACGTTGCGGCTGCAATCGAGCCGCGCGCTCAGCTTCTATCTGGAGGAGCTGCATGCGCTCGGCGCCGAGCTGTCGCTGGCGGCGCATCTGGCCGATATCTCGGAGGAGCTGCGGATCCTGGCCGAGCGCTCGCCCGACACCTCGCCGCATCGCAGCGGCGAGCCTTATCGGCTGGCTGTGTCAGGCATCTATGCGCGGCTCACGGCGACGGCGGTCAGGCTGGAGGTCGAGACCACGCGGCCGCCAGTCGGCAAGGCCGAGCCCTATGCCAGTGTGAAAGAGTTCCAGGCCGATCTCGACGTGCTGAACCGCTCGCTGATATCGAACAATTCCGGCGTGATCGCGCGCGGGCGGCTGCGGCTGCTGCGCCGCGCGGTGGATTGCTTCGGCTTCCATCTAGCACGGCTCGATATCCGCCAGAACTCGGCGGTGCACGAGCGCACGGTGGCGGAACTGCTCGATACCGCGATCCCCGGCATGTCCTATCTGGCGCTCGGCGAGGAGGCCCGCGTCAACCTGCTGCTCGGCGAGCTGCGCAGCGCGCGGCCGCTGGCTTCGCCCTTCGTCAAGTATTCCGAGGAGACCCAGAGCGAGCTCGCCGTGTTCCGGGCCGCGGCCGAAGCGCATGCGAAATTCGGCCCCGAGGTGATCTCTCAATGCATCATCTCGATGTGCCAGGGCATGTCCGACATGCTGGAGGTCGCGGTGCTGCTGAAGGAGGTCGGGCTCGTCAACCCGTCCGGCCGCAGCGCGATCAACATCGTGCCGCTGTTCGAGACCATTGAGGACCTGCAGGCCTCGAGCGGCATCATGGACCGCATGCTGGCGCTGCACGACTACCGCAAGCTGGTCGACAGCCTTGGCAGCGTGCAGGAGGTGATGCTCGGCTATTCCGACAGCAACAAGGACGGCGGTTTCGTTACCTCGGGGTGGGAGCTCTACAAGGCCGAGATCGGTCTCGTCGAAGTGTTCGAGCGCCATGGCGTGCGGCTGCGGCTGTTCCACGGCCGCGGCGGTTCGGTCGGCCGCGGCGGCGGTCCGAGCTATGACGCGATCATCGCGCAGCCGGGCGGGGCGGTGAACGGCCAGATTCGCATCACCGAGCAGGGCGAGATCATCTCCTCGAAATATTCCAATGCCGAGGTCGGCCGCAGCAATCTGGAGATTCTTGCCGCGGCGACACTCGAGACCAGCCTGCTGCAGCCGCGGCGGAGCGCGCCGCGCCCGGAATATCTGAAGGCGATGGAGGAGATCTCGGCGCTCGCGTTCAAGGCCTATCGCGGCCTCGTCTACGAGACCGATGGCTTTGCCGAGTATTTCTGGGGCTCGACCGTGATCAACGAGATCGCGACGCTGAACATCGGCAGCCGTCCGGCCTCACGCAAGAAGACCCGCGCGATCGAGGACCTGCGCGCCATTCCGTGGGTTTTTTCCTGGGCGCAATGCCGCCTGATGCTGCCGGGCTGGTACGGTTTTGGCGCTGCTGTCGAGACCTGGATCGCACAGCATCCCGAGCAGGGCATGGCGTTCCTGCAGGAGCTCTACCGGGAGTGGCCGTTCTTCCGCACGCTGCTGTCCAACATGGACATGGTGCTGGCAAAGAGCTCGATCGCGATCGCCTCGCGCTATGCCGAGCTGGTGCCTGATGTCGAGTTGCGCGAGAAGATTTTTGGCCGCATCCGCCGCGAATGGCACCTGTCGATCGAGACGCTGCTCGACATCATGGGCCACGACCGTCTGCTGCAGGGCAACCCGCTGCTGGAGCGTTCGATCCGCAACCGTTTCCCCTATCTCGACCCGCTCAACCACGTGCAGGTGGAGCTGCTCAAGGAGCATCGCGCGCAGAACCCGGATGAGCAGGTGCTGCGCGGGATCCAGATCACGATCAACGGCATCTCGGCGGGACTCAGGAATAGCGGGTGACGAGAATGCGAATAGCGAATGGCGAGTAGCGAATAGGGAGATCCCTATTCGCCATTCGCTACTCACTGTTCGCCCTCTTCAGCAGATATGCGCGCCCTTGGTCTCGACATACACCGCATAGAGCGACTGGCTCGCGGTCATGAACAGGCGGTTGCGCTTTTTGCCGCCGAAGGTGAGGTTGGCGCAGGTCTCCGGCAGGAGAATCTGGCCGATGCGCTGCCCGTCAGGCGCGAACACCTGGACGCCGTCATAGCCCGGACCGACCCAGCCGGCGCCGACCCAGACGTTGCCGTCGACGTCGACGCGCAGGCCGTCCGGGAAGCCTGACTTGCCGTCCAGCGTCATGTCGATCAGCGTGCGCGGATTGGAGAGCTTGTCGCCGTTGAGGTCGTACTGCCAGACGATGTTCTTGGCGTTCGGATAGTGCGTGATGCCGGTGTCGCAGACATAGACCTTCTTGTAGTCGTGGCTGAAGGCGATGCCGTTCGGCTTGAACGGCTCGTCGGCGACCTTGGTGATCTGGCCGGTCGAGGCATCGATGCGATAGACCGCTTCCTTCTGGTAGGGCTGTTTCGAGCCGGTATTGGCGAGCTGGCCTTCATAGATCGAGATCGCGCCGTAGCCGGGATCGGTGAACCAGATCGACTTGTCGTTGGGATGCACGACCATGTCGTTCGGCCCGTTGAGCGGCTTGTCGTTGGCTTTCTCCGCCAATGTCGTGACCGAGCCGTCGTGCTCGTAGCGGACCAGCCGGGTGCGCTCGGCGGTGATCTGCCGGCCCTCATAATCGAACGTCGAGCCGTTGGCTTCGTTCGACGGCTTGTGGAACTGCTCGGAGATGTGGCCGTCATCGTCGAGATAGCGCAGCTGCCGGTTCGCCGGAATGTCGCTCCATACCAGATACTGGCCCTGCGCGTTCCACGCCGGGCCCTCGGCCCACAGACATCCGGTGTAGAGCCGCTTGATCGCGGTATTGCCGACCTTGGCCTTGAAGCGCTTGTCGTCGATCACGACGATGTCGGGATCGGGATAGCGCTGCGGCTCCGCATTGGGGCCATAATCGCGCGCCGCAGCATCCGATGCCGCGAGCGCAGTTGCAGCAAGCGCGGTTGCACCGCGCAAGATCGTGCGACGGTCAAACGCCTTTGCGCCGTCGTCATGATGTTTCTGAACATTGCTCGGATTTGTCATGAAGTCCTCCCAAGTTTCTTGTTATCGGGAGGACGATCATGCGCCCGCAATTCTGGCACAATGCGGGCACGCTGGGACGAAACAACCAAAGAGTGTGCCGTCCGGGTTCTCTGCGCGATTACGCGCAGAGATCGCCGGAACGGCGCTTCATAAAATTGTCAGATCAGATCAGATCCCAAACTCAGATCGGATCCCAGGTGAAGACGTCGGCCGAGCGGTCGAGCTTGGCGAACGAATCCTTTAGCGCCGGCATGCCGTGTTCGGCGATGGTCTCCGGCGTCCAACCTTCGCTGCGATGCACCGAACGCACCGGACGATGCTGGCCGAACAGGAAGATCTCGTTCATGCGTACGCCGAAGATCTGCCCGGTGACGTCCTTGGCGGCGTCCGAGAGCAGATAGGCGCAGACCGGCGCGATCTTCTCGGGGCCCATCTGCTTGATCTTCTCGACCCGCGCCTTCTGGGCTTCGGTCTCGGTCGGGATGGTACCGATCATGCGGGTCCAGGCGAACGGCGACACGCAGTTCGAGCGCACGTTGAAGCGGCCCATGTCGAGCGCGATCGACTTCGACAACCCAACGATGCCGAGCTTGGCGGCGGCGTAATTGGCCTGGCCGTAATTGCCGATCAGGCCCGAGGTCGAGGTGAAGTGCACGAAGGAACCCGACTCCTGCTCGCGGAAGATGCGTGCCGCTGCGTGCGAGACGTAGAACGAGCCCATCAGATGCACCTTGATGACGGCCTCGAAGGCTTCCACGCTCATCTTGTGGAAGATCATGTCGCGCAGGATGCCGGCATTGTTGACGACGCCGTCGAGCCGGCCAAAAGCATCGGTCGCGGTCTTCACGATCTTGCTGGCCGGAATTGCTTCCGCCACCGACTCGAAATTGGCGACGGCCGTGCCGCCGCGCTTCTTGATCTCCTCGACCACCTCCTCGGCAGGCGCCGCGCTGGTGCCGGCACCGTCGGCCGCGACGCCGGGATCGTTGACGACGACCTTGGCGCCTTCGGCGGCACAGAGCAGCGCGATCTCGCGGCCGATGCCGCGGCCCGCGCCGGTGACGATGATGACCTTGTCCTGCAGTGATTTTGCCATGTGGGTTCTCCTTGTTGCTGTGTTTGGAGGCTCATGCAGAACTCCACTCGTCATGCGCGGGCTTGACCCGCGCATCCATCCTTTTCACAAGGTGATGGATTGCCGGGTCAAGCCCGGCAATGACAGAGCGGGTGCTGCGCTCGCGCCGGCCATTGCTACCGTTCGTTGGTAAAGATGATCGTGCCTGATGCCGCGAACATGCCGCCGACGCCGTGGCAGACCGAGATCTTCGCGTTCGGCACCTGCGCCGGCGCGATGCCGCGCATCTGCCGGACGCTCTCCTGCAGCGCGTACATGCCGTACATGCCGGAATGCATGTAGCTGAGGCCGCCGCCATTGGTGTTGAGCGGCAGCTTGCCGCCGGGGCGGGTGTTGCCGTCGGCGATGAACTTGCCGGTCTCCTCATAGGGCATGAAGCCGAGATCGCCAAGCCCGTAGAGCGGCAGGTGCGCGAAGGCGTCGTAGATCATCAGATGATCGACGTCCTTGTGCGTGATGCCGGCTTCCTTGAAGGCGAGCGGGCCCGCGACCTTGAAGGCGCGCGATGAGTCGAAGGTCTGCATCTGGCTGACCATCGGCGTTTCCACGCTCTCGCCGGTGCCGAGAATGTAGACCGGCTTTCTCGGAAAGTCCCTGGCGCGGTCCGCGGAGGTCAGGATCAGCGCGCCGCCGCCGTCAGTGACGAGGCAGCATTGCAGCAGGCGGAATGGATAGGCGATCATCCGCGAATTCAAGACGTCGGCGACCGTGATCGGGTCCTTCATCGTCGCGCGCGGATTCTTTGCCGCCCATTCGCGCTGCACGACCGCGACCATCGCGAGCTGCTCATGGGTGATGCCGTGCGTCTTCATGAAGCGCAGCACCGGGATCGGGAACATGCTCGGCGGCCCGTAGACGCCGTAGGGCGCCTCGAACTGGCCGTTGAGGCTGTCCGCCGGCGTCGAGCGCGGCAGCTTGCCGATCATCGACTTGCCGCTCTCGGCATGGGTGATCAGCACGGTCTTGCAGAGGCCGGCCTCGATCGCCGCGGCAGCGTGGCGGACATGCAGCATGAAGGAGCAGCCGCCGACCGAGGTGCCGTCGACCCAGGTCGGCGTGATGCCGAGATAATGGGCGATCTGCTGCGGCGTCTCGACCGCGGTGGCGATGCCGTCGATATCCGACACTTTGAGGCCGGCATCCGCGATCGCGTTCAGCGCTGCGTCCGCGTGCAGCTGGATCTGCGACATGTTCGGGATGACGCCGAGCTCGGTGGTTTCGGCCGCACCGACGACGGCAACCTGGTTCCTGCGCATCGCGTTACCCCTTGGCCGGACGGAATACGGGAAGGGTGATCTTGTCGTCGAGCGCCTGGAACGCGACCTCGAGCTTCATGTCGAGCTCGAGCGCTTCCGGCGTCTGCGGGCAGTCGATGATGTTGCTCATCATGCGCGGGCCTTCGTCGAGCTCGACCACCGCGATGGCGTAGGGCGGCGTGAAGCCCGGCGCGGCGGGACGATGGTTGATGACGTAGCTGTAGAGCTTGCCCTTGCCGCTGGCCTTGAACACCGACACCTTGCGCGAGGCGCAGGAGGGGCAGAACGGCCGCGGCGGGAAATAGACATGGGCGCAGGCATCGCAGCGCTGCAGGCGCAATTCGCCGGCCTTGGCGCCGTCCCAATAATGCTGGGTTTCCGGTGTCGGTTTTGGTTTCGCGCGCGCGGGCTCGGCCATGTCTGTTCGCTCCTCCCGAAATCGTTACAACACTGATGCGACATTGGACTAATGGACGTCAACGGTCTATCCGCGCTCACGCATGACGCCTGTGTTCCACGCATGCCGCATATTCCGCCCCTCGCACAATTGCTGGGCTGCAATGCTTGTGTCCCCCGGTCGCGGCGCGTAGAAGGGCCGCGTTCAAAGACAAGCCGGGAGGAATATTCATGTTGAGGATGATCGGCGCGGCACTCGCTGCCAGCCTCGCAATGGCGACACAGGCGATGGCTGCGGATGCGCCGTCGGAGATCAAGATCGGCACCCTCTACGCGTCCTCGGGCCGCTACGCCTCGATCTCGATGCCGGTCTACAGCTCGCTGAAATTGTGGGTCGAGCAGAAGAACGCCGAGGGCGGCGTGTTCGTGAAGGCCTTCGACAAGAAGATCCCGATCAAGCTCGTGTCCTATGACGACCAGAGCAACACCGCGACCGCCTCGACGCTTTACAACCAGCTCATCACCCAGGATAAGGTCGACCTGCTGGTCGCCGATTCCGGATCGGTGCTGACCGCACCGGCAGTTGCGATCGCGCGCGACCACAAGATGTTCCTGTTCGACCAGACCGGGACCGGCGCGAGCTTCTTCTCGAAGGACAATCCCTACATTGCGCTGATGGCCGACCCGGTGTCGACCGTCTGGCCGAAGCCGGTCGCCGATTTCATCAGTCATGACGGCCCGGGCCTCGGCATCAAGAAGATCGCGATCCTCTACGCCACCAACGAATTCACCGGCACGCAGGCCAACGCGTTCAGGAAGTTCGTCAAGGACTCCGGCGCGCCGATCGAGATCGTCTACGACCAGGGCGTCCCGACCGAGACCACCAACTACAACGTCATCATAAACAACATCACGCGGGCCAATCCCGACGCGGTGATCCATTTCGGCTACGCGCCGAACGACATCGCCTTCCTGCGCAACGTCCAGGACGTCGGCACCAAGTTCAAGATGCTGTTCGCGATCTATGCCGGGCTCGAGACCGAGCTGCTGGAGAAGAACGTCGGCGCCAAGGGCCTCGAGCACGTCTGGACCTATGTGCCGCCGTCCGAGCTGGATTATCCCGTCAATTTCGGGATGAACATGAAGGAGTTCCGCGATGCCTGGCAGAAGAAGTACAACGACGGCAAGATGGAGTTCGGCTTCAACGCGGTGGCCGGCTACACCACCGCGCTGGTGATCGAGAAGACGCTGTCGGTTGCGACGAGCCTCGACCAGATGGAGCTGCGCCGCGCGGTGTTCTCGCTCAGCGGCCAGCTCAAGACCCTCGACGGCACCTTCGCGCTCGACGAGACCGGCGGCCAGATCGGCGAGCTGACGCCGCTCGGCCAGCTCACGGTGGACGAGCACGACCACATCAAGTTCGTCTCGATCTATCCGCACGAGACCGCCACCGGCAAGCCGATCTATCCGGCGCCGTGATGCGGTCTGGCGGCAAGTATAGGCTTCGGCCGCGGGTCATACCATGACCTATGCGCTCGTTGCCGGCGTGCTGTTCGGGCTGTATTTCAGCCTGGTCGGTATCGGTCTCAATCTCGTGTTCGGCGTCATGCGCATCGTCAATCTTGCGCATGGCGACATGCTGATGCTGGGCGCCTTCATCGCGCTCGGCGTGGTCGGCATCGCCGGCATCGATCCGCTGTTCGCGGTGCCGCTGGCCTTCGTGGTCTTCCTGCTCGCGGGCCTGCTGCTGTACTGGGTGTTGGTGCCGCGCCTGCAGGGCTCGGCCAATCCGGAGATGCTGTCGATCATCTTGTTCTTCGGCCTGTCGCAGGTGATCGAGGCGGTGACCACGATCTTCGCTGGCACCAGTGAGCGTTCGATCCAGAGCCGGCTGCTCGGCAGCGTGTTCACGACCATCAAGGTGAAGTGGTTCGGCGGCAAGGCCGGCGGGGCAGGGCCGATCCAGATCCTCGGCCAGGGCTTTCCCGCGCCCTGGGTGATCGCGGCCGTCACCAGCCTGATCGTGATCGCGCTGGTCTACCTCTATCTCTACCACACCCGGCTCGGCACCCTGACGCGCGCGGTGATGTCACGGCGCGACGAGGCGCTCGCGACTGGCATCGACGTCGACCGGGTCTCGGCCGCGGCGTTCGGCATCGGGCTCGGCATCGCGGCGGTCGCCGGGGTATTCGCGCCCTTCATGTTCGGCTCGATCACGCCGGCCTTCGGCGCCGACGCCACGGTGACGTCGTTTGCCATCGTGGTGCTTGGCTCGCTCGGCAATCCGCTCGGCACCGCGCTCGGCGGCATCGTCTACGGCCTCTGCTACATGCTGGTGCAGACCTATCTCAGTTCCTGGGCTGATCTCTTGCCTTACGTGTTGTTGATCGTGATCCTGTTGTTGCGTCCGAGCGGCCTGCTCGGAAGGCGGGTGCGCGTTGCCTAGTGCTGCATCCAGACATCTGCTGTTCATCCTGGCGCCGCTGGTCGCGGTGTTCGCACTGCTGCCAGGCGTCTATCAAAACCACCTTCTGCTGTTCAACTTCGTGATCTTCCTGATCCTCGCGCAGGGCGTGAACATCATCTACGGCTTCACCGGCTATCTGCCGTTCGGCTATGTCGGCTTCTTCGGCGCCGGCGCCTATGGTTTTGCCATCATGGTGATGCACCTGCAGTGGCCTGCGGTGCTTGCCGTGCTGGTCGGCGGCGTGGTCGCGGTGCTGCTCGGCCTGTTGCTGACGCCGCTGCTGCGGCTGTCGGGGGCGTATTTCGCGATCGCCAACCTCGCGGCCTCGCTCGCGGTGCTGCACTTCGTCGCCAACCCGGCGCTGGAGGGGATCACCAAGGGGCCCTACGGCGTGTCGCTCACCGGCACGTTCAATCCGACGCATGCGTATTACGCCGCGGTCGTGGTGATGGGGCTGACCGTGGCCGCCGTCGTCTATCTGAAGAACTCCGCGTTCGGGCTTGCGCTGCAGGCGGTGCGTGAGGATGCGGTATCCGCCTCGATGGCCGGCGTGAACGTCGTCAAGATGCGGGTGATCGCCTGGCTCGCCTCCGCGCTGATCGCCGGCCTCGCCGGCGGCATCTACGCCTGGTACGTCTCGGTGTTCTATCCCGACAACGTGTTCTCCGGCGAGTTCTCGATCTTCGCCATCGTGTTCGCGCTGTTCGGCGGCGTCGCCACCATCACCGGGCCGATCGTCGGCGTGATCATCCTCTACGGCATCTACAACCTGATCGGCTTCACCACGCCGCAATATTTCCAGCTGATCTACGGCCTCCTGATCATGGGCCTCGTGCTGTTCCTGCCCGCAGGGCTGGTGTCGCTGGCAACGCGCAGGGGGTGGAATGTCCCCTGAGCGAACCCCGATCCTCAAGGTCTCGAACCTGGTCAAGCGCTTCGGCGGCTTCCATGCGCTCGATGGCTTGAGCTTTCACGTCACCCCGGGCGAGATCCTCGGCCTGGTCGGCCCCAACGGCTCCGGCAAGACCACGGCGATCAACGTCATCTCCGGCCTGTACGCGCCGGACGGCGGCGAGGTCACCTTCGACGGCGCGTCCGCCGGCGGTGCCGCGTCGCACAGACTGGTTCATCGCGGCATCAACCGCACCTTCCAGGTGCCGAAGCCGTTCCTGTCGCTGACGGTGCGGCAGAACATCCAGGTCGCGCTGGCCTATGGCGGGGCGACCGGCGCGCCGTCGATCGCGGAGCTGCTCGACGACTATAGGCTGAAGGAGGTCGCCGACCGCCCCGCGGCCGATCTCAACAGCGCGCAGCAGAAGATGCTCGACCTTACCCGGGCTCTCGCCACACGGCCGCGGCTGTTGCTGCTCGACGAGCTCGCGGCCGGCCTCAACCCGGCCGAGCTCGACTGGATCGCCGGCCGCATCAAGGCGCTCGCCGCGACGGGCATGGCCATCATCGTGGTCGAGCATCTGATGGGTTTCATCGAACAGATCACCGACCGCGTCATCGTGCTCAACGCCGGCAAGGAGATCTTCGAGGGCACGCTCGCGACTGCGGTGCGCGAGCCGCAGGTGATCGAGGTGTTTTTGGGAGGCGAGCATGCCCGCTGAGACGGCGCCGCTTCTCGACGCCAAGGGCGTCGACGCCGGCTACGGCACCATGCAGGTGTTGTGGGGCGTCGACCTCGACGTCCGTCCCGGCGAGACCGTGCTGCTGCTCGGCGCCAACGGCGCCGGCAAGACCACCTTCCTGAAATCGCTGGTCGGCCTGATCGAGGCGCGCAGCGGCCAGATCAGGCTTGGCGGCGACGACATCACCAGGATGCGCTCGTCGGACCGCATGAAGCGCGGCATGACCTACATGTCGGAGCTCGCGGTGTTTCCCGATCTGTCGATCGAGGAGAACATCCGGGTCGGCGCGCAGGCGCTGGGCCATGCCAATCCGGGCGCGCGGGTCGACGAACTCTATGGCCTGTTCCCGGTGCTGCGCGACAAGCGCCGCGACCCGGCCTCCAGCCTGTCCGGCGGCCAGCGCAAGATGCTCGGCATCGCCAAGGCGCTGTCGGCCGAGCCGAAGCTGCTGGTGATGGACGAGCCCTCGGCCGGGCTGTCGCCGCTGTTCGTCAAGGAGGTGCTCCGCGCCCTGTCGAGCTTGCAGAGCCGCGGATTGTCGCTGCTGATCGCCGAGCAGAATATCGGCTTCCTCGACATCGCCACCCGCGTCTTCGTGCTGGAAGGCGGCCGCATCCGCTTCTCCGGCACGGTTGCCGAGATGAGCGGCAATGAGGAGCTGCATCGCGCTTATTTCGGGCTGAAGTGACACGATCCGGTGCGGCGCGGGCGATCTGGAAATCCGCGCCGGTCTGGGCGATAGTCGGCTCCCGCCTCACAAAGTGAAAGCCATGCCTGATAATCCGACTCTCGCCTCCCTTGCCGCCGATCTCGCCAGCGGCGCGACCACCGCTCGCAAGCTCGTCGAACAGTGCATCGCCAGGATCGCCGATCCCGCCGGCGAGGGCCAGCGCACCTTCATCCATGTCGATAAGGAGGCCGCGCTTGCGGCAGCCGACGCGATGGACCGGCTGCGCAAGGCCAATGCGGCGCCGTCGCCGTTTGCCGGCATTCCGGTCTCGATCAAGGACCTGTTCGACATCAAGGGACAGGTGACGCGCGCCGGCTCGCGCGCGCTGGAGGATTCGGCGCCGGCCGAGGCCGATGCGCCGGTGGTGGCGCGGCTCAAGCGCGCCGGCTTCATCGTGATCGGCCGCACCAACATGACCGAGTTCGCCTATTCCGGCATCGGCATCAACCCGCATTACGGCACGCCGAAGAGCGCCTGGAACCGGAGCGTCGGCCATGTGCCCGGCGGCTCGTCCTCGGGTGCCGCGGTCTCGATCGCCGATGGCATGGCGTTCGGCGCGCTCGGCACCGACACCGGCGGCTCCTGCCGCATCCCGGCCGCGTTCAACGGCATCGTCGGCTACAAGCCGACGCAGCGCCGCATCCCGCTCGACGGCGGCGTGCCGCTGTCGTTCACGCTCGACAGCTACGGCCCGCTGGCCAACTCGGTGGCGTGCTGCGCCGCGCTCGATGCCGTGCTCGCCGACGAGCCGGTACGGCCGCTGACGCCGCGGCCGGTGAAGGGCATGCGGCTCGCGGTGCCGACCACCGTTGCGCTCGACGATCTTGACGATGTCGTGGCAAAGACCTTCGAGCGTGCGCTGGCGTCGCTGGCGCGCGCCGGCGCCTTGGTCGAGCGCATCGAGATGCCGGAGTTTCTCGATGTCGGCGTCATGAACGCCAAGGGCGGTTTTGCCGCGGCGGAAAGCTACGCCTGGCACCGCTTCCTGCTGGCCAGCAAGGGCGACATCTACGATCCGCGCGTGGCGGTGCGGATCGCGCGCGGCGAGGGTTTTCTGGCTGCCGATTACATCGATCTGCTCAATGCGCGCCGCTCCTTCATCGCCCGCACCGGGCAGCGCATTGCGCCCTATGATGCGATGGTGCTGCCGACCACCGCGAACCTGCCTCCCAGCATTGCCGATCTTGCCGACGACAAAGCCTTCACCACCGAGAACCTGCGCGCGCTGCGCAACTGCTCGCTGATCAACGTGCTCGACGGCTGCGCGATCTCGCTGCCCGCGCATCGCGAGGGCGAGGTGCCGGTCGGCCTGATGCTTGCCGCCGCCGGCGGTTCGGATCGCCGCATCTTCGAGCTTGCGGCCGGAATGGAGGCCGTCATCCGTGTTTGACCTCACCTTCACTATCGACGACAAGGGCGTCGCCACGCCGCTGACGATGGAGATCCGGCAGGCGGTGATCGCCGGCTGGACCGGCCGCGATCCGGTCGCGCGCGACAAGCACATCGCCGAGCTGGAAGCGATCGGCATCGCGCGGCCGGCGACGACGCCGATCTACTATCGCTGCTCGGCGCGCCGGCTGACCTTCGCCGACACGATCGAGGTCTGCGGCGAGGACTCCAGCGGCGAGGTCGAGTTCGTGCTGATCGGCTGGCAGGGCCGCGTCTTCGTCGGCTGCGGCTCCGATCACACCGACCGCAAGGTCGAGAGCTACAGCGTCACCGTCTCGAAGCAGATGTGCGACAAGCCGATGGCCTCCGAGCTGTGGGAGCTCGAGGACGTGATCGGCCATTGGGACCAGCTGATCCTGCGTTCCTGGGCCACGATCGGCGGCCAGCGCGTGCTCTACCAGGAAGGCACGCTCGATCATATGCTGCCCGTGCAGGATCTGATCGCGCGCGGCTTCGACGGCAAAGGCCTGCCCGACGGCTGCGCAATGTTCGGCGGCACGTTTGCGGCCAAGGGCGGCATCCGCCCGGCCAGCCGCTTCGAGTTCGAGCTGGAGGACCCGGTGCTGAAGCGGAAGATCAGCCACGGCTATGACGTGGTCACGCTGCCGGTACGAGGCTAGCTCCGTCATTGCGAGGAGCGAAGCGACGAAGCAATCCATGTCTCCACTTGCGGCGACATGAATTGCTTCGCTTTGCTCGCGATGACGGCGGAACCATCGGAAATCGGGTGGCGCCGACGATTGTCATGCACCAGATTTACCCCATGACAGCCACAGCCAAGACCATCACCCGCTCACCCGGCGGCGTCCAGGCCCGCGTCGACGCCCTCGATTGGGACCAGATCACGGCCGATCTCGACGCGCAGGGCTGCGCCGTTCTTCCCGGCCTGTTGACGCCGCAGGAATGCGACGCGATCGCCGCGCGCTATCCCGACGACAGCCAGTTCCGCAGCAAGGTCGTGATGGGCCGCCACGGTTTCGGCCGCGGCGAGTACAAGTACTTCTCCTATCCGCTGCCGGATCTGCTCGCCGAACTGCGGCCGGCGCTGTACGCGCATCTCGCCGCGACGGCCAATCGCTGGAACCAGACGATGGGCGTCGACATCAGCTATCCCGCATCGCACGCGGCGTTCCTGAAGCGCTGCCATGACGCCGGGCAGACCCGGCCGACCCCGCTGTTGCTGCAATATGGCGAGGGCGACTACAACTGCCTGCACCAGGACCTCTATGGCGAGCACGTGTTCCCGATCCAGGTCGCGATCCTGCTGTCGCAGCCGGGGCGCGATTTCACCGGCGGCGAGTTCGTGCTCACCGAGCAGCGGCCGCGAATGCAGTCGCGGCCCGAAGTGGTGCCGCTCACCAAGGGCGACGCGGTGGCGTTTGCCGTGCATCACCGTCCGGTGCAGGGGACGCGCGGGCCGTATCGTGTCAATCTGCGCCATGGCGTCAGCCGGATCAGGTCCGGCCATCGCCACACCGTCGGTGTGATCTTCCACGATGCGAAGTGAGTGCAGGTGACCGCTGATCTATTCGAGACCGTCGGCGACGCACGGCCCTCGCGCGAAATCATCGCGGAGGGCGCCGTGCTGCTGCGCGGCTTTGCCAGGCCGTTCGAGGCGGAGTTGATTCCCGCGTTGCGGATGATCGTGAAACAGTCGCCGTTCCGCCATCTGGTCACGCCGGGCGGCCACAGGATGTCGGTCGCGATGACCAATTGCGGCAGCCTCGGCTGGGTCTCCGATCCCCGCGGCTATCGCTACGACCCGATCGACCCGAACACGGGACAGCCCTGGCCGGCGCTGCCGAACGTGTTGCGCAAGCTCGCCGCCAACGCTGCGGCCGAAGGCGGATTTGAGGACTTCGCGCCGGAGGCATGCCTGATCAACCGCTACGTGCCGGGCGCAAAGCTGTCGCTGCATCAGGACAAGGACGAACTCGATTACGCAGCACCGATCGTCTCGGTGTCGCTCGGGCTGCCGGCAACTTTCCTGTTCGGCGGCCTGAAGCGCAGCGACACGCCGCGCCGCTACCGGCTCGAGCATGGCGACGTCGCGGTCTGGGGCGGACCGTCACGGCTGTTTTACCACGGCGTCGCGCCGCTCGCCGATGGTGAGCACGGCGTGCTCGGCCGGCAGCGCATCAACCTGACCTTTCGCAAGGTGCGCTGAGGCGCGCCTCAGATGTTCTTCGCGGGATGGATGAACGCCCAAGGCGAGACCTCGGAACCGGTCGGCACTTCCACCGAGATCAGGTAAGGCCCGCCGTCGGCGAGCGCTTTCTCCAGCATCGGGCGGAAATGGTCCGGCGAGGTGACGCGCGCAGCGCCGACGCCGAATGATTCCGCCAGCTTGACGAAGTCAGGATTGACGAGGTCGGAGGCGACCACGCGGCCGTCAAAGCGCTCCTGCTGGTCGCGGCGCACATTGCCGTAGGCGTTGTTGTTGAACACCAGCGTCACCACGCCGATCTTGAACTGGACGGCGGTGGCGAGCTCCTGCACGGCGAACATGAAGCCGCCGTCGCCGGTGATCGCGACGACGGGCTTGTCCGGATTGGCGACCTTGGCGCCGAGCGCGGTCGGGAAGCCCGAGCCGAGCGTGCCCTGATAGCCCGAAGTGACGAAGGTGCGCGGCTGGTAGACCGGGAAGCCATACCAGGAGGCGAAGCCGACCTGCGACAGCTCGTCGGTCACGATGGCGTTCGCCGGCAGCACCTCGCGCAAAATCTTCAGATAAGCCATCTGCGGCTGGATGCGCTGGATTTCCTGCTCTGCGGCAGCCGTGGCTTCGCGGATCACGCTACGCCGGCCGCCTGTCTTGCTGAATCCGGCCTTCTTCACGGCCGCGACGAGATCGGCTGTGCCCGCCCTGGCGTCGGCGACGATTGCGGCGTCACAGACCAGCCGGCGCATTTCGACGGGATCGATGTCGATGCGAACCGACTTCAAGCCCGGCGGCTGGTAGGGCCAGCGGAATCCCGACGCGGGCAATTCCATGCGGGTGCCGATGCCGATCATCAGATCGGTCTTCGGCCAGAGCTTGTAGGCCGCGGCTCGGCGCATTGCTGGCCTTGATCAGATCGGCGGCCGCCTTGATGCGGTCGGGATCGGGCTGCGGCGCCGGCAACGGCTCGAACGGCTTTGCCGGCGCGACCTGGGCGCGCTGGGTGAACACGTCCCACGGCATCTCCAGCGACGCGGGGCCGCGCCGGCCCGACAGCATCTCCTGGAACGCGCGCGACACCATCGCGGGCGCGCTGTCGGGATATTCGATCCGGTCGGCCCACTTCACGAAGGTGCGCAAGGTCGCGAGCTGGTCCGGCATCTCGTGCAGATGGCCGCGGCCCTTGCCGAGGAACGGCGTCGGCACCTGGCCGGTCAGGCACAGCACCGGCTCGTTGCAGCCGAACGCGGTGAGCAGCGCCGCCGAGGCGTTGAGCACGCCGGGGCCGGGCACCACGCTGAACACGCCGGGCCGGCCGCTGGAGCGCGCATAGCCGAACGCCATGTAGCCGCAGGCCTGCTCGTGCCGTGCGCCGATCACCTTGAGCTGCGCCTGGTGGAACGCATCGAACAGGCCGTAGATCTGCGCGCCGGGCAGGCCGAACACGGTGTCGACACCGTGGGCGACGAGGCCGTTGACGATCGCTTCGCCGCCGGATGTTGAGGTCATGGCACGGTCCACTTGCTTTGAGAGGTTAGCTGGCTTCGTCGACGACGCCGTTGCGCAAGATGCCCACGCCCTCGGCTTCGACCTCGACGACATCGCCCGGTTTCAGATAGCGCGGCGGATCGAACCGCGCACCTGCGCCGGTCGGCGTGCCCGTCACGATGACGTCACCGGGAATCAGCGTTGTGAAGGTGGAAATGTAGTTGATGAGATAGCGGAAGCCGAAGATCAGCCGCGAGGTGCGGTCGTCCTGCCTGATCTCGCCGTTGACGCGGGTGGTCAGGCGGATATCGGCGATCTGCGCCTCATCGGTGTACGGCACGATCCACGGGCCGAGGCTGCCGGTGGAATCGAAATTCTTGCCCTGGGTGACATTGAATTTGGCATGGCGCACCCAGTCCCGGATGGTGCCCTCGTTGCACAGCGTGATCGCGGCGATGTGATCGAGCGCGGCACTTTCCGGAATGTGCCGCCCGGCCTTGCCGATCACCAGCACCAGCTCGCCTTCATAGTCGAGCTGCGGCGAGATGCGCGGCCGCACCACCGGCGTGTCGTGGCCGACGAACGAGCGCGGCACGCGGAGGAACATGCTGGGATATTTCGGCGCGTCCGAGCCGTCCTTGTACTCGGCATTGCGATCCGGATAGTTGACGCCGATGCAGATGACCTTCTCCGGCGAGGGGATCGGCGGCTGCCAGGCGACCGCGTCGAGCGCGTGGTCGGGCGTGCGCTTTGCGGCGTCCTCCGCGAGCTTTTGCAGCGCGCCGGCCGCGATCGCCTCGCGCAGGGTCGGGTAATCCTTGGCAAACCGTGACGAGAGATCGACGATGCCGGCGTCGGTGACGGCGCCATAGCTGGCGACGCCGTTCACGGAATAGGTGGCGAGGCGGAGAGTGGGCATGGGCGGTCCAATTTTTTGATGTCGTCCCGGCGAAGGCCGGGACCCATACTCCGCGGCCATCGGAAGGGGCACGCGGCCAGACATTGTTTCGACGACTCGATTCGGTGGTTATGGGTCCGGCCTTCGCCGGCACGACGGGTGGATGGTGTTTCGCGAACTAGTCCGCAACCAGCACGTCGGCGACGAAGCGCGGCTCACGCACCGCCTGGCCGGCGAAGGGCGAGCCCTCCTCGAACCAGGAGCGCGGCGCCGGTGCGCCCCACAGCGTCTGGCGGCGCGGATCGCGCAGCGACCAGCGCAGCGGCTCGTGGTCGTGGTCGCCGGTGAAGTAATCGCTGGTGTAGAGCTCGATGCGGTGGCCGTCGGGATCGCGGATGTAGAGGAAGAACGCGTTGGAGATGCCGTGCCGGCCGGGGCCGCGCTCGATGTTCTTCAGGAAGCCGCTTGACGCCATCACGTCGCAGAGATGCACGATGTTCATCGCGGTCGGCACCCAATAGGCGATGTGGTGCAGCCGCGGCCCCTTGCCGTTGGTGATGGCGAAGTCGTGGACATTGCCCTTGCGGTGCATCCAGGCCGCGGCGATGCGGCCGTTGTCGCCGTCTTCCTCGGCATATTCGGTGAGGCGGAAGCCGAGCCGGGCGTAGAAGTCGACGGTGTCCTGCACCTCGGCGGCGAACACGTTGAAATGGTCGAGCCGCTGCGGGTGGCAGCCCTTGTAGAGGTCGTAGCGCCGGAGCAGATGCGGGCGCTTCTCCATCGTGGCATAGAGCTCGATCTGGAAACCGAAGGGGTCGGTGAACTGCAGGGTGCGGCCCTGGAACGGCTGCTCGACGAAGGCGTAGGCAATGCCGTTCTCGGAGAAGAAGGACGCGGCCTTGTCGAGGTCGCCGTCATTGCCGACCTTGAAGCCGAGCCGGTTGCAGGCGGCTTTCGCCGCCTTGCGCAGTACGACGGAGTGATGCTGGTGCTCCTCGCTGGCGCGCAAGTAAGCCGAGTTGTGGTCGCGGTCCTCGACATGGAGGCCGACGGTCTTCTCGTAGAACGCGGCGCTCTTGTCGAGGTCCGTGACGTCGAGCACGGCGTGGCTGCAGCGGATGATGTTGAACGGCGGATCGAAGACGTGCGTCGGAACGGGCATGGTGTTTCCCCTCTCAATCGTAATTCCGGGGCGCGCAGCGAACCCGGAATCTCGAGATTCCAAAATTCGCAAATTGCGAATTGGGGTTCGGTCCTGCGGACCGCCCCGGAATGACGGTGATTGTTACATTCCCAGTTTCTGGATCTTGTGCGTCCCGCGTGCGAGCGAGACGTGCTTGGTTTCCATGTAGAAGTCGAACGAGTAGTCGCCGCCGTCGCGGCCGATGCCGGACGCCTTCATGCCGCCGAACGGCGTCGGCAGATGGCGGACATTTTCGGAGTTGAGCCAGATCATGCCGGCCTCCAGCGCGTCGGCGACGCGCAGCGCGCGGCCCATGTCGCCGGTCCAGACATAGCCGGTCAGTCCGTAATTCACGCCATTGGCGATCTCGATCGCGTCTTGCTCGTCGCGGAACGGGATCACGGTCAGGAACGGACCGAACACCTCTTCCTGCGCGACGCGCATCTTTGCATTCGCGCCGGTGACCAGCGTCGGTTGCACGTAGTGCCCACCGCCGGGGCCGTCATGCGGCTTGCCGCCGACCGCGATGGTGGCGCCGTCCTGCTTCGCGACGTCGAAATAGCTGCACACCTTGGCGAGGTGACGCTCATGGATCAGCGGCCCGATCTCGGTCGCGGGATCGAGGGGATGGCCGACCTTGAGCGCTTTCACCCGCGCCGTCAGCTTCGCGATGAAGCTGTCGGCGATGCTCTGCTGGACCAGGAGGCGGCTCGACGAGGTGCAGCGCTCGCCGTTGAGCGAGTAGATCATGAACACGACGGCATCGAGCGCGCGGTCGAGGTCGGCGTCATCGAACACGATCACCGGGTTCTTGCCGCCGAGCTCGAAATGCACGCGCTTCAGCGTCGGCGCGCCCTGCGCCATGATCGCCGATCCCGTCGCGCTCTCGCCGACGAAGCCGATCGCCTTGATGGCGGGATGCTGGGTCAGCGCCTTGCCGGCGTCCTCGCCGAAACCGTGCACGGTGTTGAACACGCCGTCGGGAATGCCGGCCTGCTTTGCCAGCTTGACCAGCAGGTCGGCCGTCACCGGCGACCATTCGGCCGGCTTGTGCACCACGGTGCAGCCAGCGGCCAGCGCCGGGGCGATCTTCCAGGTCGAGAGCATGAACGGCGTGTTCCATGGCGTGATCACGCCGACCGGGCCGATCGGCACGCGGGTGGAGATGTTCCAGTGCTCTTCGCTCGGCGTGTTGAGGCCGTCGCGCGCCTCCGCGCATTTGTCGGCGAAGAAGCGGAAATTCTCCGCAGCGCGGATCGCGGCCTTGGCCATGAAGCGGTGCGCCTGGCCGGTGTCGATGCATTCGAGCACCGCGATGTCGTCGGCGCGATCCTCGATCGCATCGGCGACGCTGTGCAGCAGCTTGCGGCGCTTTGCGGCCGGCAAGTCGCGCCAGCTCTTGAAAGCGCGCGCGGCCGCGGCCGCAGCGCGGTCGATATCCTCGGCATTGCCGCGTGCCACCGTCGCCAGCACGCTGCCGTCGATCGGCGACTTCGTCTCGAAGGTCTGGCCCGAGGCCGACGGCACGACCTTGCCGTCGATCACATGTCCGATGCCTTCCGCCTTCAATTTTGCGAGGAGGGGGCGGGCGCGGTCGCGGTTGGCCTGGAACACGTCGGCAGATGTCGGGCTGGCTTTATCCATTGACCGTCTCCACTTTCAGCGCCTCGTGGATGTTGTTGCGCTTCCAGCTCGTGTCCTTGTCGTTGATCTGCATGTCGAACGACAGCGCGAACTTGCTGCTGGCGAACACCGGATCGAGGTGCGCCGACAGCTTCTTGAAGATATGCTCGCCGGCCGTCTTGCGGGTGGCGAGATCGCGGCCTTCGCCGAGCCGCAGCACCATATCGAGGAAGCCGTAATTGGTTCTGCCGTCAGCGATCGCGTAATGCTCGCATCTGACGGCGCGGACGCGGATGCCGCCGAGCGGAAAGATGCCGGTCTCGACCGCGGCCGTGCGGACCACCTCGACGGTCTTGCCCATATCGACGAGGCCGTCGAGATTGGCGGAATATTCGAGCGTGAAGTGCGGCATGCGGCTCTCCTGCTGATATCGGGGCGGTCAGGCGAAATAGCAGCTTACGGAACCGTATGGTCCGTAGTCGGCCTGGATCGTGTCGCCCTTGCGCGTCTCGATCGGGCGGATGAAGGAGCCTGCCAGCACCACCTGGCCGGCCTCCAGCGCCAGCCCGTTCGGCGCGATCTTGTTGGCGAGCCACGCCACCGCGGTCGCCGGATGATTCAACACGCCGGCGGCCAATCCGGTTTCCTCGAGCTGGCCGTTGCGGAAGCACAGCGCGCCGATCCAGCGCAGGTCGGCGTCCAGTGGGCGGATCGGCCGGCCGCCGAGCACGATGCCGGCATTGGCGGCGTTGTCGGCGATGGTGTCGAAGATTTTTCGGGTCGCCTTAGTCTCGGGATCGACGCGCTCGACCCGCGTGTCGAGAATTTCCAGCGCCGGCACCACGAAGTCAGTGGCGTTGAGCACGTCGAACAGCGTGCAATTCGGCCCCGCGAGGCGGTGCTTCATCACGAAGGCGAGCTCGGCCTCGACGCGGGTTGCGATGAAGCGATCAGTCGGCACCAGCCCGCCATCGGCGAAGAACATGTCGTCGAGCAGGATTCCGGAATCCGGCTCGTCGATGTTGAGCGCGCTCTGCATCGCCTTCGAGGTCAGGCCGATCTTGTGGCCCTTCACCACGCGGCCCTGCGCGACCTTCATCTCGACCCAGGCCTTCTGAATCGCGTAGGCATCCTCAAGCGTAATGCCGGGATATTCCAGCGAGAGCTGGCGGATCTGCTTGCGGGTCTTTTCCGCCTGGTCGAGCCTGGCTGCGGCAGTGCGGATGTCGTCCTTGGAGAGGGCCATGCGTGCTACACAAAATTGGATGCCGGAAGATGATTAACATGTTAAGTAGATTCCCGCAAACTGAATCGCTGCATGTTGCAGCGCAAAAGTTTGTCGCAGTGGATTGAAGCATGGCGCGCAAGAAATCGTCGCACGAGACACGATCCGGGCCGGCCGAGGCGGGGCCGCCCCGCCGCGCGCCGATGCGCGAGTTCTCGCGCTCGCTGCCGATGTCTCTGCTGCGCGCGCGCGAAGCCGTGATGCGGCAATTCCGGCCCTCGCTGCGCAATCACGGGCTCACCGAGCAGCAGTGGCGCATCCTGCGGGCGTTGTCGGCCGTGGACGAGATTGAAGTCACCGAGCTCGCGCATATGGCGTTCCTGCTCGGGCCGAGCCTGTCGCGGATCCTGCGCGACCTCGAGGGGCGGCAACTGATCGAGCGCAAGGCGGCGGAGACCGACGCGCGCCGCGCCGTGGTCTCGATCTCCGCGAAGGGGCTGAAGCTGATCGAGGCGGTGGCGCCGACGTCGGAAGCGATCTATGCCGAGATCACCAGGCGGTTCGGTTCACGCAAGCTCGCCGAGTTGCAGGAGATGCTGGGCGGCCTTGAAGCGAGTCTGGCCGACATGGCGGCCGCCGACGAGGGCGAGGTCGAAGCCGACGAGTAGCTGTGACATCCGTCCGTCATTGCTTCGTCGCTTCGCCCCTCGCAAGAGAAAGGTCAGGCCATGTAGGGAACGCGCGAAATCACGTTGAGGGCGCGGAATTCGGCGATCCAGCCGGCGACCTTCGAATGCGACCACTCGATATGCCGCCGCAAGGTCGCGGCTGCGGCCTCGCCGTCGCGGGCGCGCAGCGCTTCGATGATCACCAGATGCTCGTCCATGAAGGAATCGATCTGCGGCGCGGTCAGGGCCACCTGGATGTGCTTGCCGATCACGAAGGCGCAGTGGGTGCGCTTGAGGGCTTCGATCATCTCGCGATTGACGCCGTAGCCGAGGCAATGGATGTGCAGATCGCCCTCGATCTCGTCGAGTTCGGCGACACCGATGCGGTCGCGACACCGAATTCCCTCGCGCAGCCGCTCCGCCATCCGGTCGAGCAACGCCGCCGGAATCTTCGCCGCGGCGGATTTCAAGAGCAGCGGCTCGAGGGTTGCCCGCACCTCGAAGATGTCGCGAAGGCGGTCCTCGTCGAGTGGCACGACGTACCAGTGCGCCTTGGCGCCTTTCTCCAGAATTCCGAGCGCCTGCGCGCGCAGCAGGAGGTTGCGGGCGACCGTGCGCCCGACGCGGAAATGCCGCGCCAGCGCCAGCTCGCTGACGCGGAAGCGGCCGAACAGCGACCGGTAGATGATCTCGCGTTCGAGCTTGTAATAGAGGGTGTCCCAGGCGTCGCTTCGCACGGCCTCGACCGGCCCGTTGGTCAGCCCCAGCATTTGCGGGGTGATCGGGACGCGCCGTGGTTCGACCTCGCGCTTGCCGGCGATGACGCCGCGGCCGTCGAACCGGCGCACCAGGCCGATGGTCTCGAGCTGCTCGAAGGCTTGCCGCACCGGGGAGCGGCTGGAGCCGAACAGGGTCGCAATCGCCGATTCGGACAACACGGTGCCGGGCGGGACGTCGCCGGCGCGGATGCGCTTGGCCAATGCGGCCTTGATCAGCGCATAGGCCGGCTGCTTCCGTCTGGTCTGCGATTTCGCTCTCGGAATCGACATCGATGGCTGCCCGGCGACCACACTAACACGTGATCTCAGCGAGGTCGCCCGCAACAGGCATTTACGCACGCCCATGATGAATTTTTGGTCATTGCGTGCAATGTCCAATCATGATTAGCTGATCGGACGATTGAATTGACGATCGCCGTTGTGCGTCGCGCGCGCTGCAGCGGCGTCAACGTTTGCGTTGAGTTCATCTCAGAACAGCCGGCATGCAAGCTCGGCGCGATACAGGGAGGATTGAATGAAACTGACGAGACGTGAGTTTTCCGCCGGTTTGGCGGCAGGTCTCGCTGCTCCCGCACTGATGCGGAGCGCGTGGGCGCAGGGCGCCACCATCAAGATCGGCATGTGCGTGCCCGTCACCGGACCGGCGGCGGAGCAGGGGCTGTGGGCGCAGAACGGCGCCAAGCTGGCGCTGGCTGCGGTCAACAAGGCCGGCGGCGTGCTCGGCAAGCAGGTCGAACTCGTGATCGAGGACGACCAGACCACCAATCCCGGTATCGTGCTCGCCTTCTCCAAGCTCGCCGCGCAATCCGACATCGTGGCCTTCCTCGGCTCGATCCGCTCGACCCAGGTGCAGGCGATGGCGCCCGACGTCATCAAGGTCGGCAAGCCGGTGATGATCGGCGGCACCAACCCCGACCTCACGCATTCGGGCAATCCGTGGCTGTTCCGCTTCCGTCCGAACGACAATTATTCCGGCCGCGTGATCGCCGATTTCGGCGTCAATACTCTGGGCAAGAAGAAGTGGGCGATCGTCCATTCCACCGACGCCTTCGGTACCGCGGGCGGCAAGGCGCTCACCGAAGCCCTGACCAAGCTCGGCGCGCCGCCGGTGCTCGACCAGGGCTATGCCAATCAGAGCCAGGACTTCACCCCGGTGGTGCTGGCGGTGAAGCAGTCCGGCGCCGACGTGCTCGGCACCTACTTCACCTTCGAGAACGACCTCGGCATCTTTGCCCGGCAGCTGCGCCAGCTCGGCGTCAACATTCCCTGGGTCGGCTCGCCTTCGGTGGTGGCGGTCTCCTCGACCAAGCTCGCCGGCCCGGCGCTGTTCGGCACCTACGGCGTTGCCGACTTCGCGGAGGATTCCAGCGATGCTGCCAAGGCGTTCGGTAAGGCCTATCGCGATGCCTACAAGACCGCGCCCGACAACCAGAGCGCCTGGCCCTATGATGCGATCACCATCCTGTCGGCGGCGATCAACAAGGCGGGCTCGACCGACCCAAACAAGATCCGCGACGCTATCCTGGCGACGCAGAAATTCGCCGGCGCAGAAGGCGAATACAATTTCGACAAGAACGGCGACGGTCTGCACGGCTACAACGTCGTGAAGAACGACAAGGGCAAGATCGTTTACGACAAGCACATCGACTTCAACGACTGATCTGACACGGTCACAGGGTCAGGGAGCCACGAACGGATGGGTTCCCTCCCCCTTGCGGGGGAGGGTTAGGGAGAGGGGTAAGCCGCACGGGCGGTGCTCGTGGCTTATCCCTCTCTCCAACTCTCCCCCGCAAGCGGGAGGGAGCCCGACCACCTCCCGCGTGTCCCCAATACAACAACACTCCGATCCGGCCGTGCCGGGATATTCGCTTCCCCTTCAACCGAACGCTTGTCATGGATCTGGTCCTTCAACTCCTGTTCACCGGCATCGGCATCGGCGCGGTCTACGCGCTGGTCGCGCTCGGTTTCGTGCTGATCTTCCGCGCCACCAACGTCGTGAACTTCGCGCAGGGCGAATTCTCGATGGTGGCCGCCTATCTGATGGTGGTGTTCTCGGTCGATCTCGGCTGGCCTTACTGGCTGTCGTTCCTGATCGCGCTCGCCGGCATGGCGCTGTTCGGCGTCATCTTCAATCTCGGCGTCTACTATCCGCTGCGCAACCGCACCTACCTGCCCGTGATCATCGCCACCATCGGCGCGTCGATCCTGCTGTCGAACTCTGTGCTGGCGATCTACGGCCCGCAGCCGCAGGTGCTGCAGGGCTGGTTCGATACCCCCGGCATCCAGCTCGGCCCGGTCTATCTCGACAGCCAATATCTGTTGATCATCGCCGTCACGATCCTCTTGGTGCTGTTCAATTTCTGGTTCTTCGAGAAGACGCTGCTCGGCAAGAAGCTGCAGGCGACCTCGCAGGACAAGGAGATGGCCTCGCTGCTCGGCATTTCCGTCTCCACCATGATCATGATCACCTTCATCTATTCCGCCGTGCTCGGCGGCCTTGCCGGCATCCTGGTGGCGCCGGTGCTGTTCGTCTCGATCCAGATGGGCTCGACCATCGCGTTGAAGGCCTTTGCCGCCACCATCATCGGCGGCTTCGGCGATGTTGCCGGTGCCATCGTCGGCGGACTTGCGCTCGGCGTGATCGAGACGTTCGGCGCCGCCTATGTCTCGGTGCCCTACAAGGACGGCTTTGCCTTCCTGGTGCTGATCGCCTTCCTGGTGTTCCGGCCGCAGGGCATCTTCGGCGAACGCGTCGCGGAGAAAGCATGAGCGCCAGCGACAACATGATCCCGGCGCCCGCGGTACGCTCGAGGCCGCTGATCGTCCGCCATCTGCCGTACTTCATCGGCGCCGCCGCGCTGGTGACGCTGGCCGCCGGCATGCGGTTCGACGGCTACGTGCTCAACATCCTGCTGCAGGCCACCACGTTCTCGATCGCGGTGTTCGGGCTGTCGGTCGTGCTCGGCCTGTGCGGCCAGATCAACCTGGCGCAGGCCGCGTTCTTCGGCTTCGGCGCCTATGCCGTCGGCCTCGGCACCGCCGATCTGCATCTGAACTTCTGGCTCTGCCTGGCCGGGGCCTGCGCGATCACGCTGGTCGCCGGCGCGTTCCTCGGCATGTCGACGCTGAGGCTCGGCGGCCATTATTTGGCGATGGTGACGATCTCGTTCCAGCAGATCGTGACGCTGGTGATGATCAATGCGATCGGCCTGACCCACGGGCCGGACGGTGTCGCCAATATTCGCCGGCCCGAGCTGTTCCAGTCCTCGCAGAGCTATCTTGCCTTCTGCGTCGCGATGCTCGCGATCGTCGGCTACATCGTCTGGCATCTGCCGGACACCAAGCTCGGCCGCGCCATGCGCGCGGTGCGCGACAATGAGCTCGCGGCCGGCGTCAACGGCATCGACGTGTTCCGCACCAAGATCTACGCCTTCGGGATCTGCGCGCTGCTCGGCGGCCTCGCCGGTGGGCTGTTCGCCGGCGGCTTCGCCTATGTCAGCCCGGACCAGTTCTCGTTCGCGGAATCGATCGTGTTCCTGACCATGTCGCTGCTCGGCGGCGTGGCCTCGCCGATCGGCTCGGTGATCGGCACCGGGCTCCTGATCCTGATTCCGGAATGGCTGCGCTTCCTCAAGAGCGTGCCGGGACTCTATCTCGCCATCTACGGCCTGTTCGTGATCCTGATCATCCGCTTCATGCCCGACGGCATCTGGGGCTTTGTCGCCGACGCCTTCACGCGCTGGCGCGCGCAGACCAAGGCGCCGCCGGCCGCGGCTGTGCTGCAGCTCAAGCCGGCGACGACGGGCGGTGACATCGTGCTCGAAGTCACCGGGCTCTCGAAGCACTTCGGCGGCCTCAAGGCGGTCGACGATGTCGACATCGCGGTGAAGCGCGGCAGCGTGCACGCGCTGATCGGGCCCAACGGCTCGGGCAAGACCACGACGCTCAACGTCTTGTCCGGCCTCTACAAGGCGACCTCGGGCCGGATCGTGCTCGACGGCACCGACATCACCAGCATGGCGCCGCACCAGCGCACCGCCGCGGGTCTCGGGCGCACGTTCCAGAACATCCGCCTGTTCCGCTCGATGACGGCGCTCGAAAACGTCGAGATCGGCGCCGAGCGGCCCGGCAACACCATGGTCGGGAAGGGTGATGACGCGCTGACCGAGCGGGCGATGGAGGCGCTGACCTTCGTCGGCCTCGGCAACCGCGCCAACGAATTGATCTCGAGCTTCTCCTACGGCCACCAGCGGCTGATCGAGATCGCCCGCGCGCTGGCGTCGAACCCGACGCTGCTGCTGCTCGACGAGCCGGCAGCGGGCCTCAACTCGACCGAGAAGCTCGAGCTGCATGAGCTGCTCAAGCGCATCGCCGCCCAAGGCCTCACCATCCTGATCATCGATCACGACATGACGCTGGTCTCGGAAGCCGCCCAGCACATCACCGTGCTGAATTTCGGTCGCCGCATCGCGGACGGCGAATCGATGGCGGTGCTGCGCCATCCCGACGTCGTCTCCGCCTATCTCGGGAGCGAATGATGCCGCTGCTCGAAATCCGCAATCTCGTGGTCCGCTACGGCGAGATCGAGGCGCTGCGCGGCGTCACCATCGCGGTGGAGCAGGGCCAGGTGGTCACGCTGCTGGGTGCCAACGGCGCCGGCAAGTCGACCACGCTGCGCGCAATAAGCGGACTCGCCAAACCGGCCTCCGGCGACATCATATTCGACGGTCACTCGATCGCCGGCCTCGGGCCTGAGGCGATCGTGCGGCTCGGCATCTCGCACGTGCCGGAAGGCCGCCGCGTATTCCCGGGCCTCACCGTGAAGGAGAACATCATGCTCGGGGCGTCGAACCGGAAGGTCCCGGCATCGCAGATCTCGCGCGAGGCCGACGCGATGTTCGACCTGTTCCCGGATATCCGCGCCTTCTCCAATGCGCTGGGCTGGACGCTGTCCGGCGGCCAGTTGCAGATGGTCGCGGTCGCGCGCGGCCTGATGGCCAAGCCGAGGCTTTTGCTGCTCGACGAACCCTCGCTCGGCCTCGCGCCGGTCATCGTGCAGGCCGTGTTCCGGATCATTTCGCAGATCAGGAAGGACACCACGGTCTTGCTCGTCGAGCAAAATGCGCGCATGGGACTTTCAGTCGCCGATCACGGTTTCGTGCTGGAAACCGGGCGGATCGTGCTGGGCGGCAAGCCCGATGAATTGTGGGGCAACGAAGCCATCGCCGCGGCCTATCTCGGCGGCCACGCCAAAGCCCACGCGTAACAACGCCCCGTGTCTCATCAAGCGAGCTAGTCTTTCATGGTCACCATCAAGGTCGATAACCTCATCAATTTCGTCTCCGAGGTGTTTTCGCATTCGGAGTCCTCTCCCGAGGAAGCGAAGCGCATCGCGACCTACCTGACGACCGCGAACCTCACCGGGCATGACAGCCACGGCGTGATCCGCGTGCCTGTCTATATCAGGTGGAAGAAGATGGGCTCGATCGTGCCGAACCAGACGCCGGAAGTGGTGGTCGACACGCCGTCGCTCGCGGTGGTCGACGGCAAGTATGGCTACGGCCAGACCGTCACGCCGATCGCGGTGAAGCTCGGCATCGAGAAGTGCAAGAAGGCGGGACTTGCCGCGGTCGCGCTGCGCAACTCCGGCCATCTCGGCCGCGTCGGTGATTGGGCCGAAATGGCTGCGGCCGAAGGCCTCGTCTCGATCCACTTCGTCACCGCGGCGGGCTCGCTCTTGGTCGCGCCCTATGGCGGCGTGGAGAAGCGGCTGTCGACGGCGCCGTATTGCGTCGGCGTTCCGCGCCAGGGCCAGGATCCGATCGTGCTCGATTTCGCCACCTCCGTCGTTGCCGAGGGCAAGTGCCTGGTGGCAAGCCGCGGCGGCAAGAAGCTGCCGCCGGGCGCGCTGGTCGATGCCGACGGCACGCTGAGCGAGGATCCGCACGTGCTGTACGGCCCGTATACGCCGGATGGGCCGCGCGACCACACCAAGGGAACCGGCGCGATCCGCGCCTTCGGCGATCACAAGGGTTCGGGCCTTGCATTCATCTGCGAATTGCTCGGCGGCGCACTGACCGGCACCGGCGCGACCTCGTCGGACCGCCGCTTCGCCAACGGCATGATGGCGTTCTACATCGATCCCAAGGTGATCGACACCAGCAACTTCTTCGATCAGGAAATCACCCGCTACAGCGATTTCATCCGCGCCACCAAGCCGATCGCCGGCACGGATTCCGTGCTGATTCCGGGCGATCCCGAACGGAAAACCCGCGCCGAGCGCACCAAAAGCGGCATCCCCTTGCCTGACGACACCTGGGCAGCGATAGTCAATACCGCGCGCGAAGTCGGCGTCAGTGAAGTCTCCATCCAGCGGGCAACCAGCTAAGGTCCTCCAAGAAACACAAAAGGAAACGCGATCAATGGCAAACAAGGTCAAGCAGGTCTGGGCGTCGGGCAAGGCGGTGGTGAACGCGTGGCTCGCGATCCCGTCAGGGTTCTCCGCCGAAGTGATCGCGCAATGCGGCTTCGACAGCGTCACCGTCGACATGCAGCACGGCGTGCAGGACTATCTGTCGATGGTGCAATGCTTCCAGGCGATGCACGCCCATCCGGTGACGCCGATGGTCCGCGTGCCCTGGAACGAGCCCGGCATCATCGGCAAGGTGCTCGACGGCGGCGCCTATGGCGTGATCTGCCCGATGGTCAACACGCCGCAGGAAGCCAAGAACCTCGTCTCGTATGCAAAATATCCGCCGAAGGGCGTGCGCTCCAACGGCCCGATCCGCTCCGGCATGTACGGCTCGGCCGGCAGCTACCAGCAGACTGCCAACGACGAGATCGTGCTGCTGCCGATGATGGAGACCAAGACCGCGGTCGAGAACATGGAAGCGATCCTCGACGTCGAGGGCATCGACGGCGTCTATATCGGTCCGTCCGATCTCGGTTTCTCCTACGGCCTGGTGCCGAAGCTCGACCGCGACGAGCCGGAGATCCTCAAGATCTACGAGAAGATCATCAAGGAGTGCGGCAAGCGCGGCCTCAATCCGGGCATCCACTGCTCCGGCGCCGAGGGCGCGGTGCGCGCGATCAACATGGGCTTCAAGCTCGTGACGCTGTCGAACGAGGTCGGCCTGATGCAGACCTACGCCAAGATGCAGGTCAACGCGACCCGCGAGAAGTCCGGCGGCAAGGCATAAGGACGCGAATAGCGAGTAGTGAATGGCGAATAGGGATTGCCGGTTCGAGTAGTGAGCTATTCGCTACTCGCCATTCGCTATTCGCCTCCAAAGGAGATTCCACATGGCCCCGACGCAAGTAATCCGCCTGCATCCTGACGACAGCGTCCTGATTGCGCGCGCGAGCCTGCCGCCGGGGCTCGAGGTCGCCGACGGCGTCACCACCGTCGATCGCATTCCGGCCGGCCACAAGGTCGCGATCAAGCCGATCGCGATGGGCGAGCCGATCAGGCGCTACGGCCAGATCATCGGCTTTGCGACCCAGCCGATCGCGCCTGGCCAGCACGTGCACGTGCAGAATTGCGGCATGGGCGATTTCGCCAAGGACTATGCCTATGGCGTCGACGTCAAGCCGGTGCCGAACTTCGATCTGCCGGCGACCTTCGAGGGCATCCGCCGCGCTGACGGCCGCGTCGCGACGCGCAACTATATCGGCATCCTCACCTCGGTGAATTGCAGCGCCCATGTCGCGGGCATCGTCGCCGACATGTTCAAGAAGAACCCGTTCACCGGCGAGAATCCGCTCGCCGACTTCCCCAACGTCGACGGCGTCGTCGCGCTGACCCACAAGACCGGCTGCGGCATGACCCAGGACGAGCCGCTGGCGCTGCTGCGCCGGACGCTCGGCGGCTACGCGCGGCATGTCAATTTCTCCAACGTCATCGTGCTCGGCCTCGGTTGCGAGGTGAACCAGATCGGCGGCCTGATGGCCGAGCAGAAGCTCGCCGGCCGGCTGCGCGCGATGGACATCCAGGAGGTGGGCGGCACCCGCAAGACGGTGGAGGCCGGCGTCGCCTTCGTGAAGGAGGCGCTCGCCGACGCCAACAAGGTCAGGCGCGAGCCTGTGCCGGCGAGCGAATTGACGGTGGCGCTGCAATGCGGCGGCTCCGACGGCTATTCCGGCGTGTCGGCCAATCCGGCGCTCGGCGCCGCCAGTGATCTCCTGGTGCGGCACGGCGGCACCGTCATCCTGTCGGAGACGCCGGAGACCTACGGCGCCGAACATCTCTTGACCCGGCGTGCCGTCAGCCGCGAGGTCGGCGAAAAGCTGGTCGGCCTGATGCGCTGGTGGGAGGAATACACCCAGCGCGAAGGCGCCGAGATGAACGCCAATCCGAGCCCCGGCAACAAGGCCGGCGGCCTCACCACCATCCTGGAGAAGTCGCTCGGCGCGATGGCCAAGGCCGGCAGCACCAACCTCGTCGATGTGCTGAACTATGCCGAACCCGTCACCAAGAAGGGCTTCGTGTTCATGGACACGCCCGGCTACGACCCGGTCGCCGCGACCGGGCAGGTCGCAGGCGGCGCCAACCTCGTCTGCTTCACCACCGGCCGCGGCAGCGTGTTCGGCTGCAAGCCGGCGCCATCGATCAAGCTCGCCACCAACACGCCGATGTACAAGCGGATGGAAGACGACATGGACGTCAATTGCGGCACCATCCTCGACGGCGAGGAGAGCGTGCAGGAATGCGGCCAGCGCATCTTCGACCTCATCCTCAAGACCGCCTCGGGCCAACCGACCAAGAGCGAGACTTTTGACTTCGGCGGCGCCGAGTTCGCGCCCTGGGTGTTAGGGGCGACGATGTGAGAGGGGCGAATAGGGAGTAGCGAGTAGCGAATAGGGCAAGCTCCATTCGCTACTCGCCATTCGCTATTCGCCCTCACCTTGGGCACCCCATGCCCTTTGTTAGTGCTTGATGTCGACCGGAACCGGTGTTCTGCTCAAAAAAGCCGCTGGAGTCCTGGGTCCGTGTCGATATCAGTCGCACTGCATCACGTCACGCACTACAGATACGACCGGCCGATCGATCTCGGGCCCCAGACCATACGCCTGCGGCCCGCGCCGCACACCCGGACGCCGATCCTCAGCTATTCGCTCAAGGTGACGCCGGCCAATCACTTCGTGAACTGGCAGCAGGATCCGCAAGGCAACTGGCTGGCGCGCTACGTTTTCCCGGAGAAGGCGACCGAGCTCAGGGTCGAGGTCGACTTCATCGCCGAGATGACGGTGGTGAACCCGTTCGACTTCTTCGTCGAGCCCTATGCCAACAGCTTTCCGTTCGACTATTCCGGCGATCTGAAGGCTGAGCTCGCGCCCTATTTGGAAACGGAGGAGCCCGGGCCGCTGCTTGCGGCTTACCTCAAGGACATTCCGCGCACCGCCGATTCGACCGTCAATTTCCTGGTCGAGCTGAACGCAGAGCTGCAGAAGAAGATCAGCTACGTGATCCGCATGGAGACCGGCGTGCAGACGCCGGAAGAGACACTGGCCGCGGGCTCCGGCTCCTGCCGCGACTCGGCGTGGCTGTTGATCCAGACCCTGCGCCATCTCGGGCTCGCCGCACGCTTCGTCTCCGGCTACCTGATCCAGCTCCGGCCCGACATCGATCCCGTCGAGGGGCCGCGCGAGGTCGAGAGCGATTTCACCGACCTGCATGCCTGGGCCGAGGTCTATCTGCCCGGCGCAGGCTGGATCGGCTTCGACGTCACCTCGGGCATGCTGACCGGCGAGGGGCACATTCCGGTCTGCGCCGCTCCGCATTACCGGTCGGCAGCGCCGGTGACCGGCACCGCGGGCGTTGCCAATGTCGAGTTCGGCTTCGAGATGAGCGTCAGGCGCATCGGCGAGGCGCCGCGGATCACGCGGCCGTTTTCGGACGAGTCCTGGGCGCGGCTCGACCGGCTCGGCGAGCAGGTCGATGCCGACCTGACGAAGGAGGACGTGCGGCTCACCATGGGCGGCGAGCCGACCTTCGTCTCGGTCGACGACCTGGAATCGCCGGAGTGGAACATTGCCGCGGTCGGTCCGACCAAACGCGCGCTGGCCGACGATCTGATCCGCAAGCTGCGCACGCGCTTCGCGCCCGGCGGCCTGCTGCATTACGGCCAGGGCAAATGGTATCCGGGCGAAAGCCTGCCGCGCTGGGCCTTCGGCCTCTACTGGCGCAAGGACGGCAAGCCGATCTGGAAAAATGCCGGCCTGATCGCGAGCATCGGCACCGCAAGCAAGGCGGAGATCGCCGACGCCAAGCGCTTCGCCGAGCACACCGCGAAGCGGCTCGGCCTGAGCGCCGGCCATGTCATGCCCGCCTACGAGGATACTGGCTTCTGGCTGCAGCGCGAGGCCGGCCTGCCGGCCAATGTCAGTCCTGCCAATTCCAGACTGACCGATCCGGAGGAGCGCGCGCGGCTGGCACGGGTGTTCGACGAGGGGCTGACCACGCCGAAGGGCTATGTGCTGCCGATCCAGCGCTGGACCCCGCTCGGCGATCGCGTGCCGGCGCGCTGGCGCAGCGAGCACTGGAAGATCCGGCGCAGCCATCTGTTCCTCGCGCCCGGCGATTCCCCGCTCGGCCTGCGGCTGCCGATCGCCTCGCTCGAGTACGTCCCGCCGGAGGATTATCCCTACATCGTCGAGCAGGATCCGATGGCGCCGCGCGATGTGCTGGCGGATGCCGAACTGCGGCAGGCGCTGAAGGAGATTCCCGAGCCGCTGCCGGTGCGCACCGCGATGTCGATCGAGGTACGCGACGGCGTGCTCTGCGCCTTCATGCCGCCGGTCGAAAAGGCCGAGGACTACCTCGATTTGATCGCCGCAATCGAGGCGACCGCCGAAGAGCTGCAATTGCAAGTCCACGTCGAAGGCTACGCGCCGCCGTTCGATCCGCGCCTCGAGGTGATCAAGGTGACGCCCGATCCCGGCGTGATCGAGATCAACGTGCAGCCGGCGCAGAACTGGCGCGAGGCCGTCGGCATCACGCTCGGCCTCTATGAGGATGCCGCGAAGACGCGGCTCGGGGCCAACCGTTTCCTGATCGACGGCCGGCACACCGGCACCGGTGGCGGCAACCACATCGTGGTCGGCGGCAGCAGGCCGGAGGACTCGCCGTTCCTGCGCCGGCCGGATCTGTTGAAGAGCCTCGTGCTGTACTGGCAGCGCCATCCGTCGCTGTCCTATCTGTTCTCCGGCATGTTCATCGGGCCGACCAGCCAGGCGCCGCGCATCGACGAGGCGCGGCATGACGGGCTCTATGAACTCGAGATCGCTCTGTCGCACGTGCCGCCGCCGGGCATGGAGGCGCCGCTGTGGCTGGTCGACCGCCTGTTCCGCCACATCCTGGTCGACATCACCGGCAACACCCATCGCGCCGAGATCTGCATCGACAAGCTCTACTCGCCCGATGGACCGACCGGCCGGCTTGGCCTGGTCGAATTCCGCGCGCTCGAAATGCCGCCCGATCCGCGGATGTCACTGGCGCAGCAGCTGTTGATCCGCGCGCTGATCGCAAAACTGTGGCGCGAGCCGCAGCAGGGCCGCTTCGTGCGCTGGGGCACCGCGCTGCATGACCGCTTCATGCTGCCGCATTTCCTCTGGGAGGATTTTCTCGGCGTGCTCGCCGAGCTCAAGCAATCCGGCTACGAGGTCGAGCCGGAGTGGTACCAGGCCCAGCTCGAATTCCGCTTTCCGGTGTTCGGCCGCGTCCACCATGGCGGCGTCGCCCTCGAGCTGCGCCAGGCGCTCGAGCCCTGGCACGTGCTGGGCGAGGAGGGGACCGCGGGCGGCACCGTGCGCTATGTCGATTCCTCGGTCGAGCGGCTGCAAGTCAAGGCGACCGGCTTTGTCGAGGGCCGCCACATCGTCACCTGCAATGGCAGGCGGATGCCGATGACCGCGACCGGCCGGGGCGGCGAGGCGGTGGCGGGGGTGCGTTTCAAGGCCTGGCAGCCCGCCTCCGGCCTGCATCCGACCATTCCCGTCCACGCGCCGCTGACGTTCGATCTGATCGACAGCTGGAACGGCCGCTCGCTCGGCGGCTGCGTCTATCACGTCGCCCATCCCGGCGGCCGCAACTACGAGACCAAGCCGGTCAATTCCTATGAGGCCGAGGCGCGTCGGCTGGCGCGCTTCCAGGACCATGGCCACACCCCCGGCAGGATCGAGCCGCCGCCGGAGGAACGCACAAATGAGTTTCCGCTGACCCTCGACTTGCGCACGCCGCTGCTGCTTTAATCGATTCGAGGGCAGGGAATGACCGGATCGGGCGGCCAAGGCAGCAGTCAGGAGAGCAGGGCCCGTCCCGGTCAGCGCCGGATGGCGCAATGGACGCGCGACTACGTCCGGCTGCCCGGCATTCCCGACGAGTACATTGCGCAGGACGGCGCGCCGCGTCCGGTCTGGAGCCGCTTCTTCGACGCCTTCGCCGCGCTGTCGCCGGCCGATATCGAGCGGCGTTTCGCCTCCGCCGACCGGCATCTGCGCGAGGCCGGCGTGACCTATCGCGCGCCGGGCGACACCGCCGACCGGATCTGGCCGCTCAGCCATCTGCCGCTGATCATCGATGCCGCCGACTGGCGGCAGCTCGCGGCCGGCATCGCCCAGCGCGCACAGCTGCTCGAAATGGTGCTGGCCGATCTCTACGGCGAGGGCCGCCTGGTTGCGAGCGGCGCTATCCCTGCCGCGGCGATTGCCGGCAGCAGCGAATATCTGCGCGCGGTCAGCGGCATCAAGCCGCCCGGCGGGCGCTACCTCCCTTTCTATGCCGCCGACATCGGCCGCGGCCCTGATGGCCGCTGGTGGGTGCTCGGCGATCGCACCCAGGCGCCGTCGGGCGCCGGCTATGCGCTCGAAAACCGCCTGGTGCTGTCGCGCGCCTTCTCCAATCTGTACAAGTCGATGAATGTCGAGCGCGTCGCGCCGTTCTTCGAGGCGTTCCGCGACGGCCTGCGAGCCAGTGCCGATCGCGACGAGCCGCGGATCGGGCTGCTGACGCCGGGTGCCTTCAGCGAGACCTATTTCGAGCATGCGACGCTCGCACGCTATCTCGGTTTCCTGCTGGTCGAAGGCGATGACCTCGCGGTCTCCGGCGACCGCGTGCACATCCGCACCGTCGCCGGGCTGAAGCGGCTCGACGTGCTGCTGCGCCGGGTCGATTCCAACATGCTCGATCCGCTCGAGCTCGACGCCTCCTCCTATCTCGGCGTGCCCGGCCTGATCGAGGTGCTGCGCAAACAGGGCGTCGTGGTCGCCAACATGCCGGGCTCGGGCGTGCTGGAGGCACGGGCGCTGCTCGGCTTCCTGCCCAATCTCTGCCGACGCCTGCTTAGCGAAGATCTGATGATCCCGCACATCGCGACCTGGTGGTGCGGTCAGAAGTCCGCCCGCGAGGAGGTGCTGTCGCGGCTCGACGAGTTCGCCATCGAGGGCGCTTACGGCCGCGGCGTGCCGGACTTCCCCGGCCATGGCCCGGTGCTTCCTGCCGAGCTCTCGGCGGCCGACCGCGACCGCTTGAAGGACGCGATCAGCCATCGCGGCATTGACTATGTCGGCCAGGAGCTGGTGCGGCTCTCCACCACGCCGGTGTGGGAGAACGGCCGCATCGCGCCGCGGCCCTTCGTGCTGCGGGTGTTTGCGGCCGCGACGCCGAACGGCTGGACCGTGCTGCCCGGCGGCTTCTGCCGCATCGCCGACCGCGCGGATGCGCGGGCGGTGTCGATGGGCGACGGCGTCAGCTCCGCCGATGTCTGGGTCGTGTCCGACAAGGAGGTCTCGACGGCAACGCTGTTGCCGGCCGTCGATACCGTGCGCATCCGCCGCATCGCCGGCGTGCTGCCGAGCCGCGCCGCCGACAATCTGTTCTGGCTCGGCCGTTATCTGGAGCGCGCCGAGGCGACGATCCGGCTGATCCGCGCGCTGAGCACGCCGCTGCGCGACCCGGCCCGAACCAATTCGAACGGGGCCGCGCCGGCGCTGCATTCGGCCGAGCGCATCCAGCGCCTGCTGGTGGCCTGGGGCGCGGCCTCGCAGACCGCGCGGGCCAATCCCGCACGGATCGCGCTCGAGGCGCTGCAGAACGAGGAGAGGTTCGGCTCGGCCCTGTCGCTGGTGCGTTCGGCGCAGCGCACCGCGACCGGCCTGCGCGAACGGCTGTCGCCGGATGCCTGGCAGGTCATCACCGAGATGGCCGAACGGCTCGCGATCGAGGTCCATGACGATGACGGCGTGATCAGCGCCGCCGAGCTGACCCTGCAGGAGCTGGCGAGCTTCGCCGGGCTCGCGCAGGAGAACATGAACCGCGCCGCCGGCTGGCGCTTCCTCGACATGGGCCGCCGCGCCGAGCGCGCCATCAACACCGCGCGGTTCACCCGCCAGTTCGCCTATGACGAGGCCGGCGACGAGGATCTCGACGTGCTGCTGACGCTGATCGACTGCCAGATCACCTATCGCTCGCGCTACCTGGTGCAGCCGCTGCTCGCGCCGGTGCGCGATCTGGCGGTGCTCGATCCCTACAATCCGCGCTCGGTCGCATTCCAGGTCGCCGGCCTCAACGAGCACATCGCCGCGCTGCCGAGCCTGAAGGAGCACGGCCTGATCGAGCGGCCGCAGCGGCTCGCCGTCGCCGTCGAGGCGATGCTGACGACGGCGGAGGCAGCCAGCCTCGACGTCAAGACGCTGTTCGCACTGGAGCAGGATCTGCTCAACCTCGCCGACGCCATCGCGCTGCACTACTTCCCGCATGGACCGAATGCCAGCCGGCCGGAGAAGCTCACGGGGCTGGCGTGATCTACGACATTCGTCACGTCACGACCTACAGCTATGAGACCCAGGTGAGCTTCGCGCGCTGCGCGCTGCGGCTGGAGCCGATGATCGGCGACGGCCAGGAGCTGATCTCGCATTCGATCGAGATCCGCCCGAAGCCCGCGGAGCGCACGTCGCGGCGCGATTTCTTCGGCACGCTGACCGAAAGCGTCCTGATCGAGACCGCGCACCGCAATCTCCGCATCGACTCGCGCTCGCGGGTGTCGCTGACGCGGCAGCCGCCGGCGCGCGATGCCGGGAGCCCGCGATGGGAGGACGTCCGCGACATCGCCTTCGAGGCGACGAGCCTCGGCCCTCGCTCGCCGGTCGGCTATATCTTTGCCAGCGCGCTGGCGCCGGTGCTGCGGCCGGTGACGGAATATGCCGCCGCGAGCTTTCCGCCGGGTGAGGCCATCCTGTCAGGCGCGGCCGACCTGATGCGTCGCATCCGCAATGATTTCAGATACGACCCGAAAGCCACGGTGATCTCGACGCCGCTCCGTGACGTGTTCGAGAAGCGCCAAGGCGTCTGCCAGGATTTTGCCCATGTGATGCTCGCAGGGCTGCGCGGGCTCGGCCTGCCCGCGGCCTATGTCAGCGGCTATTTGCGCACCATGCCGCCGCCGGGCCAGCCGCGGCTGCAAGGCGCGGACGCGACCCATGCCTGGGTATCGGTCTGGTGCGGCAACGACCTCGGCTGGATCGGCTTCGATCCGACCAACGATCTGATGGTCGCAAATGACCATATCATCCTCGCCATCGGCCGCGACTTCGCCGATGTCTCGCCGGTCGATGGCGTCATCGTCGGTGCCAGCAAGCAGAAACTCAGCGTCGCGGTCGACGTGCTGCCGGTGGAGTGAGCGCTCGAAGAGGGCTATTTGCGCAAATTCGGAATATTGGAAAAGTACCCCTGAGTTGCCCGACGTGTCAAGTCGCTTTTCCGCTTTTCCGAGTGCGCCGCCTGGTCGGACGCCAAATCGGACGCCGGCAGCCCCGCCGGCTCCTTTGCATGGGGTTGTTTTCGCTGTTTTGGCAGCGCGCCCCCACGAGGCGCTCCAACGATGCCTTAGCTTGCACTGACCCCGCGCACAGCGAGCGAGGATTTCCGGAGTGGTAGGCTCGCACCTAACCTACGTTCCGGTCCGTCGCACATCGTCGGCGGCGTCGGCGCGCAGGTTGCGGAAGAACTGCTCGACCTCGCGCGACAGCGTGTCGGCGGTCGCGGTCAGCTCGCTCGATGCCGTGAGCACCGATTCCGCCGCCTGGCTGGTCTGGCCCATGTCGTCGCGCAGCGAGCCGATATTGTCGACCAGCGTCTGGTTGCCCTGCGCGGCGAGCTGGGCATTGACGGAGATCTCGCGTGTGGCGGCGTCCTGCTCGCCGATCGCGCTCGCGATGTTCGCTGTGACGCTGCTGATCTCGCGCACGGCCTGGCCGATCTCGCGCACCGCGGCGACGGAGTTGCGGGTCGAGGCCTGGATCAGGCCGACATTCTCGCCGATCTCGGCGGTCGCCTTCGCAGTCTGTTCGGCCAGCGCCTTGACTTCGTGCGCGACGACGGCAAAGCCGCGGCCGGCCTCGCCGGCGCGGGCGGCCTCGATGGTGGCGTTCAGCGCCAGCAGGTTGGTCTGCTCGGCGATCGCCTGGATCAGGCTGAGCACTCCGTCGATGCGCTGGGTGGTGGCGGCAAGGCTCTCGATCTCGCTGATCGACCGGTCGGTGCGCGCACCGGCCTGGTCCACTGCGCCGGAGGACTGCTTGACCTGGCGACCAATTTCCTGGACCGAGGCCGAAAGTTCTTCCGCGGCGCCGGCCACGGCCGAGACGTTGCTCGAGGCCTGCTCGGTCGCGCTCGCCGCGGTCACCGCACGGCCGCTCGCACTGGCGGCGACGCTCGCGATGGTCTGTGCGGTCTGGCGCATCGTGGCCGCATTGTCGTGAACTGCGCGCAGCACCGAGCCGATCGCGCCGCGGAACGCCTCGACCGAGGTCTCGATGTGCCGGCCGCGGGCATCGCGCGCCGCGGAGTCCTGCACGACCTGCGCGTTGAGGCTGCGGTTGCGGTCCATTGCCTCCTGGAACACCTTGATGGCCCGCGCCAGCGCGCCGATCTCGTCGCCGCGTCCGGTGTGCGGAACTTCGACATGGTCGTCGCCGTCGGCGACGCGCTTGATGGTCGCCGTGATCTGCGACAGCGGCCGGGCGACCGAGCGGGCGATGATCAGCACGCCGAGCACGACCGCGATCAGGGCGGCCGCGCCGAGACCGGTCAGGATCAGCGCCATCGCGCGATTGGCGTCGGCCTGCAGCGCCAGCTTCTTGCTGCGCTCGGCATAGACCTTCGACAGCGCCTCGAGATCCTTGTTCAGGGCAGTGCGGACGTCGCGGTTGGCGTCATTGTCGCCCCATTCGCGCCCGGCCGCGGCATTGATCTCGATGCCGCGGCGGACCAGCTCCTTGCGGAACTCGATGAACTGCTCGATGCGCTTCTTGAACGTCGCGAACTGCTCGGCGTCGTCGGCCTGGACCAGGGTCTCCCAGTTCTTGACCACGGCGAGGATGCGGTCGTTGAACTTGAGGAGGCCTTCGCCATACTTCTTCACGGTCGCCGGTTCGGTCGACATGTAGATGCCGCGGGATTCCATCACGACCGCGTAGACCAGCGAGTTGACCCGCTCGACATTGAGGGCAGCGCGGCTCGCGAGGTCGACGGCCTCGGTCAGTTCGGCGTTCCGCCGCGCGCTGTAGTCGGACAACACGGTGATCGCCGCGGTCAGCACCGCGATCAGGGCAAACGTCGAGTACAGCCTGGCAGCGAGTGAGAATCGAGATGCCATCGGGGGTCCGGAAAATGAGTCGGGCGATGTCATGGGGGCAGGCATTGAGGGCACTCCAAGAGGCCGGGGAGCACCTTCGGCCGATTTAGAAAGATGCAAAATGTTTATGGAAAATCCCTTAATGCGCGTACCTGTTGCCGCTGCAACTTTCGAAATTTGCCGAATTTCGTCAGACCTTTGGCCGTCCGATCGCGGTGCGCCGGGCGGCTGGCGGGCTTCAGGTCCGGCGTAGGTACCCGCCTTCCACATTTTCGAGCGCGCCAATACACAGTTGGCGCGGCGTTCGCAAAGAAGTGCTAGACTGCACGGGCGCACCCCGCCCATTTCGATCCGAACTTTCCCCATGGTCTATCGTCACACTGTCGATGCCACCAGCTACGTGTTTGATGGCCTGCGCGACCTGCTCGCCAAGGCGAGCCCGCCGCGCTCCGGCGACCGGTTGGCCGGCATTGCCGCCGGCAGCGCCGAAGAGATGATCGCGGCGCGGCTGGCGCTGGCAGACGTTCCGCTCAAGCAGTTCCTCGACGAGCCGGTGATCCCCTATGAGGACGACGAAGTCACGCGGCTCATTCTCGATAGCCACGACGTCGCGGGATTCGTGCCGCTGTCCTCGCTCACCGTCGGCGGCTTGCGCGACTGGCTGCTGTCGGACGCCGCCACCGGCGAGAGCTTGAGGAAGATTTCGCGCGGCGTCACGCCGGAGATGATCGCTGCCGTGTCGAAGCTGATGCGCAACCAGGACCTGATCCTGGCGGCGAAGAAGTGCGAAGTGACGGCGCGCTTCCGCAACACCATCGGCCTGCGCGGGCGGATGAGCACGCGGCTGCAGCCCAACCATCCCTTCGACGATGCCAAGGGCATCACCGCTTCGATCCTCGACGGGCTGCTGCTCGGATCGGGCGACGCCTGCATCGGCATCAACCCGGCCAGCGATGATCCCAACGCGATTGCGACCCTGCTGCGGCTGCTCGACGACATCATCACGCGGCTGCAGATTCCGACGCAGAGCTGCGTGCTGACCCATGTCACGACCACGCTCGGCCTGATCGGGCAGGGGCTGCCGGTCGACCTCGTGTTCCAGTCGATCGCCGGCACCGAGGCCGCGAACCGCAGCTTCGGCGTCGACCTTTCGTTGTTGCGGGAGGCACGCGAAGCGGGGCTGTCGCTGGAGCGCGGCACGGTCGGCGACAACGTGATGTATTTCGAGACCGGGCAGGGCTCCGCGCTGTCTGCCAATGCGCACCATCAGGTCGACCAGCAGACCTGCGAGGCCCGCGCCTATGCGGTGGCGCGCGCCTTCGATCCGCTGCTCGTCAACAGCGTGGTCGGCTTCATCGGTCCGGAGTACCTCTACGACGGCAAGGAAATCGTCCGAGCCGGCCTGGAGGATCATTTCTGCGGCAAGCTGCTCGGCCTGCCGATCGGTGTCGACATCTGCTACACCAATCACGCCGAAGCCGACCAGGACGACATGGACACGCTGCTGACGCTGCTCGCGGCCGCCGGCGCCAACTTCATCATGGGCGTGCCGGGCGCCGATGACGTTATGTTGAACTATCAGTCGACGTCGTTTCACGACGCGCTCTATGTCCGCGACCTGTTCGGCCTGAAGCGGGCGCCCGAATTCGACGACTGGCTGGCGCGCGCAGGGTTGGCCGGGCAGGATTTCCGCCCTGTCGCCGATGCGGAGCGGTTGCCGGAATTTGCCTCCAGGCTGCTGGCGCCGGGCCACAGTGAGACCCTGGCAACCATCTCGTCGTTGTGACGTTAAGCAGTGCCACAATCTTGAAGAATTTCTGGCCCAGCGTCCCGCGCCGTGGTTAGATTTGGTGGTGCTTCGGGGACGTTTGATGAGAGCTCAAGGCATTGAAACGGTCCGGCGTATCCTCTGCGTGTTTCCGCGCTATACGTCCTCCTTTGGCACCTTCGAGCACTCCTATCCGCTCACCGACGGCGTCAAGGCGTTCATGCCGCCGCAGGGGCTGCTGCTGATCGCCGCCTATCTGCCCGAGACCTGGCAGGTCCGTTTCATCGACGAGAATCTGCGTCCAGCCACAGCGGCGGATTTCGAGTGGGCGGATGCGGTGTTCGTCAGCGGTATGCATATCCAGCGCCAGCAGATGAACGACATCTGCCGCCGCGCGCATGACCATGACCTTCCGGTTGCGATCGGTGGTCCCTCGGTCAGCGCCTGCCCAGACTACTATCCCTCATTCGACTACCTCCATGTCGGCGAGCTCGGCGACGCCACCGACGAGTTGATCAGGCGGTTGGCGGAGGACGTCACCCGTCCGGGTGAGCAGGTGGTGCTGAAAACGCTCGACCGCCTGCCGATGACGGATTTCCCGCTGCCGGCCTATGAGCTCGCCGAGACCAAGAAGTATTTCCTCGGCAGCATCCAGTTCTCCTCCGGCTGCCCCTATCAGTGCGAGTTCTGCGACATCCCCGGCCTCTATGGCCGCAATCCGCGGCTGAAATCGCCGCAGCAGATCATCGCCGAGCTCGACAAGCTGCGCGCCTGCGGCATGACAGATACGGTCTATTTCGTCGACGACAATTTCATCGGCAACCGCAAGGCCGCCGTCGAGCTGCTGCCGCACCTGATCGCGTGGCAGAAGCGGACCGGCTACGTCACCCGTCTCGCCTGCGAGGCGACGCTCAACATCGCCAAGCGCCCCGAGATCCTGGAGAAGATGCGCGAGGCCTTTTTCGTCACCATCTTCGTCGGCATCGAGACGCCGGATCCCGACGCGCTCAAGGCGATGCACAAGGATCAGAACATGATGGTTCCGATCCTCGAGGGCGTGCGCACCATCAATTCCTACGGCATGGAGGTGGTCTCGGGCATCATCATGGGGCTCGACACCGACAAGCCCGAGACCGGCGACGCGCTGCTGTCCTTCGTCGACGAGTCGCGCATTCCGCTGCTCACCATCAATCTGCTGCAGGCGCTGCCGAAGACGCCGCTGTGGGATCGGCTGGAAAGGGCCGGGCGGCTGATCGACGACGAGAGCCGCGACTCCAACGTGCAATTCCTGCTGCCCTATGAGGACGTCGTCAGCTCGTGGCGCAAGTGCATGGAGATCGCCTACGAGCCCGCAAAACTGTTCGCGCGCTACCAGCATCAATGCGACTACACCTATGCCAACCGCATCAAGGTGCCGGTCAGCCCGGAGATGAAGACCTGGGCCAACATCCGCCGCGGCCTCATCATGCTGCGCAACATCTTCTGGAAGGTCGGCGTGCTCGGCGACTACAGGCGCGTGTTCTGGAAGTTCGCGCTCGGGCGGCTCAAGCGCGGCGATATCGAGGGCCTGATCGGGGCGACGCTGGTCGCGCATCATCTGATCACCTTCGCACGCGCGGCCTCCAGCGGCCGGCAGAATGCGTCGAACTATTCGCTCCGGCTGCGCGAGGCATCGGTGCCCGCCGAATAACAGCATGTCGAAACCACCGTCACGATTGTCATCGTCCCCGTCGATTGCCGATCTGCGCGCGCTGACGCCGGCGCGGGTCGGCCTCGGCCGTGCCGGCGCCAGCCTGCCGACCGGAGCATTGCTGTCATTCACGCTCGACCACGCGCGCGCCCGCGACGCCGTTCATGCCGCCTTCGACACCGCCGCCATCGCGGCGGGTCTCGGCGATCTCGGCATCACGCCGGTCGAGGTGGCGAGCCAGGCGCGCAGCCGGAGCGACTATCTGCGCCGGCCCGATCTCGGGCGGATGCTCGATCCGGCCTCGCGGCGAACGCTGGAGGCGAGCGGCGTCACTGCGGGCTCGTGCGCCATCGTGATCGGCGACGGGCTGTCGCCGGCGGCGGTCAATCTGCATGCCGTCGACCTGTTGGATGAGCTGCTGCCTCGGCTCGCCGCCGACAAGATCGAGACCAATGCGGTGATCGTCGCATCCGGTGCGCGCGTCGCGCTCGGTGACGAGATCGGCGCCATCATCGGCCCGCGCATCTTGGTGATGCTGATCGGCGAACGGCCCGGTCTGTCAGCACCTGACAGCCTCGGCGCCTATCTGACCTTCGCACCGCGAATCGGCCTCACCGATGCCGAGCGCAATTGCGTCTCCAACATCCACCGCGCCGGACTGAGTTATGCGGAGGCCGCGTTCAGGATTTCCTGGCTTGTACGCGAGGGTCTGGCACGCCAGATGACCGGGGTCGCACTGAAAGATGAGAGCGGCGGCGGATCGTCCCGAAATGCGCTACCCGGGTGTGACAAATCAGCTACTTAGCCGCGCTTTTCGCCGGTTCCCCGCCGATTCGGCGTGGCCCTCGCGCTTGCGAGCAGGGGGGCGGGCCTGTAAAACCGGCGCCGGTCAATATTCGCGTGTTTTCAAGGACTAGCGCCGATCAGCTGCGCTCATGAGCCGCATTCGCGCCGCAGGACCCAGCCAAACAGATTGAGCCGACTTCAGAACTGGACAAGGCATGCTCGAAAAGAATTCCGAAAGTCAGGTCCACGTCGAGAAAGTCGAAGAGCCGCGCTCCGGACCCAGCATCGCATTCGGAATCGAGCGCCTCGGCCTGATCCCGATGCGGACGCCAATCCTGTCCTGCATCGTGCTCGTCCTGCTGATGATCGGCGCTCTGTTCGGCGTCCACCGGATCAAGATCGACGACTCGCTGTCGCAGCTATTCCGCTCCGATTCCAAGGACTACAAGCAATACGAGGCGGTGACCAAGCGCTTCCCGGCGACCGAGTTCGACGTCCTCGTCGTGGTCGAAGGCAAGACGCTGCTGGTCCGTGACAATCTCGAGAAGCTGCGCGACATGGTCACCGACCTGCAGCTGGTCGAGGGGGTGCGCGGCCTGGTGTCGCTGTTCTCGGCGCGCCAGGCGCCCGAAAAGGGCAAGCTGCCGGCGGCGCTGTTCCCGAACGAGCTGCCCGAGGGCGCGGCCTACGACAAGTTCGTCGAGACCGTCAAAAGCAACGAGATCATCCGCGGCAAGCTGCTGTCCGAGGACGGCACGCTGGCGCTTGTCGTGCTGTCGCTCGATCCCGAGGTGGTCGGCAGCAGCAAGCTTTCCAAGGTGGTCGGCGACATCAGGAAGGTGATGGCCGACGATCTCTCCGCCAGCGGGCTCAACGCCCAGCTCTCCGGCGTGCCGGTCATGCAGCTCGAGATCCGCAACGCGGTCGAGCGCGACGGCCTGACCTACAACATCCTCGGCATCCTCGCCGGCTGCATCATCGCCATCATCTTCTTCCGCAAGATCTCCTTCATGGTGGCGGCGGCGTTCCCGCCGATGATCGCCATCCTGCTCGCGCTCGGCGGTCTCGGCTGGGCCAATTTCAATCTCAACATGTTCCTCAACGTGATGACGCCGCTCATCATGGTGATCAGCTTCTCCGACTCGATGCAGCTGACCTTCGCGGCGCGCGACCGCCTGATCGCGGGGCAGGACAAGTTCACCGCGTTCAAGAACGCGGTGCTGGTGGTCGGCCCGGCCTGCGTGCTGACCCACGGCACTGCCGGCATTTCGTTCATCGCGCTGCAGTTCTCGGATTCCGACCTGATCCGCAAATTCGGCGAGGCGGGGCTCGCGGCGACCATCATCGCGCTGGTCGCGGTGCTCTCGCTGGTGCCGGTGTTCGGCATCCTGTTCGTGCGCAATGAGCGGATCTTCGCCGTCAAATTCCAGAGCGCCGACGCCGGCGTCCAGGCGCTGCGCAATTTCTGCTATTGGATCGCGGTGCGCATGGTGGGCCGGCCGGGGCTGTTCAGCCTGATCGCGCTGATCGTCGTCGGCGGGCTCGGCGTCATCTATGGCAGCCTCGAGCCGCGTTACCGGCTCGCCGATCAGGTGCCGGACAAGCGGCAGGCGGTCGAGGCCTCGAGCCGTCTCGATGCCAAGCTGACCGGCGCCAATCCGGTCGATGTGCTGATCGAATTCCCAAAGGGCCAATCGCTGTATTCGCCGGAGACCCTGAAGACAATCGCCCAGGTCCATGCGATGGTCGAGGACACGGCCGGCGTCGGCAATGTCTGGTCGCTGGAAACCTTGCGGCGCTGGCTCGCCGAAAAGGCCGGCAGCAACGATGTCGCGACGCTGAAGGAATATGTCGACCTGATTCCGGAGCACCTGGTGCGCCGCTTCATCGACAAGAATCAGGACGCGGTCGTGGTGTCGGGCCGCGTCCCGGACGTCGATTCGAGCCAGTTGCTTCCGGTGGTGAACAAGCTCGATCACGCGCTGGACAAGGTGCGCGCCGAGCATCCCGGTTACGAGATCGCGGTCACCGGCCTGTCGGTGATCGCCGCGCGCAACAGCGCCAACATGATCGAGAAACTGAACCACGGCCTCACCATCGAATTCCTGCTGGTCGCGATCTTCATCGGGCTCGCGTTCCGTTCGGTGGTGGTGATGTTCTCCTGCATCCTGCCCGGCATCTTCCCGGTGGTGCTGTCGGGCACGGTGCTGTGGCTGCTCGGGGAGGGGCTGCAATTCGCCAGCGTGGTGGCGCTGACGGTGTCGTTCGGCCTCGGCCTCAGCGCGACCATCCACTTCCTCAACCGCTTGCGGCTGGAGACCAGGCCCGGCGTCACGCCGGAGCTCGCGGTGGAGCGCGCCACCGTGCTGGTCGGGCCCGCGCTGATCCTGACCACGGTGGTGCTGGCCTGCGGCCTCGTCGTCACCGTGTTCTCCGACCTGCCGTCGCTGCGGCTGTTCGGCTGGCTCAGCGCGTTCTCGATGGTCGCAGCGCTGGTTGCGGATCTCTTCATTCTGCGGCCGACCTCGATGTTCCTGATCAATCTGTCGCAGAAGCTTCGCGGCAAGGCCGGGGAGCCGGCGCCGATCGAAAAGGCCTGATCGCTTCGACAGCAGAAGGCCCGGTTCCGAATGGTCGGAACCGGGCCTTTTTGTCGCTCATGGAGCAAGAGAAAGCGTCAGGTCTTGGTCATCGTGATGGTGACGCCGCGGATCTCGCCCTTGGAGTCGATCTGCACGACCTGCTTGGAGCCGTTGGTCTGCAAATTGAGGTTCGCAGCGAAGCCGGCCGCCTCGACGAACACGTCGATGCGCCCGCCGCCCGCGGTGCCCTGCAGGTTGCCGAAGATGTTGCGGCTCGCCTCGCTCCAGTTGCCGGAGATGCGATCGCCCTGGCTGGTGACGTCGCTGGTGAGGTCGAACTTGTAGCTGTCGCTGGCGCAATGCAGGTTCTGCTTCAGGTTCATGCCGGAGGGAGCGACCTTGTAGTCCGCCTTGCAACGAATGCGTTCAGTCGTGCCGTTGGACAACGCCACCGTGCCCGAGCCGGTCCACGAGCCGGCAAAACCGGCGAACGGCCCGGCCGATTGCGCGTGGCCCGCGGAGACAGACAGCAGAAGCGCGGCGCCGACGCCGACAGCCTTCAGGGCCTGACTGCAAAGGCCGGAACCAAACAGTTTCATTGTAACATTCCCATCAAAATCAACGCTTCTTTCGCAAGAAAACGTCTCGCCGCATCGAAGGTTTAGTGTCACCGCAGTATGTTAGGTTCAAATGACCGAACAGCGTTCGCGACGCAGCTTCGGTCACCGAACAGAATCAAAACCACCGGTGCCAAGGATCGCATGTAGCTTCGCACATGCACGGTCCGCAATCGGCATAAACGGCAAAGTGATGACATGAATCGCTGTTTTTGATCAATGACTTACGTGGGGGTTTACAGCGCCGCAAATTTAGCCGCATTTAGCGGTGCTTGTCATCGGTCCGTTGCTGCGTTACGCGGCGTTTGAAATCCCAACAAATCTGTCCCGGTCATGCCGAAGCGCTTTCGGGGTCAGGTTTTCTGCTGTCGGAAATGAAGGAATACGATGCGTAAATTTGTCCTGGCTCTTGCCCTGTTGTCGGTCCCGTTTTCCTCCACCGCCTTCGCTCAGCAGCAGCAGGGCCGCGGCACGCCCGACGAACAGAAGGCCTGCACCCGCGACGTGCAGCGTCACTGCCGCTCCGTGATCGATCAGGGCGACTTCACCATCCTTGCCTGCCTGCAGCAGAACCGCGCCAAGATCAGCGCCGCCTGCGACCAGGTCTTGAAGACTCACGGCCAGTAAGGCCGCTTTCAGGCCTCAACAGGACCGCCGCGAAGCCCGCGATCGGCATCGGTGCCGGCCGCGGGCCGGCCATGCTGGCGGTCACAGTTAGCATTGGTTTTGGGAGCGTATTCCCCTATATGGGGCTCGCAAATCCCCGCACGTGCCTGACAGGCCCCGCCTGCGCCGTGCCATGACCAGTGTAGCCCAAATCTCCGATGACTACCGCGAGCGACCTGCGATCCGGAAAGACCCACCGCGACGAGAATTTTCCCGTCGCGTCGTGGATCATTCATCCGCGGCATCGTGCCCTGATCCTGGCCTTCTATAACTTCGTCCGCACCGCGGACGACATCGCCGATCACGCCACGCTGCCCGCCGAGGAGAAGCTGCGCTATCTCGACCTCATGGAGGCGGAGCTGCTTGGCAATGGCGAGACCCAGAAGGAGGCCGTGACGCTGCGCCGCGCCTTGGCCGAGCGCGGCATGCCGCCGAGGCACGCGCTCGACGTGCTGGTGGCGTTCCGCCTCGACGTCACCAAGCTGCGCTACGAGACGTGGGACGACGTGATCGACTACTGCCGGTACTCGGCGATGCCGGTCGGGCGCTTCGTGCTCGACGTGCACGGCGAGGATACCTCGACCTGGGTCGCCTCGGACGCGCTGTGCGCCGGGCTGCAGATCAACAACCATTTGCAGGACTGCGGCAAGGACTACCGCAATCTCAATCGAGTCTACCTGCCGCGCGATGCGCTGGCCGCAGCAGGCGCGACCGCCGAGATGCTGGGCGAGGCGAAGTCGCCGCCGCAACTGCTCACCTGCCTGCAGGCGCTCGCCGTGCGCACCGAGGCGCTGCTCGAGCAGAGCAAGTCGCTTGCCGCCGAGGTGAAGGATTTCCGGCTCGGGCTCGAGATCTCCGTGATCCAGGCTTTCGCCGACAAGATCGTCAACCTGCTCAAGGTGCGCGATCCGCTCAGCGAGCGCGTGCATCTCAATCCTGTCGAGCTGTTGCTGCAGAGCCTCGGCGGTGTCGCCGGCGAGACCGCGCGCCGCGCGACGGGGCGGCGCACGGTCTCCAAGACGGCGGCCGGCGCATGAGCGTCGAGGCGGCGGCCAACGCTGGCGACTACGGCAGCACTGCCTCCGGCAGTTCGTTCTATGCCGCGATGCGCATCCTGCCGCGCGCGCAGCGCGAGGCGATGTTCCAGATCTACAGTTTCTGCCGGCAGGTCGACGACATCGCCGATTCCGACGGCCCGCGTCCGGAGCGCCTCGCAGCGCTGCAGGCGTGGCGCGACGACGTCGATGCGCTCTATCAGGGCAATCCGCCGGAGCGGCTGAAGGACTACGTCGCCTCGGTGCAGACCTTCGGTCTCAAGCGCGAGGATTTCATCGCGATCATCGACGGCATGGAGATGGACGTGCCGCAGGACATCCGCGCGCCCGATCTCGCGACGCTCGATCTCTATTGCGATCGTGTCGCCAGCGCGGTCGGCCGTCTGTCGGTGCGCGTGTTCGGCCTGCCCGAGGAGGACGGCATCGAGCTTGCGCATCATCTCGGCCGCGCGCTGCAGCTCACCAACATCCTGCGCGACATCGATGAGGATGCCGGCCTCGGCCGGCTGTATCTGCCGCGCGAATGGCTCTGGCACGCCGGCATCACCAGCAATGATCCGGCGCGCGTCACCGCCGATCGCGCGCTGCCGAAGGTCTGCGCGCCGCTCGCCGAGCGTGCCAGGCAGCACTTCCAGAAGTCCGACGAGATCATGAAGCGCAATTCGCGCCGCGCCGTGCGCGCGCCGCGGATCATGTCGAAATACTACCGGGCGATCCTCGACCTGTTGATCGCGCGTGGCTTTGCCGCCCCGCGCGCGCCGGTGAAGGTGTCGAAGGCCGCCAAGATCGGCATTCTTCTTCGTTACGCGATCATCTGATGCAAAACACGGTTCATATCATCGGTGCCGGTATTTCCGGCCTCTCCGCCGCCGTGCGGCTCGCCAACGGCGGCACCAAGGTCGCCGTCCACGAGGCGACGCAGTATGCCGGCGGCCGCTGTCGCTCCTATTTCGACGGCGCCACCAACCTCACCATCGACAACGGCAACCATTTGCTGCTGTCGGGCAACCGCCATGCGCTGAGCTATGCGCGCTCGATCGGCACCGAGGCTGGGCTGATCGGGCCGAAGCGCGCGCAGTTTCCGTTCGTCGATCTGTCGAGCGGCCAGCGCTGGCAGCTCGATCTCGGCGACTCGCGCCTGCCGCTCTGGGTGTTCGACGAGGCGCGCCGCGTCCCCGACACCAGCCTGCGCGATTACCTCGCATTGGCGCCGCTGGCCTGGGCCGGCACCGAGGCGCTGGTCGGCAACACCATTCCCTGCAAGGGGACGCTGTATGACCGCCTGGTGCAGCCGCTGCTGCTCGCCGCGCTCAATGTCGATCCGCCGGAGGGTTCGGCCGGGCTTGCGGGCGCGATCGTGCGCGAGACGCTGCTCGCGGGCGGACAGGCCTGCCGTCCGCTGATCGCGCGCGACGGCTTGAGCTCGGTCCTGATCGAGCCGGCGGTAAAGCTCTTGCAGGAGCGCGGCAACAGCGTCCAGCTTGGTCACGAGCTGCGCGCCTTCACCATGTCGGGCGATCGCGTCAGCGAGCTCGACTTCGGCGGCGGCGACAAGATTGCCCTGGCGGACGGCGATGCCGTCGTGCTCGCGGTGCCGCCGCGTGGCGCCGCCGCGCTGCTGCCGGGCCTGAAGACGCCGACCAAGTTCCGTGCCATCGTCAATGCGCATTTCCGCATCGATCCGCCGCGCGATGCGCCGCCGATCCTGGGTGTCGTCGGCGGTCTCGTGGAATGGCTGTTCGCGTTCCCGCAGCGGCTGTCGGTGACGATCAGCAACGGCGACCGCCTGGTCGACATGCCGCGCGAGGAACTGGCGCTGGCGATCTGGTGCGACGTCTGCAAGGCGTCGGGCGTGTCGGGCGATCTGCCGCCGTGGCAGATCGTGCGCGAGCGCCGTGCCACATTCGAGGCGACGCCGGAACAGAATGCGCTGCGTCCGGGGCCCGAAACCGCGCAGAAAAACCTGTTTCTTGCCGGCGACTGGACTGCTACCGGGTTGCCGGCAACCATCGAGGGATCGGTGCGGTCGGGTGATCGCGCCGCCGATCTGGTTCTTGCCAGACGCTCAATTTGACCTGTTGCTGCGGTACCGCGCTCCTGAGGCCGGCCCGCGATGAAGAGGATATCGAGCGACATGCTTTCGAGAGACGACAGCGTAACAGTCGATCGCGTCGCGACAGTCGACCCGGTCGCCCTGCAGAACAGCATCTCAAAGGCGACCGAAGCGCTGCTCGGCTACCGCCAGCCCGACGGACATTGGGTGTTCGAGCTCGAGGCCGACAGCACGATTCCGGCCGAGTACATCCTGCTGCGCCACTATCTCGCCGAGCCCATCGACACCGTGCTCGAAGCCAAGCTCGGCAACTATCTGCGCCGGGTGCAGGGCGCGCATGGCGGCTGGCCGCTGGTGCATGACGGCCCGTTCGACATGAGCGCCAGCGTCAAGTCGTACTTCGCGCTGAAGATGATCGGTGATTCCGTCGACGCACCGCACATGGTGCGGGCACGCGAGGCGATCCGCTCGCGCGGCGGCGCGTCGGGCAGCAACGTCTTCACCCGCTTCCTGCTCGCGCTCTACGGCGTCGTGACCTGGCGCGCCACGCCGGTGCTGCCGGTCGAGATCATGCTGCTGCCGATGTGGTCGCCGTTCCACATCAACAAGATCTCCTACTGGGCGCGCACCACGATGGTGCCGCTGATGGTGCTGGCCGCGCTGAAGCCGCGCGCCAAGAACCCGAAGGGCGTCGGCATCGACGAGCTGTTCCTCGAGGATCCGAAGTCGGTGCGCATGGCGCCGAAGGCGCCGCATCAGAGCGCGAGCTGGTTCTATCTGTTCCGCTCGCTCGATGCTGTGCTGCGCGTGATCGAGCCGATGTTCCCGAAGCGCCTGCGCCAGCGCGCGATCGACGCCGCGCTCGCCTTCACCGAAGAGCGGCTGAACGGCGAGGACGGCATGGGCGCGATCTATCCGCCGATGGCCAACATCGTCATGATGTACGACGCGCTCGGCAAGGACGAGAACTATCCGCCGCGCGCCGCCACCCGCCGCGGGCTCGACAAGCTGCTCGTGGTCGGCGAGCACGAAGCCTATTGCCAGCCCTGCGTCTCGCCGGTGTGGGACACCGCGCTGACCTGCCACGCGCTGCAGGAGGCCGGTGGCGACGATAGCTTCGCCAAGGCCAAGCAGGGCCTCGACTGGCTGAAGCCGCGCCAGGTGCTGGAGCTGAAGGGCGACTGGGCGGTGAAGGCGCCGGACGTTCGCCCCGGCGGCTGGGCGTTCCAGTACAACAACGATCACTATCCCGATCTCGACGATACAGCTGTCGTCGTGATGGCGATGGACCGCGCGCGGCGCCAGACCGGAACCAAGGACTACGATGACGCGATCGCGCGCGGCCGCGAGTGGATCGAGGGCCTGCAAAGCCGCGACGGCGGCTGGGCCGCGTTCGACGCCAACAACCTCGAATACTACCTCAACAACATTCCGTTCTCCGATCACGGCGCGCTGCTCGATCCGCCGACCGAGGACGTCACCGCGCGCTGTATCTCGATGCTGGGCCAGCTCGGCGAGACCGCCGAGAGCAGCAAGGCGGTGGCCGACGGTGTCGCCTATCTGCGCCGCACCCAGCTCGCCGAGGGCTCCTGGTACGGCCGCTGGGGGCTGAATTACATCTACGGCACCTGGTCGGTGCTTTCCGCGCTGAATGTCGCAGGGATCGATCGCAACGATCCGATGATTCGCAAGGCGGTGGACTGGCTGGTGTCGGTCCAGAATCAGGACGGCGGCTGGGGCGAGGACGCCGTCAGTTACCGGCTCGATTACAAGGGTTACGAGGTCGCGCCATCCACAGCCTCGCAAACGGCATGGGCCTTGCTTGGCTTGATGGCGGCCGGAGAGGTCGAGAATCCGGCTGTTGCGCGGGGGGTGGAGTACCTAAAGGCAACACAGACGGAAAAAGGACTGTGGGACGAGCAGCGATACACCGCTACGGGGTTTCCGCGGGTGTTTTACTTGCGATATCATGGCTACTCGAAATTCTTTCCGCTCTGGGCACTGGCGCGGTATCGGAATCTGAGAAGCACCAATAGCAGGGTGGTAGGGGTCGGGATGTGATTTTGGGGGCGGGGGCCGCCGAGACCGTGGGCAGCAGAATTGATCCTCGGCCGGTGTTGATTGTGACTGGATTGGTGCAGGAGGCCCGCATCGCGGCGGGTCCCGGCATGATTGTGATCTGCAGTTCCAGCGATCCGCAGCAGCTCCGTGCGCTGCTCGCGACGCTCGATCCGACGACATTCCGCGGCGTGATTTCGTTCGGCGTGGCCGGCGGGCTCGACCCGGCGCTGAAGTCCGGCGACGTCGTGGTCGCGACCGAGGTGACGGCCGGCGACACCAGGTTCCTGGCGGCATCCGCACTGAACGAGGAGATGATCGCCAGCGCCGCGCTGAAGCGCCGCAGGATCGTTCGTGGTGGCCTCGCCGGTGTCGAGCAGGTGATCGCGGCGAAGGCCTGCAAGGCCGCTCTGCGGTCGATCACGGGCGCTGCCGCGGTCGACATGGAGAGCCATATTGCGGCTGCCTATGCCGCCAATGCGGGCATTCCGTTTGCCGCGCTGCGCGTCATCAGCGATCCCGCCGACCGTGCGCTGCCCGAACTGGCGAAATCCGCGGTAAAGCCGAATGGCGATATCGACCTGCGCAAGGTGCTGCGCGGCATCGTGCGCAATCCGCGCACGCTGCGCGCGCTGGTTTCGACCGGGATCGACTTCAACCGTGCGCTGCGCTCGCTGCGCGGCTGCCGCGGCTTCCTGCTCGGCAGCGACGTTCTGGTTCCGGCCGATGACGTCCTGGTTACGGCAAGGGCGGCCTGATCGGTCCGCCAGCCCGCCAATAGGTCAAAGCAAAAGGCCCGGTCCGTGACCGGGCCTTTCTGATTCTGCTCTGTCGGCGCGGCTCAGGCGGCCGTGGAGGCCTTCTGCGCAGCGGCGGCAGCCTTCTGCTCGGCGGCGAGCGCCTCGTCGCGGCGGATCTCGGAGAGCTTCTTCTGCACCTGCTGCGAGAAGATGTATTGCGCCGGACGCTGCTTGGAGAGATCGATTTCCGGCGCCATCGGGCCCGAGGTCCTGATGCCGCGCAGCGACACCCACATCGCCTTCAGCGGGTTGTTGATCGCAGCGGTCGCCGCGGTCGGCTCGTAGCCGCAATGCGCCATGCAGTCGGCGCACTTCTCGTACTTGCCGGTGCCGTAGGTCTCCCAGTCCGTGGTCTCCATCAGCTCCTTGAAGGTCTTGGCGTAGCCCTCGCCGAGCAAATAGCACGGCTTCTGCCAGCCGAAGATGTTGCGGGCCGGCATGCCCCAGGGCGTGCACTCGTATTCCTGGTTGCCGGCGAGGAAGTCGAGGAACAGGCTGGAATGCATGAAGTTCCACTTCTTGCCCTTGCCGAGCGCAAAGACGTCGCGGAACAGCTTCTTGGTCTTGGTGCGGTTGAGGAAGTGCTCCTGGTCGGGCGCGCGCTCATAGGCATAGCCGGGCGACATCGAGACGCCGACGCCGAGTTCGGTGGTGAAGTCGAGGAATTTGGCGATCTCTTCCGCCGGGTGGCCGTCGAAGATCGTGGCGTTGACGTTGACGGTGAAGCCGCGGGCCTTGGCGGCCTTGATCGCGGAAACGGCGCGGTCGAACACGCCCTTCTGCGACACCGCCTTGTCATGATGGTCCTTCAGGCCGTCGAGATGCACCGAGAAGAACAAATAGGGCGAGGGCTCGAACAAATCGAGCTTCTTCTCGAGCAGCAGCGCGTTGGTGCACAGCGAGACGAACTTCTTGCGCGCCACGAGGCCGCGCACGATCTCGCCGATCTCCTTGTGGATCAGGGGCTCGCCGCCGGGGATCGCCACCATCGGCGCGCCGCATTCGTCGGCTGCGTCCCAGCACTCCTGCGCGGTCATGCGGCGGTTGAGGATCGCATCCGGATAGTCGATCTTGCCGCAGCCGACGCAGGCGAGGTTGCAGCGGAACAGGGGTTCCAGCATCAGCACGAGCGGATAGCGTTTTCGGCCAAGCAGCTTCTGCTTGATCAGATAACCGCCGATACGCATTTCCTTGAAGAACGGTATAGCCATTAGACGATTTTCTTTCTGCACTTTAAGGGAATTGAGTTCGGATCAGCCCGCAGTCAGTTCGGCCGGCAGCCGGAATTCGATATTCTCTTCCCGGCCCGGGAGCACCGAGACCGAGACCGGTCCGATACGCCGCAGCGCCTCGATTACATCGTCGACCAAGACCTCGGGCGCCGAGGCGCCCGCCGTGATGCCGACGGCCGTCGCATCCTTCAGCCAATCCGGGTTGAGCTCGCTCCCGTCAGCAATGAGGTAACTCGCGACGCCGACCTCGGTGCCGATTTCGCGAAGCCTGTTTGAGTTGGAACTATTAGCGGCCCCCACCACCAATATGACGTCCACCAGTTTGCTCAGGTCCCTTACCGCAGATTGGCGGTTCTGTGTCGCATAGCAGATATCCCGGGTGTCCGGGCCTTGAATATCTGTAAATTTTGCCTGAAGAGCCCCGATAATGTCCTTGGTGTCGTCCACGGACAGGGTGGTCTGGGTGATATAGGCGACCGGTGTGTCGGTCGGCAGGGTGAGTTCCGCGACGTCTTCGACGCTCTGGACCAGCCGAACCGGGCCGGGAACCTGGCCCATGGTTCCCTCGACCTCGGGGTGGTCGGCATGCCCGATCAGGATCAGGGCGCGACCCCGGGAGATGTAGCGCTTGCCCTGGTTATGGACCTTGGTGACGAGCGGGCAGGTGGCATTGAGCACCGACAGGTCGCGTGCGGCGGCCTCTTCCTCGACGCTCCGGGCCACACCATGGGCGCTGAACACGGTCACCGCCTTGGCCGGTACCTCGGACAGGTCCTCGACGAAGATCGCGCCCTTCTTCTTCAGGCTTTCGACCACGTATTTGTTGTGAACGATCTCGTGGCGGACATAGACCGGGGGGCCATACTTCTCGAGCGCCCGCTCGACGATCTCGATCGCACGCACCACGCCCGCGCAAAAGCCGCGCGGCTGAGCCAGAAACACTTCCATCGGACGTCCGTTACGCAAATTGCACCAGCTTCATCATTGCCCTCGCAATGCTCTTGCGGCCTTCTCGGCGACGCAGTCCACCCGGCCGGACATCAGCAGCATGAGCTGCAACGTCCGAACCTTCACCGTTCGAGGACCTAATTAACGCCCCAAGCGCATGGAACTACAGGGTTTTGCCTGAAAAAGTAAGTGCGACGAACGGTGCCGGGGTGACTTGCTTGGTATCATGATACGGCAGATTGTCCCTGCGACCGTCCGTCCCGCTCACTTGTTCGTCACTTTATCGCCCACTCGGGCGGTTTATACCGGCGATCCAAGGTCGCGCCTGATATTTGGAATCGCCTCGCCCATTCGTCGAGGAGGCTAACCAAAACAACATTGGGTCCGCCCCGGGAACTCCGCTAGAGAGCGGGCGTTTTCGGCCATGCTTCCCCGAGATTAGAAAGATACGAAGTGCTGACAAATATTGTCGTCTCCGTTGTTAAGACGTGCACGCGTTTTGCTCTTCCTGTTGTCATTTTCTCCGTGCTCCTGTCGGTCGGAGCCAGCATCTACGCGGCGCGTAACTTCTCGATCAACACGGATATCAACAAGCTGATCTCGCCCGATCTCGATTGGCGCAAGCGCGACAACCAGTTCGAGGAGGCATTCGACCGCGAACGGCTGATCCTGGCGGTGGTCGAGGCGCAGACGCCCGAGCTGACCAGCGCGGCGGCGAAGGCGCTGACCGAGAGACTGCAGGGCGACAAGAAGAACTTCGAGGCGATCACGCCGCTCGGCTCCGGCGAGTTCTTCGAGAAGAACGGCCTGTTGTTCCTGCCGACCGAGGAGGTCGCCAAGACCACGGCGCAGCTCGAGCAGGCGGCTCCGCTGGTCGAGATCATGGCGGGCGACCCCTCGATCCGCGGCCTGACCGGCGCACTCGAGACCGGACTTGCCGGCGTCAAGCGCGGGCAGGTCAAGCTCGACAACGCCGCGCGTCCGTTCAACCTGATCGCCGGGACGGTCGAGACCGTCCTCGCCAACGGCGACGCCACCTTCTCCTGGCGCGAGCTCACCAGCGACCAGCCGCTGACCGATTCCGACAAGCGCGCCTTCATCGAGATCAAGCCGATCATCGACTATTCAGCGCTGGAGCCGGGCAAAAGCGCAACCGACGCGATCCGGCAGGCGGCCGCCGAGCTGAAATTCCCGACCGAATATCACGCGCGCGTTCGTCTCACCGGGCCGGTGCCGATCGCCAACGAGGAATACGCCACCGTGCAGGACGGTGCGATCACCAACGGCATCGGCACCGTCGTGATCGTGCTGATCATCCTCTGGATGGCGCTGCATTCCGGCAAGATCATCTTCGCGGTGTTCGTGAACCTGTTCATCGGCCTCGCCGTCACCACGGCGGTCGGCCTGATGATGGTGGGCTCGCTGAACCTGCTTTCGATTGCATTTGCGGTGCTGTTCGTCGGCCTCGGCGTCGACTTCGGCATCCAGTTCAGCGTGCGCTACCGCTCCGAGCGCTTCAAGAACGACAATCTGACGCTGGCGCTGGAGAACGCGGCGCGACGTTCGGCGGTGCCGCTGTCGCTCGCGGCGATGGCCACCGCGGCCGGCTTCCTCTGCTTCCTGCCGACCGACTATAAGGGCATCTCCGAGCTCGGCAAGATCGCCGGCGTCGGCATGGTGGTGGCGTTCATTTCGAGCATCACCGTGCTGCCGGCGCTGCTCGATCTGCTCAATCCGCCCGGCGAAAAGGAGCCGGTCGGCTACGCTTTCCTCGCGCCTGTCGATCACTTCCTGGAGAAGCATCGCATCCCGATCATCGTCGGCACGATCCTCGTGTCGGTCGCGGGCCTGCCGCTGCTCCACTACATGAAGTTCGACTTCAACCCGATCAATCTGCGCAACAAGAACGCGGAATCGATCGCGACCTTCCTCGACCTGAGGAAGGACCCGAACACCGGCGCCAACGCCATCAACGTGATGACGCGTTCCGAAGCCGACGCCAAGAAGATCGAGGCCAAGCTGGAGAAGCTGCCGGAAGTGTCGCGCGTGATGTCGCTCGACAGCTTCGTGCCGGAGGATCAGCCGGCCAAGCTGAAGCTGATCGCGCAGGCGGCCAAGACGCTGGGTCCGGCGATCAACCCCGACTCGGTCGATCCGGCGCCATCGGATCAGGAGAATGTCGAAGCGCTGAAAAGCTCGGTCGACAGCCTGCGCAAGAACGCGGGCGACGGCAAGGGGCCGGGCGCGGTGGCCGCGCGACGGCTCGCCGACGCCCTGCAGAAGCTCGCCGATTCGAGCCAGGCGGTTCGCGACAAGGCGCAGGACGTGTTCGTCGCGCCGATGAAGATCGTGTTCGATCAGCTCCGCAACACGCTGCAGGCGCAGACCGTCACGCTGCAGAACCTGCCGCCGGAACTGGTCGCGGCCTGGAAGACCAAGGACGGCCTGATGCGGGTCGAGGTGGAGCCGAAGGGCGATCCGAACGACAACGACAATCTGCGCCGCTTTGCCGACGCCGTGCTCGCCGCCGAGCCGGCCGCGATCGGCGGGCCGGTGTCGATCCTGAAATCGGGCGACGTGGTCGTGGATGCGTTCATCCACGCCGGCATCCTGGCGCTGGTGGCGATCAGCGTGCTGCTTTACCTGGCGCTGCGGCGCGTCGTCGACGTGCTGTTGACGCTGGTGCCGCTCCTGGTCGCGGGCATCGTCACGCTCGAGATCTGCGTGCTGATCGGCCTGCCGCTCAACTTCGCCAACATCGTCGCGTTGCCGCTGCTGCTTGGCGTCGGCGTGGCGTTCAAGATCTATTATGTCACGGCATGGCGGCAGGGCAGGACCAACCTGCTGCAGTCGAGCCTGACGCGTGCGATCTTTTTCAGCGCGCTGACGACGGCCACCGCGTTCGGCAGCCTGTGGCTATCCAGCCATCCCGGCACCGCGAGCATGGGCAAGCTGCTGGCATTGTCGCTGATCACCACGCTCGCAGCGGTGTTGCTGTTCCAGCCCGCGCTGATGGGCAAGCCGCGCGAGGTCGCGAACGACGCCGAGCAGGGCAACGACGTCACCTGACGCGTTGCGCTGCATGCTCAAACAGGGCGCCAAAGCATGATCCGGAAAAGTGCGAAGCGGTTTTCCGAAAAGATCATGCTCAAAAGAGCTCAAGCGCGATCACGATTCAACCCAATCTCGTCGCGCTTTAGCGCGACGGGGCCGACCGTGCGATGTCGGGCAGCAGGCAGATGTCGCCGACGGGGTCGGCGGGTGCGCCGGCTGCCTGCTTCTGGCCACCTTTGGCGGCCGGCGGCGCAGCGCCGGTGGTCTTGGGCGGCACGGCCGATTTCGGCGCGGCGCCCTTGGCCGCCGGATTGCCTGCGGCGCTCACCGGAATCGGCGGGCCGACACGCGTCCAGGTCTGGCCGCCACAGAGGAAGCCGAGCACGCAGCCCTGAATCTCGAGCTGATCGCTGCCGATCGGCTTGATGGTCGCGCTGTAGGTCTGGCCGTCGCGCGAGTTGTAGACCTGACCTTCCCAGGCATCGGCGCCGGGCTTCTTCTTCATGTCGATCAGGATCGGCATGCCGAGCGTCGGCCGGCTCTGCTTTGCCGGATCGGGATTGTTCTTGTCGGTGCCGCCAGGGGTTTTTTCCCAGACGACGGCACCCCACATGTTGCCATTACATTGGGCAACGCGGATGTTGGCAAAACCGTCTGCGTCCCTCCAATCGCCCGTGGGATCTGCAGCCAATGCCGGTGAGAATAGGGTGGCCAAAAATAAACCTGAAAAGGCTATTGTGCGCGCGAAAGTTCTTGGGCAGTGCAACATGGTCCAAACCTGTGCTTAACTAGACGATCCGAGCGGGGGGCAAAACGCCGCTATCGAGCGTTTTATGTTGACGCAATGGCCATCAACCGACGTATGTAGCGAATGGTAAGTTCCAATCTAGACGTTTCCGAGATTTTTGTGGAGCGAGAGGGGCAGCGCGGTGCCATGCACACGCGTCACCTCAACGAACAGCTCGTTCGCGTTCTCAAGACCATCGGCTACGACGTCGGCTTCCAGAAGGGGCAAGGCCAGTACCTCTACGATCGTCAGGGGGCTCGCTATCTCGATCTATTGAGCGGATTTGGCGTTTTTGCGATTGGCCGGAATCATCCGGCCTTGCGCCAGGCGCTGAAGAGCGTGCTCGACGCCGATCTGCCGAATCTCGTGCAACTCGACGTCTCGACGCTCGCCGGCGTGCTCGCGGAACGCCTTTTGGAACATGTCCCATATCTGGACAAGGTGTTTTTCGCCAATTCCGGCGCTGAAACCGTCGAAGCCGCGATTAAGTTCGCGCGGGCCGCGACCGGCCGGCCCGGCATCGTCTATTGCGCGCATTCGTTCCACGGCCTGTCCTATGGCGCGCTGTCGCTGACGGATGATTCGAACTTCCGCAGCGGCTTCGAGCCGCTGCTGCCCGGCTGCACGCCGATCCCCTTCAACGACCTCGAAGCGCTGGAGAAGGCGCTGTCGTCGCGCCAGGTCGGCGCCTTCATCGTCGAACCGATCCAGGGCAAGGGCGTCAACCTGCCCACCGACGAGTTCCTGCCCGGCGCGCTGGCGCTGTGCCGCAAATACGGCACGCTGTTCATCGCCGACGAAATCCAGACCGGCATCGGCCGCACCGGAAAATTCCTCGCGGTCGAGCATTGGAACATCGAGCCCGACATGGTGCTGCTGGCGAAGGCACTGTCCGGCGGCCACGTTCCGGTCGGCGCGCTGCTGACGCGCAAGAATATCTTCGACAAGATCTTCAACCAGATGGACCGTGCGGTGGTGCACGGCTCGACGTTCGGCAAGAACGATCTCGCGATGGCCGCCGGCATCGCGACGCTCGAGGTCATCAAGGCCGAGAAACTGGTCGAGCAGGCGGCCAAGCGCGGCGCGCAATTGCGCCTCGCGCTGACCCGCATGGTGCCGGGCTACGAGTTGATGAAGGAAGTCCGCGGCAAGGGCCTGATGATCGGCGTCGAGTTCGGTCCGCCGAAATCGCTGCGCCTGAAGGCGTCCTGGAACCTGCTGGAGACCGCCAACAAGGGCCTGTTCTGCCAGCTCATCACGGTGCCGCTGTTCAAGGATCACAAGATCCTGACGCAGGTCGCCGGCCACGGCCTGCACACCATCAAGCTGCTGCCGCCGCTGACGATCACGGAAGACGATTGCGCGTGGATCGAAAAGGCGTTCGACGAGGTGATCGCCGGCAGTCACAAGGTCCCCGGCGCGATCTGGTCGCTCGGCAAGACGCTGGTCGACAACGCGGTGCGCAAATCGGCGTAACGCCGAACCGTAGCTGTAGCCCGGATGCAGCGAAATCCGGGTTCTCGAAACTTGCGAGACATTCCCGGATTCCGCTGCGCTGCATCCGGGCTGCACAGCTTCAGTCAGTCAATCCAGTCCGATCGTCTTCGGCCCCGCGCATCTTGCCGCTCCAGCGGGCCTTGCGAATAATCGCCCTGTACGATAGGGTGCTAACGATAGCAACCTAAGATTTATCATAAGCAGCTGCTGATCGGCGGCCAATGGCCCTTGGCTGCGCCGGGAGCAGCGCCGACGCATCTTCGCAATTTTCGATGACCGGAGCATTCTGCCATGCCGTCTCGCCTCCGCTTGATTGAGCGTTCGAACGCCGCGAACATCCTGATGCACCGGCTTCGTCCGGCGCTGCTCCCGCTGGCCGGCGCGGCGCTGCTGTCGGCCGCCGCCCAGGGCGCGCTCGCGCAAACCGCCGAACGCGCGGTGGCCGATCCGCCGGTGGCGAAGGCGCGGCGATCGGCGCCGGAGATCTCCATCACTGCGCAGCCGGAAGCGGCGGGCCCGCGCGCGGCGGTCGGACACGAAGCGGTGTTCGCGTTCAACATCCAGTACACCGACGCCAAAATCTACAATCCGGGGACCAACCAGTACGATCCGGTGAAACTGCGCTCCTACCGCGACGTCAGCGAAACCGAGCCGCCGAAGATTCCGTTCGTGGCGCCGACCATCGAGATCTTCCCCGGCGAGACGGTGCGCATCACGCTCAACAACGACAAGCTGCCGGCCGATCCGAAATGCCCGCCCGGCAATAACGACGTCAATGATCCGAATTGCTTCAACCGGACCAATCTGCATGCGCACGGCCTCTGGGTCAGTCCGACCGGCAACAGCGACAACGTTCTGCTGAGCATCAACCAGGGCGTCAGTTTCCAGTACGAGTACAACATCCCGCCGGATCATCCGGCCGGCACCTACTGGTATCATCCGCATCGGCACGGCTCGACCGCGCTGCAGGTGTCGAGCGGCATGGCCGGCGTGCTGATCGTTCGCGGCACGCGGCTGCCGGGCGCCGACGTGCCCGGCGACGTCGACACCCTGCTGCGCTACGTCGACGGGCGAAGCTTCCGCGAGCGTCCGGTGCTGCTGCAGCAGATCCAGTACGCCTGCCGCGACGCCGCCGGCAAGATCAAGCAGGATGGCGCCGGCCTCTATCTCTGTGACCCCGCCACCGATGTCGGCGGGATCGAGGGATACGATCAGTTCGGCCCGACCACCTGGCGCAATTCCGGGCGCTACACCAGCATCAACGGCGAGGTCGTGCCGACATTCGAGGGAGCGAAGGCCGGCGAGATCGAACGCTGGCGCGTGGTCCATGCCGGCGTGCGCGACACCGTCAACCTGCAGTTCCGGAAGATGAAGGACGGCGCCGAGCCCTATGCATCGGTCGCGACGCAGCAGCAGGAGGACTGGGTCACGCGCAACTGTCCGGGCCCGGCGCTGCTGCCGCAGTTCGCGCTCGCCGCCGACGGCTTGACGCGCGCGCAACTGGTCGAGCGGACATCGAGCACGCTGCAGCCGGGCTATCGCGAGGACATGCTGATCGTGTTTCCGGAGTCCGGAAACTATTGCGTGCTCGACGGCGCCGCGCCGGCGGCCAGCGTCGTCAACAGCCAGGCCAAGAGCCGCCAGTATCTCGGCCGCGTCGCGGTGGCGCCGGGCAGCGCCGTGTCAGACATCCGCGCCCACATCCAGGCCCAGCTGCTGGCCGCCGCCGACCGCTTCATGCCGCCATCGGTCAAGCAGCGGGTGAAGGACGATCTCAGCAACGGCCTGCGGCTGCGCGCGTTCGTCGCGCATCCCGACATCGCCGACGGCGAGATCAAGCCGCCGCAGCGCGAAGCGCGCTTCGAGATCGGGGCAGGAGGCTTCATGATCAACGGCAATCCCTACAAACCGGACCGGATCGATCAGCTGCTGCCGCTCGGTGGCGTGGAGGAATGGAAGTTGTCCACCACCAACGCATTCGGACACCCGTTCCACATCCACGTCAATCCATTCCAGATCAGCAAGATCATCAATCCCGCGGGACAGGACGTCAGCGAGACCGGCGATGCCAACGAGCCGCAATATGCCAATCTCAAGGGCGTCTGGAAGGACACGCTGTTCGTCCGCCAGGGCTACACGGCGTTCGTGCGGACCCGCTACCAGCGCTATATCGGCGACTTCGTGCTGCACTGTCACATCCTCGATCACGAGGATCAGGGCATGATGCAGAACGTCCGGATCGGACTTCCCGACGGCGCGGGCGCGGTGGCGGCCAGCCATCACTGACCGGCATCATCATCTCGTAGCCCGGATGGAGCGCAGCGAAATCCGGGAATGCGACCGGCCCCGGATTGCGCTGCGCTCCATCCGGGCTACGAGCCGTCACCCCTCCTTGTTTGCGCGCATCGCGGTCTCGAACGTCTCGCCGAACTCGGCGAGCTCGTCGGCGCCGAGGTCGCTGACCGCCCAGTAGTTCAGGCCGCGGTCGCTCCAGCGGCGGATGTTGAAGCCCTGCAGCGTGTTGGTCCTGGCCGCGCGCCGTTCGGTGCCGGCGGTCTGCGCCACGAACAGGTTGATGACATGCTGGCGCCGCTTGTAGACCACGGCCCCGATGGCGCGGGCGTCGACATAGTCGAGCCGGCCGCCGATCAGGGTAAAACCCTGCGCGGTGAGATCGATCACCGGCGGCGAGACGTCGAGCTTGCCGTTGAACCAAGGTTTGACGGTGTGCTGGTCGGTCGAGATCACGTCGGTGAGATGGCCGGCCTGCAGCGAGCGCAGATGCGCCGACACCACCTCGGACTCGATGCGCTGCTCGTCATCGTTACGCAGCACGATGGCGACGAGCCCGGTCGCGGCGAGCGCCGAGACCGCAGATCCCATCGCAAAACCGCGCAGCACCGCGCGCCGGCTCGGCACGGCTTGCGGAAGCGGGCGCGGCTGCGGCAGTGCCTCCTCGATCCGGCGGCGCAGCGCTGATGGCGCCTTGTATTGCAGGTCGGTCTCGGCCATGGCCTGGCGGATCTCCCGGTACTCGCTGATCAGCGCGGCGCAATGCGCGCAGCTCTCGATATGGGCTTCGACCTCGCGCGCATGGCCGGCGTCGAGCTCGCCGTCGATCAGCGCGTGAAGCAGCACTTCGGCTTCCTCGCAGGTCATTTCGTTCGCTCCTGTTCCGCCAGCCAGGCCGATCGCAGCATGGCGCGGGCGCGCGCGAGACGCGACATCACGGTGCCCACGGGCACGGCGGCGACGTCGGCGATCTCGCGGTATGAGAGATGCTGGATTTCCCTGAGCACGAAGGTCTCGCGGAACGGCTCGGCCAGCGCGGCGATCAGCTTGCGCACGGTGTCGCCGTCGAAGCGGCGCAGCAGCTGCCGCTCCGGCGTCTCCGGCGGCTCGTTCCACATCGGCGCCTGCTCGGCGGTTTCGGCCACGTCCTCGACCGGGGCGGGCGCGGACTTGCGCCGGGCAAACTCGGCATGGCAGACGTTGCGCAGGATCGCGAACAGCCACGGCTTCATCGCAGGTCCCCGATAGCTGTCGAAATGCTTGTAGGCGCGCAGATAGCATTCCTGCACGGCATCCTCGGCATCGGCGGCATCGCGGAGCAGATAGCGCGCCAGCGTATAGGCCTCGTCGAGATAAGGCAGCGCGGCCTCGCGAAAGCGCCGCGCCTTTTCGGGATCGTCGTCCGACGCTTTGACAGCCATCGTGTCCTGCCCGGCATTTCCAGAAGGCGTTCGTGCCCGGCCGGGGTCGGAAGCCCACCGGCCGGGCATGGGTGTGATGACCTGGCTTGCCAAACTAGCCAACCTTGATGCTGCCTGTCATGTGCGGATGCAGCGAGCAGAAGTACTTGTACTCGCCCGGCTCCGTGAAGGTGAACGAAAAGGTGCCGTCGGTGTCCATCGTCTTGGAGCGGAATTTGCCCGCGCACACGACGGTGTGCGGGATGTCGTCGCGATTGGTCCAGGTCACGGTAGTGCCGACCTTGACGTCGAGCTTGGCCGGCTCGAACACGAAATTGTCGATATGAACCGCGATGTCGTCCGCGCGGGCCGCAGAGACAGGCAGGAGCATGGTCGCGACCACGGCGATGCCGAAGTCGCGGCGATTGAGCGTACTCATCTTCCGTCGTCCCTTCAGCCCTGCAGCGGCGTGTCGATGATAGCGAGGCGCTCGGTGCCCTGCTTGAAGTTGATGCTGGCGACGCCGAGCATGCTGCGCAGCTTGGCATCCTCGACCTTCATCGGGCCGGGCGAGGGGGCGGAGCCGGGCGCCGGCTGCGGAAACGCAGTGGAGCGCGCGGTGTGGAAGGTGACGTTGCCCTCGACCTTCTGCATCACCTGGTGGATGTGGCCGTTGAGGACGGTGACCGAGCCGAAGCCCTTGACGTATTCCAGCGCGCGGCCGCCGTCCTCGGTGCCCCAGCCCCATTGCGGATACACCGTCCACAGCGGGATGTGCGCGAACAGCACGATCGGCGTCGACTTGGAGCGGCCCTTGAGATCGTTCTCCAGCCATTCGAGCTGCTCGTTGCCGAGATTGCCGAGGCCGCCGCCCTTGAGGTCGACGACGTTGACGAGGCCGATGAAGTGCACGCCGCCGGCATCGAACGAATACCAGCCGGCGCCCTTGGTGCCCTTGCCGTAACGCTCCTTGTAGAGCTTCACTTCTTCGTCGATGAAGTCGTGCTCGCCCGGCACGTAGTGCACGTCGAGCTTGGCCTGCGAGATGATGCGGTCGGCGTCGTCGAATTCCTTGGCCTTCGACAGATGCGTGATGTCGCCGGTGTGGATCATGAAGGACGGCTTTGCGGGCATGCCGCGGACGGTGTTGATGGCTTCTTCCAGCGTGCCGAGGGCGTTCGGGTTGGCTGGCTTGTCGAAGCCGACATGACTGTCGCTGATCTGCAGGAAGGTCATGCCGGTTGGCTCGGCGGCCGCGGCCGAGCCGACGATGCCGAGCGAGTGCGGCACGCCGCCGGTGATGGTCCAGAGCACGCCGGTGCCGGCCCATGTCATGCATTCCAGCACCTTGCGCCGGCTGACGCCGTGCTCGTCGTGATGGTCGTGGTCGTGTCCGCTCATGGCAACATCTCCCGTGGGCCCAGGGATTTGGGTTTCCGCAAGAGGTGATTGGCCGCGGCCGGGGTTTATTCCCGCCCGCCACGGCAAGGCCCGGAGCGACGATGACGATTTCGTGAGCGCGCCGGGCGTGTCGCGCGACAGGTGGACGCAACGGCACGATGCGGAGTTGAAGCCGCGACCGGCAGGGACTTACGCTCCGGCAAACAACGCATCAGAGGGAGGCGACCATGGCCAATATCACCGGCGGCTGTCATTGTGGTGCCATTCGCTATGAGGTGACGGGAGAACCCATCGTCCACGCGCTGTGCCACTGCACCGATTGCCGGCGCCATGCCGGCGCGCCGATGGTCGGCTGGACCATGTACACCGAGGATGCGGTCAAGCTGACCAAGGGCCAGCCCAAGGTCTATCATTCATCGGAACACGGCCGCCGGCACTTCTGCGCGGACTGCGGCACCGGGCTGTTCTACTTCAACGCCGACATCATGCCCGGGATCATCGACATCCAGAGCGGAACCTATGACGACCCCGACGCCGTGCCGGCCACGGTGCACATCCAGGTCGCCGAGCGGCTGCGCTGGATGGAAGATGCGCACCATCTGCCGACCTTCGACCGCTACCCGCCGCAGGCGTAGACCGCGGTGGCCGTTGCCCGGCAGCCACACGAACGGGCCGCAACACGGCTGTCTTGCAACCGTCAGCGTAGTGTCAGCGGCCATGTGTATGGGTGGCACGGTTCTTATCCGTCACGCTTGGCGTCCCACACCAGGGCTACAGCATGATCCGGAAAAGTGCGAAGCGGCTTTCCCTCGCGACAAACGCGAAGCATTTGCGCGGAGATCATGCTCAAACAAGGAGCTAAAGCGCTATGACGATCCAACCCAATCTCATCGCGCTTTAGCTGGCTCGCGCCGGGCATCACGGCAAGCACGAAGAAACGGTTCCAGTACTGCGTGAGTAGCGTCCGCCGTCCCCGCAAGGGGGCGGCGTCTTCTTTGCTGGCGCTCTAATCCGGCTGTGCGGCGAATGTCCTGAGCGCCTCAACCAGCTTCTGTGGCGCCTCCTGCGCGACGCAATGCCCGACGCCGTCGAACGTCCGGCGGCTGGCGTGCGGGATCAGGGCGCCGGCGCGATCGGCCATCTGCCTGTAGATCGGCCAGGACTGCTCGGCGGTCGCGATGCAGACTGGGCAGGTGATCTCGGACAGCCACGGAAAGGGATTGCCGCGGCCGTCGCCGATGTAGATCTGCTCCATCGCCTCGAAGATCGGCACCAGCAGCGCGGACTCGATCTCCGGCGTGCAGCGCAGCCGCATGCGGCCGTCGTCGAGCTTGGCAAAACCGTTGTTGACATAGGCCCAGAGCGAGGACTCGGTCCAGGACGCGAAGGCGGGCGCGGCGCGCAGCCGCCGGAATAGCGCGTCGTCGCTGTCGAACTCGGCGCGGCGGCGCAGCGTGCCCTGCACCGATGCCTTGGACATGTCGCTCAGGCCGGCGGTGCGCGGCGTGCGCGGGTCCATCACGGTCGGCTCCATCACGAACAGCCGCGCAAATCGATCCGGCATCAGCTTCGCCGCGAGCAACAGGTCGGTGGCGCCGGCGCTGTGGCCGATGCCGTAAATGCCGTGGAGATCGAGACGCTCGACCACCATGCAGAGGTCGTCGGCGAAATCCTGGAAGTGATAGCGGTCGGCGGCCGGCTTGTGGCTCAGGCCATGGCCGCGGCGGTCGAGCGCATAGACCGTGTAGTCCGCGGCCAGCGCCTCCGCCACCTCGGTCCAGACCTCGGCGACAAAGCCCGTGCCGTGAAGCAGCAGCGCCGGCGGTTTGCCGGAAGCCGGCTCGCCCCATCGCGCCAGCGCGATCGGCGCGCTCGCGTCGCCAATGAGGAGTCGCGTCGGAGAGCTCATGGCCCGGCTACCGCGCGTCCTGCAGGATCATCGTCGCGCCCTTTTCGGCGATCATCGCGGTCGGCGTGTTGGTGTTGCCCGAGGTGATGGTCGGCATCACGGAGGCGTCGGCGATGCGCAGGCCGTGCAGGCCATAGAAGCGCAGCCGCTCGTCGACCACGGCCAAGGGATCGTTGGCGGTGCCCATCTTCGCGGTGCCGACGGGATGGAAGATCGTGGTGCCGATATCGCCGGCGGCTTTTGCGAGCGACGCGTCGTCGTCGCCGACGGACGGGCCGGGCAGAAATTCCTCGGGCCGATATTTTTCCAGCGCCTTCTGCTTCATCAGTCGGCGCGTGGTGCGGATCGCGTCGGCAGCGACCTGGCGGTCGTCCTCGGTCGACAGATAATTCGGCGCGATCGACGGCTTGTCGTCCGGTGTCGCCGAACGGATACGCACGGTGCCGCGCGAGGTCGGCTGCAGATTGCAGGCGCTCACCGTGATCGCCGGGAAGCGGTGCAGCGGATCGCCGAACTTGTCGAGCGAGAGTGGCTGCACATGGAACTGGATGTTGGCGCGCGAGCGCGTCGCGTCGGAGCGCGTGAAGATGCCGAGTTGCGACGGCGCCATGGTCAGCGGCCCGCGGCGACGGAATGCGTAGTCGAGGCCCATCAGGCCGCGGCGGAACAGGTTGTAATAGGTCTCGTTCAACGTGCGCACGCCCGACACCTTGTAGATCGCGCGCTGCTGCAGATGGTCTTGCAGGTTGCGGCCGATGCCCTGTACGTCGGCGACGATGTCGACGCCGAGCGGCGACAGCCATTCCGACGGGCCGAGGCCGGAGCGTTGCAGCACCTGCGTCGTTCCGATCGCGCCGGCGCACAGGATGACTTCGCCCCTCGCGCGCGCCTCCACCGTCTCGCCGCCCTGGCGGAACAACACGCCGGCGGCGCGGCCGCTCTCGATGACGAGGCGGTCGACCAGCACGTGGGTCTCGAGCCTCAGGTTCTGGCGGTTCAGCGCCGGCTTCAAGAAGCCGCGCGCCGACGACCAGCGCCGGCCGCGCTTCTGGTTGACGTGGAAATAGCTGGTGCCCTCATTGTCGCCGGTGTTGAAGTCCGCAATGCGCTTGATGCCCATTTCCTCGGCGGCCTCGCCGACCGCATCGAGGATCTGCCACGACAGCCGCGGCGCCTCGATGCGCCAGCCGCCGCCGGTGCCGTGATGCTCGCTCTCGCCGAGGAAATGATCCTCGAGCTTCTTGAACGCCGGCAGCACGTCGCTGTAGCTCCAGCCGGTGAGGCCGAGCTGCCGCCAGTGATCGTAGTCCGCTGCCTGGCCGCGCATCGAGATCATGGCGTTGATCGCCGACGAGCCACCGATCACCTTGCCGCGCGGATAGCTCAGCGCGCGGCCGTTGAGGCCGGGCTCGGCCTCGGTCGTGAACATCCAGTCCGAGCGTGGATTGCCGATTGCGAAGAGGTAGCCGACCGGAATGTGGAACCAGATCCAATTGTCCTTGCCGCCGGCTTCCAGCAGCAGCACGCGCTTCTTCGGATCGGCCGACAGGCGGTTGGCCATGATGCAGCCCGCCGTGCCTGCGCCGACGATAATGTAGTCGAAATCACCCTCGAGCCTTCGCGGCATATCTTCGTTCCCGGCAAGCGTCTCTTGTTGGGCATCTATTAGTCAGACGCAGCCGGTGGAGACAAGCCCGGCGCAGAGAGCCGGGCTTGCGATGAGGGGTCACGGCCGGCTGGGCTCGCCGAGCGCGCTGGCCTCCCTCGGCTTGGGAACGCCGAGAATCAGCGTCAGCATACCGAGCGCAAGCAGCGCGCCGACCAGGGCGAGCGGTCTGTAGATGCTTCCGGTCGCGACATTCATCCAGCCGATCAGGGCAGGGCAGACCGCGCCGCCGAACGAGCCGATGGCGCTGATCAGCGCGATTCCGCCCGCCGCCGCGCTGCCGTCCAGCGTTGCGTTGGGTATCGTCCAGAACAGCGACAGGATCGCGAAGATGCCGATCGAAGCGGCGGCGAGCATGGCGACGGTCAACACGATGCTGCCCTGTGCGGCCTGCAGGGCGATGAAGCAGGTCGCCGCAACGAGGCCGCAAGCGACGACGTGCCAGCGCCGCTCCATGAGGCGGTCGGAGCTGTAGCCGATTGCGACCATGCCGAGCGCCGACGCCACCGAGATCGCCCCGCTCAGCCAGCCGATCTCGGTCGCCGTCGCCACGCCGACCCGCTTGAGCAGCGTCGGGGTCCACAACAGGATGGTATTGAGCGAGCAGAAAAATGCGAAGTAGATGAACGACAACAGGTAGACGCGCGGCTCGCGCAGGGCCGCGGCGAAGCTGCGCGTGGTGCCGGGTGCGCTGGCGCGATCGCGCGCGAGATCGTTCGCGACCTGCCGCTGCTCCTCGGCGCTCAGCCATGCTGCGGCCTGCGGTCCGTCGGACAGATAGAGATAGGCGGCGATACCGAGCAGGACCGCCGGACCGCCTTCGATGATGAACAGCCACTGCCATCCGTGCAGGCCATGGACGCCCTGCATGTGGTCCATGATGAGGCCCGACAACGGACCTGCGATGATGCCACCGAGTGGCACGGCCATCACGAACAGGCTGGTCATGCGGCCGCGCACGCGGTCGGGGAACCAGAGCGTCAGATAATACAGGATGCCGGGAAAGAAGCCGCCTTCGGCCGCGCCGAGCAGGAAGCGCAGGAGGTAGAGGTGGTACTGGTTCTGCACGAGCGCGAGCAGCACCGTGACCGCGCCCCACAGCACCATGATCCGCAGCAGCGTCTTGCGGACGCCGATCCTAACCAGCAGGAGATTGCTCGGCACCTCGAGCGCAACATAGCCGATGGAGAAGACGCCGGCCGCGAGCCCGAACACCGCATCGTCGAGGTTGAGATCCTTTAGGAACTGCAGCTTGGCGAAGCCGATGTTGAAGCGGTCGATGATCGCGATCGTATAGCACGCCAGCAGGAACGGGATCAGTCGCCAGGCGATCCGTCGATAGAGCCGCGCATCGGCGGTATCGTGCATTGAAACCTCCCTCGAATGTTTTTTGAATTGTTAGTAGCCGCAAAGACGGTGAACTCGCTCGCCCCGTTCTTACGGGGAGAGGGTTGGGGTGAGGGGCCGTCTCCGCATCAACGGAGAGGGCTGCACTCGTGGAGGCTCCCCCTCACCCGGAACGCATCTAACGATGCGTTCCGGCCTCTCCCCGCAGGCGGGGAGAGGCGAAGGGGAGCCCGCGAATTGCGCGATCTGCGCTAGCTTGTCGGAAATTCCAGCATCGCTTCGCCGGCGGCGACGGTTTCGCCGCGCTGGTTCTGCACGGCGACGTCGACCACGACCCAGCGCGATTTTGCGGTGACCTGCTTGGCCTTGATGGTGCCGGCCGGGCGGATCGTGTCGCCGGGTTTCACCGGTTTCAGCCAGCGCGTCTCCAGCCGGCGGTGGATCGCGCCCGCGGGCGCCGCCCAGTCGGTCAGCATGCGCGTGATCAGGCCGAAGTTGTTCATGCCATGCATGATGATGCCGCCGAAATTGGTCTTGCCGAAATCGCCCTTCATGTAGTCGTCGTCAAGATGCAGCGGGTTGTAGTCAAGCGATGCGTCGCAGAACAGGCGGATGGATTCGCGCGAGACGGCGAATGCGGGCCCCTCGATGGTGTCGCCGGCCTTGAGAGATTCGAAATTGGCTGAAGTCATCGTGCGCCTCCCTACATCGGGCGGATGGTCTGGCCGCGACCGGAGCAGATCACGTCGCCATGCTGGTTGAAGAAGACGTTGTCGTGCACCACGAACAGCCGCTCGCGCTTGATGAACTTGTCGAGGGCGCGGGCCTGCAGCGTGATGGTATCGCCGGGCCGGGCAGGGATGTTGTAGCTCCAGGACTGCCCGGCATTGACTGTGCCGGGCGAGCGCATCCAGTCGTCCGCCGGCGTGCAGGCGAACATCAGGAGGATATGGATCGCCGGCGGTGCGATCAGCCCTCCATACGGCCCCGCCTTCGCCGCCGCCTCGTCCAGATAGAGCGGATTGGTTTCGCCGACCGCGCGGCAATACAGCGTGATTGCCTCTTGCGTCAGCTTGTAGGGCAGCGTCTTGCGGGGCTCGCCGGGAATGATCTCGTCCCACACCTTGCGCAGCTTCGCGTCCTTCCAGAAGTCGGTTTCGAACGGTGCGGCGGCAGAATTTTCTGCTTGCGCCATCATGGATCCTCCTGCTATTGAGTTCGCCAGGCGAACAATTAATTCGCTGTATGAACCACGCTAGCTCGGTCGAAAGTCCCTGGCAAGCGCGCAGGGCCGCGTCATGCGCAGGCCGCCATGCCCAAGGCGATGTCATGAGCAAAATGAGGCGGGGCAAGAAGATCAGCCCATGAGCAAAGAGAGTGACGGCTTCGTCCGTGCGATCGCGCGCGGCTTCTCGATCATCGAGGCGCTCGGCAGTCCGCCGGGACGGCACACGCTTGCGGAGACCGCCGACATCGCCGGCCTCAACCGGGCCACCGCGCGCCGCATCCTGGCGACGCTGGTGGCGCTGAAATATTGCGCCTCGGACGGACGCTATTTCAGCCTGCGGCCGCGTGCGCTCGGGCTCGGCCTGTCCTATCTCAACGCGCTGCCCTACTGGGCGCATGCGCAGCGGGCACTGGAAAATCTGCGCAACGAGATCGGCGAGTCCTGCGCAATGGCGGTGCTTGACGAGGACGAGATCGTCTACGCGCTGCGGCTGCCGGCGCGCCGCATCCTCTCCGCCAATCTCGGCGTCGGCAGCCGTCTGCCGGCGCACCTGGTGTCGCTCGGCCGCGTGCTGCTCGCGGCCCTGCCGCCCGCCACCCGCGACGCCTATCTTGCAAACGGCGCTTTCAAGCCGGTCACGCCGCGCACGGTCACTGATCCGGCGCGCCTCGGCGAACTGCTGGCGCGGGCCGACAGCGAGGGCTATGCCTGGGTCGACGGTGAACTCGATCCCGCGATCTGCGGCATCGCGGTGCCGCTGCGCGATCCCGCCGGCGCCGTGGTCGCGGCGCTCAGCGTCAATACCATTTCAGGCACTGTCAGCGAGGCCGGGGCGCGCAAGAAATTTCTGCTGCCGCTGCGCCGAACCGCGCAGGAGATCCGCAGCCAGATGCTCACGTTGAGTTAGGCACGACCCGAAGTGCAAAGCGGTCCCAAGAAGAGGATCATGCTCAAACGGAAGGCGAGGGTGCGATGACGGTTCGACCCAATCTCATCGCAGTCAGGCGCTCGTGCACGGACGCGCTGTAGCGCTGAGGGACCGGTCGCGCAGGATGATCAGGCCGGCGGCGCCATGTAGGGAATGCTGCCGACCAGGGCAAAGACCTGAACTGCATTGCACAGCATGCCGCTCCAATGCAGCTGGCGCAGCCGCCGCACCGCGCCGGGATCGCCGGCGTCCCTGGCATCGGTCTCGGCGTCCATCCGCGCCAAGAACCAGCGCCGCCCCAGCACCGCGAACGCCGCGATCAAGGCGATGAAGAGGGCGACGACGAACCGGCCCGCCGCCGCAAAGGCGAGCGTCCCGATCACGCCGGAGCCGGTCAGCACGAGGAAATAGGCATTGAACATGCCGCGCAGTAGCCGGGTGACGGGCGGGACGTCGAGCTTCACGAGCAGGAAGGCCGGCGCGGCGAGCAGGAAATAGCCCATCGGCACCAGCAGGATGATGGTGGAAAACAACACCGCTTGATCCGGCGTCATGCTGCCGTCCCTATTTTCTTGAGCGGGAAGATTTCGACGCGGAAACTTCTGCGAGTATCCGCGCGCCGTGTTTCCCGCACCATTAGGCTTTGGTCTGATGGACTGTAGCAGACGCCGCGCATTTCGGTCATGCAGGCCCCGGCCGGAGGGCATGCCCGCACCTGTTGGGTGGACCGGCTCTTGCATGCTAGACAGGCACCAGCAGTCCAACCTTCGAGGCCAGAACTCTCATGCCCATCGTCAATCGCGTCGCCGATCTGCAACCCGACATTCAGGCCTGGCGCCGCGACATCCATGAAAATCCCGAACTGCTCTACGACGTCCACCGCACTGCATCATTCGTGGCTGACAGGCTGAAGGAGTTCGGCTGCGACGAGGTCGTGACCGGCCTCGGCAAGACCGGGGTGGTCGGGGTGATCAAGGGCAGCAAGCCGGCCGGCGACGGCGAGCTCAAGGTGATCGGCCTGCGCGCCGACATGGATGCGCTGCCGATCCAGGAAGAGACCAACCTGCCATATGCCTCCAAGACGCCCGGCAAGATGCACGCCTGCGGCCATGACGGCCACACCGCGATGCTGCTCGGCGCGGCGCGCTATCTCGCCGAGACGCGCAACTTTGCCGGCACCGCGGTGGTGATCTTCCAGCCCGCCGAGGAGGGCGGCGCGGGCGCCGCCGCCATGATCAAGGACGGGTTGATGGACCGCTTCGGCATCGAGCAGGTCTACGGCATGCACAACGGCCCGGGCATCCCGATCGGCTCGTTCGCGATCCGGCCGGGCCCGATCATGGCGTCGACCGACGAGGTCAATATCAGCATCGAGGGGCTCGGCGGTCACGCCGCGCGTCCGCACAAATGCATCGACTCGGTGATGGTCGGCGCGCAGCTGATCACGGCGCTGCAGTCGGTGGTGTCGCGCAGCGTCGATCCGCTCGAGTCCGCCGTGGTCTCGATCTGCGAATTCCACGCCGGCAACGCCCGCAACGTGATCCCGCAGACCGCCGAGCTGCGCGGCACCGTCCGCACCCTGACCCCGGAAGTCCGCCAGCTGGTCGAGAAGCGGATCGGCGAAGTGGTCAAGGGCGTCGCCACGCTGACCGGCGCCAAGATCGAGCTCAACTACAAGCGCGGCTATCCCGTCACGGTCAATCACCGCGCGCAGACCGAATTCGCCAGCCGCATCGCCCGGGAGGTCGCGGGCGAATCCAATGTGCACGAGATGCCGCCGCTGATGGGCGGCGAGGATTTCTCCTACATGCTGGAAGCGCGCCCCGGCGCCTTCATCTTCTGCGGCAACGGCGACAGCGCCGGCCTGCATCACCCCGCCTACAATTTCAACGACGAGGCGATCGTCTACGGCACCTCGTATTTCGTGAAGATCGTGGAGACCGCGTTGGCAGCGTGAGCACCGCCGTCATTGCGAGCGAAGCGAAGCAATCCATCGTGCCACTTGCGGAGATATGGATTGTTTCGTCGCTTCGCGCCTCGCAATGACGGGTGAGATAGCAATTACCAAAACAAAAAGGCCCGCGCGGTCGGCGCGGGCCTTTGTGTGTGAGCCGCTACGGCTCGTGCGGATCAGAACGCCCGCGCGAAGATCACATAGAGCACGCCCGAGAGCAGGATCGCGGCGGGCAGGGTCAGGACCCAGGCCATCAGCAGGTTTCTGATGGTGGCGAGCTGCAGGCCGGAGCCGTTGGCCGCCATGGTGCCGGCGACGCCGGACGACAGCACGTGGGTGGTCGAGACCGGCAGGCCGAACGTGTCGGCGGCGCCGATGGTGGCGGCGGCAACCAGCTCGGCCGAGGCGCCCTGCGCGTAGGTCAGGTGGGTCTTGCCGATCTTCTCGCCGACCGTGATGACGATGCGCTTCCAGCCGATCATGGTGCCGAGGCCGAGCGCGATCGCGACCGCCACCTTAACCCAGGTCGGGATGAACTTTGTGGCGCTGTCGAGCGAGGCCTTGTAGGCGTTCAGGGTCGCGACCTCTTCCTTGTTGAGGTCGTTTTCCTTGTCCTTCATCAGGAAGCGGATCGCTTCCGAAGTCAGGTACATGTCGTTACGGGTGTTGCCGACGGCTTCCGCGGGCACCCTGTTGAGCGAGCCGTACTTCTGCACCTGCTCGCCGACATCCTTCACCAGCACCGACAGCGACGGATAGGTGCCTTCGCTGATGTGGTGCGAGGAGACGTACTGCGTCACCGCGGGACGGGGATCGCCGATGATATTGTGGCCGGCGCCCTTGGCCGCGATCACCTTGGAGGCGGCCTCCGAGGTCTGCTGGAATTTCGCCACCTGGCTCTCCGGCAGCGCGCGGTTCAGCGCGTAGGCGGTCGGCACGGTGCCGATCAGGATCAGCATGATCAGGCCCATGCCCTTCTGGCCGTCATTCGATCCGTGGGCGAAGCTGACGCCGGTGCAGGTCAGGATCAGCAGGCCGCGGATCCAGAGCGGCGGCGCCTTGTGGCCCTCGGGGGCGGCATACAGCGCCGGGTTCCTGATGATCATCTTGAGCAGCAGCAGCAGCACGGCGGCGCAGATGAAGCCGACCAGCGGCGAGAGCAGCAGCGCATAGCCGATCTCGGTGGCCTTGCCCCAGTCCACGCCCGAGGTGCCGTCGCGGCCGCGCAGCATCGCGTTGGCGACGCCGACGCCGATGATCGAGCCGATCAGCGTGTGCGAGGAGGAGGCCGGCAGGCCGAAATACCAGGTGCCGAGATTCCACAGGATCGCGGCGATCAGGAGCGCGAACACCATGGCGAAGCCGGCGCTGGAGCCGACCTGCAAAATCAACTCCACCGGCAGCAGCGAGACGATGCCGAACGCGACCGCGCCGGTCGAGGTCAAGACGCCGAGGAAGTTCCACAGGCCGGACCACATCACCGCGGCTTCCGCCGGCAGCGAGTGGGTGTAGATCACGGTGGCGACCGCGTTGGCGGTGTCGTGGAAGCCGTTGACGAACTCGAAGCCGAGCGCGATCAGCAGGGCAATGAACAGCAGGATGTAAGGCAGGTAGGTCGTGACCTTGGTGCCGGTGGCATCGACGTCCGAGTAGATGCTGTAGGCGACGTACAGCAGTCCCGCGGCAAGGATGCCGAAGAAAAGGATCATGGTGAGCGGGTTGAAGCCCTTGTCGAGATTGGGCCGCGACGCCGGCTGAATCGGCGCTCCCTCGGCCATCGATGAATTGAGTGTGATGTCGGTCATTCTGACGCCCCTCGTCTACAATGAGAGACCCAGTTGTGGCTCAGGGAGTTGAAGGTTGAATGACAGTCGCAACTGTTCGCCCGAACGACTGTGGCAACAGAGCGGAGAGGCGCTGCAATTCTGTGCAGATATTTTGGGCTTCTGTTTGGAATCGTTCTAATACTGCGGCGGCCGCGGACATCGTCGATTGTGCGCGATCATCCTTGTGCAACCGCGTGCAAACCATGAGGCGCGTGAGCAGCAGCATGCCCGAGCCGCCGGACGCCCGAGTTTTGGCGAACGTCATCGGGAGAGGAAAGCTGTCGGCAGTGAAGCGCTTGGTGGGAGCCGGAGCGAGGCCGCGCGCTGCACGATTGGGGCTAGCGAACCGTGCAGCGCGCCGACCTCAGGGTACGTCATGGCGTGAACATGACGCCCAAGGAGTCTCGGATATAATACCCTATCACAGATCAATTAAAGGTTGTAGGCCTTTATAAATATTCTCAACAATCTCACGCCTATGTGTGGTTCCATGGACAATGCGGGACAGTCAGGCGGCGCGGGCGGAGCGCCGCAGCCAGCCGGCGGCGATTTTCAGATCGTTGACAAAGCGCTGATATTCCAGCGTCTTGGCCTCCCGATCCGGCAGCCGTAGCAGATAGGACGGATGCACGGTGACGAGCACCTTGGTTCCGTCGTGCTCGATCAGATGGCCGCGGTTCCGGTTGATCGGCGTGATCTTGCCAAGCACGCTTTGCGCTGCGGTAGCGCCGAGCGCCACCACGAGATCGGGTTTGATCGCGGCGAGTTCCCGCTCGTACCACTGCCGGCAGGCACGGATCTCCGGCGTCGCCGGCTTCTGATGCAACCTGACCTTGCCGCGCGGCACGAATTTGAAATGCTTGACTGCATTGGTGACATAGACCTTGCCACGGTCGATGCCGGCTTCGTCGAGCGCGCGATCGAGCATCAGCCCGGCTGGGCCGACGAACGGCTTGCCGGCGAGATCCTCTTTGTCGCCGGGCTGCTCGCCGACCAGCATGATCGATGCGGTTTGCGGACCTTCGCCGAACACAGTCTGCGTTGCGTTCTTCCACAGCGGACAAGCGCGGCAGCCGGCGGCGTCCTCGCGCAGTGCGGCGATGCTGTCGCCGGTTGTCTTGCGTGCCATCGGCCGATCCTGCGGTTGCTGCGGCTGGTGCGGTTCGCTCGCTTTGTTGGCGATGAAAGGGCCGCTCGTCATCCGCATCGCGTCTTCGATCAGGGGCTTAATGATCGAGTCGTCGGGCAGGTTCCTCCAATAGGCTTGCGGCATCTCCATCAATTTCAGCCGCGCGGGATCGAACAGGCCGCTGGTGTGACGGCGCCAGGCTTCCTCGAGCCGGTCCTCGTTCGGCACTTCGGACTTGTCGATGCCTGACGTGATCGAGACCGCATGCCCATCCCAATGCGCGCAGAGGTCGGGCGTCAGGATCGACCATGGCATGTCGGCGAAGCGGTTGGCGAAGAACGGCGCGGCGGCTTCGACGACGTGATGCTCGGGCTCGAACCAGGCGACATAATGCGCGTTCCGCTCGCGGCCGATCTCGCGGAAGCGGACCTGCGCGATCATCCGGTCCATGTCGCGATAGACCGCGCGCGCCATCGCGTTGGCCTCGGCGATATCGGAGTCGCCCGCCAGATCGTGATGGCTGCGCAGCCGCCATAGCAGGCGATAGAGCAGGGCGAAGCGTTCGCCGTTTCGATGCAGGATCGCGGCCTTCGTCAGCTCGACGAATGTGGCCGGCACGTTGAATGCGTGCGGTGCATCGGGCAGATCGTCGACACCGGAGGCTGCGGACAATTCGGTCCCACCGCGCACCGTCCACGTGACATCGGCCGGCTTGACGCCGTTCAGCGCCAGCCGCCGCGCGGCCTTGCGCCAGCCTTCGAAATCGGTGTCGTTGTCGAGCCTGATGATGTGCATGCGATCTGCTCCGTATCCGTCTGCCGCCATTCTTCGGGTCCGTGTGCGCCGATCGCGGCGGGAGCGCCGCGCCCGTTCGGGCTGCTGCCAAATCCCCTTGATTCCGCTGATGAATCGAAGAGCCCACCAACCCGATTGACTCTGCCGGTCCTGTTAGCTTTATATTAGAACATATCATGAACAAATGAGCCAGTCCCTGGTTCTCTGTTCGAAGCAGTGACGGCCTCAAATTTTTGGTTGGAAGGAGTGGCGCATATGAACGGCGCACGCATGAGCACGCTTGCGTCCCTGCGCGGCAGCATCGCGCGCATCGAGGCGCCCATGGATGCGGGGATGGATACGGGTTTGCCGAACCGCATCGCGCTCGGTCACGCCGGTGCTGACCTGATGCTGCGCGGCGGACTGGCGCCGGCCGCGCTGCACGAGGTGTTCGCCGACGGCGGCCATCAGGCAGGAGCTGCGACCGGCTTCATCGCGGGCCTTGCCGGACGGCTGTCGCCGCGCAAGCCGCTGGTGTGGGTGCGGCAGGATTTTTCAGAGCGCGAAAACGGCGCGCTGTCGATGAACGGGCTCTGCGAGCTCGGCCTCGATCCGCGCCTCTTGGTCACCGTGCGCGCCGCCGATGTCGATGCCGCCTTGCGCACCGCCGCCGACGCGCTCGCCTGCGATGCGCTCGGTGCCGTCGTGCTGGAGGTCTGGGGCAATGTCCGCCAGCTCGATCTCGTCGCCAGCCGTAAATTGACTCTCGCCGCGCAAGCCGCCGGCGTGTCAGCGCTGCTGCTGCGGATCGCGGCTACGCCGATCCCCTCGACCGCCGAGACACGCTGGATCGTGCGCGCGGCGCATTCGCCGCCGGGCAGCGCGGCGAGCTCCTTTGGCGCGCCGCGCTTCGACGCCGAACTCGTGCGCAACCGTCATGGCCCGGTCGGGCGATGGATCATGGAATGGAAATGTGATGAGTGCCAGTTCAGTGAACCGCCGGCGTATCCTCAGCCTCTGGCTGCCACGCCTGCCCATCGACCGCATCAAGCGCAAGCTCGCGCAGTCCGTCTCGCGAGTTGACGCTCGGGAGGTGGCAGGGCTCCCTCTCCCGCTTGCGGGGGAGGGAGCCCTGCCACCTCCCGAGCGTCAACTCGCGAGACGGACTGCGCGAGCTTGCGCTTGATGCGGTCGATGGGCAGGCGTGGCAGCCAGAGGCTGAGGATACGCCGGCGGTTCACTGAACTGGCACTCATCACATTTCCATTCCATGATCCATCGCCCGACC